>JBFMEW010000005.1:0-322213 GCA_040753175.1 Acidobacteriota bacterium | reverse complement strand
CTGGCGAAGGGCAAGTAGATCGAGAGGTTGAGCCGTCCTCGCGGAATCTCCGGAAGTTTCTTTGGACGAGGTGTCTCGCCTCTCCTAACCGCCTGGTCTCTCACATCCAGAATCACGTCCCGATAAACTCCCGGCTCGGGCTTCCGAACGGCGACGTCGGGACTTGGCTCCTGCGGGCTGGTCTGCTGCGTTTTCTGTTCCTCCGGTACCCGGTGTGGTGGTTCCGGTCGTTCCGGTGCCGGAGGTTTACGGGTGATTGGCTGGAACGGCCTCCAGCCCCATTGGGCGGCGGCGAACCAGATTGCCAATCCAACCGTCAGCAACAGGAGGGCACAGACCCCTAATAAAGCCATTCTCCGGCGATGTCGCGCCTGATCCACTAGAGCACTGAACTCGTTGAAGCACGGCGAACAGCAGGTAAGGTGATCTACCAGACGAGTCCTCTCGGAAAGCGCGACGCCCTTGCTGTGGATTGCAAGCGTCCTCAGAGCATCGGGCCCTGGGCATCCCAGTCGCTGTGGATTCGGGAAGTCCGTCTGCAACAATTCTGCTCCGGCGGTGAGGAGTCCCTTTTCCTCCTGCCTGGAAAGTAGTCGTATCAATTTCCGCTGAGACATCGATACTACCTCGCTCTACCCGCGGCCGGCTTGGCTTTGGCCGCACTCTGGCGCAAGATTCGCCGGCGCGCCCGCTCAATGCCAGAACTGAAGAGGACGGTGGCATGGTTTGCGGTGATGCCCATAAACTCCCCAATCTCAGCCCAGGAATAGCCTTTTACCCGAAGCAGGAACAAGCTGCGTGTGCGTGAATCCATGTACCGCATGGCTTGCTTCATGAAAAGCTTTTGCTCGGTCTTGGAAAGGCGATCTCGGTAGAACCCCAGCTTAGGCGAAGCCACCGGTTCGAGATCATCCATGAATTGAATCATCTTTTCCCGCTCGATCACTCGGTAAAGGATCCGCGCAGCCACCCAGTAGAGATAGGATTCCGGATTCAGAATCCGCTCCTGTGGACCTTTTCGGTACATTACGCTGGAAACGATGGAAACCGCCTTCTCCAGCACTTCGGCAGCGCGGCTACCATCCTTCAACTCGCGCTCCACCAGGTAAGCCACGCGAGGCCAGATTAGCCGAGCGACCTCCATCAGATCCGGAGGAATAGGCCTTCCCTTTCGGTCGGATGCCGGCATCCAGAAGGGAGGATTGGTTGACGAACCCGCCATGAGAACTGGATCTACTTCCTTGTCGGAGTCTCTCTCAGCAGCAACCGTCGTTCTTGAGCGCGCACCTGCGCAGGCAAGCGAACGGGGGAGTTCCCCTCCCCGTAAGCCACTGCCCCAGCCCAGTGAAATACCGGCGCGTCTGAGCCGAATTTCTGCATCAGATCGAGCTTGGCTTTCCGGAGAGCAACGGCCTTCTCTTGGCCGGCCATCAAGTGACGATAGAAGTTGCTCATCAGTTCCTTGGTCGCGGCATCACTCGCCTCCCAAAGACTGGCCACTACCGTTCGGGCACCAGCATAAAAGAAGGCCCGCACCAGACTGATCATGCCTTCCTGTCCCTGCAACCGGCCCACACTGGTGTCGCAAGCCGACAAGACCACCAAGTCTGCTCCCAAATCGAGGTATCGGATATCCCGCTCCTGGAGCAAGCCGTCCAGTTCCGAGTTGGGATCCCGCCACAGGACTAACGAGGAGCGGTCTGGGAAGGTGGCGTCCGAAACCGCGTGCACCGCGAAGTGCAGAACCGCAAAGCCAGACAAGTCCTGAGACAAAAACGTTGCTTTACTCGCATTGGAGCCGACCAACGAAACGCTTCCATCGCCAACAATTCGAGAAACCGCTGTGATCTCTTCCTGAGAGCCGGGCAGAGGCGGGAGCCGGCTGAAGTCCAGGTCAGAGATTCCTCGCAGCAGGATGGAAGCGCTGACTGGATTAGCCGTGCCGGCGTTCTGCTCACCGTAAGGGACTCCACCAACCCCGAGGAACGGCAAACGGCACCGTGCCTTGTCGACGGAACCGTTGAGCAGATGATAAACAGTCGCCGAAGGAACCACGGAAAAGGTGTGATTCTCCAAGGCATATTGACCCCCGGAGTCAATGAGCGAATCGAAGGGCAACAGGTGCAGCTTTCCGTCCGGAACGATGGTTAGACGTTTGATCTTCCTCCGCCCGGCAAGTGGGGCACGCAGCAGCAAACGATAGAGCTGCTGGCTCAGCTCCCTGCCTGGTGTCAGGGACCGGACATGGGACAAGTAAGTGTCGATCAAAGCCTCTATCCTTCGCCGACCTGCCAGGATCACCATGTCGAAAGCCTCTGGTGTTACCACAATGCAGTAGGAGGCCGGCTCGCTCAAAACGTATTCGAGCAGGGCTTCATCGGGCCGCAATGTTTTCTGAAGTTCCGACACTGAAACAGGTCGGCCGTGAATAGTGGATTCCTGAAACGGAGTTCTGGGCTCCGGGATGGAATTCAACTGCTCTTTGCTGCGCCAGAGCTGGTCGAGCAATTGGTCCCGCACCTGGCGGTTGCTCAGGTCTCCGAACTGCAGCCGTGTCTGCAGTTGACTGATCTCCTTCTCAAGGGTCTTCGTCCGTTCATCCGACGTGCGGGACCTGAAGGGATGACTACGAATAATGTCGGCCGCCGCACGTCCCCGTGCACGTTCCAGAATCTCGAAGGCCCTGCGCTTGTCCTTCAGATATTCGACGGCCAGCACAAAGTGCCCAACGTAGATCGCGCTCATGGTTCCAATGAGCGAGGTCTTGCCAAAAGTGCTGGGCACATTGGCCAGCATGGCTTCGGTAACGTCCCCGGCTTGTTCCAGAAGTTGGTCGGCCTCCCGAAAGCGGCCCCTTCGCGCTGCCAATTCCGCCAGCAAGGCCAAGTGTTGAGGCAGGTGATACTTGTCCTGTACCTTTCGCATGGCCGTCAGAGCCAGCCTGGCTCGCTCCTCGGCCTTCTGGAGATCGCCTTGATCCCGATACACCCTGGCCAGTTCAAACATACTCCAGGCCAGCGTGTGATGAAATCCACCCTCTTCGCATAGCTTCCTGGCGGCCTCCAGCTGAGCGATGGCAAAGCGCAGGTTACCCTCCGAAGCTGAGAGCCGGCCCGATAAGGTCAAGCACCAAGATTCATCCAGTCGTCGGTTGAGCGCATGTAGTTCCTTCAACCCTTTGTCCAACAGTTTTCGCGCCTCACTGCGATGCTTCAGCTCTCCCAACGAGCGGGCTTTCACGGCCAGTGCCCGATAGGGAAAACCGGCATCGGGATGCGCTTCAGCCAATCGAAAGGCCTCATCCACGAACTTCAAAGACTGGTCATGAAGCTCTAGCTCACCGAGTCCCCCTCCAATCGAGGTCAGATACCAGATTTGGGCACCCACATCTCCCAGGGATTGGGCTGCGTAGAGCGCTTCTCTCATGAGTTCCTGCGTCTTGTAGATATCACCCTGAAAGAAGGCAATGTAGCCCAGCCTCCCCTGGGCTCTGGCCTCCCAGGCCTGGTGGCCCAGCTCGGCGGCCGTCTTTCGAACCTCCTCCCAGACTTGCTGAGCTGCCGGCGGGTCGATTTCCATGGCCACTTCCGCCCTGGTTACCAGCCAACGTAATCTCAGCTGAGCATCGTCTCGGAGGATCGGACCCTCGAGCTCTTCAGCCAGCCGTTCCGCAAGGTCCGGAAGATATTGGCTCTGATAGCCGGCTTGGATCTTTCCAATCCGTGCCGCCAAAGTGTTCCGCTCGTTTCCTGCTTGGGCGAAGAGCCGTTCTGCCCTTTCATAGAGCGGACCCGCTTTGTCCCGGTTCTCGATCCAGGCCAGTCGGTCGGCTTCTTCCAGCAGCCGGAGGGGGTCCTCGATCTGCGTGGAGAAAATCGCTGCGGATGCGCCGAGTCCGAAGTTAATCAGAGCTGTGAGGATCAACGTTCTTGCGTATGAGGTCAAACGAAGCCACCCTCTGTGGTTGTTGAATCGAACATTGTCAAGTCAATGTACAGGCCGCGCAGAATAGCAGCACAGCTCTTCCCAGCCTGAACGGGAGACCCCATGAACCTGACATTCCCACTTGCGAAACGAAACCCTTTCCGCAAAACCCTGGCGTTTCGTTGCAAAGCAATCTTCGCGGTCGGTGTATCATGACCACGCATGACCGAAGAGCAGAGCGCATGAGCCAGGCCCTGACACGCCATATCTACGGGCACAAACTTCTATCTGTCGCCGTGGCTCTGGCCATCCTGAGCCTACTGTACTTGACAGAACCGTGGAACCTTCTGACTCCACGCCTCAAGATCGAGGGCAATCCGATGAGCCTCATCTATGTCTTCGCCGCCTCGGAGTCTGAGGCGCGACCGGTCCAGCGGATGATGGCTCGGTATAAAGATGACAGGTCCCAGCTGGACCTTGGGCGCATTGCCAAAAATGATGTGGCGCTGTTTTTGACCGGTATTGGCCCTCGAGCCGCCAAAGCTAGTGCCAGCTCTGCACTGAATGGGGTCGCACCGCCTCACGGTTTCGAAACGCGGCGTCCCGATGCTGTCCTGATCATCGGCGTCTGTGGAAGTCTGACCCCGGCTATCCCTGAAGGTGAAGTCATCGTGTATTCCGCTTGCCTTTCGACCCAAAACGACAAGTCGCAGCTCCCTACCACGCAGCCTCTTGCCAAAAGGGTCTCCACCCTGCTCAACGCCCGTGGGATCGTTTCCCGGCCGGCTGTTGGAATCACATCGAGGCGAGTGGCCACCAACCAACAACAGAAGCTGGAACTGGCAAAATCCGGAGCCCAGGTTGTGGATATGGAAAGCTACGAGATTATCGCTGAGGCGACTCAAGCTGGTCTCCCCGTGCTGGTTATTCGAACCGTTTCCGATGCCTTGGACCGCAAGATGCCTGATTTCAATCTGGCCTTGGACGAGCAGGGTGACCTGAACTCTTTCAAAGCGCTTCGCGTGTGCATCGGTTCCCCGATTCTGTGGGCCCAGGTCTCACTCTCATCCCGACGTGCAGTGCGCCGTCTAGGCAGCGCCCTGCAGGTTATGTTGAGTGAGGAATCCTTGCTGACAAAGCCGCCCTTGAACTCCCCACGCTGAGCCCAATCCGTGACTGGTTTCAAAAGTAAACCTTCACGCTGAACTGAATCTGCCGGGGGGCAAACGCAGCTACCGGTCGCCCTCTTTGCGTGAAGGAATTATCGACCTCACGCACGTTGACATGGTTGAACAGATTGAAGGCATCCATGGCGAAGTCAATTGTCCTGCCTTCACCAATGGAGACGTGGCGCGTCAGGCGCAAATCCACCGATGCAAATTGAGGCGTTCTATAAACGTTTCGTCCCAGATTTCCGACCGAACCTAGCGGGGGCTGAACCAAACCGACGGTGCCGTCGGGAGACGGGTAGCTTCCGAGGCTCCCCAGGGGCACGACGGTTGGCCTGGCGGTTTCCGAGCTGTTGACGAGCGTACTGTCTCGAAAGGTCAGGAGGTTGAATGGCCGACCTGAGGAGACTTCGATCACTGGGGCAATCGTCCAATCCTGAAAGAGAGAGCGAACTGCCGGAACGGAACTAATAAACCTGGATGGAGTATCGAAAATGCTGCTCACCACCAGCCGGTGCCGTTGGTCGAAGTTGGAGTTGCCACGATCCAACCTCGTGTTGGTGTTGTCCTGAGGCTCCTGCAGAGACTGCAGGTCCGTCGAGTCGTCGATAGCGTGGGACCAGGTCCAGGATCCCAGGATCTGATAGTGTCGCGAGAACCTTTTGTTCAGGGTCGTCGTCATTGCGTGGTACACCGAAGACCCCGATGATTCGTACTGCTTCACGTTGAAGAAGGGGACCACAGCGTCGCCTGCGGCATGAGGAAGCCCAAATGTTTTGACCAGCGAGTCCATCATCGGTTTGGAGAGGGCCCCTTGAGAAACCGTAGCCGCCCAGGTGTAGTTAGGACCCGTGGCTCGAAACTGGTTAAACATTAGTTGGCCCAACGGCGCGAGAGACGTGGCGGAACTTCCGCCCAAAGCATCCCACAGCCCTGCCAAGGGGCCTCCCACGCCTCTATAAATCGGATTGGCACATCCAGCGGCTGACACACCCGGCAGGCTCCCGCAAACTGCCAACGCGCGCTGATAGTCCAGAGTGAGCGCGTAGTTGCCTTGGTTGATGTTGCGTGGGCGTAAGAGGTGGGCCCCGTGGGCGTAGTTGTAGTCTAGAGCCAGCGTGAGATGATCGGCCAACTGCCGTTCGATCCCAAAGGCAGCCTGCAATGCCGAGTCATAGCGAAAGTTTTCGGCAACGGGAAGCGTCTGAGCCAGCAAGGGACTGAGGGCCAACGCCGTGTCTTGGTTTGAAAAGATCGGAGAAAGCGAATTGTAGCGTTGGGCCGAGCCGTCGTACCCGAGAGCCGGGTTGGCTACTGCATGGCCCAACGGTCCCGTGAACGCTTGGCCTTGAAAGAGATCGTCGGCTCCGATGGCGTGAGGAGCGATCAGGTAGGGCGACCGGGTTCCATCCACCACGTGCGAAAGGAATGCAATCGCCAGGAGCGGATGACCATAGAACAGTCCGTAAGATCCCCGAATCACGGTTTTAGCATCTCCCGTGGGGTTCCAGGCAAAACCAGCCCGCGGTGCCCAGTTGTTAGTGTCGCGAGGAATCCCCTGAGTCACGCCGAGCAGATCCTGTCCAACTTGAGAGAGCTCAGTGCCTGCCGGAAACCGAGGAGTGAATTCCACGTCGTAGCGGACGCCATAATTCAGTGTGAGACGGCTTGTGAGTTTCCAGGAGTCCTGTACAAAGGCTCCCAGCGTGGTGTTCCTGAATCGCGCCGTGGCGTTGTCCAAACCACCGAACTGCTGGACAAACGAGTCAGGCAAGCCAAAGCCGTAAGCTTGAACGGCTGAAAAGTGAGGGGCACCTGTGGCCTTCCAGGCGGATGTCAACGATGGTCCGACAAGCGTGGAGAGAATAGGGTCGTCCACAGGCAAGATCGAAGAGAAATAGTAGATGCCGGACTGGTTGATCGGGAAGATCGCTTTGAGTGGGAGCACATTGAAATCGATCCCCACTTTCACAGTGTGGGAACGGCGAACATGGGTGACGTTATCGGCTACTTGCCACCGTTTCTCGGTTCTATCGAGCGGAGCAAACTGCTGCTGACCAATGGAGGCTACGCCTGGGATTTCAACAGCTACCCGAGTGGAGCTGGGAGTCAGAGCCGCTCCTCGCCGAGCAAACTGGAAACGAAACTCACTGAGCCAGCTCGGGCTGAGCTGGCTGGTGAGCTGCGCTGCAATCGCCAAATCCCGAGTTGAGCTGTTGGATGTCCGGGAGAAGGCGTTCAGGGCTGTGACCTGGTTCTGGCTGTTGCTCTGCAGGCCGGTCAGGTCTGAAGGACTGAGGCTGATCCGGGCAAAGAAGTTGTGATCGGTCGAGAACTGGTGGTCAAACCGAGCGGAGGAGAAATAGGTTTCTTCGGTCGCTTTGTAGTTCCCAGTTTCAGTTGCCAATCCCCGAAAAGAAGCAGGCAGTGGGTTCGGGACCAAACCGAAGGTTGTCGGGCCGCCTGGAGTGTTGCCTTTCAGCGCTGCGGTCGCTCCAGCAGTGGCTAGAAGAGCATAGGGCACCCCCAAGGATGGGTCAGCCATTCGAAAGTATTGCTCCTGGGAAGGAGTGAGCAACAGCTTGGTGGCCTCCAGGCCGCCCATAAAGAAGCCTCTCTCCTTCAATCCAAAGTTGTCACGTCCGATCTCGGAAAAGCTGATCGCGTTGCCTTGTGTGGTTTCGAAGGAGAGAAACGCGAAGGTCTTGTCTTTACGGATCGGCCCCCCAAGTGTGGCGCCGGCTTGTGTCCGGGTGTCTCCAGGGTCCGGCTCACCTGCAAATGGATTGGTCGCCGATACCTTGTGGCTACGCAGAAATCCGAAGAGGTTTCCGTGCCACTGATTGGTGCCTTGCTTCGAAACGATGTTGATGACGGCACTCGAGGCTCGCCCGTATTCCGGGGCGTAACCACTCTTAAGGATCTGGAACTCCTGAATGGCTTCCTGCGAGAGAGTGGCACGCACCCCGTTCACCGAGGCGTCAGTGGCGTCCACTCCATCAATGCTCACAAAGTTTGCGCGCGCTCGTTGCCCATTGATGTTGAGACCGCTGGTCGGTGCCGGCGCCAGGATCGGCTGGTTGTCGCGGGTAGTGGCCGAATCGAGTAGGGTAAATTGAATGTAGCTGCGGCCGTTGATGGGCAGGTCCTCGATGGCTCTTTGATCGATCGTGGTGGCCAGTGAGGACCGAGTGGTTTCGATCTGAGCTTTTGAGACCAGGATGTTCAGCGCTTCAGTCAGTGGGTTGATGTCGAGCTGGACGGGGAGGTAGACCTTTTGGCCGACTGTCAGTACCAGATCAGATAGAACCGCAGGGCGGAACCCCCTGGCTTCGACTCGGAGCGTGTATCGAGCCGGAGGGAGGGATAGGAAGCTGAATTCGCCGGTGTCTCGACTGCCGGCTTCGCGGGCCAAGCCAACCGTTCGGTTCTCCAGTCGGACCTGGGCGCCAGAAATTACCCCGCCCGACGGGTCGGTGATAATGCCTTGAAGGTCAGCGGTGTTCCCCTGGGCGAGAGCTGGGACGATCAAACACAACGAGAAGAAAAGCACTTCTGAGCATTGCTTGAGAAGCCGCACTGGATGGGATAGCACGTGGGTAAGGTCTCCTTGTTGAGATATTGAGGCAGCCGCGCACACCGCATGGCCGACGTGCTACAACATTGCCCCTCTACTCATATAGAGGCTTTGAAGTGGGGAAATCTTAAGAAAATATTTTTAGGGGGAATCCCATCAAAGGATCAAAGGGTGCAAGAACCTGGACGATCCCAGGCAGGACTGGGCAGGACAAAGGTTGGACGTTATCCAATTCAAATTTGGTCTGAGGAGCGTCACCTGACGTTCTCTAGGTTCAAGTGCTTTACCTCGGCGACGGCCTCGTTCATCTTACTTCGCACCGATTGGGCAGCCTTAGCAGCTGGGCAACTCTTCACCGCCCTGCCTTGGCCACGTTTCGGAGCCTTTGAAGTTGCTGCCGGTGATTGTTCCGGCACTCCTGCATCCGTTGCAGCAAGGGACCTAAAGCCCGCTCGAATTCCTTGAGTGCCGACTCTGACTCCGAATTCCGCTTGCCTGCGCGGGCAGAGACCGGCTTCTCGGAAGGCCGGGAGCATTCCATGATTGATCTCCTGACCAGCTGGGAGTTGACCAGCCCAAAGAATCCGTTTGTTTTAAGGAGATGACCACAACGAGGCTCAATCCTAAGACCTTGCCAGCACTGACGCAACTAGAAAACGCATCATGCCGCACGAACCCTCGTGAACCACGGAGCAATTGCTCAACTCGAAATCCAAACGCGTTGGTTTCGGTCGCCTGCCTCAAAGGCTCTCAATAGAGGCTAATTTTCAATGTGCACTTCGAGGCCGGTTTTATCGACACCGCAAATCTGCCTCTGGCGCGGTTGTTTCCTGTCGCCGACCCGGGGTGGATACTTTTTCTTAAGATTTTCCCGGTTCAAACCTTCTCTATAGGTAAAGGCCCATGGCGATGCCAAGCCACAGGGAGAGTTTGGCGCCTGCGCTGATGAAGCCGTTCTTTCAGGGTCTTCCGGCTTCAAATTCTCCTCACAAGGTGTGGGGTCGATCCGATCAGCTCCGGCCGCCCTCCCGTTCGGCCGATTTGAATCCTGACACTAACCTCTTGGAGGCAAGATCATCGTGGCTATTCTGCGAGAAGTGCTCACCGTCAGAGAAGTGGCTCTCGAACTTCGTTGCTCCGTCGCCCACGTTCACAACGTCATCAATGGCCTCGTGAAGAACGTCTCAATCCTGCCAGCCATTCGCATGGGAAGGAAGAAGCTGGTGATGCGAGATTCTCTGGAAGACTGGAAAAGGAGCAACGAGCAGGGCAATCTCGATGCTATGATGCGGTCGCCAAAAGCCGGTGCTATCGAACGCATGATCGAGGAGGAGATGCATGCGTAGAGGGTACCAGAAAGGAAGCCTGAAGATTCACCGAGAGAATTGGGTGGCTCAATGGTGGGACAACGGTCATCGAAAGAACCGGGTCCTGGGACCAGTATCCAAGATGACCAAATCCCGAGCCCGTTCGGAACTGGCAGCTATCGTGTTGGCCGTCAACAACCGCAGTCCAGTTTCAACTGTTTCCGAGTTTCAGGAGTTCGTTCACCAGATTTTTCTGCCGTTCTATCGTCGGAAGTGGAAGCGCTCGACCCGTATGACCAACGAAGATCGTTTCAGGAACCACCTCTATCCCCACTTCGCTGGGCGTGACTTGGGCAGTATCAACCGGGATCAACTGCAGAACTTTCTTGACGGAAAGGCGGCCCAGGGACTTTCGTTCAGTGTAGTCGCTCACCTGCGCTGGGACTTGAAGCAGATTTTCAACATGGCAGTCAGCGAAGGAGTCGTATCGAGGAATCCGGCGTCTCTGCTGTTCGTTCCAAAACGATTGAAGCAACCGGCTGGGAAGGTGATGACGTTCAATGAGGTCAGAAAAGCCTTTTCAGTTCTGGACCAGCGGGAAAGGCTGATCGTCAAAATCGCGATTTTATCGGGGATGCGGCCAGGCGAGATTTTCGCCTTGACGTGGGGCCGGTTGCAGGGTGACTATGCGGAAATTCGGCAAGGTATTTACAAAGGCCACTTGGACACACCTAAGACATCCAAATCAGTGCGGGAGGTCGCTCTTTCCCAAGGTCTATTGGCAGAGATCGAAGCCTGGAGGCGAGTCTCGGTGGACACCCGACCCCAGGCCTGGGTGTTCCCTTCTGAAACGATGCGAACGGCTGTGGCCAAGGACAACTGCTGGCGGCGTCATATCGCGCCAAGATTCAACGAAGCCGGGCTAGAGTGGGTAAACTTTCAGGTAATGCGACGGACCCACTCCTCCCTGATGAACTATCTGAAGCGGGACCCCAAAGTTGTAGCAGACCAACTGGGCCACACGTTGGACGTCAATCAAAACGTGTACACCCAGGCACCTATGGAATTGAAGGTGGAAGCAGTGAATGAACTGGAGGCGGCGTTAGTTTCTCAGTAAATGGAGTACAAATGGAGTGCGCTGTTTTCAGGCTGGCCGTAAGTGATTGAAAACATGGAGCGGGAGACGGGGATCGAACCCGCGACGTCCAGCTTGGGAAGCTGGCATTCTACCGCTGAATTACTCCCGCTTGAGCTTAAATCAACTTAATAAAGATGTTAAGTACCAGAATCCTACGCCTTTACAACGTACTTGCAACGCTTCTGGCAACCTGCCTGATAGGTCAATCCGACTGCTCCCAAAAAGATTTTTGGATCATACCTCGTCAAAGATCCTCATGCAACAGTCTTGACTAGTTGTTCCCAATATGGGAACATCCTAACTGTACCCGACGTGAAAAGGTTAGAGATCTGCTCCGGTGACCAAGGCTGATCATGATCATCTTAGGCCGCGATAAGCTCTATCAGTTTGGGCAGGCTCATGCCGACGCGAGGAACTGGATTTCGAGTTGGATAGCAGAAGTTGAAGACGCAAATTGGCGGACCCCACAAGACATTAAGAGGCGTTATAGCTCTGCCAGTTTCTTGCCTGAGAACAGGGTGATCATAAATGTTAAAGGAAACTCGTATCGTTTGGAGGTCCAGGTAGCGTTCAAGACAGGAACCGTAGTGGTCAAGCACATTGAGACTCATGCTGAATATACGAAGCGCTGCGGTTGAGGAGTATGGACATGGAACTACAGGTCATTACTTCGAGAAGTCAGTATGAAAAGTACCGCGCCGAAGCGGAACGACTGATCGCTCTTGATCCCGATCCAGCTACACCAGACGGCAATAGGCTCGAGGTTATTGCAGTTCTACTCGAGACGTATGAGAAGAAACAGTTTCCGATTGAAACACCTGATCCAATTGAAGCGATTCTCTTCCGAATGGACGAGCAGGGCTTGCGCCAACGCGATCTCATTCCGTACATCGGGAGCAAAAGCAAGGTTTCAGAAGTTCTTTCCCGATCACGCCCATTGACGCTTCGAATGATTCGAGCTCTTCATTCTGGTTTGGGTATTCCGGCGAGAGTCCTGCTACAAGAAACTTCAAAGTCAGAATCAGAATTCCCAAATTGGAAGAAGTTTCCGCTGGGCGAAATGGTGGAGCGAGGCTGGGTGCCTGCCACGCCGCAAGAGATTAGGCAGCGCCCAGCAGAACTGCTTCAAGCTTTCTTTGCTTCGTTTGAGGGTAGGAAATTCGTTCCAGCTCTCTTTCGTAGAAAGATCCATCAACGGTCTGGGCTCTTGATCGACACAGACGTGCTCTTGGCGTGGACGGTTGGGGTATTGATCAAAGCACGTGAAGAAGCGGTTCCTGAGTACAATTCAGGGAGTGTCACTACGGATTTGCTGAAGGAGCTAGCGCATTCGAGCATGGCGGAAGATGGCCCGCTCAAAGCGAAGAAGGTTCTGGCCAGGGTTGGCATTGTGTTAGTGATTGAGCCTCCCCTTTCTAAGATCAGTGTGGATGGAGCGGCAATGCTATCTGAAGCAGGTAATCCCGTGATCGCCCTTACGCTGAGATACGATCGGATCGACAATTTCTGGTTTACTTTGTTTCACGAGCTTGCACATGTGGCACTGCACCTCGAGACTTCTGAAGAATCGTTTGTCGATGATCTGGACATCGATCAAGAGATCGACCCAATCGAGCGAGAAGCTGACAAGTTTGCTCGCGATGCTCTGATACCCAGGTCAATCTGGCGGCGCAGTGATGCTTTTAGAGAGAGGACGCCCAGAGCGGTTGAGGAGCTTTCCCAACAGTTGAGGATCCACCCAGCAATAATTGCAGGTAGGATCCGCAAAGAAACCAACAACTATCAAATACTGAGCCAGCTGGTTGGGCATGGCAAAGTTCGTAAGTTATTTTCTCGTTGAAATTAGACCGGCTCTCTCCCATGTTTGGTGCTAAACATTACGTGCCGATCCTCAAAGGGAAGAGAGGTGAGCTTGGCGCGCTCCATGTTCTTTCAGATAAGACAAAGAATACCCTTACGCCGCTGATCGATATACCTCGAGTTACGTTGGTGTATCCTCAAAAGGAGCCAAAACATACATTGGAAAAACATCTGGAATCAGTCGCCAAAAACATCCTTCGCAGCTGGGGAAACATGAGACGGGTCTTCGTCGATCTCTCCGAGTTTGAGTTGCTAGATAGAACTTCAATGGGTGATCATCCGTTGACTTATTTTTTTAACCTATTACGGGAGCATTCCATTCAGGCCATCCCCACAACCGGGCTCGATAGAGATTTGCGCTATAACGACGCACTTGCGTCAGTCTTGGCCAGAGATCGGTTGGGAGCCATGATCAGGGTTCGAGAAGAGGACATAGGAAGTCCGCAGAAACTCAATGCCGAGCTTGACGAATTACTTCGAAGTATCGCCGTCAATCGCAGAAGTGCGCATCTGCTCCTTGACTTCGGAGCAATTGGGCAAAAGAACATACGATCACTTGCGAAACTTGCCATCTGCACCATCAATCAGTTATCGGAGGTGTCCCAGTGGCAAAGCCTGACACTTGCTTCCTCTGGCTTGCCCGAAACGATGTCAGAAGTGCAGTCCGGAGGGAAAACGCCAGTTGACAGACTCGAATTGAAGTTGTGGCGATCAGTAATAGGCCAGTCAAACGGCATCGCTCGAGTTCCAACTTTCGGCGATTACGGAGTCGTGCATCCCGATTTCGTTGACCAAGACCCGAGAGCGATTTCTCCTAGTGCCAAGATCCGCTACACGCTTGAAGACCAATGGTTAATCATTAAAGGGCGCAGTCTCAAGAGATACAAATATGCCCAATACCATACTTTGGCGGGTTTGCTCGTTGCCGAAAGGGGTTATCGCGGTCGTGGATTCAGCTGGGGAGATTCCTACGTGGCTGACTGTGCCGTCCAAGCGTGCGGACCTGGAAATCTTCAAACTTGGGTTACCGTGGATACTTCCCACCATCTGACCCTCGTTGCGGAGCAGATCTCCAATGAACGCGCTGTTTGAGCTTTGTCCTAACGATAATCTTCAATTCCTCTACGCGTATGTTTCGTACTAGCCTTTCCCAAAGAACAGTGCGAGACTTGCTTGACGCTCCTCGGTCGAGACCAAGTTCCTTTAGCACTCCGAGTACCTCGTCTTTCCAGAGAAGCTGAACAAGAGTTGAAGGGTCAACCGCAGAGTTCTGCTTACCAGGACGAATGTCTTCAAGTTTCAAGTTGTCCGTAGCTTGCACTTGGCACAACCCCCACCAATCGGGAATCAGTTTTTGCACTTTGGAAAGATGACGCTTCCCTGCAATCACCGTTACAAAGTCCAAAACTCGATTGTAAATCTCTCGTTGTGCTGGAAGCCTCCTAAGGGTATCTCCATCACTCTTTATTTCGTAGCCGTGGATCGCACCACTGATGACCGCAACATCGAGTCGCACTTCGCCTTGGCAGAGGCCAAGCTCTTCTATGATCAAGGTATCATCGTTCCAGTCATGTGTGGACCTCAGTGACTGCAGTAAGAGTTGGCGTATTTGTGGGTCGCTGGCCACTTGGGATCGATTGATAGGAAAGTAAACTCCGGCTTTCGCGTCAAATGATTTCATGAAAAGACAACGTTTTAACAGAGTTTTTTTGTTCCTAATTAAGAATGACGATTTCGCCGGCGACAATCGCCCCTCTGATCGTCCGTCAGGTTCCGCCTGCCAGCCTGGGTCCGGAGCATCCAGGAGGGTGTATCTAGAGGGTACTGAAAAAACGGCAGCGGGCCAGGATGGCGGACCGACCCGCTACCGGAGGCGCCAAAAACTTTTGACGGCCTCAAGGAGCAACTGATTTTAGAACGGTACTTCGTCGTCATAGTCCCAGCTAGCTCTCCCTCCGGTGCCGCGGGCTCTCCGCAGCCTCCAGATTTCTCGGGCGAACCTCGAGCGGTCCTCTGCCGGCGTAGCGTGGATCACGTCCACAGCCCGTTTGACGGGCATTTGTGAAGATTTGCCCTTCATGCTCATGACAGCGGCCATCCATTGTCGTAGAGTCTGGGCTCCCCGTGCAGGATTGTATTGACGTGTCTTTCTTCCAAGTCTGGCGTGCCTGAGAACATAAGCAGTCCGGGCATTACAGCTGCGACAAGTCAGCCCTAAGTTCTCGGGCTCGGTGTTGCTTTCGTTGCCATCGATGTGGGCCACCATGAGTCTCTTAGTGGTCCCGCACCAATAACAGTGTCGCCCTGGGGGCCGGCACTCGTTCGCCCGCTGCCTCTGGCGTCGGTCGGTGATGTCTTCCGCGCGTTTCCTCCAGCGCGAGGGTCTACAGGCGTCAGGCCGGTATCGATGCATTCCCTTTCACCGTTTGGCAATTCCGATTAAGAACAAGGCTGCCAGTCCAAAAACAAGCAAACTCGTGGTGCTCAGTCCCAAGCCTGAGAGCCAATCCGGCCCCCCACTGGTCGGGGCCGGCGGCGGCGTGCCCCCCTTCGCCATGGCTTCTTTGTAGGCCAGGTAGTATTCGGCCCGAGCTTTGGCTTCTCCGGCGGCCCGGTCGTAGTTGGACTTGAAGGCCTGCGCGATTTGCCCGAGGACCTTGAGAAGGTACGAAAAGATGATCGTGTCGGCAATCAACTTGACCAAAGTTGAAATGTAAGGCGCGGCCACGCCCCACGCCACACCTAGGCCGCTCATGCCCGATGAATTAGCCGGCAGTCCGTTCAGAAAGATCGTGCTGAATCCGGGAATGGAGCTGAGTTTTTGAACTTCAGCATTGAAGGCGTTTACCAGGGCGGTGTGTTCGGTCAGCAACTGACGGGCAGCAGTAGCCGAGGCACCTAGGGATTCCATGATCCGGGGTTTCTCCTCGGTGTAGGGCATGGCCGCGGCATCCGCTAGGATCTCTTGAGTTGCTCGCGCGAAGTCGATCACTTGCTTCTGAGAAATCTCGAGCTCCGTTCGGGCATTGCGGAAGAGGTTCAGGCAGTCGGGCCAGGTTACGGGATTCCACGAGCACTCTGCCGTAGTCTGGCCCAGACGGGGATTATTGGAATGAAACATGATGTGTTCCACCCTTCAGTGAAGCTCTCGCCTGCAACGTGTATAGGCGATCCGTTGGCAACTGATTGCGTTGACGGGCCTCCGGGATGACCCGGAAGCCCGCCTCATTCCCCCTCCGATTCTTCCTCTTCCTCCTCGCCTTCCGCTACGTCGACGATTTCAGACAGCCGGTCTTCCAGGTCTTGAACCGTCTCGTGGAGTTCATCGTTCTCCGTTCTGAGAGACTCGATTTCGTCTTCCAGGTCTTCGATAGTTCGCTTGCGTGCCATGGTGGCGTTCCTCCTGAATTTTTCTTTCTCGCAGTTCTCCCGCGCTGGGTTGATCTCCATTCGTTTCCTTGCCGCGTAGTCTTCCAAGCTCTCGGCTTCGATTTCCTCAGCTCGGGCTTCGTCTTTCAACACGTCCCTCACGAATCGGACTGCTTTAGCTTTTCGAGATTCAACCTGGTCGCGGGTCAGCTGCTTCATAGTGGGCAAGATTGCCCAAGCGCCCCAGTTATTGACTACCGTTTTTTTGTGCTGATGTCGGAAAGGCGTTGCTCATCTCCGATACCAGAGTTCTGGCGCATTCTCTTTGATCTTGACCGTTCGTCGTAAAGGCCCGAGTGAACTGCGGCGCATAGGCGTAGCCGGCGAAGTTCTTGTGATTCGGGGGAGAGCTCGCAGTAGCCAGGAATGACCTGCCGGCTGATCGCGGGCCAGTCTGCCTTTTTGCCCGCGCGGGCGTAGTTTGATTGGTACAGTTCCATGGCTTGCGTAACAGTCTGATTTCGGAGCTTTCCGGGTTTGCCAGGTAATCGAGCCTTGATAGTGCCGATAATCTTGGCCCGGAAGCGCGGATCTGTCTGAAATTCTTTGCTGAAGAGCTTACGCAGGCGTTTGCAGAATCGGCGGACTTCATCGCTCAAGTTCGGGCTCTCCGGATCGGCAACCGCTACCTTTGTGTCAGGTTCTTCCATTTCCCTTTTTTAATCCGTGTGGCGCGTGCGATGCGCCCTCGCGCGCGCGCTAACAGGGTCCCCTTAACAGTGTTCTCTTAATTAAGAGGGTCCCTAATGGGGGTGTTGGAAGGCTTGTGAAAGGAGCTGCCCCTCTTCCAATCACAGGTGCGCGACAAACAGCTCTCAGCAAGTTTCAACAGCTCCCCCTAAACAGCCCCCTTAAACCCCGTTGTCAGGCTTGCCAAACCAACCCTCCCTCCTTGCTGAGACTCTCTCTCCTGAGACCCTTCCTCCTGGACGATGCTGACTTTTGTTCCCGCGCGGAGATATGAATAGCCCCCAATACCCGCCAATTTCGCTCTGAGGGGCAACATAGAGGGACGCATTGGCATCGCTTGGCCGATGTTTCTGTGTGATGGGGGTTCGGCGAAGTCGGTTTGAGCTTCCTATTCGCAGGCTGGCATCGGAATAGAAAACGACTGCCAGTGGTCTAGAAAGACCGCGAGGGATTTCTGCTCGGCCTCCTCACAACGGCGCGTTCTTTCCCAAGCCTCGGGCTCTATCTCAGCCTTGATGGCATTCTCTAGTCTCTTCCTCAGCACGACAGGGCTTAGGGCATCCAGCTCCCAACAATACGGACCATGCTTGTTGACTGACAGCTGACGGTACCATCTCCACCGTGGATCTGATCTTTTGGAGTTCACCTCGAAGCTTTTCAGTTGTGGCCCGATATCCTCTTCTGTCAGAGCAAGACGAATCAGATTCACTGCCCCACCATATCGAATCAGTCGTTCTTGGAGGTCAACCTCGCTCATGTGCAGGCCGGATGGATCCCAATCCCCTACGTAAAAAACTTTGAGCGGTCTTGGATCACTGACACTGTCGATCGCCGCTCCTTTAACGACCGTGGCCGATCCATAGCCGTGAAAGACTTGGAGTGTCACGCCGTATTCTTGAAGAACTGGTGCCAAGGTACCGCGAACTGTTCCTTTTTCCGACCACACCTCTATCCGTTTCCCTTGGTGCTGCCAAGCGTCACGCCGAAAGCTATGCTTGGCTGCCTCGGCAAACTCAGCGGGACTCGTCCAAACACCCTGTCGTTCAGGCTCTCGGCTCTCATCTACAACCCAATCCCAAGGGATCTGTCCATGTTCTCTGGCCTCAACCAACTGCCTGCTGACTCGGTTGGTGTTGTTCTTAGACATCGAGTCAACCAAGCCATCGGCGAAGAGGCGATAGCATACTGCCCTGATCGATGCCGGCTGAATCTCGGAAAGAATGTTATAGGCAGCTTCAACTAGCTGTTTGTTATGTTCAGACTTGCCGCGTCCCATTTCAGGCTGTGCTCCCCTTCCAGGCAACTCATCTAGTCGAAACTACCTACCTACCGCGGACACAAAGTTTGTCGAGCGTTCTTGCATTAACTGGCTATACTCCTGAATCCGGTCTCGCTCTGTTTTGGCCGTCCGAGTCGCAATTGCCGACCACAGTGCCGGCAACCCCAGTCGTGAACATGCTCCCGATTTGTGGCTCTGAGATTTCTCTTGCGGTCCCGGTCGGCAACCAGACGGCAGGAATGGGAGCAATATTTCTGAATGATCCTTCGAGCTCTGAAGCTCGACCCACAGGCGGGACAGACCTTGTTGACTGCTTTCATTTCGCTTTCTTCCTTAAGTGCGCACTTTTTTCGCTTTCTTCTGACGGACGCATCACAACAAATCAGTGATTTGCAGATTCGATCCCGTTTCACGTTTCGCGATCTGACATAAAACGCGAAGGTCATCCTAAGGAGATCCATCGCGAGAAAAGTGCCGTGTTCTGGATCTCGATCATTGCGCGCTTCCTTGCGTCGGCCGGTGAAAGCCCTTCAGCTCTCAGCGCATAAGACCGTTCGTTGAAGAGTTGCCCTAACTGTGCGGCAATGGTGCGGGCTTCCGCTAACGTTTCGTCGATTGGTCTCGTGGCATTGTCGCGGGAGGGTTTTCCGGGTGATAAGGGACCGTGTATATTTTCAGGTGTGCTAGGCTCGGTACCTTCAAAACCTACAGAAGGGCCTTGTGTTGGTTTTGTAGGTAGGGGGTCCCCGCGTGTCTCAAATATACGCGCTTCGGGTCGCCAGTCCATCCACCGTTGTCCGGGTGTCATGTGGTCCTTTCCCATATCTTCGGATTGACGTGGTAGCGGGTCGAAGGTGCCCCGCCTGTGTCGCGGTTGAACTCGATTCTCAACCACGACAGGTCCGCCAAAGTTTCTGCTGCCTTCCTGACGGCCTCGCGAGAATCCAGGTAGCGCCAGCCCTTTAGGTAGACGTCACGTCCCGCAAAGACCGTCGCCACTTCCTGGCTCATGATCTTGGCTGCCAAAGCCCGGGTCGCTAAATGTCCACCTTGCCTCAAGCTTGAATAGACTTTGGCCGCATGGGTCTCCAGCCAGGTGCACCACGCTGCAGCCAGCCGGGCATAGGCAAGGCTCACAGTGTGCGGGTCGCCCTTCTGGTCCGCTGCCCAGTCTGCCAATCGAAACAACAATGCAAGACTCGGCATGAGCGAACGATACTTTGCTAGGTGAGACTCCAGGCTTTCAGGCATATCACGTTTTACGAGCCGGTGTTCGAGCTCCCAGCGCCACTCCCTGAAGAGCTCCTGCGCCTGTGAGTCAAACCGCGCTTCGATTCCGAACGGCACTTGGAGACATGAGATTTTCTCGAATACCTGAACCGCTTCCTGTTTTGCTTTGTCATCAGCCGGCCGGTCAACAATCCGAACCTCTGCAGGATTTTCCGGCCACACTAAGAGCTGAAACCTCTGTAGCAGGCCATCATCTTTCGGTCCGCCCACCAGCCCGTCAGAAAGGTAAGCCTGCAGTCTCGCCGGCTGGATTCCGCCAAAGATGCTCAGGCAAAGGCCATCCACGTAAAGCGAACCGCGGCCGATTCGGTCCAGGCTGAATGCGGAGTTTCCGTCATTAGATTCGAGAAAGAAGGCCCGCTCGCCCTCCCGGCCAGGCTGATCCAGAGTCGCCAGCCAGCCGGTGAGCTCATCTCGGAAAATGAGAAGCCCTCCCGGATTGTGACTCAGAAGTTCGTGAATCTTCGCCCCGGTGCCATCGTTGGTCACGAAACGCACTTCGGCGGGTTGCTCGGGCTCGGTCTCGCTGAAGTCTGGAATCTCTTTTCCGGCTCGCGCTCCGCGGGTGCTTACCTGTTTCCAGGCGTCCCGCCTGATGCGGAATTTGTCCAGGTCGGAGCGGTAGCGGCTCTGCTCTCCCTTGTTGCGTTCTTGTGCGAGTTTTTCAAGATGACATAACGGCTCAAGACCAAGGCGTGCAGCGGGCGTCTTCATCAACCCAGGACGGCCGATGATCGCGCCCCAGAGATTCGGAACAACCCGCCAGCTCGCATCGTGCTCAAGTGGCGTGATACAAGCCCGCCGGCCTACTGCAGCGCTCAGCCCGACAATTGCCGCGACTGCTGGAAAGCAAAGTGGGACTCCCATCCGTTCTGCTGAATCTACCAACCAGGCTCTCAAGCTTGACGGAAGCCAATCTGCCGGTAGTTCGGGAACTTTGACAAACTCCTCAGGCAGGGGAACGGGGTCAGGCCAGGCCTCGCTATCCTGTTTAGAAATCTCCTCGATAATCCTTTCCGCAGCTTGATTGAACTTCACGCAGCACCCCTCCCAGCCCGCCAGCCCTGAATCAACGCAGACAGATTGCTTGGATCATCCAGTAAGGCCAGCTCGGCTTCGAGGCGGTCTTTTGCGGTGGCGGCGTGAAACGCGCGTAATACCACATCCTCCGGGACCGCGCCGGCATTCGTACGCGCCTGATCCCGCATCTTCAGCTCGATGTCATAGGCGTGTTGGAACTCATCGACCTTCTTTGCTCGAATCGTAGCTACGCTTGACAGAAACTCGTGGGTTTGACGCTGACAGGTTTCCTTCCTGTGTGCGTAGGCCCTTCGGTCCTGACGACTCAAGGTCGGGCGCGGAATAGAGAGAAGCCTCCGCAACGTGATGGCGTTCCCCCCTCTGCCGCAGCGGTGGCAAAAAAACACGCCGTGCTCTGCGTCAACACTCATCGCCGCGGGCTTGCCGGGCGGACAGGTGTAGCAAACCCAGCGCTTGGCGTGCTTAGGCTGGTGGCCCGATCGGGTTAGCAGTGCTATGAAGTCAGGGGCATATTCACTCATCGCTGCCGACCTTTGGTTTGGACTGTCGGTCACAGCTAGCAAGGATCCGAGATTCTGCCGTTTGCTCTATCTCTTCAGATGAAGCG
This sequence comes from Acidobacteriota bacterium, assembly GCA_040753175.1. Taxonomy (GTDB): domain Bacteria; phylum Acidobacteriota; class Terriglobia; order Versatilivoradales; family Versatilivoraceae; genus JBFMEW01. Next base: position 300,902 of record JBFMEW010000005.1, on the reverse strand, counting down.
ACACGATTGCGCCTGAGGTACGCGTCTAAGTCGGCTTTGTCGAAGTAGATGCGTTTTCCTGCAGGTTTGTAATGAGCAATGAGTCCTCTGCAGGTCAACTGATAGACGTGACTTTTGGTGATGTCGAGGTATCGAGCGGCATCACCGAGGTTGTAGGGTTTGGTAGCCGCCTGTTTGAGTTCTCTTAGATCGGCCCGGATTTCATCCAACCTTGCTAAAATGTCTTTCTGCATCGTTGCACTCCAGCCTCTCGAAATCATCAGCAAACGAGCGCAACACTAGCAGAGAAGAACAAGAACGTTTATGGGGTAGTTTATGGGGTAGTTTATGGGAGAACTTTTCGCGGCCAGATCAGGCCCTTGAGTTTTCAGGAATGCAATCGAAGGGAGTCTTGTGCGCGTCCTTCCTCTGCTGCAGTAACTTCAAAAGGTTTGCGGCGTTGAGACGTTTCCCGCCTTTGCCGATGAAGTGCTTGACCAGCTGGCGCGTCAACTGATAATCGGATGAGTGATCGAGATAGTGTTTATCTCGTAAGGTAGCGAACAAGTCGATCAGATCCGTGTCCGAGCCCTTCCATTGGATTGGGTTTATCTCGATTGCGATCGAATCAACGTCGTTTTCAAACCGCTGATTCGTGCGTGGTAGCTTTTCGGGGTCAGCAATGAGCCTCCTCAGCAGATTTACCCTTTCAATCCACTGCTGCAATGTTTTATCCAGCGCTTCGACGCAATCGTCCGTCAGGTCGCCATCACTTTCCCGTTTCAACCTATTAACTGTAGGATCAACCACGATCATTGCCATGTGGCGAGTAGCTTGAATGGCATGGTCGATGAGTTTTTCAAGCATCCACGGCTCACGTCTGGGCGAACGCTGAATTAGTTCGTGGTAACGGTTGAAGTTCTCCAAAGCAGCCTCGACGTTGTCGTCCGCGCCATCGACAATCGCGAGAAGGCCTCCCCTGATTCCCACAAGGCATTCCCAACGAACAGACCAATTCTGGAAGTACTCGGAATACCCCACAATCACCTGCTGCAGATTGCCAACAAAATCGAGTTCCAGATCCTCGCTCATTTGCCACCCGCTTTCGCATAGCTCAGTTTGGGGAGAAGGCTCACCGCTTCTCGTTTCTTTTGATCGACGATCTTGGCGTAGATTTGTGTTGTTGCGACGTCTCGATGACCTAACAGCTTGGACATGGTGTAAAGATCAACCCCATGGGTCAGGCCGAGAGTCGCAAAGGTATGCCGGGCGCAGTGAAACGAAATCTTCTTCTCTATTGCGGCGCGCTTGACCCATTGCCGGATGGCCTTGTCGATGCTTTGTTGGGCTCCCAGCTTAAACACGGCGTCAGGTGCTAGTTCGGTGCTGACCCGGGGTGAGGGCTTAGCCGCAGCTTGATTCTTGAGAATCGATACCGCCTGTTCCGATAACGGCAGTGTCTCAACATCGCCGGTCTTCGCCTGGGTGAACTCCAAAACGTAGCCGCCATTGACAGCCCGGACTTTGCGCCATGTCAACGCCTTCACGTCGGAATACCGCAATCCACTAAACGCCGAAAACAAAAAGGCTTGCTTGGTTTCCTGGTTGCTGCAGGGCGTGGCCGCCAGCTTCTGCAGTTCCTCAAGCGTCAGATACTCCCGTCTTGTTTCCTTGCTCTTGATCGAGATATCCAGTGCCGGATTCTTCGGAAAAATTCCGTCGCGCACGGCCTGATGGCACGCGGTCTTGATTCGGGCCAGGTACACAAGGGCCGAGTTCGGGCTCAGATTCTTCAGCAGATAGTCTTTGAACGCCTGCAGGAATGTGCTGTTGATCTGACTGAACTGGACTTTCTCGCCGGCGAAGTTGGCGAACTGTTGAATGGCGTTGTTCCAAACTACTTGGGTATTCGGCGAACGTTTGCTTTTGCCAAGCTTCCGGCAATACTCGATGAAGTCTGCCTTTTGCTTCGATGGGATGTTGAGCCCGTGCTCCTGATTGGCAATTTCCAGCTGGCGTTTGGCACAAATGGCCTTGGCGAGCCGGAGGGTTTCCTTGTCCCGGTCGCGGTCGCCGGTCAGATACAGCTTCAGGTATTCGAGCCAACGGTTGCCCTGGTCGTGGATATCCAGGTAAAGCGTCTTGGTCCGATGGCTGGTCTTTCTGGATCGCAGCTTGACGCCCACTTGGGCTCCTTTTACAACGTCAAATGAGCGTTTGGAAATCCTCCCTCAGCCACAACGTTTTGCCGCGCATCCTGCTCTCAACACAGGATCCGAAGGATTCCGTTGTAAGCCTCCAGGAGTGAAACGGGGCAGATGATCTCTAGGAAATGAAAACTCCTATGACAGGATACGTTTCTTACAACGTCTGTACAACGGTTTTTGTGAAAGAAGGGCAAAAAAGAAAAGCCACTCACAAAACTGAGTGGCTTTAACAGGCTGGTATGATTGCTTTTACTGCGGTCTTCCTTGTTGTTGTTTTTTCCTTAGATTTCTACCGCTGAATTACTCCCGCTTGGCCTATCCTTAATATATAGGGCTCGTGGCACCTCATTAGAGCCTGACTTTTGTCCACCGTGACCCCACTCGCAGCTGCTGCCTGCCGAAGATGACCTGCTTGTCGCTTCGCCGCACTCGGCTGCGGCCTCCATCTCCTCAGCTACGCAGTCATGAGGTCGCATTCCCACCACAGCTGCTACCGGCTCCAATACCACTCCACCTATGATGGCGATCACTATACCCCGCCTCTTTGATCCTTGCAAGAGTTCCTAACGGCGGGAGCGGCGGGGGCGCCGGGTCTGCATAGGAGTTGTAGACGGCTCGAAGGTCTCGAAAAGCCTGCAAGCATCCGGGTCACACCAAAATCGAACGCTTCACACATCGCCTCGCGGCGGAGCCTGCGCAAGGAGGGGCTGCTTTTTGTCGGCTGCCTCCCGGGAGCAGGCCTCTTCTCCTCACAGCCGGTAGGCATACCGTCTCAGTGTTCGCGGCCTGGCCTCACGCCACCGGCGACTGAACCTGTCGCAGGCGTTTTTCGAGGAAGCGCCGCTCGCTTTCATTGGTCGCCAGCGCCAGAGCGCGTGCGTAGCTCTTTCCTGCTTCCTGCAGCAATCCCAGCCGGCGCAGCAGGTCGGCGCGCACGGCATGGAAGAGATGGTATCCGTCCAGGTCGCCACCCGCCGCCAGGGCATCGACCAGCTCCAGCGCCGACCGAGGGCTGTCTGCCATGGCCACCGCCACAGCCCGATTCAGCGAGACGACGGGAGAGGGTTGCACCGACTCGAGCAGTTCGTAGAGCCGGACAATCTGGCCCCAATCCGTGTCTTCGGCTCGAGCGGCCCGGCAGTGGACGGCTGCAATGGCCGCCTGAAGGGCGAAAGGCCCAGGATTACTTTGCAGCGCCTCCTCCACCAAAGGCAGCGCTTCGCCGATCTGCCCTTGGTCCCAGCGGCCACGGTCCTGCTCTTCCAGCAGGATCAGATCGCCGGCTTCGTCGAGGCGTGCCGAGCGGCGTGAATCGTGGAGCAGCATCAGGGCCAGGAGCCCCGTGGCCTCGGCCGGCGTAGCGGGAGCCATCAAGGTCCTCACCAGGCGTGCCAGGCGGATGGCCTCGGCACAAAGATCGGCCCGCACTAATCTTCCGCGTGTCGCGGCATAGCCCTCGTTGAAAATCAAATAGATCACCGTCAGCACAGCATCCAGCCGCGCCGGCAGGTCGCCGGTGGCCGGCACGACATAGGGAATGCCGGCATCGCGAATCTTTCTTTTAGCCCGGACGAGCCGTTGGGCCATCGTCGCAGGCGCCACCAGAAAGGCGCGGGCGATTTCGTCGGTTTCAAGACCGCCCAGCATCCGAAGCGTCAACGCCACCTGGGCCTCGGGGGCCAGGGCCGGGTGGCAACAGGTAAACATGAGGCGAAGGCGATCATCGGGGATTTCGCTGGTGTCATAGGCCGGCTCTTCGATGGCCGGTGGCAGGGAAACGGCCAATTGCGACTCCACTTTTTCCTCGAACCGCTTGCGCCGCCGTAAGCGATCGATGGCTTTGTGCCGGGCGGTCTGGATGATCCAGGCCCGTGGAAACTCCGGCACACCTGACGTTCGCCATTGATCAACCGCCACGGCAAAAGCTTCCTGAGCCACTTCTTCCGCCAGGTCGAAATCGCCAAACAGGCGAATCAAGGCGGCGACAATGCGGCCCCAGTCGGAGCGATAAACCGTTTCAATGGCCGTGTTTGGGTCTGATAGCATACCCCAGTATAAATAATCTTCGAACAACGTGTCGATTCCGGCATTGGCTGTTCGACATACCGACGGAGACTTGAGATGAGATACATGCTGCTGATCTACCTCGACGAACAAGCCCTGAGTGACGCCGAGCGGGAAGCCTGTTATGTGGAGTCGGCTCAACTCGCCCAGGAGATCCATGCCAAGGGGCAGTACCTGGCCGCCGCGCCGTTGTACCCCACCTCAACGGCCACCAGCGTTCGGGTGAGAGAGGGCAAACGATTGGTGACGGACGGGCCGTTCGCAGAAACCCGGGAGCAGTTGGGGGGCTATTTTCTCGTCGAGGCCAAGGACCTGGATGAAGCGATGAGTATCGCCGAGCGAATTCCTGTGGCACGCATGGGAACGGTTGAGGTTCGGCCCGTCATCGACGTCCCGGGCCTGCCGGGTGGTTAGTGTTTGGCGCGCAGCGCTGCGGTCGTCCTCGCGGGCGGATGGAGCCCAGGAAAGATCGGTCCGGACTAAGCCATTCGCCGTAGCCGGCACTCAAAATACTCTGGGCCGGCCCTTCCACGCAGGGAGGCGTTTACAACGCGGCCGGCCATCCAATCCCGGCAACGTGGCGTCCAGCGCTGACCTCTCGATCCGAGAGGGAAACAACGGATGCTGGGTGAGAGACTGCCGGTTCTTTTACAAGGGTGTCACTTCATTCCGGAGCTGAATAGATGAAGTACATGCTGCTGGTTCACCACGACCAAGAATCGTTTCGCAAGCGGCCTGAAGCAGAGCGGCGGCAGATGTTGCAGGAGTCTGTGCAACTGGCTCAACAACTCCACGCGACCGGGCACTACCACGACGCCGCACCCCTGCACTCGACTGAAGAAACGGCCTGCGTGCGGGTCCGGGAGGGAAAGCGGCTCGTCACCGATGGTCCTTTCGCCGAAACTCGCGAGCAATTGGGAGGCTACTTTCTGGTTGAGGCCCGGGATCTGGAGGAAGCCATCGGCATTGCAGCGCGGATTCCGGGCGCTCGCATCGGCACGGTGGAAGTCCGCCCGGTGATGGAGGTGCCGGGGTTGCCGGGCAAATAGAATCTTACCGCGAATCCTGGCGGCAGGCCTGGGCGCAAGACCCGCAGAGACTTCGACACCCGGTGCGTTGGCGCTTGCGGCTCAGCGTGAGGCCAAAGCAGATGCCGGCAGGACTCGCACTGAACCGATCCGCGTTTGTTTCAACAGCAGGCCAGAGCATGGCCCCACAGGAGGAGACGTCACAATGCGATTCATGGTTTTGGTCAAAGCCAACAAAGACACCGAGGCAGGAGTCCTGCCCAGCGAGCAGCTCCTGACCGAGATGGGAAAATACAACGAAGAGCTGGCGAAAGCCGGCGTGCTCCTGGCAGGCGAGGGCCTTCATCCCAGTTCCAAAGGGGCTCGTGTGCGCTTCTCAGGAACGAACAGGACAGTGATCGATGGACCCTTTGCCGAGAGCAAGGAGCTGATTGCTGGCTTCTGGTTGTGGCAGGTGAAGTCGAAGGAAGAAGCCATCGAATGGGTTAAACGCTGCCCCAATCCAACCGGGGCCGAAGGAGAAATCGAAATTCGTCAGGTGTTCGAAGCGGACGACTTCGGCCCGGCCCTCACGCCTGAGTTGCGCGAGCAGGAGGAGCGCCTGCGCGCACAGTTGGATACTTGGAAGTAGCGGCGTCAGAAGGAAACACAAGTGGCCTGAATTGCCGCGGGGAGAGATCTACACCCCTTGTACTGTGCGCCGTTGCCGCGTGCCGACCAGGTTGCAGCTTCATCCCAGAGCCGTACGGCGATCAAGGGTTGTAGTTGGGCCGTCGCCAGCCCTCATCCGCTCCTCACCCTCTTCTCTTCGGGTCCAACCATGGCCATCACCTTAACCCAGCCAGCGATGCCAGAATCTGGGGTCGCCCGTTACTTTAGCGAATGGCGATGAGCGGGTCCGAGTCGACCAAGAATCGTTCGCTGGCTCGCTACCGTGGAGGAAAACGCGATGCAAAAAATCACCCCTTTCCTTTGGTTCAATCACCAAGCCGAGGAGGCTGCAACGTTCTATACATCCATTTTCAAGAACTCGAAAATCGGGATCGTCACACGCTGCGGAGACGAAGGACCGGGGCCCAAGGGATCGGTCATGTCTCTCGCCTTCCAGCTCGATGGTCAGGAATTCATGGCCTTGAACGGCGGTCCCCATTTCACATTTTCTCCCGCCATTTCGTTCTTCGTGAACTGCGAAAGTCAGGAAGAAGTGGATGAGCTCTGGGAGAAGCTTTCCGAAGGCGGGAAGAAACAACAATGCGGATGGCTGACCGACAAGTATGGGGTATCGTGGCAGATCATCCCTTCGGTCCTAGGCAAGCTGCTGCAGGACCGAGATCCGCAGAAATCGAGTAACGTCATGCGCGCGATGCTTCAAATGGAAAAGATCGACATCGCGGCTCTGAAGCGGGCCTACGAGCAGTCCTAGTGTGGGTATCACCTGTTTCGAAGGTCGCTTAGTTTCCCGACCAACTTGTGCGTCACATCCTTTTGACGATGCCAATGGCAACCATCATCAGTCAACCCCCTACCCATATATAGATGAAGGAGCATCCCATGCGATTCAATCCCTACCTTGTTTTCCGCGGTGAGTGCGAGGAGGCATTCAAGTTCTATCAGAAATGTCTCGGTGGCAGGATCGAAGCGATGATCCCGCACGGAGAGACGCCCGCAGCAAGCCATGTCCCTCCCAACTGGCAAAGCAAGATCATACACGCCAGCCTGATCCTGGGAGACCAGGTCCTGATGGGCTCCGACGCTTTGCCCGATCACTACGAAGAACCCAGGGGCTTTTCTGTAGCCGTCCAGATCAAGGAGCCGGCCGAGGCCGAACGTGTGTTTCGCGATCTGTCGGAGAACGGGACCGTGCGAATGCCAATCCAGCAAACCTTTTGGTCTGTCCGTTTCGGCATGCTGGTGGACCGATTTGGCATTCCCTGGATGGTCAACTGCGAGCAGGCTCCTTAGATCCTTTTCAGCTGATTCGATTCGCGATTTTGTTTCTTGGACGATGCCCCCAAGACCGGGCACTCGTCCGTCACGCCGTGGGTGCCACGGCAAGGGCAGCAAGCAGGCGTTGCAACCAAAACCGCTCGGTTCCGGCCCCAACTACAGCTGCCCTGCTCGCTTTTTCGTGACATGGAAGAGACGGTGGAGCGCCAGGGAGACTCGATGGGAACAGCTATCCGAAGCCAACGCCGACATCCTTTCATGAACCACTAACAAAAGGCTCGCGACCCTGTCGATTTGGCCTCCACTCATTCGACACACCGTCAAAAGAGCCGGTCGAGCATCGCATGCTGGAACAGGCCTCAACTTGAAGACGACAAGGAGACAAGACAATGCAATACATGATGATGATCAAGGCAACCAAAGACTACGAAGCCGGCCTTCCTCCCAGCCGGGAACTGGTGGAAGGCATGGGAAAGCTGAGTGCCGAGATGATACGGGCAGGCAAGCTAGTGGCCTCGGGCGGGCTTGAGCCGAGTTCGAAGGGCTGCCGCCTCCAATACTCCGGCGGAAAGCGCACTTTGATCGACGGGCCTTTCGCCGAGACTCGGGAACTCGTTGGAGGCTACGCCATTCTGGAAGCGCAATCGAAGGAGGAAGCGATTCAATTCGCCGACCGCGTCGTAGAGGTTCACATCCAGGCGGGAATCGAAGAACTCGAGATGGAAATTCGCGCGTTGTACGACCCGGCGGGCTGCAGCGCCGCCAACCGATCGTTGTGACAAGTTCCCATTACACCGGACGACCTTCGGTATTCGACTGATTCCTAAATAGGAGGTTTTCGATGACGATCTTTGGCAAACGTCTGGCCGAGTATGTTACCTTTTCCCGGTTCTTCATCACCTTGATTCTCGTGGTTGGGCTCACTCGACTGGTGTTGTCTCTGGGTGGTGTGCCCAATGCTACCGCCAGGTGGTTTAGTGTGACGGCGGCGGCGTGGATCGGAGTGTTGTACTACTCCGTGCGCATCCATGCCCGCGGCTTCGGCGGGAGCAAGCAGCTCTTGATGGTTTGCCTGTTGCTGAGTCTGGCGGCACAAGCCATCATCGTTCCAGCAATCGCCCTGGCGATCTTCACGAGCCATGACAACATCTACAGCGCACCCGAGTTCAGTTTCGGCCAGGACGGCAAGACCTGGTCTCACCTCGCCGCTCACCTCTTGCTGGGGACAACCGCCGGATCCTTGGTCCCCTGGCTGGTGGGAACGCTGATCTTGCTGCTCACCAGGAAGATGATTCCCGGAAGTAAGAGCACGGAAGCGACAGCTTCCGGGTGAGCCCCCGGGTTGCCATCAAAGGCCTTCTGCTCCGCATCACCTGCAGAAGGGCAGCGGGCTAATCCCAGTGACCGTTGAAGCAGTGCTTTGGGACCTTCTCTACCGTCCACTCGTTCGAACGTGAAAGAAGATGGTTGGTGCCGGTGACCACGAAAGATTTCCAGGACGGTTTACAACTTTATTACAAAACACACATGCAACTTTATCGGCTGAATGTCGTCTATATAGGCGTCTGATACAGGTTGAAGTTGAGTGGGAAAGTGAGGAAGTGATGTTTGCTGTTCGGAAGATGCTGCAACCAGAACTGAGAGAACGCCTCAGTGTGCTGATCGTCGAGATGCTCAACCATCTGCCCGAAAAGCAAAAGAATGCGTTCATCTGGAAACACTATCTGGGGTGGAAGGAAGATCAGATTGCCTTGAACCTGAAATGCAGCCGGGCTGAAGTGGAATCCATGTTGCATCAACTGAACTCGATGCTCTTTCGAGAAGCCGGCGCGATTCTGGCATAAACGGAAAGAAGTGGGGACGGCTCCCGGCCGCTAAGGGACCGTCCTCCGTCAGGAAGGGTCCTACCTTTGTGAAGAGTTCCAAAAACGTTCCTAACTAAGTCCTCGATTCACACTCGATCATAAGGAGATTCTATGAGCAAGGTCAGAGTATTGGTCGGCACCCGAAAGGGTGCGTTCATCCTCACTTCGGACGGCAAGCGCGAGCGCTGGGAAGTGAGCGGCCCACACTTCGGAGGCTGGGAGATTTACCATCTGAAAGGCTCGCCTGCCGACCCCGATCGGTTGTATGCCTCGCAAACCAGCGGCTGGTTCGGTCAGATCATTCAGCGCTCCAGCGATGGAGGCAAGACATGGGAGCAACCCGGCACCCAACCAGGCGAGCCAACCACAACGCCTGACGGGATGCCGATCGGACAAAGCAACAAATTCGTCTATGACACTTCCGCCGAGAGCGGCAAGCCTCTCACCACACACCAGTGGTACGACGGCACGCAGCACCCCTGGGAGTTCAAGCGGGTCTGGCATCTGGAGCCGTCGCTGACCGATCCGGATACGGTCTATGCCGGAGTTGAAGATGCCGCCCTGTTCCGCACCACCGACGGTGCCCAGACCTGGCACGAGCTGGCCGGTCTGCGCGGGCATCCGTCCGGTTCCAAGTGGCAGCCCGGCGCCGGCGGAATGGGTCTGCACACCATCCTTCTCGATCCCAAGAACCCCAGCCGAATGTTCATTGCCATCTCGGCAGCCGGCGCCTTTCGAACCGACGACGGCGGCCAGACCTGGCGTCCCATCAATCGGGGGCTAAAGTCTCAGTACCTGCCCGATCCGAACGTGGAAGTCGGTTTCTGCGTTCACCGCCTGGCCATGAACCCCGCCCGCCCCCAGGTGCTGTTCATGCAGTTGCACTGGGACGTCATGCGCACCGACAACGGTGGCGAATCGTGGTACGAGGTCAGCGGAAATTTGCCGACCGATTTTGGCTTCCCCATCGAAGTTCATGCCCACGAACCGGACACGGTCTATGTGGTTCCGATCAAAAGCGACTCCGAACACTACCCGCCGGAGGGCAAACTGCGCGTTTATCGCAGCCGAACGGGCGGCAACGAATGGGAAGCTCTGACCAACGGCCTTCCACAACGCAACTGCTACGTCAACGTGCTGCGCGACGCCATGACCGCGGATTCCCTCGATCCGTGTGGTATCTATTTCGGCACCACCGGTGGGCAGGTGTACGCCTCGGCCAATGGTGGAGACAGGTGGGCTCCCATTGTCCGGGACCTTCCTGCCGTGCTCTCTGTTGAGGCCCAGACATTGTCATGATTCGAGTCATCCTTCCCTTTCATCTGCGAACACTGGCCCGGGTGGATGGTGAGGTGCAGCTCGAGGTGGAAGGACCGATCACACAGCGATCGGTCCTCGACGCACTGGAGGCTCGCTATCCGATGCTGGCGGGAACGATTCGTGACCATGTGACGCAGCAGCGCCGGCCGTTCCTCCGTTTCTTTGCCTGCGAGCAGGACCTGTCTCTCGAACCGCCGGATGCTCCCTTGCCCGAAGCAGTGGCACAGGGTGTGGAGCCCTTCATGGTGGTGGGGGCTATTGCGGGCGGCTGAAGCGGGCGACGGCGCCGATCAATTCCAAGAGCCTTGACCGGAGGTTCGGCAACCCAGGTTTCACCTGGCGCAGCCACGAACATGCCGCTAGACTTTAAGTCATCGGTTCGACGCGTGTCCGGGTGGACAGTTTGATCGTTGTGCCCTGTCGGAATCCGGTATCCGTCGGCCACTGGGAGGTGAAGCGAGTCGCCGGATTCATTTCGAGGTAAGTCACCTGTTTCGCTCGACGACAGGAGTTTTGTGGCCGACAGTGTTCTTCGCTGAGACCCTATCCGTTGAATGCATAAAGAGGAGGTAGTCATGAGTCAAGCCGCTAAGAGTCAGATCGATCCCTTGAACCGAAATCAGTGTTCGGCCATCACGCCCATGCTCACGGTAACCGACGTCCAGAAGGCCTATGATTTTTACCAGCGGGCCTTTGGCTTTGAAGGACGTGGTGTGATGCCGGGTCTGGACGGGAAACCCCTGCACGCCGAGTTGAAGCTGAGAGATTCGGTGCTCATGCTGGGTCCGGAAAACCCGGCCTGGCAAGCCACCAGCGCCAAGAGCCTGGGCAACACACCGGCGACGCTGTATGTCTACGTCGAAGACGTGGATCAGGTCACGGCCCAGGCCGGCAAAGCAGGGGCAACGGTGCTTCAACCACCCACCGACATGTTCTGGGGCGACCGCACATCTACGCTGGTCGATCCCGACGGCAACAAGTGGATGCTGGCCACCCACAAGTCGGAACCCACCCCGGAGGAGATGGAAGCCGGCATGAAGAAGCAATTTTCGGAAATGGGGTGATGGTTGGGGATGGTGCGGCCTGGGTTCTGAGAGGCCCTTCGCCAGGGCCACCCACGAGCTATGGCCCAACCAAGTACAGGACCAGGCGCTTCACGGTGAAGCGCCTGGCCAACCTGGCAGTCGGATCCGCAGAGCACCTTCTCTCGACCCTGTCGTCCCTTCAATATCCCGTTCCTGTCGTCTTGACCCGAACGCGATAGATGGCTGTGCTGGCGGCGATATACAACGTCGATCCGTCTTCCCCCCAGGCGCAATTCGCCGTGGGCACGCCTGTTTCAAACGTTCCCAGGTGTTTACCATCCGGCCCGAAAATGTAAAGCCCGCCGGGCCCTGCCGCAAAGAGGTTTCCTGCCTGGTCCACCTTCAGTCCATCCGGTGCCCCCTTCCAAAGCCTGGTGAACGGGGTTGCATCAAAGAAGACGCGCCCCTTGCCCAGCGTACCGTCCGGCCTGACATCGTATGCCAGCCAAGCCGGCCGACGGGGATCGACATCGGTCACATAGAGCGTGGTCTGATCCGGAGAAAAGGCAATGCCATTCGGCGCCTTCAGGTCCGTAGTCAAGAGAGTCAGTCGTCCGTCCGCTGATAAGCGAAAGACGCCACAGAACGGAAGCTCGCGACCCGGATCATCAAAGGCCTTGGGAAGTCCAAATGGCGGATCCGTGAAATACAAGTCTCCGCTCGAATGGTAGACCAGATCGTTCGGGCTGTTCAGGCGCTTTCCGTCGAAGCGGTCGGCAAGCGTCACTTTCTGACCGTCGCGTTCCAGGCGGGCAATGCGTCGGTCGCCGTGCTCGCACAGGACCAGCCGGCCTTGCCTGTCGAAAGTCAAGCCATTGGATCCCGGTTCCCGTCCAGAGAAAGGAAGAGCGCCGGTATATCCGCTTGGCTGCAGAAAGAGTTGCGCCCCCGTGCAGAGTTCCCACTTGAAAATCGCATTGTTGGGAATATCGGAGAAGAGGAGGTAGTTGCCCCCGCGGTGCCACACAGGCCCTTCCACCCAGGCAAAACCGCCGGCAATCCGCTCCACCGTTGCGTTGGCTGGCACCAACTCATCGAACCGCCGATCCAAACGGACGATCTTCACCGGCTGGTCCGACGTTTCTTTAGCGTCCTGCCCCGCACCGAGAACCCAAACTGAAAGCGAGACTAAAAGGGCGCCGCCCCACAGGATAAATCGATCCGAGTCGCGCATCGTTTTTCCGATCCTTCTCAGACTTCGACCTTCTCTGGCTAGATGCCCCGACTTTTGAAGCCTATTCCGGGGAGGGGGGAGGGCGGCTGGTCGGGTCAGGGCTCGACCCCAAATTCTGGAACTTCGTCAATCGACTTTTGTTGGGGTTCAGGTTCCTTGGCGCCCGAAACGGAAGCTACAACCTGCAGAACGCAAAGACTCGTCAGGATTGACACCAGTACTACCGGAGGAACGTATGAACCGGCAGGGGCCACAGCTAAGGCTGAAGCGGCTAACAAGTATTGTCGCAGCAGGTAGCCGCCAAAGTCCCGTCGCTCTTGCGCGCCGTCGGCACTGCCCGCGATGCTCGCCAGCGCCGCGATGACCAGGGCCACCGCCGTGCACAGGATCCACACTTCAGAGGGTTCGAGATGGGAACCTGGAGCCAGAGAGATGACGTGTTTTACACCCACACCCATAATCGCAATACCCAGGTACAGCGGCAGGTGCGCATAGGTCCAGACGTGAAAGCGCACGGAGTCCTGCGTGGAACGGATGAAGCGGCTGGTGGCTCCGGCAGCGCCGTCGAAGTAGGCCCACCAGATGCAGAAGGCGATTCCCATTCCCTGAAAGGCCGAGATGGCTGCCGCCAGCGGCCAGGTCTCCTGGCTTTCCATGCCGTGCATCACGGCCACGACGGATTCTCCCAGCAAGATGATAGTGAACAAGCCGAATCGTTCCGGAAGGTGGGCGGCATCTGGAGGGAATCGCCGGGTATGCTGAACCGCCAGCCAAGGTGTCCCCAGGTCCACCACCAAGGCCAGCCCCCAGAGCCAGTAGCGGCCAGGAGCCGGAATCAGGGCCGAGGCCAGCCACAACAGCGCCGCCACTCCGAAACCGGCGGCATGATGGCAAGCCAGTCGGCGCGATTCGGCAACCCGGCAGGCCCGCAGGTACTGCACCACCAATATGAAGCGCATCGCTGCATAGGCCGCGCCGAAACCAGCGGAGGAGCGGCTGTCGAAAGCGTCCCTGGCGTTGGCAGCCATGGCGGCCACGGCAAACATCTGAACGAGCGTCAAGGATCTCTGAACCAGATCATCCGTGTCGAACCGGGTGGAGTACAAGGTGTGCCCCGTCCACGCCCACCAGATGAGGAGGAAGAAGGCCAGGAAGCGCGCGACTCCGACGAAGGAATAGTCCGAAGCCAGGGGTGCATCCACCTGAGCGACGGCCGCTACAAAAATCAGGTCGAAGAAGAGTTCGAGCCAGGTGACGCGCCGGCCGGAACTGTGCGAGTCCGCGGGCCATAACCGAGGAGGTCGAATCCAATGTCGAAGAGACATGATTGAAACGGGGACCGGCCACCCCTGCGGCCGGTTCTAAGGTTCCTGTTCTCAGCACGGCGAACCTCCCGTGCAGTGGTCAATCTCACCGTCAACGTCCAGAGCCGGCGGGCCTGCAGCAACCTTCACAACGGTGGCCGCCAAACTCTCTGCCGGCTGGGCAGGAGAGGCAAGCTACTTGCGCGAAACGAGCGCTGGAGAGGTGCCACGCACGTTCAGCCTCATGCGGTACAGGCCGTTGCGGGCTGTAAGGTAGAGGGTCTTGCCGTCGGCGTCTCCCCAAGCCATGTTATGCGGATGCATGGGAGCGACGACCGTTCCCAGGTGCTTTCCATCAGGCGACAGGATCCAAAGCCCTCCCGGTCCCGACACGTACACATTCCCTCTTTCATCCACCTTGAGGCCGTCGATCGCATCTTCGCCTTTGGCAGCGGTCATGTCGAAGAACACCTTTCCGGCGGATAGACGGCCGTCCGCGGCAACCTCGTACCGCATGACGATCTTCTTCTGTTCATCCCAGTTGCCGACGTACAGATACCTCTCGTCAGGCGAGAAGGCAATTCCGTTAGGTCCCTTCAAATCCGCGCTCACCAGCCGCAGTTGCCCCCCATGAAGCGCGAAGACGCCACTGAACGGCAGCTCTTTACGCGGATCGTCGTAAAACTTGGGCAAGCCGAACGGCGGATCGGTGAAGAACAACGTGCCGTCCGACCGATAGACCAGATCGTTGGGGCTATTCAGCCGTTTGCCCTCGTACTTGTCAGCCAGAACAGTCAGCTGCCCATCCGGCTCCAACCGCACCACCCGGCGATTGCCGTGCTGGTTGATCGTCAGTCTCCCCTGAGGATCCAGCGCCAGGCCGTTAGAGCCCGGTTGCCCGTATTCGGCGATGTCGGCTCCTTCATATCCACTCTTGTCCCGAAAGACGGAGAGTTGTCCATCGGGGAGGTACTGGTAGATGGTGTTGTTGTTGGGGTCGCTGAATAGCAAACCGCCCTTGGCGGGAACCCACACCGGACCCTCCGTGAATTGGAAGCCTTCGGCCAGCTTGAAGATTTTCGGGTTGGGTGGAACGATTTCGTCGATGGCCGGATCCAGCCGAACCACCTCCACATTGACTTCGCGTGGCATCCCTGTAACGGGCACCACTCCGCCTTTGTAGAACTCCAGTTTGGCGTATCGCATCCAGATGTAATTGGTGGGAGGATTGGAAAGCGGACCGTTGATGCCGAAGATGGCCAGCTGAATCTTCTGACCGGGTTTCACGTTGCGGCCGACCACCAGCCGGTTGGGAGCATTCCAGCCGCTCACCACCGAGCCTCCGCTCTGGCCCAATCCGCGGGTCAACTCCCCGTCCACCCAGATCTCAGCGTAGTCGTCCAAGGAGGTCTCGAAGACTACGTTCGATCCTCTTGGATCGAAACCATCGATCTTGGCCGGAACCGTGAACCGGATGCGGTACCAGTTGAAGCAGAGTCTCCCTGTCGAGCGCCGCTGATCGAGCGTGGTCGGATCCAGGATCTGCCAAGCGGAATCGTCGAAATCAGCCCCTCCGGCGTGGGGAGTGTAGTCGTAGGTTTTGTTCGGCCCACCGGTAGGCTGGCCGTCGGAGCCTGCGGCCTTGAAATCCACTTCAATAATCCGGGTATCGCTGTAGCGCCACTGGCCCTGCACCAGCTGCAGGCCTTCGCGCGTGGCCAGGTTCACAGAGGCATCCGGAGCGCCACCGGGAACCTCCAAGCCCACCGCCAGAGCCGAGCCGGCAACCAGCAGGGCAATTGTCCAGAGCGCCAGGAATCTCGTCGGTTTCACTGGCCACCTCCCCGCACGGCGCCATCGACCGCGGCAGCTCCTACTTTGGCGATGTCTTCATCTTCTTGCGGCGTGTTGCCGCTGACTCCCACGGCTCCCACCACTTTCCCGCCGAGGAAAACCGGAACTCCTCCTTGCAGGGCGGTTGCGCCCGGCAGAGCCAGTGCTGCCACACGGCCGTTGCGCACCTGGTCCTCAAACTCTTTGCTGGGTCGGCGAAAGATCGCGGCCGTGCGAGCCTTGCCAATCGCGACTTCGACGCTGGCCACCTGCGTATCGTCGAGTCGCTCCAACAGAAGCAAGTGCCCGCCATCATCCACCACGGCAATCACCACCGTGGCACCCCGCTTATGGGCCTCAGCCTCGGCGGAGGCCACGGCCTGCTTGGCCATCTGCAGTGTCAAGACGGGTTTGGTCGGAAAATGCTCGCTGCGGCCCAAGGCCGTCAAGCCCAGCAGCCATATTATCGCGAACACCACATGCCGCTTCGCTTTCCTCTTCATTACCGTTCTCCCTTCACGATCTCTCAAATACAACTGCAGGCCGGGTTGACCGCGTGACTCGATTTGCGGCTGACCCGGCCGACTGTGAGCGACTGGGCTGCAGCCGATCACTACCGCGAGCCACGAATTCGAGGCGGCTCTCAGCGGGCCTTGACGACGTAGTACGTCATCGGTGCCGGAACTTCCTTAAACCAGTGCGGCGTTCCAGCCGGCACGATGATCACGTCGCCCTTTTGGATCTGACGCGCTTCTCCTCCGCTGATTTGGCTGCCACGTATCTCGTCAGGCGCGACATTACTTGGCCTCCACAACGGAACCACCGGTCACCAGCGTGGCCGAACCTTCCTGCACGTAAATGATGTCCGAATCCTTCAAGTGAACTTCTGCTAAGCCGGCTTTGTCGCGGCGGCTGGTATGAACCATGTACTTTTCGCTGCCATCGAACAACACTGAACCCTTGGCAAAGGCGTCCTTCACTTTACCGCTGTCGAAGAAGCTGACATGCGCAGGAGAGCCAAACTGACTTGCGGCATTCGCTCCTGCAATGGCAATTTCCTCATCCTGTTGGGCGCTGGCGGCCCCGCTGACGCCCACTCCTCCAACCACCTCCCCTTCCAACATGACCGGCACGCCCCCCTGCAGCGGGGTGAAATCGTTCAAGGCAATCATGGGTGTGCGTCCATTGCGAATAATGTCTTCAAAGGCCTTGGTGGGACGCTTGAACAACACGGCAGTTCGGGCTTTTCCGATCGAGATGTTCGCGCCTGCCGCAAAGGTGCCGTCCAGCCGTTCCAGGGCCATCAGGTTCCCGCCTTCATCCACCACCGCCACCACCCCGCCTGGGGCATTGAGGCGCTTTGCCTCGGCCAGGGCACTGGCGATCACATTTCTGGCGCCCTCCAGGGTCAGCGTCTTTCTGGAGGTTACCTGAGCTTCCGAAATAGAGGCTCCCACCAGGATGAATGCCAGCCCGAAAATCATTCTTCTTACAGAATTCATTGTCCGTTCTCCTCGCTCTGAATTCCCGGGAGCTGCCGGTTGATCCAGGTTTCGCCGCAGCTGGCTGGACCTGACAACCGGCGTCCGGGGAGTGATGGGTTACTTCACGGGATCCGCAAACTTGGCTTCGCCCAGCAGAGTCTCGGCAAAGGCGCACCAGATCTGGACTTTCGAGACGTCCTTCACATAGGCGGGCAGCATGATGCTCTGGTTGAACTTGTCTCCTTTGATCTTCAGCCGGTTCAACAGGTAGACATTGCCCTTGGAGTCCACAACTTGCCAGTGCGGAGCCGGTGTGTCCGGCACGACAAAGTCGTCAGACAAGGTCAGGACATGCATGTGGCCCTGCTTGGAGTGGGAGACGGTGCCCGTGTTGGCTTTGGGTCCTTCGAACTTACTGCTGGTGTGTTGATGGTTGGCGAGACCAACGGTTCCCAGAGCCAAAACGCCAACCAGGACCAGGCAACCTGCCTGGAAGAGCCGGGGGTTGATGAAGCGCACCGCGCGCATAGGTGATTCCTCCTTTAAAAGTGTTGAAGTCGTGCCTGGCCGTTTCATGGGAGTTGGCTTCCATCGCCAGGTCGCAGCTGCGGATGGGGTCATCCAGCTGCTGACCCTGTATGCCGTGCGGGGCGCCCGTTTATTCCAGCTGGGTTCTCGCTGCCGTTCAAACGGCGTGAGCTGGAGGATGCCGCTTCTCGCATCTCAACGACCGCCCCTGAGCCCTTCGACTTGCCGGATTCCTTATTCAATGACGGCAACCAGCCAGGGGTTAGCCGGGAGAACCGGTGTTGCTCCACCGGCCTGGCGAACCAGGCGGAAATATCGCCGGTTGGAAGAGTTCGAATAAGGAATAGGGACCACCTGGAGGGGTATATAGATGAACGAAGCGTGAACTTGACAACCTGGCCGGCAGGCCTGGAAAACGCGGTCCATCGGGGAGTCTGAGGAAAGCAAGATGGAAACATCAATTGCAAACAAGGTGCAGCCTGGCGGGGAGCTTCAGCCGTTGTTCAACCCGACCTCGGGCGTGCCGCTTCCCCAAACGGAGATCCGAGACGGCCGATACCTGGCCCGTTTTGCGCGCACCCATCGGGAGGTCGAGGCGGCACTTCGGCTGCGCTACGAGGTCTTCAATCTTGAGCTGGGAGAAGGCTTGGAGTCTTCCGCATTAAGCGGACTGGATCGGGATGGGTTCGACGACAGTTGTGACCATTTAATTGTGCTCGACGAGCCGGAACAACGAGTGGTCGGTACCTACCGGCTGCAAACCGCGGATGCAGCCCGAGCCGGCCAGGGCTTTTATTCGGCTCAGGAGTTCGATCTGTCGACTCTCTCTGCCGGAGTGATTGAGAGCTCGGTGGAGCTTGGGCGCGCCTGCATCGCCCGGGACCACCGAAACAGTCACGTGCTGTTTCTGTTATGGAAGGGCATCGCTTCTTACGTCGCGTTTCACCGCAAGCGTTACCTCTTCGGGTGCTGCTCCCTTACCAGCCAGGACATGGCTGAGGGAAATCACGTTTATTCCTTTCTTCAACAAACCGGACAAGTGCATGCCGAGTTTGCGGTCGCACCCAGATCGGACTTTGCGTGCGGAAAGGGCGCCGCAGGACCGGAGCCGCTGGGTGACGTCACGCTGCCCAAGCTGTTCCGAGCCTACCTGCGCTACGGGGCCCGGGTCTGCAGCCCTCCCGCCATCGACCGCCAGTTCAAGACCATCGATTTTCTGGTCATCTTCGATGTGGACGCCATGGACTCCCGCTCCCATCGCTTGCTGTTTGGAGCCTGAGCCATGCGATCTTTCCTGCGACATCTCCGGGGCTTTGGCCGCGCTCTGGTTCTGGCCGTCACGACCGGTTTGTTCTACGCACTGTGGGCGTCACTGACACCGCTTTTCGCCAGCCGGCCACAAACCGCGTACCGGTGGCGAAACTTCCATTTTCGAAACTGGGCCAGAGTGGCTGGCCGCATTCTGGGGATACGAATCCAGCAGAAGGGCTTCCCTCCCCAGGCACCCTTTTTTTTGGTCTGCAATCATCTCAGCTATCTGGACATCGTGGTGTTGGCCGCGCGACTCGACAGCATCTTCATCTCCAAGAGCGACGTGGCCGGCTGGCCGGTCCTCGGTCTGTTGACCCGCAGTATGGGCACCCTTTACGTAAACCGCAATTCACGAAGCGACGTGGTGCGAGTGAACGCGCTCGTCGACCGCACGCTGGCTGCAGGACGAGGCGTGCTGTTGTTCCCGGAGGGCACCAGCAGTGCCGGGAGCGAGGTCCTACCCTTTCATTCTGCTTTGCTCGAACCAGCCATTCGCTCGTCCTATCCCGTTTCTTATGCAACCCTCAGTTATCGGACAGCGGCAGGCGATCCCCCGGCGCATCTGTCGGTGTGCTGGTGGGGGGAAATGACGTTCTTGTCGCATTTCTACCGCCTGCTTCAATTGAGGTCGATCGAGGCGGACCTGACCTTCGGTTCCCACTCGATTCGCGCCGACAATCGAAAAGTCCTGGCGGCCAGCCTGCATCAAGCCGTGCAAGGAGAATTCACACCGGTCATCGGAGTTAACCAACCATGCAAAGTCACGTCTCACTGATCCAACAGAATCTCGAAATCCTTGCCCAGGGGCTGCAGGTATTGAACCGCCTCAGCGACACGGAATACCCCGAGATCCGGCACCCGTTCTCCCAGTACGGCATCGGAAGTCATCTAAGACATTGTCTCGATTTCTATCTCGCCTTCCTCAATGGTGTCGAAATCGGGTGGATCGATTACGACGAGCGTCGTCAAAACAGAGAGATCGAAACAGGAAGGCAGGCTGCGATCGCCTGCCTTCAATGGGTGATGCACAAACTCGAGAGTCTCTCGGGCCTGCAAGACCAGGCACTGCTGATGGTCCGTTTGGAAGACACCGCCGGAGAGCACGAACCCCGAGCCTGGAGCCGATCCTCGGTGCTCCGCGAGTTGCAGTCCCTCATCAGCCACACCGTGCATCACTTTGCGCTGATGGCAGTCATGCTTCAGCTGAATGGCTTGGCCACGCCACCGGAATTCGGCGTGGCGCCATCGACGCTGAAACGGTGGAGGTCGGTTGAGCTATGTGCACGGTGAGCTGGCTGCATACGCCCGACGGGTACCACCTTCTCTGCAACCGGGACGAACGTTTCACACGACAGCCCGCCTTTGGGTTTAGGGCTCATACCCGGCGCGGGACACGCTTCATCAGCCCACGAGATGGAGACCAGGGAGGAACCTGGCTGGCAGCCAACGAGTTTGGAGTGACCCTCTGCCTGGTCAATCGCTACCCATGCCGGGTGTGCAACGGCCAGGAGACTCGGCAGTATCGCAGTCGGGGCCTGCTGGTGTTCGACCTGGCCGATAGCAAGTCGCTGGTCGAGGCCCGGCAGCGGTTGGAGCGGGCCAGGCTGCACTGCTATCGCCCGTTCAGCATTGTGGTCCTGGAACCCGGCCAGGCCGGCCTCCTTTTCCATTGGACCGGGCGTTATTCGCTGCTGGAGTGCAACGGCGATCCGTCCATGCCGTTGATTTCCTCATCGTTTGACCAGAAAGGCGTAGAGGTGTATCGGCGCCGACTCTTCCACAAGCTGGTGGGCAGTCGGCAGTCCTTGGATCTGGACGCATTGATGGCCTTTCATGCCAGCCACCTGCCGGTGGAGAGCGCCTATTCAACCTGCATGCACCGTGAAGACGCCGCCACGGTCAGCTTTAGCTGGATTGAAGTCACTTCAAAGCAAGTGGACTTCCGGTATTGGCCGGGGCCACCTTGTGCCTTGCAGCTGGAGCCCAACGCGGCCTCGCTGAAGAGGCGACTTCCGATGGCGGTCGCCGGCCCGGCAAACCGTTCCCTTCGTCCTTCCGTCGCCAGACAATCGGAGCCATCCCCGTGACCCTTTTCTTCTGGCTGGCCGCTGCCACTCTCATTTCCGAAGACCTGGCCTGCATCGCTGCCGGCGTGCTGGTGGCGCAAGGCCAAATCTCGTTCCTGCCGGCCACTCTGGCCTGCTTTGCCGGCATCTCTCTGGGAGACCTACTCTTGTATGCCGCCGGCCGTTTCCTGGGCCGGCCAGCACTGAAAAGGGCTCCGCTTAAGTGGTTCGTTCAGGAAAGCGATCTGGAGCGCAGTTCAGCCTGGTTTTCGCGCCAAGGCAGCAAGGTCCTCTTCGCCAGCCGCTTTCTTCCCGGATCTCGCCTGCCCAGCTATGTGGCGGCGGGGCTGCTCGGCAGCCGCTTCAAGACGTTTGCGATCATCATTGTAGCGGCCGGTGCCGCCTGGACACCCTTGCTGGTGGCCCTTTCCGCCACATTGGGGGGCGAAGTGGTGCGCTCCGCGATGCTCCAGGGTCAACACCTGGTGGTGCGACTTGGGCTGGCGGCCCTTCTGGTCTATGGGGTGGCGCGCTTCGCGGTCCGCCTGTCGAGCTTCGAGGGACGCCGTATGCTGGTCTCCCGCTGGCGGCGCACCGTCGGCTGGGAGTTCTGGTCGTCCTGGCTGTTGTATGTTCCGGTAGCCTTCTATTTGGCGTACTTGGCGCTCAAGCATCGAAGCCTGACTCTCTTTACAGCCGCCAATCCGGCCATGCCGGCCGGCGGCGTCATCGGTGAATCAAAGTCCGCCATTCTGCAAGGGCTTTCACAGGCCGGCCGGTTCGTGGCCCGCTTTGTCACGCTGGAGCCGGCAGCTGCTTTGCCGCAGCGATTGCTGGCTGTGCAAGCCTTCATGAAGGACAACCGGCTGTCTTTCCCAGTGGTGCTGAAGCCGGACGTCGGCCAACGGGGCCTGGGAGTGGCCATCGTTCGCTCTCAAGAGCAAGTGAAGGATTACCTGGAGCACTCAAGCGGCAGAACCATTCTCCAGGAATATGTGCCCGGCGCGGAGTTTGGCGTTTTCTACGTTCGCTATCCGGACCAGCCCAAGGGGCGGATCTTCTCCATCACGGAGAAACGCTTCCCTTCGGTCGCCGGGGACGGGCACAGTTCCCTTCGCCAGCTCATTCTGCGCGACAAGCGGGCCGTGTGCGCCGCGCGCACTTACCTGGAGCGTCACGCCAATCGATTGTGGGAGGTTCCAAAGGCCGGCGAGATGATCCCGCTGGTCGAACTGGGCACTCACTGCCGCGGCGCCCTTTTTCTGGACGGTGGCTGGGTCTGGACAGAGACGCTGGAGAAGGCCATCGATGAGATCAGCCGACACTACAAAGGATTCTACTTCGGACGATATGACATCCGCGTCCCCTCCCTCGCCGACTTTCAGCAGGGCCGCGCTTTCAAGATCGTGGAGCTGAACGGCGTCACGTCGGAAGCCACTCACATCTATGATCCTGCCAACAGCCTGCTCCAAGCCTATCGCGTGCTTTTGACCCAGTGGCAAATGGCCTTCGAGATCGGCCACCAAAACCGGCAACACGGCTGCCGGCCTGTTCCTCTTCGGGAGTTGATTCGCCTGGTCTTAGCCTTCCAACAGCAAGCCCATACCTCTTCTTCCTCCCAACCAGCTTTGCTTCCCAGGTTGTCGCCAGACCCCGCAACGACGGCTGGAAGCCGGCTTCCCACTCGAAGCTGAGTTCGTCGTCGTTCGCTCAGCACCTCTTTCCCTGGAGACCCTGCCAACTTAGTGGAAATCTCTTCCACTTTCCAGAAATGCCCCGTCAGGAGAGCGTTTCAGGCAACTCTATGATCCCGGAAGCGATACCGGTGCCAGACGTCCTGGCCGCTTTCCGGTGGTCGGTTTGGCCCGTGGAGTGCCTTCTTCCGCTCAGATCCAGCGACAGACGGCTCTTTCAGAGAACGCAGTCGCTTGGACAACAAAGGGGCACCCGATATGAACCGCACAATCAAGTATGGCCTGCTTATTCTTGGATTAACTCTATGCATCGGACTTCTGATCAAGGGTTCGGTGACCCAGGTCCCAAGTGGTACCTGGGCTCCTACAGGATCGATGATGGAGATGCGAGCCGGAGCTTCGTGTGCTCGGCTGCAAGATGGCCGCATTCTGGTCACTGGCGGCGAAGGCTCAAGCGGCCCTTCCGTCACGGCCGAACTTTTTCATAGCGACGGTTCCTATTCATCTGCTGTTCCCATGGATGTTCCACGTCGGAATCATATCTCCGTTGTGCTGGCAGACGGGCGTGTCCTGGTCGCTGGAGGGACTACCACCGGTGGCGGAGTTACCAATGCGGCCGAGATCTATGACCCAGCCTCCGGCCTTTGGGCGAGCGTTACGGGCGGAATGGTGGAGGCCCGGTCTGGCCACACGGCTTCGGCTTTGCCGAACGGTCAGGTCTTGATTGCCGGTGGGCAAAGCGGGTCGGTTGTCAGTGCCACACTCGAGTTGTTCGACACGACTAGCGGATCTTTTCGCTTTGTCGGGTTGCTGTCATCGGGGCGCACGGGGCAGGCTGCTGCGGTGCTCTCCGACGGGCGCGTGTTGATTGCCGGAGGAACCAATGGTTCGGGCTCTCTGGCGACCACCGACCTCTATGATCCGGCCAGCGGCTCCCTCACTCCTGGCCCAGCGTTGAACGTACCCCGGTCCGGCCTTTCAGCCACCCTCCTGCTCGACGGAAGAGTGCTGCTGGCGGGCGGCAGCTCAGGCGGTGAAGACCTGGCGACCGCCGAGGTGTACGACCCGGCAACTGGTATGTTGGCCATGAGCGGCCCGATGGGTGTTGCCCGTCGCGATCACCTGGCTTTCCTTCTGCCTCATAACAACCAGGTCCTGATTGTCGGCGGCACCTTTGCCGGCGCTCCTCTTGCGTCGGCAGAACTGTATCGCCCTTGGACCGGCTTATTCCAACCGACGGGAACGCTTGCTGCGCCTCGCTCGGCTGCGACCGGAAGCCCCTTGACGCTTGATGGACTGCTCCTGGTGACAGGGGGAACCGATCAGTCGTCCTCTGAGTTGTACGGTTTTGCCACGGTCAGGACTGACAAAGACGACTACGCCCCCGGAGAGATCGTGACCATTACGGGCAGTGGTTGGCAACCGGGAGAGACGGTCAGTCTGGTCCTACATGAGGTGGATAATCCTGCACCCCATGAAGATCGGACTTTGACTGCGGTAGCCGACGCCTACGGAAGGATCTTCAATAACCAGTTTGCACCGGAACACCATGACATCGGTGTCAGGTTCTACCTGCTCTCGAGCGGTGAAATCTCGGCCCAAAATGCTCAAACTACCTTCACCGATGGCACTCCGGTCATTCAAAGTGTGGTCGATAGTCCGTTTTCTCCAAACCAGCCGTCCAGCGGAGGAACGAGAGACACCATCGTCATTAACGTCCGAAACCAGGGTAGTGGGGCAGTGGCTGATTTTCGAGTCCGGATCCGCGTGGGAACAACGAGCGGAACTTTGGTCAGGGAATTCTTGCTGGGGAACGTGAACGGCAATACTAACGGAAGCGTGACTTGGGACGGGAAGAACAGCGCCAGTTCCTTCGTCGCAGACGGCACGTACATCGCTTTGGCGTCCAACGGTACCAGCGAAACAACCAGCCCCGCCTCACAAACTGGTGTCATTGTTGTAGACAACACGAATCCCACTGTCACGTTGCTGGCCCCGGCGAACAATGCCACGGTCAGTGGCAACTTCAACTTGGAGGCAGCGCCTCTTGACGGCAGCAACGACAGCAATATTGACCGTGTCGAGTTCTATGTTGACGGCAACCACGTCGGTACGGACAACAGCCCAGGCGGTGGTTGGAGAATTTCTCTGAACGCCGGCAGCTTCGCTAATGGAAGTCACACCTGGTTTGTCAAGGCATTTGATAAAGCCGGCAACAATGCCGTTTCCGCCTCACGCACGTTCAACATCGGACCGGTCGATACAACGCCACCGGTCGTGACTCCCAACGTTTCCGGCACCTTGGGCAACAATGGCTGGTACGTCAGTAACGTCACCGTGACCTGGACCGTCACCGATCCCGAATCGACCGTCTCATCCACCACGGGATGCGACGCCTCCAATGTAACGTCTGACACGGCTGGAACAACATTCACCTGCCAGGCTACCAGCGCTGGTGGAACCACTTCCCAGTCCGTCATCATCAAGCGGGACGCCACGGCGCCGACCCTCTCGTTTGGGCCGGCCAGCCCGGCGGCCAACTCCAACGGCTGGAACAATACGGACGTTTCCTTCTCCTTCACCACCGACGACAACCTTTCCGGGGTGGCATCCAGCAGCCCGGCCAGTCCACTGGTGTTGATGACGGAAGGAGCATCGGTGACGGGATCGGTCATGGTGACTGACCTGGCGGGCAACAGTGCCACGTTTCTTTCACCGGCCGTCAAAATTGATAAGACGGCTCCTACCGCCTCGGCTGCGGCTTCTCCGGCCGCCAACTCCAACGGCTGGAACAACACCGACGTGATGGTGACCTTCACCGGATCGGACGGGCTATCGGGCATCGACAGCTGTACCGCTCCCACCGTTCTCAGTTCAGAAGGGATGGGTCAGTCCGCTTCGGGAACCTGTACGGACAAAGCCGGAAACATTAGTAATCCGGCCACTCAGAGCGGTATCAATATTGACAAGACCGCGCCGGTGATCACCGGTTCTCGCACTCCTCTGGCCAATCCCCACGGCTGGAACAACACGGATGTAACGGTGAGTTTCAGTTGCACGGATGGACTGTCGGGTCTGGCACCGGGAAGTCCACCAGACAACACAGTGGTCTCTGCCGAAGGCGCCAATCAGTCTGTCAACGGGACCTGTTCCGACCGAGCTGGGAATACTGCCACGAACAATATTGGAGGCATCAGCATCGACAAGACCCTGCCGGTGGCCGCCGCATTCCGCGCCCCGTTGGCTAACGCCTACGGCTGGAACAATACGGATGTGACGGTGACCTTTAGCGGTTCGGACGGGCTGTCGGGCATCGCCGGCTGTACCCCTGCATCCGTTCTCAGCTCGGAAGGCATGGGTCAGTCCGCTTCCGGAACTTGTACGGATAAAGCCGGTAACACCGGCAGTCCGGCTACCCAGGGTGGCATCAACATCGATAAGACCGCACCTGCTCTTCCCGCCAATGTGCTGGCTAATCCTGCGGCCATTAACACCCAAGGAACCCTGACCGCAATAGTGAGCGACTCTCCATCACCGGCTCCTTCGAACATCATTAAGGCAGAGTACACCATCAACGGGGCCAGCGCCCTGCTGATGTCTGCTGCTGCAGGGTTCAGTTTCCCCGGCTCGCCCGTTAACGTGACTGCCAACATTCCCCTTCAACCGGTCGGTGTCTACAATCTGTGCGTTCGCGCCCAGGACCGCGCTGACAACTACAGTCCTCAGGAGTGCACCCTTTTCGCTGTTTACGACCCGAACGGGGGGTTTGTGACCGGCGGTGGGTGGATCAATTCCCCGGCGGGGGCTTACACCATGGACCTCTCGCTGAGCGGAAAAGCGAACTTCGGATTTGTCTCGAAATACCAGAAGGGAGCAACTATTCCTGTGGGACAGACCGAATTCCAGTTCAAGGCTGGCGACCTGAACTTCCACAGTTCGGCCTACGAGTGGCTGGTCATCTCCGGTTCCAGGGCCCAGTACAAGGGGTCGGGAAAAATTAACGGCGCCGGGGACTATGGGTTCATCCTCACAGCCATCGATGGTGATCTCAATGGCGGCGGGGGCCTTGACAAGTTCCGAATCAAGATCCAGGACAAGAGTTCCGGCACGGTCGTCTACGATAACCAGTTCGGGACTGGGGACGACGCGACACCCACGACTGCTGTTGCGGGCGGGAGCATTCAGATCAAGAAATAGCGTTCTTCGGGCCCCTACAACCACCCCGTGCCGCTCACGTGGCAGTGTCCCCGGCCACCTGCCCGTGCCACAAGCTGAAGGCTTGTCAGCCATTAGCCAGGGGTGGCGCGCTGCGCGCCACCCTGGATTACGCGTCCCTCATCCAATCCCCAACCCCGCAGGGGTCGCAGACCGTTCGCCACGAGGCATCCATTCACGGCAGCGGCGCGCCTTCGGCGCGTGGGGCGGGCGAGACGCCCGCGCTCCCAGGGATAGGGCCACCACCGGCTAGAAGCCGGCAGGCCTGCCGGCTTGCCGTTTGACTCCTGGCTCCTCCGGTAGTTCGTCGAACGACCCACCCGATCTTCACAGGCACAAGCCGAAGGCTTGTCAGCCATTAGCCAGGGGTGGCGCGCAGCGCGCCACCGCTGGATTACGAGTCCCTCATCCAATCCCCCGACCCCGCAGGGGTCGCAGACCGCTCGCCACGAGGCTTCATCCATTCACGGCAGCGGCGCGCCTTCGGCGCGTGGGGCGGGCGAGACGCCCGCGCTCCCAGGGAGTGCCCACATCACGCAGACACCTCCTACCACCGGCCTGCATCAGCCGCATTCGCACCAAGGGACTTTGGGCTCACAACCGCCCACCGATCACGGGAATTTCACTCCGCCGCAAAAACAGGATGACGAGGCTGGCCACAAAGACCACCAGGGCCAAAGCAAA
The DNA here is from genome assembly GCA_040753175.1 of Acidobacteriota bacterium. Classification (GTDB taxonomy): domain Bacteria; phylum Acidobacteriota; class Terriglobia; order Versatilivoradales; family Versatilivoraceae; genus JBFMEW01. The sequence goes on along the minus strand of JBFMEW010000005.1, from coordinate 273,114 downwards.
GAGTTCACCCCGGTCATTCACCTCCGGCAAGGCGATGCCCAGCTTGGTGAGGTGGCTGAAGATGGCTCCCGCGATGGTCACCAGCGAAATCAGTGCCCCGACCGTGACGGTGCTGGGTATCACCAAAAGGATGGAGGCAATCAACTCCACCACACCTGAGCCGATGCGGCCCCAGGGCTCAATGCCGAGCGTCGAGAAGATGTAAACGGACTCCTTGGCGCCGGTGAACTTGAAGAACAAGGTTTGAAACAGAATGGCCGCGGCCAGCAGCTGCAGGATCCAGCTGGTAATGTTTTGAGCCTTCGAGAGAGTCATGGGACTTCCTCCTTTACGGTTCTGAGGCTAATCTTCCGGTGCCCTGTGCCCGAAGCGGGCCTCGCCTAGCGAACAAGCACGACGTTTTGGCGGGCCGTGCCGGCCGCCTGTTCCTCTTCAACCTCATGAGAAACAGACGTGGCGCGGTCGGTCGTAAACTGCACCAAATCCTTGGTGAACAGCAGGTCGAGCGTCCAGTCCAGGGCGACACGGACTTTTTTCTCGAACCGCGGCAGTTTGCTCAGGTAAATCGTCCGCCACAACCACCAGGCGATGAACCCCGAGAAATTGAGACCGAAGACACGCGCCACCCCGGTGCGCTTACCGATGGCGGCCAGCTGGCCCAAAGTGGAGAACACAAACGGTTGTAGTGTTCCGCCTCGAACGGTGGCCGCAATATTGCGAGCCACCACGCGCCCCTGCCGCAGTGCGTGCTGGGCGGTAGGCGGATAGGGTTTGCCTTGCGGGTCGGGCACCAGGGCGCAGTCACCCAGGGCCCACACACCCGGCCAGCCTGGAACTTCCATGTTGGCGTTGACCCTGAGACGGCCTTTCTCTTTTTCGCAGGGCAGTGTCTGTAACAAGGGATTGGGAGAGGTGCCTGCCGTCCAGATGAGCATGGCGGACTTGATCAGGCTCCCGTCGCTGAGTCTCACCCCTTCCTCGTTGAAGCCCGTCACTCGCGTATTGACACGGATCTCAACCCGGCGCTGGGCCAGCTTCTGCTGGGCATAGGCGCCCAGCTTCTCTCCGAGTTCCGGCAAGATGACCGGACCGGGATGCACCAGCACCATCCGAACGTTTTCTTCCGTCAGGTTGGGATAGAAACGAATGGCTTCGCGCACAAAGTCGTTGATTCCGGCAATGGTCTCCACCCCGGCAAAACCGCCGCCCGCCACTACGAAGGCCAGCAACGGCTCGCGTTGCTCGGGGAAACATTCGAAATCGGCCTCTTCCAGATTCTGGATCAGGCGATTGCGAAGATGGATGGCATCGCCCAGAGACTTCATGGTCAGCGCCCGTTCCGTCAGGCCCGGCAGATTGAAGAAATTCGTGATCGAGCCCAGGGCCAGTACCACGTGGTCGTAGGGCAATTCGTGACGGTGCCGGCTGACGCCATGAGAGACGACCACGCGTTTGGCAGCCAGGTCGAGAGATTCCACTTCTCCCTCGAAAAACCGCACCCGGCGGAAGAACTTGCGGATGGGGTTCACGATGTGAGTCATGTCCAGGTCGCTGGCCGCCACCTCGTGCAGCATGGGCGTGAACAGAAAGAAGTTCTCCCGGTTGACCAGCGTGACCTCGACATCCGCCTCGCGCGCCAGCGTCTTTTCCAACTCCAGCGCGGCATAGAGGCCGGCAAAGCCGGCGCCGAGGATGACAATGCGTGTCCTGCTTTCGTTTTCCTGACTCATGATGCCACTCCAACGGCGACGTGAATTGTCGCTTTTCCGATTCCTCAACCGGTCTGCGGCCCCCGCACCTGCAAAGCAGCGAAGAGAAAGGACCACCGGTCACTCGATGCTGTCAGACCCTGGCACTTCTTGAATGCCCCACGGGGGGCGCCGCTTGAGAAGAGGCGGTGTGCGCTACAAGAGACGCGAAGGTCAACCTCCCGTTTCGAACCCGGGGTAGAGTGTCATGCCTCCGTCGATGAACATCGTGGCCCCGGTCATGTAGTCCGAATCATCCGAAGCCAGCCAGACCGCCGCCCTTCCGATTTCCTCAGCTTCCCCAATCCGCTTGTAGGGTATGAGCCGCATCAGGTCCCGGTAGGCTTCCGGCGTGCCCCAGGCTTCGACGTTGATGGGAGTTCGGATGGCGCCCGGAGCAATGCTGTTGACGCGGATGCGATAGGGTGCCACCTCCTGGGCGATGCTCTTCATCATGAGCATGACGCCGCCTTTGGAAGCAGCGTAGTTCACGTGGCCGGCCCAGGGAATGACCTCGTGAACCGAGCTGATGCAGATGATTTTGCCGGCGGCGCAAGATACTTCGCTCCGGACCCCTTGGCGCTTGAATTCCCGAACCGCCTCGCGGGCACACAAAAACTGGCCGCGCAGGTTGACCCCAATCACCTGGTCCCACTGGGCCACGGTCATCTGGTCAAAGGGCGCGTCCTTCTGAATGCCGGCGTTGTTTACCAGGATGTCGATCGTGCCGAACTCTTCCTTCATTCGGGCGAACATGGCCAGCACCTCGGACTCCTGGCTGACGTCTGCCTGAAACACCAGACCCCGCGAGCCCGCCTGCTGGATCTCGCTCACCACCTTGTCCGCCTCGGTCCGATTTCGCCCGCAGTTCACCACCACGTCGGCCCCGGCCCGGCCCAGCGCCAGGGCGATGGCCCGCCCAATCCCCGAGCTGGCGCCCGTCACCAGCGCTTTCTGCCCTTTCAGACTCCGATGCAGGGTCGGCGCGGGCATCACCGGTTTGGGCAGGTTCTGTTCTCTGTAGTAGTTTTCCTGCATCACGAATCCTCCGAAGCAGTTGCTCTGGACTTCCTCGCCGGCGGGACGGGCTGAGGCACCGGACGGCCACTCCCGCAAGCTGGAGGCGCGGGTGAATCAGGCGGCCACTTCGCAAAAAACCTTGATGGCGTTTCGGCCTTCGGTGAGTTGATGGAACAGCTCTTTGTAGTTTTCGAGGCCGCGCACGGGATGCGTCAGCAGCCTGCCCAGCCAACCCGGGTATTCCGCCTCCGCCTGGGCCATGTCTCGAACTCCCATCTCGAAGTACTCCCGATTGGCGTTGACGGTTCCTACCATGACTTTATTGCCCAGCACGAACTCCAGGTTGATCCTGTCGGCCGGTACCTCCACTTTGCGACTGCCGCCCGTCACGCTCGACAGCACCAGAACCCCGTTCTTGCCCAGCGCCTGCATGCTCTCGAAGACGATCGGCGAGTAGCCGGTGGCTTCGAAGATCAGATCGAAGGGCCCGTACTTCCTGGCTCCTTCGAGCACGGGAAGATCCGTCGTGGATTCGTAGCGGGCGCCCACCTGTTCGATCAGGTCCGAGTTGCGATAGGGCTTGCGAGGCAAGCCAAACGTGGTCACTTCAAACCCGCGGAGCCGCAGCACCAGCGTGGCCAGCAGCCCGATGGTCCCGGCGCCCATGACGGCGGCCCGTCGAGGTCTCCACACCCGCAGGCGCCGCTGAATCTCAAAGGCCTGGGCCACTCCCTTCTCGACGACGGTTGTGGGTTCCAGCAGCACCGCCACCTCCTTCAGTCCCTGCGGGATTTTAACGATGTATTCCGGGTCATCCACGTAGTACTCCGCCAGAAATCCATGACGCAGGTTGATGCCCCGTTCGAAATAGGTGTCGTCGGTGGTCATATCGTAGGTTCCGATGCGGTCATAGAGACTGGCACCCGGACGCCGCACGGTGGCCACCACGTAATCGCCGGGACGAAATTCGGTCACGTTGGGCCCTACGGCCTCCACCTGGCCGAAGCTTTCGTGACCGATAATCAAGAAGTCAAAGCCCTGAGGGGCGGCACCGTACTCGGCGGCATTGATCTCTTTGTCGGTACCATCCACCCCCACTCGTAAGACCTTCACCAAAACGCCCCGCCCGTTGGCAACGTCGTTGAGGGAAGGCTTGGCCAGTTCAGCCAGGTGAACGGAGTTGGGTTTTCCGGGAAACACAGCAATCGCTTTCATTTCAATGGACTCCTTCAGGTTCGGTGGCCCGACGCGCCACACGCCGGGCCGGCGTTTTATGGTTGGCTCAGAGGAACAATTCAAACCTCAGGGCTTGTTGGCAATCTTGGGCCAGTGTTCGTTGGCCTTGGCAATTCGACCGGGAATATCCTTCTGCCAGGATTTTCGGACATCCAGGCTATAGTTCAGGTAGAGCTTGCCGTCCACAATCGACCAGGCTGCCGGATCGATTGGGGCTTTGTGACCCTCGCTGACTCCGTAAGCACAGTAGCCACCGTACTGAGGGGCGTACTTCTCAGGATTGGCAGCAAAGGCATCGCGGTTCTCGGCAGACGAAAAGAACCACTTGGCTCCCATCCACTCGTGTTGGTACTGGCTCTGGCCTTTCACCGGCTTCCCCTCCGAGAAGTAAGCCACCGGGTCGTGTCCTTTGAGGGCCACGTTTTTGGAGTCTTTGTTGATGGCCGAACTGGATGCAGCCTTGCTCGAACTGCAAGCCGTCCCGAGGATCAGGGCCAGCCCCCAAACAGCCATTGCGGTTAAGCGAGTGAAATTCCTTCGACGTTCCATTGTTTCTCCTTCAGGTTCCAATAGGTTGAGTGTCACACCCTCTGAATGCCGAAGAAGCCCTGAAATAATCCCACTCCGGCACGCTTGTGAGAGGCCCTGCCACCACCCATCCCAATCGCTACGACCGGCCTCTGCCGGGCCGGTCGTTCAGCGGATTCATCCCAACCACTTCAGAGAAGGATCCTGGTCCAGAGTCCAGGTGCCGGGCCTGCCGCTATTCGCCGCTCTGCTGCAGGAGTTTGGTCACCAGGCCCGTCCAGCCGGTCTGGTGGCTCGCTCCGATCCCGGCACCGTTGTCGCCGTGGAAGTATTCATAAAAGAGGAGCAGGTCCTTCCAGTGGGGATCGTTTTGAAAGATCGGGTTGCCCCCGTGAACGGGTCGGCGGCCGTCTTCGCCGCGCAGGAAGACCCGGGTCAGACGTCGCGACAGCTCCGCGGCAACGTCCCACAGAGTCATCATCTGACCGGAGCCCACCGGAAACTCCACTTGGTAGTCGTTGCCTAGATAGTGGTGGAACTTCTGCAAGGACTCAATGAGGAGATAGTTCACCGGAAACCAGATGGGTCCGCGCCAGTTCGAATTGCCGCCAAACAGCCCGGTGCTGGACTCGGCGGGTTCGTAGTCCACCCGGTGCACATGCCCGTTGACCTGCAGCATGTAGGGCTTCTCCAGGTGGAACCGGGAGAGAGCCCGAATGCCGTAGGGAGAGAGGAACTCGCGTTCGTCCAACATGATCCTGAGGACGCTTCTGAGCTTTTCCCCGTCCACGATGGAAAGCAGTCGGCGCTGCGCGTTGCCGCGCGTCCGCATGCAGGCCACGTTGGCCGTGAGGTCAGGGCGATTGTCGATGAACCATTCCAGGCGGCGTTTGAAGCCCGGCAGCTTGTTCAAGGTCTCGGGCTCGAGCGTCTCGACGGCAAACAGGGGTATCAAACCCACCATGGAGCGCACCTTCAACGGGAAGTGATTGCCATCGGGCAGGTGCAGCACATCGTAGAAGAACCCATCCTCCTCGTCCCAGAGGGTAATGCCGTCATGCCCGCGATGATTCATGGCGTGCGCGATGTAGACGAAGTGCTCCCAGAACTTGCTGGCCACATCTTCGTAAGAGGAGTCATCTCGAGCCAGCTCCATCGCGATGGCCAACAGGTTCAGCGTATACATGGCCATCCAGCCGGTTCCGTCGGACTGTTCGATGTGGCCGCCGGTGGGCAATGCCGAACTCCGGTCGAAAACGCCGATGTTGTCCAGTCCCAGAAAGCCACCCTGGAAGATGTTCCGGCCCTCGGCATCCTTGCGGTTGACCCACCAGGTGAAGTTCAGGAGCAGCTTCTGGAAAATCCGCTTGAGGAAGGCGGTATCCCCCCGGCCGCTGCGTTTCTTGTCGATCTTGTAAACGCGCCAGGCGGCCCAGGCGTGAACCGGCGGATTGACGTCTCCAAAAGCCCACTCGTAGGCGGGAAGCTGTCCGTTGGGATGCATGTACCATTCCCGCAGCATCAAGACCAGCTGTTCCTTGGCAAACTCGGGATCGACCAGCGCCAACGGAATGCAGTGAAAAGCCAGATCCCAGGCCGCATACCAGGGGTACTCCCATTTATCGGGCATGGAGATCACGTCCGCGTTGTAGAGGTGGTTCCATTCCCGGTTGCGGCCGTTTCGGCGTTCGGCCGGCGGCGGCGGTTGTCCTTCGTCGCCCTCCAGCCAGTCGCGCACCACGTAGTGGTAAAACTGCTTGGACCACAACAACCCCGCGAAGCCTTGCCGCATGACGCTGCCGGCATCTTCCGACAGGTCCGCCGGGATGATGCTCCGGTAGAATTCGTCGGCTTCGCTCTTGCGAGCCGTGAACACCAGATCGAATTGGTCCTCCAGATACCCTGGCGCAGGCTCGGTTTGGGCGTCGGTCAGCCGCAAACGAATCGTGGCCGTCTGCCCGGCTCCGACAATCAACGAATAATGGGCGGCCATCTTGGTGCCCACCTGCCCGGGGTTGACGGCTTCCTTCACCCCTCGGACGATGAAGTCATGGATACCGTCTTTGACATAGGGAGAGCCGTTGGGCGCGCCATAGAGCCTGAGATGGTTGGATTCGTTGTCCGTGAAAAGCAATTCAGGCGAGCCTTGGCAGTACAGGCGGCGGCTTCCGAGCTGAGGGTGATCGACGGCCACTCCGGTCAAAGCAGAGCCCTGCAGTTTCTGCAAAACCGGTTTGGGGTCTCTCCCGTTCCAGCTCCAGGTATTGCGAAACCACAACGTGGGCAGCAGGTGCAGTTCAGCCGCCTCCGGCCCGCGATTGACAGCCGTTATCTGGACCAGAATGTCCTCCGCGTCTGCCTTGGCATACTCGACAAACACGTCGAAGTAGCGGTTGTCCGAGAAGACGCCGGTGTCGGCCAGCTCGAATTCCAGGGAGCGCCGGTCCCGGCGGCGGTTCTCTTCGGCCAATTGGCCATAGGGAAAAGCGCTTTGGGGATATTTGTACAGGTACTTCATGTAGGAGTGAGTGGGTGTGCTGTCGAGATAGAAGTAGTATTCCTTCACATCCTCGCCATGATTCCCTTCGTTTCCGGTCAAGCCAAAGGCCCGCTCCTTTAGAATCGGGTCCCGGCCGTTCCACAGCGCCAAGGCGAAACAGAGGTACTGATGCCGATCCGAGATCCCGGCCAGGCCGTCCTCGTTCCAGCGGTACGCTTTCGAGCGGGCGTGGTCGTGCGGCAGGTAATCCCAGGCCGTGCCAAAGGAACTGTAGTCTTCGCGTACCGTGCCCCAGGCGCGCTCGCTGAGATAGGGCCCCCAGCGCTTCCAGTGAGCGGTTCGATCCTTCGATTCCTTCAATCGTCTCTCTTCAGCATTCACGATGGCTTCTCCTTAATTGCCAAATGGAATGACGTTGGGCGGGAGCCTGCCATCAGGCTCATTCAGGTCAGACCCACTAACCCAACCTTTCTAAAATGCGGTCTCCTACTCGCAGCGCGTTGGCCATGATCGTCAAAGCCGGATTGACGGCGCCGCTGGATACAAAAAAGCTGCCGTCGACGACGTACAGGTTGTCCAACTCATGAGCCTTGCAGTTCGGATCGAGGGCTGAACTCTGCGGATCCCGGCCAAACCGAATGGTGCCGTTTTGGTGGGCTACCCCCGCCAGCGGAATGCGTTGTCCCAGAAAGAGGCTTCGCGAGAAGAGCCCCTGGTGACAGTTGTGGCCGTGCACGCCGCAGTGAGTCTGTTGTTTCATCAGGCTCTCCAGCTTGGCAATGAGCCGTTTGTGCCCTTCCTCGTTATTCGGTTTGTAGCTGAGGACGATGTTCCCCTGGCGATCGAGCGTCACCCGGTTGTTGGGATCGGGCAGATCTTCGGAGGTGAGCCAGAAATCCAGCGAATGGTTGGCCATCAGATCCAGCGTGAAGCCCGGCGCCAGGGCCGGCGCTCCGGCCTTCAACGTTTCCCCATCGAGCTTGCCGACGAACGAGATGTGGCCCATGGGGAAATCCCACTCCTTGGAACGGAAGTAAAAGTCATTGAGGGCCAGGGTCTTCTGGAAGATGGTGGGGTTGGGGCACTTGGAAATCGCCATCAGCACGGAGTTGACGTGGCCCATGTAGTGGCGGCCCACCGTGTCCGAGCCGTTGGCCAGGCCCTTGGGATGCCGGTCGCTGGCGGAGCGCAGCAGCAGAGCAGCGGAATTGATCGCTCCGGCAGAAACCACGACGATGCTCCCCGTATAGACCTCCTTCTGTCCGTTGCGCTCGACGTGGACCTTGGTGACCTCCCTTCCCGAAGCGCTGCTCTCCAGCCGCGCCACGAGGGCATCGGTCAGTAAGGTCACATTGGGGTGCTGGAGAGCCGGATCCACGCACAGAACCTGGGCATCGGATTTGGCATAGACCAGGCAAGGAAAGCCGTCGCAGGTGTTGCAGCGAATGCATGGGCTGGAGTGGTGATCCTTCTCGTTGAGTTGAATTCCCAGCGGGACATGGAACGGCTTGAGGCCCTGAGCGGCGAAGTCTTCGCTGAGCTGCCGGATCCTGGGCTCGTGACTGACTGCTGGGTGAGGATAAGGTCCGCTGGCGTGGGGCTCTGTCGGGTCCTCGCCGCGCTCTCCGTGAACGTGATAGAGGTGCTCGGCCTGCAGATAATAGGGTTCCAGGTCATCGTAGGAGATCGGCCAGGCGGGCGATACGCCCCCGAAATGCCGCAGCTCGCCGAAGTCTTCCTTGCGCAGCCGAAACAGCGCGGCCCCGTAAAACTTGGTATTCCCGCCGACATTGTAGTTGGTGTGCGGGTGAAGCGGCTTGCCGTCCCGGTCGTACCACACCTCCTTGGTGTTGTACTTGGCTTCGACGTTGACGGCCCGGCTGCTCCAATTGTCCTTCTCGCGACGGACGTATCCCCCCCGCTCGATGAGCAGCACTCGTTTTCCGGAAGGAGCCAGCCGATAGGCCAGAGTGCCGCCGCCGGCGCCGCTTCCGATAATGATCACGTCATATTGGCTTTGCGAATCCATGGATCGTTCTCCTATCCCGTGGCCCGAGGCCGTTGCGGTCATCTGAGTGTGAAGTCGTTCGAAGAGAGCGCCATCCGCCAAGGGCTGTCCCGAAGGAGATCCCGTCTGGGTTCATTCGGCAGCCGGCTGAGGCGCCATGCCGCATTCCGCCAATTGAAACGTCACGAAGCGGCGGCTTCCACCGCCACGGGCGGCTTCTGGCTGTGTTGGTACTCGCAGAAGATGCAGCGCTTGTCGTTCTGGTGATGGAGCTTGGCGCAGAATACACCCGCAGCACCTTTTCTCCTGAGGTACGTCTCCGCCGCCAGCAGCATGCCGGCCAGCGGAGCGGTGAAATAGATCCAGAGCCCGGTCCAGAGGTGACCTGCAAAGGCGGACCCAAAGGTTCGAGCCGGGTTCATGCTCATTCCGGAGAAGGGGGCTTCCAGACTGATGAAGGTCGCTACCAAGGTGCCCGCAAACACTCCGGTGAAACGAGCCAGCCGCTTGTGATTGGAGACGGTCAACACAACGGTCATCAGCAGGAACGAGATCAGCACCTCTGCAACGAAGGCCACGGCCTGGCCAGGCGCTCCCGGCAGTGTGGCCACGTAGTTCACGGAAGGATGTCCGAGGGGGCTCCCCACAGTTGCGCGCACCAGCAAGACTCCGGCGATGCCTCCCACGAACTGAGCCGCGATGTAGAAGACCGCATCGTTGGGGCTGATTTTCTTCAGACGCAGAAAGGTCAGCGTCAGTGCCGGATTGAAGTGAGCTCCCGACTGTTTACCCCAAGGCGAATAGACAATGCTCATGGCGGTGAGCCCCATGGCCATTCCCGTCAAGACCCGGCGCAGGACGGGGTCGGGTATCAGTTGGGGTACCGGTGAGGAGGGATGGTCCAACACCAAGGCGGCCAGGCACGCCGCCATCATGAACATTCCCAGGTGGGCGGCCTCCATGAGGTACTCCGGCCAATGCTTCTTGAGCGACTCCAGCATCCGTTCCTCCGTCGATCTCTTCATCACCGGCCAATGCGCGATTATTCCCGCAAGCGACGCTTTCTTCGGTGCCGGACGAGTTCGTCTTGGCCGGCGCTTGCTGACCGCGGGAAATTCGCCGCAAAGTGGAATATCCGCCGGCACCGGCGGTATGTATGTGAAAATGTGCCGGTGGAAAGAGAGATGAACGGATCGGACTCCAGCCCCCTTGCGATGGACAGCGACGTGGAACAACCCCACGTCTTGGCCTGTACCGAAGTGTGGGGAGGAAACCGAAGCACGGTCCGAACAGTCAAGCTTCCAAGTTTGTCGGCCTGGGTGTGCAGCTCTCCGCTGGATAGTGAAGTCGGAGGCGGAGATCTTCACTTCTTTTCGGTTTGCGACTACGACGTGCTCTCGAGGGTGGCCCTGGCGGACGTCAGCGGACATGGGAGAGAAGTCAATGAAGTCACGCAGAAGCTGCACGGCTTGATGCGGGAGAACGTCAACCGCTGGGACCAGTCCGACTTCATGCGCGGGCTCAATCAGGCCTTTGGACGGCGAGGAGAGGGAAAATATGCCACGGCCATCGTCCTGAGTTACAATCGCGTCAAGATGCGCCTCTCCTTCAGCAACGCCGGCCACTTACCTCCGCTCTGGTATCACGCTGGAAGCCGAACCTGGGATTGGTTGGAAGAGACCGCCGAGAGCACTTCCCAAAAACTTTCCGGCCTGCCGGTGGGACTGATTCCCGGCACGGACTATCGCCAGACTGTGGTGGCTTTGGAACCGCTGGACCTTCTGGTGCTGTATACGGACGGGTTGACCGAAGCCGAAAACGCCAACGGCGAGGACTTGGGAAGAAACCAGCTGATGGAATGGGCTCGCCGGATTCCCGTCGATTCTCCCTCCGCGGCCGGGCGGGAGCTGTGGGAGCGCTTGCAGAAGTTCAGAGGCTCCCATCGCCACGACGACGAAACCATCCTGGTCCTGCAGCGCGAACAGGAGTTTCTGCCGGCAATGCTGGGCGGGGTGGCCCGGAGTTATGTGGCGGGGCACTGGAAGAAAGGGCGGAAACAAACGAAGCCTTGAGTTGAAGGCGGCAGGCGGGGGCCCCTCACAGGCGCCGGATGGCGCTGGGCTCGGCCTTCAGGATCAAGGTGTCTCCCAGGCGCATCACCCGGCCCTGAATTTCGACCGGCTCTGCCACCCGATCGAGCACGGAGCGGTGGATGCTCTCTCCGTTGGGTCCCACCAGCAGAAGTACGACGGACCGGTTCTGACGCCCCTTTACCAGGAAAGCCGGAGGGATGCCGCCGCTGATGCAGCGCACCGCACAATCCTTGTGCACCTTGCCGTTTCCCGGATTCATCACTCCCCAATAACATTTGCTGTCCACGATCTCGCCCTTCAAAACGAGCCTGCCGAAATCCCGGACCGCCAGACTCTCGGGCCCCGTGTCCGCCGGCGAGCCGGCCGGCTGGAGCGAACCGGAAACCAGCTCGATCATGGTCAGGCCTTCGCGGTAGACCAACAATCCGCTGAGCCGAACCCGCCTGCCGTGAAACCCGGCCACATCTTTCGCCGCTCCGTGCTTGCCTGAAGAAACCAAAGGATAGCGCGAGGCCGGGGCTAAGGGAGGTTGCGCCGCCGGACGGCTGACCAACAGCGCGGGAACGGGATGCTCCTCCACCACCCCCACGAACTCCCGCACCGTCAGAAACTCAAACACGCCGGGCGCGAAAGGTTTTTGGCCCACCACCCAGACCAGCGCATAAGCGGCGGCGATTGCGGCCAGGCCCATCACCGTGCCCCGGATGCGGCGGCCCAGGGCCACTGGAGCCTGCGGCTCATAGCCGATATAGAACTCATCCTTCTCCGCAGCGGCACGTTCAGGCACTCTGGCCGGTTCGACGGGCGTTCCCGGCGGCAGAGGCATCGGGTGAACGAAGACCTGGCCCTCCATCACCCGGACTCGGAAGGTGGCAACCTTCTCGTGGAACGGCGGCGGAGACGCTCCCGAACCCGGCAAGTACTGATAGCCATGCCAGGGACAGGTCACGCAACCGTCGATGACTTTTCCTTCCCCTAAAGGGCCGTTCTGATGGGCACACACATTGGACAGGGCCGACACGCACCCTTCGTAGCGAAACACCGCGATGCGCTCGCCTCCCAGCGACAAAACCCGCGCCCGGTTGTTTGGGATGCTGTCGACTTCAAAAGCCTCAACAAATCCTTGCTCTCCAGCCGCGTGGCGAGCCCGATCGAGACGATGTTCCCGCCAGGCGGCCGCACAGTGCAATGCCAGCACGACCGCCAGGCCCAGAGCCACCGCCGCCGCCAGAAGCGGACTGGTCTCCGATTGCAGCACACCCAGCGTGACGTGTCCCATCAACAGGCCGTAGGCCAGGTACACGGACATGTGAAGCCCCTTCCATATCCTGGGGCTGAGGTTGTGCAGCCAGAAGTCATGGCTGGTGGCCGCCATCAGGAACAAAATGAGCAGCGCCAGCAATCCCAGCTGTTGAAAGGGAAACTGAGCCAGACTGTCGTAGCGCGTGTTGCCGGCCAGCAGGCTGACGAGCGGGTTCAAGTCGCCGGCAGCGTGGAACTGAACCAGTGCAAAAAGGCCATGAGCGGCCGCCAACCAAAACAGCGTGACGCCCAGGTGCCGCCGATTGTAGAGCAGAGGCAGGAAGCGGCGATCGATGCGGCACAGCGGCCCGATCGAGAGAATCACGTGCAGCAGCAGAAAGGCGGCTGTCCCCAAACCTCGAATGAGTAAGGTCTCGATTGTGGCATAAGGGTGAACCCAGGCCCCCACTCCCACAAAGAGCGCCAGGTATCCTCCAACCAGGCCGAGAACGGTCCGATCATAGATTTTCTTTTGCCGGTTCCAGCCGATGGCTCGGTACTGCAGACTCATAGTCGCTTGGGCTCCGGTTGCAGTTCGGTACGGGCAACGATCCGGTTGTGAGCCAGGCTGTAGAACAGCAGAAAGCCTTTGGCAGAGGGTGCGGGAAGAAGCGGGTCAATTCCTTGTAAAGGCCCAAGCAGACTGGCTTCGGCGGGGAGGTGGTCGCCGGAGGGAAGTCCGGCAGTCCAGTAAACCAGCACATCGGGCGCGTCCAGCGGCTCACCCGACAGCAGCGCCTCCGGCAAGTGAGGGCCACCTTCTTCCGGGCCCAGAAAAGACAGGGATTCCTCCGGAAAGGGCTGGCGCGAGGCCAGGCCCACCAACAGGATGGCCGGCAGGACCACCGCCAGGCCGCTAAACGTTCGGCGATGAATGTTGCGAAGAGGCCGGATCATCTCGCTTCGCTTCTCGCTGCTGCTGTGGCCGGTTGAGTGCGGCGTTGCCGCCATCGCAGTAACAGCACGGGCCAGAGAGCTACGACGCCTGCCAGAATCATCAGGCGAAAGCTCCAACCGGCATTGCGAGCCCGCGGGTCCACCCTGCCCACGCCAACGGTGAGGAAAGGCAACGCAAACAGCCCCCCCAGCAGCGCATACCCGGCTGCGGCGCTCACGACCCATTCGGCCAGTTCAACGGGCATCGTTAAAGTCCTTCGCCATAGACCGGGATGAGGGCGCCTGTCACGTGGGAGGCTTCGTCCGACGCCAGCCAGCGCGTGAGCTGAGCGACCTTGGCGGGAGGAACCCACTTGGAGTAATCCGCGGACGGGAAATCCGCCCGGTTGGCCGGGGTGTCCATCGTGCCCGGCAAGACCACATTGGCCCGGATGCCGTCCTCTTTGCCCTCCAGAGCCACGGTTCGAATCAGCGCCACCATGGCTGCCTTGGAGGTGCAGTAGGCGGAAAGACAGGCTTTGGGTTCGACCGCCGAGCGCGCTCCAATGGCCGTGATGCTTCCGCGTTTGGCCCGGCGCATGACCGGCAAAACCGAACGGCAGATGTTGAAGGCCGATCGCAAATTGAGATTCATCATCTTGTCCCACGTGGCGTCATCGGTGTTGTCGACGAGTTCCCCTCCGGCGAATCCGCCCAGCACGTGCACCAGGGCATCCACTCTTTCGAAGCGGCTGACCACCGCGTCCGCCAGCGTTTGCGTGGCTTCCCCACGGGTCAAGTCGCCCGGCATCGCGACGAACCGCGAACTGGAAAACGCAGACTGCTGGATGGATCGGGCCACGCCGATGACGGTGGCTCCCGCTTCCAGAAAAGCCTCTGAAACGAAGGTTCCCAGTCCTCCGTGGGCGCCGGTAATCAGGACGATTTTGTCGGTAAACTCGCTCATTGCTCGCCACTCCTTGTAGGCTGATCGATGCGTGCCGGCAGCGTGCCTCTGAAAAGTCTCCACTTGATTGACCGGAAACCGGGCACCCACCCCTGTCTCAAAAGCAAAATACCCGCTGGTGGGACAGCTATTCCAGGGATCCGAGAAACCCGGCGTGGACGCCTGAAGAGCCCAGGGTGACGCCGACCCCGGGCCAAGCCGAATGGAAGAGCCTTTTCAACCGCGAGCCGGTGCTATGCCGCGGCCCTGCTAAGAGATGGACTGAATGAAACGAAGCTCTATAATACGAGCGCGCCGGGACAGGGCGGCGTGAGGCCCGCCCTTCGGTGGCCATCGGCTCCCGGTCTGGGGACATGGTTTGAGGATCCTCGCGTCCTGGGAGCGTGGGCGTCTCGCCCGCACCTCACGCCGAAGGCGTGCCAGCTGCCGTGAATTGATCAATCGTCGTGGCGAACCGTCTGCGGCCCCTGCGGGGTCGCGGGTTGGGGAGGGGGCTCGGACTCCAGAGGTGGCGCGCTGGGCGCAACTCCTGGCTAATGGCTGACAAGCCTTCGGCTTGTCGTAGAGTTTCAAGAGGAACGACCGTTCAGAAGGAGAGTTGCGATGCACGTGCCGTCAGTTGCTGCGCTGGTTCCGATTCTTCAGACAGCCATCGGACCCATGATTCTCGTCTCCGCCATCGGGCTGCTGCTGCTGACGATGACCAATCGTCTGGGCCGGGCCATTGACCGATCCCGGATCCTGGCGGCCCAGCTTCCAACCGCCGATGTGGCCCGACAGGAGAGGGTTTCCGCCCAGCTCCGGGTGCTTTGGAGGCGAGCCCGCCTCATCCGCTTGGCCATTGCGCTGGCCGCGACCAGTGCGCTCGCGGCCGCCATCCTCATGATTGTTCTGTTCCTCACGGCCTTGTGGGCCATGGAGACCGCCTGGCTCATCGGCGCGCTCTTCATTCTGTGCATGACCTGCCTGATCGGTTCCCTGGTCGTGTTCATTCACGACGTGAATCAATCCTTGGTGGCCCTGAAGCTTGAATTAACTTCCGTTCCAACAGATTGACGGCGCCCTCAGGGAACGCTCTTTCAAAGAGGGTGACGGCTTTTCAGGCCTGATCGGATTTTCGGGTTTCCGCTACCCAGCCCGTTGGGCTGGGCTCGCACGCTGAAGGCGTGCCAGCTACCGCGAATTGATGAATCACCGTGGCGAACGGTCTGCGACTCCTGCGGGGTCGGGGGATTGGATGAGGGACTCGTACTCCAGGGGTGGCGCGCAGAGCGCCACCCCTGGCTAATGGCTGACAAGCCTTCGGCTTATCCCACGGGCTGGAAGCCCGGGCAAGCAAGAGCAAGAAGGTCCGCAGTCGCTTCGCGACGGTTGACCCCGAAGACCAATGTCCCAGATCGAAGTTCCCTACACCTGAGGTGCTCCCCCGCTTGTCGAATCCTTCCCTCGTGATGTTTTGCCTTGTGACCACGCTCCACAGGAAGCCGCGGATCAACAACGCGACTTCGGCGTCGGCAGGCGCCGTACAGTGAAGCTTCCCAGAGGGTTCGCTCATCCCTATTTCGCCAGTGGCGCGTAGTAGCCCTCCCGGGTTCTGACTTCGAGCTTCCCCTCCCCAGGGGCGGAAGCCACCACGCGGATGGTTCGGTAGGTGCCGTCTTTGGAGGCGTTGGAAGGGCTGTAGGCCAGGGTGTATTGGCTGCGGATGGTTCTGGCAAAGTGCCGGCACACGGCTTCCACGTCTTCAATCGATTCCGGAAACACGGACTCGCCGCCCGTGGCCTTGGAAATCTGCCGGAGCGATTTGGGATCGCGATCTTTGCTGTTGGCTTCGTAGATCCCGATGGAGTAAATGGCCGCCTGCGATTTTTGGGCGGCCGTGAGCGTCTCGCGAAAGCCGTGGGAACTGGCGTTGTCGGCGCCGTCACTGATCACCACCAACGCTTTCTTGTCGTGGCGGCCCTTCTGGAGATGCTCAAGACCCAGCCAAATCGCATCGTAGAGGGCTGTCTGCCCGCGCACCACCAGCCGGGCGAGGGCGCTCTCCAGCTTGTCGGTCTGGTTGCTGAAGGGCTCTTCGGGAGGCAGTCCCAGCTCGACCTCCTCGTTGAAGTTGACCACGAACATTTCGTCCTCCGGTTTGCAGGACTGGACGAAGGCCAGAGCGGCGGCGTTTACGGCCTTGCGGTTTTCGCGCATGCTTCCGCTGCTGTCCACCACCAGGCCGATGGTGACGGGCACATCGTGATCGTGGAAGATCTGGATTTCCTGGAGTGCCTTGTCTTCCCAAATCTGGAATTGCTCTTTCTTCAGTCCGGGCATGAACCGGCCCTTGCGGTCCACCACCGTCACATTCAGCAACACCAATTGAACGTCCAGCGACAGGGTGAAATCCTGCTGTTGTGCGCCTTTGTCCTGCAAACCTTCAGCCTGACCACCGGAGACCAGCAGATGTATAAGAGCCAACAGGGGCAGGAATGAATTGGACGTTGCTGACATTGCGTGTGCCGCTATGGAAGAGAGGGGATGGTGGCGTCGCCACAGACGCAGTATAGAGGAAACTCGAACCTCCTGCAGCGAAGAGGGCTGGGAGGGGCAAGCAAACCACAAAGGTTACCCGGATCATGAATCGTATCTGCGGTGGCAATACTCCCCCGACTTGTTTTGGCTATCGGCCTTGGGCGCGGACTAAGCTCGGTTCCCGAATGCCGGTACCCCTGCAAATCCAGACTCAGTAAAACCTCCACCCCTCGCGAACTCTCACTCGGTAGTCGGTTCTCTGGTCGTGTTCCACCTTGAAGGCTTCCACCTTCAGCTTGTGGAACTTGCCGTCGGCTGGAAATTGCGAGTCGTAGACCAGCTTGTACTGGAACTCCAGCATCTGCATGATGCCGCGCAGGACGTCTGAAAAAGCACTTTCGAAGAGCGGGAACCAGGCTTGCCCCCCACTTTTGTCGGCCAGCATTTTGAAGAAGGATTCGGCCCGCAGCAGATCCAGACGCGCTGAAGACCCCAGGTAGGGTTCATAGGATCCGCGCAGCATGGAACCCACGCCGACACAAAACACAACCACGTTGGTGGACTCGAGTTTCTTCTGAACATCTTCCAGAGTTCGGGCGCTGAAGCTGTCTAACCCGGAGCCAATTACAATGAGCACACGGCGGCCGTTCATGCGCGACATGGTGTCCAACATCCAGCTGACCGCGTCGAAGGTATCGACCTCATTCCAGGTCGGCGGGGCCAGACCGGCATAGGCTTCGCCGATCTTGCCCTTCTGGCGTGTGAAATCGGCAGCGACTTCGACCTCGTGCGAGAAGGTGGCCAGGGCATACCAGTTGCCTTCCGGTGCCGCGTCGAGAAACCCCTGTACTGCCCGTACGATGTCGTTGTAGTACAGCCAGGAGCTGCGGCTGTGCTCCACCAGCAGAGCCACGGAGGCTGGGGTCTCCGGCTTCTCCAGACGGAAGGTGCGCGCGCGGTCTTCCTCCGTCAGACGAAAATGCTCCTCCCTGAGCCCCCCAATCAGCTTGTCGCCCTGTTCCACCGTCAGATAGAGCGACGCCTCACGCGAAGCAGCCGCCGCCACCCTCAACAGGTTGGCCGACATTCCTGCGATCAGGATCAGCGCGGTTAGGCGGAGCCTTACTCGATCTTTTGTGGCAGACGACATAGCGTTTCAATAGGCTGGCCCGGCTGATACTCGATCTTCTCGGGCGGCGGACAACCTTTCTCGGGAGCCAGCAGACTGGGCCGGTCCTTCTCCTCTTCCTTGGCTTTCTGGCTGACCTTTTCCAATTCTTTCTTCATCTCTTTGAACGCGGTCGACTGCTGGATCAGCCCTTCCTTCTTGGGCAGATACAGGATCTCTTCCTGAGATTTGACCATGCGGCTGTAGAAAGGAGGATGGGTGCGGAACCAGCTGGCGCCGTTGACATAGCCTTCCCGCGTGGCCATCTTGTCGAAAAAGCGAATAAATCCGCTGGTGTCGTATCCGCTGTTCCAGGCGTACTGGACACCCAATTGGTCGGCTTCCAGTTCGAACTCACGGCTCACGCCCAGCAGATTCAGGCTCAGCACCAGGCCCAATCCGTAAAATCCGTATTGCAGCGCGTAGTAGGCCCCCACACCCACCGCTCCTCCGGTGAGGACAAGCGCTGCAATTTGAGCCGCCTGGTAGATGATCGAGGAAACGGTAGCCCTCTTCATCAACCGGTTCCCGTGGCGGGCCGCGGCATGCGCAATCTCGTGGGCGATCACGCCGGCCAGTTGCGACTCGTCTTCCGCCGACTCCAGCAGTCCTCTCTGGATAAAGAGGAAGCCGCCAGGGAGAGCGAAGGCATTCACTTCCTTAGAATTCAAGACGGTAACCTTCACCGGCACTCGCAGGTCCGACTTCGCGGCGATTTTCTCCGCCAGCGAACGGACGTAGTCCCGAACCTGCTGGTTCTCGACCTCAGGCGGCAAGAGCCCCGCCTGTTTCATTTGACGGATGGCCTCTTGTCCGTCCTTGACGTCTTCCTCCTGACC
Organism: Acidobacteriota bacterium; assembly: GCA_040753175.1. Classification (GTDB taxonomy): domain Bacteria; phylum Acidobacteriota; class Terriglobia; order Versatilivoradales; family Versatilivoraceae; genus JBFMEW01. The sequence continues at coordinate 254,309 of JBFMEW010000005.1, read as the reverse complement.
TTTCCCCACTTCGCGAAATCCAATATCTTTCACGTCGCCCCATTGGCGGCTGTGATAGGAACCATCTTCGATTCGAGCTTTGATGGCCCGGAACTCATCCGGCCACTTCTCAATCAATTCCAGTTTCGCCGACTTGTTCTCATAGGCTACGGGAATGGCCTGGTTCGCCAGAACCTCAGCCTGGCTCTTGAGAGCCCGAAGGTTCTGGATCTGGCAGTGCAACTCATGGCGTTGACTCTCGTTCAGTCGTGCCGAATCGCTCTTCAGCCGGGCCTGAACACGCTCCAGGTCCTTGTCATGCTCCTTGGCGTGTTCTTTGAACTGGTCCACACAGTACTCCCGCGACTGTTTCAGATATTCGCGCATCTGTTCGATCTGCTGCGGACTGAACTCCAGGGTCGGCGCCTCCTTGAACAGATCCAAATAAGATTTCTGAAGCGCTTCTCGCAGGGGATTGAAGACGGCCGGCTGCAATGGAACCTGTGGCTTGGTGGTCCGGGCAGCGCAGCTGACCGAAGAGAGTATGAGTGCCTGAGAGAGGAGAATCGAAATTCCGGCTCGCAGGTTCGAATTCATCTTGATCACTCCTTTTCAGCAATGTCTGAGAAGTGAATCGACGCTGGTCAAAGCCTCGTGCCTGCGTTCATAATAGCACCTGCTGGGAGATTAGGCTGGAGCGTGGCAAGGGCGAAGGTGCCGTAAACCGCCATGGCATCAGGCTTCCCAGTACGAGCCAGTTCTCAAGAGCCGGCGGCTCCGCGGTGGGGACTTTCAGCCGCGAAACTGCGGGTTCTTTCCGATTGGACGACCAGATCTGGGGAGGGGATGCCAGTGCGATTGAAGGGAAAGGCAATTGCGATTTTTCTGGAGGATACCTATGAGGACAACGAGTTCTGGTATCCCTATTACCGGCTCATCGAAGAGGGGGCAACCGTCACAGTCATCGCACCGAGACTGGATACGTTCACGGGAAAGTACGGCATTCCTGCCAAGCCGGACGTGACCATCGAACAAGCCCGCAGCCGCGATTACGCCGCCTTGATCATTCCAGGAGGGTATTCCCCCGACAAGATGCGCCGTTATCCGGCTATGGTCCAGTTCGTCAGAGACCTGCATGCCGCGAACAAGGTGATTGCGGCTATCTGTCACGCGGGATGGATGCTGGTTTCAGCCGGCGTCTTGAAGGGACGTAAGGCAACCAGCTTCTTCGCCATTAAGGATGACATGGTCAACGCCGGATGCGAGTGGGTCGACCAAGAGGTGGTCCGTGACGGTAATCTCATCACCTCACGCACCCCCAAGGACCTGCCTGCATTTTGCCGGGAAATCATTCGGGCCATCGAGTCGCTGCCAACCTGACTTGGAATTCCCCGCTATAGTCGGCCATCGCACTCCTGAATACTCTCCAATCCGCTGCCCATGAAATGGCTCGATCTCACCTGCTCCACGCCCGACCAAAACCTGGCCTGTGACGAAGTGTATCTGGAGTTATGCGAAGCCGGAATGGACGAGGAGATTCTGCGATTCTGGGAGCCGGACCGCTACTTTGTGGTGTTGGGGTCGTCAAACCGGGTGGCGACAGAAGTGAACCTTGAGTTCTGCCAACGCAGCAACATCCCTGTACTCAGGAGGCCCAGCGGCGGTGGCACCGTGCTGCAAGGACCCGGAGTCCTGAATTTTTCGCTGCTCCTGCGCATCGACTCCAGCGGTCCGACGCGCACCATTTCAGGGACCAACTGCGCGGTGATGACCCGTCATCGGGAGGCGCTGCAGCCGCTTCTCCATCACGCGGTGAAGATTCAGGGACACATCGACCTGACCCTGGAGGGTCTCAAGTTTTCCGGGAACGCCCAGCGCCGAAAGCAAAGGTTTCTGCTGTTTCACGGCACGTTCCTGCTGGGGTTGGATTTTGCGATGGTGGAGCAGTGCTTGCACCTCCCCTCCAAGAGACCCGACTATCGGCGCGACCGCCCTCATCGCGACTTCCTCACCAACCTGAACTTGCCCGCCGGTCGCGTTAAAGAAACACTGCGCCGGGCCTGGAAGGCCGAGGAAAAGTTGGAGGAAATTCCCGCCGACAAGATCGAGCGGTTGGCGGCGGAGGTCTACTCAAAGAGGGAGTGGACCTTTCGCTTTTGAGAAACGTAGCCTCACCGCTTTCCGGGCAAAAGATTGCCCTCGCTGGAAAAGGAAGTCTTAGCCGGCTGTGAGATCCGCCTGGCCCTGGACAGGTCGTTGTTGACCAAGAGGCGCTGGTCGGTCACCTCCGAAACCAGGAGGAAAGTTTCCGTTCCTGGAGCCGCCTCGCAATTCCGAAGGGAAACGTTGCGGCCCCGGGTTAAAGCCACAGCGGCTCCGGTTGCCCCTTTCGACCCTTGTTTGCCTTTGAAGCCGTCCACCCGCAGGTCCTCGAAATCTTCCGCCTCGATTCCATGCGAGAAAAAATCGGATAGCGGCTCCACCCACTCCAGCTCAAAATCCCGGATTCGGACACCGTTGACGTATCGGAGAAACATCCCGGGGATGTCGTGTTTGAAGATCGCTTTGGCTTTGTCCAAAGTGGGACGCAAATCGAAGTTGCCTCCGTAGGAGGCATCCAGCCGGCTGGGAAGCAACGTCAGGTGAATGTTGTCAAAACACAGATCCTCGAAAACCGTCTCCTTCTGGCCGTGGACGACGATTCCCGATTCGCTTCTGGCCACAATGTTGGAAAAGCGCACGTTTCTGATCACACCCGAGGTTACGTTTTCATAAATGGGCACGGCCGACACGTGAATCGGTTCGCCGTTTCCCCACCAGTGGCCCGTGTGGAGACGCGTATCGATGGTGATGTTGGAAAACAGCACGTTCTCAATGGTGCCTTGGTCCCGGGTAAATATGCCCAATCCGCGATTGGATCCGTAGATCACCAGGTTTTGGAACACCAGGTTCCGGATGTTGTTGGCGCCATAGCCGACCCGAATCCCGCTGGACCGGCTCTGAATGGTGCAGTTGCTCACCGTCACGTTCTCGGACACTCCCTTCTTGCTCCCGAACCCGGTCACGCAGATACCGTCGTCACCCGCCCGGATGTCGCAATCGGAAATCCGAATGTTTCGCGACGTGGTGCAATGGATGCCGTCGTTGTTGGCGTAGGGCAGTTCATTCAGAATGGGGACGCCGCTGATCTCGGCCCCATCCGTGTCGGCAATGTGAATGGTCCACATGGGGCTGTCTTTGACGATGACATCACGCATCAGAATAGTCCGGCACTCCGAGAAGACGAACATGTTGCCGGGGCGATCCTTGGGCAGCACCGGCCCATCGCCCATTTCCTTGTCGCCGTGGATGTAAGCCTTGCCCTGACGCGTGAACTGACCGTCAAAGTCATCCTCAACGCGTTTTTTGTTGAGATCCATGAAATAAGTGCCATTGCCATCCAGCACACCATGGCCCGTGATGGAGACGTTTTCCGCGTTTCTGGCCAAAACCAGGCCATAGCGGGATTCCCCTTCCTGAAGGTAATCTGCCAGGTTGTCACTTCCCTTCAGCACCGCTCCGGAGTCCAGGTGCAGATTGACGTTGCTGAGGAGCCGGATGGTTCCGGAGCGAAATTCACCCGAGGGAACCCAGACCGTTCCCCCTCCCGATTTGGCACACGCCTCGATGGCCTTGTTGATGGCTTGAGTGTTGACCGTTCGCCCATCGCCCTTGGCGCCGTAATCGACAATATTGAACACGGATGGCTGGGCCCGGATCTCCTCCAACGATCCAACCAGCAGAAACCAACTCAGCAGCGAAAACCGGGCCGCCAAACAGGAATAGCCGTTCAAGGCGCGGCGAAAGCGGTGCTCTGAGGCGGTCCGGGTGAGGGCTGTGGGCGCGGCGGTGATCCGCGTTCCTTCGTTTCTGGTCATGACTGTCATCCGTCTTGAAGATTGGAAGATCACCAAACAGTATAAGCCACGTCGCGCAGTCATAACAGCCAGATGTTGGGACAGAACACCGATTTGCTGCAGCGCGATGTTCCCCGTTTTGCCGACTGGCGGTTCCTCCGCGGGAATCCTCGTACTTCCGTGTCTAGGTTCCACATTCCGAACGCCGGTCGTTGAAGTAGGCGGACAAGCGTAGCCGGCTCAGGGAGCAGCGGAACGCCGCGGACACGGTCCTAACCGGCGCCCGGAGAAGTCCTCACGTTGTCATATCTGTTTCAGGATGGAAGGCGAGATGGCAGGGTGGAAAGATGCGGACATCCCTGCCGCGGCAACGACGGCGGAGGACCGGCAAGTTCAGTTGAGGCCGACCTTCGCTGCGGAGGAAGATCCCCGCGGATTGATGAGGGAACCGCGCGACTCATGGGGTTCAGGATCGATCCATCGAGCCGGCGGCCTTTAACCGGCGTTCAACTCCTTCGGGAGGTTCCAGCCGTCGATGTCGGCGTTCTCGAACGACACCCTGCTCGAGCAGCGCCAGAACCACGCTGCCGTACTCCTCGTCGAGGACGCGGATGATGTCGGCGATCGTGAGCTTATGGTTCAGGAAAAGGTTGCAGATGGTCAGGGCGCGCTGGGTCTTGGGATCCAGGGCGGAGACGTCCTTGGGCATCTCGAACTTGTCATCGCTCAACTGGAATCCATCTCGTACTAGAGGCTTAGACTCATTCATGGGCTTCCTCCACACAGTTAGATGAAGCAAACTGGCGATTCGAAGAGGTTGGGCAAGGTCGTATCGAGAACACTCTGACTTATCGGAAGACCACTCAGATTTCTTAGAGCCAGATTCCAAAAACAAACGGTTTAACTTTCCTGAGTACGAGGGGCACCCCGAGCGCACTCGTCGACCGGCGAAGGAGGAGAACCGCAACGTCTGTGTTGCCTGAGCACCCCTGCACCGGCACGCCCAATATCGTGCTTCATGCCTGGACGTTCCCACCCTGCCGTCAGAGCCGAGTTCCGGCTAAACGGCACTCTGAGCAAGCCGCGGGCCTCAAACAGAACGGCCTCGGAAGAACTCATTGCCTTGGGGGATTTCGGAAGGGGATTCTCGGCTTTCCGACTCTGACACCGCAAAGCACCAGGAAACCGAGAAACAGCATGGAAGCCGCAGACAGTTCCGGAAGGGCTCTCACGCTGTCGACGTTCTCGCCCGTATAGCTGCCGACAGACGAATCCTGAAAGTGAAACTTGAAGATAGGATAGCTGGTCAGGAACAGGTCCCTCACCGGAAGCGTGTTCTGGTCTCCGGTGGCGCTGCCCAGCAGGTTGTCATTGAAGAGGTTCAAGTTCAGCAAGTGATCAGATCCACTGCTGACGACATCGAAACGAGTGACCTCCCTGCTGCCTGTTAGCCAGTGAGGAAAAACCGTGATGGTCACCGAGTCGTATTCAAAGTGATGCCCATCGATATCGAGCGTCACACCGTAAGGCAAGCCGCTGAACTCGTAGCGGTCCAGCTCGGGGTCGGCTGGAAACAGATCGAGACCATCGCTATCGAACGTAAACGTACCCTGATAGGGCGCCTCCAGATTTTGGGTTATGGTACCGTCGAAGTGAAACAACGTGGTGCCGGAAAACTCAAAGGTAATAGGAAAAGCGTGAAGGGAAGTGGCTGCCACCAGTAGCGAGGCCAGCAGCGTCAGCACCGCACACCAGAATCGAATGGATCTCATGAACCGGCTCCGTTTCAGGAATCACAACCATTGGGCGGAGAGTAGCACAAACAGCCCGAAGAGAAGGAGAAAATCGCCCTTTCCAGAATTCGTTCGAGCGGCAAGGCAACCCGCGGGTCGCTCCTTCAGGACGAGTCAGCGCTCAACTCGAGGAGTCGACGCACGATGGTCTGAGCTGCGTGCGGCCGGGCCAACTGACGAGCGCGTTCCCGCATCTCCTCCAGCCGTCGGGGATCATCCAGCAGACGATCGACCTTGTATGCCAGGGCCGGCAGGTTGTTGCAGCGAATGGCCACGCCTTCTTCCAGCAGGTGATCGGCGTTGCGCTCCTCCTGACCCGGAATCGGATTGACGATCACGAAAATCAACCCTTTGGCCAAAGCCTCGGAGGTAGTCAGGCCGCCGGGCTTCCCCAGAATCATGTCCGAAGCAGCCATGTATTCGTCCATCTCGTTCGTGTAACCCACGACCTTGAGAGCCACGCGATTTGACGGCATCCTTTCGATCAGGCGGTCCAGCTGGACTTTCAGTTCCTGATTGCGCCCACAGATCGCAACAATCTGACTGGGATGGCGAAGCTCGAAGAGACAGCGGATCAGGTCCTGAATCGGACCCACGCCAAAGCCTCCGGTTGACACCAGGATGGTAGTCCGGTCCGGCAGCAGGCCCTGCTTCCGGCGCATCAGGATTCGGTCTTTCGGCTGGGCAAAGACGGGATCGATCGGAATGCCCGAAACCGTGAGTTTCTCAGCCGGAATCCCCAACTGTTCCAGGTGGACTCGTGTTTCTTCCAGCGCCACAAAATAATGTTCGAAGTGATGGCAGAGCCACAAGGCATGCACATCCAGGTCGGTCACCACGATGGACTGCTGGCAACGGACCCGCCTCTTGGCTTTCAACCAGGAGATGATTTCCGCCGGCAGAAAATGGGTACACACGGTGATATCCGGTTGGTACTCCTTGAGCATCTGGACAAACGGACGAGTGTTGAGTTTGTCGAAAGCCAACCGCAGTCGCTCGTTCTTCCAGGGTCTGTCGAGCTGATCATAAAGCCAGCCCAGCAGCTCCGGCGCCTTGTTGACCGCGTCGATGTAGGCCTTGGAATAGAGGTTTCGGAAGACGCGAGTCGTGAAGTCCAGCGTGTCGACATGGCGAACTTCCGAGGCCGCTCCCGATTCGCGAAAAGCCCGCTCCAGGGCCTGGGCCGCCCGGAGATGGCCAGCGCCGGCAGAGGCGGATAACAACAAAACCTTCTTCAACCCTGTCGCTTCTGCGCTCATCAGCTCGATCCTTTGGCCGGAATGGATTTGAGGGAGGAGAAGTTGGCCAGGTCCACCCATCTCGACTACGTGATGACGCACTTCCTGCAACGCTGTCCCGCGACGGGCATCCCTGATTCGCTCTGGGAGAAGACTCTCTTCCCCGAGGCTATCGGCGCGCCGTGTCACCAGGCTGGACAACCATTCTCTTAACCGGGCTCCTCAGACCGTTCGCCGTCAGTGGAGGATCAATCCCAAGGCGCCGGCTCGAGGGCCCGTCCTGGATGAGACCGCATCCGATCCTGCCTTCACGCGCCGACAACTCCGGCTCACATCCCCACCAAAGGCCGCAGGACCTCAATCTCTTCCATCTTGGTGACCATCATGTTCAGAAACAGTCCACGGGCCTCGAGCGAATCCATCAACAGGCGGGTTTCATCGGGGGTGAAGGATCCTCGAATGAGCAGCGGGCGCCCGCTCTTCTGAACTTTCTGAAAATGAGGCACCATTTCCTCCAGGGGTGGGCCGGAAACATCGTTGTTGATTTCGAAGCAGCGGATTTCCTCAATCTCCAGAAAGGCATCCAGCAGGAACATCGAGGTCGAGTGCAGATGAATGAAGCTGCTGGCGAAGTGACGGGCCAGCATGCGATCCACCGGCTGGACCAGGTTGCGGTAGAGTCGCGGCGAGTACACGGCCGTGGCGTCCTCCTGCATCCGAATGATGGGACCGGGCGACCACAAGGAATACTGCGCATCGAAATAGCCGCCGTGAAAGAGCGGGAGATGCTTCCACAGTTCCTCGGTGATGTCACGGAAGATGTCTCCCATGCGCCAGAGCAACTCCGCGGATCTCTCGGGATCCTCCACAAGATCCAGGATGCTCTGATTGTGCCCTCGTAATACGGCATGCAGATCGGTGGGCCCAATTTCAGGGCCGTGGCTCACGGGAAACCGCCCGGCGGCCTCGTTCACCAGCGCCTCGGCAAATTCGATGTACTTCTTGAACCAGGGATTCTCGCGATCCAGGCCCACCTGCAGAGCCTCTTCCCAAGACAACAGTTGCTCCACGCCCATGACGTTTCCGGGCAGGGCGCGCAAGGGACAACCCAGCATGGCCGGCAGAAAGGGGAGGGCCACCTGCATGGGACAGGCCCCTCGAATGAGGTCGTCGTCGATCCTCTCTCCCTCCTCCAACAGACGCGTGTGGTCTTTCAGGAAGGACTGTGGGGCAACCATCTCGGGGGTCACGTAGGTGACTGAACCCCAGGCCCGACAGGCCGCGAACTCCTCGAGGGGAAACCAGCCGATGAACGTAAATCCCACCAGCGGGCGCTTCACGTCCTCGCGATTCCAGAATTGAAGGTACCTTTGAATTTTCTTGGGATCGTTCCCAAACGGCACTCTTGACATCTCCGTCTCCTTAACCCCGTCCGGGCATCGTCGGCCGCGGACCGGATGGTGGCTGCAGGCTCAGAACGAATGCACTCTCCCTTTCTCAAAGCCAACTACGGCGATCCGTGGAGAGGCAAACCGGATTCTCGAATCGAAGCGACGGAATGTATGCGCGTCAGCAGCAGTCGGATGAGTGAAGCGCGGATGCGGCGGCCGCCGGCGGGCCGGCCAGGTTACGGGGCTCATGCCGACTGCAGGCGTTGAGCCGGCAACAACAGAATACTCCAGGTGGGGACGTGACAGCCAATGAAGTCGTGCAAAAACTTTCGCTGGTCCCGCAGATCGACAGCGGCCGGTCGCCGTCTCAGAACTGAAGGTAAAAGTGGGAGCGATCGCTTCCCCACCCGTCCATGATCGGGCGGGTAAACGCCGTTTCTGATCCGAACGACGTCGGAATCCGACCCTGCCGGCCGGGCTCAAAAAACTGTGCTGTCCTTTCACGCCCGCACTGGATCGATGATTGCGCGATTCTTCCTGCTTGACAGGGAGCCCGTCTAGCCGTACCGTTTGGCCGGGTTTTGCTAGGGCCAACCGCGAAACCTCTCAACTCAACAACTTCTCCAGCAGGATCGGATAGGGGGCACGATGCACCGCCAAAAGTCGTTGGTGCAGAGGCTCATGGGCAGAAGAGTGCGCCGCTCAAAGGAAAGGTCGGCAGCGCCGGGCCGGCCGGTGCCCTGCCCGTTTTGTGAGGGCCTTAAGTTTGTGATTCGGATGCGGGAAGGGGCCGAATTGACGTACCAGGTGAAGTGCACCGGATGTGGCGCGGCCGGACCACGAGCCCAGACGGTGGAAGGAGCCTGGCAGTGCTGGAACGGGCGCGAGGTTCAGCCAGGCGGGTAGAACCTCGGCAAGCGCCCCAAACGAACCGTTCGAGAATCGGCTCCAACTTCTCCCTCACGCGAGCCGCCCCATGCGCCTCTGAAAGGTCTGACGCGGCGGCCGGGCCTTGTCGCTGGGAGGTCCAACCCAGGCCCCTCCGTCTCGCACAACCTGGGGAAACGACGCAGCCCGCGCCGTGCCCGCTGCGCGCCCCGGCGGAAAAGGCGGTTACCATTGTTTTGGTTGCGGGCGGCGCGCGTCGTGTATTAGACTCTCGTCTTGCCGCACCTGCTGTTTCCGCTCCGTGGCGGCATCCAACTCCGTACGGTGAGTGTAGCTCAGTCGGTAGAGCGCTGGATTGTGGCTCCAGTGGTCGTGGGTTCGATCCCCATCACTCACCCCAACTTCCTAAAAGAGTCCCTCACTTGTCTTGTGCAGATAAGCTCGTCACGGTCCTCCGCTCCAAGTTGGATGGCTCCTTGACGGCCAGTAGTGCCACTCCTCTTCAAAAAGAATAATAAGGCTCCTCCGAAGCCAAAGAAGAGCACCGGTGTCGGCTCCGCAACGGAGCTGATGTATCCGCTCGCCGGCCCAATATACTTCCCCTCGCGCACAACAGCGGCATTGTGGTCCCAAACTCTGCCCTGTTCAGTCAGAAACGCCGGTCTCCCGAGCAACCAGTCGGCCAAGGCTGCTCCCGTGGGTAGTTCTGTGAACGGACCGTCCGTGAAGACCACAAAATGAAACGAGTAGTAGTACCGGACGGTGCCATCCTTACTCCAGGCCCCTGCTTGGTTTAGCCGGAAGGCATAATCGTCGATCTTCGTTGCACTGGCGCTCTCATACTGCTGAGAGGGAAAGAATGGATTTAAAGCCAGCAGTTCTGCGGTGAATGGCGAGTTGAAGGCTGCCCAAGAGCCGAATGTCAGCGACCTGTGCTCCATGTCAGTCACCGTGTCGTCGAACCAGACCTCCGCTTCGAACGGTGGCAGTACAGAGTACGTCTGGGTGGAGTGTTCATAGAACATTACCGGCGCATTACCCGAAAAGGTCAGTTTCACGGGATCAGCGCTTGAATCGGAACAAACGATCAATAGGACAAAAAGAGCTTTGGTGATGCGTTTCATAGTTTCATCCTTTGATTCTGTAGTGCTTGCTGCGTCTGTTCAGGCGGGTCAACTAAACAGGTTATTCACGCCTCTCAACCTCCAAACAGATCGTCGTCTCGATCACTCCTCCGCACTCAATCCACTTCAACGGCCATGGCCGTTGCCATCCACCAGAGCTGCCTTGGAGAGCTCCCCTGCGTCGCGGCCAAAGATTTCTCCAATCTGGTGAGGGGCCTCAGAACCGCACGACCAGACCGGCGCCCACTCGGAAGTTGTGGAGGAATACCCCTTCGATACGCACCGGCACGTAGTCAGCCTGCACGGCTCGAATCGCCAGTCGGTCATTCACCCGAACATCCACGCCGCCGCCGCCGGCCAGGGCCAGGAACGTATCAGACAGGCTGAAACTGATATCGAAGATCTCGGCGCCTACCCCCAACCGAGTCACTCCGACCATGGCGTGGAGGAAGCCGCTGGCGGCATCTCCTCGAAACGAGAAGCGGGGGCCGGCCAAGACGGTATAGAGACTCCCTCCGGCAGGACCTTCGCTGATGTAATGGCCTGAAACGTCTCCCACGATTCCAAACCAGCTGTTGACGTTGCCGGCAGCCGAAGCGTTCCACCCGTGGAGGTTGACGCCGCCTTCCGCTCGGGCGTAGGAATAGCCCCCGTAGAGTTCCACTCTCGGAAACTCGCGAAGCACACCTGGCGGCAGAGGAGATTCAGAAGGCTCGGCCGGAACGGGTTGGATGGGCTGTGGAACAGGCGATGAGGCCGGAAAAGCAGGTCCCGGCAAAGAGCCTGGTGTTGCAGAGGTCATCCGAGTTTGGAGTTCGCGGACATCCTCTTCCAAGCGCCTGATCCGCTGGGCATCTTCCGCCGAAGTGGTGGCCTTGAGTTGTTCCACCTCGCGCTCAAGTCGTTCTACCCTTGGTGCCAGGTCCTGGATGCGTTCGGGAATCCTTAGCTGGTTGACTTTGACGAAGCCAACCCTGTTGTTCGCCGTGAGAACCCGGCTGAATCCCTGGTTGGTGGATAGCACGGTCACCTCCTGCCCGCAGCGCAGTTTCTCTATGGCCACGTATCCTCCGGGCGCGGAGTAGACCGCCACATCCTTGCTGGTTTCTGTTCCCGGCTCGCAGTCGACAACCATTCGCTCCTGGCCCAAAGCGGGTCGGGCTGCACTGAAAGCGACGATCAAGATCAAAGCAAATTCGAAACGGTTCATGTTCAAATCTCCTGGATGAAATCTGAAAGAAGTCATGGAACGTACTTGGTTGGAAGGATGAACGTGCCATCGTTAGAACGGTTGTCGACCGTCACCGCGTAGCAGGTACACGAGAAGCCGTTGTCGGGGATCCATTTAATGTATCCACCCTGAACGTTCTCGTTGATGGCACCTTGCAGCCAGCTGGTACGTGCCAGATTGAAGCGGTAAGCCTGAATCAGGCGGGACCCGGCGTCGTACAGCTCCGCCCGAACTGTTGTAGCGACGGATTCATTCACACAACCGATGTTGGTCCGCGTGTTCCCGTCCACGGTGATGCCCAACGTGTACGAGGCATAGGTCGTGGAAAGCAAGTCCGTCACCTCGGGAACGGTCACAACGGTCTTGTAACGACCATTGGGGCTGTCGGTGTACACCTCAGCGGTCACGATGAAATCAAAGTCGGCGCTTCCGCCGGGAGGCCCAAACCAGCTGTCAAACTCCACAGCGCCGGCACCGGTATAGCCGAAAACTTCCTGCAGGAAGTTCTCGTAGTTCCGCACCTGCCGAGGGTTCATCGTCAGAGTTCGCTGTGAAGTGCTGCCACTGGGCGGATAGAGCGTCACCTCCAGCGGGTAGGAGAAAGGAGTTGGGTTGTAGATAGAAACCTTGGTCTTGAAGTAGGCCCCAAAAAGTCCAGGATTGTTGGCCATCACCGGAACCAGCGTGTTGGCGCTGGCAAAGATCCGGCTGCGGGGCGGATGAGCTTCCGATGCTTCCAGGCGAGCTAGGATCGAAGCTTTGTCCTCCCCCCGCAGGACCGGAGCATGACCCAACGCGGCGATCAAGCCCAAGAAGAAGTAGAGAAGCTTGGCATTCTTGATAATCCCCACCATGAAAATCCTCCACCATGAAATTGGAATGACGATGAATCGGTATACTCGGAAGAGCGAGCTCAATGGCCCTTCTCCTTTCCCGCGTCCGTAGCGACTTCTTTACCGGTAACGCTCTTCAACGCTTGGAGGATGGCCCGGTAATTCTCTTTGTGGCCCTGTAGAAGCACTCCTCCCTTCCTGCCCTCCGGCAGGTCGTACTCAATTCCGATGTAGTGCAACTTGGTCTTGTGGAAGAGCCCAAACAGGGCGACCGGCGCCACCAGAATCCCCAGCGCAACCATTGTGCCGACCCGCCGGTGGGCCTCCTGACCGTAGCTCAGGCCAGTGACTGTGGCCGGGTCGATCACCAGCCGCTGTCCGTCCTTCAGCAAAATCCGTATGGCATCGGGCGCGACGGTCAGCGTGTTGTTCCAGTCCTTCGGGCTGACTCGGGTGGCGATGGTCCCACCGTTGTAGCGAACCTTCCGCCATGAGTTCCCTTGAGCCTGCCCTGCGCCGGGAACAAGCAGAACACCCGTCAACAGCAGTACTGCGAAACGGCGATTCAACATGCGTCTCTCCTTTACCGGTCTAGCGCTTGTGGCTGCTTCACAGCCGAGCCCAATCTCAACGCAAGACGCCGGCCAAATTCGGAGCCGCACTCAAGCCACTCTGCTGCAAAGGGATAGTCACTTCGAATCGGCCTGACACAAGGGCTTGGGGCCAACCTGCGCTGAAACGACTTCAACCATGGTTGAGTGGGGAAGTTCGGGCAACCGATCCGGCCGCCCGGTAGACGGGAATAGAGGCGCGGGAGACAACAGCCTGGCGAGATGAAGAGGGAAAGTGGATATCTTTAGGGAGTGACGGCAACGATTCAAGCGAACGGTCCGTGAACGTCAACGTCCGGATCGTCTCAGGCTGCACTTTGCCTATCGTTTGTTTTGCACGAATTTGCTGACAGCCTGGGGCGAGACTCCCAGCAACCGTGAGGCTTCGCTTTGATTGCTCCCGGTGATCTCGAGCGCCCGACGGAAGAGCTGGTCGCGGACGCGCTCCAAATAGGCCTGGAGTGAAAAGCCTTCGTGCGGTTCGGGCAGTCCGGACAACGTATCTTCACTGGAAGCCAGAGTCATCTGCAGGTCGTCGGCCTCCAACACTTCCTTTCGGGTCAGAAGAGCAGACCGTTCCAGCACGTTTTGCAGATCCCGAATGTTCCCGGGCCACGGATGATTCTGCAAGCGAACCAGAGCCCCGGGCGAGAGACGCCGCGGCATTCTGAGCCTCTGATTGAGTCCGTCGAGAACATGCAGTGCAATTTTCGGAATGTCGGAGCGCCGCTCCCGAAGGGCAGGCAGCTGGATGAGCCCCACCGTCAAGCGGTAATAGAGATCCTCGCGAAACCGCTTTTCCTGAATCTCTTTGACCAAATCCACATTGGTGGCCGCAACGACTCTCACGTCTACCTTCTGTGAGTTTTTTCCGCCCAGCGGATCGATGGTTCCATCCTGTAGGACCCGCAGGAGCTTGGCCTGAGCGGACGGAGGCAGGTCGCCGATTTCATCAAGGAACAAGGTCCCGCCATGGGCTTGCACAAACTTCCCAGCCTGATCGCTCATGGCCCCTGTGAAGGCTCCCTTTCGGTGACCAAAGAGGAGGCTCTCAGCCAACTCGACCGGAATGGCCGCACAGTTGAGGGGAACGAAGGGCTTGCGGTTTCGTGCACTAACGCGGTGGATGAACCTGGCCACGAGTTCTTTTCCAGTACCTGTTTCTCCCAGTATGAGAATTGAACAGTCGGACGGGGCCAGAGCCGCTGCCGTCTCCAGTCCGCTTTGCAGGGAGGGGTGTTCACCAACGATGCCCAGTTCCCGGATGATACCGGAGACATCTGGTACCGGTGAATCGACGGGCTGTAATTGCAGAACGTTGGAGCGAACCGCGGGGAATTCGGGCTTGGTCAGGTCCACTTCCGAAACCATCGGGTGGTCTCGAGTGACAAACCTGGGAGGGCGGACATGCAAGATTCGGGCCGGGATCTCACCGCTTGCTGCCAGCAGGACCCAGCAGGCATGCATCTGCGGGGTTCCCGAAGCCACTGAAATGAAGATCTCCGAACCGATGACCTCCTCCACGATTCCAGGAAGGTGAAGCCGCAGTCCACGTAAAACGGCAACGTAATCGGTGGGGTCCTCCAGCGGGAGCCATCGGGTTTCAACCTTTACTTGCGGGTGCCTAGACTTCAGCTCCGATTCAGTGGAAACAGTGTTCTGCTCCGTGTTTGGTGTGGAAAACAAGATCACACGATCGAATTCCCTCGCCGCTACCAAAGAAAGGATGGGCCCGACTTGCTCTTCATCGCCGACCAGTCCGAGACTGAAGGGATCATGAAATCCTGTGAAGGTCAGTAGCGTTGTCATGAACGAGTAAGCCTGTTTCTGCTGCAAACAGACTCCGAGCCTTTCATTGTGCTGGGGCTGCGCCTGGGGATGAGTCCGTGGCCACTTGCTGCTCAAAGCGCATCGATGTGCCAAAGTCAGGCACCGATTTCGGTGCATTCTAGCAGATGTACGGGCGAGCCGTGACACAGGATCATCACCGTGCCATTCGCGTGCGTACAGTGGTGGTGGTGTGGTTGGGTGGGAAAGTTAGCTCGGGCCGCATGCAATCGAATCCTGCTGGTCTGTGGCTGTTCAAACCCGACGACTTGCTCGGTGTTGGTCGAGCCCTACCCACCCGCGCTGCTTCCTTGACGGTTCTTTTGCCGGGGTGCTACCATTCCGGCGTATTCAGCAATTCGTTTGCAGAAATGCCGACACGCCGGTTAAACGGTGTGGCGCCTGCTCGCAAAGCGTCTTTCCGTCCGTCGAATCGAAAGAAAAAGGAATCGAGAAAGAGCATGGCACAAGTGAAGCGCAGTCCCGAAGTGGAAGAGGTCGTGGTCATCGGATCCGGCGCGGGTGGAGGCACCGTGGCCCACGTCCTGACCGGCTTGGGCGTGAAGGTCACTTTGCTGGAAGCCGGACCGATGCTGGACCCCACCAAGGAATACAAGGAGCACATGTGGCCTTACGATGTAGACCACCGGGGAGCTGGAGAAGGGGGAGCGGCTTACTTCGGAAAGGGAAAGCCTTTCGGTTACTTCACCACCACCAGCGGCGGATGGGAACTGGATGGGGAACCTTACACGGTGGGCGCCGGAAGCCAGTTCCGCTGGTTCCGCTCGCGCATCGTGGGCGGCCGCACCAATCACTACGGGCGCATGTCGTTCCGGTTTTCCGACTACGACTTCAAGCCTTACGACCGCGATGGGCTGGGATACAACTGGCCCATCTCGTATGAGGATGTGGCTCCTTACTATGACAAGGCGGAGAAGTTCATTGGAGTCGCCGGGTCCCGCGATGGCATTCGTAGCTGTCCGGATGGTATTTTCCACGATCCACCTCCGCCCAAGGCCCACGAAGTGCTGATTAAGAAGGCTTGCGAGCGGCTCAACATCCTCTGTGTTCCGAACCGCCGTGCCGTGATCACGCGGGAGCTGAACGGCCGGCCGGCCTGTCACTATTGTGGACAGTGTGGACGCGGGTGCCTGACCGCTTCCAACTACTCCTCCAGCCAGGTCCAGATCTTCCCCGCCATGAAGACCGGGCGCCTCAAGGTGATCGACATGGCCATGGCTCGCGAGGTCCTTACGGACAAGACCGGCAAAGTCATTGGGGTCTCTTACATCGACAAAAATACCCGCAGTGAGAAGCGGATTCATGCCCGCGTGGTAGTGCTGGCAGCCAGTTCCTGCGAGTCGGCGCGCCTGCTCCTGAATTCCAAGTCCGCGCGTTTTCCGAACGGTCTGGCCAATGGTTCGGGGGTCGTGGGACGATTCCTGATGGACACGGTGGGCTTCTCACTCAGCGGCCGAGTGCCGGCTCTGGAGGGCATGCCGCGCTACGATACGGATGGCTACGGGGGAGCGCATCTGTTCATGCCCTGGTGGCTCTGGGAGCACCACGACAAGCTGGGATTCCCGCGCGGCTATCACATCGAGATTGGAGGCGGGTATCACATGCCGGACGTGGGATCGTTTCATCGGGCCGCCCGGCGCTATGGTTACGGCAAGGCCTTGAAGGAGAATGCCCGCCGCGATTATGGAACGACGGTCGGCTTCGCCGGGCGCGGCGAGATGATTCCCAACAGCCATAGCTACTGCGAGATCGATCCCAACGTGGTGGATCGCTGGGGCATTCCGGTGTTGCGGTTCCACTTCAAGTGGACCGACTACGAATGGAAACAGGCCCGACACATGGAGCAGACCTTCCGGGAGATCATCGAGACCATGGGCGGCAAGGTTGAGCCACTGCCCTCCAGTGAGCGCACTCAAGGCGGCATCTCGGTACCGGGCGAAATCATTCACGAGGTCGGGGTGGTTCGGATGGGAGACGATCCCCGCACTTCTGCTGTGAATGGTTTCTGTCAGGCCCACGAGGCCAAGAACCTGTTTGTGTGTGACGGAGGCGTGTTTGTAAGCAATCCAGACAAGAATCCCACCTTGACCATCAATGCGCTGGCCTGGCGGGCATCCGAATACCTGGCCGAGGAGATGAAGAAAGGCAATGTCTAATCATACGGAACTGGTTCAACTAGGAGAAGTCTCGCGGCGGGGATTGCTGCGCAGCATTGCCATGGCGGTTACCGCGGTGGCGGGCGGACGGATGAAGCTGGAGGCGGCGCAGCACGTGCACCAGCACGCCGCCGCAGAGAAGAAGAAGTCCGGAGGCTACCAGCCCAAGCTCTTCAACGATCACGAGTTCAAGACGCTGGGTCGCCTGGCGGAAATCATCGTGCCTGCCGACGAGCGTTCCGGGAGCGCACGGGACGCCGGTGCGCCGGAGTTCATCGACCTGTTGTGCAGTCAGAATGACGAACTGGCCACAATTTTCACCGGTGGTCTTCTGTGGCTCGATTCCGAGATGCAAGACCGCGGTGGCGCCTCGTTTGTCGCCGCCCCGGAAGCCGACCAGATCGCCATGATCGAGGCGCTGGTGGAAGGGGATCGACGGCGCCGGGAGATCCGCGAAAGCGGGGAGACCTATGAAGGCAACCGCATTTACACGGATTTCCGTAACTACGGCACGGAGAAGCCGGCTTCGCTCAGCGCAGGGATTTATTTCTTCGACTGGTTGCGCCGAATGACGGTGGACGCCTTCTACACCAGCGAGATCGGCATCAAGGATCTCGGTTATGTCGGTAATGGAGCGGTTTCGACCTACGAGGTACCTCAAGAGGCCATCGATTACGTCTTGAAACACAGCCCCTTTGGCGCATAGCATCCTGGATGGGTTGGGACCCCTCTGTTCTGTCGATCTGTTTCCAATCGGTCGCAGTCCCAAGCTCGGAGCGATCGGTTGCAGCGGTCGAACCAGGGAGCAGGCGCCGTCCAAGGCCGCAAGCGAACGATCGGCTCTCAGCTGCGTCGGAACGGACCTAAACGCCCCTCCCAGTCTTGCATCTTAATCGTGACATCCACCCTTCACCCCTGGACACCTTGTTCCCCGTTGGGAAGAGGGAAAGCTGGAGTCGGAGGGTGCCATTGAATGAGGCAAAATCAACTAATCAAGGAGGAAGGAATGAAGATTGTTGTGCTGGATGGCTACACCCTGAATCCCGGCGATCTCTCTTGGAGCGGGTTTGAAAAGCTGGGGACGTTGATCGTGCATGACCGCACGGAAGCCAAACTGATCGTCGAGCGGGCCCAAGGAGCCGAACTGGTCTTGACCAACAAAACGCCGCTGAGTGCCGAAACCCAACGCCAATTGAAGGGTCTGCGCTACATTGGCGTTCTGGCCACCGGTTACAACATTGTGGACGTGGATGCCGCCAAGGCAAACGGGATTGTGGTCAGCAACATCCCCACTTATGGCACGGCTTCGGTCGCCCAGATGGTGTTCGCTCACCTGCTGCAGTACTGCCAAAACGTCAAAACCCACAGCGACGCCGTGCGCGCGGGAGAGTGGTCCGTCAACCCCGACTGGTGCTTTTGGAAGACACCCTTGATTGAGCTTTCCGGTCGCACGATGGGCATCGTGGGGTTCGGCCGCATCGGACGCCAGGTCGGGAAGATCGCTGACGCCCTCGGCATGCGTGTGCTCGCCCACGACAGCATTCAGAACAACCCACCCGACTACGAAGGATTCGCGTTCGTCTCGCTCGACGAACTGTTGAAGCAATCCGACGCAGTGAGCCTCCACTGTCCCCTGTTCCCCGAGACGAAGGGGCTGATCAATACCCAGCGCATCAACCTGATGAAGCCGACGGCGTTCCTGATCAATACCTCACGCGGACCGCTGATCGTGGACCAGGACCTGGCCGACGCTCTGAACAGCGGCAGAATCGCCGGAGCGGGTCTCGACGTGTTGTCGGTCGAGCCCCCTCCGCCCGACAACCCCTTGTTGAAGGCCAAGAACTGTCAACTCACCCCTCATATCGCCTGGGCCACCAAGGAGGCACGGGCCCGTTTGATGGATATTGCGGTTGACAACGCTTTGGCCTTCCTGAAAGGCAAACCCCAGAACGTGGTGAATCCCTAAACAGGGCCTGACGGTGGGCGACGCCCCTCGCCGCGCCGGGCGAGGGGCCACTGCTATCCAAAGTGGGCGCCACCAGTCCCTCTGCAGAATCTGAGGCGCGATCGCCATACCCGGCTCGCTTTTTGAGGCAGGAGGCGCTCTCTGCGGCCTCCTCTCCCGCCCGCCTCCAGCTTGCTCCAGAAGCCAAGGCTCATCCGTCTCTCCACTGTCCGACGCCAGAAACACACTCCCTAGAACGACACCTTCAATCCGAACTGGATCTGACGAGGGTCGCCGGCTCCCGTGGCTTGACCGAACGTGGGAAGAGGCTGTGTTCCCGTTCCGAAGATCCCGTTTGGGAACTGGAGATTGGTGTGATTCAAGGCGTTGAAGGACTCGACCAGAAACTCCAGTTGCACGGGCTCCCATTGAATCCTCCGGCTGAGGCGCAGGTCCAGGGTGGCTGAAGCGAACCCCCTGCCCGTGTTTCGCCCCACGCCGACGGGCCGGTCGTTGACGTTGGTATCGTTGTTCCGGTCGTTGCCGGTCTGAACATTGAAAGGTTGAGCCGAACCGTAGGACAAGATGTAGCTGAGCTGGAAACCGCCGAGCAGAGGCTGCCAGCGTCCTCCCGGTTCCGGCAATTGACTGGTTCCACTCAGAACAAACCGGTGCCGCTGGTCGTTGGAAGAAAGGCTGCGCTCATCTCTGAGGTCGAAGTTGTTCTGAGGTGAACTGAAGAAGAAGTTGGCTACGTCGTCAATCGCTTTGGAGAGGGTGTAGGAAACCAGGAACTGAGTCCCCCGGCGGAAGCGCTGGCGGAGTGCTACTCCCATGCCGTGGTAGACGCTATTGCCGCTGTTTTCGTATTGTCCATTGTTCCCGATGGTGGGATCCGGCCGGCCCAGGTTCGGGACACCCAGTCGCGTCGCTTCGGCTGCACTCAAGGTGGGAACGTTCAAGTTGCGCAAGCGCGTCAGCTTGACGCCGTGCAGGTAGCGGTAGCTTCCGGTCAAAGTCATCCCAGGACGAAGCGCTCTCTCGATCTCCAGGGTCGCTTGTTGCGTGTAGGGATTAGCCAGATCGGGAGCGATCGAGTTGCGCGATGTCAGAATGCCTTCCGGAAACGAGGACAACAAGCCCGGAAACACGGGCGCACCAGCGACCCCGAAGGGAACCACAGCGGCACGGAACCTCTTTCCGTCCCGCAGCAGTCCGTTGCTGGTGGCCCGCAACAGAACCCGGTCGTAGAAGAGGCCATAGTTGCCGCGAATCACCATGGCGCTCGTCGATCCGGGAGCGTAGGCAAATCCGAATCGCGGCGCGAAGTTGTTCAGGTCCCGGTGGATGCCTTGCGGCAAGAGCTCGACTTCGTAGCGCATACCGAAGTTCAGCGTGACGTTTCGGCCCACTTTCCACTCGTCCTGCGCAAAGGCAGCCCAGTTGGGATTGGACTGGAACAGGGACGACTCGCCAAAGGACTGCGTGTAGTTGATGTAGCGTCCTGCCCGAAAATTGGCGAGCGAAGAAAAGCTGTAGGAGCCTACCTTCGCCACAGCAAAATCGATGGTGGCACGACTGTAAAGCAACTCGCCTCCGAACTTGAATGTGTGACGGCCACGGTGCTGCGAGAAACTGTCGGTCCACTGGAAAGTATCCAGATCGCGCCGATTGGGGGAGAAGGTGGCAGTCCCGAAGTTGGCTACCCCCGAAATGGAGACGGCAGGCCCAACGGGGTCGTTGATCCCGAGGGCAAACCGCGCGCGCGTAAACAGCGCCCTGAACTCGTTGACGGCGGAGCTGGAGAGCTGGCTCGTCACGATCACAGCCCCGGTCTGGTCGCGATTCAGGATGGCGGTTCCCTGGCTGAGGGCTCTGAGCCCCCCCACGGCCCGAGCGTTGGGACTGTCGATGTCGTAGAAGTTATAGCGCAGAGCCAGAGAATGACGGGGCGTCAACTGGCTGTCGATCTTGCCAAAAAGGTTCGTGGTCACGAATCCGGTCGGAAACTCCCCGGTGGTCACACGCTCTCCGGGATAGGCCACGTCGTCAAGCCGGCGATTGATGGCTTCGGCGTTGGAGGGGAGGATGGTGATGAAGCCCGCTCGCTGTTGTCGGGCTTGCTCGAAGTTGGCAAAGAAGAAATTGCGGTCCCTGGTGAGTGGTCCGCTCAGACTGGATCCGTATTGGGCCTGTGTGAAGGAATCTTTTCGGGTGGCCAGCGGGTTGCGGGCATCTAAGTGCTTGCTGCGGAGAAACCCATAAAGGTTGCCATGCCAATCGTTCCCTCCCGATCGGGTGAGGACATTCAAGACCCCGCCGGTGGTGCGTCCGAATTCGGCCTGCCCGCCATTGGTCAGCACTTGAAACTCTCGGATGACTTCCTGACTGACGAAAGCCCCGGTGAGCCCGGCAGCATCGTCGTTGTTCGTCAATCCGTCCAGCAGAAAACTGTTGCTGATATTGCGCTGGGCAGAGAAGGAAATCCCCGTTCCCGGTACGGCGCTGGTCTCCGCGAAGCGCTCGTTGCTCCCGGTGTTGGTAACGCTAACGCCCGGCACCAGCAGAGCCAGCGACAGAAAATTCCGCCCGTTCAGCGGAAGTGAGTCCACTGCACGTTGGTCGATGGTGCTCTCAAGAACGGTGCTGGAAGTACTAATGAGGGCTTTTTCGTCACTGACACTGATGCTCTGGCTCTGCCCCGCCACCGTGAGCCGGCAGATTAGCGAGAAGCGCTGCCCCACGGTCAACTCGATCTCGCGCTGCCAGGGTTCGAAGTCGGCTAACTGCGCTTCGAACCGGTATCGGCCGGCCGGCAAGCGGGGGAACAGAAACCCGCCAGCGCCGTCGGATTCGGCAGTCCAGACCTGATTCGTCGGCAGCAACCTGGCTCGCACGGGAACATCCCGCAGAACGGCTCCCGTGGTGTCGGTCACGATGCCGTCTACGGTGGCGGCAATGATGGATGTTTGGGCGACTCCATCACTCACGGTTGGAACCGCACACAAGATGGCTGCGGCAATAAGACATCGCGTCTGTTTGAAACAAAACATCTATTCCCCTCCTCGCAGAGTTGTTGACAAAGTTGGTGGGACACTCCTTCTGCAACACGTCCATCCCCCTTTCCCATAGAAGCGGGATCGGCGGCTCGAAACCTTCAGTCTCAGTGCCATCACACGGTTCGAACCGGAGCGTGGCAGCACTGGAAACCGAGGCTTGGTTTCCGGCACTTTCTGCAGAGTGCATCAGACCAAAGTGCCTCTCCAAGATCGACCCGGCGACCCCCAAATGGGACTTAGCTCAGGATCTCTCTCGATCGACCGGGTCGAAGTGTTTTACCGTGCGAGTCGCGACTGCGAAAGTAGACCGGAGGGACGGAGGAATTCTGCAGTCGGATTCCGGGCAACTCACTGCGCTGGTCACAACTCTTTCCAACAGCCTGCACGGAAACAGCTCGAACCGTTTCTATGAGGTTTAACAGGAGGAGGGAGGAGGGTGAAAAGGAAGGGCGAGGAATCCCCACAGTGGGCTGGGCGAAACCGTACCCCAGTACGGGAAGAAGCCTGTCGGAGATGCGAACGATTGAAGGGCTTGTGGAAGGAACTCCTTGAGGCCCGCAAAAGAGCCAGACAGCTTGTGCTGCTCGGAGCAACCCGACTTCAACACACAACGGCCGGAAGTGGATTCCGGCTGGGGGTGTTCGATCACGGATGATTTCGTCCCAGACAGATGACAGGCCGGTTTGGATTCCGTGCTTGCCTTCGGCTTCTGGATACGGCAAAGCTCGGGACAGCAGCACTTCACCGCGTGACTCGGACAAGAAACTGCTTGGTCAGCAGCGTCGTGGCGCAACGCCTCTGCCACAATCAGGTCCAGGCTGGTTGCATTCAAGCTGAAAGCAATCAGCAGAACCAGAGCGCTTCCTGTCCTGGTCCAGTGCATGGCCCAATCCTAATCGGGATCGAGGAAGGACTCAAGGAGCATTTTCCACGCTTATCGGCTACGGCAATTGGCCGCGGATGGCGGTCTCGTGACAGGAGCTAAGAGGAGCCTTTGACTCAGACTTCCGCTCTCTCTGACGGGAGCGCAAAAAAGCGGCGAGAAGCATTCTCGCCGCTTTGCAGTTCGGTAAAAAGGTGTACTTAGTACATGTCCTCGCCGCCATGAGGCGGGGCAGGAGCGGCCTTCTTCTTTTCCGGAATTTCCGAAACCAACGCTTCGGTTGTCAGCAGCAGGCCAGCCACAGATGCGGCGTTTTGGAGAGCCGTGCGTGTCACCTTGGCCGGATCGATCACGCCACCAGCCACCAAGTCCTCGAACTCACCGGTTTCGGCGTTCAGGCCAAACGACTCCCGCTTATCCGATTTCACTTTCTCAACGGTCACGGCGCCTTCAATTCCAGCGTTGGCGGCAATCTGGCGCAACGGTTCCTCCAGCGCTCTCAGAACGATGTTAACCCCGATCTGTTCATCGTCTTCCAGCTTCAGCTTGGACACGGCCGGGACGGCCCGAATATAAGCCACGCCTCCGCCGGCAACAATGCCCTCTTCAACGGCGGCGCGGGTTGCGTGCATGGCATCCTCAACCCGGGCCTTCTTTTCCTTCAACTCCGTCTCGGTGGCGGCACCCACCTTGATCACGGCCACGCCGCCCACCAGCTTGGCCAGCCGCTCCTGGAGCTTCTCGCGATCATAGTCGGAAGTCGTCTCCTCGATCTGGGTCCGAATCTGTTTCACTCGCCCCTCGATCTCTTTAGCTCTACCGGCGCCTTCGACGATGGTGGTGTTGTCTTTGTCGATGACGATGCGCTTGGCTCGTCCCAGATCCTCGATCTTGAGGTTCTCGAGCTTGATGCCCAGGTCTTCCGTGATGGCCTTGCCTCCGGTAAGGATGGCAATGTCTTCAAGCATCGCTTTTCGGCGGTCACCAAACCCTGGGGCTTTGACCGCAGCACCCGACAACGTGCCGCGGAGTTTGTTCACAACCAAGGTGGCGAGGGCCTCGCCCTCCACTTCCTCGGCAATGATCAGCAAGGGTTTTCCGAGCTTGGCAACCTGCTCCAGGACGGGCAGCAGATCTTTCATGGTGCTGATCTTCTTTTCGTGTATGAGGACAAAGGCGTCCTCCAGCACGCATTCCATCCGGTCCGGGTCGGTCACGAAATAAGGAGAGAGGTACCCGCGATCGAACTGCATGCCTTCCACGATGTCCAGCGAGGTCTCCATAGCCTTGGCTTCTTCGACGGTGATGACACCATCCTTGCCGACCTTGTTCATCGCCTCGGCGATGATTTTCCCGATGGTCGTGTCCCCATTCGCGGAAATGGTACCCACCTGGGAGATCATGTCGCCTTTCACGGTTTTGGAGAGTCGCTTGATTTCCGCCACGGCGGCCTCCACGGCCTTTTCAACACCTCGCTTCAGAGCCATGGGGTTGGCCCCAGCCGCCACCGTTTTCACTCCTTCGCGGAAAATGGCTTGAGCCAGGACCGTGGCTGTTGTCGTCCCGTCGCCGGCCACATCGCTGGTCTTGGAGGCCACCTCCCGCACCATCTGGGCTCCCATGTTTTCCAAAGGATCTTGAAGTTCAATCTCCTTGGCAACAGTGACCCCGTCCTTGGTGATTGTCGGCGAACCGAATTTCTTGTCCAGAACAACGTTCCGTCCTTTGGGACCAAGTGTAATTTTCACCGCGTCAGCCAGTTTGTTGACGCCCTTGAGCACCATCTGACGGGCGTCTTCTCCACACACAATCTGCTTTGGCATAGGTTCTCCTCCTCTTAATGTTAGTAGTTTGTCATGAATTCATGTTCATTAGGCGTGTCGCCCATCATGGCCATCACCCAACCGACCATCGAAGGCCGAGTGGCCTTCCGGGGCTTCATTTGGATGCGGATTTGGTCTTCGAGGCTCCTTCGGTGATGGCGAGGATCTCGTCCTCACGAAGGATCAGGTAATCATTGCCGTCGAATTTCACCTCTGTCCCGGAGTACTTGCCGAACAAGACCCGGTCACCAGGCTTCACGGTCATTTCCACCCGTGTTCCGTTTTCCAAGACCTTGCCGTTTCCAGCGGCCACCACTTCGCCCTCTTGAGGCTTTTCCTTGGCTGTATCTGGAATGACCAGGCCTCCCTTAACAACCTCGTCGGCTTCAATGCGCCTCACCACGACGCGATCATGCAACGGTCTGAGATTCATCGCTCCCTCCTAAATGAAGATTAATGATTTACCATGGCTTCTGCTTTCCGTGATCCTGACCGATCCAAGAAGCTCATGAGAGCAACTTCTCCTCCGCATGCCTTCCCACACCCATCCGGCGGCCCCGACAGGCAGAGCCACGAACCCTGCTGCAACCATGATTGTAAGTGTCGAAGATCCTGCTGATTCCGTGAACCGAATACCTCTTCACAAACGGCGACTCAGGCACATCGTGCCTGGGATATGAGAGCGACTTTCTTATTAAGATCGGACTCTGGAGCTGTCAAACGCGATGCAAGAATTTTTGGCGGAGGCAGCAGCCTGGCTTCGAGCAGCCGATTCGGAAGCAGCGGTCGACACTTTCAGCTTCGACCGGCGTCCCGGCCGGTTCGTACGATTCAATCGATGGAGTGGCCAAGAGAAAGAGGCTGAATCGAAAGAGGTTCAACAACAGCGGGTTGGTGTTGATACAGTCCGGATAGGGATGGGACGCTAACTGATGGCTCAGGAATCAGCCCGTTCTTTGTCACGCCGCAGCCAACACTCTTCGCACCGTTCACAATCCCGAATGACCTCGAGAAAGACAAACTCGCTGACAATCTCTCCTCCAATCCCACCGCAGAGGCTCTGTAACTGGTGATCCGGTTTGCCGGTTAGCCAAAACAGAGGCAAGTGGCACTTCAGATCCCGTCTGCGCTCGACCGTCACGTTCCTCTGCGCGCAACGGCGATCCGCGATGAGGCGATTTTCCAGCAGAGCCGCAATCACTTGGGGCAGGGTAGCGTCGAGTAAACGAACAATCTCCTTGATCGGCTTTTGTTGGTTGGCGAATAGATTGCAAATGGCCACCGTTCTTTTTCCCTGCCGATCGAGGCTGAGGGCGTCCTCAGGAACGATAAACGCGTGACCGGTTAGGGGAAAGCCTTCCGGTGTGCGAGCCCGAAAGTCAAAGACACCGGCCCAATACGCCCGGAGCCATCCACCCATCCGCCGACACCGGTGAAGGAACTGGTTTCGCCCTCTCACGCCCCAAAAGCCCTCCGCGTTGCGGCCAACCAGAGACGGCCACCGTAGAGATCCCAGCCGAGGTCCCTTACTTCCGCCTGACCATGCCTGATGAGGTTAGGCTTAGATCCTACCGTGCCGGCACTGCAAATGCAATGTTTCCAATAAAATAAACCTTGGCATCCTCCCCAAGCCGAGGTCCTTCGGCCAAGAAGCGCTGATATAAAGCTGTAGAAACGACGGTGCGAAAATAGCAGCTCAAAAAAAATGTCGGTCTGAGCCGAATCGGTCGTAGACTGGTACAATAGAAGTCGGAGTTCCGCTGAAGCGAATCAAGCCAGTCAAGCTCGATCAAGATGTTGGGGAGGTTCAAATGCCCGGAGAAAACCGTCGTGACTATCGAGAAACGGAGCAGGCAAGCATTACCGTAACGGGCTCAGATTACAAAAGCCACTCCTTCGAAGAACAAACGGTTCTCAGAGACATCAGCGCCGTGGGGGTTTCTTTTTACCTCAACGCTCCCGTTGCCCCTCGCGCCTTTCTGATGATTGACGTCAGCCGAAGCAGATTGATGGGTTATCTGGGAAAACGACGTGCCGTGGTCGTTCGAACGGAGAACGGCTCCGCCGACAAGAAGCTGGTGGCGGCTGAGTTCATCTGACCGGCACACTGGGCGGCACGACACTACAGGGCTCCACTCACCTTTGAGTCGATCAAACTCTCGAAAATCCCACCTGTCAGGTTATTTGCTGACACCCGAGGCTCTGGTGCGGGAACGCTCGTAAGTGGGCAAGATGTTGCGCCCAATGGCCCATGGGAAGGCACCTCGGCCCAAACCAAGATCTCAGGCCGACCGTTTTCGAGTCTGATGAGAAGCCCGTTTGAGAGGGCGGTTATCAACCCGAAGCGAGGGGGCCAACTGCTCCAAGAGGTCTTTTTGGCTGGTATTGAGCTGGGTGGGCGTCACGAGGTGCAAGGTGACCCACAGGTCGCCACGCTCACTGGAATTGAGATGAGGCATTCCGGCCCTGCACAGTTTCAAGGAGGCACCAGACTGAGTACCGGGGGGAATGGTGAGCTTGGCCGGGCCGTACAAGGTAGGAACTTCAATCAGCGCTCCCAGAGCAAGTTGGGCAAAGCCGGCCGGCACGATACAGTGAAGGTCCTGGCCGACGCGTTCGAAAATCTCGTGGTCTTTGACACGAAGGTTAAGAAGCAGGTCGCCGCGGGAATCGGCGGAATGGCGTAGGTTTCCTTCGCCTGCTATCCGGAGACATGAGCCTGTGTCCACACCGGTTGGCACCCGAACCTGCAAAGTCCGCTCTCTGACAATCAGGCCGGAGCCGCCGCACTCCTGGCAAAGAGCGCCTATTTGGCCCTGGCAGAGATGACAAGGGTGTCTGACCCGTATCAGCCCCCTCTGAAAACAGGCTTGACCACTACCTCCGCAGCCCGAACAAACGACCGGCGTCGATCCACGAGGGATGCCTGAGCCATCGCACTCGGAGCAACACTCTTGTCGAGAGAATCGGACACGGGTCTGCCCACCACTAGCCGCATCTTCGAGACTGATCTCGTGATCGAGCCATAGGTCGTCTTCGCGAGAATCAGAAGAACGTTTCTCACGAAACCCCGCAAACAAGTCGCTCCATCCGATGAAGCTGTCCAGAATGCTACTGAGGTGAGAAGAAGTTAAGGAGTCGCTCCTCCCTGCCTCCCGGCCAAATCGGTCATACTCGGCTCGACGCTGCGGGTCTGCAAGAACCTGGTAGGCCTCCGTTGCTTCCTTGAACTTACGCTCGGCGTCTCGACCTCCAGGGTTCCTGTCTGGATGGTACTTGACCGCCAGCTTTCGATAGGCGCTTCGAATCTCTTGCTCGGAGGCGCTGGGCGAAACACCCAGAGTGGCATAGTAGTCCTGCATCGTTCCACTCAGAATAGACCTTCCCTGCCACGCTTCTGAATGGCTGAAGGGAAAATGGAAGTGTCCGTTAACTTGGTTCAGGCACAGCCAGGAAGGCACAACCAGAGCGAACGAGGAGATTGGGGAACCCATCCCCTCGATCGCACTCGACTTCATCAGGCCGATGCTTTGAGCTTCGGCTTCTCACTGCCAGGACTCAGCTGCTGAATCTCGATCTTGCGAGGCAGATGCGCTTTACTGATCGGCACAGAGAGCTCAAGGACTCCATTGTTGAAAGTCGCCTGGAGCTTGTCTGCCTCGGCGCCCTGCGGCAAAGTGAAACTGCGTTCGAATTGACCGTAACGAATTCCCCGAACGTGCCAATTCTCTTCCTGAACGCCGGATGGAGCCGTCCTCTCTCCTTTGACGGTCACCAGGTTGGCTTGCAGGGAGATGTCCACGTTCTTGGGATCAACACCGGGGATGGCAAAGCGGTAGACCACGTTGCTGTCTCTGACGTAGCTCTCGACCTCGGGGTAAAAACCGGCCGATTCTGCCAATGAGCTAGGCAGGAGTCTCAGCGAGGGCTCCCAGGCTCTTTCAAAGAGATTGTCCAACTGCCGATGAAACGACCACAGGTCGTCAAACAAGTGTCTCGATAAACTGAACATGGTGTTGTGCCTCCTTATTGGATGATGTGTGAACAACCGACGTGGGCTTCTCAACAACCACGGCCCGCCGTCGTGTGTCTCGTTTCGCGTTCCAGTTAGTAATATCCCGCCGCGGCCTTGTCAAAACCTAGGAATTGCGTGGCGGGGCACACGCTCGGTGAAGACCCGCTGTTTGACAAGCGGCTGAGTGCGTTCTTATAAAAAGGCGTGCGCGAAATGGTTGGGGGTGGCCAGGCGCAGTCCCGCCTTGTTCTCGAGGACCGCCGGTTCACTATCGACAGCGAAAGTGGAGTAAACTATGCAAGTGGCGCCTGTTCTTCACCCCAGCATCAACTCGTCAGGGTAAGGCTTGACAGTCTGAGACCCTCATGCTTTTTTGCGGGTGACTTTGCGGAGGGTGTGTCAGCGGAGATCGGGATGAAAAGATGTCAGTCCAAAGCGCCGCAACCCCTGAGAGCGCCTGGAATTCCTTCAACTCGGGTGCCGGCTCATTCGTCAGCAGGAGAACACCGTTATGGATATCAACCGCTTAACTGAGAAAGCTCAACAGGCGATCGGTGCGGCTCAAGCGAAAGCAATCCGGTACAGTCAGCAGCAGCTGGATGTGGAACACCTGCTGGCTGCCTTGCTGGAACAGGAGCGAGGACTGGCATCCTCCATCCTGAGCAAGGCAGGCTGGGATCCCGCGGCCTTGCTCGAGCAGGTTGAGCAGGAGCTGGCCAAGCTGCCGAAAGTCGCAGGGCCCGGCGGCGAGCCGGGGCACATCTACCTGACCGGCCGGCTGAATCAGATGTTGGTCCGTGCGGAGGATGAAGCCAAGAAGTTCAAAGACGAGTTTGTCTCAGTCGAGCATTTCCTCCTGGCCATGACCCAGTCGGGAGGCCCGGTCGGCACGATTTTTAAGCGGTTCGCCATTACCTACGACAGGCTGCTGGAGGCACTCCAGGCCATCCGGGGCCACCAGCGGGTGACTTCACAAAATCCGGAGGAAACCTACGAGGCCTTGGAGCGCTACGGTCGCGACTTGACGCAGTTGGCGGCGCAAGGCAAGCTCGATCCCGTCATTGGCAGAGACGACGAAATCCGCCGTGTCATTCAAGTACTCTCGCGCCGCACCAAGAACAATCCGGTGCTGATCGGTGAGCCCGGCGTTGGAAAGACCGCAATCGCGGAGGGTCTGGCCCAACGGATTGTCAGAGGCGACGTTCCCGAAGGTCTCAAGAACAAGCGGACAGTGGGACTGGATATGGGCGCTCTGATTGCCGGCGCCAAATACCGCGGAGAATTTGAAGAGAGACTAAAGGCTGTTCTCAAAGAAGTGCAAGGCTCCGAGGGAGAAATCATCCTCTTCATCGATGAACTGCACACCGTGGTGGGAGCGGGGAAAGCGGAGGGAGCCATGGACGCCGGAAACCTCCTCAAGCCCATGCTGGCGCGCGGCGAGCTGCACTGCATCGGAGCCACCACGCTCGACGAGTACCGGAAGCACATTGAAAAGGATGCCGCACTGGAGCGACGATTCCAACCCATCGTGGTCGATCAACCCTCAGTGGAGGACACCATTTCCATTCTGCGCGGCTTGAAGGAAAGGTATGAGGTCCATCACGGTGTCCGCATCAAAGATGCCGCCCTGGTGGCCGCGGCCGTGCTTTCCAATCGCTACATTTCGGATCGCTTCTTGCCGGACAAGGCGATCGATTTGGTTGATGAAGCGGCCGCCCGCCTGCGCACCGAAATCGACTCGATGCCGGTCGAACTGGACGAGACGATGCGCCGGATCATGCAACTGGAAATCGAGCGGGAGGCGCTGAAGAAGGAAAAAGACGAAGCGTCCAGGCAGAGGCTGGAGAAGCTGGAGCGGGAACTGGCAGACTTGAAAGCCGAAGGGGATGCGCTGAAGGCTCGCTGGCAAACCGAGAAGGAGGGCGTCCAGGAAGTGCGAGCCATTCGGGAGCAGATTGAGAAGACGAAGATCGAGATTGAGCAGGCCGAGCGGCAATACGATCTCAATCGGGCTGCCGAACTGAAGTACGGACGGCTCGTTGGCCTGGAGCGCAAGCTGAAGGACCACGAACTCGAACTCACTCGCCAGCAGGGTCAATCGCGCCTGATCAAGGAAGAAGTGGACGAAGAGGACATCGCCGAGGTAGTCAGCCGCTGGACAGGTGTCCCGGTCTCCAAGCTTCTGGAAGGCGAGATGCAGAAGCTGCTGCACCTGGAAGACGAGCTGCACAGGCGCGTCGTGGGCCAATCTGAGGCAGTGACAGCCGTCTCGGAGGCCGTCATTCGCGCACGTTCCGGACTGAAGGATCCCAATCGCCCCATCGGGAGTTTCATCTTTCTCGGACCGACTGGTGTTGGAAAAACCGAGCTGGCGCGGGCGCTGGCTCAGTTTCTCTTCGACGACGAGCGAGCCATGATTCGAATCGACATGTCCGAATACCAGGAACGGCATTCTGTGGCTCGCCTGGTCGGCGCGCCGCCGGGATACGTTGGGTATGAGGAGGGCGGGCAGTTGACGGAGTCGGTGCGCCGGCGGCCCTATTCCGTGATTCTGTTCGATGAGATTGAGAAGGCCCATCAAGACGTGTTCAACGTCATGCTGCAGATCCTGGACGACGGCCGGCTCACCGACGGCCAAGGCCGAACGGTGGATTTCAAAAACACCATTGTGATCATGACCTCCAACATCGGCAGTCCGCGCATTCTCGAGTATCGCGGCGCGTTCGAAGGGGCCGACTACGAGGCGATGAAAACGACCGTCCTGGATGAGATGCGACACTATTTCCGGCCCGAGTTCCTCAATCGGGTGGATGAGATCATCGTGTTCCATGCCCTCTCCGAGGAGCACTTGAAGCAGATCGTGGAGATCCAACTGGGCCATCTGCGGTCGCGGCTGGCGGAACGACGCATTCAGATTGAACTTTCTGACTCGGCGCGCACGCACCTGGTTCGGGTTGGCTATGATCCTCACTACGGAGCACGCCCCCTCAAGAGAGCGATTCAGAAAGAAGTGGAAACGCCTCTTGGGCGGCTCATCTTGAGGGGTGAGGTAAGGGATGGATATCTGGTCACGGTCGACACGGGCGGCCTGGATTCGAGTCTGACCTTTGCCGCGTCGCTGCTTGAGCCGGAGTTGGCTTCGGCCGATTAAGAGGCGGACCCCAGAACGCGCGCCGGTCTCACCTCCTGCGCAGACCTCCTCGAGGCCGTGGCGGTAAGCCCTCGGCTGGGCGTGAGAGATTCCGTTCCCAACCGGACTGACAGACAAACTTCTGAAAGGTGGCAATCGATGAAACCATACTTGATCTGGATGACGCTGCTGACTTTGCTCGGCGCTTCTGCGGTGTGGGCGCAGTCTGACACCCTTTCCACCGCGGACGGGCCGTTGAAGATCACTCCCATCAAACATGGCAGCCTGATGCTGGAGTTCAAGAACAAGACGATCCACGTGGACCCGTGGAGCCAAGGTGACTACACGGGATTGCCCAAGGCCGATCTCATCCTGATCACCGATATCCACGGAGATCACATGGATCCTGCCAAGATCAAGGACTTGAAGAAATCGGAAACGGTGATCATTTCACCGCAAGCGGTCGCCCAAACGGTGACCGAAGCCACCGTTCTTCACAACGGCGAAAGCAAAACCTTCGAAGGGATCCGGATCGAAGCGGTCCCCATGTACAACCTGGTACGAGGACCGGCCGAAGGAAAGCGTTTTCATGATCGGGGAAGGGGCAACGGCTACGTTCTGACCGTGGGGGGAAAGAGGATCTACCTGTCGGGGGATACGGAGTGCATTCCCGAGATGAAGTCGCTCAAGCAGATCGACGTGGCCTTTATCTGCATGAATCTGCCCTACACCATGACTCCCGCGGAAGCCGCCGAGTGCGTCAAAGCCTTTCAGCCCAAGGTGGTTTATCCCTACCACTACCGCGACTCAGACCTGACAGCGTTCACCGAAGCCCTGAAGGCGGACAAGACCATCGAGGTGCGTTTGAGAAAATGGTATTGATCAAACGCCCTCATCTGGGCGGCCGACAAATCGCTTCTCCCAATTTCTAACTTCGGGGAATCCCAGGAGTTCGTCAAGCTCTTGGAAGGTGGCTAGGTCGGTCCCATAGACTTCCGGGGGAGAGCCATCTCGCAGAAGTGTCAGAGTCTGCCGCATTGCCCGCACCGAAGCCATTAACGCCGTCAAAGCATAGGCCACTATTGCGAATCCCAGCGCCTCGAGATCTTTCACCGGGAGCAGCGGCGTCTTTCCCCCTTCGATTTGGTTGAGCATGGTCGGCTTGCGCAAGGAGGCTGGAATGCGCCGGATCTGTTCCAGGGTCAGTGGCGATTCGATGAAGATCACGTCAGCGCCTGCTTCCTCATACATTCGTCCGCGACGGATGGCTTCGTCGAAACCGGCCACCGCAATGGCGTCAGTCCGCGCGATGATCAGGAAATCGCCACTTCGTCGGGCCGCCGCAGCCGCTTCCACTTTGCGCACCATGTCCTGAGCTTCCACCAGCCGCTTGCCTGGCGTATGGCCGCATTTCTTGGGAATCTCCTGGTCCTCCAACTGAATGGCCTGGGCACCGGCCCGTTCGTATTCCTGCACGGTCCTGCGAATATTGATCACGCCGCCAAACCCCGTGTCAGCGTCGGCCAATACCGGGATGCCCACGCAGTTCACCAGATGGCGCAGCCTTTCCAACATCTCGGTGAACGAAATCAACCCCGCATCAGGCAAGCCCAGATGAGAAGCGGAATGGCCGTAACCGGAAAGGTAGACCGCTTCGAAGCCGGTTTGCTCGATGATTCTGGCCGAAACCATGTCGAAACAAGCCGGCACGAGAAGGATGCGGTTCTCTCTGAGTCGATGTGCCAGTTTCACGATCGGGTCCGTTTACACCTTAGGACCGGGGTGTCGGCAGAGTTGCCACGCCTTCTACCCGCCTGCTTCCAAACGCCGCCTGAAGAATCAGCTTGCCATCGGTCGCGCCATGCCCGCCCGTGATGTCCAGGTCCAGGTGGTGGACCTCTGCTTGACCGGTATAGGTTTTGGAGTCGAGCACAATCGCCTTGCTGACGTCTGGGTTGCGTGGGTCCCCAGCCTCCGCCTCGCGAATAAGAAGCAGCGTCCAGTCGTCCACGGTCCTGGCGCGGGCTCGCAGTAGGTAGCTCCCGGCAGCAATTTTGTTCTCACCGCTGGTGAACTCCCCCATCACATCGAGCTTGGCCCGACCGAGATGAAACAGGAATCCGTCCTTGGCTTCTGTCAGGTGTCGATCGTTGTATGGCAGCGTAACGTACTGCAACTTCAGTTCCAGGCCCTTGACGGGGACCGCAGTGACCGTTTTGCTGAAATGAGGATGCGCCGGCACCAGCGGCGCAAGACACACAGCACCCAGAAGCAACCAAAGGGGGGCGGCTCTTTTCATGTAAGGGCTCCTTTCCGCCGACACCGACGGTCGGCCACGGAAGGCCAGGGACAGGTCGTGACGACGATCATATTTCAGGAGCCCGTAAAGGTCAATTTGGGCGCTCATCCCGGCGGTCGCTCGCTCTGAAATGGAGTGTGATAGACTTGTCACGTCCGGCTTCCGCAAGCGACCGTTCGATACCTGCTCCAATCCCAATCTTTCCACACAGCTTGTCTCTCTTCGTCGATCTCGGCCGGTTGCGAGTCCGCTGACGCAGGTCATCAGCTTGGTTCTCGGGATAGGAGGGGCGATCCATGTCTTCATCAAGAATGACTCGACGGGATTTCGGCAGATCCGCCAGCCTGGCCGGCGTGGGCACGACTCTGAGCGCCAAGCGCATACTCGGGTCGAATGAGCGGATTCGCCTGGGTTTCATCGGCGTCGGAAACCGAGGAGACCAGGTACTGGACGCTTTCTTGCAGCAGGAGGACCAGCAAGTCGTCGCCGTTTGTGATATTCACCCTCCCTACTCAGAGTTCGCCGCTCACAAGGCCGGGACGAGTCCCCGCCAATTCAAGGACTATCGACAGCTTCTCGAAATGAAGGATCTGGATGCGGTCGTGATCTCTACCCCCGACCATTGGCATGCCCTTCAGACGATTCAGGCCTGTCAGGCGGGCAAGGATGTCTACGTGGAGAAGCCCTTCTCTCTTTGCTTGACTGAAGGACGGCGGATGGTGGAAGCAGCCGAACGCTACCAGAGGGTGGTGCAGGTGGGAATTCACCGGCGCTCGGCTCCCTTTTGCAGAGAGGCCGCCGAATTCATTCGGGGCGGAGGAATTGGCAGGGTGACCGTGGCACGTGCCTTTCACATTCAAAACGAATTCCCCAAAGGAATCGGAAACCTTCCCGATGAGCCGCCTCCGCCTGGCTTTGATTGGGAGGCTTGGCTTGGCCCAGCCCCAAAAGTGCCCTACAACAAAAACCGAACATTCTACCGATTTCGCTGGTTCTACGATTACTCCGGAGGCCAGCTCACCAACTTTGGCGTGCACTACCTGGATATGATCACCTGGGCTTTGGGCGAAGAAGCCCCAACTGAAGTGGTTGCCATGGGCGGGAAATTTGCCGTGGAGGACAACCGTGAGATTCCCGACACGCTCGAAGTGGCTTGGACCTTTCCGGGTCGCACGCTGGTGACGTTCTCACAGTTCAACGCCAGTGCCGCTTCCGCCAGCCAGCCGCCATGCGAAATCGAATTCCGGGGGACCTTGGGTACACTGTACCTCTTTGGTAACGGCTATGAAGTCATCCCGGAGGTCATCACTCCCAACGAGTTTCCCGCCCGGACGCCGTTGGACCGGCAGTACGAGCGAGGTTACCGAAAGGGCGCCAAGGCGCTGATGGAGGGAAGGAAGGGCAACGGCTCAGCTGATACCGCATTCCACGCTCGAAACTTCTTAGACTGTCTGCGTACCAGAAAACCCTGCAACTGCGACCCTGAAACGGGGCATCGCAGCACCAGCGCCACGTTGATCGCCAACATTGCGCTCAAGACCAAAGCCTACCTGGAGTGGGACGGGCAGGCGGAACGCTTCACCAACCATGAAGCGGCCAACCAACTCCTCAGCTACGAGTATCGCCGGCCCTACAAACTCCCGACCGTGACCTGATTCGACGGGCTCAAATTCGAGAAGGAGAATACGCTGACTGAGACCTCAAGCAGCTAGCTCAACAGGCTCTCGTTTCGGTAGACCGTCTTGCCCTCCACAATCGTCGCGGCGACTTGGCCCTTCAGTCGCACTCCGTGAAAGGGGCAATTGCGACTCTTGGATCGCGTCTGGTTGACGTCATAGGTCCATTCGGCATCAGGGTCGAAGAGCGTCACATCGGCCGGCGCTCCTGCCTTCAGGGTACCGAGGGGCTTGTTGATGATCTGAGCGGGGTGGGTGGCCATGAGTTCCACCACACGTTTCAGCGAGATCCGTCCGGAATGATACAGTTTGGTCAAGGCCAGACCCAGAGCCGTCTCCAGTCCCGTAATGCCAAAAGGGGCTTGGTCAAACTCCAGCATCTTCTCGTTGAAATTGTGGGGAGCATGGTCGGTTGCGATGCAGTCGATGCTTCCGTCGGCAAGCCCTTCGATCATGGCCTCCATGTCGTCTTCTGCCCGGAGGGGAGGACTCATCTTGGTATTGGTGTCATACTCGCAGCAGGCCGCGTCGGTCAGTGAAAAGTGGTGAGGGGTCACCTCGCAAGTGGCATGGATCCCTCTGCGCTTGGCTTCTCGCACCAAGTCCAGCGCGCCCCGAGTCGACAGATGGGCGATATGAATGTGGGCGCCCGTGAGTTCAGCCAGAATGATGTCGCGAGCGGCCATGGTGTCTTCGGCCGCGCGGCTCATCCCTTTCAGTCCCAGCAAGGTGGAGTAGTACCCCTCATTCATGACGCCGTGGGCGGAAAGGTGCAGATCTTCGCAATGCTCGATGACGGGGAGCTTGAACGTCAGTGAATATTCCATCGCCCGGCGCATCAATTGTCCGTTCATCACGGGCTTTCCGTCGTCGCTGATGGCCACCGCTCCCGCTTCCACCATCTCGCCGATTTCCGCCAGTTTTTCGCCCTTGCTTCCCACCGAGATTGCCCCGATCGGAAACACACGAACCAATGCCCTTCGCGCGGCCTCCTGCACGATATAACGCGTCACCGCGGGATTGTCGTTGATGGGCGCGGTGTTGGGCATGCAGCAGATGGCGGTGAATCCGCCGGCAGCCGCCGCTTGCGCACCGGATTCAATCGTTTCCTCATCCTCGCGGCCCGGCTCTCGCAGGTGGACGTGAATATCGATGAGGCCCGGACAAACCACCAATCCCGTGGCGTCGATCGTCTCGTCTGCCGAAGTCCGGATTTGGCGATCGACCTGGCTGATGCGTCCATCCTCAGCCAAGAGATCCCCTTGCCAATCCACGTCCGAGGAGGGATCCAAGATTCTTCCGTTCTTAATCAATAGCGAAGCCAACAAGCACCTCTCACTGGGTCAAGCCCGGGTTTCCGATTCTTCGCCCCTTCCTCCTGTAATCAGGAAGAGAACTGCCATTCGAACGGCTACTCCGCTGCTGACCTGGTTCAAAATGACCGAGTAGGGTCCGTCTGCCACCTCTGAGGCGATTTCCACGCCGCG
Source organism: Acidobacteriota bacterium (assembly GCA_040753175.1). GTDB lineage: Bacteria > Acidobacteriota > Terriglobia > Versatilivoradales > Versatilivoraceae > JBFMEW01. The sequence continues at coordinate 217,004 of JBFMEW010000005.1, read as the reverse complement.
GTTAATCGGCCCCGGATGCATGATGATGGCATCCGGCTTGGCCGCCTTCAACCGTTCCACACTGAGGCCGTAATAGCGAAAGTACTCTCGAACTGAGGGGAAGAAGGCTTCCTGTTGCCGTTCCAATTGGATGCGCAGCATCATGACCACATCGGCATCCTCCAGGGCTGTAGTCATGTCGTCGGTGACGCGCACGCTTCCCTGGTCTTGCGACATCGGTGAGCACGGACCGCCGTACACCTTCTGGAAGTCGACGGGCAGAAGCGTTGGAGGCCCGCAGACGGTCACGTGAGAGCCCATTTTGCGGAGCAGCCAGCAATTGGAGCGAGCCACTCGGCTGTGCGCGACGTCCCCGATGATCGCCACCCGCAAGCCTTCCAGCCGTTTCTTGTGCTCCAGGATGGTTGAGGCATCCAGGAGCGCCTGGGTGGGATGTTCATGTGCTCCGTCGCCGGCATTCACGATGGAGGCTCTGCACATTTGGGCCAGTTGATGAGGAGCACCCGAAGAGGAATGCCGGATCACGATCACGTCAGGGGCCATCGCCTCCAGGTTACGGGCCGTATCGCGAAGCGTTTCTCCCTTGACCACGCTGCTGGTGGCGGCCGAAATATTTATAGCGTCTGCGCTGAGTCGTTTGGCCGCAATCTCAAAAGAGGTTCGAGTGCGGGTCGACGCCTCGAAAAAGAGGTTGATGACAGTCTTGCCTCGAAGGGTCGGAACTTTCTTGATGGGCCGGCTCGAGATTTCCTTGAAGGACTGGGCGGTGTCCAGAATCAACTGGATCTGCTCAACGGAAAGGGACTCGATTCCGAGCAGATCTTTGTCTTTCAGCGGCACGATGCCTCCCGAGAAGATCGCCTGGTTGAAGCAACGGGATAACCAGTCATTTAATCTACCTTTTCAACCAGCATCACGCACTCCGCTCCATCGATTTCGGGAAGCTTCACTTCGATGATTTCGTTGTCGGTGGTCTGGACAGACTTGCCGATGTAGTTGGCCTCAATGGGCAACTCCCGATGTCCCCGGTCAATCAATACCAACAGCTGAATGATCTTGGGACGCCCGTAATCCAGCAACGCCTCCATGGCGGCTCGTACAGTTCGGCCCGTGTACAAAACGTCGTCAACCAGGACCACTCTCATCTGGTTGACCGGAAAATGAATCTCGGTGCTTTGAATAACAGGCTGGGTCGAAACAGTCGACAGGTCGTCGCGGTAAAGATTGATGTCGAGGTAGCCCACGGGGAGCTGAACGTTCTCGAACTCCTGAATCGACTTTGCCAGTCGCTCTGCCAGGGGAACGCCTCGACGCCTGATGCCGATTAAAGCGAGGTCGCCGGTGCCGTTGTTCCGTTCGACAATCTCATGCGCCAGCCGAACAAGGGTGCGCTCCATTTCGGCCGCGGTCATGATTTGCGCTTTTTCCCGGATGACCATAAAGAGGAGGGCGGTTAGGTATGGATGCTCCCGAAAACCGGGAGCATACTAGCACAGGCTGGAAGCCTTCTGTCAAGCCGGCTGACTCGTAGGGCGTTCGGCCGAGTCAACGCCCGTCTGCGACTTTTCCGTGACAGGCAGCTTGAAGAGCTTCGCCGCGTTCTTCCACAAGATTCTCTCCCTCGTTTCCTCGGGCAGTCCGAGTTCATTGACGAACTTCAGGTAGGTACGCATGCGACAGATGGGCCAGTCTGTCCCGTACAGGAGGTACCGTGGCTCTCCGGCGTAGAGAATCATGTCCTTCACCTGACGCAGCATGAACTCCTCAAATTGGGATGAGAAGTCGCCCAAGACCAGACCGGAGATGTCGGTGTACACGTTGGAGTTCTTGTAAACGACTTCCATGCAGTCTCGGATCCAGGGATTGCCGAGATGGCAGATGACGATGTTGAGATCGGGGTGGTCCACTGCCACGTCGTCAATATTAAGAGGATGGGCATAGCGCACCTTGCCCTTAGGAGTATAAGTGTCGCCGGTGTGAATCATCACCGGCACTCCGTACTCGACGGCCAAGTCGTAGATAACCTGACAGCGTTTGTCATAGGGGTAGAAGGGTTCATAGCCCGGATACAGCTTCAGCCCTTTGACCAGACCTTCTCTCAGGAAGTCGCTGATTTCGCGCAAATCCCGTTCCCGATAATCCAGGTAGCTGATCCCGGCCACCACGAAGATATTCCCCAGATCCCGAGTGGCTTTGACGACATCCGCGGTGGATGGCCGATGGGCGTTGACTTTATAGGAGGTCAAAACCAAGGCGTAGTCCACCTTGTTGAAGTCCATGGACGATTGCAGCTGATCCAGACATTCCTGGATCGAAATGGCGTTGTCTTCGTGGTAGTTGTTCAAGTGCGTGTGCACGTCGATGATCATGCTTCCTCCTTCTGGCTGGAATGATACCCTCCCGTCGAGGAAACCCTCGTCAGGGGCGGCCACCAAGACCCCTTCAACCGGCGTCCAAAGGGCCTTGGTAGATGACGCTTTCCGGGCGGGAAGTGTTTCAACCAGAGGGCCACCTCGCCGGCGGAATCTTTCAACCGTTCACCCAACTCTACTTTGATTTCGCGGCCCTTCTGTGTAGAATGTCCGCCGTTGCGCTGGGCCCTCTCCATACTCCATGCCTGCGTTCCAAGTCCCGATTCCCAGAGGGCGATTTTCTCCCAACTACCATGAAAAAGCTGCTTGCTGCCAATCGAAGTGAAATCGCAATTCGCATCTTCCGGGCTGCCACTGAGCTGAATCTGCGGACGGTTGCCATCTACTCGCTGGAAGATCGGCTGGGCTTGCATCGCTTCAAGGCAGACGAAGCTTACCTGGTGGGCCAAGGCAAGGGGCCCATTCAAGCCTACCTCGATATTGAAGGCATCGTTGCACTGGCGCGCGAGAAGGAGGTCGATGCCATCCACCCCGGTTACGGGTTTCTGGCAGAAAATCCCGCCTTTGCCCTGGCCTGCCAACAAGCGGGGATCACCTTTGTGGGTCCCTCCCCGGAATTACTCGAGTTGTTGGGTGACAAGGTCGCGGCACGAAGACTGGCCCAGAAGGCCGGCATCCCGGTTGTGCCGGGAACCGAGCATCCGGTGCGCGGCCTCGACGCCGCGAAAAAGGCGGCGAAAGACATCGGCCTTCCGCTGATCTGCAAAGCAGCCTTCGGGGGCGGCGGCAGGGGCATGCGCATTATTGCCTCGCTTTCCGAGTTGGAAGGCCGGTTGGAGGAAGCTCAGCGGGAGGCCCTGAACTCGTTCGGCAACGATTCCGTGTTTCTGGAGCGATACATTCAGAATGCGCGTCATCTGGAGGTGCAGGTTCTGGCTGATCTGCACGGCGGCGTGATGCACCTGTACGAACGGGACTGTTCCGTACAGCGCCGGCACCAGAAGATTGTCGAAACGGCTCCCGCCTTCAGCATTTCCCCTAAATTGCGCGCAGAGCTGTGTGAGGCAGCCGTCAAGCTGGCCCGGGCCGCCAACTACCGAAATGCGGGCACGGTGGAGTTTCTGGTTGACGCAGACAGCGAGGAGTGGTTCTTCATCGAAGTTAACCCCCGAATCCAGGTCGAGCATACGGTCACTGAAATGGTGACCGGCATCGATTTGGTCCGCGCTCAGATATTAGTGGCTCAGGGCTGTCGCTTGAACGAGGCCCCCCTGGCTCTCCCACAGCAGGACGCGTTGCCCCTGTATGGCCATGCTCTTCAGTGCCGCATCACCACGGAGGATCCGGAAAACCAGTTTGCTCCCGATTACGGAAAGATCACCACCTATCGTTCTCCGGCCGGTTTTGGGATCCGCCTGGACGGGGGGACTGCTTACGGGGGAGCGATTCTCACTCCCTACTACGATTCGCTTCTGGTCAAGATGACGGCCTGGGGCGTGACGGCCGCCGAAGCCTGTCAGCGCATGGATCGCGCTCTCCGCGAATTCCGGATTCGCGGCGTCAAGACCAATATCCCCTTTCTGGAAAACGTGGTGGGGCATCCCACTTTCCAGTCCGGCCGCACCACCACCAACTTCCTGGATGGAACACCCGAACTGTTCCGCTTCAGACGGCGTGGAGACCGGGCGACGCGGTTGCTCTCCTACCTCGGCGACGTGATCATCAACGGCAACCCCGAGGTGGCGGGCAAACCCTGGCCTGAGGGCTACGGCCCGGACGGCGGAAGGATCGAAGTCGAAGAGAAGCCCTTGCCGCCGGTCCCTTACGCCAAAGGGACCCGGCCCCCGGACGGCACTCGTCAATTGCTGCTGGAACTCGGCCCAAAAAAGTTCGCGGAGTGGACACGCAAACAGAAACGGCTGCTCTTCACCGACACCACCTTTCGAGACGCGCATCAGTCCCTGCTGGCCACCCGTGTGCGATCGATCGACATCCTGAGGGTTTCGGAGGCCGTTGCTCATCGCCTCCCGAGCCTGTTCAGCCTGGAGATGTGGGGAGGGGCCACATTCGATACCGCCCTTCGCTTCTTGCACGAAGACCCCTGGCAACGGCTGAGGCAGCTGCGTGAGGCCATTCCCAACATCTGTTTCCAGATGCTGCTGCGAGCCTCCAATGCTGTCGGCTACACCAGCTACCCGGACAACGTGGTGAGCGAGTTCGTCAAGGAATCCGCCCGACAGGGCATCGACATTTTTCGGATTTTCGATTCGCTCAACTCCGTGGAAAACATGCGCGTGGCCATGGATGCGGTACAAGATACCCATGCCATCTGCGAGGCGGCCATCTGCTATACGGGAGACATTCTGGACTCGGACCGGCCAAAGTACTCCCTGCCCTACTACGTCAAGATGGCCAAGCAGTTGGTCCGAATGGGGGCCCATGTTCTGGCCATCAAGGATATGGCCGGACTCTGCAAGCCTTATGCGGCCCATCAGCTGGTCAAAGCACTGCGTGAGGAAATCGATATCCCGATTCACTTCCACACACACGACACCAGCGGCATGAATGCCGCGTCGATTCTCAAGGCAGCCGAAGCCGGGGTGGACGTGGTGGATGGGGCCATATCTTCTATGAGCGGAGCCACCAGCCAGCCTAATTTGAATTCCCTGGTGGAAGCCCTCCGTCATACTCCGCGCGAGCCGGGATTGGACATTGTTGCCTTGAATGAACTGGCCGATTACTGGGAGCAGGTTCGGGATTACTATCGGCCCTTCGACAGCGGCCCCCGATGCGGCGACGCCAAGGTTTATCTGCACGAAATTCCGGGCGGGCAATACACCAATCTGCGGGAACAGGCTGCCGCGATGGGGCTAGGCCACCGATGGAGCGAGGTGGAGCGGACCTATGCGGAAGTGAACCGTCTTTTCGGCGACATCGTCAAGGTGACCCCCTCCAGCAAGGTCGTCGGAGACATGACACTCTTCCTGATGACCAAAGGCCTCAGCCCACAGGATGTCCTGAAACTTGATGCCAAGCATGACCTCTCTCTGCCCAATTCGGTCATCGAGATGTTCTCCGGATCGCTGGGTACGCCGCCCGGCGGCTGGCCCCGTAAGCTTCAGAAAATCATCCTGCGAGGCATTGAACCTCAAAAAGGACGTCCGGGAGCAGATCTGCCGTCGGCGGACTTTGAAGCAATCCAGATTCTGCTTGAGAAGAAGATGAACCGCACGCCGCGCCAGGATGAGGTGCTGAGTTATCTCCTCTACCCGGACGTCTTCCTGAAGTATGAGAAAGTGCGTCACGCCCACGGCGACGTGAGTGTGTTGCCCACACCCCAGTTCTTTTATGGAATGCGCTCCGGCGAGGAAATCACTGTGGATATCGAAGCCGGAAAAACGCTGGTCATCAAGTTCCTGACCGTCAGCGAAGCGCACCCCGATGGCACTCGTACGGTGTTTTTTGAATTGAACGGCCAGCCGCGCGAAGTCGTGGTAAAGGACAAGTCGTTGAAGGAGGCCGCCCCGGCCCATCCCAAGGTAAGTCCCAGCGAACCCGGACACGTGGGTTCTCCCTCTCCCGGCATCATCACCAGTCTCTTTGTCCAGATTCAGCAGAAAGTGGACCGCGGCGAACGCCTGTTGGCTCTGGAGGCCATGAAGATGCAGAGCACCCTCTACGCTCCAGTTTCGGGGCGAATCACCCAAATCCTGGTCGAAAGCGGTCAGCGGGTGGATACCAAGGACTTGTTGATCGTGATCGAGGAAGAAAAGACGGAGTAGCCAGTCGGGCGCTCTCGACAGCGGGAAACAAGCGGGCAGAATTAACGACGCGGCCCCATCAGGCCAGGATCTTGTTGACCACTTCCCCGGAGACACCAGTCAAACGAGCGTCCAGGCCTTGGAACTTGACGGTCATGCGCAGGTGGTCGATGCCCAGCAGGTGCAGCATGGTGGCATGAAAGTCATGGATGCTCACCGGGTTCTCAACCGCCGCGTAACCCAATTCGTCGGTCGCTCCGTAAGTCGTGCCCCCCTTGATGCCGCCGCCGGCCAACATGAATGAGAAGCCTTTGATGTGGTGGTCGCGCCCATCGCCTTGAGACATCGGCGTGCGGCCGAATTCCCCGCCCCAGATCACCAGGGTGTCTTTGAGCATGTCCCTCTGTTTCAGATCCTGAATGAGCGCGGCCGTGGGCCGATCCGTTTCCTCGGCCTTGATGGCGATGTTGGTTTTGACGCCCCCGTGGTGGTCCCAGTCGCGATGGTAGAGCTGGATAAAACGCACTCCTCGTTCCGCCAGACGTCTGGCCAGCAAACAGTTGGAAGCGAACGAGCCGTCTCCAGGCTTGGCCCCGTACATCTCCAAAACCGACGGCGGTTCCTGGCTCGTGTCCATCAGCTCGGGCACGCTGGTTTGCATCTTGAACGCCATCTCGTATTGAGCGATTCGGGTCAGCAACTCGGGATCTTGCACTGCGTTATGCTGAATTCGGTTCAGGGTGTTGATGGCCGTAATGGAGGCCTCCTGCAAACCAGCGGAAAGCCCCGGCGGCCGCTTAATGTAAAGCACCGGATCGCCAATCGCGTTGAACTTCACGCCCTGAAACCGACTGGGTAGAAAGCCCGAAGCCCACTGCCGGGCGGCAATGGGCTGCATCTGCCCGCCTTTTCCTGAAGAAACAAGAACGACAAACCCGGGAAGGTCGTCCGCCTCCGATCCCAGCCCGTAAAGCACCCAGGAACCCATGCTGGGACGACCGGTGATGATCGATCCGGTATTCATCAACGTGTGAGCCGGATCGTGGTTGATCTGTTCAGTCCACATCGAGCGCACAAGGCAGATGTCGTCAGCGATGCTCCCGATATGGGGAAACAACTCACAGATCTCCAAACCCGACCGGCCAAACCTTTTGAATCCATACTGCGGTCCAAAACAGGTGAGCGACCTGCCTTGAAGCTGGGCCAACTGTTGGCCTTTCGTGAAGGATTCGGGCATGGGCTTTCCATCCATCTCTCGAAGCTTCGGTTTGGGATCGAAGGTCTCAAGATGTGACGGTCCGCCGGCCTGATACAGGAAAATAACCCGTCGGGCTTTGGGGGGATGGTGCAGGGGATTGACGGCGCCCCGCGATCCCCCGCGGTCCGGACCAACCGCTGCCTTGAGCCAGCCGGGATCGAGGAGCGAGTTCAGTGCCAGCCATCCCAGGCTCGATACGCCCGATCCCAGAAAGGTCCGGCGGTGAACCTGCAGGATTTTCGAATCACTCCATTCCGAGGGGGGCATGTCACTCTCCGAATTTATCTCAGGATCAGAATCGTTCGTGAATTCAGTTTCGCGTAATCGTCTCGTGCAAGTTGAGGATGGCACGAGTGACGGTGGTCATGGCCGCCAGCTCGAACACATCCAGCTTCTTGTTCAGAGGGGCATCTCCAACCTGGACCAGTGTCTGCGCGCTTTTCGAGTCTGAATGAAACTCGCTGTTGCTCCGGGTGTGAAGATCCAGCAAGACCTTGCGTTCGGCCTCGATGGGCCTGCGTCCCAAGGCCTGTTGAAACGCCCAGTCGATCTGATCCGGCACCGTTTCCCCTCCCCTCTCCAGAACGTGCTGTGCGAAGACCCGCGCGGCTTCCACAAAGATCGGGTCATTCAGCAGCACTAAAGACTGCAAGGGGGTGTTGGAATTGATCCGGTTCACCGTACACTCTTCGCGAGAAGGTGCATCGAAGGCTAACAAGCTTGGGTGCAGAAACGTTCGCCGCCAAAAAGTGTAGAGCCCTCGCCGGTAGAGGTCCTGTCCTCGGCCGGCGGAGTAGTCCCGCTTGGGAAAATTCATGGCCGCCAAATAGCCGTCGGGCTGATAGGGGTTGACGCTGGGGCCACCCACTTCTTCCACGAGCAGGCCTGAAACGGCCAGTGCGATGTCCCGCACCATCTCGGCATCCACTCTGAAGCGCGATTGGCGTGCCAGCAGCCGGTTGTCGGGATCCCGCTCGTCCAGCTGGGGAGTGCTCAGCGAGGACTGCCGGTAGGTGTGGCTCGTCACCAGGAGCCGAAGCAGGCGCTTCACGTCCCAATTGTGGGCGCCCCCTGCCTGCCAGGTGGGCTGCCTGAATTCCGCGGCGAGCCAATCCAGCAAATCAGGGTGAGTGGGCCATTCACCTTGCGATCCAAGGTCGTCCAAAACCTTCGAGAGACCAGTCCCAAAGAACTGTCTCCACATGCGGTTGACGAAAACCCGTGCAGCCAGTGGGTTTTCGGGCGAAACGATCCAGTTGGCCAGATCCAGCCGGGTGCCTCGGTGCGTCTGGTGCGGCTTCTTGGCGAGGAACCCGGGAACAGCCGGCTCTACGACCGGGCCGGAATCGTCCATCCAGTTCCCTCGGGGCAGAATTCGCGTCTCTCGCGGTTCCATCGATTCAGTGACCATGACCGTTGGAATCGCCGCCACCAGTCGGGAGCGGCTGGCCCTCAGCTTTTCCCGCTCTTCAAACAGGCTCCTCAATTCCGGCACCGACCACTGGAAGTGAGACAGCACGATCTGATGCTGCTCCTCGGATCGGTTCTCCGGGGAGGCCCTTAAAGCCTGCAGCACCAGACCCGGCAGGCCATCCCGGCTGCCTCCCTTGACCAGCCGGCTGTCTTCAGGTCGCACCCCAACCTCCGCGGAGTCATCCCCCAATTCCGGCCAAGAATAGCGACCTGCGGAAAGCGCCAGGCGCAGCCGTCCGATGGTAGCCCGCCGCAAGGGCGACTCCTGCCGAAGCCAAACGGTCATGATGGACGAGTCCGAGGTCGTCACCGCATCGGCAAAGCGCAGAGCAAGGAACGGGCTCTTCCCCTCGCCGCTGGAAAGCCCCCACCCTGTGGCTGGATCGCCGTCAATGGCAGCCATGGGTGGGTTTTCAGCAGCCTCACCAAAGCCGTCGGTGGTGGCCAGCGTAAATCTCAGTCTCTTACTCGTCGCCTCGTGCTCTTCGCTCACTGCCGCCTCGACCTCGCTGAGCACAAATCGGTCGGCCCCCCTGGCCAGTCTGACTGCCGGCAGGCTTTCATCCTGAATGGCCTGCACCCCCAGGGCAGTCCACACCCCTTTTCCAGGTTTCAAGCGGATGAGGTAGGTCTCGTTATCCGGATTCGGTCCCGTCGCGACCACCAAGCCATTGCCCGGTGTCCTCTTGGTTTCCAGCGTGGCGCCTCCGGCGGAAACCACGTAGAAGTTGCGATCCACCATCTCCTCGTTGTACACGGTCAGGTTGGCACCATTCTCGGATCGGGCCTCTACCGGCCTCTGGTAGTGCCATTTCAGTTGTCCTGCCTGAAAATCCTTCAACAACTGCTGTTCCCACTCCGCTCGCCGGGCTGTTAAAGCCTCTAACTTCTGAGACAGCTCCCGGTCGGCCTGTCTGAGTGTCTCGTCAAGTTCAGCCAGGCGGGTCTTCTGTGCATCGGAAGGAAGGGACAGGGTGGCCGCCCAGGCCTTGGGACCCTTGCCAGGCAGGATCCCGTTTTCCTTGATGTCGGCAAAGAAGGCCTTCATCGAATAGAAGTCCCGAGTGGTAATCGGGTCGAACTTGTGGTCGTGACACTCCGCACACCCCATCGTCAATCCGAGCCAAACACTCCCCGTCGTCCGGACACGGTCCGCGCCGTATTTGGCCAGATACTCCTTGTCCTGAATGCCTCCTTCCTCGGAGGTCCTCAGAATGCGGTGGTAGGCCGTGGCAATCTTCTGCTCCACGCCGGACTCGGGTAGCAGGTCGCCCGCCAGCTGTTCCCGTGTGAAGACATCAAAAGGTTTGTTACTGAGAAAAGACCGCAGCACGTAATCCCGATAGGGCCAGGCAGGTTGTGCAATGTCGTTGTGAAAGCCTCGTGTGTCCGCATATCGCACGGCATCCAGCCACAGCATCGTCTGTTTCTCAGCGTATCGTGGCGAAGCCAGCAGTCGATCCACCAGGTTTTCGTAGGCGTCCGGCGAAGGATCGCTTACAAATCTCTCGACCTCATCGGGGGTTGGGGGTAAGCCGGTCAGGTCCAGAGTCACTCGCCGGATCAAGGTTCGCCGGTCTGCTTCCGGCGAGGGACGAAGCCCCTCTTGGGCCAGCCGACGCTGAACAAACGCGTCGATCGGATTCCGGATTGACGTTGAATCCTCCAGGTTTGGAACCGAAGGTCGTTGAATGGGCTGAAAGCTCCAGTGGCCTTCATACTTGGCGCCTTCCAACACCCACTGTCTAAGCAAGCCCTTCTGCATGCCGGTCAATTCCTTGTGGGCAAACAAGGGAGGCATGATTTCCGAGGGATCCTCGGCCATCACCCGACGGATGACCTCGCTCGCCTCCGGCTTCCCGGGCACAATGGGAGTCTTGCCGGACTCCGAGGTTTTGAGAGCCTCTTCGCGAATGTCGAGCCTCAGTCCGGCCATACGCGAATCCTGGTCCGGACCGTGACACCGGAAACAGGTGTCCGACATGATGGGACGGATATCCCGATTGAAACTCACTTCGGCCTGAAGCGTCCAACTCAGGACTAGCCCCAGGCTCAAAGCAGCAAGTGGTCGATTTGGAATCATGCGCGGTTTCCTGGCATCGTTTCTGGCGACAGCGGTTAGGGGAATTTTGTCACGATGCCACTCGACTGTCCAGTCGCCGGCTTTTGGCGCCGCGGGATTGTCCACTGGAAAGGGGACACCACGGACTCGCAGCCCAAAGACCGGCTGGACTCGAATCAATCGCGCCGCGGTCCAACTCTCTTCTGACATATAATTCGAGCGATCGGATGCCCATGATGCTGAAGTCATTTCCACGCTTCACTCAAACCTGGCTGCGCCTTAAGAGACTGGAGAAGATCTTCCTCTCTCTTTGCCTGCTACAGATCGTGGCCCGAGGCGCCGCCCGATTGAAACTTCCAGTCCCTGGTCAGGGCGTCCTGGATTTTCTCTTCGTTGTTTTTGCCCTTCTGGTCGGAATCTCGCTCACGCGCAGGCTGCTAAGGCGCATGCTTTGGCGACTGCGCAATCGGCTCCTTGTGTCTTACATCTTCATTGGAGTCGTGCCGGTGGTCCTGATTGTTTGCATGGTCGCTCTCAGCTCGTACATTCTGGTTGGCCAGGTGGCCACTTACCTGGTCAGTTCAGAGCTGCAGCGCCGCAACCTGTTTGTCCAAGACGGAGCTTTCGCACTGGCTCGTTCCCTGGCAGACGCCCCACCAGACCGCTCCCTGGAGGAACAGACACGGAATTTTGTGGGGTTTCTGGAGAACCGCATACCAGGGTTTCAAGCGGTCGTAAAAAGGGGCAGAGCCCACGTCAATCCTTTGGGCGAAGGCACTGTCACGGGCACGCCGGAATGGAGCCGGCCAGGATTCATGGGGTTGGTGAGCACGAGTCATGGATTCGCACTCGCAGCCCATGTGCAATTGAGCTCAAACAAGGATCCAGTCGAGGTGTTTGCCTTCGAACCTGCCGACCCCGGGCTACTGGACAGCCTGCTGCCCGGGTTCGCGTCGATTCGTTTGGCTCAGTTGAATCCGTCAAGGTCGCGGGACGATTCGCTCGAAGCCCTGGACGTTTCCTCATTGTCGTCGCTGCCGTCCTCCAAGCGCTGGTGGGACTGGGATGTCTGGTGGGTTGCTCCGGTTTCCGCTCGTCCCTGGACTGCTGGAACGGAGCGAACAGATCAATTCGGTCTGGTGGTCGTCTCCCGCCCGTCGCTGATGATCGAACTCCTGTTCAGCTCGCTCGGAGAGCTGGTCCGCGGACTTCGGCTGGCGTTGTATGTCATTGTCTTCTTGTTCCTGGTGGTGGAGGCGTTGTCCTTAATGATCGGCGTGGGACTGACCCGAACGATTACACGATCCGTGGCCGACCTTTACCAGGCAACACGTAAGATCAAGGTCGGCGATTTCAGCCATCGCATCCCAATTCGAGCCCATGATCAGCTCAGCGAATTGGCTGGATCCTTCAACAGCATGACGGAGAATCTGCAAAGGCTCATTGCGGAGTCCAAGGAAAAGGAGAGGCTGGAGTCTGAGCTGGCTATCGCGCGCGAGGTTCAAGGCCAGCTGTTCCCGAAGGCGGTACCCCGCTTGCGGACTCTTGAACTGGCGGGCCACTGCTCCCCCGCCCGGATGGTCAGCGGAGACTACTATGACTTCGTGAGAATGGATGCCGAGAGGACGATTCTGGCCATCGGCGATATCGCCGGAAAGGGCATTTCCGCAGCTCTTCTGATGGCCAGCATTCAGTCGTCCCTGCGAGTGCAACTGGGGTACCGGAGGGGAGAAGATCAAGAGTTTCCGATTTCAGAACTGGTGTCACGATTGAACCAGCAACTCTTCGATAACACTTCCAGCGAAAAGTTTGCCTCGTTTTGTTGCGCGGTGTACCGGGAACAGGATGGCCGGTTGGCCTACACCAATGCCGGGCATCTCCCTCCTCTTCTCATCCGCAAAGGAAGCACCGTCAGGCTGGAAGTGAATGGAATGGTTCTGGGCGCGTTTCCCGGTCAGTCCTATGGACAGTCTTCTCTGGATTTGGAACCGGGAGACCTGCTCGTGGCGTTTACTGACGGGGTAACGGAACCCGAGAACGAGTACGGAGAGGAGTTCGGCGAACAGCGGTTAGCTGACCTGATTCTGACCCATCAGCGGCTTCCCCTGCCGGAACTGGTCAAAGTCATCTTTGCAGCTGTGCAGGAATGGGCTGGAAGCCCGGAATCTGCTGACGATATGACCATCCTCCTGGCCCGGAGAATCTGACCGGATCAAGACCGGGTGCGACGCCATCCGTCGTCCAGCAGTTCATCCTGTAACAAACAGGCCCCTAGCGATAGCTGCTGATCAGAACGGCATCGTAACTGATCAGACCCCGGGCGCAAGCCAGCTGTGTACCGTCGTGGGACCAGTCAAAAGAAAAAATACGGTCGGTCCTAAAATCCGTCAGCTGGCGGGGAGCCCCGTTGTCCATAGGCTGAACCATGACGTTGAAAACGCCACCTGAGTTCCGAACATAGGTAAGAGACTGACTGTCAGGCGTCCAGCGCAGAAGCCGCCAAGGGGTGGTTGGTAAGTCAGGATAAGTCTTGACCAGTTCGCCATTGTGATAATGAACCACTGCCACTTCGGAGTGGGCGCCGTCCTCCGAAACCTGGCGGGTACAGGCGATATAGCGACCATCAGGCGAAACGGCAGGAAACTCCAACAGGTCGTTGGACACCAGCTCGGGTTGTCCCCCCTCGATCGGCACCTTCCAGAGCTTCCTCTTGCCGGATCGGATGGAGGAATAAATCACGTAGCAACCGTCGCCGGACGGAACGGGGTCCAAATCGAGATCCCCGTCGGTGAGTCGCAGCAGTTCTCCATCACTCAGTCGGAGTCGCCAGATGTTGCGGGGCCCTAGCTGGTCGGAGTCGAACAGAACGTACTTACCGTCTCGGGTGACCGATGGATTCACGCACATCCCAGCATTGTGGGTGAGTTGCTGGGCCTGCCCCTCCTTGGGATCCACCCTCCAGAGATCGATGCTCCCGTCTGTTACCGAGGTGTAGATCACCTGCCCTGTCGGAGCCCAAGCCAGACCATAGAACCCGTCATAGTTACCTGAGGAAATCCACTCGACATTTCTACTATCCCCGGCCGGAACCACACAGATCCGCGACGTCTGCTCAGGCTGTACCGTCACCAAAGCTCGGGAGTCTGCGGTCACACTCATGCCCCGATAGTCGCTGAGGTCGTTGGTCACGCGGCGGGGAGTTCCTCTGGGATAGGGAATAAACCAGATCTGGTGGGAAAAACCGGACGAGGGATCACGAGCGGGGACCATCAACCCGGATCCGTCGTGCAGCCACGCCAGTCGGCGCAGGTTCGACCACTTACGATCGGAAATCACCACTTCAGACTTGTCGGAAAGCCGAAATCCTGCAACGCTGACGCTGTATCCACCGGTAAAGGTGCCCACTCCGCAGGCAATCAACCGGTTGTCGGGAGACCAGGCAGGCCCTTCAGTTGAAAGAAAATCCGGAATGCGGCGCACTGCCAGAATCGCTTCGTCGGTTCCCTGGTTCGTGGCAGTGATCAGCCGATACTCTCCGAGACTCGGCAGGTACCGGACGAATGCCAAACGGGAGCCATCCGGCGAGAAGGTAATGGGGCTGGAGACGTAGTCGACCAGTTTGACGGGATCCCCTCCTAGAGCCGGCACTCGAAAGAGAGCCCGGTGGGGGCTGGCATCGGTGGCACGGGCAAAGTAAATATAGTCACCGTCCACAGAAAAGTTCAGGCCTCGGTAAAGAACCTCGGCTGGCGGAACGATTTGGATATTGCTCAGTGTGGCGATTTGCCTGACCCATAGGCTCTGATACGTTCCCTCGTTAACGGCATAGGTCAGATACTTGCCATCCGGAGAAACCGCCGCGTCCAGAACCCTCCCTGTGGTGGTCAAGGGCCGGATCGACATCCGAGTGAAGTCCAGCCCAGCATTGTCTGCTTGGCGATAGGCCGAATAAACCAGATAAAGGAGAATTGCGGCCAGCAAGGCCCCCGACGGCACCAGCCAGCGCCGCAAAAGGGGTCGCCCCCACCTCGACAGCTGTCTGACCTCGGCCTCAGAGTGCGGAACGGAGTGGTCTCCATGATCCTCCAGCGGAGAAGGCGAAGCGGCGATTTCGTGACCGTTTCCGGAACCCATGTGCGGGACCGGCGGTGCAGGCTCTCTAAGGGGCACCTCCTCCCCACTCCCCTTGACTTCACGAAAGTCCGCCACGAAACGGTACCCGCGTTTCGGGATGGTTTCAATGAATTGAAGATTGCTGTCGTTCGACAGGGCCTTTCTGAGAGCAGAGATGTTGCGCGTCAGGCCACTTTCCTCGACGAACACGTTAGGCCAAACACTTCTCATCAGCTCGTCTTTTTCCACCAGACGCCCCTGTGCCCGAACGAGCACCACAAGCGTCTCGAAGGCCTTGGGGGTCAGGGGCACCAGCTGACCTTCCCGCCAAAGAAGACGATCAACTAAGTCCAATCGGAAAGGGCCAAACTCGTAAAAGTGCTCCTGTAACGCCATATGCCGACTGTAAGAAATCTGTTAGGAATTTGTCCGAGTTCTGTAAGGACTCTTTCAAGAGTCTTCAGTAAAAGGATAAGTGCTTATTCTTCGGACTCATAGAATAACCTATTGTACCGGAAACGGTCGCTCAGGGTGAAGTTTGTTTTTTCTCACCACAAATCTTCAGAGAAGAATTCCGCTCACCCCCATTTCAGCCCCACGTGGAGTTTAACGCTGACCTGATCACCGTCTCAGGAAGGCAGCGTCGGCCGCTTGGTACATTGTGGGCTTGGGATCCCGTTCGGTCCAAACTTCGCATTTTTTCTGGCCGCAGCATGAGCCCTTTTTGCTTCAGAATTCGCATGACTTAGCAGCGCGGTTTGAAGCGGCTGCGAGCCCGCTGCCGGCGAGGGCATTCGCCCGGCAGCGTCATGGCCACAATATGTCCCTGGAGGGGGTGTGGTGGGAAGTCCCGTCTTCAAAGAAAATTTCTCTCGCCTTGTCCAAAAGACAAATAGGGAAGCGCTGTTTGGCGACTTTACGGTGATCTTCAGGACTTCTGAATCCGAGACAAGACAGCTGCCTTATCAAATGGCCGCAGGGCCCGCCGGTCGCGAGTCCAGAGTGACTGAGGCCGGCGATCAGGTCGGCATCCAATCGGATTTTGTCGCCCGAATATTGGAGCCTGACCCTGCAGAAATGATCCAATCGTCTCCACCGTCGTAAGCAGCGTGAGTCGGTCCTCTCCACGGTTCCCAGGTGCCCTTCTTTACACTTCCTTTACAAAAGTCTAGATTGACCTTCTGCGTTGGAAGTCGAAAAATCGGTAATTCGGAGCCGCCTGCTTGGAGTGTCAGAGCTGCATGGGGCATTCGTATTTGGCAGGTCGCTTTGTCGATGTGCCAGTCATTAGGAGGTGCAACCTGTGAAGGACTCCGAAACGCTTTCCCGCTCAATTCTGTCGGGCAGACATCGCCCCCGGCGCCGCGAAGTTTTGCAGGCCCTGACCCTCGCCGGTGCCGGTTTGGCGTGGGGCAGACAACCGAACTCGTCCCTGGCAAAGGGTGCGGGACGCGGGATCAAACTTGGGTTCGATAATTTCTCGATTAGGGCCTTCGGCTGGAAGGCTTCCCAGTTGCTTGAGTATGCCGCCTCTGTGCGGGTCGACACCGTCCTGTTCTCCGACTTGGACGTTTACGAAAGTCATCAGGACCATTACCTCGCTGACTTACGTCGTAAAGCTTCGGATTTGGGTATTGGGATTCAAGCCGGAACGGGATCGGTTTGCCCCAGCTCCAAAACTTTCGTTAATCGATTCGGTAGCGCTGAGGAACATCTGGCTCTGGCCATTCGGGTCGCGAAGGCAGTGGGCTCTCCGGTTGCCAGGTGCTATCTGGGCAATGCCGGAGACCGACAGGTCGATGGGGGAATTGAATCGCATATTCGAAATGTGATCAAAGTTTTCCGAGCGGTGAGGAGCCAGGCCTTGGACTCGGGGGTCAAGATCGCCATCGAAAATCATGCTGGGGACATGCAGGCTTGGGAAGTGGTCACGCTGATCGAAGAGGCTGGGAAGGAGTTCGTGGGAGCGACTCTGGACTCCGGTAACGCCACCTGGGCGTTGGAAGATCCGTTACAAAACCTGGAAGTCCTCGGTCCCTATGCTTTAACGACGGGAATTCGGGATTCCATGGTCTGGGAGACGCCCGAGGGCTGCATGGTGCAGTGGACGGCAATGGGAGAAGGGCTGGTTGATTTTCGCGCTTACCTGGATCGCTTCGCAAAACTTTGCCCCAATGTTTCAGTCCAGCTCGAAATCATCTCCGGATTCGCACGCCCTTACCCGTACTTGAAGCCTGAATTCTGGAAGCCCTACCCGAAGGCACGAGCCCACGAGTTCGCTCGTTTTGTAGCGTTGGCCAAGCAAGGGAAACCGTTACGTCCCTTCCAACCTCCGGCCGGAGGCGACGCCAAACAAGCCGAAAGGGAGTACCAAAAGGCGGAGCTTGAGCGGAGCCTGAAATACTGCCGAGAAGTCTTGGGGCTGGGGCTCAAGTCCTGAGCACCCAGAGCGGCAGGCAGCTGGTGTTGGTTTCACTTTCGTTGGAGCGACTCCGGAGCGGAAGGAGTTAGCCTCATCAATGGTGGTGCCTGGGATCACCCCGCAGCGGTCAGTTCGCGGTGCAGCCAGGCCTTTGCCATGCTCCAGTCGCGCTTGACCGTGGCTGGCGAGATGTGCAGCACTTCTGCGGTCTCTTCGATCGACAGCCCTCCGAAGTAGCGCAACTCGACAATCTGTCCCTGCTGAGGATCCAGCGCTGACAGTCTGTTGAGAGCATCATCCAGATCAACCAGGTCCACTTGTCCGGACGTAGAGGGTTCTTCAGCCTCGTCGAGAGAGAGCTTGAGGCCGGCACCTCGTTTGGCGGCCAGGTGGGCCCTGGCGTGATCGACCAGAATGCGGCGAATCATCTGTGCCGCCACGCCGAAAAAATGAGCCCGGTTTTGCCAACGGACATTTCTCTGATCGATGAGTTTCAGATAGGCCTCGTGCACCAAGGCGGTACCTTGCAAGGTGTGATCGACCCGCTCCTTTCGGAGGTAACTCTTTGCGAGTCGGCGCAGCTCGTTGTAGACGAGTGGCAGCAAACGTTCCAGGGCCTCGCGGTTTCCGTGCCCCCAATCCACGAGAAGTTGGGTCAGTTCGCCGGTGGATGACATATACTCTGGGAGTTTCGTATCCCTTTCTCGATACGAACCAGATACTAACATCAGCTTGTTCCGTCGAAAAGTCCGGCCTCTCCGCGTGGCTCAGGATGGGTGTTCGCTGGTTTAGGGGGATCCTTGGACAACAGTCATCGCTGGTCAATTGAAAAGCAGGCGCCCTTATCAAGATGTGGCTTAGCAGGAGTTACCTTGGGCCTGGCCCTGTTAATCTCCTGCTCGGCTCCGACGATCCCGGATGGAGGCTCTTCTGGAAATCTGACCGCGCAAATCAAGCCGAGCCTCGACAGCCTCAACGCAGAGTCGCTGTTGAGCCACCTGCACAAGCTGGCATCAGACGAGTTCGAAGGACGCGCTCCCGGCACAAAGGGGGAAGAACTCACTGTTCAATACCTGGTCGCACAGTTCCAGGCTCTTGGATTGAAGCCGGGCAACCCGGATGGGAACTATGTCCAGAGAGTGCCGTTGGCGGGCTTTACGGCCTCGCCCACGGCCGAATTTCAGGTGGGGAGGCGCCGCATCGTCCCGAAGTTTCCGGAAGAGATGGTGGCGGTATCAAGGCGCTTCACCTCCGAAATCCGGGTGGCCGATTCCGAAGTGGTTTTCGTGGGATACGGCGTGGTTGCTCCGGAATATCGCTGGGATGATTACAAGGGGCTGGATGTGAAGGGGAAGACACTCCTGATGTTGGTGAACGATCCGCCCGTGCCGGACCCAAACGATCCGACCAAGCTGGACGAGAGTCTCTTTCGCGGGCGGGCCATGACCTATTACGGCCGCTGGACCTACAAGTACGAAATAGCCACCGAGAAAGGAGCCGCGGCCGCCATCATCATTCATGAGACCGGACCGGCGGGGTATCCCTTCGAAGTCGTATCCGGGAGCTGGGGACGGGAAAATTTCGAGCTGCGGCGGCCCGACCGAAACATGAGCCGCGTGCCGGTGGAATCGTGGATTCACCTCGATACGGCCAAGCGACTGCTCTCGGCCTGCGGACAGGATCTGGAGTCGTTGAAGAAGGCGGCAGTTCGCCAAGATTTTCGGCCGGTGCCGTTGAAGGCGCGGGTCAGCTTCACCATCCGCAACCAGCTACGTGAAGTCGATTCCGTCAACGTTGTGGCCAAACTGGAAGGCTCAGATGCTGACTTAAAGGACGAACATCTCATTTATACGGCCCATTGGGACCACTTGGGAAAGAACCCTCAACTTCAAGGGGACCAAGTCTTCAATGGCGCTCTGGACAACGCTTCCGGGACAGCGGGTCTGCTGGAGCTGGCCAAGGCCTTTACTCGTCTGAACCCGCCGCCCAAGCGATCGATTGTGTTTCTGTCCGTGACGGCGGAGGAAAAGGGTCTGCTGGGAGCGAAGCATTACGCGGAGAATCCTCTTTTTCCGCTCAGTAAGACAGTGGCCGCCATCAATATGGATGGGCTGAATCCTTGGGGAAAGACCAACGACGTCGTGGTGATCGGCCTGGGGAACTCAACCCTTGATGATGTAACGGTGGAGGTGGCTCGCACGCAGCACCGCGAAATCAAACCTGATGCTGAGCCAGAGAAGGGTTTTTACTACCGATCGGATCATTTCGAGTTTGCAAAGAAAGGCGTACCGGCCCTCTACGCGGAAAGTGGTGTAGATTATGTGGGACGGCCACCGGGCTATGGTCAGCAGAAGCGGGATGAGTATACCAGTCGGGACTACCACAAGGTCTCTGACGAGGTGAAGCCGGACTGGGATATGAGTGGGGCGATCGAGGATCTGCGGATGTTGTTTGAGATCGGCTACCGGGTGGCTCAGAACCGCAAGTACCCCGAATGGAAACCGGGAACTGAGTTTAGGGCGGTCCGGGAAGCGATGCTGACAGGAGGCCAATAGACACGACCTTATCGGCATCGGATTCGGTGGGAATCAAAGGTAAAAGAAAAGGGGCTCTCGCGAGCCCCTTTTTCCTTTTGGCCGCCAAAACTGAGCAGCCCATACCCTAAGATCTGGAAGTGAACTAGAAGTGGAACTTCAGAGCAAATTCCAAGATCCGGGGATCACTGACGGTGCTGGTGATCGTCCCGAAGGTGTTGGGTGCAGAAATGTTGTTGGCCGGCGGACTATAGCTGGGATGGTTGGTGAAGTTGAAGAACTCCGCGCGGAAGTCAAAGTACTTCTGCTCGGAAACCGTAAACTTCTTCCCAACGGAAAAGTCCCAGTTGGCAAAGCCGGGTGCCCGATTGGTGCTGTTTCCAGAGTTCCCAAAGGTGCCCGGAGCGGGTAGTTCAAAGGCAGCGATGTCCAGCCACCGCTCCAGAGTCGGATTGCTCACTGCCCCGGTCCGACCTGCCAGCCGGTTGGGTCGTCCACCGCCACGGGGTGCCTGCTGGGAAACGTCGTTGGCACGGATGGTGATGGGGAACCCGGAGTGCATGGAGACAATGCTGCTGACGTTCCAGCCTCCTAGCACGGCGTTTGCAATTCCATTCCAGTCGCTTCCCCAAGTCTTGCCTTTTCCAAAGGGAAGCTCATAGGTACCGGACCACACGAAGTTGTGCAGAGCATCAAAGAACGAGAGGCCCCGGTCGGCACGGCGATTGTAGGCGTTGGCCCAGTAGGCGCTGGGACCCGCCACACCGGCACTTCCGTAGTAGCCCAAGTTGTCCGTCAGGGTTTTGCTCAACGTGTATGAAGCGAGGAACTCTAAGCCCTGAGTCAACCGGCGCCGGGCATTCACCTGCAGGGAATGATAGTCGCTGGTCGCAGATGAATCGGTCCCGCTGATGGCTGTGACCAACGGACGGAACTGATACAGCGGTCGGCGCTGCTGCAAGGGTCGCCAGGTGGAAACTGGACCGGGATCGGGAAGAGCCTGGTTCCAGTCTCGCGGATCGACAAGATGCGTGGCTTTGTGAGCCACGTAGCCGGCGTTCACCGAAGTCTGGCTATCGAGCTGGAACTCCAACGTGAAGTTCCACTGCTGGGTGAACTGGGGCCGCAACTCAGGATCCCAAACCCGGATGAGGCCGGCCGGCTGATCTCGAACGATGACATCGGTGAATCCGGTTGAAATGGTCCCGGGACCGGACGTGTTGTCAAAGGTGACGTCGGCCTCCGAGAAGAAGGGTGGGTTGAGGGGCAGGCGCAGGTTGGAACCGGTGCCTTCCATGTACTGAGTGATACCGTATCCCGCGCGCACCACCAGGCGGTTGTTGAGGATCCCCGGTGTCCAGGCAAAGCCCACGCGAGGCTCAAAGCCTTTGTAGAACGGCTCGTACAGGGCTCGGCTGTTGCCATCCTGTCCGGCAAACAGTTGCCGGCCGGTCAGAATGTCGAAGTTGGACTGACGATCCTTCACCTCGACCACGGGAGAGGTGTACTCCCATCGCATCCCCAGGTTCAGGGTCAGGTTGTTCCTGAACTTCCAGTCATCCTGGAAAAAGATCCCCACCCTGTTCTGCCGGTGTCCCCAGGTTCCAGACAGGCTGCCACGGCCCTTCTGAGACAACTGATCCAGCAGAAAGTCGGCAAAAGCCGAACCGGTGAACTGGCCGGTGTAGCTGAAAAAGCCCAACAGCCCGTTATTGCCGGGGTAATAGCGGTTTTGCTGATAGCGCTGCCACTGGCCTCCCATCTTCAGGAAGTGTTTGCCTCGCGCCATCGAGAGGTTGTTACCGTAATGGAAGGTGTTGGTAACGTTATCCTCGTTAATGCCCGTGCTACCCACATTCGATAGCCCTTGTCCAATGCGCAGCTCGCTAAGGCCGTTGATGGCCTGCGATCCGGGGACTCCGAAGCGGGAGTTAGCCTGCCCGATCCCCGACCAATCGTTGAAGTCGCTGATGAAGACGGCGCGATTGAAACCGATGCGGGCTTCGTTAACGGTCGTGGGACTGATGGTTCGATTCCAGGTCAACACGAAGTTCTGCGGGCGCTGCGTACGCAATGACGTGATGTTGGTGGGCAGCGTTCCGCGGATGCCCTTTCCATCCAGGTCACCAAACGAATAGCGACCCCACAGGCTATCGGAGTCCGACAGCTTTGTGTCGAGCTTGATGTCGAACTGGTGATTGTTGACGGCATCGGCCGTTGAAGTGACATAGTTGCCCTGCACGTTCGTGCCGGCCCGGGTTGGCAAGGGGTACAGACGCGGATCTGAGAACAAGGCCCGTGCCGTTGGGCTGAAGCGCTCGACCGGGATTTGGTTGTTGGTAAATGGCTGGCCGGTCAAAGGATCACGGATCACGGTGGAGATGCTGGAAAGATCCCCGTTGCGCCACTCGACGGGCGCTACGCTGGCAGTCGTGCCACCACCCGTTCGCTGACGCGTTTCCTGATAGGCGCCGAAAAAGAAGAGCTTGTCCTTGATAATCGGCCCGCCAATCGTGCCGCCGAAGATGTTCAGCCGAAGCTTCTGCTTGCGGGCCCCCGATCGGTTGTTGGCCCAGGTGTTGGCGTCCATGGCATCGTTTCGCAAGAACTCGAAGAGATTGCCATGAAACTCATTGGTGCCGGACTTCATGCTCATGTTCGTGATCGCACCGGTCACATTGCCGAATTCGGCCGAAGAGTTGTTGGTCTCCATCTTGAATTCGGCGATGGCATCAACATTGGGCCGGTATCCAATTCGGTTATCGATGGTTTCATCCACCGATATCCCGTCAAGCAGAAACGCGTTGCCCTGCTCCCGGTTTCCGTTGACGAAGGGACGGGCCGAGGCTTCCGCTCCGGTGAAACCTCTGGTATTCGGCGAGATGGCTCCCGGCACCAGCAGGGTGAGCTGCTGGAAGTTACGGCCGTTCAACGGAAGGCTCACGGTCGTATTGCCCGAAATGACCTGTCCAACCGTGACCGTTTCGGTCTGCAACACCGGTGCAACGCCCATCACATCGATCTGCTGTGTGATCTCGCCCAGCTCCAGTTTTAGGTCCACACGGGCCGTCTGGTTGACCTCCAGTTTGATGGGGTTCGTCACCAGTTTCTTAAACCCGCTGGCCTCAACCGTCACGACGTAGGTTCCAATCGGCAGAAACGGAATCGTGTACACGCCGGCGTCGTTGGAAGGCGCCCGGTACTCGATCTTGGTTCCCTGATTTGTGGCGACGACCGCCACGTTCGGAACCAAGGCCCCTGACTGATCTGTCACGGTGCCGGTGAGGGTGGCCGTAACCGTCTGGGCTGCGACGAAGGTTGGGAATCCGAGGCCCAAAACGACAACGACCAGGGCAATCCAACCCTTTGAGAATGGGTGCTTCATGAGTTACTACCTCCTTGAAGGGTCCAACAAAATTAAGAGTAGTTTGATGAGTGATCAGACTTCCGGTCACATCTATGACAGTGACCTCATTGTTGAGAACAGGTTGGTGACAACGGGGGGAATCGTTAGCTCCTCGATACGATCATCTAACCCTGACTCACAGCGAATCTCATCAGCTCGAGGACGAAGTCGTCACTCAAACTCCATTGTTGAAGGGGAAAGCAAAAGGTTTGCCAGATCGCAGTTTTCGCTTCGGGCGCGAGTTAAGCCTTTGCCCGGCATACCGGTAGCACGTTCATCTCCCTGCCTGCGCGCTCGCACACAGCGGAACAAACTCCGGAGTTTAGGATTTTGCATTCCCGATCTTAGGAATTTGCATTCAGCCGAACACGACTTTGCAATTGACTTCACAGTAGTTTGCGTCTCTTCCGAGCATTCGGATATTGCTTTCCGTTTTTTTGGAGACGACGGAACGCTGATGACGGCCGAAGCAACACAAGTGACCTAGTTGGGGTATCCTGAGAGAGAAAAAGGGGGCGTTCTGGCCCTCAGCACCTTGAACCCAGTTCCCCCAAAGTGACTGGCCGCTAGGCCAAGACAAGAGCGCGTCGTAATGACCTCAACCGAAACAAAATCGCTGGCGGTGGTTGCCGATGACTTGACGGGTGCTTGCGATACGGCTTGCCAGTTTGTGAGATTCGGACTTCGAACAGTTGTTGCTTTGACCCCTCAGGTCCAACGGGCTGGACAGGTCTCCGTTCTGGTTCTGGACACCGAGTCGCGAAAGATGACTGAAGAAGCGGCATCGCGGTGCCTGCGGTCACAGACTGCCGACTTAACCCGGTTGGGACGGACGCCTTTCTACAAGAAGATCGACTCCACCCTAAAGGGCAACTGGGTGGCCGAGGTCAGAGCCGTAACTCAGGTGATCCGTCCGGAGTTGATCATCGTCGCCCCGGCGTTTCCAGCCTGGGGAAGAACGACACTGGCGGGGATTCAGCGGATTTGCGGCGAACCGGTTGCAGCAACCTCTCGGGGATCCCAGCCGATCCAGGCCAACCTGGTCCAGGCCATGCGAAAGGGTCTAGGTGAAAAGGTTGCCAAGGTGAAAACTCCCCCCACCCGAGAGAGTGTCAGATGGGTCGAGCGCCAGCTCGACCTCAACCGGGTCCGCGGATCACGATACGTGGTCTGTGATGCTTTGACGGACGAACACCTCCGGGCAATCTGCCTGGGTGCGTCCCGGCTGGAGCGACGCATCCTTTGGGTGGGATCGGCAGGGTTGGCTCGTTTCCTCCCTTTCGGCTGGGGACTGAAGACTCGCGAGGACCCACCTCTGACTGGATCACCCCGGTCGATTCTAGTCGTCAATGGAAGTCTCAACCCGGCCAACCGCGAACAACTGACGTGCTTGGAACGGACAGGGGACGTACAACAGCTGACGATTCCGATACGAGCCCTCCCGGCGACTGATGAACTCGGACGGTTCGCGGACGCGCTCAGGCGAGGTACGACCATCGTCGTGACAGTCGATCTCAATGAGCCTGTGCGCTCCCGAAATCAACTGGAAGAAACCCAAGGGGCTCTGCAGACGGCCTTCTCGGAGCTGATTGACTCTCAACCGGAGCTGGCTTTGGTGGTGATTGGCGGAGATACGGCGCTGAAGATCTTTCAGCAAGTGGGTGCCGAAGCCATTGAGATTTGTGGAGAACTCGAACCGGGTATCCCCTGGGGCCGGTGGGTTGGGGGAAAGTTCGAGGGAAAGCCGGTGGTGACGAAAGCCGGTGGCTTCGGCAAGGCCGAGACGCTGTTGCGCATCGTCAACGCATTGCGTTCCGCCAGGGCGGATTGAGGAGGGCAGCCCCGAACTCGTTCGAAGCACGGCACCGACCTTGTCAGGCTGTTCTGCCGCTTCTAGCGCGACTCATCGAACAAGCCAGGTCCACCGCCTTGATCATACTGTCAGGATTGGCTACCAGCTTTCCAGCGATGTCAAACGCGGTGCCATGATCGGCAGAGGTACGGATGATCGGCAATCCGATGGTGACGTTGACCCCACTGTCGAATCCGATCAACTTCAACGGGATGTGCCCTTGGTCGTGATAGAGGGCCACAACCAAGTCGAACTCGCCCTGGTTCATTCGGTGAAAGACCGTGTCCGGAGCGATGGGCCCCCACACGGCTAACCCTTCCCGCCGGGCTGCCTCGACCGCCGGCGCCACTTCGCGAATTTCCTCGTCGCCAAACATTCCATTTTCTCCAGCGTGTGGATTAAGGCCGGCCACAGCGATGCGGCCCTTCTCTATCCCCAGCTGCTCCAAGGCCGTTGTCGCAAAGTGAATGGTCTCCAGGATGCGCTCTTTCTTGACGCAGGCCAGCGCCGCCTTCAAGCTCAGGTGGGTCGTGATGTGCATGGCTCTGAGGTGATTCACCACCAGCAGCATGCGCACTTCCTGGACGCCGCAGAGCTCAGCCAAGAACTCAGTGTGCCCTGGGGCGCTGAGTCCCCCCAATTGGGCGGCTTCTTTGTGAATCGGTGCTGTGACCATGGCATCCAACTTCTTCGCCAGACACAGCTCGACACCGGCTCGAATGAAGTCCAGAGCCGCTTTTCCGCATTCCTTCTGGATCTCGCCCAAGCGGACATCGGCGAAGGCCAGATTCTTCAAATCCACCAGGTACAAGCCAGTGGCGTCCTCGGAGGCTGTCTCCGGGTCGTCGATGACCTGAACCGGCCGGCCCGGCAGGACTCGACCCACGTAATGCTCCAGGACCGATCGCTCTCCAATAAAGATGGGGAGGCACTGCTGCTCGACATGAGGGCTAGCTAGAACCTTAACGGAAACTTCCGGTCCAATGCCGGCGACGTCTCCTAGCGTGATTCCAATTCGTGGTTTGCGGGATTCCATGAGCAGCGGAGAAAGCGCCCGGCGCGGGATGCTAGCGCCGGAGCGAGGCTCGATTCAGAACTTCCTTGTTGACGAGACAGGTGGGAACCAATCCTTTCATGACCTGCACGACCTGCTGTGCAGCTTTGGCGCGCACTTCCTGGTAGGCTTCTTCGCTGTAAGAAGCATAATGAGGTGTCAAGACCACGTTGTCCAGTTCGAGGATCGGATCCTCCGGATCGGGGGGCTCTTTTTCCAGAACGTCCAATCCGGCCCCGGCAATCCAACCCTCTTTAAGAGCGCGAATGAGGGCAGGCTGGTTTACCACCGGCCCTCGCGAGGTGTTTACCAAATAGGCCGAGGGCTTCATGAGGCGCAGTTGATCTTCGCCGATCATCTTTCGAGTCTCGGCCGTCAGCGGAACATGAAGCGAAACGACGTCTGCCTGTCTCAGCAGATCTTCCAGGCTCAGCAATTCAACCGGCAGTCCGTCGAGGCTTTCAGCCTTCACAAACGGATCGTAGGCCACAACCCTGAACCCGAATGGGATGGCCTTGCGGACCACGGCGCGAGCAATGTTTCCCAATCCCACCAGCCCCAGGACTTGGCCGCGCAGCTTGAAGATCGGCACGGCCAGCTTCCGATCGTAGACGCGGCGGCGGATGAGCTGATGCATCATCACCACCTTTCGCATCGTGGCCAGAATCAGGCTCATGGTTGTGTCCGAAACTTCGTCGAAGCAGAAATCCGGGACGTTGGTGACATAGATTCCGTGGTCGGTGGCCGCTCCCACGTCGACCGTGTCGACCCCAATCCCGTAGCGGGCTATGACTTTCAGATGGGGGGCATTTTGCATCACCCGTCTGGTCATGGGCGAGAGCGAGGCCAGCACGCCGTTGGCATCTCGCAGATGGGCGACCACGTCATCCTCGTTGCGGCACTGGACGGCAACAAACTCGGCGCCGGCTTCGCTCAGGATTTCCCGGTCCACACTGGGAACAAATCTTACGGCATCCGTGCAAACAACTTTGAACAAGTGAGTCATCCCTCCCTGAGAAAGTATGAGTACCGCGGGATATTCCCTTCGCTGTTCGAAACCGCGCCAGCAGAGCAGCGTCAGCCCGGCTGGAGCCGCCGGCTAAGGTCCCAGCTTAAGGCGCCTGGCAGAATCCTTCCCGCTGGCGAGTCAGCGGAGCCGAGATGGTTCCCTATAGCAACCCGACTAGATTGCCGGCGCTGTCAAACGGAAGCTCACCAATCTGCTCTGTCACGTTGAGATTCGGTTTCGCCTGGATCTCGTCCACCAAGGCTTCCGAAGCAATAAACGAGTCCAGTTTGAGGGTGTTCTTGATCCAAACCATTCGGCAGCGCTCGGCTTCGGCAATTCCGCAGGTGGCAATTGCCGTTTCGATCGCTTCGCGATCGGTGTCGAACGTGACCGGGATCCGGGCCGCTTCCACGTTGGTGCTGGTGATGGCGTTCATGTAGGTGGGCTTCATGTCGATCTTCTCCACCAGACGGCGCGTCACCAGGTCGGCCAATCCGATACCCACCGCATTCCCGTAGCTCTCGGGCGACAGGTCCCGCACAAAGATCCGCGTGAAGCTCTGACTCAGCGGTGCGCGCCCTCGCTGACTGACATTGCGAGCGATGACATTGGTATCCATGCCCGCTCCGCTGATGTTCTTACCCATTTCATCGATCACCAACACGTCGACCGTATCGAACGGAATCCGCGCCAGATTCGATTTGGCCGTTCGGAGCAGCGCCCTTTCCCGCTGGTCAAAAAGGGGCACCGGAATGGCCTCGATGAGAGCCGTTTCATCGTAGGAGTTCTCGACCACTCCCAGTCCGAACAGGATGCGGCATTTTTGCTTCACCACTTCGGCCACTTGCGTGATGGTGGTGTAATAACCATCCTTGATGTTGGCACGATGGTAAAGAATGGCTCCACGGTGCTTACCCAACCCGATCGCCATCATCTTGGCCAAGCCGCTTTCGATGTCGCCGTCGAAGTCGGTATGGGGTTTGATGCGATTCACCACGGCAATGTGATCGGCCTCCAGGGCGAACTTGTCCACGTGCACCGGCACGCCCTGAGGAGTTTCCCCAACCACCTCCGTCTCCATCGTGGCTCGGACGGGAACGCCCATGGTCTCCTCAGTAATGCCGTAGTGCGCCAGCACACTCTTTTGGCCTTCGGCCGTGCCGCCACCGTGGCTACCCATCGCCGGAATGATGAACGGCCGAGCGCCCAGCTTCTGCAGTTCCTGAGCCAGCGTCTTGATGATCAAGGCGATGTTGGCAACACCGCGGCTTCCCGCCGTAATGGCCACGCTGTCGCCGGGCTTCATCCGCCCGCCCAAGTCCACCCTGGCGATCTCTTCGACAATGCGCCGGGGGATGTCGGAGATCCGGCCGGCATCAAAACGTTGCTGGACACGCACGACTCTTGGCAGCACCATAGCTTCTTCCTTTATACAAGCCTCAGCCTCTGGATTAAACCTCAACTCTGACTGCGTCAATATACTGAGTCTCTCCTCCGGAGTCCAGCCCGCTGAGGGTGGGATGGGACTTTGCAATGCGGGTCGTCGATCCACCGGATGGAGGAGAAACGCCGCAGAGTTTCTTGAGCGCAAGCAATCGACCATCGAACGGGGGTGACCCTCAGCCATAGTCAATTCCGCCGCTGACTGCCAGTTACATCCATCCTCCGTCTACGGATTCGTTGCCCCCTAAGACACGGGTCTCTTGAAAACCCAGTCTGACACATCCCTTTTTGTTACGCTTCGACGGTCAGTTTTCCCAGTCTGGCCTCATCCAGTTCCAGACCCAACCCTGGGCCGTCCGGAACGTCGATAAAACCATTCTTAGGGCTATAGTTTTGTTTGAAGAGGTCCCAGAGCAAAGAAGCATGGCGTGGCGAATAGTTGTATTCCTGCGCCCGTCGGGAGTTGTCGAAGCAGGCCAGATAGTGGATGTTGGCGGTGTTCCCGATCGTGGGTTGCGTTTGGTGGGGAACCAGTATCTTTCCGTAGGTCTGGGCCAGATGGGCGATTCGGATGCCCTCCGAGAGCCCGGCACACTTCACCAAATCCGGCTGTAGGATGTCCACCTTGGCTTTTTCGATGAGGTCCCGGAACTGCCAGCGTGTGTACTCGTGCTCCCCGGCCGCAACCGGCATATCCAAGGCGGCACAGACCTCAGCGTACCCGGCGTAATCGTGCTGGGCGATGGGCTCTTCATAATGGATCACGTTCAATTCATCCTGAAAGCGCCGCCCCAACCGAATAGCCGTGCTCACCGACAGGCCGTTGTTGGCGTCGTATTGAAGGTCAATTTTGTCCCCAACTTCCTTCCGAACCTGACTCACGATCGCCCAATCCTTGGAAGGATCCACGTCTGTCTGTCGTGAACTCCAGTCCATGCGCATTTTGAGCGCAGTGAACCCCTGTTGAACGCTCGACACCGCCTTCTCGATCTGCTCCTCCACCCGAGCCTGGGCGCCCCCGCCTATGCTGGAGTACATGCGAATCCGGTCCTTCCGCTTCCCTCCCAGCAACTGCCAGAGGGGCATGCCCGTCACCTTTCCCAGAATGTCCCAAAGAGCGATGTCGATGCCCGACATGGCCTCCGGCTGCACTCCCATCACGCCCAGCTTATAGGTACGGTGAAACATCTCGTCCCAGATTCGACCGATGTCGAGAGGATTCTTTCCCACCACGATGGGGGTGAGAGAATCTCTCAGCATCGAGGCCAGCACTCGGGCATTCATCGGGCTGCATTCGCCCAAGCCTGTGATTCCCTCATTGGTGCGGACCAAAACAAAGATCGACCCGGTCTTTAGGATATGCGCATCGATGGCGGTAACCTTCAGGTTACGCAACAACTGCGTCGCACGCAGAACCAGCGGATCGAGTGCAGACTCCAGAAAAACAGCCATCCCCACAGCCACAGACTTCAGAAAGTCCCGACGGTGCATGGTGGTAACTCCCGATTTGAGGTGGAACCTTCGTGCCTGGTCACCTATGACTTCGTTAGAAGTCCGCAGGCCCCAAGGTCACCTGAGGCTCCGGCGCAGCGAATGTCCCGCTATTCCAGTTTCAAGAGAAAGATCCCGTGCCCCACCCCGGCGGGTTCATCATTGCGGGCGGACTGAAACGATATCCACTTTCCGTCCGGACTGATGACCGGATTGGAGGCTTTGTAGCCCTCGTAGTCCCCCCAATGCGTGAGGCGCACAAAATCGGCGCTATTCGCTTCCAGTTTCAACCGCCAGATGTCGATGTACTGGGAATTTTGTCGTTCAGGTCCGCCCTGGTCTCGACTGGATTCAACCAGAACGTACCTCCCATCGGGGTAGATCCCCTCCGCCTCGTTATACTCCCCTGCGAGGCGGCGATAGGTAGTAACGTTTCCTGAGCTGAGATGGAGACCCAGGACATCCGCATGGGGTGGCCGGTAACAGGTATAGATCAACTCGCTATCATCATTCCTGAAGTCCTGGGCTTCGAGAATACAGTCGGGAGCCGTTGCCCGGAGCACCTCTTTGTGATGGACGAGCTGCGGAGTGCCGTGTTGGTACTCGATGTCGGCCGTGTACAGAACAGACTCGCTCACCTTCAGGCGTTCCGGGTATTGACCATGCGTGTTGGTCCAGGCAATCCTCAGCCGCCGGCGGGAGATGGCCACGCCTTCGGAGATCTTGTGGTTCAAGGGAATCGCAGCCGACTTCAGATCGGCCTTGAGGATCCACATCTCCTGGTCCCGCCGTCTTGTGGTCTCGATGTCCGTGAAGGAACGGGAGCCGATCAGAAAGTAATCTCCATTGGGAAGGTACTGGACCCGTAGAAAGCCCTTGTGATCGAAGTGCCCCGTCAACAGCCGCGTCAGCCGTGTGTGCAAATCGATTTCAAACGCGTCCTTGTAGCTCTTGGCGATGAACGCGATGCGCCGTCCATCTGGAGACCACGCCGCTCGCTCGCCAAAACCTGTCAATTGGGTAATGTGGCGCGGAAGGTTCTGTTCAGGATTTCCGGTCTTCCCGGACTGAGCCTGAGCTGCCCGGTGAGGTCCCACCCAGATGATGCATGAGAGAACGCTGAGGACAATCGCTGCTTTGAACATAGGTTTCCTCAGTTGCGGTTGAGTGCTTTCCGGATCGCCGTCGGGACGATTATAGGGAGACCATTGAGCCAACACAAATGGGAAGGATGATCAAATCGCATGTCTGTTGCCGCACGTTGGAACCCGTGGATCGCGTCGCCTGGGCCGGACGGTAACAGGGTCGAAGTCCTCAACGGACTCATCTGATCGTTCGACCCGCCTACGGCGGTTTCGCTTTGGTTGCCCTACTTCCAAAACCGGTTCGAACCTGTTAGCATGTCGCCTGCTATCGAATCTCAGCCTCGACTGGGGAGCAGGCTCCCGGAGGGCAGTGCCAGGACGCGCGGGTTCGGATCCCATTTCCCTCTTCTCGCCTGTTCCAACGAGTCCGGTCCACTTAACCATAACGCGCAAGGAGGAGACATGCCCTTCAAATGTGTGCGGAACGTGCGCCTCTCAACATCCTTGTTTCTTGTTGCCCTAATCGCGGTAGGGTGCGCGCCGCAAGAACCCCCGAAACCGACAGCCCCCGAGTTTCAGCCGGAGATCCTCCCGCTGCCGAAGCAACTGGCCAACTACGAAGCAATGCAGATTCCTGCAGACAATCCCCTGAGCGAAGAGAAGGTGGCCCTGGGCCGTCAGCTCTTCTTCGATAAACGGCTGAGTGTGGACGGATCCCGCTCCTGTTACTCCTGTCACCTCTGCGAGAAAGGCCTGACAGACGGATTACCCATGGCCGTGGGCGCCATGAACAAGCAGCTTACGCGCAGCAGCCCCACCCTGTGGAACATCGGCTACCACAAGGAATTTTATTGGGATGGACGAAGTGGGAGCCTGGAGAAGCAGGCGATGGCGGCATGGACCGGAGGCAACATGGGCACCAAGGGGCATGAAGAGCACATCATCTCCAATCTGAATGCCATTGCCGGCTACAAGCAGCAATTTCAGAAGGTGTTCGGCACCGACGTGACCGCCGAGAACGTGATGAAAGCCATCTCCGCTTTCGAGCGGACCATCATCAGCGGCGGCACGGCTTACGACCGGTGGAAGGCGGGAGACGAAGCGGCCATCAGTGAGGAAGCCAAGCGCGGCCAAAAGCTCTTCGAAGAGCTCAAGTGCAATAACTGTCACGACGGTGTCCTGTTCACGGACCAGCAATACCATAACGTGGGCATTGGAATGGATGCCAAGGAACCGGATGTGGGTCGGTTCAAAGTCACGAACAAGCCGGAGGATACCGGGGCCTTCAAAACGCCCACGCTCCGCGACATCACGAAATCCGCGCCCTACTTCCACGACGGAAGTGTCGCGACCTTGGAAGAGGCAGTGGATCTGATGGTGGGCGGCGGCAAGCCTAACAAGTACCTGGATAAGAAGAACCTCAAGAAACACAAGATCACGGCGGCCCAGAAAGCGGACCTCCTGGCCTTCTTGAAGACCCTGGAGGTCGATTGCCACATCACGGAACCCAAGCTGCCACAGTAGGGGGACACTAACCACCCAGGCACGCGAAGCTCTAAACCACATGGTTCCCTTCCAGGTTGAAGCGTTTTCTCCTCGCTGCTGGAGAGAGGCTCATTGTTACGGACGGGTCTGCTCAGGTAGCCGGCCGAGGCCAGGCGGCAAGAGGTCAACCGCTGCACCAAGTTAGGCAAGCGTGAGGTTCAGGAAGGGATAAGGAGGATCTATTTCCAAGGTCGCCGAAGTCGAACTCATTAAGGGCCTGAATCTTCTGGACGCCACCATGCTGATTGCTGGTTCCATGATCGGTTCAGGCATTTTTATTGTGTCGGCTGAGATTGCGAGGTCCGTCCAGTCCGCGGGGCTGCTGTTGCTGATTTGGGTCGTCAGCGGGCTCATGACGGTCTTCGCGGCCCTCAGTTACGGTGAGCTCTCAGCGGCAATGCCACAGGCTGGGGGGCAATACATCTTTTTGAAGGAGGCATACGGACGGCTCTGGGGGTTTCTTTACGGCTGGACCCTGTTCCTGGTGATCCAGAGTGGAACCATCGCCGCGGTGGCCGTGGCGTTTGCCCGCTATCTGGACGTGTTCATCCCCCTTTCGGCGGTGTTGTTGCGAGCAGAGTTCGGAGCGGTCTCCTTTTCCATTGACCTCAAACAGGTCGTGGCCGTAGGCGTAATCTTGCTGCTCTCGTTGGTGAACTGTTTCGGGATCCGCACCGGAGCTCGCGTCCAGAATACCTTCACGGTGCTCAAGGTTTTCGCCTTGATCGCCCTCATTATGCTCGGATTGAGCTTCACGGGTGGCTCCCTGTCGCACTTCTTGCCATTCTGGCCCGACCAGGCTTCCCTGCGACAAAGCCTGGGCGACTTCCGGCAGAGCTTTCGGCCCTTGGTTGAGGCCGATTCGCTGGCGATGAATTTCGCTCTTCTGGTGGGCGTGGCGATGATCGGGGCTCTGTTTTCTTCAGACGCCTGGAACAATTTGACCTTCACAGCCGGCGAGGTGAAGAACCCCCAGAAGACCTTGCCACGGGCCCTCTTTCTGGGCACTTTTTCGGTAACCGTTCTCTACCTTCTGGCGAACGTGGCTTACGTCCACGTTTTGCCTCTCGACCAGATTGCCACGACCGATAAGATCGGGGCCACCGTGGCCAACGCCATTTTTGGCCGCGAGGGAAACGCAATCATCTCAGCAGCCATTCTGGTGTCAACCTTCGGTTGCCTGAACGGCCTCATCCTGTCAGGACCACGCGTCTATTACGCCATGGCCAAGGATCGACTCTTTTTTGGGGGGCTTTCCAGGCTGAATGCAAAGTACCACACTCCGGTCCGTTCCCTGGCGGCCCAGGCACTGTGGGCCTCGATTCTGACGCTCAGCGGCACCTACAATCAGCTGCTGACCTATGTGATTTCCGCAGCGTTGGTGTTTTACATCCTGACGGTCTTGGGCGTACCGATATTGCGCCGCACCCGTCCGGACCTGCCTCGGCCTTACCGAGCGATTGCTTATCCCTGGCTTCCGATCTTGTATGTTATGATGGCCGCCGTTGTCCTCGCCTGCAATCTGGTCGGAGATCCGCGGAACTCATGGCCTGGGTTCCTCATCATCCTCTTGGGACTGCCCGCATTCTTCTATTGGAACCGAAAGCAGCAATCTGAAAGTGTGAACGTCGGAATCGAGACTTCCAGGAAGCTCAACGATGGATTCTAATCTGCTCAGAACCAAGTCAATCGAACAGCTTGTCGGGGACGTCGAGCACGGTACCAAGAAGCTGAAGCGCTCTTTGACCGCTGTGGATCTCACTCTGCTGGGCATTGGGGCGATCATCGGAACCGGCATCTTCGTTTTGACCGGGACAGCGGCCGCCAACCAGGCGGGGCCGGCCATCGTGGTGTCTTATGTGGCGGCCGGGCTGGCTTGCGCCTTCGCTGGTCTCTGTTATGCCGAGTTTGCGGCCATGATTCCCATCGCCGGCAGCGCTTACACTTATGCCTACGCTACGCTGGGCGAGGTGTTCGCCTGGATGATCGGCTGGGACTTGATTCTGGAGTACGCCGTGGGATCGATGACGGTAGCCATTGGTTGGAGCGGTTACTTCCAGAGGATCTTGGCCGGATTTGGAATTCATCTGCCCGAGTGGATGTCGGCCGCGCCGACGGCGGCTGAGGGAGCCGTGATCAACGTCCCGGCGATGATCATTGTCTTGATCATCACCGGCATCCTGGTGGTCGGTGTCCGCGAGAGTGCCCGCTTCAATGCCGTCATGGTAGCCGTCAAACTGTCGGCCATCCTCTTTTTTGTCGCCGTTGGCGCTTTCTATGTGAAGCCCGACAACTGGGCTCCGTTCGCTCCTTATGGCTGGCCGGGAATCATGGCGGCAGGTGCCATTGTGTTTTTCGCCTACATCGGTTTTGATGCCGTGTCGACCACAGCCGAGGAGGCCACCAATCCCAAACGGGACTTGCCCATCGGCATCATTGCTTCTTTGTTGATCTGTACGGCCCTGTATCTCAGCGTGTCCGCGGTGCTCACCGGAATCGTCCCGGTGGTCAGTCTGAAGGGTGATCCGAATTTCCTGAATGCTCCGGTGGCTTACGCGCTGTTTCTCATCAATCAGGACTGGGCCGCCGGATTGGTTTCAGCCGGTGCCGTCGCGGGCATCACCAGCGTGCTGCTAGTGATGCTGCTCAGCCAGCCGCGAATTTTCTTTTCGATGAGCCGCGATCAGCTGCTGCCTGCCGGGGTCAGCAAAGTTCATCCCCGTTTTGGCACGCCTTACATCACCACCATCATCACGGGTGTGGTTGTGTCCGTGTTCGCCGGGCTGGTGCGAATCGACGTGGTCGGAGAGATGACCAGCATCGGAACGCTTTTCGCCTTCGTGGTCGTCTGCATTGCAGTCATGGTGCTGCGCATTCGACGCCCCGACGCCCCTCGCCCCTTTAAGGTGTCGGGCGGCGTGCTGATCCCGGTCTTGGGCACGCTCTCCTGCACCTACCTCATGGCCAGCCTGCCGGTCATCACCTGGGTACGGTTTCTGGTGTGGCTGGACATCGGGATGCTCATTTATTGGTTCTATGGCAGAACCCACAGCCCCTTGGTGGATCCCGACGAGACCCGAGCCAGAACAGGTCTGGAGAGCTTTTCGAACCTGGTCACCTTCTCCTCCTACTTGATCCTCTTTAACGGCCTCTGCATCACGCTATTAGCCTATCTGACCGAGTTCGGTATCACGACCGCGGCCTCTGCAAAATGGCACGAGATTCACGTCACTCCTGAAGAAGCGGACACGTTCGGATTGAGGATCCTGGCGGTGGGCGTCATCGCCTGGGTCGTCGGGTTCGGGCTGAAGAAAGCGGGAGGAGGCAAACCTCAAAAGCCGGATCTCATTTCGAGCAGCAAGCCGTCTTAAAGTCGGGACTCTGTGGGCGAAGACAGCGGACGTCGCTCGCTCAGCGTTGCACGTCTCTGGCCGCCCACACTAAAGTGATGACATTGGAGGTACAAGATGCGGGCTCTTCGCTGCAGACTCGCCGTCTCTTTCGGCTTCCTCATCCTCCTGGCCGGCAGTCTCCCCGTTGCCGGCTGGGCCAACGGGTTGCCGCTCAGGATGAGCGACTTCACGGCTCCCGAGGGACAGCAACCCACCGGCTGGAAGCCGTGGGCCGCGCGCGACGAGATTGCTCCTCGCTGTTATGTCGATTCCATCCGCTTCCGTTCGAGCCCCAATGCCCTTGCGGTTTCCGGAGCGAGCAACGTCGCTGCCTACGGAGGGTGGACCTACGATATTCAGTCCGTTGAGGCCGGAAAACACTATCGCTTCACCGCCTATTATCAGACCGCCGGAGTCCCCCATGAGTCTCATCAGGTCGTGGCCCGCATCGACTGGCTCGACGGCACCGGCCGGCGCACTGGTCAGCCCGATTACGCTTACAAGATGGAGCGGGAAGGTCAGTGGAAACGACTCTCCCTGCAAGCCCCCGCTCCGCAAGGGGCCACCCGGGCAAAGCTGGAGCTATTCCTGGGGTGGGCACCCCAGGGAACGGTTTGGTGGGACGACGTGACTTTTGAAGAGGTGCCTGCCCCTCCCAGCCGTGTCGTCCGTATCGGCAGTGTGTCTCTTCGGCCCAGAGACACGGGCGGTAAACAGGGAAGCCTGGAGGCATTTTGCAGAGCGCTGGATCAGGTCGCTCTCGGGAAGCCTGACATAGTCTGTTTAGGCGAGGGCATCACCGTTGTCGGGAACCGGGAGAAATACGTGGCGGTCGCCGAGCCCGTTCCCGGCCCGGTGACCGATCGTCTGGGCGAGAAAGCTCGTCAGCACCGCATGTACATCGTAGCCGGAGTTTACGAACGGGATGGGCCGGCCGTTTACAACACAGCGGTCCTGATCGATCGGCAAGGGAAGGTGGCCGGAAAGTACCGCAAAGTCTATCTGCCGCGCGAAGAGATCGAAGGCGGGTTGACGCCCGGCCTCTCTTTTCCGGTCTTTGACACCGATTTTGGCCGGGTGGGCATGATGATCTGCTGGGACGTGCAGTACGTGGACCCCGCCCGGGCGCTGGCGGCCCAAGGCGCTGAGATCATCCTGCTGCCGATTTGGGGGGGCGACTACACGTTGATGAAGGCTCGAGCCATCGAGAACCACGTATTCCTCGTCTCCGCCGGTTACGACGCGCAAACGGCCATCATCAATCCAATGGGCGAAGTTCTGCATGCCACCAAGGAATCGGGCGTATTCAAGACCGTACCAGTTGACCTAAATCATCGCTTCGTCGAAGAGTGGCTGGGAGACATGCGAGGCCGCTTCCATAAGGAGACCCGCTGGGATGTGTCGGTAGCCGGCGTGGAACCCTGAAAAGATGCTTGAGTGAGGCGACGGCGTACGCAGATTTGAGCCCTCCAGACGCGACTACCTCTTGGCGCCTCCCTTGCGATTCAAGCTTTGCCAGCACACGCATTGCTCTTCCGGCAGACTGCGAGAGCCTTCTTCCCGTCAAGACGGGAGAAAGAGGACCCCGCTGCGGGGGGTGGATGAGGGCCTCATCCGTCGTGAATCGCACCCATGCAAACCGAGGCTGTGCAGGCCATCCCACGCCGTTCGCCTGGCACGACACGTCACAACAGCTTCGGGAACGCTTTGGGAGCAAGGCGGGCCTGCTTCAGGATGTGAGACAAGGTGGATCGTTTGATGGGTCGGTGTGCCGGGACAATCAGCTTGAGTAACTCATCAGGAAGGTGCTTGTGAAGCCGAATGTGGCTGCCTCGCTGACGAACCACTACCCAGCCGTCGCGCTGCAGGGCTCGAATGACGCGATCGTATCCCAAACTCGGGACTTTGGTCATAAGTTGATTTCAACGGTTTCGGCGCCTGCCATCGCTGAAACGTCGTCGTCGACCGGTTCCAGATAAAGTTCGATGGCCTCCCTAATGTTCGACAGGGCTTCTTCACGAGTGTTCCCTTCGCTGACACATCCCGGCAGGGAAGGGACTAAGGCGGTGAATCCCCCGTCTTCGCTGGGTTCGAGCAGAATCTTCAGTTGCATTGGCACAGCCTCCTCGAGCAGTATAGCGGCGCTCGTGGGTTAGGACAACAGGAGCAGTCTGTTGTATACCTGATCGGATGCGTCGCGCGAATGAGGCAGCGGCCTGAAACCGGTGCAGAACTTTCGACGGTGTGAGGCGCGAGTTCGGAACTCTTGAAGGAAGCACCCCAGCCGATGGCCAATCATCAGGTCGCCACTTGCGTGGACCGGCGACTCATTTTCCTTCAATGTATTGGACTAGATAGGACCAACTGGGCGAGCCTGAGATTGATGAATCAGCAGGAAGGCTGACAGATTCTGCTATGTCCCGAAGCTCCTGAGGCGGGATATCCAAATGGATCCGTTCCTCTGTTTGACCGACTGTCTCACACTCGGTCTTCCCGTTTGCTCTTTGAGGTCCACAATCCTGCAAGATTATTTTGATTCCAAGGCCCGTCAGTGTATACCTCTTAGACTTGTTTTTGATCCGGCCCTTCAAAGTGTGCTTCGCGCTGTCAAGTCGAAGATCCGTAAACTCCAATTCAGTGAGGTCTATCTTGTTCCTGGTGGTTTGCTCCTGTCCTTTGGAGAACCAGTACCAAATAAGTCCGAGAACGACAACCGATACGACTAAACCAAGTGCAACGCCCCGTAAGGAAGGTATGAAAATCATGAGCGACAAGATCACGACTGCGAATACCCACACCATTGGAACACCTCCTTTCCGAATCGGATCGCGTTGCACTCAGCCAACACTTCGCGGTCGGTGAGGTCCAGCCAGGGCGTTCTGCTTTTCTTGATTCCGAGCCATCAATCTTCCTCTCGCAGATTATACTCCGTCCTCAGCCGCAAAATGTTCCAGGTGGAGCGGGCGCTCCTGCGCACGCTTTTCGAACCGGCTTTTGCAACAGAAACTAGCCTAGATTTCCCTTCAAACCCGAACAAAACAAGTTATCCTTAGCCTTGCCGTGCGGCGTTGTGCACGCGAGGTCTATGGACTTTTACCTGATCCGAAATCGCAAAGGGGCTCCGCTTCTTTATACAGAGAGTGAGCATCTTCCCCAGGGCGCTTCGGGCACGCCATCCAACGAAGCCAGTGATCCGGTAGACCGGCTGGTCTCATGGCTAGACAGCAAGCCGGGACGCCTGGCCAAATTCTTCAAAGAGACCATCGTCATTGTGCGCGACATCTATTTCAGGCTGGAGGACAAGATCGATCCGATGGAGCGGGTCCTGAAGCGGATGCGCCACGCGCGCAAGCTGCGTATCCTCCATTCGGCCCGGTTAGGCCCGTCGGAGGCAGCCACCCGACTGGAGACCTTCCTCAGCCGCCAGCGAACCAAACACCTTTTCTGGCTGGTGATCGATTTGGTCCTCTCGGGTGGAGCCCTGTTGCTGAGCCCTTTTCTGGTCCCAATTCCCGGTCCGAATGTCTTTCTCTATTATCCGGTACTGCGGCTGTTCAGCCACTACCTGGCCATCCGCGGAGCTCAAGTGGGTGGGAGAGCCGAGATTCGGACGCTTTATCCAACGCCGGAACTGTCCGACCTTGAAGAGATCCTCACTCAACCTTGCCTCCGTCGCGATCCTGACAAGCTCCGGGAGCTTTCCGGACGTTTGCGGCTGGAACATCTGCCTCGCTTTCTGGAGCGGTACTGCTGATGAGCGTGGTCTCACATCTTAGAAACTCGACCTCTTATCCGCCATGTCGGCAGAGGTCCCCGATCCCTGGAAGCAGGCGCAGCGCTGCCAGCGACAGGAGCGGCTCCTCATAGGCGCTTATCAGGTAGGCAGGGCCATAAGCGACGAACTGACAGAAGTGCCGAAGGGAAGATGGACAGAAATCCTCGCTGTCCATGAGATTCCGGAGTAGATGGGAGCCAAGCACTGTTTTGAGGTATCCTTACCCTCGTCGCGATTGGGTTTCTCGCGGGAACTATCGCCGGCAAGCGCTTTGGGTGATTGATTCTGGCCGCCGCAAGACAAGAAACGTTGTCAACTAACTCCCAAACTATGGATCCCATGCTTTTGAATTCCGCCAGGAAGGTGCTTCAAATCGAAGCGGAAGCGATCCTGAATCTGGTTGAACGGATCGATTCCAGATTCGAGAAGGCCGTCGAGCTGCTGTATGGATGCTCGGGACGGGTGATTGTCACGGGTGTCGGCAAGTCCGGTATTATCGGCCGGAAGATTGCCGCGACGCTGGCCAGCACGGGCACGCCCTCGTTATTCCTGCACCCCGTGGATGCCATCCACGGCGATCTGGGCATGGTGGTTCGTAATGACCTGGTGCTGGCTCTTTCCAACAGCGGCGAAACCGAAGAACTCGTCCGGCTGCTCGAAATTCTCAAGCGGCTCGGGATTTGCCTGATCTCCATGGTTGGAAATCCCAACTCGACGTTGGCCCGCGAGAGTGACTTGGTGCTCGACGTCAGTATCAAGCAGGAAGCCTGTCACCTGGACCTGGCTCCCACAGCCAGCACCACAGCCGCCCTGGCCATGGGCGATGCCCTGGCTATAGCTCTCTCCATCAAACGTGGGTTCAAGGAGGCCGACTTTGCGAGCCTTCATCCCGGCGGCAAGTTAGGCAAACGTCTCCTGCGGGTGGAAAAACTCATGCACACGGGCCAGGCTGTGCCGGTGGTCGGCCTGGACACCCTGATGCGTGACGTAATCTACGAGATCTCCAGGAAGAGCCTGGGAATGACGGTGGTGTCGCGCGATGGTTTGGTGGTCGGGATCATCACGGACGGTGACTTGCGCCGGTTGCTCCAAAAGGACGAAAGCGTTCTAAAACGAACGGCTGCAGAATGCATGAATTCCAAACCGGTCACCATCGTCAAGGACGAGCTGGCCGTGACGGCCCTGCGTCTGATGGAGGACCGGAAAATCACGTCGCTTATCGTGGCGGACGACCACGGTCGCCTGGAGGGCGTGCTGCACCTGCACGCGCTCTGGCAAGTGCAGCTTTTTTAGCTCGTCACCCGCAACTTTCTGGAAGCGTCGCTGTTGGACTTCAGCTTCCGCACAGATCTCCTCTTCTTGCGTTTCTGGCAGGTATCTTCTCGATCAAAACAAGAACTCCCTAAGGCTGGATCAATACCCATACAACCGTCGCAAGAAGACTGTCGAGCACAGCGGCATCCCCTTTCGTTCTGTTGAACCTTGAACCTCGGCTGCTCTGAACCGAGGCCCTGGGAAATCCACTTCGCAACGTGCTAAGTAGGGAGGATCAGCCTCTCAGCTCGGCAATCAAACTCAGCACTTGGCTTTCAATTTCGGCCAAAGCGGTTTCGGCGGGAGCATGGGGAAGGTCGTCTACTTCCCAAAAGCGGACACGGGAGAGGAACTCTGGGAATCGTTGCCTGAGCATGGGCCGGTGCTCGGCCTCCTTCAGAGCAATCAACAAGTCGGCTTCAGACAGGACCTCGATGGAGGCGTCGCGCGGCGGGCGGTGGGTTGCAGTCAGAGGCACGCCCCGCCGGCGCAGTCCTTCCAGCGCCAACTCCGAGATGGGGCCCGGATTGCGCTGCCAGCAGCTCGGAGCAAGGCCGGCCGAAGCGGCCTTGAAACTGACTCCAGCCGCCGGAGCCAGATGGTTGAACAAGAGTTCGGCAAACCGGCTGCGATAGTAGTTTCCAGTACAGAGGAAGAGAACAGCCCCGCGTGACTCCCCGAGAGGAGGAGAGGAAAACACTTCGAATGGTTCAAACTCAGTCAAGCCACATCCCAAGTTCGTTGGGCGGGAAAAGCAGGCCGCCGACCTCAGACATTGTAGCAATGGGGGCAACCGACGCCTGCCTTTGAAATGCCTCGGCCGCCGGCCATCGATTTCTGAGAGCCCGTCTGCGACCGGTGCCCCTGAATTTCGTTGAGATGAACTTCTCGAGGCCGAACTGAGGTAAGATACGGTCAGGGTTTTTTCTCATCAGCGTGGAAAGGTGGAAATCAACGACAAGTTTCCGGTCCTGCCCTCAATGGGACCGAGATGTCCGGCAGAGGAGGAAGCATGAGCGAATCAAGAATGAGTCGCAGAACCCTTTTGGGAAACGCCGCTAAGGTCGGTCTGGCGGCTGCAGCGGTGGCCACTTCCAGGACGCGACCGATTCTCGGCGCCAATGACCGGGTGCGGATGGGTATCATCGGCTCCGGTGGAATGGGTCGGAATCACATGAACCGCATGAAGTCGGCGGGAGTGGAGTGGGTTGCCGTCTGCGATGTCTACGACGTGAACCTGAACAAGGGGATGGAAATTGCCGGTTCGGCAGCCAAGTCTTTCACCGATTACCGGCGCCTGCTGGAAATGAAAGACGTGGATGCGGTGCTGATCGCCAGTCCCGAGCACTGGCACCACGATCATTTGATTGAAACCGTTCAAGCCGGCAAGGACGCCTACTGTGAAAAGCCCATGTCCTGGTCGATCGAGCAAGGTGCCAGCATGGTGCGGGAAGTGCGGAAAACAGATCGTGTCGTTCAGGTGGGGATGCAACGTCGAAGTTCTCCATTGGTTTTGGAAGCCAAGGCCATCATCGATGAGGGCGTCATCGGCGAAGTAAATCTGGTCCGGGCGGAGTGGTATTGGAACATGGGCGTCAATCGCGATCCCAACCTGCCCGGCAAGCTCGATTGGGAGGCCTTTCAGGGATCAGCCCCCCACAAGCCGTTCGAGGCGGTTCGTTTCCGCTATTGGCGATATTTCTGGGATTATTCAGGCGGAAACATGACGGACCAGGGTACGCACCTGCTGGACGTCATTCAGTGGTACATGGGCGCTGAGCAACCGATCGCTGCCCAGACCTACGGAACGGTCTACAAGCTCTTCCCCTCGGAGACGCCGGATACGTTCTGTGCGGTCTTTGAGTACCCCAAGTTCACCTGCACCTGGACTCTGGCCTACATGAACACCTTCATGAAGGGTTGGGGCATCGTCTTTCAGGGGCAGAAGGGGACCTTGGAGCTCAGCGAAGACGGATACCGCGTGTTTGCCGAGCCTTGGAGCGAAAAAGGATACGATCGCTGGAAGGTTCCACCGACCATTCGTCAAAACCTGGCTGGGGGCGCCACCGCCACCGAGCCCCACCATCGCAACTTCATCGACTGCGTCAAGAGTCGAAAGGATCCCAACGCTACCGTTGAGATTGGCCATCGCGCAGTCCGGACTCTCCATTTGGCGAACATTGCCCAGCGTAGCCGCTGTCGTGCCGAACTGGGCGCCGACGGTCAGTCCGTAAGGTTGAGCTGATTTCCGGAACAGGGGTGCGCCGTTGAATCTCGAGCCTCGTAAGCGCCGGGCAATCGGCGGTAATCGTCCGCCGGAAAAGATGAGATTCGGCACTTCCCCTGGTTTCCGTTTTCGGACGAGGGCTGTTAGAATGAGATCGTTTTGCTGGGGGTTCCGGACATCGTTGCCGGCCCTCCTGCAGCCCGAATTCGATTTCTAAGAAGGAGATACAACGTGAGATATCCGGAAGAGTTCATCGGCCCGATGCGCGCCGAATTGACCCGATTGGGTGTTCAGGAAACCCGGACGCCCGCGGAGGTCGATCTGGTATTGAAGGAAACGAAGGGCACGGTCCTGATGGTCATCAACTCGATGTGCGGTTGCGCGGCCGGTCGGGCGCGGCCTGGCATTGCGTTGGCCCTGCGTCACTCCGTGCTGCCCGACAAGACTGCCACGGTTTTTGCGGGGGGTGATGTTGAAGCCACCGCTCGGGTTCGAGAGTACCTGAAGGACTACCCACCCTCTTCACCTTCCGTCGCTTTGTTCCGCGATGGCAAACCCGTCTTCATGCTTCACCGCCATCAGATTGAGAATCGTGAAGCGGTCGAAATCGCCCGTTCCTTGACCCAGGCCTTCGACGAATTCTGCGTCGAACAGCCACAAAGCTCCTGAAGTTGCGGGCGAGTCTCTCGGGGCC
Source organism: Acidobacteriota bacterium (assembly GCA_040753175.1). Classification (GTDB taxonomy): domain Bacteria; phylum Acidobacteriota; class Terriglobia; order Versatilivoradales; family Versatilivoraceae; genus JBFMEW01. The sequence goes on along the minus strand of JBFMEW010000005.1, from coordinate 172,722 downwards.
TCCGCCAAGTCGGAGGCCCGCATTCTTTCGGCCAGGGACCAAAGCCTTAATGCAACCGGCAAAGCTTTTCCCAGGACCGCGAGGATGGGCGGAGAGAGGAGTCTGCTGCGACTCCATCCGGTTGGCAAATCGGAGGGTCTGGATCAGTCCGGCTTCAGGGAACTCTGCCAGAGGACATGGCCGACAAAGAAGGGCCCCATCGCCTGGATGTATTCCGAAGTCTGTTTGGTTTTTCGCATGGCCTGGACGATGTGAGAAAGCGGATAGAGTTCCCGTCCGATCAAGCCGATCACAAAGTCGTTATCGTGTGTGTCCAGACCGTAGCAGGCCAACCGAACGTCGTGGCCCAAGTCTGCCTCACCGTAGGCTCTTCCGATGGTCGCATGCTCCCGGAGGATGGCACCCTGCTCCTGCGGCGAGAGCCGGGCAAAAGCGCCGGTACGGCGAAGCGGATACCAGATCGCCCAAGGCCACTCGGGATTGAGACAGGTTCTGAGCGGCCTCTTGAGAAGCCAGTCTTGAAGATCTCCCTCGAATCCGGTGGAGTAGGTGCGACCCAGCATGGTGTATTCGTGTTTCTGAACCACCGCCCGAAAGGCTTCATCGGTGAGTTGACGTCGTAACCGAGTCACAAAATACTTCGGATCCTCGCTCATGGCCAGGATCCCCACACCGCGGGGGTCGTTCACGTCCTCGTAGACGACTCCTTCGAAGCCGTTCTGCTTCAGGCTGTGGAGTAAGACGCTGGAGTCGTTGCAGCTGCCGAAAACCTGAAGCTGCATGAAGAGCCGGGAATTGAGCGTCTGGCTCTGTCCCTCGCGACTGGCACCCTTTTCCTGAATGTCAAGTCGAAGATCGTTGGGATGACTGCTCATCGTTCAAAGTTCTCCTATCGATTCTGGCGTTGCAACGACGTTGGGACGGATCGGCGTCCCAAAGGCCTTCCTGGCTGGCTACCTGCCGAAGCGGCACGGGACGTCCTGAAGGCCCGCCCTGCCACAGAAGCTCATGACTTCTGTCCGGAGTCGAGCCGGCGGCGGAGCGAGTCGATCTCATCCCCCAGCCGCTGTTGGCGTCTGGCCAGTGACCAGATATAGGCAAAAATCCCTAACCAGATGGCCGTGTATGCTGCGAACAAATAGTTCATTGAGCCCCCCGAGTCTGCAACTGGCGCTGGATGGCTTCGAGTTGATCGCGGCTCCGCTCCAGTCGGCAGCGAAACCGCCACAGATAAAAGAATAGGAAAGTAAAGGCCAGCAGCGAGACGAAGAAGGCCACCCTCATCTGAGGATCCAGCCCGGACCCTTCACCTCCACCCATCACTGGTTGAGGATGCTGCGTGCGCCACCAACGGTTGGCCATGTACACAATGGGCACGTCCACGGCACCCAGAACTCCGAAGACAGCCGACAGTCTGGCCCGCTGTTCCGGGGCTTCCACCATGCGACGCAGCATCAAGTAGGCCATGTAAATCAGCCAGAGCACGAAGGAAGAGGTCAGGCGGGGATCCCAGGTCCACCAGATTCCCCACACGGGCTTGGCCCAGAGCGGGCCGGTGATGAGGATGAATGTGCAGAACAATGCTCCCACTTCGGCCGCCGCCGCGGCCTGAATGTCGGTCTCACGCGAGCCGGTCACCAGGAAAGCGACGCTGAAGGCACAAACGATGAAGATGGCCAAGAAGCTGATCCAAGCCGAGGAGACGTGAAAATAAAAGATGCGTTGGACCTCCCCCATCGTCAACTCGGTTGGTGCGTAAAGGAAGACCAGGTAGATCGCCGCCAGCATGGTGATGAATGTCAGAGCTCCCAGCAGACTGTCGGATTTCATCGTGTCGGCTCCTCCCCGCCAATAGCGGCCCGCGTCAGACGGCCAGACATGATCTCGAATCTCCTTGTTTCCCAACAGCACTCATTTTCTCTCAGGACGCAGCCAATCACCAAGACTTCAACGACTTATTCCTCAAGCACGTAGTCGAATAACATCAGGGGCAGCGTGAGGAAGATGATATTGAAGACCACCAGAAACCGAATCCAGAAACCCAGAGCCGCCCCTGGCGGATCCGTGAAGATCGCGGCGGTGGATTCCACGGCGCCAATGACTACCGGCAGGGCCACGGGCAGGAACAGGATGGGCAGCATCACCTCGCTCATGCGCGTGTTCATGGAGACGGCGGCCAAGATGGTCCCCAGGGAGGCAAAGCCCAGCGTGCCGAGAAAGGTGATCATCACCATCCATCCGAGTCTGGAGGCGATGTTCAGGTTGAAGAAGACCAGGAAGCAACAGAAGATAACGGTCTCAGCCAGAAGCATGAAAAGCAGATTCGACAACATCTTTCCCAGAAAGATGGCGCCCCAGTCGAGGGGCGCCAACATCAGCCCCTGAAGGGAATCGTTCTCGCGCTCGCTGGAAAACGCGCGATTCATGCCCAGAATTCCGGCAAAGACAAAGGTCATCCACAACAACCCTGGCCCGTACTTTTGGGTCTCCAGACTGTCAGGCTCAAATGCAAAATGGAACATGAGGATGACCAGGAGACCAAACAGAAGCATTGACGTGAACGCTTCTTTGGTGCGCCATTCGGTCAGAAGATCCTTCCATAAAATCGCCGCGGCTTGCCTAAAAAAGTTCACCTCGCCTCTCCTTCAGGAAGTCCCGGTACTCGCTCCGAACCGTGTGGTAGTCTCCGGAGAGTTCTCGAACAATCCGACCTTTTTCCAGAAACACCCAACGGGTGACGGATTCCAGCCCCTGCTGCAAGTCGTGGGTTGCCATCAATATGGTCTTGCCTCCAGCCACAAATTCGCGCATCCAGCCCGCCAATAGTTCAGAAGCCTCCAGGTCCAGTCCGGAGAACGGCTCGTCGAGCAGCAGGATTTGCGGATCGTGCAAAGTGGCTCGCGCGATGGCCAGCCTCTGCTGCATGCCGCGCGAAAAGCCATCCACCTGCCGATGGGCGTGCTCTTCCAGTCCCGCCCATTCGAGAGCACGGCTGACCCGGCTCTCGATGGAATCGAGTTGGTAGATTCGGGCAAAAAAGCGGAGGTTTTCGCGAGCGGTGAGCTTGCGATAGAGGTAGGTGCTATGAGCCACGAAGCCAAGGTCGCTTCGCACGCGCTCGGGATGGCGTCGCAGGTCGATCCCGTTGATCTCGATTGTTCCTGAATTGGGGCGGACAACCCGGGCGATGACACGCAACAAGGTGGACTTGCCCGCCCCGTTGCGTCCCAGCAGCACCATGAAATCGGAGCGAGCGACGCTCAGGGAGGCCCCCTGCAAGGCAGTCGTCGCGCCAAACCACTTGTGCACTCCCTCGACTCGAACAGCAGGATGGGTAATGTTCATTCTCGAGTGTCACAATGGACGAGGCGGAAGAATCGCCGACGAGTTCAGCCGAGTACCGTGACCTAGGTTCTTCTCTCCGGCAAAGAAGTCAAAATGGCTTCCACCTCAGGCCTGCTCCCTGCGGCCGGTGTTTCAGCTGGACTTTCGCTTTCGTCGCTGGACCTTCGTTTCGTCTCGGGAGGTGGACCTCTGACGCAGGGCCAAGGCCAGCGCGATTACAAACAACACCCCGAAACCGGCAAAGATAAAAAGCTTTTTCTCGTAGACGGGATTGGGCAGCCTCACCACGCGGAAATCCGGGTCACCACTTTCCTCATCATGGTTATGGCCGTCTCCATCTGAAACCAGGGGCGCATCGCCTGAGATCATGACATCCAAGATACCTCCTTTGTCGATCCCGGCTAGCTGGTAAACCGCTCCTTGGGTCCGCTCGTCTGTTCCCCCACCCGAAATATGGCTCCCACTCACTTTCAGGTCGTTGGGAAGAACGATCATACGAGTGTTTTGTGTCCCTTGAAACAAGCGATGCTTCAGCTCCCGTGCACCGTCCGATCCACGGACCGTGTAGGAGACTCGCACCTCATTAACCCCAGGCTTCATTGGATAATTGATGAGGTAGCCACCGTCCTTGCGCGGACTCGGGATCTGGGGCAAAGGAATGCCGGCTAACCCCACAACTGAGACAGTCAGCTCTTGAACCCGGTCTGCCGGCGGCGTATCGAACAAGAACGTCCCATAAGGACTGACCAAGGTTTTGGGTGGACGGGTGTTATTGGTGACCAGATACTGCTGCTGCACCAACAAATCCTTGCCGCTGGCTTGCGCCAGCATCACCGGCAGCGAAACGTCAACCGCCCCGGGATCCTGAGTGGTCTCGTAAATCGTTAGTGTCACCGGTTGCTTGCCTACCTGGTCAGACATCACAGAGAGGTTGTAGTTGACACCTTGGTGAATAATCCTCAAGAGGATGTGAGGCGTCTGTCCGCTGGGCACCGACGCAAACGTGAAGCTCCCATCAGGCCCTGTAGTCGCTTCCGAAGCCGTCTGCATTCCCTGATCCAACACTAGCAATTCCACCTTTTGGCCGCCGGAGGGCTGATTGGTCGTGCCATTGATCACTGTTCCTCTCAGCGTTTGGGCTTCAAGCTGCGCTAAAGGAAAAAGCACAATCCCCCAAACGAGAATGGTTACCCCTCGCAATGCCACTGAAAGTAGGCCCAGTTTTGGACAGGCGACGGAAAGAGTGGCGTTCAATTCCTTCATCAGCTGCGCTTTCTAGATTGGTGGTGGAGTGATGTTGCCGGTGCGGGCGGGACGCCGCAGTCCGTGGCCGTCAACAGGAGATGGGCATTCAATCTTTCTTGTCCTTGAGAGTCGCAACAACCTGAGGCTGCCCGGTCTTGGAAAGGACTTCCGGTTTGATCTGATCGATGCGAGCGAGTATGTCAAAGGCTTCGCGAGAGTATTCCTCACGCAAACGCTGGTAATCTTCTTCCGACAGTTTCCCCATCTTGAACTCGAACTCCAGGTCCTTCATATTCTCGTAGACCGTCTCCTTCTTGCGCAGCAGCCGTTTCAAGGAGCTGGGTCCGCTTTCGTCTACCGAGAAGAGACTGCCGGCACCCACAAACAGAGGCCGGAACACAAAAAAGGTCAGAAGAGCAGTCCCCGCCGTGCAGAAAAGAACCAGAGTTGTCATCTTCACTCCGACCGAAGATCGGCCTTACGAATCGAGTTCCTTAAGTTCCCGCTCCACCCGATTCTGGTAGTCGCTAGGGACCGGTCCGGCCGCATGGGCAGGGGCTTCGGATTTTCGTTGCAGCCAGACACGAATGAAACCGTAAACAATCAGAAGTCCAACCAGCGTCATCATGATTGGCAAGACCCAAGCCGCCAGATCCAGGCCTTGAGTCGTGGGCGCCGCCAAAATGACCTTGCCGTATTTCTCGATGAAGTCCGCGACGATTTGATCCCGGGTCTTCCCTTCTTTTAACTTCTCCGCGATTTCGGCGCGGAGCGGCGTGGCCGAACCGCAGTTTAGCATGCCACAGGCCGACAGCTGGTGATTGCAGCCGCATTGACACACGAAGGCTTCCGAAACACGTCTCACCTCAGGGGTGACGATCTGTGGAAGTACCGGGTAGAGCGGCCAAAGCCACAGGGCCAATAGACTGAGAATCCTGATCCAGCGTTTAGGCACGTGCCAACTCCTTGACTTCGGTCTTCGGTGCAGCTTTGGCCTTGGCTCGCTCAAAGGTACTTGGGATCAAACAAATCACCGTGCCGAGAACGAAAGTCGCGCCACCCAGCCAGATCCACGTGACCAGCGGGTTCAAATACACGTGCATCACGGCCTTTTGATTCTCCTGATTAAACCCGGCCAGAACCACGTAAAGGTCCTCTTTCAGGCTGGAGCGAAGGGCGACCTCGGTGGTTGGCTGTTCGCTAGCTTTATAGAAGCGCCTCTCAGGATGCAAGGTATCGATCAGCCGGCCGCCTTTGAAGACGCGGACCAGTCCCACCGCCGAGGCGTAGTTCGCGTTGTCGGCGTTCTTGATCTGATCCAACGTCAGGGTGTATCCGTTGATGGCCATCGATTCGCCTGGCGCCAGTTCCTGCTGCAGCTCCCGGTTGAACCCGGCTCCGGCAAACCCGACAAACAGGAACACCATGCCCAGGTGAACAACGTAGCCCCCATAACGCCGGGTGTTCCGGAAGGTCAGAATCCACAGCGATTGAAGGTAACTCTCCCCTTGCTTCAAGCGGGCGTGCGCCCCGCGGTGGAATTCCATGACAATGGTCACCAAAACGAAAACGGAGAGCGCCAGGCAAACCAACGAGTAAAAGTGCCGCATTCCGAACAGGAGGAACAGAACACCCACACCCAGCCCGACCGCTGAGGGAATGAGGAAATTCCTCTTCAGGCTCTGTAAGGACGTCTTTCGCCAGGCGAGCAGCGGGCCGACTCCGGTAAGAAACAGCAGAAACAGTCCCAAGGGGATGTTGACTTTGTTGAAAAAGGGAGCGCTGACCGTTCGTTTCTCCCCCTGTAAGGCTTCAGAAATGACAGGGAAAATCGTGCCCCATAGCACGGCAAACATCGCAGCCAGCAAGACCAGATTGTTGAAAAGAAAACTGCTTTCCCGGGAAAGCACCGAGTCGAGTTGATTCTCGCTCTTTAGGGCGTCGAGGCGCGTCAGGATGAGATAGGCACAAAAGCCGATCAGGAGGAACAGGAATCCTGAGAAGTAAGGACCGATGGGAGATTGAGCAAAGGCATGAACCGAGGAAACGATGCCGCTGCGGGTCAGGAAGGTGCCAAAGATGCAGAGCAGAAAGGTCGAGAGGATGAGCACCATGTTCCAGATCTTCATCATGCCCTTGCGTTCTTGCATCATCACCGAATGCAAGAATGCCGTCGCTGTGAGCCACGGCATCAGCGAGGCATTCTCGACCGGATCCCAACCCCAGTAGCCGCCCCACCCCAGAACAACGTAGGCCCACTTGGCACCCAGCAGGATTCCGGCACCAAGGAAAAGCCAAGGCACCATCATCCAGCGTCGGGTCACTCGAATCCACTCTTCATCCAGGTCTCGGGTCAGCAGCGCGGCAACCGCGAAGGCAAAGGGAATGGTGAATCCCACGTAACCCAGATACAAGATCGGGGGATGAATGACCATGGCCCAATACTGCAACAGCGGATTCAGGCCGCGACCGTCCACGGGGCGGAAAGGAACGGCGGCGTTGCCCCCCCTCTCCACGCCGATCAAATCGAACGGGTTGGCCACAAAGTTGTTCAAGATCAGAAAGAAGGTGATAACCAGCGAGATCATCGCCACAACATAGGGCATCAGGTGGCGATTACGATTGCGATGAATGATGGCAGTAGCAATCCCAAAGAGACTGAGCAGCCAACACCAAAACAGCAATGAACCCTCCTGCCCACCCCACAGGGCCCCGATTTTGTAAAACCAGGGCATCGCCAGGTTCGTGTTGCTGGCAACGTACTGAAGGCCGAAGTTGGCCGTGAGCAGTTGGTACCAGAGTCCGCCCACCGCGATCGAAACCAGCACACCCACCGCAATCAGCGAGCGGTCGGCAGTCTCCACCAGCCGGCGATGTCCCAACCAGCCTCCGAAAAGTCCTGCTGCAACTGCGTAGCACGAAAAGGAAAACGCAGCTAGGAGAGAAAACTGGCCGATATCGGAGATCAATGATTCCATGCGTCTTGTCCTCTCGGAATCCGCTTTCCAGGGAAAAAAGGATCAGCTCCTGACTGGGGGTTCTGCATGCGGCAAAGCAGGATCAGCAGCGGGGGACACCCACGCTCGCCGAAGGTCACTCCTCCGGACTCTGCCCCAGGGCTTCACCGCAACAGAAGCGCGGCTTGAGGGCTCACTTCGATTTATCTTCCAACTTGTATTGAGCTTCGTACTTGGAGGCGCACTTGGCCTGTATCTTTGCGGCTTCGAACTCCCCGTTCGGGTTGAGGTGCCCTTCTGCTAATGCCTGCGATCCATCCTTGAAGGTGTCGGGGGGAAGTTCATTACCGACGTAGTTGATCCGCAACGTCTTGCCTTCCTGTTCCAACACAAACGATTGAAGCCGGCCGCCGGCCGTCTGAATAGAGCCGGCCACAACATCGCCAGCCACTCTCACCCGCTTGCCGTAAGCATCTTGGTTCATCGCCATCAGCTCGTCCACCGTTTTGTAATAGGCCAGGCTTTCATCGAATCCACTGAAGCCAAGCCAGGCGACCGAGCCAACGATGATGAGAGATCCCACCAGAAACTTTATTTTTCTCTTGTTCATGATCACCTTCCAGGCAGGATTAAACCAATCCTAAACCTAAGTCGCTATTTTAGCACCCCCGGGGTTTTTCACAAGGGCGGGAAACCCCCGATACCGTGGAGGTCTTGCCGCCGCGACCGGGGTGCAATTCAGATCTCGTGGCACCGCCTCACCGGGTGATATTCCCCAGTTTCCCGCAATTTCCAGCCCCGCTTCGCGTCTCACCTGGAGCCACAAGCCCTTGTCAGCGTTAGGATACAACGTTCAGCGGGCGGCACCCGACACCGGGTCGAGCCGGCCTTCCTGGTTTGAGCTGGCAGGTCTCCTGCCAAACTGCCTCGGACGGTCCATCCATGCACCTACCCGAGGTGGTAGGAACGCCTCCTTAGACCGAACGAACGATGGGTTCCTTTTCGGAAAGCGCCAGTTTGAAGAAGTCCGAAACGTGATAGCCACCTCCAAAGACAGGGATTTCGAGTCGGGCTTCCAGGTCCTTCCGAATCCAATCATCGAGGAACAATCCCTGATCTCCCGTCATCGCCTCGGAAGGAATGACCAAAAAGTCACCATGCAGATCTTGTTTCACTCCGGCGTAGATATCGGAACCTGTCAGCAGCCCGGCCACGGTGATTCCCCTCCCAAAGAAGAGATTGTCGATGGGAACACACACCAAGTCAGTCTGGAACCGCTGATTCATCCGGTCGATGCACTGCTGGAGGATTGGATAAAAGATTCGTCCAGTCGCTACGGTGCCGCGCACGATCTGACTCGGTCTCGTCCACCGCTTGCTCACAGCCGCAGAGAACTCATCCAGGAAATTCCGAACCATTCCGACCCCATTTTCCACTAGCGGGAAATCGCCATAGTGTGACCGAGCCGGAATCGGGTGACCGGCCAGGATGTAGAACTCGTCCCCCAGAAAGCAGAAGGGGGTTCCGTGGGACGCCAAGTTTCGAGTCTGAATTGACGACACATGAGAGATCGTCTGACGGGCGTACTCCGCATCGACAGACCTGAGTGGTGGCAAGCCTTTGCGATGATCGGTGAGCCCTACCGGCACAATCGACACACTCATGACATTGGGGAAAAACTGGAGCAAATCGCCGACGCTACGCTCCAGATGCACGCCGTCGTTAATCCCGGGCATCAAGACAATTTGAGTGTGGAGGCGGATGCCGCCCTCAATCAGGCGGCGCATATTCCCCAGCAGATCATCCGGGCGGCGGTTCTGCAGCAGATAGCGGCGCAGCTCAGGTTCGGTGGCATGGACCGAGACGTACAGGGGCGAGAGCTTCTGTTCGAAGATCCGCTGGAAGTCTGTCTCGGAGAGATTGGTCAGCGTCAGGTAGTGCCCGAACAGAAAAGAAAGTCGGAAATCTTCGTCCTTGACGCGCAGGGTGCGGCGGATATGCTTGCCGCGTGGAAGTTGGTGCACAAAACAGAAGATGCAGTTGTTTTTGCAAATCCGTGTTTGGATCCCTTCGAGTTCCAGCCCCAGTTCCTCTTCTTCGTCTTTTTCGACCTCGATCTCCCACAGCTCTCCGGAGGCCTTCAGAATCTTAAGGATCACTTCCTGGCTATAAAGGGACGAAACGTAGCGGTAATCCAGCACATCCTGGATTGTCCGGTCCCCGATCGCCAGCAACCGATCTCCCGGTTCGACTCCAACCTCTTCGGCAATCGAGCCCGGCTCCACGTGCTCGATTGCCACACCTTGCTGAACGTCAACACTGCGATTCAAGGCGTCTCCTCGAAAGCGGTTATCGAACCGGCCACTGACTGTCTGCTTGACCTTGGTATCTGTTTCGAGACGCCTACGTTAAAGGTCATGTGGCACTGGCCTCGGAAACCAGCTTCTTGCCGCGGTAGACATAATGTAAACCCGAATAGACCGTAAGCCCAGCAGTCACCAAAAAAAGGAGGGAGAGAAAGATTCCGCCTGAGACCCGTTTGTAATTGAGGTAGAGGACTACCACGACCGTAAGAATCTGAAAAAACGTGGTGGCCTTGCCATACACTGACGGCGGAAACGTTCGGTGCTCGGTGCTGATGACGATGATGAGCGCACTCGCAATCAAGATGACATCTCGGCTGATGACCAGAATGGTGAGCCAAAGTGGAACCGGGTTCGGCAAGCCCAGACTGCGAATGGAAAGCACCACAAACGAAGTCGTCAGCAGCAGCTTGTCGGCCAGCGGATCCAGGTAGGCCCCCAGCGAAGTCTTCTGCTTTAGCCAGCGGGCCATCAGCCCGTCAAGGCCGTCAGTCACGCCGGCCAGAATGAAAACGGCAAAGGCCCAGCCCAAATGTTCGTACACCAGCAGAATGACAAACACTGGGATAAACACCATCCGCAGGAGGGTCAGTTGATTGGCGGGAGTCAAGATCCGTGATGACATGAGTATGATGAGAAGTCCTTGTCAGCGAAGAAACAAAAAATCATAGGCAAGCAAAGAAAGCGAAGTCAACACAATAAAGGCGCGAATGCCATTGGCGCCGCCAGCTTCGCTCGGTAGGTTTCAGATGCCCAGAGCAAGGAATGTTGTCCCAGGAAAGGTAGAGGCCGCTCCCATTTTCAGATGGGATTGCAGCCACTTCCCGAGTCGAAGCACGAGTCAAGCGGGACGCATCAGCCTCTTCATGTGCGAGGTCGCTCGCACTGCCATTCCAGACATTGCATTTCGCTCGTCGTCTGTGTGAGAATCGCAGCCGCCTGGCTTGCAGGCTGGGATCACTTCGATCACGGAGGAGCCTAGTGATGGCGGGAGCGTACGAATTCCTTTACGCCCATCACCGGTTTCCGAAGGCCGGTTAGGCACAGCAGATCGGCGCATCGAGCCAGAGATAGCCGGCAAAATCGACGAGACCGAGCCTGCAGTGTGCGATGGGCGAATCACAACAACTCAAACCTGGCAGTCGCTACCCGGAGCTCTACCGGGAGATGATCGGCTGTCTCAACTCCTGAAGGAAACATGACCCGACTTTGGAAAGATGATCACGAGCTTTTCGAACTCGCCCGCCGGGAGTTGTTCACGGCGGTAGTGGGCGATGTAATGGACAAGCTTCGCTTGCGGCACCAGTTCCTTCCTCCCAGCATCCAGCCTTTGGAACGGGACATGGTGGCGGTGGGCCGTGCCATGACGGTGCTGGAGGCTGACTATTTTGAGGAACGCTGGGAAGGGAGCGCCTCAGGTCTGTCCAACAAGCCGTTTGGATTGATGTTGGAGGCCCTCGACGATCTCAAATCGAACGAGGTTTATGTTTGCACGGGGGCTTCCCCACGCTACGCGCTGTGGGGCGAGCTGATGAGTGTCCGAGCACGGAAATGTGGTGGCGTGGGGGCGGTTGTCAACGGTTATTCCCGCGATACACGCGCCGTTTTGAACCTGAGGTTCCCTACCTTTTCGTACGGAGCTTACGCCCAGGACCAAGGGCCCAGGGGGAAGGTTGTCGACTTCCGCATTCCCATCGAGATTGAAGGCACTCGCATCCTTCCGGGAGACATCGTTTTCGGGGATATCGACGGGGTTTGTGTTATTCCGCAGCAGGCCGAAAGGGACGTTTTCGAACGCGCTCTGGAGAAAGCCAGGGGCGAAAAAACGGTGCGCAAAGCCATTGAGTCCGGGATGAGCGCCCGGGAAGCGTTCGAGACTTACGGCATCATGTGAATCCAGCCGACGGGCACGCAGAGCCGGCCCCGACCGGTAACAACTTTAATGCGTGGGCGCCAAGGCGATTGGCCCTGGTGGTTGAAAGCGCTACGGGTTAAGGCTGGCCGTTCCGAGTTGCACACTGGTCTCGAACTTCCGGTAGTTGGCAAAGTCGTTGAGGATTCGGATTCGAAATCCTTTGAACAGAATGCGTCCGTCGGCAGCAATCTCCACCTGCCGTGGCAGCCAAACTTCGTCATTGATCCGGCTCAACTGTACGGAAAGAGTCCCACCCTGATTCAGCTTGCCGAGAATGCCGGCGCCGAACGTGACGTCTTCCACAAATTCCATTTCCGCCCGGGTCACTTCTTCATGAACGTTGTCGATCCACACGCGGCCTTTCACCTTCTTCAAAATCCGAAGGTCCCGGTTTGGAGGGATGTAATCCGATCGAGGAAGCAAATCGACCACGGTCACTCGTGTCTCACCGTCCTGGCGATGAGTGACTAGCTTGGCTGTGAAGGCTTTGACTACTTCCTCCCAGGTCTGTTCCTCTTTTCGTCGACGTTCCTGCCACTTTTTCTCTTGGCGCAAGCGTTCAGACTCACTGAGCTGAGCTTCCTTCTTCAGACTTCGCTCCAGCTTGGACTGTTCCTTCCGTGCCTCTTCGGCCGAAAGCGGCTGGCCATCCCTTCCGATAACCCGACGGTAGTCTCCGCTTTTCAAGGGGATGACCTCATAGGTGACCAGCTCGGTTTCGCGGACCGCTCCCGTCGCGTCCAGCTTCATCCTTCGGCTGGTCATTTCGTACAGATAGGACATCTCGAGCAGTCGATTCCGTTTCTGGTTTTGGGCCACTCTCCGCAGAAGCGCCTCCAGTTCAGCCTGGCTGGTTTCAGCTTGGGCAGACCAGGCCAGCAGGCTAATACCGAAAATCAAGAACAATAGGAACAATCTTGGTCCGAAGGTCGTATTCAGCATCTCGTTGTCTCGGATAGCCCCGGAACTGGGCCGGTGTCAGGAGCCCATTCGCGTGGCTGCCTATAGATTGTCCATTGTAGATGCAGGAGCCCCGATTTGGGTTCGACTGAATAAAGCTAAGCACGACCTCGGCTGCCGTCGAGGTCAACGATAGAACCTTCGTTGACATTTGGGGGGAGCCCACGATCTAATCTCGGCTTACGAAAGGAGATAGGTTCATGAGTTACTGGTATCTCGCCATCAATCAGAAGCCGGATGGCCCTCTGACCGCGGACGAAGTCGCCAACCGCATTCGGACGGGTCAGGTGAACGCTCAAACCCTGGCTTTCACGCAGGGGATGTCGGACTGGGCGCCGTTGGGCCAGCTTCCTCAGTTTCACTCCTTATTCCGAAGGGAAGCGGCAACCCCGCCGCCTTTTCCGAGCAACCAGACTGTGACTCGTGTGCGGAGCCACGAAATCGACTATGAGGTCTTCGGAGACGACATGCAGCTGGTCGAAATCACTTTGGATCCCCAAGAGGCGGTGATCGCTGAGGCGGGCGGGATGATGTACATGACTCAGGGCATCCAAATGGAGACGGCCTTTGGAGACGGCAGCCGTGCAGACAGCGGATTCTTTGGCAAGGTCCTTGATGCCGGAAAGCGCGTGCTAACAGGCGAGAGCCTCTTTATGACCCACTTTATTTGCCGCTCCTCCCGTCAGGAGAAAGTCGCTTTTGCAGCGCCGTATCCGGGCAAGATCATTCCGTTCGACCTGGCCCAACTGGGCGGAAGGATGATCTGCCAGAAAGACTCCTTCCTCTGTGCGGCCAAGGGGACCTCTATTGGAATTGAGTTCAGTCGCAAGATTGGCCGAGGTCTGTTTGGTGGGGAGGGGTTCATTCTCCAACGACTGGAAGGCGACGGCCTGACCTTCATCCATGCCGGCGGAACGATCGTCGGCAAAGAGCTGGAAGCCGGTGAGAGGATGCGGGTGGATACCGGTTGTCTAGTGGCTTTCCAGCCCAGTGTGAACTACGACATCCAGTTCACAGGTGGAATCAAGAACACCTTGTTCGGTGGGGAAGGATTGTTTCTGGCGACTCTCACTGGTCCGGGGAAAGTATTTCTGCAGTCGCTGCCCTTCAGCCGGCTGGCCGACCGCATCTATCAGGCCGCGCCGTCTGCAGGTGGAAGTCGTCGGGGAGAAGGCTCGATTCTGGGAGGGCTGGGAGGCCTACTGGATGGAGATAACGACTAGGAGCCGGTGTCCCTCCTTAGTCAACACCCTTGGGCGTCTGAGGCAGGGGAAGCTGTTTGGCTTTGGAAACGGCTGCCCCTTCGGGAGGGTCGGGCCTGGCAGGGTCTGGGTGGGCAGGCTCCCCAGCGGACGAGCGCCATCTCTCGCGCTGGCGCCGGCGATCGAGAAACCAGGCCAGAAGCGGAAGAAGCAACCCTCCTCCCGGCAAAGAGAACACCACCAGGATGGGCAGCGACTTGCCTAAATACCTGAGGTGAGCCAGGATCGCCGACTTATCCTCTTGACTCCATGGCAGGCCGTTTCGGGGTTTCATCAGCAGCTGCATAAAACCCTGGATATGCGTGACCTCGGCGACCAGAATTTCCTTCAGCTGAAGCAGGAAGAAGCGAGGCGCCATCCCGAACCCCTTAGAATAGGTCCATCTGTCGAATGCGGAAAAAACGAGCGGAATGCTCGCACGTATTCATCGGCAAGCCCAGGAAAATCGATAGGAGCATTCCCTGAAATCCTCCAAGAAATCCGTCAAACCTGACTCATATTGGGCCACCTCGATGCAAGAGGACCGCATTCGAATCCCCGTCCCACCCGACTTTGATTTCTGGAGAACGGTCCAAAGCCATGGCTGGTACGTCCTGCCGCCGTTTTTTCTGGATTCGTCCAAGCGGGTCCTGGGGAGGCTGGTTCAAACGGACCGCCAGCTCGTTTGGTTGGAGCTGCAGACCGCGGGACGAGCCATCCTTGCAAAGTGCCGGAGCAGGCTCCCCTTGTCTGACTCGGACAGCGCTTCGATCAAAACTCAGGTGGTTCGGATGCTGCGCCTCGACCAGAGCTTGCAGGACTTCCACTCAGCCCTGCAGCTCATCCGGGGAAATGGGGACTTCAGCTGGATTATCCATAGTAAAGCCGGCCGCCTGCTGTGCGGAACCTCGCTGTTTGAAGATTTGGTCAAAATGATCTGCACGACAAATTGTTCCTGGAGCGCAACGGAGCGAATGGTCAAGAACCTCGTTTCGGAACTGGGGACCCCATTTACGGCGGGCATCTGCGCCTTCCCAACCCCTCAACAACTGGCGTCCAGTTCGGAACGTTTCCTGGCGGAAAAAGTACGCGCCGGCTACCGAAGCGCTTATCTGCTGCAGTTGGCGGAGCAGGTGGCGTGCGGTCAGCTCCAACTTGACGAGCTGGAACACCTGGAAAGTAAGCCTCTCTACCAGCGGCTGATCTCGATCAAAGGCGTCGGACCTTACGCGGCCGGGAATCTGATGAGGCTGCTGGGACACTACGACAACCTGGCACTGGACAGCTGGTGCCGGCAGAAATTTCAGCGCCTGCACGGGCGGCGGGGTAAGAGCAGTGACCACACGATTGAGAAGTACTACAGGGTCTTTGGTCGTTGGCGGGGCTTAGTGATGTGGCTGGACCTCACGCGAGACTGGTTTGAGGATGGCGCGATCCCCCTGTGAGGGAACGGTTGAGCCAGACACAGCCCAGATGGCAAGTTGAACGTGAGTTTCCGGCCTTATCGCGAGCCTGTCGGGGCGCAGCGGGGAGGAAGGAATGACCGGCGTCCAGAATGATCGGACTGCCCCTATGAGCGCGGATAGAGCGATTCGACCTTGTCTTTGAGATTCTCGTAGAGAGGCATGTCATCCAGCGGATGAATCTCATGCTCCAGGAGGATCAGAAGCAGTACCAGCTGCCTGATGTCCTTTCCGACGCAGACCTCCATCATGCGGTCTTCACTCCAGCGCGGGTAGCGCGACTTCACGATCGAGAACAGCAGGTCGAAGTCCTTTGCTTCAGGCATCTGCCTCTTCAAACCGAAGTAGTCATCATAGAGAATTCGGATCATAGCCGCGTACTGGTCGTGTTTGAGGACGAGTCCAGCCAGCAGGAGGACAGCCGCCAGGCACAGCCCGCCCCACAGCGGACTCTGCCGGACGGCCAGGCCAAAACCCGCCAGGAACAAGGCCCCTCCCAGCAGCGGGATGCCGGCGCGAAATCCAACGCTTCGGGAAAACTTGGGCTGCTGCGCAACGGACATCCGGCCCAAGGTGTGTCGCCAAACCAGCACGAACGCTCCAAGTGTTCCAGCCAAAATCCAGAGAATCATCATAGAGTCAGCCTTCGTTCGAGATAATCACCCTTTGAAAGCGCCAAAAGGTCGGTGCCAAGCAGGAGAACCAGGGGGGATCTCCTTTCCCTCTGCACCCGCCCCAGCTGTATTCGCGAGGACGAGCCAAGACAGAGTCTCTGGGCGTTTCGTTGCGCGAGTGAAAAAGAAAGGAAACGTGAACTCATCCCCGGAGAAAAAACGGGGTGGCAGCACAAGGAAACGGTCTGCCAGGGCGAGTGCTCTAGCGCGCCTCCTTTCGAGCCGCCTTCAGAAAAGCCAGTAAGTCGGCCAATTCCGTTCGAGTCAGCTGTTCTTCGAGACCGGCTGGCATGAGCGACACGGTTCCCGGCCGCATCTGAGCGATGTCGGTGCGAGCGATACGTACCTCGGCACGAGCTCCCGTAGCCATGAAAATCTCATCGGTTCCTTCGTCCCGAACAATGCCATTATGGACCTCGCCGGACCGTGTGACCACGGTCAGGGGTTCGTAGCTGCGCACAAAACTGGCGCTTGGGTAGATGATGGACTCCAGAAGATCATGCTCGGAGCGGACCTCACCGATGCGGGTGAGATCGGGGCCCAACCTTCCTCCCAGATACCCGATGGTGTGACAGGAAGAGCAGGCCGCTTTGGTACTGTTGAAGACGATCTGGCCTCGCCGAATATCACCGTACCTCAAACTGCCAAGCAAGCGATGGAGGTGCTTGGACTGTTCTTTCTGGTCTATTTCGAGAAACGCCAGTAGCTTTTCGGCCTCGTCCTGCACCGGACCCGGGAAACGAGAAACCACACGTTTCAGTACATCGGGGCGCAGGCCAGAGATACCCTTCGATTCTTTGAGGACTCCGATCAGCTGCCGCCCTAAAGTCTCGTCACTCGAGTGTCCAAAGGCCTCCAAAACCTTGGCGATCTCCATGGGCCCTACCTCGCGCAGGGACAAGGCCAGCAGTTTCAGCTGATCAGGGCTGAGGTTCGCCCGGGACAGTACCTCTGAAGCGGCACTACGAATCGCCAGCGGCTGAGACGTGTTCAAGCCGGATCGAAGCAGATTGAACAGGTCTGAATCCAGCGAATCCGGCCCTTGCGGCATCGCCAGCAAAGCGTCCAGGCGAATAGCTCGATCCAACGAAGAATCGCCTGCCACGCGAAGCAAGGCCGCAGCGAGCCCTGGCAAGATGCCCTTCGCGATTGGCAGCGCCTTGGCTACCGATACAGCCAACCGAACCGTCTCAGCATCTTTCTCCTCCAAAACCCGTGCCAGTGGAGTTGCCCAGACAGCGGGCATATCCTTCAACGGACTACCAGACATGGCCCGCAACGCCACCAGGCGAGACGGTCTGCCTCTGATTCCCTTCACAGCTTGGGCGAGAAGTGTCTGGATGGCTGGATCTCGCGAAAAGAAGGCGAGCTGCTTTTCCAGTTCAGGACGGTCCTCGCTCGCGAGCTTGGCCAGACGTTTGGCAAAAAACCCCGACAGCGTGGCGCCCCATTCCGGGTGATGCCCAGCAATCCAAGAAGCTGTTTGTTTCAGCAAGTCGTCGCGGGATGTCAGTAAAGGGGCAACCTGTTCTGGTCGCAGTTTACCTCCTGGCATCTGGTCCAGGGCGATCAGCGCAGCGCGGCGGGTGTTGGGTGACGCAGCGGTCAATCCGGCTGCTGTGCCGGCCGGATCTCCAATCTCGATAAGCGCGTAGGTCAACGCATGTTCGAGGATGCGATCACGCAGGTGGGCTGTTGCCTCCAAGAGGAAAGGCACCGCGCGACGTTCCCCAATTCTTCCCAGCCCTTCAGCTGCCACACGCTGCAACGGGGCAGCATCGTTCTTCAGGACAGTCAGCAATTGCGGAAGAGCCGCTCGGTCGCGCCACAAGCCGGCCGAGTGCAGCGCCGCCTGGCGAACACTCGAGTCCCGGTCTTGCAGGACACCGCGGACGCAAGAGCGGGCCTCCTCTCCTTCTATCCGTGTCAAGGTCCAAACCGCGTTCCTTCGAATTCTTGGATTTTGAGCGTCGGCCGCTAGAATCGCCCTCAGTGCCGGGACAGAATTGCTCTGAAACCGCGCCAGAGTTCCCATGGCGCGACGGCAGACGACTGGTCGCGGATCTCCCAGCAATTCCACCAGCTCTGAAGGCCTCAGGAGATCCCACGGCAGGCCCAGTCCCCGCGCGTCCTGAATGAGGGGCATTCCCTTTCGGCGGACCCTGTAAATTCCACCGAGCAAGTCAGGTTTGGCCAGTTGGGAAGTCGGACAGCAGATCTTGTACCAGGCACCGGTATCAAGAACCAGGAGGCTACCATCAGCATCCTCCAGAACGTCGGTGGGATGAAAGTCAGGGTTGCTGGAAACGAGAAAGTCGCTGTCCGTCGTGATAAACGTCGCACCGCTGGGCTGGAGTACATGCCGGGTGACCTTATGGAGATTGAAGAGGCAGGCAAACAAGTTGTTCCGGTATTCAGGTCCGAACCCCTCCGAGGCGTAACACGCCAGACCACAAGGAACTGCCGGACCTAAATGGGTCATCACGGGCATGACGTCGCCGGTTTTGGGGTGGGCGTCAAGGACGCTGTGAATCTTCCCATAGACGCCTCCATAGATGGCGTGGACTAAGCCATCTCTCCGACCAGCCTCGGGATGCAGAAGAAACGTGGAGGTGAAGAAGCGCTCTCCTTCTGGCGAGAAAACAACTTCGATGGGATTATCCATGCCCCCGGTCATGACTGGTTCGATGACCGAGCCATCGGGGCTCCGCCTGAAGATATGGGCCGCCCGGGTGATCAGCGGCGGCTTGCCCCTTCGTTCGTAGGTCTGCTCTGCAAACGCACCTTTGCACCAATAGATCCAACCGTCGAGCCCCAAATAGGGTCCATGCAAGTCATTGGCACAATTGGTGAGGGTTTTCCCCTGAAACCACTCTTCCCTCTGGTCTGCCACGCCATCGTTGTTGGTGTCGGTCAGTTTCCAGATGCTGGGCGGAGCCGCAACGTACAGCGATCCTTCATGCCAGAGAGCCCCCTCCGGTAGCATCATCTTGTCGGCGAAGATCGTGCTTCGATCAAAGCGCCCGTCGTTGTCAACATCCTCCAAGCGAACGATGCGGTGAGGCCTTTTTTCCAGCTGGTCTTTGACCTTCTCGTTCGATCCGGAGGAATCGGCCACGTACAACCGGCCTTGCTCGTCAAAGTCGGCGACCATTGGCCGCTCTACCAACGGCGGAAGGGCGGCGGTCTCCACTGCGAACCCCTCCAGGACCGTCAGACTGTCAAGGGTCGAGGCATACGGCTGGCGGCCTCGCACTCGCCACAAAACGATGAGGACCACTGCCGTGACCCCAACAAGCACCACCGTGATGGCAAGGACTCTTCTCATGGAGCTATGAATGACCTATCCGCGCCCGTCGCCATGCAGTTCTCAATCGCGATAGGAGCCAGGGTCGGTGCGAAGTTGCGAAGGAGCCGCAACGTGGCAAGAACCTAACACTATCAGCTTCGCTGTTCCACCGGATATTGTAGACCAACGTTCTTCCCTCACCTGTTCGCTGGCTGGTGGGTAGAACGAGCCTCTGCCGCTGCACCGCCGAAGCGAGCCGTCGGAACTGCGCCATAAGCGGCCTGACTTGCCGTGTCCGATCCGTAGAATTTGGTAACACTTACCCGGCTATTGCCGATATTTGGCTTGAGGACAGGTGGTTGGATTCACTTCAGAAGGAAGTGGACACTTGATCCTTCGGCTGAAAGAGACTTTGAGGAATACGAGTGCCTGCGGCGTTGCAATGCTGGGTTCCCTGGGCCGACGCATCAACTCTGGACACCCAGACCGCTGATTGATGGGGGCTTCATGCGCGTTTTGATTGCCGAGGACGATCCGACCTCCCGTTGCCTGCTGGAAACCAGCCTCCTGAAGTGGGGGTACGAAGTCGAGGTGGTCAATGATGGCCGGAGTGCCGTGGAGGCGCTTTTGTCTCCTCATGCGCCCCGGCTGGCCATTCTGGACTGGATGATGCCGGAACAGGATGGGATAGAAGTCTGTCGGATCCTTCGCTCTCAGCCCCACCCGAATCCGATTTATATCATTCTCCTGACGGCGCGGGATCGTCGCGAAGACATTGTGGTGGGGCTCGAGGCGGGGGCCGACGACTACATCACAAAACCTTTCGAACGCCAGGAATTAAAGGCTCGCCTCCAGGTAGGCGAGCGCATCGTGAACTTGCAGTCTAACCTTGCCGATCGGGTTGATGCGCTCGAGAAGGCCCTGGAGCAGGTCAAACAGTTGCAGGGAATGCTGCCGATCTGCTCCTACTGCAAGAAGATTCGAGACGATCAGAACTACTGGCAACAGGTGGAAAACTACATTACCGAGCATTCCGAAGTGCAATTCAGTCACAGTATCTGCCCCGAGTGTTTCGACTCCATCGTCAAGCCTGAAATCGACCAGTTCGATCCCGACCCCGAATCGCATCAGAAATAACGGAAACAGACACCTGCGCCTGAGCGGAGGTGGGCCCGTTGGGCGAAGCGATCGAATCCCAGCCCAGCGCTACCCCTCGCGCCTGACTGCCCCCACGTCAACCGGATTGACAGATTTCACACCCCTACCAAGTTCCGGAGTGATGCATAGAGCGCGAGACGGCCGAGCCAGTTGGCTTAGGCCGCACGCTCATTTGCCTGGCGGGACGAGACTTACACCACTCTCGTCCTCTTCACCAACCCTGTGCGCGCACAACTAGGTGTGAGGCTCTGTCCCCGGCAATGGAACCCTCGCCTGAATGGGAACTGGCCCCATGGCATACTCGGTTGGCCCCAGTCTTTCGCCGGATTGCATCACCTGGTCCCAAGTGACCTCCTGCCCCGTGTAAGCGGAAATTCGGCCCATGATGGCCACCAACGTGGCCTTGGCCGTGTTCTCCGCCTCATTGATCGGTTGATTGGTGCGGATGGCATTTACGAGGTCGATATGTTCTTGAACGTAGGGCGAGATCTTGGGCGTCTCCGGCTCAGCATCGGACTCCTGCGCGGCCTCCTTCTCCGGCTTACCCTCAAGCTCACGATAGCGCCAGACCTCTTTGCCTTCCTTGTCGAAGATCTTGTTCCTGCAGTTCGTCGATCCCTCCGTCCCAACCAAAAACTCAGATATGTTGTTGGCACAGCCGTCGATCTGTCGGCAAGTGCTCTGAATGTGAAGTCCGTTCTCCAGTGCGTAGTCTACAGCGAAGAAGTCGTACTGATCTCCCGTCAAGCGTCGCATCCTGGCTCCCATGGCCACGGCCTTGGTCGGATAGGCGCCCAGGAACCAGCTCATCACATCGAGATTGTGAACATGCTGCTCGACAATGTGATCGCCGGACAGCCAGCACCAGCTGACCCAGTCGCGAATCATGGCTTCCATATCCGACCACCCTTGCTGGCGGGGCTTGCTCCAGAGTTGCGACTGGTTCCAGTAACAGCGAGCCGAAACAATCCTGCCGATCGCCCCGTTTGCAACGCGGTTGTAGGTCTCCAGATAATCGCGCTGGTGTCTGCGCTGGGTGCCGGTGACGACGGAAATATTGAACGTCTTGGCTCGCTGGGCTGAGGCCAGGATGGAGCGAACTCCTAAGGGGTCCACAGCGACAGGCTTCTCCATAAAGACGTGTTTCTTGGCGTTGACGGCCGCTTCGAAGTGTTCCGGCCGGAAGTGCGGCGGCGTCGCCAACAAAACGACGTCCACGTCCGAATCAATCACTTTCTTGTAAGCGTCGAAGCCTACAAAGCAGCGATCGGCGGAGACCTCTTGCGCGGCCTTTTCCTCGAGGGTTTTTCGGCACTCAGCCACACGGTCCTCAAAGACATCAGCCAAGGCTGTGATTTGAAGATTCGGGCCGGCCTTCAGAAAGTCCTGGGCGGCTCCGGTTCCACGGCCACCGCACCCGACAAGGCCGGCCTTCAGCGGGACACCGTCCGGAGCGGCGTCCAGAAACGTCAGCTTCGGATAGGACTTGGCACAACGGGTCAGCATGAGGCCGGCCCCCGCCACAGCGACCGAACCAATGAAATCGCGTCGGTCAAATTGAGACTTTCTGTCTTCCTGTTTCATGTCTCCTCCTTGCTCTAACAACAATGATTTCGGCTATCGAAGCTCGGGAGAAGGATTCTCCCGCCTACTGACAAGCATGGGATCCTCTGGTCTATATTCGCGAACCAACCGGAAGCCCACATCGTTACAGTCGGAGTACCACCATACGCTCTTGGGCGATTGAGGATCGGTCATCAACCAGGCGGATTGTCTGGTATGGTCCCGTGCAGCGCAGCGCAGGTCGGCGGCATCGCTCTTAAACGAACCGCCTCGAACTACGTGCTCGCTTCCGGAGTCCGGTCCTCTTGGGTTCTGCACCTCCCTGTCGCCAGCGGTGTAGGCATTGGCCTGATACCAATCCTGGCAGAACTCTCGAACGTTTCCGATCATGTTGACCAACCCCCAGGGATTGGCTTTGGTTTCTTGAGGGAGATGCGTCCGACCGGCGCTGACCGCTTCGTACCAGCCATACTCGCTCAAGGGAGAGGTCTTGACGCCAAAGAACCTGTTGGTCCAGGAGCGGAGCGTGAAACTGGAGGGATCTCCCTCAAAGAAGTAAGCACCGGTCGTCCCGGCCCGACAGGCGTATTCCCACTCCGCTTCTGTCGGCAATCGGTACTTTCGCCCGGTAACCGACGACAACCATTCACAATAGGTCGTCGCGGCATGATGGCTCATCGTAATTGCCGGCCGTGCGCCCTTGCCCCACCCCTGATCGGGAGACCCATAGGGGGGTGTGGGACCGGTCGTCGCATCCTTACCGGCACGCGGGTGGTTCTTCTCTTTGGTGCCCCGCTGGGCTAAGAACACTTCATACTCTCGCCAGCGTACCTCGACCCGCCCCATCCAGAAGGAGTCAACCTTGATCTGACGTGTCGGCCCCTCGTCCGAGCGCCGGTATGGCTCCGAGGCCGGGCTTCCCATAGTGAACGTGCCTCCTTCAATAGGCACCATCTCGAACACCACCTCCGAGCCGGGGATCCTCTCGGAGTACGCCTTGAAGCCCTCAACGTTCACTGGGAACGCCTGGATGTCGACCTGGTCTGCGTCAGCCATCAGACTGTCCACTTCGCTTTGCTTTTGGTCACGGTGATGCCCTGAATGGAGATGACAGTTGATGCAGAGCATCTTGTCCTGGTGCCGCTGATAGTGCAGGTGACCATCCACTCCTTTTTTCGACAGGCCGACACTGAACAAATTGGAGTGACACTTGACACAGCCCGAGTCGAAGGTGAACGTCTTGGCCCGGTCCAAGGTGCGCTTGGATGACCAGTCGATCTTGGTCACATCGGTAAAGAGCTTGCCGTAAACATCCTGGGCACCCAGGCGCACCTTTTGAGCATAGTAGTCCGTTCCACCGGCAGGTAGATGACAGTCCACACAATGCGTCACCACGCCGCTCTTGTTCGAGAAGTGCGTGGACTTAATCCACTGCTTGGTAGCATCGGGATGGACGTGGCAGGCCTTGTCGCAGAACTGGTCACTGGAGGTATACTCCACGCCCCGGTGAGTCCCAAACAGCAGAAATGCGCCCAGCAGCGTACCGGCAGCAAACGGAAATTTGTATTTTCGCATGGACACGACTTCCTTCCCCACTTGAGCACCTGGCCGAGACAACCCTCTCTATCGGACGAAGCCTGCCCGCATCGGGGGCAGGGCTGGACGCCCGGATGGAAAGCGCCGAGATCGAAGCGCCTCATTCGACCGACTCCGGATGAAAGCGGCCACACCGTCGAGCGAGTCGGCCAGCTCCAGGCCTGCGGCTGGCGTCATCACGCTGAGGGTAGTGGCCAACGCGTCAGCTGTCATTCCATCCGGAGCAATCACCGTAACTTGAGACGAGTCCGAAACGGCCACACCGATCGCAGGATTGATGATGTGGGAATAGCGGCGTCCGGCAATCTCAAGATACTGAAACTCGTCTCCCGATGTGGCGACGCCAACATCGTGCAGGGCGAGCAGTTCGTCCTGAACTCCCTTGATGGCGATGTGCCAGCCGGCTTTGCCGGGCGGCGCGGCGCCAATGGCAATGTCCCCACCGGCTTCGACGAGCGCACTTCTCAAACCACGACGCTGAAGCACTTGCAAGGCTTGGTCCGCGATATAGCCCTTGGCGATGCCGCCCAAGTCCAGCGCCATTCCGGCCAGCTCGAAGCGTACGGTCCTTTCCTTGGAATTGAGTATGAGGTTTTGAAACCCCGTACGGCGGCGGGCTTGGGCGATCTGCTTTGGAGTCGGTGGGGAACCCGCGCGACGAGCCTGCCTCCACAGTTGAGTCAGAGGACCCAAAGTAATGTCAAAGGCACCACGGGAGTAGCTGGAGATTTCAAGCGATCGGTGCAAGACCTGGAAGAGCTCATCGCTGACGCGACGCGGTGCGATGGCCCCGTCGCGGTTGAGCCGAGACAGTTCACTGTTTGTCCGGTAGTCGCTAAAGGTCCATTCCAACTGCTCCATTCGGTCGAACGCCGCCATGCTCGCCTCGGAAGCTTGGCTGAAGCTGGGCGCGTAAACGAGGATTCGCACCTGGGTTCCCATGCGCATTAGCGAGAACTCAAAAGGAGCGGGAGAACTTCGTTCCGCAAAGAGGGGCATTGCCAGTAGGATTAGCGCGGTCAGTCTCGGTATCGTGCTGCGTCCTCGCGAGAGGCTTCCATAGACCTTCTGTCCCACAAGGCTGGGGGGCCAACAGCACTGGTCCCATTGACAAGGAATCGCCGCATCTGGAGTGAGACACCTTGGGTCAGCGCCAGGCACCCTCTCGTCGGGGTGGGTGGTATCGCCCATATTGCGTTTTCCCCCGGATGGTCCCTTGCGAACCGTCTTCTTACATGCAGCCACCGGCATCGCGAACTTGGTCTTCAATCATTGGGAAATGAAAGCACCAGCTGACCAATCAAGGCTTCGGGCGGTCCACCTTGGCCAAGCTGTCAGTTACGCGGGACAAAAAATGGCGTCCTTGCCCGAGGCCATCCGCTGAGGCTTGCAACCGGCTGGCCAAAAAGTGAATGCCAAAGGTCGGGATGGCTCGGTGGTGGGTTTTTTCTGGAAGTAATCCGGAGTGGAGTTGATCGAGGGCTTTCCCCTTCGAAAACGTGGTAACGCGGCTAGTCAGCTCTCAGCCTTCTTCAGCCACACGCGCAGAACCTCGATTTGGCTATCGGAGCTGAGGAATTCACGCTCTGCTCGTTCCAGGCGCTCGCCCCAAATATCGGACGGCCGAAGCTCAGCCCCCTCCCTTACGGGCCGAGCTAACCAGACTTGTCGGTCGGATCGCGAAACCTCCCGGAGCTCTTCTGGAGTGCTCATCAGCAAGCGACCTTCCCAAATGTCTCGTGTTCCGCCTGCGCGACTCCACTCATAGAAGGTGTAGCTAGACTGGGACAGATAGCTCGCATAGCGTTGAGGCTGGAACTCACGGGCTATAGGAGGGCAATAGTAAATCACGAAAAGGTCACGGGGTGCTTTGGCGGCAATGCCTCTCAAATAGCGTGCGACGCCGCGGTAGTCGGCTCGGGGGTACCATAGCCTCCTCCTGTCAACGAATGGACCTGTCCTGAAGGCCACGACCGGATCACCCGTGGTGACCACATGGCGCAGATCGAAGTCTCCGCAGATGAGAAAGCAGGCCAGGAACACAAGAGGCGCCCGCTGAAGACCAACCAGTTGGACGGCTGCTGAGGCCAGAGTTGCCAGCACCACGGGATAGAAGAAGAACGAATACCTGGTGGACTCGTAGTAGTACCGAAGCAACGCCAAGGACAGGAATGCGTACACCACGATTCCCACCGGGCCGCGCAGTATTTCAGACCATTGGGCTGGCGCCCGAGAACCAAGCAAAATAGCGAGAGACAGCAAGAGGAGGAGCCCAATCAAAGGAATGTCGTCCGCCCAGGGCCGAATCAACGAGTTGGTCCAATCCGGCCAACTGAAGAACGTCCTTTCAATGGCGCCAAGATAACTGCCAGAACCGGAGAGCCGTATCCAAGCCTTGCCCGCCAGGACAGCCACGGCTCCCCATACACAGAGGACACTGCCGATGATTGCCAACAGGAGGCGGTTGCTTTTGCCGACTGATCGCAAGCCATCAATTCCATAGCGAAGCCCCAGCCCCACGAGGAGCAATGCCACGAGGGAACCTTGGTGCAGCAGCGCAGCGATCAAAAGTAGAGCCAGCCCCCCTGGACCTGCGCGCAAGACACCTCTTTGGGACAGAATCATGCCAGCCAGCAACGCTAGTATCAGTAGACCGAACAGGATAGCCAGGGTGGCCCAGGGCGGTCCGGTTGGATTCCAAAAGACAAACTGCGGAAAACGGATGGCACTCCATTCCGGCGGCCTATAGCCGGGAGGAAAGGGATTGGCCACGCCCCATCGGCGAAAATCGAAGGCTGCCAGTCCTCCCGCCACGACGGTTACCAGTACGGTGGCAGACCAGTAACGCAAAGCCGACTCACGGCTGGGGAAGCGTTGGCTCCTGTCCGAACGGAGTCCAGGAAGGAACAACAGGGGTGCCAGGATGGCTCCTTGCAGATGGCATAGTGTAGCAACCACCACCCAGCCGTGCGCCCGATAGCGAAGCTTCCAATCCGGTCCAATGATGGAACGGTCAAAGCGGTACAGAAACGCCAACGTAGCGCATTGCAGAGCAGTGTACATGCGCCCGAACCGGGAAAATTCGATCTCCCACGATGACAGCAGCAATGCAGCGCTTACCAGCACCGCCATTTGGACGGGCAGATGCAATCGCGAGTAGCGGAAGGCGGTGAATGGAACAAGGAAACCGCAAAGAAGCGCCGGCAGCCGTAAGGCAGTATTGGTCTCGCCCAACAGTTTGACGGCGACCGCAGTCAGATATTGTGGGAGCAAGCCTTGGACATAATACCCACCATCTTCAAAACGAGGCACACCATGCCTCAAGATCAAGTCTACGCCTTCCGCGAAGTAGTATTCGTCGACGGCCAGTGGCCTATCACCGAATCCCGCCAGCCGCGCATAGAGGCCGGCAGCCAGAGCCACTGCCAGCAGTAGAGACACGAGCCAATGTCGTCCCCTCTTGCCAAAGTTCAATGTCTCGCCCACAGACTAGTCTCTCTTGAGGAACTCGATGGCCAGGTATTGTGCAGTCCCTTCTCCGACGTTGCGGAGAAAGTGGGTCTTGCGGGCAGGATGGAAAATGACGCCGGGAGCCTCCACACGGCCGGTTGTTGTTTCGACAGACCCTCGCAACACGAGGACGGCAACATCGTGCGGGTCTTGATGAGGCTCAGAACCGTAACCCGGTCGGGCAAAACTGAGGTGGGCATGAAGCCGGGCCAAGTGACGAGTGGGCCCCTCAAAAATCAGGCTCCTCGACAGGTGTTCAAGCCCACCAGGCGCAGCGTCCAGAGCGTTCCTGAGATCGAAGCTCTGAGGGGCAATCGCCTCCCTCGGCATTGCAGTGTCAGGTGCAGTAGACCAGCGAAAGACTAGATAGCCAGAGGGACCGGGGCCGACCGCGCGGATCGTATGTGGCAAGCGAGAGGGATGGTAGACCAAGTACCCGAAGCCAACTCGTTCGACCTGTATTTTCTCCGCATCGGCGGTATCGGCCCGGATGATGTCAACCTCGCCGGACAGTGGCAGGATGATTTCTTCGTCGTCGTGGACATGAGGGGGATGGGGAATCTGGTCCTGCGGCAGCACGGTAAAGTGGCAGTCCAGGACGCGCAGATTGGGGGTCGGGCCTTCGAACAGAATGTGACTGACGCGTTGCTTGGAATCCGGCGGCAAAGGGAAGTCCAACTGCCGGTTCCATTCCACCGCTCTTCTTGGAATCAGTTGGCGGGCACGTTCTTGCCAACGAAACGGGAGCATCTGAACCGCAACTTCACGCCAAGCGGTTGTACTCGATCCGGTTAGCTTGGCAAACAGCAACATCCCTCGTTCCCTGGCCCCGGGAACACTGATCGCTAAAACAAGAAAAACAATCACCAGGACGACTCCAGCTTTGACCAAAAGACGTTTCGGAGCTTTACGGTTCGCCATAAGTTTCCTCAGATACTGCATTCACAGTGGTCCGCCTCGGCCAGCAGGTGCCAACGAGACTCTAGGGTCGGTGGCAGCAAGTATTCCCCGTCCACCTCGCCAGCTCATGTCGTCATCGCAGAAGGGTGAGCCTATCATGCCATGCAACACCGAATCGGGTGTAAGCTTTGACGGTTGATTCGGAACTGCCGTGAATCCGGGCAAAAACTCGGGGGCGCATGCCAACATACAAGGGGAACGCTCCCACTCGGCCTGTCCTCAAAGAGAGTTCCTCCACAGCTGGGAGCCTTGAATCGGTCGAAGAATGGGGTGAAGCCGTTTCGGTGAAATCGTCTTCGAGAGCGAACCAGGCGTTCGGGCGAAACTGGGGATATGGGCTTGTTTTCTCTGCCGGCTTGTGAAACCAATCCCTGAGTCAGCGCGGTGGGGCTGGTCCGAACCCGCTGAGAGCCTGCGGCGAACTCCGGCTCGTCGATGAGACCTGGCTAGTTGTTGTCTTGACTCCAGGATTCGCGCCTTGCCGGCACTTCACGCTGCAGTTTGACGGCAGATCCGCCGGTGCCAGCGGCATGCAGGAGACCGGATGGAGAAGGATGATCATCCCTGAGCGCTTCTAGGGGCAGGTTCTCGGCACAAGGCAGCGCTGAGGAGGACGACAATCCCCACATCTGCGGGTTTCTCCACTGACCCGTCTCAATTGGAACCGGGCTTCCACAAACGCGGGCAATTACCTTGGAAAGTTCGTGGTCTTTAGCCTGGCACTCCCACCTTCCGGTAATGCTGCCGAACTCGCGCCATCTCCTCTTCCAGTTCCTGCAGACCGGCCGAGCGCACCATGTCGCCAACCGTCGTCGCCGGGTCGTTGGACCAGAAGATTCCGCAGTCCTCGTCTTCATAGTAACGGAAACCTATCCGATCTCCGTATACCTTCCGAAGCGCCGCTCCTTTTTGTAGCTTTGAGCTCCAAGGCAGAAGGGCGTAACTCAAGTCGAGCTCATGAACCAGAATCTCTTCTGGTGGTTTGATCTGGGCTGCAATCTTCCCTGTGGGCTCAAAGATCGAGGCATTGTGCCGCCAGGTGCTGGAGACGATATAACAACGTTGTTGCATCGCGCGGAAGGCGGGTTGGGCCGTTTGGGGTGACTGCGTCGGCCAAGCAATCAGTTCAGCCCCTTGGCGAGCCAGCTCCGCCCAACCGTGGTCGAAGTCCATGTCATAGCAGATCTGCAGCCCCAGTTTGCCAAAATCGCAATCAAAAAGAGGAATGACTTCGCCTGGGGTCGTCCCGCCCTCCAGAGCGCCCGTCTCAAAGGAAACCACCAGATGCATCTTGCGGTAGATCCCAACCAATTCGCCTTTTCGCCCAACGAGGATGGCTGCGTTTGAACACCGCTTCTTTTCATTCGATTCCAACAGATAGGTGGCCACCACCACATAGCAACCGTGCTCGCGAGCCTTTTTGCTGAACGACTCACGCACGGGACCATCCCAGGGGACCGCGCATGCCCAGGCATCGTTTCCAGCCTCACCGCTGATCGAGGTTTCCGGCAAGACGGCCAGATCGAGAGGGCGACCGTACTTCTCCCGGGCTTGCCGCGCCATCCGGTCTACGATGTTCGTGAGCCGATCGAGCCGGGCCTGCAGTCCGGGATGTTCTCCCCAAAAGGGATGCATCACCGTTCCCACAATCACCTTTCTCGGCGGACCATTCGCGGTGCTCTTGACCCTATCCCATCGATCCACAGCCAGACTGGGAGCTGCTTCCAGAGCCGCCAATCCGCCCATCGCCGTCAGAAACGTTCTCCTCCTCACGTCTCAATCCCCCCTCTTACACAATTTACGCTAGCCTGAGCGGTGGCTGGTTGAACGATCTTTTCTCCCGATCTCTGGGATATAGCCGCTTGACTGACCGCCAGCCAATTTTCCAGAGCCAAGAGATTGAGCGCAACAACGATCGGCATTTGACCGTCTGTGACCGTCTGCTGTCAGGCTTTCTCTCCCATGAGTGACTAGATCTTGGGTAGCGTGTAAGGCTCACGATATTCTTTGGTCAGCAACGCGTTGGCTGGCTGGTCATCGCCAAAAGTTTCGGTTCGCGCGTCAAATCGGATGTCCCGTCCCAGATGATGAGAAATGTTGCCGAGGTGACAAATCATCGTACTGAGCCGGCCAATCTCCACATCCGCGTTAGGCGGCCTTCGGCTCTTGACACATTCCAAGAAATTCTTGGTGTGGGAGCCGCCGGAAGGTTTTACGAGCGGCTCGATCGCGCCACCCCGACGGTGAACTCTCCACCCGCCATCATCGGCAATGAGAGTGCCTTCCGTTCCGTAGAAGGCGGTGCCGCCGTTGGTCCCTTCAGTCGGACGGTGATTCTGAAAGCTCTGCAACTCCCAAACCAGAAGGTAATCGCCATAGTCGTAGTTGACCACCTGTGTGTCAGGCACTTCCTTGGCGTCGTCCAGCCAGTAGATCCCCGAGGTATTTGAGATGTGCTTGGGCAGACAGTCTTCCACACCCCGCATGGATTGGATGGCCCACATGGCCAGGTCCAGCATATGGATTCCTTGGTTTCCGAGCTCGCTGTTTCCGTAATCCCAGAAGAAGCGCCAATTGTAATGGAATCGGTTTGGGTTGAAGGGCCTGCTCGGCGCGGGCCCCAACCAAGCGTCGTAGTCTACTTGCGGGGGCGCTGCGCAATCCGGCGGATTCCCGATACTGGCACGCACCTGGCACATCCATGCCTTAATCATACAGATTTTGCCTAATTGCCCTGAAGCCACGTACTCTGCAGCGGTCCTGAAATGCTCGATACTGCGCCGCTGCGTACCAACTTGAGCAATCCGGTTGTACTTCCGAGCGGCATCCCGCATCAACTGGCCTTCGCGAATGGTCTGTGACAGAGGTTTCTCCATATAAACATCCTTGCCGGCTTGGCAAGCGGCAATCATCATGATGGCGTGCCAGTGATCCGGCGTGGCCACAATGACAGCATCGATTTCCTTGTCATCCAGCGCGCGTCGGAAGTCCCTGACTAGCTGAGGCTCCCGCCCCTGGGCTTCTTTAACCTGGTTGCCCACCTTCTGCAGGACCTCCTCATCCAGATCACAAACGATACCGATTTCGGCTCCGTCTCTGATCGCATTCACCGCAACATGGCGTCCTTGATGTCGAGCTCCAATGAGTCCCAGTCGTACCTTCTCATTAGCCCCAAGGGCCTTCGGATTCAGATTCACAAACCCGCCGGCCAGGGCGGAGGCGATACCCGCCTTCTTCAAAAATGACCTGCGATTCCCTTTTTGCATGTTGAATCGATCTCCTTTCGCCAAATGTATGTCAGCCGTTGCCGTTAAGAACAGAATCTCAAAAGGGGATCAACCCGGTCTTAACCGGCCAGGTAACCACCGTCGATGGGCAAAAGAACTCCAGTAATATAGTCCGAAGCGCCGGAAGCCAGGAAAGCGATCGCTCCCTTGAGATCGGCCGGTTTTCCCCAACGTCCCAGCGGAATGCGGCTTTGGAAATAGGCGTAGCGCTCCGGGTCGTTTCGCAGGGCAGCCGTCAGGTCCGTTTCGTAGTAGCCAGGCAAGATGCAATTGACCTGAACGTTGTACTGGCCCCATTCAACCGCCAGGGCTTTGGTCATCTGGCCCACTCCGCCCTTGCTCACCGTGTACGGGATCACGTTTCGGGCCGAAACGACAGTATTCATGGACCCCACATTGATGATCTTTCCGCTGCGTTGACCCACCATGATCTTTCCGACCGCTTGAGCCATGAAGAAGGCTCCGTGAAGATTGAGATCGAGGACACGGTCCCAATCCTCTTCCTTGACTTCCAGGGCCGGCCCACGGGCAATGGTTCCGGCATTGTTCACCAGGATGTCCAACCGGCCTTTCCAGGAAAAGGCCTTATCGGCAATTCGCTGAGCCTCTCCTCGCATTGCCACGTCCCCGGCAAGAGCCAGGCAATCACCACCCACACCACGTATCTTTTGCTCGGCAGCCGCCAGCTGTGCCCCATCCCTTCCCACAAGAACAAGGTGGGCACCCGATTCTGCCAGGGCCAGAGCCATTTCATAGCCCAGACCTCGACTTCCACCCGTCACAATCGCCACTTTCCCCTGCAGTCTAAATGAATCCAACACCCCCATAGTTTCGGCCTCCTCGCCTTTTCCCTATTGAACGACAGGACTGGACACGTGGCGCTTTCTCTGACGCTCATGCTAGCCCCATGACTTCCCACGGCTCTTTTACTTGCTGGCACAGGCTCGATCCACACCTTGAGCTGAGGAACGACTAGCTGAGGGCGGCACGCAAAATAGACGGACCAGCGGCCACCAGGAGCGTTTTCGTCCTGTCATCCTGCCAAATCTCCATTCCCATCTCCTCAATCTTGCTGATGATGGCCTCGATCCGGCTGGTGCCGCTCATCATGGTGCAACCAGCCGGCGGGCATTCTCGTGCAAAATGGCGCTTCTCTCCTTCTCAGCCAACCCGGATTCCTGCATTTTCAGCCAAGCCGACTCAAAGTAGAAGAGCGGATAGTGGGACCCGAAGACGACTCGCTCAAGAGACACCCGTTCAACGAGGCGAGCGACTCCACCAACCCCCTCAACCATGCCGAGTTCGAAATAGACGTTCTCTGCTGTCGCCAGTTGCTGCAATTGACTCCAATTCACTTGCGGATAGCAGTTCAGGATCACGACTCGGAGACCGGGTTGCACTGCGAGGAGATCACCGAGTGGAGTGAAGTCCACCGGAGGCACCCGCACGAGCGGGTGCTGAGTTCGTTCGTCCTCCATGCAAAGCGCCAATTGAACGATCAGATTTCGAGCCGCCGCCAACTTCAACAGTTCGGTGAAGGCTGGATCTCTTAGGCTGTAACCGTGATAGTTGGGATGCAGGCGAATGCCAGGCATCTTGTGCTCTTGATGACAACGCCGGAGATCGTCCTGCCACTCAGGAAGCTTGGGATTGATGGATCCGAAGGGCAGGAGAAGACCTTGACCGTGCATCCGGCAGTCCTCAGCGAGTCGGGTATTGGCGCCAGCCAGATCCTTGTGAAAGAGGGCGTCGAAACTACCCGCCCAGGCCTGCTGAACATTGCTCTTCCGAAGCTTGCTTACCAAATCCGCGGGTTCATCCCCAGCCAGGCGTCGGAAGGGCCAGCGGGACAAATTCACGTTGGTGTCAATAATCACTCCTCATCCCTCGAATGCTTGGGACAGCTCGTCGCACTGGCCCTAGAGCAGACTGCCTTCAAGCCTAACCCGATTCGTCCGCACATCATCCTCTTTCTTACGACCCATTTTCAAGGCGATTGTGATCGTCTCGTGCTGCTGAAACCAGCCGATGATCTCATATCCGCCACGCAGATGGACTCACCATCGTGGCCCACAAGTTCGTTCCCGGGTGTCGCAGGCCCCGTGCTTAAAAAAAGGCCGGAATAGTGATGGCGGACAGCCGGCAATAACAGTTCGGGGAGAAAGAGATCGTGTGAAGCCAATTCAGATGGGGGCTGAGCACCCCCATATCGCTGCTCAGGCCGGCACCAGGGCAAGTTCAATTCGCTTCAAAAGGTGGTGGATCAGAAGGGACCGGCCTCGAAAGAGGGTCCCTCGCTTAGCGATTGCTTCGCGCAGCCACGCCCACGGCCTCACTGTGCATCATTCTGGCCATGCTGGAGAGCTCAATCAACCGCTGAACGCGTTTATCATCGCCCGGCTGTGGCGATTTCCCGGCAACCTGGATTTGATTCTCCACCTCCTGGAGCTGCGTCTCAGTTGTCGATAAGTAGTCACTAAGCTCAGTCGTCGTGGAAACCAGTACCTGGTGGCAGCTGACCTTTGGATCCGGCGATTGATCCAGATGGCAGCGATGCAGAGTCCGCTGCGGGGCAGGCAGGGAAATCACAGAACCCGCCAGCGGATCGCTGCTGGGAGTACCCATCAGCACTCGGAGGCGCTTGGCATCCGCCAGGTTTTGATCCAGCCGTTGCTTGAGCTCTTGGAGCGGTTTAAGCTGAGCCCCGTCAGATCCACTGGAGGTGGCCAGTTTGGACGCCTCTTCATAGGCTGCCCCCATCAGCATTTGAATCAGGTTCGCGATGTCGGCGGATGCCAACTGCGGATTCCTGCGGCGAACCTGTTGAATCGTTTCCGTCCATTGCTTCAAGAATCCCGGCCTCCCGGCTTCTGTCACTAAGGCAGCCGACCACTTTCGGAGTGTCGCAAGCTCGGCTTCGCTGAACTTCCAGCGCGACAGCGTGGCCGGAATATTCACAGTTGGAACCCCTTTGATGAGCTGTCGCGCCTCATCTTCACTCATCGAGTTAGCGGCTGGGAGCGGTTGGTCCTGGGCTGGCAGCGAGCTCGGCCGGACCATCCCCGCCATGAGCACCAGCAACAAAGCTTCGCCGATCCGCAAGACAGTCGACTGTTTCATTCACACCTCCAGATCTCGCCAAAACCTATCAGTTGATCGGCTTCGACCCTCCAGCTCTTTACCGTTTCACGGGTGTCCTTCCTGTTTCAGTTTGGCCACCGATTCAACGTGGTGTGTCTGGGGGAACAGATCCAAGACCTCGAGCGAATGAAGCCGGTAATGATGGTCCATGAGAATGCGCAGATCACGCGCTAAGGTCGAGGGATCGCAGGACACATATACCACTTCCGGTGCTGCCAACTCAGCCAGCTGGCGAACGATCTCCTTGGGCAGGCCGCTGCGCGGAGGATCAAGGAGAATCAGGTCCAGATCTTCTGAATGCGACCTCAGCTCCGGCATGGTTTGTGTAAGGTCCGAACCAAGGATCCAACAGTTAGAGATGCCGTTACGCAACTGAGCAGCTTCAAAGTCCCAGATCGCTGCCTGATTGGACTCCACGCCGATCACGTTCCTAAAACGGCCGGCCAACGCAAACGTGAAAAACCCCCCTCCACAAAACAAGTCCAGCGCTGTTCTTCCACGATAGCCGGCGGTGGCTTTCAAACGCAACGCCTCCAACATCGGATCGTTTACCTGGAAAAATGCTCCCCGACCAATACGATAGGAGATCTCACCGACGGTCTTCCAAACATAGCCAGGTCCGGCCAACCGAACCGACTGCCCATCGTGGTCCTCGGAAAGAAAAAAGGTGGTGCGGCTGTCCCATCGTGCCCAATCGAGCGACTGCAACCTCTTTTGCAGTTCGTTCGCTTGATTCCAGTGTGGCTGCATCTGGAGGTCGACCAGAAAGCTGGGACCGTCGCCCATCGTGATTTCGGCTCCGGAGAGATCCTTTCCAGACACTTGGCTCTGTTCGAGCCAGCTTTTCAACTCCCGAACGAAAGACCACAGCTCGCCGGAGGCGATCAAGCAGTCGTCTACCGGAAGCACCCGATGCGACTGGGCCTGAAAAAATCCCAGATCCAATCCATTTGTCGATGGGACGGTCCTTAACTGCAGTCGGTTACGGTAACGAAGGGAAGGCGACGGCGTCATTCCGATGCGGTCGGCCGGATAGTCGATTTTGGCAATGCGCTTCAGGGCATCCAGCAGCATGGCCCGCTTCTGGTTCAATTGAAGCGACTCGTTCATCTGCTGGAAATCACATCCTCCACACCGGCCGAAGTACGGGCAGGGGGGTTCTCGGCGATGCGGAGAGGGGCGCAGGATACGGAGTGTTTTGACTTCCAGGTAGCTGCCGCGGTCCTGGACCGTGTGGGTTTCGATCTCGTCTCCAGGCACGGCTAGGGGAATAAACAGCGGTAGGCTCCCGGAACGGGCCAGTCCCTTTCCGCCGGGGATAATCCTTTCGACCGTGGCGTGAAACGTCTGATCGGTATCCTTACCTCTCGGTCGTACCTCAGTCTTCACGCGCTTATCATGACGGTTCTTTTCCACTGGGATTTCCGATTTTAGGGCTGACCAACTCCTGAGTCCCACTTGGACAAAACGGATTGAAATCACTTCAGTTGAGGGGGAGGTAGAACAAGCTCAGCCGTGGGATTCCAAATCTTTCAACGACCTTCTTGTTCAGCATCTTTCTCTCGAGTAAGGCCATGTGCTCGGCTTTGAGCCCCCGGCCGTGTCTAGCCAGTTCGCGATTTGCCTCCTGGCGAAGGCCGAACAGGGTTTCGTCATCGAGAGTCGCAATTAAACCGGCCAGGACCTTGTCTTCCAGCGTGCTAAGCCGCAGCTCCAGGTTTTCATAGTCAGGCTGCAGCACTTCCGACAGGTCTTGCCGCATGTCCGAAACCGCCTGCGCCGCTTTCTTCAGTGTTTCTTTAGCCATGACATCGCCGGCTGATTCAGCCGCGCGGTTCATTTGTTGGCAGGCGTTGTGCAGCATTTCGAGAAGAACCTGGCGTTCCGAGTCAGCCCGTTCCGCAAGCTCACTCTGAGCTGGGGACCGGCCGGCGGCATTCTCTTTGAACAGGTCAAACTCATCCAGAATCGCCTGCGTGCAGTAAGTGAGGGAATTGATCTGCCGAGACGCTCTCTTGCGTCGCGCGTGCTTTTCGAACGCTTGATCGACTCCACGCAGCACCACCTCCAGAGGAATGCCGGATTCCTGAAAGGACTCGATCAAGGCCCAATCGAGTGGCGAAACCGGAATAGCCTTGCCCCGTCGCTTCTGAAAATGCTCTTCAATCTCGGTGAAATAGTTGAAGTAATTGTCCATTGCAGGAGACTTTGCGGTGGGAGCGCTGGCGAAGAGTCTAGCGGGGCATGTTCTTCTCGAAGATCAGTCGGAGGCCCTCGAGTGTCAGGTTGGGGTTCGTGTGCTGGATTAGGTGAGTACCATTGCCGATAAGCTCGGCAAATCCGCCGGTTGCGACCACAACCGTTCTGGGCCCCAGTTCCCGCTTCATCCGTTCCAAGATTCCGTCAACCAAGCCAATGTACCCATAGTACAACCCCGACTGGATGCTGCCAACCGTGGAGGTCCCAATGACCTTGGCCGGAGCTTTGATTTCGACTCGTGGCAGCCGCGCCGTTCTTGTGAACAGGGCTTCAGCCGAGATGCCGGGACCCGGTGTAATAACCCCTCCCAGGTATTCACCCTTTCTGGAAATGGCATCGAACGTCGTGGCTGTCCCGAAGTCCACCACGATGCAGGGTCCACCGTAAGTTTGGAAAGCCGCAACAGCATTGACGATGCGATCCGCTCCCACATCCGAAGGGTTTTCGTAAAGCACCGGCATTCCGGTCTTCACACCGGGCTCCACAAAGAGAGGTCTCACCAGGAAGTACTGCAGCGCCATTTGCTCCAGAACCGAGTTCAGCGGTGGCACCACCGAAGCGATAATGATGTGACGGATATGGGACGCGTCGATGCCGGCCAGCAGAAAAAGATTGCGAGTCAAGACGCCGTATTCGTCGGAAGTCTGACTGAGTTTCGTTTCCAGTCTCCAGTGGGCCACCAACTCCCTTTCGTTGTAGACCCCAAGAACCGTATTGGTGTTTCCAATGTCAACAACCAGGAGCATCGTCTCACCTATCCCAAAGCATCACGTCTCCGGCCACCACCTCCCGGATCGTCCCGCTCTCAAGCCTCACTCTCAGAGCTCCGTCTGGATTGATTCCATCCGTAACACCGGTGAGCGAGTCTCCCTGGAACTGAACCGTCACGTTGCAGCCGTGAGAGGACGGCGAGCGGCTGGTCCACTCTTCGATGACTCGCCTACTGCCCAGACGCGTGAAGTCCAGGTAATGCTCCTCGAACGTTGCCAGCACACTTCGGAGCAGCCGGCTCCGGTCGAATCGGCACCCCGTCACCAAGAACACAGAGGAAGCGCGATCGGCCAGCTCATCCGGGAACTCGTCCTGGTTCACGTTGAGCCCGATTCCCAAGACCACGTGTCGAATGCGTCCGGATTCGGCCTCCATTTCCGTCAGGATGCCGCAACACTTCCGGCCGCCGGTCAGGATATCGTTGGGCCACTTGATCTCGGATTCGAGCGCACATTCGCTCTCCAGAGCCCGGCTGACAGCCACGGCCGCGACTAGATTGAGCAAGGGAGCCTGCCTCGGCGGGATCGTTGGGCGCAGGACGAGAGACATGTAGATCCCGGTTCCCCTCTGCGAGAACCAGGTTCGTTGCAAGCGCCCCCGGCCAGCCAGCTGCTCCTCGGCCACTACCACCAGACCTTCCTGGCCACCTCCCTCGGCTAGTTCCCGGGCCACATCGTTGGTTGAACCCAGCTGAAAATAGTGTTGTATCTTCCAGTTCAGTCCTTGAGGGCGGAGCGCCATCTGCACAAATTCCGGCAGCAGCAGCTTGGGTTTTGAAACGAGGCGATAGCCCGGCCCCGCCACACTCTCAATGAGCACTCCGTGTTGTTGGAGAAAAACCGCACAGTGAGTTAGGGTGGCGGGATCGAGTTCAAGGCCTCGCGTCAACTCTCCAACAGAGAGTGTCTTCCCTTCATGCGCGCACATCATCAGCAACAGGCGGCGGGCACTCGTTTCGATCAGCATGGTGTCAGCCAAGAGACCGGCATGGCATCCAATACACTTTCATCGCTGCAGCTCGAGACTGATATCCATTGCCCGAGGCGAATGGGTCAGGGCGCCCACCGAAATGATTTGGACGCCTGTCAGAGCGTACTCGCGAACCGTTTCGAGTTGAATTCCTCCGGACACCTCCAGCACTGCCCGTCCCGCCGCCAGGCGAACAGCCTCGCGAACCTCATCGGGTTTCATGTTGTCGAGCAGGACCGCGTCAGCTCCAGCATCCAACGCCTGCTGCAGTTCGTGCAGGCTGGTCACCTCGACTTCAATTTTTTTGAGATGATCCACCGACCGGCGGACACTGGCAATCGCCTGATCAATTCCCCCGGCCACTGCGATGTGATTCTCCTTGATCAGAACGCCATCGAAAAGGCCAAAGCGATGGTTCCGGCCTCCTCCGACCCGCACAGCGTATTTCTCCAGGTTGCGAAGGCCCGGCGTCGTTTTTCGAGTGTCCACGATCACAGCCGCGGTTCCCGAAACGGCGTCGACGTACTGCCTGGTCAGCGTCGCGATTCCGGAAAGACGTTGCAAAAAATTAAGGGCCACCCGTTCGGCGCTCAGCAGGGCGGATGCCGGCCCCCGAACGCGTCCGATTGCCTCCCCCTTGGCAACGGCTTGCCCGTCAACGTAAGAACTTTCCAACACGCACTCCGAAGACCGAAGCTGGAAAGCCCAAGCCGCGACCTCCCAACCCGCCAACACGAGCGCCTCTTTGGCCAGAAATTCGCCGCTGGCCGGTTGGTTTAGACGAACAATGGCCTCGGTCGTCAAATCGCATTCACCACAATCCTCGGCCAGGGCCTGGGAAACAACTCTCTTGATGGTCTCAGGATGAAGTCGGAACATGTTTGGGCTTGGAAAGGGTTCCAAATACGCTTCCCCACGAGAAGCCGGAACTGCGGCTGTGGTGCCGGTTAGAGTCGAGACAGATTTTCTCTTAGCTTGTGGACCTTTTCCTGGAGCTGACTCATGCGCTCCTGATTCTGGAGCACCACAGCCTGTGGAGCATTGGAGAGAAAACTGGGAGTGGCAAGTTTCTGCCGAATCGGAGCCAGTTCCTTTTCAGCCTTGGTGA
Source organism: Acidobacteriota bacterium (assembly GCA_040753175.1). Taxonomy (GTDB): domain Bacteria; phylum Acidobacteriota; class Terriglobia; order Versatilivoradales; family Versatilivoraceae; genus JBFMEW01. The sequence continues at coordinate 132,948 of JBFMEW010000005.1, read as the reverse complement.
TCTCTCTTTCCAGTCGTGCCCGCTCCGCTTCGAGATCGATCAGACCCGCCAGCGGAATCTCGATCTCCACACCGGCTGCAACGCTTCGAGCAGAGTGGTTCTCCCCTCCGATGGCCGGCACCAGCTGAACCTGTTCGCATCGGGCCAGGTTCCGGATAAAGGGGATGCCTTCCGTCAAAAAACTCGCCGTTTCCGCGTCGCAGGCCAGGTTCACCGAAATGCGCTTGCCCGGATCCAGGTTGGACTTGGCGCGAACATTTCGGATCTCGACGATAACATCCTCGAGAATCGCCACCTGACGCTCCATTTCACGGTCTTGCAGCTCTGGGTGGAACCGGGGAAATGACTGAACGGCGAGAGATTTCCCGCGATGGGGTAGGCGCTGCCACAATTCCTCGGTGATGAACGGCATGAAAGGATGCAACAAACGCAAGGCCTGATCGAATACGGCGATCAACACCTCGAAACACGTGGGGTCAGGAGCGGAACCCTTGCCTGCGATCCTGGGTTTGATGAACTCGATATACCAGTCGCACAGTTCACCCCAAAAAAAGTGGTAGAGGCAATGTGACGCTTCGTGAAAGCGGTAACCCTCCAGCGCCCGGTTGACCTCGTCAATCGTCGAATTCAATCGAGAGAGAATCCACCGATCAACGAAGGAAAGCTGTGACCTTCGTTCGATCAATCTTTGCAGCGCCGCTTCCCCATCCAGAGATTCCCCTGGTCCGGAGGGATGATTCTGCAGATTGAGCAGCACGAACCGAGTTGCGTTCCATATCTTGTTGGCGAACGCCCGGTAACTGAGCATCTTGTCGTGCGAAAGGCTGATATCCGTTCCTGGGGCAGCCATGATCGCCAGGGTGAAGCGCACCGCGTCAGTGCCGTACTGCTCCATCACCTCCAGGGGATCGATGACATTCCCTTTCGATTTACTCATCTTCTGACCCTCGGCATCGCGCACGAGGCTGTTGATGTAAACCGTTCGGAAGGGAACGTCTCCCATGAACTTCAGGCCCAACATGATCATCCGGGCCACCCAGAAAAAAATGATATCGAAGCCCGTGATCAGCAGAGTCGTTGGATAAAACTTCTTGAGATCTTCGGTCTCCTCGGGCCAACCCAGCGTGGAAAACGGCCAGAGTCCGGAACTGAACCAGGTGTCGAGAACGTCAGTTTCCTGGGTGAGTGCAGAGTGGCCGCACTTTCGGCAGGAGTCCGGTTTCTCACGGGCAACGTTCACCTCGGCACAGCTGTCGCAGTACCACGCCGGAATCCGATGCCCCCACCACAGCTGCCGGGAAATGCACCAGTCTTTGATGTTGTACATCCACTCGAAATAGGTCTTCGACCAGTTCTCGGGTACAAAACGGACTCGGCCCTCCTCAACGGCCTGAATCGCCGGCTGAGCCAAGGGTTTGGTCCGAACGAACCATTGGGTTGAGAGCATCGGCTCGACAACCGTCCGACAGCGATCGCAATGGCCCACGTTATGCACGTGCTCTTCGATCTTTTCCAACAAGCCGTTTTCCTGAAGAGCGCGCACCACTTCGCGGCGGCATTCGAAACGATCCAGTCCTTGAAACGGCCCGGCTGCTTCAGTCGTGCGTCCGTCCTCATCCAATACCGAAATCATTTCGAGCTTGTGACGCAATCCCATCTCAAAGTCGTTGGGATCATGACCTGGCGTGACTTTAACCAAACCGCTTCCGAAGGCGGGATCCACAAACTCATCTTCGATCAGGGCAATCTCACGCCCGAGCAACGGCAGAATCAGGCTCCCGCCACGTAACGACTGATAGCGATCATCCGAAGGATTCATGGCCACGGCTGTATCGCCGAGCATCGTTTCGGGTCGAGTGGTGGCCACGGTAACGAATTCGGTTGTTCCCTTTATGGGATAGCGAATGTAGTAAAGTTTCCCCTCGACGGCTTCGGGTCTGACTTCGAGGTCCGAAAGGGCTGTCCGGCAACGAACACACCAATTGATCAGCCACTTGTTCCGGTAGATAAGGTTCTCTTCATACAGACGAACGAACACTTCTCGAACAGCACGTGACAGGCCCTCGTCCAAGGTAAAACGCTCACGACTCCAGTCGCAGGAGCCACCCAGCCGACGCAACTGCTGCAGAATGGTGTTACCGCTGCGCTCCTTCCACTCCCAGACGCGCTCCTCGAAGGCCTTCCGGCCCAGATCGTGTCTGGTTTTTCCTTCGGCGGCTAGCTGTCGCTCCACCACGTTCTGGGTGGCAATTCCGGCGTGGTCAGTGCCTGGAAGCCAGAGCGTGTTGTAGCCGAGCATGCGCTTGCGGCGTACCACAATGTCATGCAGGGTGTAGACCAGCATATGTCCCATGTGGAGCGAGCCGGTCACGTTGGGTGGAGGAATCACGATGACGAAGGGCTCGCTCTCGGAGCGGGCATCCGCAGCGAAGAGCCCCTTCTCTTCCCAGAACCTGCACCAGTGATCCTCCACAGTAGCCGGTTCGTAGCTCTTGGGAATGTCCTCGATTTTTTCAGAGAGGGACGTCATAGCCTTCTATTCGCTCACGCTGAGATCGCCACTGGGCGCGAAGCCGGATCAAGCGCCCTATTTTACTGTGAGAGATTCAAAAGTGAAGAAAATAAGCGAAAGGCGGGACAGACGCGGGGAAGGGCTCTGGCTGGGGAACTCGATCCTTTTCTTTGGTTTGGGCTTGTCCTGTCACTCAGGAGAGTCGGCCTGGGCTGAGGGAGATCAACGCTTCAATTCGCTGCTCATCTGAGTCTTGAGGTGTTCCTTGATCAGGGCCTCCGCAAGGTCCGGAACCACCTCCCATACAATGCGTTCGACAGCCTCACGGCTGAGCCTCTCGACCACTTTTTTGGCGACTCGTTCGGCCAAGGCGTCTTCGTCAATCTCTCCAAGGGAAGCTATCGGTGTTCTTTTTTCCGAATCAACGATTGCCGAATCGCTTTCCGTCGCCAGAGACGCAGCCGGCACAGGGCTCTCCGGGGCAACCGCCTGGTCGACGCCTTCCGACACCGCTTCAGCGGCAGGTTCGAGTTGCTGTTCCACTTCGGCCGCACTCGCCCTCTCCGCAGGCAGGGCTTCTGACTCCAACTCAACCACGGCCTCGTTGACCTCGGCCGTGCCGGATCGGGACTCCCAGATGTCAACGACCAAAGCGGGGGCCTCACTCGAAGTCTGAGCTTCGCCTTCAGAGTAGTCCGGTAAGAGGTCCGAACTGTACAGGCCCAGTGGGTCCAGCTCCTCAAGATCAATCTGCGGGGCTACGGACCGAGGTCTCTCAGACAGTTCAGCAGGTTGCGCGCTGGGTGGCTGATCCAACTGCTCGGGTTCTTGGGAAGGCTCCCCCAAGCCAAGCTCTGGTTCATCCGGACTCACTCCGAGAGGGAGCGATGGAGCAACCTCAGCCGGCGTTGACCATTCCTCTGCCTCGATTCCTGCTTCACTTCCCGCATCCACATCCGAAGTGGGTGGCTCCACCTGGAACGCAGGCTCCAGTGCAACGGCCTCCGGCAGCGCGACCTCAACTCCAAGGGGCTCCTCGGCTGGCTTTTCTCCAGCCACCGGTTCTTCCACCGCAGGTTCCTGAGTACTGATCAGGGAATTGACCGCAGAAATGAGGACTTTGATCTCAAACGGCTTCGTCAAATGTCCATCCGCCTTCACGCGCTCGGCTTCATTGGTGTCGAAAGGCTCGAATGCCCCCACCAGCAGGATGACAGGTATCCCACTCAAGGAAGGTTCCGCCTTTAGGTATTCACAGACCTCGTACCCGTTCTTTCCAGGCATGAAGATGTCTGCCAGCACGAGATTCGGTCGGATTTCGTGAACCTTCTTGATAGCGGCGTCGCCATTGGCAACGGTGACGACCTCGATGCCTTCTCCGGAAAAGGTCAGGTTTACGATCTTTTGGATCGTGATGCTGTCATCCGCCAACAAGATGGTTTTCGCCATTCCCTTCTCCTTAAGACACCTGCAACTTGCCCAGCTTTGGCGTCATTCGGATCAATCGTTTGCAGGCCTGGAAACTTTAGGGAAAAGTCGCTCGAAACACAGGATTTCTAGCCACTTAGCTAGAAGCGGAAGAGCTTACGAACGCCTGATTTCTTTTTGTCTGACCCCTCTTTGGTCTCCTTTGTGGAGTCCGAGGACTTCTGAATTTGCTGGGGTTCAGTTCCGGGGCCATTCCCGCTCGTTTGATCGGCACCCGATGGCCCCTTGCCATCATCAGGCCGAGAAGTTTCCGAAGTCGGCGATGAGCCCGCAGCTGCCGGCTCTGTGGACGGCCGATTCACAATTTCGGCGGCTACACCGGCACTGGCGTCTCCCGAACCGGAGCCCACCGGAAGCGGTGTGGAGACAGCCGTCGCCGCGGCCTCCAAGTTGATGCGTTCAGCACCCAAGTCCAACGGCGGACGGCTGGACTTTCGAGCCTTCGAAACGTCTGGGCTCTTGGTGAAGAGGGTCGCCACACGACCAAGAAAAGACCGCCTGGCCCGATCCTCTTGTTCAGCCTGCGCCCGGGCCAAAGCTTCGGGGTTGACTTCAGGAATAGGAAGATTCAGGTCCTCGAGCTTCTTTCGAGCAGCTTCGACCAAGTCGCTAAGGGGGTGTTCGCTGACGACTTTGCCGTAGTAGTAACCTGCCCTCGGGATCATCTTCTTCTTTTCCAGGGCCTGTGCCAGGACAAACAGCGCTCGATCTTGCCTGCTGAAGTCCGGGTAGTCGCGGATCACGGTTGCCGAACGGCTGATCGATGCGTCGTATCGCTTCAGGATCATATAGTGGTCGGCAACGCGAAGGTCGCCTTCGGCCAAGACTTCCTGAGCTTCCCGCAATCGCTGCCGGGCTTCATCCGCCAAAGGGCTATCTTCGAACTCCTCCAGAAATTCCTTAAAATCACGTTCCGCCGCCTTGGCCTGGGTTCGGTCGCGATCCGGCTTCTCCATCTGTTTGTAATGAGTCATGGCGATGCGCATCTTGGCATCGTCGGCATCCTCACTGGTCGGGAAGAAGGTCATGAAGTCGCGATACTCGGCTTCGGCCTGGACCAAGCCGGAGGTGCCTCCCTGCTTGAAAAAGGAGTCAGCAATGGCCAACTTGGCTTTCTCCTTGTAGTCACTGTCAGGGTAGGTATTCAGGAGTGTCTGGAACGTCAAGCGGCATACTTCATAGCGACTCTTCTCGAGGTCCCTGAGTCCCTTCTCGTAAAGAATCTTGTCGGGCTCGGCATCTCCCATTGGAGTAACGACCTCGGCCTTCTTCCCTCCAAATCCGAAACATCCAATCATGGCCAAGGCCGACCCACCCGTCACTAACGCGAAAAGCAGCTTTCTATACATCAAACATTCTCCCAGCTAAGAATTCGAATCAGTTCGTTACGCCTGCCTTAGAGGGCATCCACCCTCATTTCGGAAAGGCGATTAGGCTGAGCGTCCCGGAGCCTCCGCTCGGTCTCCATCCATGGCAGCCGTAAACGCCTCGAGAAAAGACTTTACCCTCTGGCTCGGATCTTGGAATGAAAAAATCTGAGACCCAACCACCAGGATCTCGGCTCCGCTTCGCACAAGATCCCCCACATTTTCGAGATTGACCCCTCCATCGACCTCTATTCTAACTGACAGGCCCTTGTGCTGAATGATTTTTCTCAGTCTCTTAATCTTCTCGAGTGAGTAAGGGATGAACTCCTGCCCGCCGAAGCCTGGATTCACGGACATAATGAGTACGGTGTCCACCAGCCGCAAGACCTCTTCTAGAGCGGTGATCGGAGTCGCCGGGTTGAGCACGACCCCGGCCCTGAGGGAACAAGAACGAATCAGCTGGAGTGTGCGATCCAAGTGACGACAGGCTTCCACGTGCACCGAAATCCAATCTGCACCGGCTTCTGCGAAGGCCGGAATCAAGAGGTCGGGGTTCTCGACCATCAGATGCACGTCCAGTGGCAACTGGGTTGTCTTGCGGATGGATGCTACCAGCGGGGGACCCAGCGTCAGGTTGGGGACGAAGTGGCCGTCCATCACATCGACATGTATAAGGTGGGCGCCTGCCTGCTCTACCGTGCGAATCTCCTCGCCCAGCCGGGAAAAATCCGCGGACAGAATGGAGGGTGCCAACCGGATTTGAGCGTTATCGTGACACATCGACGCGAACAGAGTCTCCCTGCCCGATCTTGTTTCCAGGAAGCGGTGTTTGGTTGAGGATCGTGTCCTTTGCCAACCCCGGAACAGTCCGATACCCTGGCTCGACCACCTTCAGACCTAAACCTTCCAGAGCCGGCAGCACGTCCTGAAGAACCAGTCCGGTCAAATCCGGCATCACGTAAGCAGGCCGCTCGGAACCCGCCGAAAGCAAAATGTTCACCTGGGGACTCTGAGCTAATTTCACATCCGGCCGAGGGTCCTGTGATAGGACTTGACCCGGCTCTGTGTCTTGGCATCGAATTGTCGAAGTCATGCCCATGGACAAACCACGCCGAAGGAGAAGAATCTGAGACGCTCTCAGACTCGTGCCAAGGAGGTCAGGCACTGGGATATGTCGCGGGCCGAGACTCACAATGACTCTGACGTTGCGGTTCTTTTTTAGTTTGGACCCAGGGGTGGGGTGCTGCGAAAGAATACGATCAACCTGAACCTGGTCGTCGAAGCGGTAGCTCTCCACCTTAAGCCCTAATTCCCTCTGCCCGACGAGGTGACGGCCTTCCCCGACCGTTCTTCCCACCAAGTCTGGAACAACGATCTCAGCGCCCCGAATCGCCAAGCCCATCGAAGTTAGACAGCTTACGAAGCCGGCAGAGAACAGAATCAACCCGTAGAACAGGAACCGCAGAAAGGCTCGCAGCTTTCGCTTCACCCGGCTTTCTCCCCATCACTCATGCGGGTAAGTGAAATGCTACCACAGCCTTGTACAGCCTGACAATTTGACACGAGCGCTGGGGTCAGCCCAGAGAATGCGGGTTCGTCAGGGACAACTAAGCGGCTTGAGCCCGAGCCTCTTCGAGTACCCGGCGGGGCGGTTTCTTCAAGTCCCAAACAATTCGGGGGAGAGAAAGCAACTTCAGGGTGTAGTAGGAGACATCGAGCTCCCACCAGAAAAATCCCTGGTTAACCGAAGTGGCGTAGTAGTGGTGGTTGTTATGCCAGCCCTCACCAAGCGTGATGAAGGCGAGAAGAAAGCTGTTGCGGCTTGTGTCCGTGGTGGCATAGCGACGCCTGCCGAACATGTGGCAGAGCGAATTGATAACAAATGTCCCGTGGTATAGCAGCACGGTACTGATAAAAAACCCCCAAACCAATCCCTGCCAACCCAACAGCAGGAAGCAGGCGACGGCCAACACAACACCCGGGACCACGTGAAAACGATTCAACCACCTGAGCTCCGGGTAGATGGCCAGATCCTTGATCACACCGTAATCCGTCGCCTCGTATTTTCTGCACAAGATCCAGCCCACGTGGGACCACCAGAAGCCCATTCGTTCCGGCGAGTGGATGTCCTCCTCCTGATCGGAATGCTGATGGTGACGGCGGTGGTGCGAGGCCCACCACAGAGGTCCCTTCTGCACTGCCGAGCAGCCGATCCAGGCCAGAACAAACTGAAAGAAGCGGCTGGTCTTGTAAGTCCGGTGCGAAAAATACCGGTGATAGCCAGCCGTGATCCCGAACATCCGGATCACATAAAGGCCCACGCAGAGGAAAACGGCCTTCCAGGAAGCTCCGGTCAGGAAAGCCGCCAGACAGGCAAGATGCACGCCAAAAAACGGCAGGCTCTTGACGATCTCAATTCGGTTTTGGTGGTCAGGACGAAGGAGGTTTGCATCGGGACTTTTGTTCATATTCCTCAAGATTCCTTATGAAGACAGCTGAGCCTTGGCCGCATTGGCCCCGGAGGGCCGAGAAGACTCTCGCGCTTTTGAGTTGGATGGCTTTCCTGGATGGGGTGGGCCTACTCGTCCCGCACTCAAACCGAAGAACCAGCTCGACGACTCAACAGAAAGCCCATTAATTATCCGCATGCTGAACAGATCGTCAACAGAAATTCTGCAATGTCAGGCACTCCAGACAATTTGCGGTCACAGATCGGCCTGGAACCCAGGATCAGCGGCGCGACAACCGCGGCTGAAAACAGCTCTCCCTTTATCGGCATCCTTCAAGCGGGCCGACACGAAAAAAGCCATACAAAGACCTGTCTGCAGCAGAACCAACTCAGCGGTTTCTGACTAAGATCGTCGCAAAAAACCCATCGTTGTTCTGGGATGACGGCAGGAGTGTGACGCCTTGAGAGCTCGCCACAACGGAGGCAAATGCCGACGCATCCGGGATCGCGACGGAAAACTCACGGTGCAGTGTCAGGAAGCGTTCAATGACCTGTTCGTTCTCTTCCCGCTCCAGGGAGCAGGTTGAGTAGACCAGGCGACCTCCCGCCACCAGCGCCTGGGCAGCCCTATTCAGTAACTGCAACTGGCGATTCTGGTACGCCTGGAGGCGTTTTTCTGCCAGGCGCCACCGAATCTCGGGATTGCGCCCCACCGTCCCCGTGCCCGAACAGGGCGCGTCGATCAGCACTCGATCAAAGACTCGGTTGAAAGGGAGAGGCTGGGTTCCATCGGCGGCAACAAACAGCAAGCTGGGCCACAACTGGCCATGCAGATTTCGAGCGGTCGACAACCGCCTCCTCACGCGATCGACTGCCACGATCCGGATCTTGCCGCGGCCCAGGCGGGCCAAGAGGGAGGCTTTGCCACCCGGAGCGGCACAGAGATCGAGACACAGGCGTGCGTTGCCTGGATCCAGCAAATGGGCCGCCCACTGCGAAGCAGGGTCTTGCTGATAAATGCGATGCATCTGGAAAGCAGGGGTGGCAGTGATGTCTCCCCGCGTCGCGCTCCATGCCCCCTCCACGGATGGGTGCGGCTCGATCTCGACAGAGGTCAACGATTCGAGAACCGCCTTGCTCTCGGCCAGCGGACAGCTCAGCCGAAAATAGTGTCGGGGTTTCTGGTTGTTTTGCTCCAGGGTGGCTTTGGCGAGTGCCAGCCCAAAGCGTCGCACCCAACGTCCCACCAGCCATTCAGGGTGGGAGTAACGAAGGCTGAGTCCGGCGACGTCATTCAGCTCTAATCCTGCCAGCGTCGTCGCAAAGTCCCGCCTGGTGACTTTACGGAGAACGGCATTGACCATGCCGGACGCCGAGTGGTACCCCGCCGCTCGCACCAGGGAGACCGATTCATGGACCGCGGCTCGAGCCGGCACCCGGTCGAGAAACAAGAGCTGGTAGGCGGCCAACCTTAGGGAAACGGCCACTGGCAGATCCAGCCGCGCGAATGGCGTTCGTAAGAAGCGGCTCAGATACCCGTCCAGCAAGGACTGGTTCCGCGCAACCCCGTACGCCAACTCGGCACTAAGCCGCCGATCCCGTAACTCCAGGGCTTCGCATTGGGGTGAATGAAGAGCATCTGAAATCTGCAGGTCAGAGGTGGCCGACTGCAGAAGTATCTTGAAGGCGAAGCGGCGGGCAGGCGAAACGGACAATACTACCTTCCCAGCAGTAGAGGCTGACAGGCCCTCAGTCGAAAACCGTTTGCGAATTCCAGGGAGGGCAGTCGTCTCCGGTTCTCCAGCTGAACCTCAAGCAACTTCAGCAGACCGGTGCCACACTGCACGACAACCTCGTGTTTTGGGTGAACAAAAAGAGAACCCACCGGGTAGTCCCCCTCTTCGAAAGGAAGAGGGCGTGCGTCCCAAATCCGAAAGATGGCCCCCTTTAAGAAGGTGTAGGTTCCGGGCCAGGGGTTGAACGCTCGAACTCGATTGTAGAGCGCCTCGGCGCTTTCCCTCCAGTGCAGCTGCCCATCTGCCTTCTTGAGTATAGGCGCATAGCTGGCCTCTCGATGATTCTGCGCGACCGGAACCAACTGGTTCTGTTCCGCCAATTTCAGGGCTGAAAGCAGCAGGTCGGCGCCCTTCTGGGCCAACCTCGCCTGGAGCTCGCTGACGGACTCGTCGGGACGGATCGCGACTTTCTCCTGCAACAACACCGGCCCCGTGTCCATCCCCGAGTCGATTTGCATGATGGTGATGCCCGTGTGGGTCTCACCATTAGCGATGGCCCAGTGCACGGGAGCCGCCCCGCGGTACTTGGGGAGCAGAGAGGCGTGGATGTTGAGCGCTCCAAATCGCGGCAGGTTGATCAGCCAGTCGGGCAGGATTTTTCCATACGCCACGACAACCCACGCATCGATTTCCAGTTGCTCGAAAACGGCCTGGTACTGATCGGCAAGGAGCCTCTCCGGCTGGTGCACTGGGATACCGGCCTCCTGGGCCAGGCGCTTGACGGGAGGCAGGGTCGTAGGCTCACCCCGGCCGGCTGGCCGGTCAGGTTGAGTGATGACTGCTGTCACTTGGTGCGTACTCGAGAGGAGCCTTTGCAGGGCAGGAATAGCGAACTGGGGAGTGCCCATGAAGGCAAGACGCATTACCACTCTCCAGCCCGTACCAACTTGCGGATCTTCCTCTTGATCATGTCACGCTTGATCGCACCCAGGTGGTCGATGAACAAGATACCGTTCAGGTGATCGATTTCATGGGAAAGGACACGCGCCAGGATCGATTCTCCCTGAACAATATGGGATCTTCCGGACAGGTCCTGGCCGGAAACGGTAACGCGCAAAGGGCGATGCACCCGTGCAGTGAAGTTGGGGATACTGAGGCAGCCTTCCTCCTCGTACTGGTCTCCCTCGGCAAAAACCAATTCCGGGTTCGCCAGGATCAGCAAGGAGTCCGGCTTCTGCCCTACGGTCACATCCAAAACAATCAGGCGTCTGGCCACGCCTACCTGAGGTGCCGCCAGGCCGTAGCCCGGAGCGGCGTACATGGTTTCCACCATGTCCTGCGCGAGTCGCTTCAGATCCTCATCAAAGACCTCAACCGGCTCACACAAGCGTTGGAGAACCTCCTCACCGTACTTAACGATCGGTAAAATCATCTGGGGAAAACCAAGAGGGGTCATGCTTCACACGACGTGATTCCTTCCTCTTCAGAAGGTCGGGTCGTAGTGTAATATACCACCCGCACTGGGCATCCCCAAAGGTTTTCACCTCCACCACCACATGACACGAGCAACACGCTGGGTTTTCCGGAGTACTCTGATCGGCTGGCTCTTTTTCATTTTCGTATTGGCAGAGAGCGCAGCTCGAGGAGGTTCAACGCTCTTCGAGTCGATCGATGTTCCACTGGATCCGGCGCTCTACGGCCTCAGAGAGTGGAGGGCGGGAGAGTCCGCCAAGTATAAGATCACCCTCTCCCGGCCGGGCTATCTCGAGGTATCGTATCTCAGGATAACGACCCTGGAAGACACCTCCCACAGGGGCGATGAGAACCTCTTGTGGCTTGAGACTCAGATTGAGCCACAAAACTCAGAGCGAGAGATGGTCGTTAACAGAGTCCTGCGACCTTTTGGGGATCTTCGAGTCTTCTTGGCAGGCGCTACAGGTGAATTGGTGAGCCAAACGGGTCTGAATCCACCGGTTTCGATTCCGATGAGCAGGCTGCACCCCCTGCTGCAAGCACAACTTGAAAGACCAGCGGCGGGATGGACGCAAGAGAAGGTGACCGCGGACAGGCTGCAAGTCCCCGCCGGCCGGTTTGAGGTTTCCTGTGGCCGGTTTCAAAACAGAATGAAGCAGGTTGCCGACGTTTGCTTCACGCCAAAGGTCGGACCGCTCGGAATCGTGCGGGCTGCTGCCCGCGGTGTCCGCATCGAGCTGGTGGAACACCAGCCACGCGGCGCACAGTCCGCCATTGTCTATGCGCCCGTTCAACTGCCGCAGCCTTGAGCAGGACGGACTGTTCTTCAATGAAAGCGGAGCGCTCGCGCTCCAAAGGGAGCTTTTCAATGTCGAGTCAGCTAAAGCGCTATCTCTGCTCCGCCGTGGTGCTGGTGGCCGTCACCGTTGCCCCGGCCCAAACGAGCCGGGATGAAGACCTAAAGTACTGGCATGACCGTGAGTCTTGGATGCGCTCTCCAAAGAGCCCCCTCGCCCTGGCTGGACTCTTCTGGCTCAAGCCGGGGGTCAATCGCCTGGGCGGCGCCGACGGCCTGGAGGTTCGCCTTCCCGCAGACGCCGTCCCCCCCAACGTAGGCCGCTTGACCCTTGAGGGGCAGCGAGTACGCCTGGAGATCACCGACCCGTCGGTGGTGGCGACGTTAAACGAAAAACAGGTGACCCACCAGGAACTCCGGAGCGACGCCGGAGACGGGAAACCGGACTTGGTGTCGATTGGCCGAATCGACTTCAAGGTGATCAGCCGTGGCGGCCAACTCGCGGTGCGAGTGATTGATCGAGACAATCCGCCTTTGCAGAAATTCTCAGGGCTAAAGCGTTACCCTATCCGGGCTGAGTTTCGAGTGCTGGCCAGGTTTACCCCTTACCAACCGGTGAAGAAGATTCAAGTTGCATCAATCACCGGCCACGTGGAGGAACTGATCTGCCCGGGTGTGGCGGAGTTTGAACTCGCTGGAATCAAACAGCGGCTGGAGCCGGTTTATGAGGAACCGGATCCCGAAGAGTTGTTCTTCATGTTCAAGGATGCTACCAATGGCAAGGAGACCTACGAAGGAGGAAGGTACTTGTACACAGCGCTTCCGGAAAAAGGTCAGGTGCTGCTAAATTTCAACCTGGCCCACAATCCTTATTGTGCCTACACGCCGTACAGTACTTGCCAGCTCCCGCCGGTCCAGAATTGGCTGAAGGTTCCTGTTGAGGCCGGTGAGAAGAGCTATCAGCCGCGAAGAAAAAATTGAACGGCAGGTCGAACCGGCGTTGCTCGACCCTACAGCTCAGCCCGGTACTGCTTGACGTTGGCCGCCCTGAATTTCACCGACACCTTGAAGCTCCGGCGCTGAGCGTCGTTTTCAACCCGGACGACCAAGCCGAAAGTCTCGTAGACCGCTTTGGGGGAAACCCCTCGCTGGAGGTGTCGCGGCAGGGGGAGTGAGAGCTCGAGGTGAGTGCCCACCTTAATGGTATGGGCCAGCGCGAAACAGGCCCCATCCGAACTGACGTCAATCGACTTCGTCACTTCCTCGAATCGGTTCCCCTTCTGATCCAGACCCTTAACACGAATAGGAATACTGACGCTTACGCGCTTGCTCTTTCTCCGATCCTCGAACATTGTCCCCTAGATACCTTCCCCGTCACAAGTGGCGAAGACGCTCATCCAACTCGATGGCGCACTGAAGTTCCCGAGCGATGTCCTCGGTGTCTTCGTCCTCGATCAACCGCTCAATCACACCCTGAAACTGGGCTGCCACGAAGCAAGATTTATCCGGACGCTGAGTGTTCTTGGTTCTTAGCACTTTCGCCTCAACCTTGAAAGCAGGAATTTCTTCTCTTTTGGTTGGACAAATCGTCAGTTGCAGCTTGGTGTCAGGCTCGATTGGGGTCTTGAGGTAAAACGAGATTCCGCCTGGACTCACGTCATTGACGCGAGTCGTCTCGCTAAATGGGAGACCCGCAGCATTGTAGCCGCTCACCAGTAGAAGCGAGTCATCAATCAGCCGGTCCGAACCTCTTCGTTCGACGATTCCGTTGTCGTTGTCGTTCATCGGTGCTGTCTACCTGGCGGATTAAGGGTCTAGTCCTGCTCTGGCCATGCTCTTATCGACTGGAGACTCCAAATTCCTAAGCAGTCTCATCGATCAACCGAGATACGAAGCTTAGCAATTTGTTCCAGGCAGAATGCTGCGCTAGGTCGCGCACGCTGGAATCGGGACGAAACCTAAAGTTTTAAGGTTCGAGGCCGATAGTCTGGAACAAATGTAGAAAAGTGTGAATCCACGAAGAGATTTTTGTTGACATCAGAAAACTTACGCTATATAAGTACAAACGAATTTATGTAACAAGTTTTGTTGGAATGTAATTATAAAATTCTCTTAAGCAGGGTCTAATGGCCAAGATCAACGTTGAAATCGATGATGAGGACCACATCGAGCTTAAATTAAGCGCGACGCGTCATCGAACCTCCATCAAAAAGATTGTTAACAAGCTGATCAAGAACTACTTGAGGGAAGAGAGGTCTATTCGAGAAGCAAAAGAAAGTTCAAAGGAGGCTAAGCCAGCTGAAGGAAAGACGAACGCGCCTGAGAAAGCTGAGCCCAGCGAGGTCTCCGTCCTAGCCGAAAAAAAAAAGGAGACTTCCTGAAATACGTTGCGTCCTCTTCCGGCTCCGGTTCATGTTGACGCTCCTGTTGCACACCGTTCCTGCTCATGCTGAAGCTGGGTAAGTTGGCAGTGTATGAATCGGGACTTTCTTTGCTCTATCTTTAAAAAAAGGAGGTAAAAATGGCCACAGCTAAGAAATCGGCTAAGAAGGCAGCTCCGAAGAAAAAGATGACCAAGAAAGCTGCCCCGAAGAAAGCCGCAAAAAAGCCAGCCAAGAAAACTGCGAAGAAGAAGTAAGACACCCAACCTTTAACCTGCCTTGTGCCCGTGTAACTCAGGACAAGGCAGGTTTTTTTGTTTGTTCTGACCGTCCGCTGTGCCAGAGGAGTTTGCGCAGGTTGTGGGAGCGACCGCCACAAGGCTTTTGCGTCGCAACATGCTTTTCTCTCGCCGCATCCTCCCAGGCTCATCATCCCGATTGAGTTGCTCCTGTGCATCCATGAAGCCGGTCTCGGGAAATGATTAGACAAGCTGTAGAGAGTTCCACGATTGGCCCGTCGGATCTTGCCCACAAGCCCCCCAACGTTATCCGGTTTTTATCCGGTCTCCAGACTTGACCCCCCTCAATTCGAACCTGTAGACTCGACGCAGTAAGTGTCTTCTCTGCCCTCTTAGCCTGAAATGAGTGAGAGCTGTAAGCCTGTCCGAGATCATTCTGGTTTTGCAGTCCCGGCGCTGCGAGGTACCGGAACACGACCACGCTGGGTGGGGCTTGGTGCGCTGATTCTAACTTTCGCGGCGTTGTCGAATGTTGCACGAGCGGAAGCCCTTCATCCCCTTTTGATCCCGTTCGTAACGAAGAGCGACACTCTGAGGGCTAATCTGATTCTGAACAACCTCGGCTCGGCGGAAGCGACGGTCTCCATCAGGCTTAACACCGGCAACGGGCAGGTGGTTGGAGAGCGGAGCTGGACTTTAAACTCGTTTGAGTTTCTCCAGGTTAACGGCATCCTGGATTTCTTCCCGCTGGATGGAGCTTTGGACCCGTTCGAGGGATATTTTGAACTTCTGTCTTCGGAACCCGTTTCGGGATCCCTCGCCCAGATCACCAACGATGGGGCGATCCTGTTCTTGTCCGCGATCGGCCAAGACTCCGATCATTTTTTGATTCCCATATTTGGAGGGGAAACTTCCGCAACAGCCTTGTCGATTCTGAACCATGAGGACCAGCCCGCTGAAGTCGGACTGATTGTCCGCAACCCTGCCGGAGCGTCGTTTTCGCTTCCGACCCTAAGCTTGGGGCCGAGAAACCAGCACCTGATTCCGGATCTAGGCAGCTTGACAATGGGAGCCGGCAATGACGCGTGGCTCGAGGTGGTTGGGCGACCGGGAAGCCGGCTCGTCGTAGCCTGGAAGCTGACACATGCGCAAAACACCTCAAGTGAATTTTCCCCAGGCATTCCGACGTCCCAAGCCGCTCGGGAGCAGTATCTTCCCTTCCAGGTCACGGCAGATGGCTTTGATTCCAGAATCACTGTGGCAAACACCACGGCGGAAGCCACAGAACTTCAGTTTGATTTCTTTGCTCCCACCGGCGTCAAGATTCTAAAAAGGTATCTAGCCCTGGAGGGCTTTTCTACCCTTGAGTTGGTTGTCGCCGACGTCCTGAGCGAGGTGATCGGAGGGCCCGCGTTTGGACTGGTTCGCATCGCAGCCGAGCGCGAGATTGTGGCTGCTTCCCTGCTCAGGAACCCATCACCAGGAGGGACTCTTCTGGTAACGGGACAAGCCGAAGGAAGTCGGCAGTGGCTGATTCCCTCCGCGGCACGCGTGGGACCGTTTGTTTCGAGCTTAATGGTCTCTAATCTGGGCAGGACGCCGGCACTAGCCCGCGTTCAGGCGAAGGATCGGCATGGCGTCGGCACCGGCACACCTGTTGAGTGGCTTATGCCACCCAGGGCCACAGTCAGGCAAAGCGACATTCTCAATCACCTTTTGCTCCCGGAGGGAAGCTATGGCCCTGTCACCGTGGAATCCGTCAGCGGCGAACCTCTGATCGTCCTCTCCGAAGTCATCGACCGTTCCAGAGCCACCTCTGGCTTCTTCGCCTCCACCGACACGACGCCGAGTGTTCGAAAAAGGATGGGAGAACTCCTGCATTTGAGTTGGCAATACCCGGATCTTTCCAGAATCAGCGAGTTTCGGATTTACCGCGGCACCCGTCGAACTGAAGCCTTCGAACAAGTGGGTACAGTGCAGGCACCGGACCTGGAATACTGGCTTCAGGCCGACTCTCCGGGCCGTTTTCTGTTCGTAGTGACAGCTTTCTCGGATGGGATCGAGTCCTGGCCAAGTGAGGAGGTTGTCGTTGAAGTCTCGGAATAGCCACTTTGAAACACCCCACTCCCCAATGGTGCCTCAGCGCTCGACCGATACTTCTGTGGACAACTTGACTGGCTTGTAACCACCCTTGGACTTATCGTAGAGCCAAATGGCTCCGAAGACCGCCAGCAAGAGGGCCGGTAACACGGCCACATAGCGGAAAGAAGTTTGGGAAGCAACGGCCAGAACCTGGCCCAACCGTGCGACTGCTTCCGCCCCTCCGCCTTCCGCTTGAGCTGACAGCGCATTGAAAGCTTCCGCTCCGCCGGCCGTCGCAATCTTGGCCCCGTCAAAAATCTTTCCCATCTGAGGCAGCACAAAGTAAATCGACAAAGTTCCCGCTGTCCCCATCAATCCCATTAGGAGCGCCCCTCCTTTTGGGAATCGTTCGGAAGTGGCGCCCAGCATGGTCGGCCACATGTAGCAAACGCCAATCCCCCAGACAGTGGCAGCGAACAATCCCCTCAGAGGGGAGTTGGCCGTGCTCAGAAGCAGCAGCCCTCCTGACGCCAGGAGGCAGGAAACCCACAGCAAGCCAACCGGTGAAAGTTTGTGAGCCAGGGGCCCTGCGAAGTGGCGCATGACGAACATCAGGCCACTCACGTAGACGAGGAGCCAAATGCCTTTGATGCCCACGGTCCTGGTCAACGCAAGATCAACCCACTGCCCGGGGGCCAGCTCCGCGGCCGCGGTCAGAAACATCGAAAAGAACCAAACCAAGAAAAAGGGCTTAAGGACTTCCCGGAACATCGCTCCGAAGGAAACCCCTGCCGCCACACGCTCGGTGGGTGGGAATCGGGTTCCCAGGATCAACACCCCGAAGAGGGCTGCCGGAACGATGACTACGGCCAATTTGACCTGCCACCCAAAATTGAGTTCTCCCAGGAACAGGCTGAGCACTCCCCCAATGATGATTCCTCCCGGCCACCAAGCATGCAGAACGTTGAGCTTGTGCGTCTTGTCGTCAGGATAGACAGTCGCTGCCAGCGGGTTGATCACGGTCTCGACCAGACCTTGCCCGATCCCCGTAACCAGCATGCCTCCCCACACTACCCAGTAAATCGAGTCCCCTGACGAAAGAGACCCGGCGAAAATCACGACCAGTGAGCCAACAATGAAGCAAAGGCTTGACAAGGCCAGCAGGCGGCCCATTCCGAGGAAATCCAGCAGGGGACTGCCAATGGCAATCGTAAAGGCAAATCCCAGAAAAACGACGCCAAGCACAGCTCCCACCATCTCAGCAGAGCGGAGTTTGTCGATCGGGTCAAAAAAGGTCGATTGGAGATCAACCGCAATGCTTCCACGGATAGCAAAGCCGATGCCTGCGGTGGTGAGAGCAATGACACTGAGCAGGAAAAGTTTGCCTTTGTTGTATTCCGCGTGCCGGTCAACGTTAGGGACGCTCATATGGGGACCAGGCTCCTTTCTGGCGTTGGCCCGAAATCGGAGGACTTGTGAAACTCTGACCTTGACTTGAGCGAAACAGGGCCGCGGTCACCGCGAAAGGATCCTCCCGCTGCAGAGAACTGCTCGGCCGCCACGGAGCCCAGTTATTCAACTTCAGGAAAGTCCGAACCTTAGCCCATCCCCAACTCACTGTCAAGCAGCTTGGGCCGCGATAAAACCCGGAGACTGCCGGTCTTATGAAGATCGGATTCTGGGTCGGATTTTCCTGGACCGTTGGAAAGTGTGGCGTTCAGAGGAGGGGAGCGCCCTGTTGCGGGTGCGGAGCCACCCGCAAATCAGGGGGAATGACCCGGAGCCGGCGTGGAGCGCGGGTTCTGAGGCGTGATCTTCACCTCTCCCGGCTTGACCAGTCCCAGCTCTTCGCGAGCGATCTTTTCGATCGTGCGAGGATCGGTTTTCAGGGAATGAATCTCCGCCAGAAGGTCTCGGTTCTCGGATTGGAGTTGCTGGATTTTCTGCCGTAATTCCTCGTTTCGATCCTCAATTCTCCTGACCTCCAGGTAACCACGCTTTCCAAGAATGGCATGCCCGACCAAGAGCAAGAGCAAAACGGCCGTCAGGCTCAGCATCAGTCGCTTCAAGAAGGGACGACCTTCAGGCAGTCGCATTCGGACCCCCTCGTGGCGGGCTGGACAGGCGTGTTTCAGTCATTGAGAACAAACTCCTTGGCTACCTGAGTGAGGCGCTCCAGCTCCTGCTGGCTATGGGTTTCCACGTAGCAGCGCGCCACAGGTTCGGTCCCTGAGAGTCGGAGCAAGATCCAGCTGTCGTCCTCAAACATCATCTTCAACCCGTCTAATCGATTCAGCCGGACGACGGTCCGCCCCCCCAACTGTTTTGGAGGGCTTTCCAATCGAACTCGCACCTTCTCCTTCAATTCCTCGGTCAGATGAAGGTTCAAACGAACCGTGAAGAAAAAGCCGACCTTCTGTTGCAGCTCGTCCAGCTGCTGGCGAAGGCTCTTGCCCCGCCGCGCGACAGCTTCAGCCGCCAACAGGCAGGCAAGGATGCCGTCTTTTTCCGGAACATGGCCTTTGATCGTCAAGCCGGCGGACTCCTCACCTCCAATCACGATCTTGTCAGCCTTGATCAGCTCTCCAATGTATTTGAATCCCACCGGCGTCTCATGCAACTCCCTTTGGTGAAAGCGGGCGACTGCATCCACAAAATGGGACGTCGCGACGCTGCGTGCCGCTCCTCCCTTCCAGCCCCGAGTTTCAATCAAGTAGTCGAAAAGCAGGCCGAGAATCTGGTTTGGTGGAATGTAGTCGCCGCTACGATCCAGGATTCCGAACCGATCGGCATCTCCGTCGGTTGAAAGTCCGAGGTCGGCCTGGCCGTGCGATACCAGCGCTTTCAGGTCTGCCAGAATATCCTCCGCCGGTTCCGGCGGATGCCCGCCAAAGAGCACATCCCGACGATCATGAATCGTGTGAACTGGAATTCCGGAGCTCGACAGCAGCCCATCCAAGTATCCGACTCCGGTCCCGTAGAGGGGATCGTAGCCCACCTTCACGCCGGACTGCCGGATGGACTTGAGGTCGACTATGTTTTCCATCAACCCCAGGTACTCTGCCGTGATGTCGATTCTCTCGATCAGTTCGTGCTGAGGTCTGACCGAATTGTAGAGACGAGGGGTCGCCTTCAACGACTCGATCAGCTGCTCCAGCTGGCGGGTGATTTCCGGAAGAGCGGGTGCCCCGTCGGATGAAGAGAACTTGAGCCCGCAATACTCGCCCGGGTTATGGCTGGCTGTGATGTTGATGGCTCCGTCTGTTTTTCGCCGCAGAACTTCCGCGGCAATCGCCGGGGTCGGGGTAGCCGATCGGCAATAATAGGCCTGGACTCCCAGACCCGAGAGCACTTCAGCGCTTTCCCAGGCAAATTTCTCGGCCAGGAACCGCGTATCGTATCCGACAATCAAGCGGGGTTGAGGCAAGGCTCGTTTAACGAATTCGGCGATGGCAGCCGTGGCCAGGCGGACATTCTGGAAGGTGAAATCCTCGGCGATGATCGCCCGCCAACCTGAGGTGCCGAACTTGATTTCGCTCATGCGTGCTATCCACTTGCCAAAGCCAGAACCCAGTCTGGATCCGGGTTTCGAGTCCACCGACGGGAACCGAAAATTGGAGGCAGTCTAACCCAAAAGCACTATAATAGAAATCCCCTTTTTGGGAGAGACCAGAGTGACCGACAAGATTGTTGTGCTCGTGACCTGCGGAAACCGGGGCGAGGCCGAAGCCATCGCGCACGGCCTGGTGGAGGCGCGTCTGGCGGCATGCGTCAATATCGTGCCAGGCATCACGTCCTACTACTGGTGGGAAAACAAGCTGACAGAAGACCAGGAGATCCTGCTCCTCATCAAGACCTCGCGCTCACGGTATGGGGAGCTCGAAAAGGAGATCTTGCGGCTCCATTCTTATGGAGTACCGGAAGTCATTGCCGTCCCGGTTGTCGAAGGGGCGCACAACTACCTGAATTGGATTGAGGAGTCGCTTCGGCCTGCCCAGTGATTTGATGGGAGCCTTTCACCACTCACTCTTCGAGTCGTTCTTCATCGATCTCTTGGTAGTAGGAGCGCTTCTTCAGAATTTCGCGGGGCTTGCTGCCGTCAGCGGGCCCAACGATTCCGTCTCTCTCCATCATGTCAATGAGTCGGGCGGCTCGCCCATAGCCCAGCCGAAGTCGGCGTTGCAGGGTTGAAGTGGAAGCCTTGCCCATTTCCACCACGATCCGCACCGCTTCGTCGTAGAGCTCGTCAGCCTGTTGATCCGCCTCCAGCGGCTGGCCCTTTTCTGCGGTATCTTCCAGGATGGTCTGATTGTAAACCGGCTGAGCCTGGGATTTCAGGTGTTTGACAATCTCAGCAGTCTCCTCTTCCGTCACAAATGGGCCATGTACCCGCATCATCTTGGATGAGCCTGGAGGAATGAACAGCATATCTCCCTTCCCCAGCAGTTGTTGGGCTCCCATCTGGTCCAGGATCGTCCGCGAGTCCACCTTCTGGGCCACTCGGAACGAAATTCGTGACGGGAAATTGGCCTTGATAACCCCAGTGATCACATCCACAGAGGGGCGCTGGGTGGCCACAATCAAGTGAATGCCGACGGCCCGGGCCATCTGAGCGAGGCGCATGATCGAGTCTTCGACATCTTTGGAGGCCACCATCATCAAGTCTGCCAGCTCATCGATGACGATGACGATGAAAGGCAGCGGTTTCTTTTGGGCTTGTTCTTCCTCACTAAAGAGTTCGAGATTCTTGGGCTTTCGAACAAATGCATTGTACTGCTCGATATTACGGACTCCCACGGTGGCCAATAGTTTGTAGCGGTTTTCCATCTCGGCGGTTGCCCATTTCAGGGCGTTCGAGGCCCGCTTGGGTTCGGTCACCACAGGAGTCAGCAGGTGAGGAATATCTTCGTACAGCCCAAGCTCCAATCGCTTGGGGTCCACCATGATGAACTTCACTTCCTCCGGAGAGGCCTTGTACAGAATGGAAAGGATCATGGCGTTGACCGCGACGCTCTTCCCTGAACCCGTTTGGCCGGCGATCAGTAAATGCGGCATCTTGGCCAAGTCCGCCACAACAATCTTTCCCACGATATCCTTGCCCAGCGCCAACGTCAGCTTGGAGTGAGAACCCTGAAACTCAGAGGATTCGATGATCTCTCGCAGAAAGATCGTTTCCCGGTGAAGGTTGGGGACTTCGATGCCCACCGTGGACTTGCCGGGCAGGCGATCGATGCGGATCGACTCGGCCTTCAGGGCAAGGCACAAGTCATCCACCAGGTTGGTAATCCGGCTGTATTTCACACCGGGTTCGGGCTTGTATTCGTAAGTCGTCACCACCGGGCCGGGATGAATCTGCGAGACCTGCCCGTGAACGTCGAACTCTCGACATTTCTCCATCAGTTGGTTGGCCCTCTCCAGCAGTTCGTCCTTATCAACGGCTCTTTGGCTACCCGAAGGACAGAGCATTTCCACCGCCGGAAGCACAAAGTCGCTGACTTTTTGGGCGATGTTTGCGGCCTTCTGCACCTGAACCCGCCTGGGGTTGATCAATGGAGGAACCTCTGAGAAATCCATGTCACGCGGGGGAGGCTCGCGCGGAATCCTCTTGACCGAAGCCCCACCCTTCTCTTTGAGTTCTGCAATATTCTGAGCAATGACCGTGGGTTCAGGGGCTTCGCCCTTGCTCTTTTCCTTGAGCTTTTTCTCCAGAAATTGGCGCTCCTTTACCTTAGCGCGCGACCTCCGCCACGCTTGCCAGCGCTCTTTCCAAGCTGCGGCGAACGCAAACCGTTGCTGAAGCCAAGGCACGGCCACAGCAAAGGAAAAGCGAGTAGAAACGTAAAGGGAGACAAGAAAAACCGAAAGCGCCACGATCAGAGCCCCAAAGGTATTGAACTTAGCGCGCAATAAACCAGCCAGCTGATCACCGACCACGCCGCCCGCTTTGAGCGACCAGCCGAACTGGAGATAGTTTGGAAAGAGCAAGCCGAGCAAGGCGCACAAAGCGGCCACGAGGCTCAGGAGTCCCACGGATTTCACCCACGGGCTTTCGATTTGACGCGACCGTACCCACTTCCAGCCGAAGATGGCAAAGATGACAGGCAGCAGAAAGGCGGGATAGCCCAGAGTCTGGAGAAGCAGGTCGGACAGCGTGGACCCAAACCGCCCGATGAAGTTCTCGACGCTCTGGTCGGCCATGGGATTCCGCGACACATTGAAGGAGGGATCCGCTGGATGATAGGAGACCAGGCTGAGAAGGGTTAGCACCGTCATACTCAGCAAGACCAATCCAATGGCCTCGTTGAGGCGCGCATGTTTGGTAGGGATCGAAAAACTCATGACTTGCTCCAGCACTGATTGTAGCGTCGCAGCTGCCGATCAGGGTCGGAATCCCGCATAGCGAATCAACAACAGGATCACCACTCCCAGAACAATGCGATAGTAGATGAACACAAACAGCGTGTACCGCTGCAGAAAGCGCAAGAGGAATCGTATCGTCAGATAGCCGGTCACCAGCGCGGCGAGAAATCCAAGCAGCAACGGCGCCACGTCCGCGTCCGCTATTCCGCTCTCCCGAAGATCCAACAGCTTCTTAAGTGTCGCACCGGCAATGATGGGGGCCGATAGCAAAAACGAAAAACGGGCGGCGGCCTCTCGAGTAAGGCCTCGAAACAAACCGGCCGTGATGGTGATTCCGGAGCGGGATGTTCCAGGCACCAGCGCAAGCGCCTGGGCTGTGCCCACGGCCAGGGCATCAACTAACGACACCTCTGAGAGCCCCTTCTTCAATTTGGCGCGTTTTTCGGCAATCCACAGGAGAAGTGCCACGCCGGATAGTGTCATGGAAAGGATCAGTGGGCTCCGCAGCTGCGTCTCGACCAGCGATTGAGCGAAAAAACCCGCAAAGGCTGCTGGCAGTGTTCCCAGGATGATCCACGGCAGTGTCCGGCGGGTCACACCCGGCGGAATTCTCTCAAGGTTGTTTCCGTTCCAGATCGACTCCAACATTCCCAGCCAATCCCGCCAGAAGAATCCCAAGATGGCGAGGAGGGTTCCGCCATGCAACACCACATCGAAGGTCAATCCTTGATCCTTCCACCCACAAAGCCAGGGAACCAGAATCAAGTGTGCAGAGCTGCTGATTGGAAGGAATTCCGTCAGGCCCTGAACCACGCCTAGGACCACGGCTTGGAGCCACGTCATGGGAGCGCCACCCGGCGGCCCCTCCCCGGTGCGGCCGCTGGTAGCAGCCTCGCGACCGCGAGCAGGGCATACGAGTCGTCAGGAGGCCGCTGCTCAGGCGTCCTGCAGAAACCACGTCTTCCAGCGAGTGTTGTCATTGAACGAAGGAGCCCCATGCGGAAAGTTGTCCATGCAGGTCGCATGGTTCAAATCTCAAGGATGACGGGTAACACCAAAGGACGTTTGGAAGTTTGCTTGAACAGAAACCGGCGAAGATCGGTCCTGATCTTCTCCTTGATGACCGCCCAGTCGGTTCGTTCCTCCACACTGGATTCTTCCAGCGTATGGATGACACGCTCCCGGGCTTCCTGAATGAGCGTGTCCTCTTCGTCCACGAAGATGAAGCCCCGAGTGATGATCTCGGGTTGAGTTTCCATCTTACCAGTGGCCTTGTTGATGGCCAGAACCGGCAACACAATCCCATCCTCGGCAAGATGTTTTCGGTCTCGAACAACCACTTCTTCCAACTCATCCAGACTCCCCTCGTCAATGAAGATTCGACCGACGGGAACCTTGCCGGCGATTCGGGCCTCGTCCCGGCTGAACTCAATCCGGTCGCCTGTTTCAGCAATCAGCACCTTGCCGCTCACGCATTTCAGTCCTCGAGCCAGCTCGGCGTGGCGAAAGAGCTGCCGGTATTCTCCGTGCACGGGCACAAAAAACTTGGGGCGTACCAGGTTGAGCATGAGCTTGAGCTCTTCGGCACTGGCGTGGCCGGAGACGTGAACGGGAGGTTGGGATCCATCGTCGTAGTAAACGTGGGCACCGCGTTTGTAGATGTGGTTGACCATTCGCAGAATCGTCTTCTCATTGCCGGGAATGATCCTGGCGGAAATGATCACGGAATCGCCGGGGTCAACCGTGATGTTCTTGTATTGATCCACTGCCATCCTGGGCAGAGCCGCCATCGGCTCGCCTTGGCTCCCCGTCATAAGCATGGTCAGCCGGTTCGGAGGAATTTTCTTGGCTTCTTGAGCTCGAATCAGGATTCCGTCAGGAATCCTGAGGTATCCCATGTCGTCGGCGATCTTCAGGTTATTGAGCATGCTGCGCCCCGCCAGCAACACTTTGCGTCCGTAACGGAGCGAGAGGTCGAGGACAAGCTGAGCCCTATGGATGGAGGAGGTGAAGCAGGAAACGATGATCTTGCCGGCAGCGTGGTGGAAGATCTCGTCCAGGCGCTCGGTCACCGCTGTTTCGGATGGCGTATAGCCCGGGCGCTCAATGTTTGTGCTGTCAGCGAAGAGAGCCAGCACGCCGCGTTTTCCGTAATCGGCGATCGTCGGCAGGTCCGTCACCAGCCCATCAGGCGGAGAGGAGTCGATTTTAAAGTCGCCGGTGTGCAGGATGGTACCCACAGGCGTGTCGATGGCCAGCATCACCGCATCCACGATGCTATGGGTGACATGGATGAAATCGATCCGAAATGGACCAATCTCCACGATCTGGCGGGGCTTGACCGTGATCAACTTGGCGTCCTGCAGCAACCCATGCTCCTGGAGCTTGTGGGAAGCCAAGCCCAGCGTGTAACGGGTGCCATAGACCGGCACGCTTGGAAAGGCCGGCAGGATGAAGGGCAAGGCACCCAGATGGTCTTCATGGCCGTGGGTCAAGACCACGGCCTTCACCTGTGCTGCGTGCTCGGAAAGAAAGGAGATATCGGGAACAATAATGTCGATCCCCAGGAGTTCCTCGTCTGGGAACATGAGGCCGGCATCGATGACAATCATCTGCTCTCCGTAGCGGAGAGCCATCATGTTCATCCCAAACTCGCCCAGTCCCCCGAGCGGTATGGCTTCAACAATGTCAGGAGGGTCCAATCGCCAACCTCGGATTCCGAAATACCCGGTGAGCGATGTTATCACAAGTACAGGCTCCGGCCAAAGGCGCGTTCCAACCGACTTCAGGGCAAAATGCCTGCCACAAGCGGCTCTTGCCGTGTGTCCTGCTGCCGAAGGGAAGCCCCCCGTTCGGATCCCTGCTCCGAAATTTCCAGTTGAAAATTGGGTTGAAAACTCTCATTCTGTGCGGATGAACCTTCCGAATATTTTGACCCTGTCCAGAATATTCGCGGTCCCGCTGCTGATCGTCATTTTGCTGACTCGCGTGTACGACCCGAGCCGGAAGGTGGTGGGGTTATCCATCTACGTCGCAACCGTGATCTTTTTGGCAGCGTCCATTACAGACTACTTCGATGGCTACCTCGCCCGAAAACGCGGGCAAGTAACCACGCTCGGCATCCTCCTTGACCCGATTGCCGACAAACTATTGACCTCCCTCACCTTCATCTCGCTGGTTGAGTTGAGATGGGTCCCAGCTTGGATGGTGGTGATCATTGTGGGAAGAGAGTTTGCGGTTTCCGGCTTGAGAAATATTGCCTCCTCAGAAGGATTCACGATCGATGCCTCGGAACTCGGCAAGATCAAGATGGTGATGCAGGTGGTAGCCATCACCATGATCATTCTACGCAATAAGTTTACCTGGCTTTACGGCGTCAGCGTGGTGGCCCTCTGGCTGGTCGTGGTCTTCGCCCTGGTTTCCGCGGTCGACTATTTTCGGAAGTTCTGGAGAAAGGTCGACGACCGCGTTAAGGCCCGGGAGCGCCGGAGGTTAATCCTCTTGAACAAGAGGCGGCGCCATGCTCCAACTCAGTAAGCAAAGCCGGTCTTATTTGTTAGAACTCGCCCGTCGCACGCTTCAGTCTTTCCTCGAGTCTGGAGTTCGGCCTTCGGACGTTCCCTCCGAACCGGAATTGCTGGAAAAGCGAGGAGTCTTTGTCACCCTTGAAAAGAAGGGGCAACTGCGGGGATGCATCGGTTTCCCCTTTCCCACACATCCTCTCTACCTGGCGGTTGTGGAGGGTGCGATCCACGCGGCGACTCAGGATCCTCGTTTTGAGCGCCTTGAGCTGGAGGAACTGCCGGAGATCTCCATCGAGATCTCGGTTTTGTCTGCGCTGAAACCGATGACGGACCTGGCCGAGCTCCGGGCGGGCGTTCACGGATTAGTTGTGACGGATCGTGGCAGACGCGGGTTGCTGTTGCCGCAAGTGGCCGTGGACCGGAATTGGAGCATCGACCGATTTTTGGAGGAGACCTGCCGCAAAGCGGGACTGCCGAGGGATGCCTGGAAGCGGGGGGCGCAGGTTGAATACTTTACCGCTTTGGTTTTCAGCGAGGAGGACGCACCGACATCCACGCTTGCCGAGCTCCTCTGAGGCCTCAGCCAGCGGATCTTCCCACTGCCGGCCAGAGCTCAGGTCAGGATCTCTCCCAGACGGCTATTCCAGTTCGACGTGGTCGCCCACGGTTGCGTCTTCTGTACTCTCAACAATGAGCGCGGTGGATGCTAATTCGTCGACGCGGAGCACAACCAATTCCCCAATGACCTTTCGGACCTCCTGGAAGGACCGGCGATTCTTGCGATACATGGGCTTGTTGAAAGGGGCCACGTTTGATTCGTTGAAGTGCCTGTAAATCCGGCAATAGTCTCCGACCTGCAGGTTATCTTTCTTGCCGAGATTGATGTATACGATATGGCCCTGACCTAGCAACGTTCGGTATTCCTTGCTCATCACAATTCGTCCGGCCCGCTTCCCTGATGGCGCTGCAAATCGGTCGAAGGCAACCAGTCGCTTGGTCGGAGATTGACGGTCTTCGACCGGAATTAACTCATCTCCTGGCAGCATCTCTTCGCAGGCAAACACAATCTCAGCAGTCGCTGACTGTTCTTGAGCCAGCAGCACGCGCAGCCGCCCCAGGTCAATGTAGTAAAATCCATATCGCCTTCGAGCGTCTCGAAACACCGGCTCAAATTTCCCGAACTCATCTGAGCGACGAACGACCAGATATTCGTCCCCGGGCTTGACTCCTCCAGCGGTACCCTTGTTCAGGTAGACGATGTCGCGATCTGAAAAGAAGGATTTGGTCTCCGCCTCCTCCCCCCCGGTGATGATCAAATTGGCGGGAATTTCCGTGGGAGAGAAGAAACCCGAGCAATAGAGTTCGGAATAACTGGCAGCCGCAGCGGGTGCCGGAGCAGCAGCCCGAGGCTCTGGAGCAACAGGTTCGCTAACGACGGGAGGTGGCGGTTCCGTTCTCGTGGTCTTACGGGGCTCCTCGGCCGGCGTGGGTGCGGGCTCCGCCGATGGCTCCAGGACGACCATTTTCTTCAGACGGATCTTGTCGCCTGGGTAAATCCAATGTGGATTGACCACGTGCGGGTTGAGTTCCCATACTTGCGGCCAAAGGTAGGGGTCGTTGAGATAGTGCTTGGTGATGTCCCACAACGTGTCCCCACCAACAACTTGATGGATTTCATACCCTTCCATTTCGGATGCAGGCTTGTTGGCTGTCCAATGTCCGTCCAGCTCCCGGATCAGATTTGCTGGAGGAGCGCCTTGTTTCGGAACGGAAGGTGTCGTCTGGGCCTTGGCAGGAGCCGAGAGCAGAAAGCATGCTCCAAGCAAGCCGAAGATCTGGTGCAATTTACTCACTGCGCTCTCCTTACGGTTTCCTTTGAAAGGAATGACGATCTGAATTCAGCCGCTCTGGAAGTCCTCGATGAAGGTCCTTGAAAATCTTGCAAGTGACTCTAACAAAACGGTTTTTTGAGTGTCAAGGGAAGATCGCTGAAGGCAGGAAGCCAACCGTCCCTGCGAGACCGGTCTCGCTGATCCCACTTCCGGTGAGATTCCCAGCCCTCTGTTTAGTTTTTGGCTTAAGTTCATGCTTGTGTTAGACTTCCGTTTTTCTTTCGTCTCCGTTATCGGACCA
Source organism: Acidobacteriota bacterium (assembly GCA_040753175.1). GTDB lineage: Bacteria > Acidobacteriota > Terriglobia > Versatilivoradales > Versatilivoraceae > JBFMEW01. Next base: position 104,408 of record JBFMEW010000005.1, on the reverse strand, counting down.
AGGCGTCTTCCACTTTAGCTTTACTCCTTGAGTTTCAACTGCCTAAGGCTGATGGCATCCGCTCCCCACAACTGGCTCTGCGGCTCGATCAGAGAGGCCGAACCGGCCCAGGTCACCGCTGCCATTCGCAAGGCGGGGGAGCTCGTCAATTGCCTGGAAATACGTCTGGACTACCTGGATCCGAAAAGCCTGAGCAGTGAGGTGCTGTGTGGGTGGGTAGCCGAGTCCAGGGTTCCGCTGATCTTCACATTCAGAAAGCGGGAAAATGGAGGAGAGTTTAGCGGCAGCACAAACCTACAGCTGGAGCTCTGGGATAGGATGGCAGATGCTCGCCCGGCGTTCGTGGATCTGGAGATCGAGACGGTTGAGGCGGGGCTCCACGGAGACCTTTCCAGATTGCGCAGGCCCTCAACCCAGATTATCGTCTCCTACCACAATTTCCAGGAAACCCCTGAGAATCTGGAAGGAATCTACCGCCGTCTGGTTTCGGTACAGCCGGACGTAGTCAAGCTTGCGGCGCAGGCGCATCGCTTCTCCGACAACAAACGAATGCTTGATGTGATTGCCAAGGCGCGCGCGGAAGGAAGACCGATCATTGCGTTGACGATGGGAGAAACAGGCCTCTGCACCAGAATCCTCGGCCCAAGGTTGGGGGCATTGTTGACTTACGGATCCCTTGAGGAAGGCAAAGAAACGGCACCGGGTCAAATCAGCGTCCACGAACTGGAGGCGCTGTATGGGCTCTCGGCTGTGGACCGGGACACGCGGATATACGGTGTGCTTGGGAATCCCGTTGGGCACTCGCTTTCCCCGCACATTCATAATCCTGCTTTCCGCCTGAAAGGACTGAACTGTCGCTACCTGCCCTTGCTAGTACGAGAACTGGACGACTTCGGCCCGTACCTTCGAGATTTTGAAGGTCTCAGTGTTACCATACCGCACAAATCGGGGATTCTCCGATTTGTGGATGAGAGGGATTGGACGGTGCAGCACACCGGTGCTGCTAACACCGTGGTGCGAAAGGCAGGAGGGATGGTCGCTTACAACACCGATTTGGACGGGATCCGCGAGGCTCTGGCGGAACCTTTGGCCAAGGGAATTGAAAGCGTCGTCATGCTAGGTTGTGGGGGAGCGGCTCGCGCAGCCGCCTGCGTCCTCAGGGAATCCGGTTGTAAGGTGACGGTGCTGGCGCGAGACCCGTCGAAGGCTGGGCGCTTTGCCGACGAGTTTGGCTTCCGCTCGGACCTCCAACAAAACGCTCCACGCCATCGCGCCGACCTGTTGGTCAACGCAACACCGGTCGGAATGGCTCCCCACTCGGACGCGACGCCCATACCCCAAGAAAATTTGCGCTATTCCTACGTATTCGATATGGTCTACAACCCGCTGGAGACGCGCCTGCTCCGGGAGGCGCGTCCGCACTCGACGGTCATTTCCGGTCTGGACATGTTCATTGGGCAAGCCGCACGGCAGTTTGAGCTTTGGACCGGAGTGGAGGCCCCTCGCGACCTGATGCGACGCATCGTCGTGCAGAGGTTGACGAGTCAGGCTGAGCCCCGGCAAGTAGGGACCTCGGAGCCATTTCCCTCGTGAGCCCGACCACCACCATCCAGGTTCCCGCCAGCACAACCAACCTCGGTGCCGGATTCGACGCGCTCGGCATGGCCCTCCAGCTGTACCTGCACGTCGACATCAGCCTCCACAGTTGTGTGGACCCTCTCATCTCCCTTCAGGGAGAGGGCGCTGAAGAACTGCCGACCGACGAGCAGAATCTCATATGGAGGGTGATGCGGTATGTCTTCGAGAAGGAGGGAGGGGTTGTTCCTTCCGTTCACTTGCGGGTTTCCAACCAAATCCCGTTAGCGCGTGGCCTTGGAAGCAGCGCGGCAGCAATCGTGGCCGGCATCGCCTGTTACGAAGCATTGAGTGGGCGGCAGCTGGAGTCCCAAAGCTTCTTCCGGCATGCCTTTGCTTTCGAGACCCACCCAGACAATCTGGCGGCTGCTCGATACGGCGGTTTTACGGTCAGTTGCGTCGGTGAACAAGGCAAGGTCACTTTCGGCCGATTCCACATCGACCCCAAGCTTCACATCCTCATTGTCGTTCCGGAGTTTCAACTGTCCACGGAGAAAGCCCGTGCGGCCATTCCCAAAGAGGTCAACCTCCGGCAGGCCGTCTTTAACCTCCAGAGAAGTGCTTTGGCGGTAGCAGCTTTACTGGGAGGAGAGTTTGGATTGCTCCACGAAGCCCTGCGCGACCAAATTCACCAGCCCTATCGAGCCCCATTGATCCCAGGGTTTCCGGAGGTTTTGGCACTGAACGACGAGGGGCTTCCTGGGTTGCTGGGTCTGGCTCTGAGTGGAGCCGGCCCGAGTGTTCTGGTGCTCGCGGAATTCAATGTTTCCGGCATTTACGATCGAATCAGGCAGGTGTTTGAGGGGCACGGCATTTCCTGCAGGCGGTTCGATCTCGGCGTGGATAACGTTGGCCGTACCATCCAGCAAGACTCGAACGGCCAATCTTGAGCGCGGGCGATGTCCCCGGTATTCTTTTAGGCGAAACGGGAAAGCGGGATCGCGAATTCTCCACCATGAAGACGCTGACACAAATCCCCCTGGGCACTCAGGTTCTGTTCGGCAAAGCTGCCAAGCGCCGCCGCCAGATCGAACGTTCATTGTACTCGGTCTTCGAATCCTGGTCTTACGAAGAGATCATCCCGCCCATTTTTGATTACTATGACGTCTTTGCCAAGGGTGTGGGGCTCGACTTGGAGGATACGCTCTATCGCTTTATCGACCGCGAAGGCAACATTCTGGCTCTGCGGCCTGAGTTCACCTCCCTGGTTGCCAAAACGGTCGCTACCCGTCTGGCCGATCGGCCCAAGCCGCTGCGTCTGTGCTACTGCGGAGAGGTGCTTCGCTACGAGGCTCCGCGAGGGGGGCGTCAGCGGGAGTTCTTTCAGATTGGGGTTGAGAACATCGGCGGAAAGACGATCGAGTCGGACATTGAGATCATTCAGGTTGCCGCGGAGTCTCTTCAGAAACTCGGAATTCGTCAGTTTCAGATCAATCTGGGTGAGATTGGTTACTTTGGGGGAATTGTCGACCGCATCGCTTTTTCACCCTACGATCTCTCGCGCATCAAAAACCTGATCGACCTGAAGGACGAGGTTGGGCTGAAAGCCGAGTTGGAGCGGCTGGGGCTCTCAGAGCGCCGAAAAACCATTCTGCGCTCCCTCATTCATCTGACCGGCGGACGGGAGGTCCTTGAAACAGGCCGCCAGCTGGTTTCCAACGAGAAGTCGCTGCGCGCGCTGGAAACACTCAGCCGCCTTTATGATGAGCTGACGCGAAAGAAATTGGATGAGTTTGTGACGCTGGATCTGAGCGAGGTCCGCGGCCTCGACTACTACACGGGAACGATCTTCAAGATCTACGTGCCCGGTCTTGGCTTCGAAGTTGGAGGGGGCGGACGTTACGATAACCTTCTGCGCAATTTCGGCTGTGATCTCCCCTCGGTTGGATTCTGCTTTAGCTTGGAGAGATTGATGTCCCTCAACGCCGGATGACAGGAGATCCGACGACGTGCCCAAGACGATGCCTGGAGATTTGATTACCGTCGCCCTTTCCAAGGGTCGCATCTTCGATGAATCTCTGGCTTTGCTGAAGAACGCGGAAATAGAAATCCCGGTCGAAGATCTGAATTCCCGCAAACTGGTCGTTTCTGATTCGGGCCGACGTTTCCAGTTCTTCATGGTGAAGCCGGTGGACGTCCCAACTTACGTGGAGTATGGAGTGGCGGATGTTGGGATCGCCGGCAAGGACGTGCTGCTGGAATCGAATTCCGATGTCCATCAACCTCTGGATCTGAAAATCGGCCGCTGCCAATTGGTGGTGGCCGGGCCAAAGAAAACGGCCCGCCAAGATTATCGCGAGCTTTCGGCGGTTCGCATCGCGACTAAATACCCCCGAGTCACGACCGAGCACTTCACACAGAGAGGGGTCCCGGTCGAGATTATCACCCTCTCAGGCAGCGTTGAGCTGGCGCCGGTCCTGGGACTCTCCGACCGAATTGTAGACTTGGTGTCGTCAGGACGAACGCTCGCTGAGAATGGACTGGAAATCATCGAGCCCATCTGCGAGATCTCATCTCGCCTGGTCGTCAACCGAGCCAGTTACCAGATCAAGCGGAAAGGCATCACAGCTCTGATCCAGCGATTGTCCTCCGCCGTTGAAAAGAACAGCTCTCACTAAGCACGAGCGGGCTTCGATTCGGCCGGCTGGTTTCAACAGTTTTGATTCGAGGCAACAGGGATCCTCAAGCACAAGTGGAACGCTTTATGATTTCGATCTACCACTGGAACAGCGCCGATTGCCGCGACTATCTGGAGCGCATTGGCCAGAGGGCGGCATCCACGAATTCTGTCGTGGAGCAGCAGGTGGCTGAAATCCTTTCCCAGGTTAGGCAGCGGGGAGACGCAGCCGTACGGCAGTACACATTGGAGTTCGACGGCTGTGAACTAGAGGAACTGCGGATTCCCGTCGAGGATATCCGTTCGGCTGCCGGCCAAGTCGATGCCGAATTGCGCCGGGCGCTGAAGCTCGCCGCTGAAAATATCCGGCACTTTCACGAACGTCAGTTGGATAAGAGCTGGGAGATGGAGGGGGCTGACGGCGTTCGACTGGGACAAAGAATAACGCCCTTGCAGGCAGTGGGACTCTACGTTCCAGGTGGAACGGCGGCCTACCCTTCCAGCGTGATGATGAATGCGATTCCGGCTCAAGTTGCAGGCGTTCCGAGAATCGTTGTCACGACTCCCTATGCCAAGCTCCGGGACAACCCCGTGGTGGCAGCCGTGTTGGATGAGCTGGGTATTCAGGAGGTCTACGGAATCGGTGGGGCACAGGCGGTGGCGGCGCTGGCTTACGGCACGGAGTCCGTGGCTAAAGTCGACAAGATCGTTGGACCGGGAAACCTCTTTGTCGCGACTGCCAAGCGTCAGGTGTTCGGCGTGGTCGATATTGACATGATTGCCGGCCCCAGCGAGGTGGTGGTGGTGGCCGACGACACGGTGAATCCCGATTTCGTGGCTGCAGATCTGATGGCCCAAGCCGAGCACGACGAAGAGGCCTGCGCGCTTGCCGTCGTTTTCTCGCAGGCCCAGGCTCAGGCGATCGTTGGCAGTCTGCAGCGCCTGATCGAGAGGACTACTCGGCAGGAGACAATCCGAAGATCGCTCGAACGTCACGGGGCCGTACTGGTTTGTCCCACCCAGGATCAGGCGGCGCAGGCCGTGAATGGGTTGGCGCCCGAGCACCTTGAGATTCTTTTCAGGGAGGGGGCCGAGGAGTTCTCATCCAAAATTCATTCCGCGGGAGCCATTTTCCTGGGACCGCATTCCTGCGAACCTGTCGGCGACTACTTCGCGGGACCGAACCACGTCCTCCCTACCTCCGGCACCGCACGCTTCGGTTCTCCCCTCGGCGTTTACGACTTCATCAAGCGAACCAGCATCATCCACTACACCCGTGCGGCTCTGGAAAAGAACCGGCGCTACATCGAGGCGCTCGCCCAGGCCGAACACTTGGATGCTCATGCTCAAAGCGTTTCCATCCGGTTTCAAAAAGGGTAGCGTCCTAGTCCGGTGGTTGGGCGCTGAGGGGGAACTAACCGCTTCCAAGGGGGGGGTTGCCTCAGGCATGCAGAACGCTCCCCGTCCGCCCGATAAGGGCTTGAGGGGACCGAACGAGTCGAGAACGGACGGTGCCATCCTCGGTTGACATTCCCTCTGAAACTACAGGATACTCCGAAGCGTGGGATGTAACTTGTTGTTGATATAGCTGATGAGATTGTTTCGAGCCAGTAATAACCTGAGAACCGTCGGAAGCCTTGTCGCGATCGCATGTTTCCTGCTGAGTGGCTTTTCCCTCGCAGGGCAGCCGGAGAGAGCCATCCTGCTCGCCGCCTTCGTCCCAAGTTCCCAGCCGACCACCACGCGCAACCGAGAAAAGAGCCCGTCGGTCCGGGAAGTTCATTCTGTGGAGTCGACGCTGCAGCGAGCGCTGGATGTTTACCGAGCCCAGCTCGAACGGATCAAATCGGAGTCGGGACCCAAGGGAGCCAACGGCACCGGGCGGAGAAACCGGGAGTATCACGGAAACGTCTTCGAATACGTTCGCAATGACATTCTGGATGCCCTGCCTCACCAAGTCCGCCAAGCTCAGGGCGACAAGTCGGTTCTGCGGCGCAACCAGTTCGGCTTTAATCTCACCGGACCGGTCAAAATCCCCCGCCTCTTCCGAGGGAACGGCCAAACTTTCTTCTCGCTCACTTACGAGGGGACTCGAGAAAGAATCGCTCGCCCATTCCTGTCCACTGCACCGACGCTGCGCCAGAGAAGTGGGGATTTCTCGGATCTGGTAGACAATGCCGGCGAGCCTATCACGATCTACGATCCGCTCACAACGCGACCAAATCCCAACTACGATCCCTCTCGGCCGGTATCCGTTTCGAATCTGCAGTACCTGCGGGATCCGTTCCCCGGCAACGTCATACCCGCTGAACGGATTGATCCCGTTGCAAGACGGGTGGCCGAGTTCTACCCTCCACCGAATGCCAATGTGGGTCCTTTCCTCAGAAACAACTTTTTCCGGAACAACGCCGAAACGAACACTCCCAACGGCATTGTTTTCCGGCTGGATCACAGCATTGGAACGCGTCACAAATTGACCTGGAACGGAAGGCTCTCGACGGGGGTCGACGGTGCCGCTCCGATCTTTGAAAACCCTGCCAATCCAGGGGCACCGGCCCGGCGGGCGCGGTCCCGGAGCATGAGCATCAGCGAAACGTTTAACGTCTCGCCGACCATCACGAACCAGTTCAGCGCCTCCGCCAGCTACAGCGGTCTGGCCAACGAAGAGGCGGATGAGGCGACGAATTATGCTGAGTTGATCGGGCTGCAGGGAGTTCAGGCGGGAGCCTTCCCGAGGTTCCACTTCGAGGATAGCGAGTACGTCAACATCGGAAATCCCCCCGGCGCTCAGATTCGATTTCAGAACGCCTACTATTCGGTTTCAGAGCAGCTCGCCGTGCGGCTCGGCAGTCACAATCTCAAGATCGGATTCTCGGGGTCCTGGGGACAAGTGAACTCCTTTCGTCCTCGCTATCCCTCGGGGAAGTTCGATTTCAATGGCAAGCTGACCAGCCTTCCAGGAATCAACAATACCGGCAATGCGTTCGCTCAGTTTCTGCTTGGCCTGGCCAATCGCGCCGAACAGTCTGTGGTCCTGCACCCCTCCTATTTCCGAGCCAACACCTACCGGATCTCCCTGCGGGACGAATACCAGTTCTCACGCAATCTGACGTGGAATTTTGGGATTGGCCTCCAGATCAATACCCCTCGGCGAGAGAAATACAATCGCCAGTCGACGATTGACTTGAACCTGGTCAATCCCACAACCGGCCGCCGGGGAGCGCTTTCCTTCGCTGGCCGGAATGGACGTTCCAACACATTTTCCCCCGTCCAGGCTAACTGGGAACCCAATCTGAGCTTTGCCTGGAATCCGGCGGGAAGCCGCAAAACGGTAGTCCGGGGGGGGTGCTCGCTGTCCTACTTCAACTTCCCCTTATATCCGACCGATTTCGGAACTCTGGGTTTCAATGCGGCACCGTTTTTCGTTTCAGCCAACGACCAGCTCTCCGCCATCACCACGCTGTCCGGTGGGTTTCCTGCGAACTTCATTCGTCCCCCTGACTTGAGAGCAGAAGCGGCAAACGATCTGAAGGCAGACTATTTTGAACCTCTCGGGCTCTTGCCCAACGAACTGAATTGGCGTCTGGAGGCAGAACGAGACCTGCCGTGGGACTTCGTCGTCCGACTCGCGTACAGTGGAGAAAAGGGCAACCACCTGTTTACCGGCGACGGCGTGGAGCTGAATCCCCTTTCACCCGATGCACTGGCGTTTCGAGATGAGCTGAATGATCTGACGTTCAATCTTTCGCTTCGCCCATACCCCCAGTTCAGGGGCGTTTCCGCAGGGTATGCCTACCCCATCGGTTCGAGTTCCAGCCACCGGGGTACTTTGCGAATCGAGAAGCGTCTGTCAGGTGGGCTCAATTTTTCCGGGTCCTATCTGCTTTCCAAAACGATCGATGATGTGCTGCGCGGACGCCCTCCACAAAACTCGACGAATCTGAGAGTGGAAAGGGCCATCGCACCCTGGGACGCAACACACCAATTCTCGCTGAACTATCTGTTTGAGCTGCCTTTTGGGGAAGGCCGTGCTCTTTTGAATCGAGGTGGCTGGGCGGAGAGCATTATCGGTGGCTGGAGCGTCAGCGGCGTCACGATTTTTCGATCCGGAACGCCGGTAGAGCTGAAACCCATGTTTAATAACACCGGGGGTGTTGCAGAATCCCTGCGGGTAAACGTGGTGCCGGGGGTCACTCCACGTCTGTCGGAACGGTCTGGCTTTCAGTGGTTCAACGCCGCTGCCTTTGACCAGCCGGCGGACTTCACGTTGGGTAACGGTCCTCGCACGCACCCTTCCCTGCGCAACCCGGGGTTTCAGAACTTCGACATGTCCCTCACCAAGCGGATACCTGTTGCCGACGAAGGAACGCTGGAGCTGATCGTCGAAGCTTTTAATGCCCTCAACTACGGGAACCTGAATCAGCCCGATGCGGTCATCGGATCGCAAGAAAACCCCAACTTGAACGCCGGACGGATCGTTGGTACCTCGGGAGGACGCGTTGTTCAACTGGGTTTGAGGTTTAGCTTTTGAAGGTACGCTTGTCTCTTTGCGCTGGCGGTCTGCGGCGGCGGACCCATCGACTTGAACTCCTGGGTTCTCGAGTGTTGTGGCCGGCCTGGGTCCGACGCGGCATCCAGCTGGTGGCGACGCTTTCGATCACGCTGGTTCTTGGCCTCTTATCGCAACCAGCCCTTCCATCCAACGGAGAGATACCGAGTCCCACGACCGCCATTCTGAAATTTCCGGTGTGGGTGCTGGCCTCCCTGAGCGATTTTCAAACTCAACTCGCCGAGTCGGAGTTCTCGGTTCAGGCAGATGACTCGAAACTCAAGGTCCTTCGCATTCTGTCTCCGGACTCTCCGACCTTTCTCTTCGTGGCCTTAGACATGGTGGGGGACATCGCCAACATGAACCAGGCCCGCAGAGCCCTTCAGGACCAGGTCAAGAGTCTTGGCAGCCAATATTGGGTTAGCTTGATCTCGGCACAGGAGCAGATCAACGTGCTGCAGGATCCGACGCCAGACCATGACCTTCTCGTGAAGGAACTGGAATCGTTCAGCCAGATTGGCAAAGCCGGACTTCTGGAGTCCGTGGAGCGTGTTGCGGCGCTGGCAAACGGTGTGTTGAGTGAGTCGGATGTTCGGGTGGCCGTGATTTTTGTGACGGACAGTGATATCGGAAACTACCGGACTGACTATCTCAATCCAACCGTCAACTATAGCGACGCCCGCGATTTGAGCCGGCGTTTCGCCGGCCGGGCCCTTCAAGAAAAGATCTCTCGGATGACTGCTGCGCTCGCGCGATACCAGGCCCCCATCTTCATCGTCCACATCGATCCCGGTCGGGATCCCTTGAACCAAGCCTATTTGAACGGGTTGAAGCAGTTTGCCGAAATATCCGGCGGCCAACTCTTTCTGTCTCGAACACCCGGTGAAATCCCGGTCAACATGCAGGAAGCTTTCAGGTGGGTACAGAACGCTTACGTGGTGGACGTGGAGGTGCCCCAAGGCAAGGAGGGATCCCTCAAGCTGAAGGTGACAGCCGGCGTAGCGAACGAGCGCAACGGCTGGAAAGTCTCCTATCCGGCACGTCTTTACGTCCCCGACGAGGACGGCAATTTTCGTTCGGCCAAACGGAAACGCAGTCGGCGCTAAGCGCTGACCGGGTTAACCAACTCTAGTCTTTGCCGGGAGGGGGTCCGCTGACCGGTTCCTTGTCGCTGGTGTCAGCCTTCCGTTTGACATCGATCGCTTTAGCCTGTTTTGTGATCGCAACTCCTTCCCGCAGAACCTGATTCACCCTTTGGATCGCCCGCGTGATATCGGTCTGTCGAGAGGGGCTGACGTCGGGTTGATCACTGATTAAGTTGGCCAGTCGTTGAATCTCCTGATCGAGTGTCCAATCGTTTGCTTCCCGCAGCGCCAGCCCCTGGCGTAGCAGGGCGGCCCGGCGCTCTTCATCCCGGTACTGTGACTTCCATCGCCCAAGTTCTTCCTTAAGACGCCTCAACTCCAAACTACTTTGAGCACCGGCTTTGTCCAACTTCGCCATCAACGCAGACTTTTCCTCAAGCAGAGACGAAACTTCGGATTCCAGTTTTCCCATTTTGGCCAGCGTCTGAACCTGCGTTTGCGACAGTTCCGACTGCTCTGACTGCAGGCGATTCAACTCCTGCTTCGTCTGATTGAGCGTGTCCTGCAAGCTGATCAGATCCCGCTGCTTGGCCACAAGCGAGGCACGCAGCTCGCCTACGGTATCATTTCTGTTGGCCAGTCCAAGCCCCTGCTTGGAGACGACCTCCTGGCAGGTCTGGTTCTCGCGCCCGAGTTCCTCGAGCTGCGAGCGCAACTGTTGGATGGAGCTTTGGGACTCAGCCAAACGCTGCTCGATAACCGCCGTTCGAGACTGAATTTCATCGGGCTCCGGGACCAGGACCCGCCTTAAGTTTCCTCTCCTGTACACCGAATAGCCCAGCACCAGGAGCGCGATGGCCACGATCAAGACCTTGACCGCGCCAGGCCGTGATCGGACTCCAAGGCCGAATAGCCACACTTCCTGCTGATTCTTGAGTTTGACCAGGCCCTTTAAGGCCAGGTGTGCCGCGCCAAGGCCCAACGCCAACAAAGCCAGCGGCACCAGCCAATCCATGAGATTCCTCCTTGAGGTTTCCGTTCCTTCCTGCAAAGCTACACCAAAAGGCGCGGTACAGTAAAGGCCCGCCCGCAGGTTTCCTGGGAGATCCTGCCGGGTGGTCCGGATTTCTGGCTGCCGCACCGCCTCGCGCCGGCCCAGCTTGGCTTCGCCAACTCGCCCTTCCGCCCTTCAGCTGCTCGGCCTTGTGGAAGAGGACGCCAGTCGTTGCCACGGAGGTGGACATGAGTGCTACTCGTCGAAGATTTCTCCAGAGAATCGGCTGGTCCGGAGCCGGTCTGTGTTTTCCGACCCCTCCCCAAATTGGTTTCAGAGCGCAAACCGATGGCGAGACAACTCTAACCTGTCGGGTCCAGGACTCAGCGTCCGGAGCCACGGTCCCGGCGCGCATCCGTCTGCTCGATCAGGCGGGCCAGGAGGTAGTGCCCTTGGGACACCCGGCACAGTTGGCTCCAGACGGGCAAGAAGGCGATGTTCGGTTTCAAAGTCGGCGATTCTGCTACGTCAACGGAAGCTTTGAACTCCCGCGCGCCCGTCTTCCCCTGCGCTATCAGGTACTGAAAGGTTACGAATTCCAGATCGAAGAGGGCGATATCCCGGCCGACGCAACTCGGCAGGGGCCGCTGGTGATCTCACTCAAAAGATGGTCGTCGCTGTCAAAGTCCGGATGGTACAGCGGCGATATTCACATCCACCACATCGCCCCTCAAACCTGCCGTCTGGAAATGGAAGCGGAGGATCTCAACGTGGCCAACATCCTCACTTCCGATTTCACAACCGACCAGGATCGCTTTGAAGGCCGCGTCCATGCCCAATCCGCCGGCAACCATCTGATTTATGTCAATCAAGAGTTCCGCAACCATGAACTAGGGCATCTTTGCCTATTGAACCTCAAACAACTGATTCAACCCGTCCGAGAGGTGCAACCCCACCACCATCCACTTCACTTGAGCATTTACGACAGGGTGCATGATCAGGGAGGCTACGCTTCGTGGGCCCACTTTCCCAGCTGGCCGGCAGTCGAGTGCCCCTTGGACGTAGCCATGGAGAAACTCGATGGACTGGAAATCCTCTGCCAGATGGAACCGCGAGAATTCCCGATCTTTATGAAGCAGGTTGTGCCGGAGCTGGAGTCAAGCGATGGCCTCCACCTCTGGTACCGCTTTCTTAATTGCGGTTTCCGCCTCACGGCCACAGCCGGCACCGACAAGATGACCAACTTCGTGACGGTCGGCGCCAACCGGGTCTTTGGCCAGGTGGAAGGTGACTTCAGCTATCAAGGTTGGATCGATGCCCTGAAGGCCGGACGGACTTTCATCTCCAACAGCCCGGTGCTCCGGTTCACCGTGAACGGCTCGCCACCCGGAACGACATTGGCCATCCAGTCTGGCGGGAGCCAGGTGGTGGAGATCGAGGCCGTCGCCGAATCACAACTGCCCTATCATCACCTCGAAATCGTTTGCAATGGCCAGGTCGTTGCGGAAGCCACGCCCAGCGGATTGCGCCATCATGCCCGGATTCGCCTCGAACATCCGGTTCGCCAAAGCTGTTGGATCGCCGCCCGCGCCTTCGAAGACATTCGATCCTATCGGGCCAGGAACTTTCCCTTCACGACCGTTCACATCGAACGAGGCAGCCTGCATGGGAATTACTTCGGAACCCGGCGGCCTGAAACCGTCTTTGCGCACACCTCCCCTGTTTACGTCATCCGCGACCAACAGCCCATCCGCAGCTGGGAGGACGCCGAATACTACGTCCGGTACCTGGACCGCTCCATCGAATGGCTGAAGAGGGAAGGCCGGTTTGCCAGCGAAACAGACCGCCGAGCTTCGATTGAAGCCTTTCAGGTCGGTCGAGCCATCTACGAAAAGCGTGCGCAGGAGGCCCGCGAAGCACAAGAGAGACGGGATTGACAGTTGAGATCAGTCACCGCGGGGTGATATGCCGAGCTGGAGACAAGAGATCAGCCCATTTTTGAGCGCGAATGCCCTCTGAAGATTGTTAAGAAATCAGACTGTCATTGAACTGTACCAGATCATTTGTCGCCGCCACATCCATCGCCGGATCAAGACCTTTCGCTTCCAGGATCAAATCGCCGCCCGACTTCAACCCGTGTTGTCCGCCGGGCAACCTTCACGAGAACCCACCCAATCGCTCCCGCTCTGAGAACGCGAGCTCGGCAAAGGTCGATTGGGGGTCGCTATGGCCGGTTGATCCCGGTCCGGCTGGATGTCAGATCTGCCAGAGGTTCGAAGTAATCAAGGCTTCCCGTGTTTCGCCAGCTGCGTTTTAGCGCCTTTCGTTGCCGAGCTCTTGAAGCCTGCCGGATCAGGCTCAGGCGGAGCCGGAGTGACGGTTGGAGCCCTTCGTGCGGCTTCGTCGATGGCTTTCCACCACTGGCGAATTTGTTCTTCCGAGAAAGCACGGTCCAATTTCTCTTTCATTATTTCCTCCACCTGGAAATCGGAAGCCCTTTTAGTTCCTTAGCGGAGCGCTGTTCACGGTCGAGACACGAGTAGTGCGGCATTCTGAGTCGGAGTCTTCTTTGATTTTGAATGATCTTTCCCGAGGAATCTTTCCGCCGAATTTCCTGGCCCTCGCTGGTCGTCATTGAAAACAGATCAGCATACCTGCGAGGTGCGACACCTACGAACGGCATGAAGGATACATGTTTGGCTCTTTCAGCATCAACCGAATGCTGCAACACCCGGGATGCTGCAATGGCCTTCTCTTTGCCCCAACCCTCCCGTACCATATTCGTGGATCGCTGGAAGTCACCAGAGAGGTCTTGATCATGTCTAGAACGGTTTCTCTTACAGGCAACGATTTGACGCTCGATCAATTCGCCGCTGTCGTCTTCAACCGTGTTCCCGTTCGGTTGCATCCCACAGCCCTCCAGCGCATGCAGCACGCCCATTCTTTCGTTCGATCATTGGCGGCAGGAGAAGCGGCTGTCTATGGTGTCAACACGGGTTTCGGAAAGTTGAGCGATTCCCACATCGGCCCGGAAAACATCGATCAACTGCAGGTGAACCTGGTGCGCAGTCATGCCTGTGGCGTAGGGGAGCCCCTCTCTGAGGCACAAACGCGCGGCATGATGTTGTGTCGGGCCAACGTTTTGGCCAAAGGCTATTCCGGCGCACGTCCCGAAGTCGCCCGATTGTTGCTGCACATGCTGAACCGCGGCATTCATCCCGTGATTCCTTCCCAGGGATCGGTAGGAGCCAGTGGGGATCTCGCGCCATTGGCTCACCTGGCACTGGTGCTCATCGGGGAAGGCGAAGCCCTTTGCGATGGCCGGAAGATGAGCGGAGGGGCGGCGCTTAAACGGCACCAGCTCCGGGCCCTGCGGCTTGAGGCCAAGGAAGGCATTTCTCTTCTCAACGGCACTCAGGGGATGCTGAGCCTGGGAGCGATCGCCCTTCTCGAAGCGGAGAACCTGGTCGATAGCGCCGACGTGGCGGCCGCGCTCTCCCTGGATGCGCTGAAAGGCACGCCCGTCGCGTTCGATGTGCGAGTTCAGCGACTTCGTCCCTATCCCGGGCAGTCCCGCTCGGCTGAGAACCTGCGCCGCTTGAACGCGGGAAGCGAGATCCGGCAATCCCATTTGCATTGCCCGAAGGTCCAGGACGCCTATAGCCTGCGTTGCGTCCCACAGGTCCACGGCGCCGTTCGCGACACTCTCACGTTTGCCCGCCAGACGTTCACCACGGAACTGAATGCGGCCACCGACAATCCGTTGGTGTTCGTTCAACAAGGTGAGGTCCTTTCCGGCGGCAACTTCCACGGGCAGCCGCTGGCCCTGGCGCTGGATTTCATGGCCATCGCTCTCACTGAGCTGGCCAGCATTTCCGAGCGACGCATCGAACGTCTGATCAATCCCGAGTATGGTGACCTGCCTCCCTTCCTGACCGCCGATCCCGGTCTCAATTCCGGATTCATGATGTTGCAGGTCACCGCGGCAGCTTTGACTTCGGAGTGTAAGGTGTGGGCCCATCCGGCTTCCGTCGACTCCATTCCCACCTCGGGCAACAAGGAGGACCATGTCAGCATGGGAATGGCGGCTGCTTTGAAATTGAACCGCATCCTTCGGAACCTGCAGCATGTGCTGGCCATCGAACTCCTGTGTGGCGCTCAGGGAGTCGATTTTCTTGCACCCTTAAGACCCGGACGCGGCGCTCAGAAGGCTTATGAACTGGTCCGCTCGGTGTCTCGCCGGATGAAGACAGACCGGTCGCTTGCATCCGACATCCAGCGGGTTGCCGACTTGATTGCCCAGGGGCGGTTTTCGAAAGTCCTAGGGCAGCTGGCCTAAGAGTCGCTCGCCTCCATTCAGAGTTCAGGAATGTGTCCGCTAAGCAGACTCTCTGTTTCCCGCATAGAGTTCCAGAACTTGAACGCCGAGGTTGGGCCCAGGAGGCTGGCCTGACTCAGGGTCGGAATGTAAGAATCATCCTATGAGCATGGTCACGCGCCGCCTGCCCTTGACTGATGGATTCCGACCCTGCCGTGTTGATCGCAGTGCCTGCCGGGACTAGAATGGGCTCGTGGCCTTGCTTTGAGGAGTCATTCATGTCGACGACTCACGATTCCATTCGTGCCCCGCGAGGTCGCCAGCTGTCCTGTAAGGGCTGGTCCCAGGAAGCGGCGAAGCGCATGCTGATGAATAACCTCGATCCCGAGGTGGCTGAACTCCCCGAGCAACTGATCGTCTACGGCGGTACCGGGAAGGCCGCGCGCAATTGGGAATGCTACCAGGCCATTCTTCGTTCCCTGGAAACGCTGGGGAATGACGAGACGCTCTGCGTCCAGTCCGGGAAACCCGTTGGAATTTTCCGAACCCACGAATACTGTCCGCGAGTTCTCATTGCCAATTCCAACCTGGTGGGACACTGGGCCAATTGGGAGCAGTTCCGCCGGTTGGAAGACCTGGGCCTGATCATGTACGGCCAGATGACGGCAGGAAGCTGGATTTACATCGGCTCTCAGGGAATCTTGCAGGGGACCTTCGAGACCTTCGCCGCTGCGTCCGCCAAACACTTCCACAGCGGATTGGCAGGCCGCCTGGTGGTCTCAGGGGGCATGGGCGGGATGAGCGGAGCGCAGCCCCTGGCGGCCACCATGAACGGCGCCGCCTTCCTGGGAGTCGAAGTGGATGCCGCTCGCATTCAGAGACGCGTCAGCTCGAATTATTGCGATCGTCTGGTGAGCCGATTGGATGAGGCTCTGGATCTTGTCCTGCAGGCCAAGGCCAACAGGCAGCCGCTCTCGGTCGGCCTGGTGGGCAATTGCGCGGACGTCCTGCCGGAATTGGTTCGGCGAAACGTGGTGCCGGACCTGCTCACCGACCAGACCAGCGCGCACGATCCGCTTAATGGTTATATTCCCCAAGGATTCTCGGTGACAGCGGCGGCCGAACTCCGTCGCAAAAGCCCAGAAGAGTATCTGAAGCGTTCCATGGCGTCGATCGCCCGGCACGTGGAAGCCATGCTGGACCTGCAAAAGGCGGGGGCCGTGACGTTCGACTACGGAAACAACATTCGAACTTTTGCGTTTCAGGCCGGGGTTCACAACGCTTATGACTTTCCCGGTTTCATTCCGGCCTACATTCGACCGCTTTTCTGCCAAGGGCGCGGGCCTTTTCGTTGGGTGGCTCTCTCCGGCGACCCACAGGATATCGCGGTTACCGACCGGTTGGTTCTGGAGCTTTTTCCGGAAGACGAAGTCCTGGCCCGCTGGATTCCTCTGGCCCAACAGAAGGTCTCATTCCAGGGCCTCCCGGCCCGGATCTGCTGGCTGGGGTATAGCGAGCGCGCCCGATTCGGCGAGCGTCTCAACGGCCTGGTGGCGGACGGAGCGCTGAAGGCTCCCATCGTCATGGGGCGCGACCACCTGGACTGCGGCTCCGTCGCCTCGCCCTTCCGGGAAACCGAGGCCATGCAGGATGGCAGCGACGCCATTGCCGACTGGCCGATCCTCAACGCCCTGCTCAATACGGCCTCGGGAGCCAGCTGGGTCTCCTTCCACCACGGTGGAGGTGTGGGCATCGGATATTCGCTTCACGCCGGTCAGGTTACGGTTGCGGATGGATCCAGGGAGATGGCTGGTCGCATTCGTCGTGTTCTCGACAACGACCCTGGACTGGGCATCGTGCGCCACGCCGACGCCGGCTATGAAGAAGCGATCGAAGCAGCCCGTCGACACCAGTTGAAACGCCCTTTGGCTTGAAAGCCGGAGACTCACGGTTCCAGGCGATCCCCATGACAACCCTCATTTCGCCCTGTACGCAGCTCTTGACGCTTGCCGGCGATGCGCTGCCCAGAAAGGGCTCCACGCAAGGCCAGTTACGGCTGATCGAAAGGGGAGCCGTCCTCATGGAGGGCGACACCATTCAAGCTGTGGGCTCCGCGGAGGAACTCGAACGCCGATGCGCCGGCCTGTCTCTCGATCGAATCGACGCCGAGGGGTGCGTGGTCATGCCCGGCTTCGTGGACAGCCACGCGCACCCCATATTCGTGCATCCGCGGGACGCGGAGTACGAACTGCGTATCCAGGGAGCCACCTATCAGGAGATTGCGGGCAAAGGAGGCGGCATCCTGAACAGTGTGCGGGCCCTCCGCAACACTTCCAAGGAGCAGCTGACCCGGCTGTCTGAGCCGCGAGTTAGGAAGGCCCTCGAGTCCGGAACGACCACATTGGAGGCCAAAAGCGGATACGGCCTGGACGTGGAGAACGAGCGGAAGATGCTGGAAGTGATTCGCGAACTCCGACAGCGTCTTCCACTCGAGCTGGTTCCCACCTTTCTGGGAGCCCACGAGATTCCTCCGGAGTATCGTTCCAGCAAAGAAACCTACGTGGATCTGCTGGTCGAACAAATGATCCCGACGGTGGCCCGCCAAGAACTGGCCGAGTTTTGCGACTGTTTTGTCGAGCCCAACCTGTATTCGCTCGCCGAAGCCGAACGAATCTGCCGGACGGCCATTCGACATGGGCTCGGCATCAAGCTGCACGCCGACCAGCTCAGCCGGAGCGGCGCCACTCGACTGGGGGCGCAGCTTGGAGCGGTTTCCGTAGATCATCTGGAGCAGATCGAGCCGGAAGATATTCAAGCGCTGGCGGCTTCCCAGACCGTGGCCACCTTGCTGCCCGGCTCGGTGTTTCATCTGGGGCTGCACCGTTACCCTCCCGCCCGAGCGCTGATCCAGGCTCAGGTTCCGGTGGCTCTGGCCAGCGACTTCAATCCGGGCACCTCACCGACTCTGAGTATGCCCATGGTGCTCTCGCTGGCCTGCACTCAGATGCGGATGACTCCGGCCGAGGCTGTGGTGGCTGCCACCATCAACGGCGCCCATGCCTTGCGTCGAGCCGACCGGATCGGATCCCTGGAGCCCGGCAAACAGGCCGACCTTTGCATTTTCGACCTGGACGATTACCGCCAGATCCCTTACTTTTTCGGGATGAATCACTGCCGAATGACGATCAAGAAGGGCACGGTCGTCTATCGGCGCGACCGCGGCTGGCAGGAGCCTTGAGCGCGGAGATGTCATTCCACGAACCATCCGACCGATTCTTTGGTGTTGAGGACTCATGAGAAACATCGTCGAGTGTGTGCCCAATTTCAGCGAAGGCCGTGACCGGAAGGTCGTGGATCAGATTGCGGCCGCCATCCAATCGGTTCCCGGCCTGATCGTCATGGACGTGGAGATGGACGCCGATCACCACCGGTCCGTCATCACTTTTGTGGGGGAGAAGGACAGCGTGGGAGAAGGAGCTCTCCGCGCCATGGGGAAGGCCGTAGAACTGATTGACTTGAATCGCCATTCCGGCGGTCATCCGCGGATTGGAGCCGCCGACGTCGTTCCCTTTGTACCGGTTCGAAACGTGACGTTGGATGAGTGCGTGGAAATTGCCCGCCACGTGGGCGAGGCAGCGGCCAGCCGATTTTCGATCCCCGTTTACCTGTACGAAGCGGCGGCCACACGGCCGGAGCGCGTTCAGCTGGAAAACGTGCGCCGCGGTCAGTTCGAAGGATTGCGGCAGGAGATTCAGGCTTCCCCCGAGCGCTTACCTGACTTCGGCCCTCCTCAGGTTCATCCCACTGCGGGTGCGATTGCCGTGGGAGCCAGGAAGTTTCTGATTGCCTATAACATCAACCTTCATTCCTCCGACGTGGAGGTGGCCCGGCGAATCGCCAAGGCAGTGCGATACTCCAGTGGAGGGCTCCGTCACGTGAAAGCCATGGGGGTTTTCTTGCAGGCTCGCAACCAGGCCCAGGTCTCGATGAACCTGACGGATTTTGAGCAGACGCCCATCCATCGAGTTTTTGAGCTGGTCAGGCGCGAAGCCGAGCGCTATGGCGTGGCGATTGCCGGAAGCGAGATTGTCGGCTTGGTCCCACAGAAGGCCCTCCTCATGTCGGCTGAGTTTTCTCTTCAGATCGAAAACTTTCGACCGGAACTGATCTTCGAAAATCGTTTGGAATCCATTCTGGAAGCCTCGGAAGGATTGACCGCCATGACCGTGGCGCAGTTTCTGGAATCGGTCTCAGCTTCCACTTCCGCCCCCGGAGGCGGAAGCGTAGCCGCGCTGGCGGGCGCTCTGGCTGCGTCTCTGGGCAAGATGACGGTGGGTTTCACGCTCCACAAAAAGAAATACGAAGCCCACGAGCACCAGCTGACAAAGCACCTTCAATTGTTGGAGGAGAGCCTCTCGCAGCTCCGCTCGGCTGTGGACCGGGATACGCTGGCCTTTTCCCAGGTGCTCGCGGCTCAGCAGTTGCCGAAGGACACCGAGGCCCATAAGCGACTTCGCGATCGGAAAGTGGAAGAGGCTCTTCGCCACGCCACGGAAGTTCCCATGGAAGTTGCAGACTTGTCCTGTCGCGTGATGCAGTCGTTGCTGGAATTGAGTGCCATCACCAATCCCAACCTGGCCTCTGACTTGAAAACCGGCTTCTGGCTGGCTTTGGCCGCCGCGGAAGCCGCCCTGGAGAACGTGGCCGTCAACCTCACGTGGTTGCCACACTCCGAATTTGTCACGGCTCACACCCAGCGCCATCAGGAACTTCGGACCCTGGTCAAGCAAGTGGCCAGTCCGCATTTCTGATCCCGCTGCTGGGGACAACACACCCCAATCCTTTATCTCACGTCTTTTCGATCTGGTACCGTTCCAGCCCAGGGTTCTGACCTGCGGAAAGAAGCCACGCTGCATTCAAAGATCTCCGCGACTCGGTGCGATCCACTGGCACGCTTTAGGAACTGCACTCGATGCCGACGAAGGTAAGAACCGTGATGTTCGACTTTCAGCTGGGGGATCGATGCGCTTCGGCCGATGCGATGGAAGCTCGATCGGAAGGAGAAGAACGAAGCTGTGGCTGTGTGCCCTGGAAGCAATTCTCACAAACCGCTCGGCCAGCAGGCAGGGCACTCGATCGGAGCTTGATTATCTCTGAGATCCAACCAACGATCTGACTCTTTCGCCCGATCACCAAGGCTCCAGGCAAGACAGCCGGGCCACCAAGTGCTGACTATGCGCCTGAGCCTTTGAGTCGCTGCAGAAGAAAGCCCATTCTATTTCGTGGGTTGTTGCTCTCCGGGGCAGTGCAGGAGAGATGATAGGACTCTTCGCAACCGCACCACCCGAAGTTCTTGGCTACTCGCTGCTGCCAATATAGGCGCCGTCTCCGGTCCGTTGGCCGGGTCCGGCACCATCGTTGATCACTGCATAGGCTACGAACGGATTCGTGCCGGCTGTGCGACGTATCTGCGCATAACCTTGCTGAACTCCTTGGGCGTTATTCAGGATCGTGCCGATCTGAGTCCAGCCGCGTGCAGGCAGCGTAATGGGGTCCAGACTCTTCACTTTGACACCGGTGGCCCCATCATACAGATCGATCACGAACGTGTCGCTGCCGTTGTTCAACTCGCCGGTGTTGACAATAGCCAGATTCGTTCGGTTTTCTCCGTTCTGTTGCAGACCAAGCACCCAGACATTGTCGGTCGATGCCTGCCCATAGGGCACCGCCGTATAGAACAGCCCGAAACGGCCTCCGACCGCGCCGCCCGCCGCCGAGGTTCGGGCTCCCAGGACAATACCGCTGAGATCACCGCCGGCCGCCGTGGCAAACAAAGCGCCGGCCATCGTACTGCCGACCGGCCCAATGCCCCCAACGGAGTTGCTTCGCAAATACGCAAAGATATCCGAGATAACCTGCTGGTGTCCTGCGGGAACGTTAATGGTGAAGCGAGCTGTTTTGTCTGACGTCGTGACCGAGTCCGCCACGAAGCTGAAATTGATGCTGCGCGCTTGAGCGGAAAAGTTGGTGATGACCAACTCACTCAGGAAAGAAGTTGTCTGCACGATGACGGGCAGTGTGAGTCCAGCGACCACCGAGCTGCTGGCCGCCTGCGGAGGCACAAAAGACCCGTCGGAATTCGCCTGGTCGTTGATGACGCCGTAGGCGTAGTAAGGCGCAGTGCCGCTGGTTCGCTCCACTTTGACATATCCGTTGGAGTAGTTCAGACCGTTGGCGGTCAAGACGCCTCCAACTTGGTAAAACTCGCCGGGTTGCAGCACGATGGGGCTGAGAATGCTAGAGTCAACGGTATCGCCATTGAAGACCGTCACGCGAAGAGTGATGCTCCCCTGGGCCGCTGCGCCGACATTCTGGAATGCGACGTTGGAACGGTCGGTGGCATTCTGCCGCAAGCCGCAGATGTAGGCTACCGACGTCAGAGCCGCGGAGCCCAGTTGCACCGAATCCTCAGCAGGCCTCTGAAGCTGAGACCTCGAAGACAACTCTTGAAGCCCGGAGAGACTCGCTCCGCTGCCTAGCCCAATCCCCGCATAAGCCAGGCCCGCGCGGCCGACGGTACTGCCGCTGCCATCTCTCACCAGGGTCGCAGTTCGCGCCGTGATGCCGGCCACCGACGCGCTGCTCAGATTCGAGAAATGTGCCCGTATCGTGCCAAGCCGCGCTCCTGAACCGGGAATCGCCAATCCCAGGCTCCTCAAGTATTCGATGGCGTCAGAAACGATCAACTGACCCGGTGGAAGCGAAAGGGTGGCCGCTCCCGATCCACCGCCGGCCGTTGCGACATAACCCAGATCCACGGTCGCCGTGGAAGTCCCGCGATTGGTAAAGGTAAGCTCCGTCGTATAGAACGACCCCCCAACGCCACTGGCCGAAAGTACCACGGGCACAAACAGGTCGGAAGTAATGCCGGTTGATGCCGCCTGAGTCACGGTAAAGGTCTGTCCAGCGATGGTGGCCGCCCCCGTTCGGCTGGCGCCGCTGGAAGCGACAGTATAGCTCACGCTGCCATTCCCCGTGCCGCTGGCGCCCGAAGTAATCGTGATCCAGGAAACATTGCTTGCCGCCGTCCAGGAGCAGCCGGCTCCTGCCGTCACCTCGACACTCCCTGTCCCCCCCGCGAGATCAATGTTGCGGCTGGTGGGGTTGATGCTGTAGGTGCACCCCGTGCTCGCAGCGATCGTAAAGTTGCTGTTGCTCGTATCTGACGCGGTGCCGGCAGGGTCGCTGATTCGGATTCTGCAGCTTGCACCCGGGCTGTTGGGAACAGTCCAGCTGTAACTCCCGGTGTTTGGCGTCGACGCAGCAACAGTGGAATAGGTCGTTCCGCCATCAGTCGACAATTCGACCTTGACGTTGGCAATCGTCCCAGTCGAGGTCCAGGTGATCGTGTGAGTCGAACCAGCAGTCCAGTTTTCACCCCCATTGGGAGCCGTCAGGGTCAACGTGGCGGTACCGCCACCCCCTCCGCCTCCACCGCTGCCGCCCGGACCAATATAGATATAGATGCCTTGGTTGGCCGCATACACGATTGTGTGATCAGCACGGCTCACGCCGATTTCAGAGGCTGTGAAGGGCAATCCAGACTGGGCGATTACCCATGTTCCCGCGGCATTCGAACTGCGCAAGACGAATCCATTCACAATCGCAAAAATAACAGACGGCGTCGCAGGATCGATCGCCATATTGAAGCCGCCGATCAGAAACGTGAATGGGCAATTCGGCGGCGTGCCTGCATAGTGGATATTTCCGAACCCCGGGTCCGAGTAGTTCCTGATCAGTTGCTCGAGCCCAGAAGTCATATCCTGCCAGCTTCCACCGCCATTGACACTTTTGAAGATCCCTCCGTTGACGGTGGAGGAAGGAACCAGCGAAGCATAAACATTGGCGGGAGTGGCAGGGTCGACGGCGAGGTCGTAAACACCTAAGGTACTGGGCAATCCTGTTCCGGAAGGACTCCAACTCTGCCCACTGTTGGTGCTCTTGTAGATCAAACTCGGGATTGAGACGCCTGAATACAAGCCTGCATAGAGAGTCTCCGGGGTCTTGGGGTCGACGGCAAGCGTGTTGACGATCGCACCACCTCCCAAAGGCAGACCTGTAGTTGAAGAATCCCAAGTGGTGCCGGCATCAGTGCTGTGGTAGATGTTGGTATAGGCGACCGCATAGATCCCATTCGGATCCACTGGATCAGGCACCAGCTTTGTTGGAGCGATGAATCCAAAATTATCCGCCGGAGTGGTGGTCAGTGTCCAGGTCGTACCCCCATTAGTGGATTTGTAAATACCCGGAAATGAGATCTTCAGGCCTCCACCCACATCCTGCACCACAGCATCCTGAAGCGACACGTAAAGGGTCCGACTGCCCACCTGGCTCATCGCCAGAGCTCTTACCATCAGTCCCTGCAAACCTGCGTTTTTCGCGGTCCAGTTGTTACCACCATCCGTGCTCTGAAAAACTCCTTCTCCGAATACACCGGCGAAAATCGTGTTCTTGTTGGATGCATCCAGCGCCATGTATTGCACCAGGGCTTTGATCCCCGTGTTCTTCTTGTCCCAACTCGCTCCTGAGTTTGTGCTTTTCAGCACGCCGTTTGCCAACGTTCCGGTATACAACGTGGCGGAGTCGGTAGGATCGACTTCGACGACAAGGACGCCGAAGTTGGAATTACCCAGACCAACAGCGGTCCACTGGCCTCCTCCATTGGTGCTCCTGTAGAGAACACCGAGAGCGTTCGAACTTGACGTTGCGATCACATACACATTGTTTGGTGTCTGGGGGTCAACAACCGGATCGGTCAAATTCACTCCACTAACACCTGTGTTCGAAAGTTGCCACTGCCCACCGCCATTCGTGCTCTTGTAGACCGCGTTGGCCACGACTACGTACAGCGTTGCGGGGGTCTTGGGATCAATAACCGGAGTTCCCAGGTTCTGCCCGGTGGGCAAGCCTGTTCCCGCGGGACTCCAAGTGCCGCCACCATCCGTGCTTTTCTGGAGCCCGCTTGTCGTACTGGCGTATAAAATGCTGCTGTTCGTTGGATCGACAGCCAGAGCGTAAGCCTTCCAAGTGACTTTCGTCCAAGTCGTTCCACCGTTGGTGCTCTTGATGACGTAGTAGTCCGGTGTCGAGCCCACCTTGGTAATCACGGGCGCGTAGAGCGTGTTGCTGTTCTTGGAATCGATCACCAACGATGTGGTGGCATCCCCACACGGGAGCTTTGTGTCCAAAATGGTCCAGTTCGTTCCTGCATCGGTACTCTTGATGACATTGCCGTTGCCAATGTAGAGCGTATTGTGGTTGGCGGGATCGATGAGGATCTTGGAACCGCCGAAATACGCGTTCAGGTTCGTCCAGCTATTTCCGCCATTGGTGGTTTTGTGGATCCCCGCAAAGTTCGATAGATAAACAATGTTGTGATCCGTGCGGTCAACGGTGACCTGAGCGACATATCCTCCTTCGGGACCGTATCGCGCTGCCCAATCAGCCGCTCCAGTTGGTTGAGAAACCAGCAGAACGAGGCAAAAACAAGACGTGGCCGTCTTCGAAAGATACGAGATTGAAGTGAACACACTGGCGATTTTCTTTCCGAGCTCGATTTTCATATCTGCGACTCTCCAAAGTCCTGACTCAAAAACGGGTGCACGGACCGCCGTAAGACACACTGCCCTTGCCGTTAATCAAAGTCCCCGTCACGCGACAGCGCATTTGCGAATCGCAGGTCCCTTTGACCGGTGCCGACTCACCAACGAACTGCGTGGGCACAACGTTCTGTTTGTTGCGCCGCAATCACGGCCTGACAGATGAGTGACCAACGCGAGGACGAGCGCCGGCTCAAAGGATGCCCGCGCCTTCTTCTTGGGCTTCATCTGAGTGCTTCTTTATGATTCCTTCTTACTTTTGAAGAATTGCTTTTTCATTACCCACTGCGGCCTTTGCCCACCCTCTTACCGGGCCTCTGCGGGGTTTAGCACACTGAGCGTGCGAACGACTGACAATCTTTCAAATCTCTACCGTCGATACACATTGCGCAGAACAGAACCAGAAACTGTCGGCTTGGTCTGACATTTTTTTTGCGTTTCGATACGGCAGGTCGAGCAGGCATCGTACCGAAGCCTGATTCTGATTCGACCGGTCGAACGTCATCTGACAGGCAGCCCGCGCTTTAGCCGCTTGATAACGTTCCAATGTCTCTGCACAATCTCGTCAGAAACAGGCCTGCGCCATGCTAGGAACGGCTCATCCAAGGGAAACTTGTCGAGGAACACGCGGTCGGCATCCAGGGGCAGCGAGGGACGCTCCGTACATTCACACTCGGTCTAAGCAGAGACGAGTTCAGGAGGTCCACAGCGGAGGGACTATTCCCCTATCTCCACAAGGTCGCCTGTGCGCTCCGCAGAAACCTCGGCGCCACCCACCCATGCCAGGGTCGCCATCCTCCCGATGGGGCAGGGTAGATTCAGGGCGAAAGAATACCGCCCTGGATCGATCGCAGTTCGAGGGTCAACGTCCTTTCTATTCCGCATTGCGTAGAAGCACGGGAAAACCGTCATGGGTCGGCCGAAGCCAGAATCTATTCTGAACAGGAGAGTTGGGGGGGCGCTCGCCTAAGAAGGCAGTCTTGACTCGATGCTCCTCATGGCGCCCGATTTGAGGGCCCTACTGGCGGGTGGCTCTCGTTTGGATAAGCAGCGCCGGACCAGGCGCCATGGTCATCAAATGCCGGCCAGGTTGGGCTGGAGTTTGCTGAAACCCTGCTCCCGTGCCCACACGTCCAGCGGCAACGCGGCGGCCTCATCCATGTCGAACACCGCTTCCGGTTCTCTGGTCAGATCGATCAGATGAAGATATCGGCGGCAGACGTCACAGGCCATGACCTCGATATGGGGGTACTCGACGGCTTGGTAGTATCCAAGGCGCTGTTGCTCGGCTTGACCGCAAGCCGGGCATCTCCCTCGCAGGAAGCCCCACTCGTAAAAGCAGAGCGAACAAACCAGCGACGACGCTCGGCCATCTCCCTGCGCACGCAGGCCACCCACCTGGGGCCAGTGGCCGCACTGAGGACAAAGGGTCAGATCCGTCACTGAATTCCAGGTTCCAGAAGCTCCCGTGAATCGGCTGGGTTGAAGTAACACGCGCGCAAAGAAACTTCTCAGTGAAGTGGTATCTCGTTTGGCCAGGCAATCCTCCATCGCCTGGCGGCAGGTTGCCTCGTTCATCCTCTGCGCGTGTTCGGCCAGGGGCGACGGAGCGTGCCTGGCCACCAGCGCCAAGAGAGCAGGAAGCGAATCGAGCGGGACTTGTGATGAGACCGTCGCCTGGAAAGAAGCGACTTCAGCCAGGAACTCCAGGACCTGAAGCGAAGCCGGATACCGCACGGCCAGGTCGCGGGCTCGTCGCGCCCGCCGGCTCGTCAGCGTTTGGAAATCTCCCGGTACCATTTTGGGTGGTGGCTGGCGGCCCATTGGGAACTCACAACGCCGCGCACCATGGCACGCAGCGCTCCCGGAACGGCCGCGGTTCCCATGTAGATGTGCAAAATGATCCCGGCAATGGCGGCGACTGCCGCGCAGGGATGGGCCAGAATGGCCGCCGTCAACAGGGGGCGCGGCATCCACTCCGGCCACCATAGCACCACGCCGCTGGCCAAAAGCACCAGCGTGCTGACGGACTGCAGCCAGAAGAGCATCTTTTGACCGCCGTTAAAACGCCCCGCTTCCGGCAGCACGTGATGATTGTGGATGGCGTACTGGTGCGCCTTTCTGATCCAGGTCCGGTCCTCGGCAGTCAGTCGCATTTGACGCGCCCACTTCTTGAAAATAAACGTCAGGACCAGGGCGAACGCCGTCCCACCCCAGGGATGACCCCAGCGGACAGCCGGGCCCCCGCCGAACACTCCGGCCAGCCAGTAGAGGGAATAAGACCAAAGAGCCAGGCCGGTGAGAGCTGCATAGACAAAGCTCAAAGCCGCCATCCAGTGGGCCATTCGCTCGCTGAATGTGAATCGCTCGAATTGCTCAGGCATCGTGCGTTTCTTCCAGTTGCTTGGGACCGAAGCGGAGGTAATGAAACAAGGCGCTCAGAATCGTTCCCGCAAACAGCAGGTTGCCGACCCACTTGAGCGGGCCCTTCCAAAGCGAGACGGTCCAGGGGATCCTGGGGTCCTTGGGAAGTCCGTACTCTTCCGGTCGTGTGGCGTCCCGCAGCACATACAGCACATTCGTGCCGCCCACACCCTGTGGGTTGTAAACGCCGGCTCTCTGATGTCCGTCAGCGCGCAGTTCCCGAGCCCGCGCGTGAGCCATCTCCACCAGGTCGCTGCGCGTGCCGAACGTCAGGCAATGGGTGGGACAAGCCTTGATGCAGGCTGGCTCCAGGCCGACGGCCGTCCGGTCCGAGCACAGAGTGCACTTGTAGACCTTCTTGGTGATCGGACTCAGTCGCGGTACATCGAAGGGGCAGCCGGTGATGCAGTAACCGCAGCCAATGCACTTGGCGTGGTCGAAATCGACAATGCCGTTTTCATGACGAAAGATGGCTCCCGGCGCCGGACAGGCTTTCAAGCAGCCCGCGTCGACGCAGTGCATGCACTGGTACTTAGCCATGTTCCAGGCCAGCTGGCCATCGGACCGCTCCAGTTCGTTGAACTTGATCAGATTCCAGAAATCGTGGGTCAGATCGGGCTGAGTTTGATAGGTGCCGTGGAAGCCGCCAATCCGAAAACCGTTGCTGTTCCACTCCTGGCAAGCCGCCTCGCAAGCCTTGCAGCCGATGCAAGTGGAAGTATCGATCAACTTGGCGACAACAGGCATAAGCTCAGACTTTCTCCAGGTTGACCAGGAAACCCTTGTACTCCGGTGTTCCCGAGTTGGGGTCGAAGACGGAAGGCGTCAGGTTGTTGATCAGGGGTCCCTTCACCCGTCCCACGAAGCCCCAGTGGATGGGCAGTCCCACCTGGTAGACCGTGCGACCCTGCACGGTCAAGGGTTTCATGCGTTTCGTTACCAGGGCCAGTCCCTCCACCTGACCGCGGGCCGAACGGACCCGCACTCTGTCGCCGCTGACAATGCCCTTGGTCCTTGCCAGGGCTTCCGGCACCTCCACAAAAAAGTGCGACTGGAGATGGGCGCTGGAGCTGATGTGCTTGGTCCAGTAATGAAAGTGTTCGGTCAAACGGTAAGTGATGGCGACGTACGGATACTTGGCAGCATCTCCCAATATGTCCAGGTCGCTGCTAAAACTGGATGCCAGCGGATTCGAGCTCACCTTGGGATGCAAGGCGTTTTCAACGGGCGATTCAGCCGGCTCGTAGTGCTCAGGGAAGGGGCCTTCCGCGAAGTCCGAGGCAAACAGTTTGGCCACGCCTTCCGGCAGCATAATGAAGGCACCGTTCGCCTCCGGTTCGGCATCCGCCCGGTAATCCGGCACATCGCCCACCCAACGTCCGGCCTGCCAGCGAATGGGAGCCCGCGCGGGATCCCAAGGACGGCCGGCCAGATCGGCGGAAGCTCGATTGTACAGTACCCTCCGATTGGCCGGCCAACTCCAGGACCAGGTGGCGTGCAAGCCCAGCCCGGTGGGATCGTCTTGTCCCCTTCGGGCCATCATGTTGCCTTCCTCGGTGTAGGAGCCTGAGTAAAGCCAGTTGCCACAGAGCGTGGAACCATCGTCCCTGAGCTCTCCGAAACCAGAGACCTGTCTTCTGTTTCGCACATCCTGTCCGTTGATTTCCCTGGCTACCTCATCGAGCGAAGGCTGGAACGGATTGCTGTAAGGCCATGCCATCGCCTGCAACGGTTCCACTCCGGCACCGCCCTCGGCCGCATAAAGCTCGCGGATCTTGAGGAACAAACGCGCGATGATCTCCTGGTCGCCTCTGGCCTCGCCGGGGGGAGCCAGGGCCGCCTCCTTCCATTGCAGCCAGCGAGAGGAATTGACGAAGCTCCCATCCTTTTCAGCAAAGCAGGCCGCCGGCAAAAGAAAGACTTCGGTTTGAATCTGACCTGGGTCTTTGGCTCCAGGGTAGTACTCCTCGGCCAGCTTCCTGGCGTTCCAAAACAACGCAGTCTCCGTCTCGAAGTTTTCCACCACTACCAGCCACTTGAGTTTGGCCAAAGCCTGAATCATCTTGATTGAGTTGGGACCGTTGGCTACCGGATTCATCCCGAAAGACAACAGGCCTTCGAAGTCTCCGGCATACATCCCGTCGAAGAGATAGCCCCAGCCGTGGTTGGCCTCTTCGGCGATCTTAGGCAGGTAGTCGTAGCCGAAGTAATTGGCCGGTTTGGCCTGCTCGCCGTAATACGCCTTCAGCAGGCTGACCATGAACTTCGCCGTGTTGGACCAATAGTTGAGCGAATTGGGTCGCAGCGGCACCGGATTGTTGGCGCGATGATATTCGGCCAGCGTGGCCCAGTTGGCGCGCGGCACGGGCAGGTAGCCCGGGAGTTTGTCCCATGCTCCCATGTCCGTGGCTCCCTGGATGTTCGAATGTCCACGCTGGGCGTTGACGCCACCACCGGGAACGCCGATGTTGCCCAGCAACAGCTGGAGCATCGCCGCGGTATGGATCAGCTGAACCGAGTGGCTGTGCTGCGTCCAACCGAGAGCATAAAGAATGGTGCCCGAACGCCCGGCGCGCCCACTGGAGCAGATGATCTCCGCGGCTTTCTCGAACTCGCCAGGGGTACACCCGCAGATGCCGGCCACCATCTCGCTTGTGTAGCGGGCGTAGTGGCTCTTCAACAGCTGGAAGACACAACGCGGATCCTCAAGCGAAGGATCGGTCTTGGCATAGCCACGACCATCGAGATCGTACTGCCAGGTGGCTTTGTCGTAGCGCCTCGACTCGGGATCCCAGCCCGTGAAATAGCCATCCTGAAACGCAAAGCCCTCCCGCACCAGAAACGGAGCGTTAGTATGCTGGCGGACGTACTCGACGTGGAATTGACCGTGGGTCAATGCGTAGTGGATGAGGCCCCCGAGGAAAGCGATATCCGATCCAGCCCGAATCTGCACGAAGCAGTCCGAAACGGCTGCCGTGCGATTAAAGCGCGGATCGATGCAGACCAGCCTGGCCTTGCGCCGCTGCTTGGCCTGCATCACGAAGCGGAAGCCCACGGGATGGTTCTCGGCGGGATTGCCTCCCATCACCAGGACCACGTCGGCATTGGCCACGTCGGTCCAGCCATTGGTCATGGCCCCGCGACCGAAAGTGGCGGCCAAACTGGCCACCGTGGGGCCGTGTCAAAGACGCGCCTGGTTTTCGTAAGGGAGCAGGCCGAGTCCGAAGCGAAACTTCCCAAGAAGGTAATTGATCTCGTTGGTGTCCGTGCAACCGCCGATGAGGCCGATGTTGGTCAGGCGATTGACCAGGCGGCCCTTTTCATCGCGCTCCTGAAAACCGCGGTCTCGGGAGTCCTTGATCAGACGGGCGATGCGGTCAAGCACCTCGCTCCAGGAAATCTCCTTCCAGTCCGAGCCACCCGACAGGCGATGCAGCGGCTTCGTCAGGCGCCGCTCATTGACAATGAACTCTTTGAGCGAGATCCCCTTCGGACACAAGGTGCCCCGGTTGATGGGGCTGCTGGGGTCTCCCTCCACGTGGATCACCGTCTCCTTGACGTTGTGGGCCCGGTCGCCCAGGGTGTGAATGACCACGCTGCAGCCGACCGCGCAGTAAGGACAGATGCTGTGAGTCTGTGTGGTGCGGGCGATTTTCAGCTCGCGCACGGCCGCCGCGGCCGGACGCAGGTCGAAACCGAACGCCGTCACCAGCACACCGGCTCCTGTGGTGATAAAGGTGCGGCGGGAAACCGAAGCTTCCAGGCCCATGAACGAGTCCCCCCAGTTGCTGGATGGCCGAATCATAGCCGCCGAACTCACGGAAAGTAAAGATAAAGAGAAGAACTGATCAGGGCCGTTCTGCAGATGCAAGCGGGTACACCCGCTGCATCTCCCTCCCACCGGCCCCACCCTCCAGGCCGATGCTCCATTTGCGCGGCAGGAGTCAAACTGAATTTTCAACCTTCGCTCAGCAGTCCTGATCCTGTACAATCCCTGTTGCCAAAAGTAGTGTTGTTCGTTCCGATGTGTATCGGCTGTCAACACCGGTTCACGACAAGCCATTCGCTCAGCATCTGGCCTTGGATGAATCCTGCCGGCGCGGAGATCGGCTAGGCGACTCGTGCGCCACTCAGGCGATGAGGAGCTACAGACCGCCGCAGGCGGTTCCAATCGGTTCTGGCAAGCCCATCCTGGCATGACCGTGCTGGTGTCGCGACAAAGCTGAAGATGTCTAACTCCTTCTTCGACCGCCCGATCCTTAATTCTCCCTACGGATATCCCGCTCGCCATTGGGAACTCGATAGCAGCGGGCAGCCAACCCAGCGAATCATTGAGCGTCGGCGAGCGGCTGAGTTCATTACTCCGATTCCCAAGCCGAAGAAGCGGAAACAATCCCCCGGACAAGGGACCTTCGTATTCAACGAAGGCAAAGGGCTCTCCACCGCAACGCAGCAGTACGATCCAAGCCCCATCATTAACGAAGTTCGCGCTCATGTGGACCGCTGGAGGGCATTGCCCCAGAGCCAATGGCAGGTTAGCCCGAAACCGCTCGCCTGCTGTTTCACTGGCGTCATCACAACTTCAGCAGCATTCGGCCGTTCTTCTGCCAGGTGGAGGCCGTCGAAACGGCAATCTGGCTGACCGAAGTCGCGCCGCAATCCAAGAGCGGGAAGCGGCTGCTCGACCACCTGCTGTCGGCAAACACGGATGCCAACCCGGAATTGTCGCGACTCGCGCTGAAACTGGCCACTGGTGCCGGAAAGACCACCGTTATGGCCATGCGCGCGGACCTGGTGGCGGCCGCCCGCGAGGCCGGCGATGCGGGGTTCGACGTGCTCATTGCCTGCGCCTTCAACTACGAAGCCCACACCACCGAATTCAACAAACTCGGCCGCATTCCCGTTTTGAAAGCCCGTATGAACGCCGACCTGCATATGGCCGGCGACCTGAAGAACACCGGAAAGGGAAACCTCTTCGTCATCTTCGGCGAGCCTGATATCACAGTGACCAGTGGGCAGTGGCTCCTGGCTAGGAGTGGGAGGATCATCGCAAACTATGACCACGTTAAAGAGCTATCAGGACTTGGAAGTCTGGAAGAAATCAATCGCGCTGGCAGAGATGGTCTATCGGTTATCGGCGGGATTTCCGGCCGAGGAAAAGTTCGGACTGACCAGCCAGATCAGGAGAGCGACGGTGTCCCTAGCCGCGAACCTCGCGGAGGGAGCGGAGCGCACGAAAACGGGGGAATTTCTGCAGTTCCTGGGCATCGCCAGCGGCTCGCTGGCGGAGACGGAGACGTTTCTAATTCTGGCGGGGAGGCTGGGTCCGGTCAGGGAGGAGCAAAGCCGACCGGTTCAAGCGCAAGCGGCCGACGTTGGTCGGATGCTCAACGGGCTCAAACGGTCGCTGCGATCGAAAACCTGAATGAGACAGATTTCCCTCTTTCACTGACCACTGACCACAAGGCACAAGTCACTGTCCACGGAGTGGATGTGTTCCACCCGCAAACCGGAGAAGTGCGAAGCGACGGCCCGGACGGCATCGCCTGCTGGTTCATCGACACCGACTACAACGAAGAGAGCTTCTTCGTCCGCCAGGCCTACTTCCTGGGCGCCAACGATCCTTACAACGCCCTGAAAACGACGCTGAAGGCCGAAATCAACGAAGAGGCCTGGGCCACGCTATACAGCAATACCTCGCGGCCCTTCGACAAGCCCAAGTCCGGCCGCATTGCGGTCAAGGTGATCAACCACCTCGGGGATGAGGTGATGAAGGTGTTTCGGGTATAATGAAACGTCGAGTCGGGATCCAGCGGCGCCGGGATTCGAAACTCTAATTGGCATTTTTCTCCCTCACCATGGCTAGGCCACGTCATCTAAGTCGAGCGCCGATTACGGAAGCACTGATCGATATCCAAACAGAGCCTCCGGATGATGTCTCCTTTGATGCGCTCAGAGAGGCGTTCAGTCGTTTAGACTTCGGGTATTACTTAAAGAGTCCAATCTCCCAGGGAACTTTCGAGTTCAAATTCACGGCCGATGGACAGCAGTCACACACGAGTACCGAGGCCACACACATCGGGTTGAGACTCCACTCTTCCGACGAGAAGTACGTTGCGCAGTGCCGCCTTGCCGGGTTCACCCTGAGTCGCCTTGCGCCGTATGAGGCCTGGCCGACGCTGGTCCAGGAAACAAAACGCATCTGGATGGTGTATCGGACTCGACTCAGCCCTAAGCGTGTGACACGACTCGCTACACGCTTCATCAACAATCTCCGGCTGCCGCTGGACCCGGGGACATCTTTTCAGACCTACTTACAGAAGTTTGCGGATGTTCCGGATGAAGCCCCTCAGGAGCTAGCCTCCTTTTTTCAGACTTTTAGTTTGGTCGACGTCACTGGAAAGGCCTTTGTGAATTTGACGTTGGCGCTCGGCTCGGCACCTGGAGAGCCACCAGCCCCGGTTATTCTAGACGTCGACGCCTACAGAAGAGCGTTGGCGCTGAGCCCAGAGAACGAAGATCTATGGGCCATCCTTGAGCAGCTCAGACAACTCAAGAATCGATGTTTTTTCGGTTGTCTCACTGAGCGAGCCGTGGAGCTATACGAATGAGTCTGGTTACTTCAGTTCCTGGTTCCCGGCCGGCCTGGAACCCCGACTACGAACCCATTGCCCAGGCAACTTGCGAGATCCAGCGTACCAGGGCAGAAAGAGAGAATTATCTACACGGGAGTGCCTCAGATTGGCTCCCTGTCTTTGAGTCGGCGCTTCACGGCATTAAAGCTGAGTGTACGAGGGCAAACTGGGACGGTCCTGACAGCATTCCAGTCAGTGAAGAAGCGATCCGGTTGACAGCGCAAATCGGACATGCGTTGTATAACATGATGCCCACGGGGACTCCGGTGCCCGACCTCATACCGGAACCAGATGGGGAAATCTGCATCAGCTGGTCGGTTTCTTCCTATCGCTCCTTTTCCCTCAGTGTTGGTGCGCGTAGGAAGATCAACTTCGCGGCTCAGTTTGGCAAGGAGGGCGCAGTTCATGCTTGGCAACCGATTGATACGTCGAGTACAGGCTCTCTGCGGGAATCTCTTCAGGATGTTGTCAGGTATGTTGGGCGGATCTTCGCGCGACCTGCCGAAGGAAGTTAAACCCGAGGAACTGTTGACTAGCTTCGCCTATCGTCCTGACCACGTAGACAAAAGGACCAATACACTTCGTCACACGCGTCTCATGCCACGGCGTAACCAGACAACCAACAGGCTTGAAACGTCGGTCTGTCGGTCACAAAGGCTGAGCGAGGCTCAAGTCTGGGACATTTGTGCCGCTCACTTCGACGTTTATTCGCCAAAGCCAGCCATCGGCCGTGGCGTTGGCCCAGCGCAGGTTGTATTCGATGTCCTCTTGGATTTTGATGCTGACGGCGAACCATACCCAGAGCACGCCAACATTATCGGATGGCGTGATTCCCCGAGTACTCCCGACGACGAACAAAAGCATTTTTGGATGGACCAGGCTCAAAGGATGGCGGCCCGCTTTTCTTACGTAGTCCGTCCCACATTGATTAAGCCGCGATCCATCTAAACTGTCCGCGTAAACGTCGTTTGACGTCAGGGTGCCAACAAGCGGAGACGCCGAAATTTCTCTGGAATCGTTTGCTAAGCACAGGCTAACAAGCCGTGGCACCATGAGTCTGGTGGTTATCGAGAAGACCCTCTGGTCCATTCATGCCTGAATTCCGTATTGCCGACACGTTCACGGAAAGCCGAATCCGGATGCCACGGTGTTACTGACGACCTTTTCCGATACGCTCGCCTATGCGCTGCGATCCAGATTCAGGCGATTGGTGAGCAGGGAGCCCCGCCTGGCCGAGCGGGTGGACGTGCAGTCAATGCACGCCATCGGTAGCCGGCTCTACAAGCCTCACTTCGGCGAGCCGAATATCGCTTCACGCGAAACGGTTCGCCAGTTCTTAAGCGAGGCCGCCCAAACCGCCGCCAGCCACAAGTTCAGCCTGCCATTCCTGCTAGCCGAATGGGAACAGGTGGTGGATGCCTGGCAGCTGGAGAGCTGGGAAGCCTACCGGGATGTCGCACGGCTGGGTCGAAAGACGCGGCTCTCGGAATCTCACCGGGCCACGCTCTGGTCCATTTTCCAGCATGTCCGTTCCAGGTTAGCCGGCCGAAACATGATCACCTACGCAGGCTTGTTCAGTCGCCTGGCTTCAGCCATGGCTCAGAGCCAGCACCCGCCATTCCAATTTGTGGTAGTGGATGAATCGCAGGACCTGGGCATTGCACAGTTGCGTTTTCTGGCCAGCCTGGGAGCCGGTCGCGCAGACGCTCTGTTTTTCGCCGGCGATCTGGGCCAACGGATCTTTCAACTCCCTTTTTCCTGGAAAGCACTGGGAGTCGATATTCGCGGGCGCTCCCGGACCTTGCGAGTCAACTACCGTACCTCCCATCAAATCCGCTCGCAGGCAGATCGCCTCTTGGGACCGGAGGTGTCAGACGTCGATGGCAACGTGGAAGAGCGGAAACACGCCGTCTCTGTTTTTAACGGTCCACCACCCGTGATCTGCATTGGAAAGAACCAGACCGAAGAAGTCGAGACGGTCAGTACCTGGCTCTCCGACCGGAGGAAAGCAGGAGTCGCACCGCACGAATTCGGCATCTTCGTGCGCTCTGAGTCAGAGCTGGAGCGTGCTAAGAAAGCTGTCTGCCAGGCGGGATTGCCGTTCAAGGTTCTCGACGAACACGTCGAAACCACCAGCGGTTTCGCCTCCATCGGCACCATGCACCTGGCCAAGGGATTGGAGTTTCGAGCCGTGGCGGTGATGGCTTGCGACGATGAGATCATCCCGCTCCAGCAGCGCATTGAAACGGTGGGCGATGACGCCGACCTGCAGGAAGTGTACGACACTGAGCGCCACCTGCTCTACGTTGCCTGCACGCGAGCCCGCGATCATCTAATTGTTACTGCTGTTGAGCCCGCTTCCGAGTTTCTGGACGATCTGCGCACTTGACCCCGGAACTGCCACAAAACCGTACCTGAATCAAATGGCATCCCTGAGGGAATCGATCTGCCGGACCAACGGCTAGGGTAATCCTGCTTCGCTTCCCCTGATCTGGTAACAACTCTTGTTTCGCCCATTCGGTCTACTTGCTTGTGGCGCGGCTATGGGCAGCCCAGATGGGCTTCCAGACTGAGATATCTCGGGGCCTTTCCAAGAGGTCTGGAAGGGCCGCGTGCCATGCCTCGCGGTATGGGCGTTGTAGTTGGACGTGTAACACGTCTTCATGACTTTCCCAAGTTTCGTAGAGCATGAATCGGTATTCCGACTCTGGATCGCTATGCAGGACCGCCTGATAGAACTTCGTTTCGTGGCGCATCGCATCGAGAACTCCCCTTAGCAGGGACAGAAACGTGTCGCGCTTGTCCGGCTTGACATCGAACTTGATGACATATGTGACAGGCATCTTCGTTGTCCTTGAGACATGTCTGAAGTGGCCGTTGAGCCGCTCCGGAGCGTGAAGCAGAGGCCATTCGGCCCGCCTGCGTATGCCTCCAGACGGCTCTGCGGATCCGGGTGGCCGACCTACACCGTCACTGATTTGTTGATCTGAGTGGCGGCAAGTGCACCTTCACGACCGGCAGAGAGTACCGCAGTGTCTACCAATCCCTTTTATCTTGTGTCTCCGCTTTGCATGACCAAGACAAGACAGCCGCTGATAGTCTTGATTAACCTAACTGGTAACCGCATCTGCAGGCTCCTTGCATCGCTGCGATTCTGAAAGCGGACGGCGGAGGCTTGTGTGCTGAGAACCGGATGGTACCTGGTCTCACAGTCCCAAGTTCGTCCTTCATGGCTTCCAAGGCGGAACGAGGGTGGAAGGCACAACGGTTTACCGCAGGGCTTTCGAACACAAGCAGCCTGCCGCTGAGCCGGAACGCCGGCCATTGGCAGCTGCTACATTCCACGGCTTTCGGCGCAGTCAACTGGACTTCATGCGGTTCCTGCTTCCAGAATCTTCTTGAGGGTCTGAAGGTCGTGCTCCACGTTG
Organism: Acidobacteriota bacterium; assembly: GCA_040753175.1. GTDB lineage: Bacteria > Acidobacteriota > Terriglobia > Versatilivoradales > Versatilivoraceae > JBFMEW01. The sequence goes on along the minus strand of JBFMEW010000005.1, from coordinate 67,064 downwards.
GCCGCGTCCGCTGAGAAGGTTTCGCCCGTCATCTCTGGAAGCCTAAAGAGCGTGAAACTAATCTCGCATCCCGCTCCATTTGGAACCACCCGCATCGGATTCAGAACCGTCACCCCAGACGGCAGCGTCACCCAATGGTCCAGAACGCCGAACTCGTTCCGTGGGACGAACTCGAACTCCATCCGACCCGCTGAGGTATCGGCGATCCACTTATCCCCGTCTCTCGTTACCGACCGCACGAACGAGGACATCCACTTGGGCATGTTCTCTGCAGCCAGCACAAAATCGTAGACGCGCGCGACCGAGGCATTGATGGAAACCGAGATCACTTTGGATTGGCGCAGGTTCATTTCCGTCCCTCCTTCGGTTGACGGCGGGCGCACCCGACGCTGGACTCCCCCCATTTGAAGAACGCTGAAAGGCCCCGTGCCGAAGTGGAAAATCATGACGGCGGCGCCGGCCAGAGCCACGTTCTTGAGAAAATCGACCCGCTGTGCCGTCACACTGGGGGGATGCATCAGAAATGTCACCACCATCAGAACTCCCGACAGCAACAGGGCTCCAATCGAGCCGAAGAATCCGAGCAAGACACTCGAACCGCCCGCGAGCAGTGCGCAACCGCTGACGGCCACGGCCGCCGCCGGACAGGGTACGCCTAGCCTACGCGCTTGAGAAACGAAATCTTCTCGCCGCCTGAAGTGACCGATGCCTCCGACAATGAAGACCGCGCTGAAAAGCGCCCGGCCAATGAGAAAAAGAATATCCATGCACTTCAGCCCCGGTTCAACTCTGCGGCACCGTGTGTAAGTTTCGATGGCGGCGCCCCGGATCGAGAATCAATCAGCAACCGTAACGCTGGCGTTGGAGCCCGGGAAGAATTGTCGATTTGTGGTCCACCCCACCGGCCCGCGTCGACGAAGCCCGCAGACTAGGTCATTCCACCGATCGCTTTCAAGACGGATCTGGAATTTCAGCCTCCACCAGCTTGGCCAAAAGCACGAGCGATTCCTGCCAGCCCAGATGGCAAGCCTCGGCAGGAATAACGTCGGGCACGCCTTCCTGCACGACGTTCAACTCCGTGCCGCACGACACTTTTTTCAACGTGACCGTCACCTGCATTGCACCGGGTAGATTTGGGTCGTCGAACTTGTCTGTGTAGCGGATGCGTTCGTGCGGCGTCAGTTCAGCGTATGTTCCTCCGAACGCATGGCTCTTGCCTGTCGAGAAATTCGTGAACGACATCTTGTAGGTCCCGCCCTCTTTTGCGTCTATGTGATGCACCTTGCCAGTGAATCCGTTCGGCGGCAGCCATTTGGCCATTGCGTCGGCATCGAGGAACGCGCGATAGATTCTCTCCGGCGTGGCCCGGAGCACACGGTGAAGTTTGATCGTGGTCGGCATGATCCCTTTCCTTTCAGTAGTTGCCGAACGCTTAGTTCATTTCGCGCCCGGCTGAGACTTTAGCTTTCAGCATCGGCCCAAAGGCCACGCGGTAAGCCCACGCGAGATAAAGTTCCATCACCAGAACGACAATGCCCGGGCCGATGGTTGCCGGCGCGATGGAAATGTGGAACGTGATGATCCCGACGACAATCGGCGCGAGTAGCGCCAAGGCTAGCGGCACAAAGCGATTCGTCAGCAGCAGCACGGAGATAAGCACTTCCACACCGGACACCACGGTCAGGTAGCCCGCCTTCATCAGCGCGGTTGTCACGGTCACGATTTCCGCCGGCAGGTCTTTTGGAGCAGGCATGAAACTTAGGAAACCGTTCAGCCCAAAGAGGAGGAACACCAGGCCCAGAAGTATTCGGACGGTCGTGGTGACGTAGCGACCGGCTGACCCTGGTCGGGCTGAATGACGTTCGGTAGGTTGCAATGAGGTGTCAATCATGACCTTTCGCTTAGCTTCTTTTTTACCAAGGCCTCAGGCTGGCCGGCTCACTTCCCCAGCCGTGGGCTCAATTCATTGCTTCTATTTCATCGCGGCAGCCAAGGCCCGGATCAGGATATCCCAGGCACAAGTTGACGCGAGCCACGGCGCCGCTCATCTCGCCTTCAGCCCTTCTTCAGCTGATACAGCGCCAGCAGAAAGCAGAGAAACGACACGACATCCAACGGCGCCCGGAACCACGTCCAAAACGTCCATGTCGCGACGCGCGCGGAAAGTTCCGCCGAAGGCGGCGCATCCAGTGGAATCTTCTGGAAGTCGAGCATTTCCGGGATGAAGTGAAGGCCGCTCCAGACGCGCATCACGATATACGAACCCAGCCCAATCAAGATGAGTCGGCGAACGGTAACGTCGCTCCAGGTCAGCACGAGCGTGCTCAACACAAAGACCGTGATGGCGATATGCACAGGAATCCAGAACCGCTGCAAAGGAACGCCCGTGGTCGGTTGAATGACGGAAAACGATGCAGGTGGTGATTTCTTCCACAGCGGCGTGAGGACGACGTGTTCGTAAAGCCCGCCACCGATGGCCGCAGCCATCGAAAAACAAAGAAGAATCAGCGACCATTGCGCAAGACACGGTTTCATACTGTGGGCACCCGTTCGATCCGCCGACTTCAAGACCCGGTTGAGCCGACAAGACAGATTAGCCGGTCACAGCACGCGTTTGCCAATGATAAAACGTGAAGTGTAATATCACCGGCATGAATCTTTCTGGAATGGACATGAATCTCTTTTTGGTGCTGTACGCCGTGCTCAAGGAGAGGAGCGCCACCCGCGCTGCCAAACAGCTTAACCTGACCCAATCCGCCGTTAGCAACGCGCTGGCACGATTACGCATTGCTTTCAATGACCCATTGGTGGTTCGCAGCGGTCGTGGTCTCTCACCTACTCCACGCGCCATTGAACTGTTGCCCTCCCTGGAGTCGGCAATCGGGCATCTGCAAATCGCGCTCAGCCGACACGACACCGATCCGGCTCTGGTCAGGCGGTGTTTCACCCTCGCGTGCGCCGATGGGTTTCAAATCTGCGACGTGCCCAAGTTAGTGGAGGCACTATCCCGCCGGATGCCGCGCGCCAGCTTGCGTGTGGTCAGCATTGACTATCTCTATGCGAGCAACGGTCTGGAAAGCGGCGAAGTGGATGCTCTGATAGCCACCAGGCGGGCGGCTAAGGGACTGCATTTTGCCGAGCTATACCACGAGGACGGTGTGCTGATTGTGCGCCGGGACCATCCGCAGATCTCCAAGAGAATCTCCCGTGAGCTGTTCAACTCCCTGCAACACGTTGACGTGATGATCACATCGGGGCAAATGGGATACACCCGAAAGCTTTACGAAGTGTTTTTGAAAAGGAAGCGTTTGAGCCGGCAGGTGATTTTGACGGTTCCGACATTCTCGGCCGCTGCAATGACAGTTGCCCGAACCGACTACGTCGCGGCAATCCCCCGGCGCGTTGCCATTGCGTTCTCCAAGTATCTACCGCTGAAACTCGTCGAGTTGCCCTTCCGGGGCTTTTTTACCGATGTTGCTTTGATTTGGCATTCTCGAACGGATGCCGACCCCTCCGTGAGGCATTTTCGAGCGACCGTGCTCAGTACGTTGCGTGGTTAGACAGTTTTCAATTCGCCAATCTTGCAGGAGTCCGGTCGTCCGGCCGGCTTTCCGAGAATAGACGCTTCAAATCCGGTGCGGAGCTGAGTGTAGTTTCCGTTGCAAAACGCTCCAGGTGGTGCGGGCGCTCCGGCACGCCTGTTGATCGCACGACGGGACGTGCGTTCCACCCCTCACATCGCACCGATGGGTGGAGCAGACATAAAGCCGGTTTCGCGACAAAAACGAGTCTGGGTCTCCTCATCGGATGGCCTGGTTCAAAGTGGTCACACTGGCTGGAGGTATCAGGACGCACGGTCTTTCCCAGTCCTTTCGGGGGACCCAGCTCAAACGTGCCCGATTCGACGAACTTGACAGGCTATCGCGATGTGTGGCCTGCGCAGAGGTCTTCTGTGGGCCGACCAGCAAGGTTTGCCATATCCGATTCAGGATTACTGCTGGTATTCAACGTCCGACGGACGCATTTTCCCATCGCCCCTAAATCAGAGGGATTCAGCACAGCCAACCATGCCAGAAACTCGGTGGCATTGTCCCGCACGGATGGGACTTTCCTGGAATTAGGGACCGTTCGGTCGCAACGACGGACGCTACGTTAAGTGAAGATCGTTTGTTTTTGATCGATCGGAGTGGAGCTTGGTTCATTCACCGGGTTCATGCCCGGATACCTGAACGCTGCCGAGCCGGTAGATCCGCTTCCAGAGCGAGTCATAGAGTTTCGTATCCAGGGGAGACTTCAGGTCAAAGGTGAAGGTCTCGTTGTAAGTCGTCACACGCAGATGGTAGGGGTCTGGCGAACCGATGGTCTCGATTTCAGACAGTTTCCACACTCGATTGTCGCTGGCGTGAGCCGTGGAATAAATCATCCGGTCCTCTCCGATCTCCAGGCGGCCTCCACACCCGCCAAGCCGGTGGCGGTGCCGGACCAGAAGCGTGGCTGGACGGTGTTGTGCTTTCTCGACTAACCTCGCCACCATCGGGCGAGTGAGCTTCTTCCGAAGAAATTCCTGGTGTTGCGGGGTCAGCTGGGCCTCGACAAGGGTGAATTCGAGGACCTTGTCTCTCCCGAGCATTTTCCAGCTCTGGCTCTGGAAGGTCTCAAGGACCAGTTGTCTGACTGAGGCAACATCCAGCTTCTGAATGTCAGCATAAGCCCAGGTCTGAGAGTGTCTCCCATTGGCAGCTTCGTATCGGATCTCCCCATCGTTGGCGATCAGTTGGCCGTCACAGCTCCCCAACAGGTGATCGTGTTTGACACGGAACTCAAATCCCTCAGCCCCAGCAGCACCTCCGAAAGAAACGTAGAACAGAAAGCAGGCAATCGTCTTGAATGGCATGAATGACTTGCTCCGTTGAGAGATGGTGCCCTTAAAGCAGAGTGCGTTAACGCTCCAATGCCAAGGATGAAGGGCGCGTTCTATCGGGGTTGCCTCGCTATGGCGAACCATGACCTTGATCTGGCGTCATCCTTTGTCGGCGCGCACCCCGGGGGGAGGTACCCAAGATCCCTTAAGAAGGCCCTTGGACGAAATGTCCTTTGCAGCCGCTTCTTGAAGCAGGTCCTATCCAAAGAGGATAAGCACTGCCACTGCATTGACTTAGATTCCTCATGGCCGGCCTTCTTAACAGATCATGCCACTGGCTCGGCTCTCGCCAATCGCTTCACCTGGAAGCCCTTCCAAATTTCGTAAATTGCCGGATACACCAGCAGCTCCAGCAAGAACGATGTAAAGATCCCGCCGATCATGGGAGCAGCGATGCGGCGCATCACATCGGAGCCGGCGCCAGTTGACCACATAATGGGCACGAGCCCCATGAACATTACCCCAACCGTCATCACCTTCGGACGCAGCCGTTTCACCGCGCCCTCGATAATGGCTTCCTTGAGGTCAGCAATCGACTTCATCATTCCTCTGGACTTCCTTTCCTCAAAGGCGAGGTCCAGATAGAGAAGCATGAAGACGGCCGTCTCAGCGTCCACACCGAGGAGGGCGATCAGACCTACCCAGACGGCAATGCTCATGTTGTAATCGAGCAAATAGAGCAGCCAAATGGCTCCGATGGCCGAGAAGGGGACGGCGAGCAAAATGATAATCGTTTTCATCAGCGAGCCGGTGTTGAAATAAAGCAACAGAAAAACGATAAACAGGGTGAGGGGAACCACCACCCAAAGCCGTTCCACCACACGCTGCAGGTATTCATATTGGCCGCTCCAAGCCAGTTGATAGCCGGCCGGCAGCTGAATCTTCTCGGCAACGACGCGCTTGGCTTCCTCGACGTACCGACCCATATCACGACCGGTCACGTCTACATAGACAAACCCGGCCATGAAGCCTTCTTCATTCTTGATCATGGGTGGCCCTGTTCTCAGACGGATACTAGCCAATTGGCTGATCGGCACCTGCGCACCGCTGGAGGTCGGGACTAGAACGCGACTCAATTGCGACAGGTTGTCGCGGAGGTCCCGTGCATAACGGACATTGATAGGATAGCGCTCTCGGCCTTCGATGGTTGTGCTGATGTTCATGCCACCGATGGCGGATTCGATCAAATCATTCACTTCATTCACACTGAGCTCATAGCGAGCGGCCTCCTGACGATTCACTTCGAAGTCCAGGTAATAACCGCCCGTCACGCGTTCAAAGAAGGCACTACGGGTGCCGGGCACGTCCTGAAGCACACGCTCCAGCTGCAGACCGATTTGCTCAATCTGGTCGAGATCTGTTCCCAACACTTTGATGCCGACCGGCGTGCGAATGCCAGTGGTGATCATGTCGATCCGGGTACGGATGGGAAAGAGCCAGGCGTTAGCGTAGGAAGGAATCTGGACCGTGCGGTCCATTTCATCAATGAGCTCCTCCCACTTCATCGGCCCCTCTTCTGGCCAGATGCTTCGGAGCGGCTGCTTAAGAAAGTCGGGTGCCCACCTAGAGTACCAGCGCTCCCGATGTACCGTTCTCCATTCCTTCTCCGGCTTCAGAACGACGGTTGTTTCCACCATACTGAACGGCGCGGGGTCTGTGGATGTCTCGGCCTTACCCACCTTCCCGAAAACGCTTTGCACTTCCGGGAATTGACGAAGCAGCTTGTCCTGAATCTGGAGATGTTTTGCCGCCTCGGTCACCGAGATGCCGGGCAAGGTGATAGGCATATAGAGAATACTGCCCTCATTGAGGGGTGGCATGAATTCTGATCCGAGTTTCTCGAAGACCGGAACAGTCGCCGCCACCATTAGGACTGCCAGCGTCATCACCAGCCACTTGTGGTTAAGCACAAACGTCACCGCCGGATGATAGACTCGCATCAGCAGGCGACTGATGGGATGCGTCTCCTCGCTATGGATCTTACCCACCGCAATCGCATTGACAACGCCGGCCAGCCAGCGCGGACGGAAGCGAAACTCTTGGCTCCGCATGAAAAGAAGCCGCAGGGCTGGGTCCAGCGTGATGGCCAGGGCGGCAGCGATCGCCATTGAGAAGTTCTTGGTGAAAGCCAACGGCTTGAACAGGCGCCCTTCTTGATATTGGAGCGCGAAGATTGGCATGAAGGAGACCGCAATCACAAGCAGCGAAAAGAAACTCGGCCCTCCAACCTCCTTGACAGCGTCGATAACAACGCGAGTCGAGCTGCCTGGACGGCCCTGCGCCTCCCACTGTTCGAGCTTCTTATGAGTTTGCTCGACCACCACAATGGCCGCATCGACCATCGCACCAATAGCGATGGCAATGCCACCCAGTGACATGATGTTCGAGGTCAGGCCCGTTCCGTAAATCGGAATAAACGAGAGGATGACCGCAACGGGAATGGTAATGATAGGAATGATGGCGCTGGGCAAGTGCCAAAGGAAGATCAGGATGACAACGCTGACGATTACGAGTTCTTCGATCAGCGTGTGGGTCAGCGTTTCGATGGAACGGCGTATGAGGTCGGAACGATCGTAGGTCGTTACCACTTCCGTGCCTTCGGGCAGTGAACCGCGACTCTCTTCCAGCTTCGCCTTGACTCGCTGGATGACATCCATCACATTCTGCCCATAGCGAACTACGACGATTCCACCGGTGACCTCCCCTTCCCCATTCAGCTCTGCCACGCCGCGCCGCATTTCGGGCCCGAGCTCGACCTTGGCCACGTGTTTGACCAGAACCGGCGTGCCCATCTCGTTTGAACTGACGGGCAAATTCTCGATATCTTCCAACGATTGGATGTAGCCCCGACCCCTAACCAGGTACTCTTTTCCAGTAAACTCCACGACTCGCCCGCCCACTTCCTTGTTGCTGTTGCGGATGACGTCTATCACTTTGTGGAGCGGCAGATGGTAAGCCAGCAGCTTGTTGGGATCGACATTTACCTGGTACTGCTTCACAAAGCCGCCCACCGTTGCGACTTCCGCCACACCAGGAACACTTTCCAGCCAGTAGCGGAGGTACCAGTCGTTGAACGAACGCAGCTGGGCTAGGTTGCGCTGACCTGATCGGTCGACTAGTGCGTACTCAAAGGCCCATCCCACCCCGGTCGCGTCAGGCCCTAATGTCGGGGCTACACCTTCTGGAAGTTTTCCCGTGATCTTGTTCAGATACTCCAGAACCCGGCTCCGTCCCCAGTAAATGTCGGTTCCCTCGTTGAAAATGACGTAGACATAGGAAAACCCATAGTCCGACCCGCCGCGCACCACACTGACACGCGGCGCTGCCAACATCGCAGACACAATCGGATAAGTGATCTGAGCTTCCACCAAGTCCGGGCTTCTCCCAGGCCACTCGGTGTAGATGATTACCTGCGGGTCCGAAAGATCCGGGATAGCGTCCAGGGGGACATTCTTGATCGCCCAGATGCCTACGACCACCAACGACAGCACCAGGGTGAGGACCAAACCCCGATGGGTCGCCGAGTATTCGATGATTCTGTTGATCATGCCTCTTCCCTCAGCGGGCCGTGAGCGTGGTTTGAACCGAGCCCACCGATTTGCCATCTTTCTTCACTGAAACGGTGGTTTGCCACGTCCAGGCCATCGGAAGGTCGATCACGCCCTGGTACTCGCCGGCTTTCATAGGACGCAGCTGCGCTTCCGAACTCATGGCGGCCATGCTCCCCATCTGGGGCATGAACAGCGAGACGTCCACATCCGCATCGCTGACAGGGACGCCGGCAGCATCCCTAACGGTCAGGCGAATGAAGTTCCGTCCAACTTTGGCAACCTTAGGTTCCAGGATTTCAACAGCGAGGGTGTGAGCTGGTCCTGCCCCACCAGAAAGCCGGTTCTCCTCCGGTTTCCCCATATTGGCGAATGCGCCTTTCAGACGGCTCTCGGAATCGAGGATAAAGTTGGCGGCCGTCACCACCCTCTCGCCAGCGCTCAGGCCCGACTCGATCGCGACGTAACCCATCGCCTCGCCGCTGACCTTCACTGGTCGTGGCTCCAGATAGCCCTCGCCTTTGTCTACAAACACATACTGCTCAGTGCCTGTGTCCAGGACGGCGTCTTCCGGCACTGCTAATCTTGGCCCAAGGCTGACCTTCAACTTCAGATTGACAAACATGTCGGGTTTCAGTTGGAAGCCGGGATTGGGAAACTCCATGCGGACTTGTGCCGTGCGGGTTTTGGGATCTAGATAGGGATACAGGTAGGTCACCTTACCACGCAAGGGCCTTGTTGCAGGCGTGTAGGGAAGCTCGATCTCCACTTGCTGTCCGTTCTTGACGTAGGGTAGCTCGTATTCGTAGAGGTCGCCCAAAATCCAAACCGTCGAAAGGTCCACGAGGGTATAGAGGTCCATCTCCGGACTGACGTACCTGCCGTGATGAAAGGCGGCCCGGTGGGTCACCAGGCCGCTCACCGGCGAGAAGATTGTGAGCGTGCGGCGAGCCTTGCCTTCGCGCTCGAGCCTCTCAATCTCTTCATCTCGAATATCCCAAAGCCGCAGTCGCTGGCGAGCCGCTTCCAGGAGGTTCTGCGATCCTGTCGAAACCCAGCTAAATGAGCTATCCTTTAGGATCTTGCTCGACCGCAGCGCCAACAAATACTCTTCCTGTGTCGAGACCAGGTCTGGGCTGTAAATCGTGAACAGTGGATCCCCCTGCTGAACCAGCTTACCCAAGAAGTCCACAAAGACTTCCTCGACATACCCGGTCACTTTCGTGTGAATGTGAGTCACTTTGGTCTCATCGTAAGCAACCTTGCCCAGGGCGCGTATTTCCTTCGTGAGCGGAACCGCATCGACGGCTGCGGTTTGCACGCCAATCATCTGCTGGCGCTGTGGTGAGATGAAAATGCTGTTTCCGGCCGGGGAGTCGGCTCCAGAAGTTGTCATCGAACCTGACCCCATCTCGCTCGACGCGTGCTGGTGACCCGGCATGCCTTGCGCTCCTGGCGCTAACTCCATCTTGACCAATTTCATGCTGCAGACCGGACAGTTGTCAGGCCTGTCGGACTTGTAGCTTGGGTGCATGGGGCAGTAGTAGATCTCATTCTGTGCGTGCTCCCCTGTTTCTTGATCGATTCCCGAGGCGTTCCTCTGGCGATTCCAAAGGTACAGACCGCCGAGAATAACGATTGTCAGAAGAATCAATCCCACCCAGCCCTTTCGCACTCCTGCTGGATTTGAAAAATTCATTCTCTATCTCCTTCGTGGGAAACCCCTCATCAGCGCCGCGCGACTTGAGCAGTCTCCCCTCGCCGCAGACCCTCCGGAACATCGGATATCTCACTGCAATTCGACACCTACCAACTCCTCCAGCCGAGCCACGGCTTTCTGCTGGTTGCTCAGCTCCCGGTAGTAATCCATTTCGAAACCGAGCAGTACGGTCAGGTTGTTAATCAGCGTGAGAAAATCAACCTTGCCGGTCTGGTAGCCGGCCACAGCCGACTCCAGGCTAGCAGCCGCTTGAGGGATGACCCCTTGCTCATACATTGCCAGCAGCCTCTCTGCCGTCTTAGCCATTAGGAATTGATCCTTCACCCCGAACAGAATTTCCTGTGAAGCCATCTGGTATTCATGCCGTGCCTGCGCAAGGCGTGTTGCGGACTCTTCTACTCCCAGCCGCTGCTTTCGCCAGAAATAGAGTGGTACCTTTACCTCGAACGTGGCCATGTAGTAGTCGGGGTAAAGGGATCCGGTTTTTTGATACTGGAAGCTCGCACCGAAATCCGGCATATATTCCTTGCGGGCCAAGTTCAGGGCAAAGGCGCTACTGTCGAGCATCTCCTGCAGGCCTCGGATTCGCGGGGCATTTTCCTGAGCGAGTGGCAACAGCTCCTCCAGTGACCGGTTGAGCTGCGATTTGTTCACTTGTACCGGTTTCCCCAGCTCGCTCGATACCGGACGATTCAAGAGGCTGTTGATGAAGGCCTCCAGACTGGCCTTCTGCCGGCCCATCATCTCCAGCCGTTGCATCAGCGTGGAAATCTCTACCTGGGCCTTGAGCACGTCCTGCTGGATCCCGCTCCCCACGCGATACTTGGCTTCAGCAATCTTGGTGAAGCTGTCCAACAATTCCCGGGTCTTCTGCACAATCTCAATGGCCTTATGAGTGTAGTAGAGGTCAAAGTAGGCCTGCTTCAACCGAGAGATGACACGCAGTTCCGTGTCGAACACCCCCTGCCGCTCGCTGTCAGCCTCCTTTCGAGCCATGGACTTCATCAAAGAAAGCTTGCCCGGAAAGGGGAATTCCTGGGACACACCGACGCCCACGTAGGCGAAGTTGCTTCCATTTAGCGCGGAGGCAGGATGACCGACACCAAAGTTGGTGAAGCTGAACTTCGGCTCCGGCAGGGTGCTAAGCTGCAACGGGCGCTTGGTGGCCGCCTCAAACCTGCGGCGGGCCGCCAGAATCTCGGGATTCTTTTCCAAAGCCTCGACGACGAGATCCTCCAAGGTAAGCACCTGGCCACCCGCGGATTGCAGTGGCGCGGCGCTCTCCTCCGCCCTCGTTACTGAGAAGGAAGTCGTGAGTGGTTGTAAGCTAGCCAGTGCGGGCTGAGAGGAATTTTCCTGGCCGAGCACTGAAAACTTCATCGCCAGAAGAGCCAGTGACAGGTAGACGATCCTCGAATTCATACTCAGCTTCCTTCTCCTTTCCCAAGTGTGTTTCACTCTAAGGCCTCAAGGATGGGTCAGGCCGCTCATTTCACATATTTCGCCGGCTCCTTGTCGAACTGTTCTTTCTCGGAAACGGAGCAAAAATAATAGGTCTGGCCCTGGTAAGTCGATTTCCCTGGAGCCGACTTGATGTCGATTCCCATTCCACAAACTGGGTCTTTTACCTTCTGGGCCGTCTTTTGCGTGGTTTCTGTTTTTTGCTTCGGCTTTTCCTTCTGACTCCCTGAAGCGGGAAGTCCATAAACCTGAGCCCAAATCCCCAGAATCAAGGCAAACAAAACAGCGATTCCTCTGTTCATGACCGTTCTCCTTTTCGATTAGGTTTGCTGGATCAACTCGTGACTCGCCGTGCCTTGCTCGGCTATCTGAAATCGTCACATTCGAGCGCCGGAGCCATTCCTCCGGCGCTTCTTGCATTCTTTTACTTCGTGCTGGCTGCCATTTCTTCATGGGCTTTGGCCATCAGCGCCAGCGATTCAGCCAAATCCCTGTAGCTCTTGATAAGGTGGTTGCAATGCTCGATCGTGCCCGGCTGATTCGGGCTCTTGGCAACAGTACCGACTCCTGCTTTCTTGTAAGCCTCCAGCATCTCCTGATGTTCGGTGACTTTAGCCTTCGCCTTTGCCGCTTCTGCCTGGTAGTAAGCAGCAATGACTTTGTGATCTGCCGCCGTCTTCGCCGTAGAGATCTTCTGCTTCAGGTTCTTGGCCGTAACAGCATCCGCTGCTGCCGCCTGGCCAGCACTCGAGCCGACCAAGAGAGCCGCCCCCAAGGCGAGAACGAAGCCGGGAAATCGTGCTCGGATCTGTCGTCCTAAAAGCATATTTGTCCTTTCTGCTTGAGGCATGATGTGAAGTACTCCTGTGAACTGCCTGAGGCAAACGCAAGTAATACAAAGAGGTATGACGGCCCTAAGCGCCTGAGCGCACTCAGGAGGACACGACCGCTTTTTCGCGATGCCACAAGGCCCTTCGTAGCCGGCGATGGAGAGAGGTAACGGGACTAAATCAGAAACGCAGAGGTTAGCTTGTAGAGTTCCTGCTGAGGAAACTTAAGGATTTTGGGAGGGGAAACAGACGTCTGTTCGATCAACACCAAATCAAACAAACCGTCTAAAACCGGGGCAGCAGCAAGGAGGACAAAGTCAGAGGGTTTCTTTGCCAGAGTGACGTCGGTCAAAACAGCACTAAGCGAAGATCTAGACTGCTGATTCTCCTGACAGCACTTCCTAGCATCGTTCGCGTCGCGCTCGTGCCGACACATGTTCTTGCAACAGTCGTCCGGAGAGAGGTCCGCAGCGCCACCACATCCCAGACCCACGGTCAGCGACAACAAAGCACTAACCAGAATGCCACTGAGCCATTTCCTCGTTGTCTTTGTTGCTGCCATCGTCTCTTAAGTAGAGCGTTGAGACCCTCAAGCTAGCATTCGAGCCTGAAGCAGTCAATCAGAAACTTCATCTGCCTTGCCAGGCGCGTCTCTTCACTGCGCCTTGTCATCGCAGTAGACCTCTGTTCAGCCAGCCTCTAACTGGGTAGCTCATTCCCAGCGGCAGCAGTGGACATAGAATCGGTGGTGAGCCTCCACCGAGTCCATGTTGAAATCGCCCACCCACAAAGCTAGGATGCTGTTCAGCCACACGTACCGCTTATCCTCGGTTTGGGAACGGAACGCCCCACCAACTTTCCACGGCGAGGGTAGCTTGCTGTCCGGAACGATCGCGTGTTCCTGTCCTTGGAAAGAAATCGTGGCGCTGTCCTCCGTCAGAATTTGACCGGGGATCTGCATCGTGCAAGACTGGCGCGTCGAGTTCTCGTAAAGGGAGCATCGGATTCTTCCGTTGAGCTGTCCTCGAACCGTGCCTTCGCCGCCTCCTGTCAAAGCGCCCTCTATTGGACTGTTCGGTGAGATGTCCGCCTTGTCTGTATGTTTGAGCGTGGCACCAAAAAGGTGTTCCATGTGATCCCCCCTGTACTTTGACCTCTCATTCTTCTCTCCAGCATAGGCCGATGCCGCGACAGGCCCCAACATCGCCAATAGCATCTCTTTCATAAGGAACGGTCCGCTGCATCGTGACTTGAGAATGCATCCTTGACCATACTCGAGAGTCAAGAGCTTTTGTGACAGCGAACCCAACCTGAGGGCATAAGGGTCTTGGGAGCATTGTGCCTGACGCTTTCAGCCGGTCCCTGACATGCGGCCGACCAGCAAGGTTTCCCAGATCCCATTCAGGATTAGTGCTAGTATTCGACCGCGGTTGTTCGTTTGCGTGGTTTTGATTACGTCAGCCAACAACCTATACGAGCCATGAGCTGTTAACCGCTGCTCTACCGACCACCTCTATATCTTCAGTCCCATCTTTGAACTCAACGATGCCTGAGCCGTTCAGTCCAACTGCGCTGTTTGAGTTTCCTGACTTGGGGTCAGAGACCAGCCGGGTCTGCTTTGCGAATCCCTCTGCCGTCTATGAAGCGCGCATTCTTCCAGAGGTACTACTGTCTTTGCAGCGTGCGGAGCAAGCATCACGCGAGGGTCGGTGGGTGGTCATCGTTTTGAGCTATGAAGCGGCTCCTGCATTCGATTCTGCCTTCCGGGTGAATGCTCGGACGGATTTTCCTTTGTCTTGGGTGGCCGTCTTCGGTGAACCCTGTCCTCCCCCTGAGGAGTGCTGGCCGAAGAGTGAGGGATTGTCCTGGAAGCCCATGATTTCGCGGGCGGAGTATCTGCAGTCCGTAGCCGGGATTCGGAACTTCATCGCCCTGGGCGACAGTTATCAAGTGAACTACACTTTTCCTTTGTGCTGCCAGTGGGAGGACGATTCCTGGTCCTGGTATTGCCGGTTACGAGGAGCCCAGAACGCCCCTTACTGCTCCTGGATCGACCTGGGACGCTATCAGATTCTATCTTTGTCACCCGAACTCTTCTTCCAAAGGCGCGGTACAAGACTGCTGGTGCGCCCAATGAAAGGGACTGCCCCTCGCGGTCTCAACGCGATGGACGATGACAACCTGAAAAAGAAGCTGCAGGCCTCCAGCAAAGATCGGGCCGAAAACGTGATGATCGTAGACCTGTTGCGGAACGACCTTGGCAAGATCTCCTTGCCGGGCTCCGTTCAGGTCACGCACCTTTGTCAGGTGGAGCAGTATCCGACGCTCTTTCAAATGACCTCCACGATCGAGTCGACCTGCACTGCCGAAACAAGTCTGGGCGACATCATGCAGGCGCTGTTTCCTTGTGGATCCGTCACGGGCGCACCCAAGATTCGGTCGATGGAGCTGATCCGGGAGTTCGAGCCCTATCCTCGCAACGTTTATACGGGAGCCATCGGACTGCTCAGGCCGGGCGGAGACTGCACCTTCAACGTGGCTATCCGGACCGCTTTAGTCGACAAAGAAACAAGGCAAGCGGTCTTCGGCGTTGGCAGTGGAATCACCTGGGAATCGTCCGCCGAGGATGAGTACGAGGAATGTCTGCTCAAAGCACGATTCCTGACCCAACCGCCCGTCCGGTTTCAACTGGTGGAGACCTTACGGTTGGAGTCTGGAAGCTACTTCCTGCTCGAGCCCCACCTTGACCGGATGAGGCAGTCGGCACGTTACTTCGGGTTCGCTTGGGACGAGCGCGTGGTGCGCGCGGCGCTCGAGGAGAAACGGTTGGAGCATCCCAACGACTCCTGGCGAATCCGCCTACTGCTGGCCAAGGACGGCAGGCCTGAGACTCAGGTTGCCCACCTTACCCCCTTGGCCACCCAAGAGTGGCGAGTGGCCATTGCTGCGGATCCCGTCGCTTCCCAGGACCTATTCCTTTATCACAAGACGACTCATCGGCAGCTTTACCATGACCAGATGCAGCGGCGTCCGGACTGCGATGACCTGATCTTTTGGAACGAACGAGGCGAAGTCACTGAATCCAGCCGTGCGAATGTGGTTCTGATCGCCCAAGGGGAAAAGTGGACTCCTCCTGTCCGATCGGGACTGCTGGCCGGTACCTATCGCAACGAACTCCTTTCTCGGGGAGAGATTCGGGAGCGGGTCTTCTACAAGGAGGACTTGCGCCAGGCCACAGCTGTGTTTCTCATCAATTCAGTGAGGAAGTGGATTCCCGTCGCCTTGGTTTAGTGAACCCCGGCTAGCCGCTGCCAACGCAGAGCTTCTGAACAGACCAGACGGCGTGACTCGGATCGGCGCGCTGTTGGGGAGAACTGAGGAAAGGGAAAAAGAGGGCGGTGACTCGAGCCTGATCCAGGTCCGTGACCGACAAACTTGGCACAGCAACCTAAGCAGCCTCACCGATGAGCGGGAAAGCATGGCCCATAGAACAGCTCCCGTCGCATGTCTTAGGCTCTTAAGTGAGTGCGGAAGTCAGTCTTCAGCGGACTAGGCCGAGGGCGCAGCAAATCGATTGGGAGAGAAGCTGGCTGCCAGCGGAGATACCTCCCCGCGAATCAGTTGAGCGGCCAGAAGCCCAGCCGCATAGCTGACGGTCACGCCGTGTCCTCCGAGTCCGGCCAGCCAAAAGAATCCCCTGATCCGCGGATCCCAGCCGAGCACGAAACGGTGGTCAGGGGTCATCGTCCTGAGCCCGGCCCACGATCTCCGAATGGGCAGACTCGTAAGCTGCGGAAAAGAACACGCCACTTTTTCGGCCAGCATCTCCAGCACGGCCGGATCCGTGGCGGCATTCCCAGCCCGTCGTGCAGCTTCATCGCAGGGACTTAAGAGCAGCCCCCCAGACTCGGGCCGAAAGTAAATGGCGTGAGTCAAGTCCCAGACGATGGGCCAGGCGGCGTCAACCCACTCCAGCGGCTCCGTGACAAAGAGATGCCGGCAAAAGGCCGTCAGCGGTATCGGCGTCGCATTTGCCAGACGGCCAATCTCACTGGCCCAGGCACCCGCGGCATTGACGACGAGGTCCGCAGAAAATTCCTCCTGCTCCGTCTGTACGGCACAGACGGCACCGTGACGAACGACAATCCGGTTCACCACATGGGAGTAGAAGACCTCCGCGCCCTGCGCCACCGCCGCTCGCAGATAGCCTTGCAGCAGATTGTGGATGTCAATGACGCCGTCGGTCGGGCACCACACGCCACCCTGTACAGGCGCACCGGCCAGGACCGGAATCCGACGTTGGATGCGATCCAACGACCACCACTCAGCGGGGATCCCCGACTGCGCGGCCCGCTGCATCGCTTGCTGGATGCGGGAGACCATCGGCCCATCAGCCAGCAAGAACGCTCCCCCACCTGAGAAACTGGTGTCGAGGGGCCAGTCCTCCGGAAGTCGTCTCAGGAACGCGGCGCCTTGGCGCGCCAGCGCGGCAATGGGCTCGTCCTCGACCACCTGTCGCACCATGGCGGCGTTTCGGCCGGAGGCATGCTGCCCCGCCGCAGGCTCCTGTTCCAGCAACACCACCCGCTCCAGGCCCAATCGAGCGAGATGATACGCCGTGGCCGCTCCGGCAAATCCGGCACCGATGATGACACAGGTTTTCAACGTTCTCTCCCCTGGCAGGCTGCGCGGTTCAAACCCACCCGCAGGCGTTCCTGCCTTGCTGTGAACGGATCCTCCCACACGTCCGCGAGTTTGAACTCTGGAGTCGACGGATCCCATTGGGCGTTGCCCAAGAGCCGCTGGCTGAAGTCCTGCTGTCCCTAGAGCGTTTCACCCAGTCGGGGCTTCGGTCACAGGTTTTGATCCGGCTATTTTGAATGGGACCCATTTCGTATCTGGAAACGAAGAAACTCGCCAATTCCGAAACCGCACGTTTTCTACGCCATATTGTGAGTACCCACCTCTGCGCATAATGTCAATGGTTTTCCAGTCATCCGATGCTGTGTCGATTTCAAAGGGCAACTCCACCCTTTCCTTGTCCATCCGCGTCATCACCTATAGCCAGGGGCCGGATGTCTCCGGTCAACGGCCAAGTGCGATCGACCTGCCCAACGAAATCTTCCAACTAAGACCTCGTTTTCAAAGATCTGAGCGCAGCCACCCCTGTATGCGAACCACTCCAGGGAAGTGAGCAGCGCCCACCTGCTCAGCGAATCCGCTTACATTGGACCTCTGCCAATGAGGGGATTGTTTCCGGGCGGGCCGGCCTCTTGGTTTTCAGTCAGGCTGTCGGAACCATTCGGCGAATTGTTGATGAGTCGTCTCAACGCGGGTCGGGCTTCCGGAGCCACTCGAGCAGGAGGATGCCGTCGAGTGGCCGATCAGGATCGTACTGGATCCACTGGCTGCCCGACTCAACGACTTTTCGGAACCTGGCCACGAGGCTTTCCCAACCGGGTGCTCGGCTGTCGCGCGCCTGACAGAAAAGAACCCTGCGGGGAGCCAGCCGGGCCACCATGTCTGGGACATCGGCTCTCTGGAGTGCGGACGGAATCACCGAACCGAAATCCACTTCTTCAGCACCGGTATTCAAACGTCCGTTGAGCTGAGCATCGTTCCAATGAATCGGCATTTCGCTCTTGCTGTATGCCTTCATCACTCTCATTTGTGAAATCAGGCTGTGGAGAGACGCAGCCAGCGCGATCCGGCGGATGCGTGAATCGCTCACCGCTGCGAGGAGGGTCGGGAGGCTGTCCTCGCCCAATCCGACTACCGTGAACTCCGCGGAGGCCAGGTCCTGGCGCTGGCTGAGGTAATCCAGGGTGCGCATCAGGTCGAACGCGCGGCGACCTGCCAGCGGCTGGCCGAACAGAACCTGGTTGGCTACCAGGCGAAAGTTAATGTCCCACCCCGGCTTGATTTGCCCCAAGGTTTCACCTCTCCCGCGCAGGTCCACCGCAGCCACGACCAAGCCGGCATCGAGTAACGGCCGGACCAGGCCGGACTCCGCCACGGCTCTCTTGCCCAGAGCACTCACGATGAGGATGACTTTTTCCGCACTTCGGTGCTCGGGCGCCCACAGCAGGCCCGGTATCCATTGCCCGTCTTCGCTGACAAAAGAGAACTTTTCCAGTGAGCCTCCTGCGACCGGAGTGGCGCGGCCCCCTGCGGGAGCCAGGTAATGAGGAGCCGATTCCGGCGGCGCAGTCAGCTCCCGAACCCACGTGTCGAGGGCCTGGTCAACTTCGTTCGACCTTGCAGCCGGTAACTTCACGACGGCGGCCAGGGCCTTCTTCCTTGCCAGATCCACGACGGAAGGGGACCGGGAGATAATCGAGCCGTCCGGGTCACAGCGCAACCGGGGGTCGCCTTCGTCCAGAGGCTGGATATGGCCTTCCGCAATCGGTTCACCGCTCCCCTGTTCCAACAAGTGCTTCGCCATCCAACCGTACATCGGCTCACGAAACGGACGCGAATAGGCGTGCGGCTGGCCTGGCAGCTCTACAAACCGGACCCGCTGCGACTGTCCCACGAGCGAATACAACACTGCGGTGTTGCGCGCCGACCGCCTGGCACCGCTGACCGGGAAGATGCTGTCATGGCTGCCCTGCAGCATCATCAGCGCCCGCGGAGCAATGAGCCCGGCTACTTCAAACCACTCCATGGCGCGAAACAGCCCCGGCAGGTGCGTACAGGTGCAGTGGGTCCCCGCGTACTTAAGCCAGTTGTTGAACTCGAAGGTGAAGCCCACGACGGTGGCCGCCCGGACTCGGTCGTCGAGCGCAGCGGTGAACAGCGTGTTGAGTCCGCCTCCGGAGTTACCCGTGACGCCGATCCGGTCGGGATCGACATCATCCAAAGTAAGCAGGTAGTCGATACCCCGCATACTGTCCCAGACCATCCATCCTGCGATGGTTTCACCCAACGGCAAGAGTGCGTAACCCGCTTCATGATGGATGTTGCCCGCGACCATTCGCTCCCCTTGTCCGATCGCATCGTACACGAGCACGACGAAGCCCATGCGTACCAGCTGGATGCAACGGGCTTGAACATCGGTGGCAGCCTTCCCCGCCGAGAGGTAATGGCCGATCGGACAAAGGACAGCCGGCCGTTTGCCCTTCTTCTGGTCCTTGGGCCGGTACAAGTTGGCAGATACCGGAAACCCGGGGCGGCTTTCAAACAGGACATTTTCGATGAGGTAATCGCCAAAGTCGTGCCGAGCGGTCACGCGCGCATTGAGCGGAGTGCGCTCGGGAGGCTCTTCCAGTCCGATGGCTTTTCGGAAGGCACGGTCAACTTCCGGCCGTCGTTCTATCCAGTCTTCCGCATCACCGGGAAGCTTCCAACGCAGCACATACTCGGCTGCGTCCCCCAGCGATTTGATGAGTACCGGTGAATTCGGCAGAACGCTGGTTCGTTGCACCACGGGGAGTGCCGGGGAAACGGCCCACTCCTCGTCCGACCCAGTTGACTCTCCGAGGGCAGGGTGGCCGATACACAGTAGAACGACCACAGCAGTCCCTCTCCACCACAAAGCCCTCTTCATCTCAAGACTCCTCCCGCCAAAGTCGCTGCCGCACGATTGTCACTCTCAGTTGATGTTTTATTCTTTGGAGACCATTTTCTGTTCGGTAAGGCATCGCAGCTTTTGTTGAAGCGGTCATTGCCTTCCCTCCCGATCTCTCTTCTGAAGCAACGTCTCTTCATCGACGCCCTCCGGACGCGGGCCATAGGAAGGAAGCGCCTGGCCGGCCTCGTAGGCTCCAAGATCAGGCGCTGCCCCCAGGAAATCGTCGTTGACGTTGGGAATGTACAATCCAACGTCCACCACCACGGAACCGGCTTGGGGCCTCAAGTCAGGTGTTTCCCGTTCGGGTATGGGTGGGTAGGGGAAGTCCACCTCATTGAAAACGTTCATATCGACTTGAACGCTATGCTTTTCCGTGGTGAGGTTTCGGAGTTCTTCAATACTGAAAAAAAGGACCCGGCCGATGCTGCCGAGGAAGGGCGTGCCATGCGTTCCAACTCCATCGTAATCGAAGTCGTTGGTCGGATCCGTTTCAGGGGTGTACAGAGCGCGGCCCGTTCCATTCGGATAACGGCCGTAGGTTCCGCCACCGAGACCGCCGACACAGAGGTTATTTCGAAACAGGGAGTGGGAATACTCGTTGGGCCCGTGCGGAACACGAAAGCCATCACCTACTTTCACGGCAGTGTTGTGTAGAAAGACATTTCCGACGCTGTGCCGCTCCAGCTTGAAAGGAGTCTCGATGAGGTTATACATGGCGTTCCGAACGAAATAGATGGGCCCCCCAAGACTCGGTTGGGAACTGAGGCCTATGAAGCAATTGGTGATTCTGTTTCGCAGGACCCGGCAATTACCCATGCAGAAGTCGGCCTCGATGGCATCGTCTGCACCCACGTAGATATCGTTGTTGTAAATATCCTCGGAGACCTGGTTGTATGCGGACTCGTCCTCCATTAAGGAAATGCAATCTCTATACCCCTTCACGCGGTTGTGACAGATGACGTTCCCGGGTCCGGTCACTTGAATCCCTTCCCCAACGTTGGCGGCACCTCCCCAGACGCTGCCCGATCCCATTCCTTCCGCCAGCCAGGGCATGACGTAGGTCACCACGTTGTCGGCAATGTAGCAGTCCTTGCAGCCAGGAGGGCGGCTGGCAATGATGCCATACTGAGCGTTCACGGTGCAGTGGCGTACCGCCACCGCTTCCGCACCCTGAAGGTCCACGCTACCATTGACTGTGACCTTCTCCAGAATGACATGTTTGCGGCCTTCCAGGGAGACCCGGTCGAATGTGCTTTTCAGGCTGTGACTGAGATCGCCGCGAATCACAATAGGCTTATCCGGCTTGCCGTCCCGAGCCACCGCAAAAGCACCATAGTAACCTGGGCTCAAGTGGAGCACGTCGCCGGGCTCCAAGGCCGCAGCGATTTCTTTGAAGTTCACCGGGGTCGCGGCCTTGGTTCGGGCGTCGAGGCCGGCCTTGGGAACCCTCCGCGTTCTTGCGCTCACGGTCCGCTCAGTTGATCCCCCGTCGGAATCGGTCAGACGCAACCGAATCTCGTACTCCGTTCCCGGCCGGAGGTCGAAGATGCTGCCGGAATGCTTGTTCTCCCAAAAGAAAGTGGGACGAGTCCTTTCTCCGCTGTCGCCTTTGAGAACGCGTCGCAGTTCCATGGCCTGACGCCACTTCGACTCGCCTGCGGGACGGTAGTGGACCGCCACCCGGCCGTTGAGATTGTCGTCGCCGCGAATTTTCCACTCGATGGCCAGATTGCAAATGGTGGGATGAGGGACAGTCACCTCTTCCGGAAACGTCGCATTTTCAGCCATCAGTCGTAAGGGCACCGCCAAAACCAGAAGGCAAACCAGCATCACTCCGGTTTTAGCGAGGACTCGACCTAAGCGGGACGAGCCCTGTTCCGGCCGGCGCAGGTGTGCGACCAGCCACAGTACCTCTCCGCTCCGAGGCTGTGAGTCGGTACGACCATAGTCCAACCTAAGGTGCTCACTCATTGACGATTGTCCCCCTTTCGATCTGTGATTCGCTAAGGGGTAGCCGCAATCACGCATCTGCCCTCTTTGAGGCCGGCCGAGGCGGCCGTGACAACAATCTCGCCAGGCGTGCTGCGCGATTGGAGGTTGATGGCGGCCATTCCCCAAACGGCGTCCAGCACAGGTGTTCCCAAGAGATCACCCGGACCTTCGGAGTTGAACTTCAGCCAGGGGTTGGCTTGCGGGACCATGACTCCCTGGCTGTCGGCAACCACAGCCAGGATTCGCACTGCCTCCCGGCCTCCGGTGCGAATCCTGCTGCGGTCCGGCTGGAGAATGACTTGACTGGGCGGTCCGGCCGTCTTCCTTTCGTCAGAGTATTCCTGCCCATCCTTCCTGCCTACCGCCCTCAAAGTCCCGGGTTCGTAAGGCACGCCTGACCAAACGAAGGGCGCGTGGCGAAGCTTGGTGCCCCGCGGCAGCGGGGATGAGTCATTCCACATCCGGTAACCCTTCCACTCGGCAATGAGGGCTTCAGTCGTCTCGGGACCTTTCCTACCCAGAGATTTTCCGTTGAGGAACAGTTCGACCTCGTCGCAAGTGGAGTAAATCCGAACCATCTTAGGTTTCCCATTCTGCCCGGGCCACGTCCAGTGCCCAGCAATATGCACAAAGGGATCGTCGCTCCACTGTGCTTTGACAAACCAGTAACTGGCCTTCGGAATCCGCCACAGGTCGCTCAGGCCCCGGTAATCTCCGCCCGTAAAGCGCGTCCCCCAAGGTCGAGCCTCCGGCGGGCCGTAGAAGTAGAAGATCCCTTTCGTTCCCTGGCAGGCAGCGCATCCGGCGTCGAACATCACCCACTTGGCGGTCGCCATCCAAGGCATCGCCTCGAATTTGATCCAGCTAGCCTCCTGAAAAATGGCCCCGGCCAATTCCGAGGGGACCGGGAAACGCCGGTAATCAGCCCCCGTTTCGACATCATGCCCCTGTGTCCTCTGCACCGTGGGCTCTATCAGGTTGCCCCGTTCATTCTTGAACGCACCCCATTCGTTCCACAGCCACTTCCAATCTGGATGCTCCTGGGCCAGTTGCCGAAAATCAAAGTAGCTGTTGTTTGTCGGATCGCGCACGTCCGTGATCATCGGGTAGACGCGGCCCGCCGTCCAGCGAGTGGGATCGAGTTGGTGAGCTTTCTGCTGGATTTCTTGAAGGTCTTCCAAGTAGGGGTAACCGGTCATGTCGTCACCAATTCCCCAGATGATGATCGAAGGATGGTTTCGATCCCGCCGGATCATTTCCTCCATCGCCAGGAGGCAGTTGTCAAGGTAGTTGCGAGTGTATCGGGAGTCGCCGGTTTCGGTCATGGGGCCGGGAGTGTAGTCATAGATCTTGATGTTCGGAATCTCCTCCCAAACCAACAGGCCTAGTTCGTCAGCCGCTTCCAGGATGCACTTGTCCTGCACGTAGTGCGAGGTGCGTACCAGATTTGCTCCGAGTTCCTTGATAATCTCCATATCCCGGCGCGCCACCGAATCGGGTACTGCATTGGCTAAGTATCCGTAGTCCTGCCGGCGGTTCACACCATGCAGATTGATGTATTCGCCGTTGATTGTGTAACCCTTGCCAGGCTCATATCCCATCACCCGAATTCCAAACCGGGTCACCACTTCGTCGGTCGGAGTACCATTGCTGTAAACCCGACTGCGCAACGAGTAAAGCGAGGGATGATCAGGATGCCAGAGGGCCGGCTCCGATATCGTCAGCTCCGACGGCTCGAATCGGACCGTCGTCTCACCTTGGATGGTCTTCTTCTCCTCATTTTTCCCAACAACCCTGCCGTCCGGTGCGAGGACTTCGGAAACCAGTCTGACTTCGACCGGAGATGCCAGCGATTGCCTTACTTCCGTCACCAACCGCACTGCAGCCAGCTTGCGGCTGACCAGCGGCGTGGTGATGGCAACTCCGCCGTAAGGAACGAACACCGGACCGGTAATGTGAAGCCAGACATCCCGATACAGCCCTCCGTAGTTGGCAATATTCGTTTCATTGGCCGGAGGAATGTCGGGGCTATTGGTGTTGTCCACCTGGACCGCGAGCAGATTGCTTCCCCCCGGTCGGATCAGGTGAGTCACATCCAGGACAAATCCAGTGTAACCACCGACATGTTCTCCGGCTGATTGACCGTTTACCCAAACCCGAGATACTTGCGACGCCCCTTCAAACTCCAACAACACCCGGCGCCCTGCCGCTGAAACCGGGACGGGAAAGTCCCTCCGATACCAGCCTACCCCCCGCCAGTGATTGATCGTGACCCACGGGTTATGCGCTCTTTGATCCCAAGAGTGGGGCAGGAAAATCCTGGACCACTGCGAATCGTCATAGTCCGGACTCCAGGCCCCGCGGAACTGCCATTCCACGGCGGAGCCCGGTGTGACCTGTCGCTGAAACCGCCAGTCTGAATTGAGACTGATCTGCTCACGAAGGGGACTTGAAGCCAAAACGGCCCACTGGCTCGACCAACGGACTGAGGTGAGCAGCAGGAACAGCAAAAGAGCTGTCAGAACACGTATCATGGGCACCCCCGGATCTGGTTCGGAAAAGGGACTATTTCATCACGCAGGCCCTCGCTGCGCCCTCCTTCTTGGGAAAGCCACTATGCTTCTTCCGCCTGGGTCTCCCACTGAACAACACACCCCCTTAAATGAATCGGAAGGCAGGTCTGCAATCCAAAGGCCTGCACCACTTTCCTTCGACCTGATAGCTGAATTCAGTGCAGAAGAACGACCCATGCGCAGCCGGCCCTGCCTCCACAAACGGATTAAGGCCCAGCTGCAAGGGCCAGCCCCAACCGCCAAGGAGGGTATCGACAACTATCAAAGAGAAAGAAGAAAGGAGACAAGCAGAGTCGGTCCACGTAAGGATGCAGCAAGATGGACGAATTCACGACTCCAAGGGCAATCGATCCGCCCTCCTTATGCCCAATCGAAAGTCTCTTTGTCAACCTTTGAACGGCAAGCCCTGATCACCAACTGAGCAGGCTCAACAGCACCGCTCCGGGTGGCTGCATCCTAAGTCCGGTGTGGGTCTTCAGAGATCGCGAGAAGTTGCGATAGCGGTGGCAAATTCTTCCGGGCGCAGCAATGCAGTGGAATCCTGCAGAAGGGATCTGCCCTTCGCATGGGCCTCATTGCCGGGCTCGGCAGGTGAAGCTCACGGATCTTACTCCGGGGGGAGTTTGCGCTCGGAAGGAGTGTTCCATCGACTCAGCCACCATCGCTTGATGCCGGCGGCCCAGTGGAACGCCGATGTCACCTGCCTGGGGCAGGACTGGGGAGAGTCGCAGCTGCTGGAATTTCTTTCGGGGTTGCGCGATGCGGCAGAGAGGAAAGCGTCTGCCGGGCAAATATCCCGATTCTGGTCGCCGCTGGAGTCAGGCTCATCTCCCGGCCTGCGCTTGACTTGCTGAAGTCAGCTGGATTTATCGCTTGGCGCGCACATCGTATGCGTAGAGGTTGTCCTGCTCCCGCAGGTACAGCCTGCCACCGACAACGACGGGATGGCTCCAGGTCGGCAGCGGTCCCGAATCGATGCTGAAACGGCCCTTCTCCTTGTATTCAGTCGGGTTGGCTTCCACCAGACCCACCACGCCTTTCTCGCTGAAACAATAGAGATGGCCATCGGCGTACACCAGCGATCCCTTGCCGACGCTGCGGTCCTTCCAGCGAACCTGGCCGTCGTCAAAACCAAGCGCCGTAAGAATGGCGCTGGAAAAGCCGTACAGGGTGTCGCCAACCAGAACGGAGCTGCTGTGGTGGTTGCGCATCTCCCGGTTGAAGTAAACCTCACTGGCGGCAACGTCTTTGCCCTGTGGTTTCAGCTCCAGGAGAGCACATCCTGTTCCATAATCCGACGAGAAAAAGACGTGATTGTCTCGAAGGATAGGCGTCGCGATGTTTGCCGTCCGGTTCGACACCTTGTCGTATTGCCACAGCAGTCGGCCGTCACGAATGTCCAGGCCCAGGGTTCGTTCCCCGGTAAAGAAGATGGCTTGCGGAATCCCGCCTAGATTCGTGGCGATGGCTGAGGAGTAACCTGCCTCGTCGTTCTGACTTTTCCAGAGAACCGATCCATCCATCTTGTTCAGGGCCACGATCGAGGCACCCCGCCCCCCAGCGTTCACCAACACACGGTCGCCAACGACCAATGGAGACTCACTGATTCCCCAGCGAATATTGGAAGCGCTGAACTCTTGAAGCAGATTTACCGACCAGCGTTTCTTGCCGTCCTCGACGCTTAAGCAAGAGAGATCACCATTTCCTCCCAAGGCGTAAAGTCGATCGCCGTCAACTGTGGGCGTCCCGCGGGGTCCGCTTCCCCGATTGTTCTCGTAGCGGAGTCCATGTACAGTCGCCCACAGGGGGCGACCGCTGTCGACATCGAATGCCATGATGAACTCTGTGTCCCCGCGGCTTCCCATCGTGAAAAGCCGCCCTTGGGCAATCGCCATTGAGGAGAAGCCTGTTCCCGCACCGTTGGTCTTCCAGACCAGCGGCGGACCTTCGGATGGCCACTCTTTCAGCAGGCCAGTGTCCGGGGAGCAACCATCCCGGTGGGGTCCGCGCCACTGCGGCCACTCACTGGAAGGCTGAGTTGTGGGGGTCTTGGGCTGGAGGCTGGGCGCCGTGGCTCCCAACAGTCCAGTCAGAACGAGTAGGATGATTCTTTTCTTTTTCATTTGCCGGGCTCTCCTCATCGCGGGATCCGCGCACCGGGCCGCTTTTCACTTTTCTGCTATTATAAGCCACAGTCGTAGGAAGACAGAGGTTGTCCGGCCGCACGACCTAATTCAGCCCGATCTGGTCGAGATAGCGGAGTCAGAGTTTTGTGGAAAAGAGTGATTGAATGATCAACGAATTTGAGTTTCACCTTCGAACCCGGCTGGTGTTTGGACCTGGTTCGCTCCGAAGGGTCGGAGAAATCGCACGGGAATTAGGTTTTCGCCGGACCCTGCTGGTGGCTGACCACGGTTTGCTAGACGCCGGACACGTCGGCGAAGCCATCGAACCATTGAAGAGGGGTGGCGTCGAGGTCGTTTGCTGGCACGAATTCGATGTGAACCCGGACAGCGACATGGTGGAGTCCGGAAGACGATTCGCCAGCGACGCCAAAGTGGACTCCATCATTGGGCTGGGCGGGGGAAGCTCGATGGATTGCGCCAAGGGAATCAATTTCCTGCTGACCAATGGCGGCCGGATGCAGGACTACTGGGGTTACGGCAAAGCTTTCCAGCCTTTGCTGCCGATGATTGGCATTCCCACGACGGCGGGTACCGGCAGCGAGGGTCAGTCTTACGCTTTGATCTCCGACGCCAAAACCCACGTCAAGATGGCTTGCGGCGACCCCAAAGCGACGTTTCGGGTGGCGATCCTGGATCCTGTCCTGACGCTTTCTCAGCCCGCCAGCGTGGCAGCCGCTGCCGGTTATGATGCCGTCTCCCATGCCGTGGAAACCTTTGTCACGACTCGAAGGAATGCCATCTCCGACACGTTCTCGCGTGAGTCTTGGAGGCTTCTGGAAAGGAACTTCGAGCGCGTCCTGAGCCGGCCGGAGGACTTGGAAGCTCGCGCGGCCATGCAGCTGGGCGCCTTCTATGCCGGAGTGGCGATCGAAAACTCCATGCTGGGAGCCACTCATGCCTGCGCCAACCCGCTTACCGCTCGGTTCGGGACAACGCACGGACATGCCATTGCCGTGCTGTTGCCACAGGTGGTGCGTTGGAACGGAGCCGTTGTGGAATCGCGCTACACCGAGTTGGCCCGCATTGCCCAATCCAGTGGGAACGGCAACGGCGTCGAGGAACTGGCGGCTCGGCTGAAGGAGTTGGCCCAGGTCGCGGGCCTACCGGAGCGGCTCAGCCAGGTGGTTCCGTCCGGCACCGACCTGGAGTTGTTAAGCCACGAAGCGGCCTCCCAGTGGACGGGTCGTTTCAATCCTCGCCCCTTCGACGCGCACGGAGCTCGGGAGGTATACGAGTGGGCCTATTGAATCCTGACGGCAAGATCAAGCCGGGCAGCAAGCAAACGTCAGTTGGCCTAGATGCCGGCTCGCGGTTGCGCCGAGCTTGGACCTCTGGCTCCTGGCGCTCATGGGCGTCGATTCTTGTGGGCTTGACGATCCTCCTGCCGCTGGCTCTTTCTCAAAACCGCGAGCGGGACTCCTGGCCCCAGTTCCGAAACACCCCGAACCTGGCGGGCGTGGCCTCAGCCCCACTTCCAGACAAGCTTCGAC
This sequence comes from Acidobacteriota bacterium, assembly GCA_040753175.1. GTDB lineage: Bacteria > Acidobacteriota > Terriglobia > Versatilivoradales > Versatilivoraceae > JBFMEW01. The sequence continues at coordinate 38,770 of JBFMEW010000005.1, read as the reverse complement.
TGCTATGGACCTACGAGGCGGGGGAATCGGTGGAGTCTTCGGCCGCCATTTTCGGCGGGACGGTGTTCTTTGGAACACAGGGCGGCGAACTCGTTGCGCTGGACCTTCACAAAGGCTCCCTCCGCTGGAAGTACCGCACCGTTGAACCAATCGGCGAGTCCTCCCCGTGTGTGGGTGACGGCAGAGTCTTTGTGGGAGACTTGGGCGGGGTGCTGCACGCCGTTGAGGCCGGCACCGGCAGGGGGCTGTGGACCTTCAAGACGCAGAGTGAAATCAAGTCCTCGCCTGTTCTGGTAGGAAAGATGGTCCTCGTAGGCTCCTACGATGAACATCTTTACTGTCTTAGCGCGGAGACCGGCAAGCTTGTCTGGAAGTTTCGCATCAGCGGCCCCGTCCACTGCACCGCCGGAGTGTCTGAGGGGCTGGCCTACATCTCGGGTTGCGACGAAACCTTTCGGGCCATCCGGATCGCCGACGGCAAAGAAGCTTTTAATGTTCCTTCGGAAGCGTACACGGGTGCTTCTCCGGCTTTTCTTGGACAGACAGCCTATTTCGGGACGTTTAACAACGAAGTGCTGGCAGTGGATATGCAGGCCAGACGGATCCTGTGGCGCTACAGCCATCCTCAGCGGCACTTCCCCTTTTACGCGTCGGTTGCCCTGGCTGGAGACAAGGTGATCGCCGGAGGTCGGGACAAGATGGTCCACTGCCTGCGAGCCAAGACCGGGGAGGCCCTCTGGACTTTTGCTACGCGGGCCAAGGTCGATTCCTCTCCCGCCGTGGCAGGCGACCGTGTCTACGTCGGTTCCAATGATGGGCGCTTCTACGTCCTGGATCTGGGAAAAGGCACCAAAGTCTGGGAATTCAATGCCGGAGCCCCGCTCTCCGCATCCCCAGCAATTGCCGAGGGACGAGTCGTCATCGGATCGCAGGATGGGCAGGTTTTTTGCTTTGGCGGATGATCGCTTCTCGGGCCGGAGACCTTCCGGACCTCTCCACCTACCCTTCACAGCTTACCCAGCACCACAAATCTTCGTACCATTCAGCCGGAGGTTGGGCTAGAGTTGTGCACCTGTCCGAATCCCGTGGGTGGGAAAGGGAGACTTCATTGAAGACCGGAATGGTGGGATTCTGGTTGGTGCTGGCTGCCGCCGGCTCGCTAGCAGCCCAGGAAAAACCTCAGGCTTTCGTGGGAGCTCGGATTATCCCAATCGTCGGTGCCGAGATCCCGGAGGGAACGTTGGTGGTGCAGCAGGGCAAGATCGTGGCAGTGGGTCCGTCCCGCAACACGCCCGTGCCGCGTGGTGCCGAGCGCCACAACGTGAAGGGCAAGGTTGTCATGCCGGGACTGGTCGACAGCCATAGCCACATCGGAGGGGTTGAAGGAGCCGACATCAGCGGGCCGATACAGCCGGATATACGAGTGCTGGATTCAATCAATGCGCGCGATGCCGGCCTGCAGAAAGCTCAGGCGGGCGGCATCACAACGGTCAACGTCATGCCCGGCTCCGGCCACCTCCTCAGCGGTCAAACTCTCTACCTCAAGCTGCGTGACGGAAACGTGATCGATGACCTGCTGATCTATGGAGACGGCGGCCGGGTGGCCGGCGGGCTGAAAATGGCCAATGGCACCAACTCCAGACGAGCTGCTCCGTTCCCAGGAACTCGGGCCAAGTCCGCGGCCCTGATCCGGGAGGAATACGTGAAGGCACAGGAGTATCGGGACAAAATCCGCCGGGCTAACGGCGATCCCGACAAGATGCCGGCGCGCGATCTTCGAATGGAGACTCTGGTCGAGGTGTTGGAGCGAAAGCGTGTCGTTCATCACCATACGCACCGCCACGACGACATCCTGACGGTTCTTCGGCTCGCACGGGAGTTCGGATTTCGTGTGGTTCTGCAGCATGTCAGCGAGGGCTGGAAGGTTGCAAAGGAAATTGCCGAGGCCGGTGTTCCCTGTTCGCTGATCGTGATCGATTCGCCCGGCGGTAAACTCGAAGCCGTCAATGTTCGTCTGGAGTCCGGCGCGATCCTGGATCAGGCTGGGGTCCTCGTCGGGTTTCATACGGATGATGGCATAACGGATTCGAGATTGTTTCTGCGGTCTGCTGCCTTGGCCGTGCGGGCTGGGATGTCTCGCGAAAAGGCGCTCTACGCCGTAACCATGGCCAATGCCATCATGTTGGATCTGCAAGATCGGGTAGGATCCTTGGAAATCGGAAAGGACGCGGACTTCGTGGTGCTTTCGGGAGACCCGCTGAGCGTTTATAGCAAGGTTCTGGAAACCTGGGTTGAGGGTCAGAAGGTTTTCGATCGCAGCGCTCCCAAGGACCTGCTGTACGCTGTTGGCGGCTACGGTGCCAGTCGGGACCAACTGGTTCACACCGACTGCCTTGAGGGGGGGATGGAATGAGGCCCCTTGTTCCCTTGATTCGCTGGACCGGTCTCTTCCTGATGGCTCTCTCCGGCTCACTCCCGGCGTTGGCTCAACTGGCCGTTCGCGGCGATGTGGTTCACACTCTCGCCGGGAAGGCTGTTCCGAACGGCGTGGTGCTGATTCGTGACGGCCGTATTGCGCAGGTGGGTCCGGAGTCTGAAGTTTCCGTTCCCGTCGGCTACCGGGTTCTCGAGGCGAAGGTCGTGACTCCTGGGCTGGTGGATGCTCACACTGTGGTGGGACTCTCCGGTTATCTGAACCAGCCTCACGATCAGGAACAGGTCGAGCGCTCCGCACCCCTGCAGCCCGACCTGCGCGCCATCGATGCCTACAATCCGCTGGAACGCCTGGTGGAGTGGGTTCGCGGCTATGGCGTCACCACGATGCACACCGGTCATGGACCCGGCGTATTGCTGTCGGGACAAACCATGATCGTGAAAACCGCCGGTCAAACGGTTGAGGAAGCTGTGATCCGGCCGGAGGCCATGTTGGCTGTGACACTCGGCGATTCGGCCAAAGAAGCGACCAAGGGTCCCGGCTCACGCTCCAGAATGGTGGCACTGCTGCGAACGGAACTGGTGAAAGCTCAAGAGTACGCTCGCAAACGGGCGGCGGCCGAAGAAGACAAACGCCCGGCGCGGGATCTCAAACTAGAGGTTCTGAATGGGGTTCTGAAGGGCGAAGTTCCTTTGCTGGTTACGGCCCAGCGGGCGCATGATATCGTGTCGGCCCTCCGGCTGGCCAAAGAGTTCAACTTGAAACTGGTTCTGGACGGCGCGGCTGAGGCCTACCTTGTCATCGACCAGATCAAAGAAGCCAAGGCTCCTGTCATTGTCCATCCCACGATGTCCCGCTCGGGGCCGGGTGAGACGGAGAACTTGAGCATGGAGACGGCGTCTCGTTTGAAGAAAGCGGGCATCTCCATCGCCCTTCAAAGTGGATTTGAAGACTATGTTCCAAAAACTCGCGTCCTCCTTTTCGAGGCTGCTGTTGCGGCAGCCAATGGGCTGACGTTTGAAGAGGCTCTGGCGGCCATCACCATTGACGCCGCACGGATTCTAAACGTCGCCGATCGGGTGGGATCTCTGGAGCCCGGCAAGGATGCCGACGTTGTGCTCTTTGACGGCGATCCCTTCGAGTACACCACTCATGTTGTCGGCGTAATCGTCAATGGACAGGTGGCCAATGAGGCTCGCCGTTAAGCGGATCTTCTTCCACCGTTGGTTTGCGCCGATCTATCCGGAAGGTGGGGCGAGGCGCCGGCAGCTCGCCCCCAAAAAGGGTTTGCAGACCCTCCAGCCGCACCTCCGCAGCGGGTTTCTCAATGAAGTATGACCTGGTTATCAAACACGCACACGTGATCGATGCTTCTCAGGGCCTTGATGAGATTCTGGATGTCGGCATTCAGGGAAACCGGATTGTGGAGGTCTGTGCCGGTCTGGATGCCAGGCAAGCGGCGGAGGTGCTGGAGGTCGGCGGCAAGTTCGTCTGTCCCGGGTTGATCGATCTCCACGGACACTGGTTCGAAGGGAGCCTGTACGGCATCGATCCTCATTTTTCGTTGAACCACGGCGCCACCACCGTTGTGGATGCCGGAACCACAGGTTTCGTCAATTTCCCTTATTTCCGAAAACACACCATTGATTCGGCGTCGCTCCGGATTCTGGCTTTTCTGCATATCTCCTGCCTCGGGCTTCATGCACCTTTTGCAGAGGAAATGAGGGATCTGTTGTACGCTCGGCCGGAAGAGACGGCCCGGGTCATCGAGGAGCACCGCGAGGTGGCGGTGGGCGTCAAGATTCGAGAAGGACGCATGACGGCCAATCATGGGATCGAAGCGCTGGAGAAAGCCCTGCAGGCAGCTCGGGCCGTGGCTCTGCCGCTCATGGTCCACATCAGCACCGGAGCGGATTTGAAGGGAATCCTTCGGCGCCTGAGGCCCGGAGACATCGTCACGCATTGTTTTCAGGGCCGGGGAGACGGCATCACAGACCCATCTTCGGATGGGATACTGCCGGAGGTCCTGGAGGCCCGCCGTAACGGGATTGTGTTTGATGTGGGCCATGGCTGCGGCAGTTTTTCCTGGGATACTGCCAGAAAGGCGTTCGAACACTCCTTCTATCCCGACACAATCTCCACCGATCTCCACCGCTACTGCGTGGGCGAGCCTTTCAACGTCGATCTCCTGACCACCATGTCGAAGTTCCTGGCGTTGGGGATGTCTCTGCAGCAAGTGGTTTCGAAGTGCACAGTGAACCCGGCAAGGGCCCTGGGGCGCAAGGGAGAACTGGGGACCCTCAAAGCTGGCAGCCAGGCCGACGTCCTGATCTTTGAAGTCGAAGAGGGCGAGTTCGCGTTTGCCGACACGCACTTTCGGACGTTGAAGAGCTCCCGGCGCTTGAGAGCGTTTCGGATCATCCAAAACGGTCGTATGTATCAGCCGGGCTCGTTTTCCGTGCAACCGAGAGACCTCTTTGATTCGGACCGGGACGTCTTGAAGGCCATGGAGCGAAGCGCGGGCTAGGCACAAAGCCTAAGGGCCGTGGGTCGGCTGTGCTCTTCTGCGCCTGGCGGTCCTGCGAACCGGCCAAGGTCCTTGAGTTTTCCTCGACAATTCAGTAAATAGCGGATGGTATTCCCTGCGTCAGCCGATTCTCGGGCGGCATGCCCTCCCAATCAGGCATCCCGCTTCCCTGCAGTCTGGTTCCGTTTTTCAACAACTCTGGAGGTGCACATGGTACCGGTCACGTCCCTGCTGATCCCCATCGTCGGCTCAGCCGTCATCGTTTTCGTGGCAAGCTCCATCATCCACATGGTCTTGCCGTTCCACCGCAATGATTTCCGAATGCTGCCCAAGGAAGACGAGGTGATGGATGCCTTGCGCGGATTCAACATTCCCCCGGGCGACTATATGATGCCGTGCGCCGGGTCCCCCGAAGGCATGAAGAAACCCGAGTACCTCGACAAAATGCAGAAGGGCCCAGTGGCGCTGATCACGGTGGTTCCCAACGGTCCTCCCACGCTGGGAACAAGTCTGCTCCTGTGGTTCCTCTATTGCCTGCTGGTCAGCTTTTTCGCTGCCTATCTCACCGGTCGCGCGCTGACTCCGGGTGCCCATTATCTGGAAGTGTTTCGGTTCGTCGGGACTGCGGCGTTCATGGCTTACTCGTTTGCACTTCTTCAAAACTCAATCTGGACCAAACGAAGCTGGTCCAGCACGCTCAAGTCGGTAGCGGACGGCTTCATCTACGGACTCTTGAGCGCTGGAGTGTTCGGGTGGCTCTGGCCGCGATAGGCGCTGCGTTCATAACTAACATAAGGACAAACCCCTGGAACATTCAGATTGAAATCTGATTGGCGATCCCTTAAGGTTGGAGATAAACCTTCGATCAGAACACGAACCCATTCGGCTTCGCGATCTGTTCTCCAATCTCGACGCTTGGGATCTGAAAGTGACCCACTGTACGCGCTCACGCGCGGGCTGGAAACGCCGGTGCTACCGTTTGTGCCTGGGACTCCTGATGGTTTCGGGCGGGATGAGGGGTGTCGTGGCCTTGCAGGCTGACAGCGAGGACGACCCCATCAAGGTATCCCAGCGACAGCCCCAGGTGAACGGGATATACCCGATGGGGGTACAGCCGGGGTCGCGGGTCACGATCAACATCCACGGGGAGTTCCTCGACCGTGTCTCTTCTGTTCAACTGGAGAGCCCTGATGTGTCGGGGTCTATTTTGAACGGCACCTTCACCGCCGCTCGGGCTGAGCTGCGGATCGCGGCAGATGCAGAGCCGGGACCACGTTTCTTTCGAGTCATCTCACCCCGCGGCGTCTCCAATTTGGTGATGTTTCGAGTGACCCGCTGGCCGACGCCCCTGGAAGCGGAACCAAACGATGAACTGGACTCCGCCATGCCCGTTCATCCGCCGGTCCTCCTCAATGGCCGGCTAGACTCCCTCCAGGATGTGGATCTCTACCGGTTCCACGCGAGTAGGGGACAACGCCTCCAGTTCAACGTCTTGGGAGCACGCAATTGGAGTTCGGCCGATGTCTCGCTGACGATTCTAACCGCGGCCGGCCGTCAGATCGCCACCGAAGAAGGACAGTTCATTTGGGATCCGTACCTGGACCACGTTTTCGATCAGGAAGGGGACTACCTCGCCGCCATCACGGTCACTCGGATGCCGGCTGGGGGGCAATCTCGCAACGATTTGAACTACCAGCTGGCGATTGGTCAGAGCCCGTTTCTTTGGTCCCTTTTTCCCGCTGGCGGACGTAGAGGACAACATCAAGAAGTCTCACTCCGAGCCGACTTCGTCTCTCCTACCACTCGGCCCCGATTCCGAAGCCACGGCATTAGTGGGCGGCTGCTGGATTCCGAGCTGCCGGGATTCCTGACCTTGGCTGCCACGATCGAAAAGACCGCCAGTTCCGGTCCTCACCTTTTTCTTGTGTCCGACGAGTCCGGCACCTTAAATCCTTTGACATACCTGGCGGGCGACCTTCCGGAAATTCTCGATGCCGAACCCAACAACGGGCCGCACTCAGCTCAACTCGTGGATGTGCCTGTCACGGTGAATGGACGACTGGACCGATCGGGGGACGAGGATTGGTTTCATGTTTCCGGAAAGGCCGGAATGAAGCTGGCTCTCGAAGTGGACGCTGAAAAGATCGGTTCTGTTCTGGACTCGAATTTGACTGTATTCGGCCCCGATGGAAAACAAGTCGTTGAAAATGACGATGCGGCCATCCCGGGAAGACGGCTGAACCGGGATTCCCGAATCGAATACGCGCTCTCTGAGGATGGCACCTACACCGTCCGTCTCGCCAGCCGCTTTCGTCTCGGTGGTCCGGACCACGTCTACCGCCTGACCATTCGTCCGCAGGCACCGTATTTTTTCTTGTCGATCGACTCGGACCGAGCCTTTGTTCCAGTTGGCGCCACTGGCGAACTGAGATTCTCGGTGATCCGGAGGGAGGGCTTCGAGGATCCGGTGGTGGTGGAGGCCGGAAGCCTTCCAGAGGGAGTCACCACCGAACCGGTGACTGTGCCTGGCACCGAAAGCCGAGGGGTTCTGGTTTTCAAGGCCTCCTCGACGGCGTCGCTGACAGCCGTCCCGATTCAGATCACAGCTGGGACTTTGGGCGATAAGGCGGTACGAGCTCGCGAAATCGTCCTACCAGGATCCCGGTACCAAGGCAGCGGGCCAGCATTCTTAGACTATCGGCCGCCTGCGGTGGTTGTGGGCGTCGTTGAGCCGGTCCGCTTCTCGTTGGAATCGGCCGCCAGCACTGTCTATCTCGTTAGAGGAGGTACTGCCGAGTTCGGAATTAAGATCGCCCGGGCGCTGGATTTCCAGGAGCAACTGGACTTTGACCTTGAGAATCTTCCGCCCGGCGTCACTTTGGACTCAGTGGAGTCGATCGATGAGGGGCGAATGGTTCGCCTCACCCTGAGGGCGGCCAATACTGCTGCGAGGACGCGGGTTTCGAACCTGACCGTGCTGGCTCACGCCAACGCGGCAGGCGGGCGTGAGATAATCGAAGCTGCACCTCAAATTACTCTTCAGGTGGATTGAACCAACGGTGACCATGCTGGTGAACAGGAATCGATTGCGAGAGGCAGGCATATCGGCGAATCCGCCTGTCGAGAGACAGTCGACCTGTCGCCGCTCGATCGGTGATTTCGTTCGGCACGCTGTTCCATGGCCCGTTGTGCGGAAGGGCCTGCTTCTTCTCGTCTGCTGCGGTTCTGCTCTTCTCCCGAATAGTCAGCTTCTCGGGTCTCCTCGCCCCGGCAATGAATCGACAGAGCCGCTGTCTAAGCGGCACTCTCCTTCTCCCGCGCTCGCTCCCTTGCAACGCTACGCAAGGATCTTCTTCGAACCGACTTCGATCTTCGTTTTCGGACTGAACCGCAGCCAATCGCTGGTGGTCTCGGGCCAACTTCCAGACGGGACGGTCTACGACTTGACGCGCCAGGTGCGATACAGCGTCCGCGATGAAAACATTGTGTCAATCAATGACGGTCTGATCACTTCCCGTGGCTACGGGCACACTTGGGTCAAGGCCTCTGTCGGCCACCATGAATGCAGGGCTTTGGTCGTGGTCCATGAAAGCGAAGACAAGCAGGTGCTGGATTTTGCTTCAGATATTGCTCCCCTCTTCTCGCGTGTCGGCTGCAACTCAGGGAACTGTCATGGAAGCCTCAACGGTCAGGCCGGATTCAAGTTGTCGCTGTTCGGCTACGATCCTGGCGCCGACTATGAGGCCATTGCTATCCAAGGTGAGGGGAGAAGGATCGATTTGACCGACCCAGCGGCGAGTCTCATCCTCCAAAAGCCGACGTTTGGGATCGCACACGGGGGCGGCCGGCTGTTTGGAAACGATTCCCTTGAGTATCGCACACTCTTCGAGTGGATAGCGGCTGGAGCACCCCGTGGTGAGGCGGGTGGTCCCCGTCTGGAACGCTTCATGGTCTTCCCGGAGGGAGAGCGAATCCTGGCCGGACGTGGCGCTGAACAGCAGCTTGTCGTCATCGGGAAGTACAGCGATGGGCGTGAAGTGGACATGACACATCGAGTCCACTACACCTCTGCCGACGAGAGTGTGGCGTCGGTCAACAGCGACGGTCGCATTACGGCTGGCCGTGATGGAGAGACCAGCGTGATGATTCGATCGGTGGGGGCGATTGGCGTTGCCAGAATCGCGGTGGTGTCGCGGCCTCCCTTGGCCGAGACCAAGCCGGCCCCGCGACACAATTTCATCGACGATCACGTTTTCGACAAATTGAGGCGCTTGCGCATTCTTCCATCGGACTTGTGCAGCGATGGTGAGTTCATCCGCCGAGTCAGCTTGGATCTGGTCGGTACCCTTCCGGAAGCCGGTGAAGTGCGGGCCTTTCTAGCCGATCGTTCGCCTGACAAGAGGGACCGGCTCGTGGATCGGCTGTTCGAACACCCCGAGTACGCGGATTTCTGGTCTCTCAAATTTGGCGATCTGTACACCAACAGCCCTCAGTTTCTGTACAACGGTACAGCCTACTTCCAAAGCTGGCTGCGTGAAGCCTTCGCTCGAAACCAACCGTACGACAGAATGGTGCGGGACTTGGTCACTTCGAGTGGGGGAACCTACCAAGCTCGCCCGACGAACTTCTACACGGTGCAAAAGAAGCCGGAGGACATGGCGACCTTCGTCAGTCAGGCACTGATGGGAGTCAGCCTCGAGTGTGCCCGCTGCCATGATCATCCCAATGAAAGCTGGAAGCGGGATGATTTCCTGGGATTGGCAGCCTTCTTCTCGCAGGTCAAGTTCAAGAGCGGCGTGCGGAACAATGAACGGTTCCTCTACCTCGACCTAAAGAAACAGTTCCAGCACCCTCAAACCGATGCTTCCATTTGGCCCAAACTTCTGGGCGGAGCCTGGCCGGACCTTGAACCTGAACAAGACCGCCGTGCTTTGCTGGCCGACTGGCTGACGGCCCCGGACAATCCGTTCTTTGCCAAGGCGGCGGTGAATCGGGTCTGGAGGGAGTTCTTTGGCCGTGGAATTGTCGAGCCGGCCGATGATTTTCGGATCACCAACCCACCCAGCCACCCGGAGTTGCTGGATCAACTGGCCCGTGACTTCGCTCGGAGTGGATTTGACCTTCACCATCTCATGCGTCGCATCGTGAGGTCCCGAGCCTATCAGCTTTCCTCCTGGACCAATCCCTCGAATCGGGAGGACCGAACAGCCTTTTCGCACTTCTATCTGCGCCGTCTGGGCGCCGAGCAGCTGGCCGATGCCATCAGCCAGGTTACCCAGGTACCGGAAAACTATGCCTTCTTTCCGCCCGGCAAGAGGGCGATTCAGCTTCCTGACCCCATCGTTGATTCCTACTTTCTGACCATCTTTAACCGGTCCACGCGCGAGAACGCGACCTGCACCAGGAAGCAGAGCGCAAGCGTGACTCAATCGCTCAACCTCGTCAGCGGCGAGAGCGTCAATGGGAAGCTTCGGAATGAGAAGGGCGTTGTCGCCCGCATGTTGCGGGCTGGGCTGCCGGACCGTCAGATTGTCGAGGAATTGAGTCTGGCCGCTTTGTCGCGCTATCCGACCGAGCGGGAGGCGACCATTGCCTTGCAAGGGGTCGCGAACAGCAAGAGCCGTCGCGAAGGGTTTGAGGATCTCCTCTGGGCCTTAATCAACTCCAAGGAGTTCCAATACCAGCACTGATGGGAAGCGAGGTCTTGAAGCCGCAGCAGGACCCCACGGAAGTTCGGTTTTTGAGAGTCGTTACACAGGAGAAGGGGTCATGATTTTCAAGTGTGACTGTGGGCAGGTTCCCAAGGAGTTGTTCGGCCGAAGAGACTTCATCAAAGTGGGATCGCTGGGGTTCTTCGGATTGGGACTCGGAAACGTGTTGGCCCTGCAGGCCCGGCCAGGTGAGAGCGCCGCGCACTCCGCCGTCCAGGGCAGCGCGGCTGACCGGTCGGTGATCCTGATCTGGCTGAGCGGCGGCCCACCGCAGATGGACACATTCGACATGAAACCGGAGGGGCCCAGTAATACTCGGGGCCTGTTCAAACCGATCGCCACTAACGTTGCCGGAATCCAGGTGTGTGAACACTTGCCCCACACGGCCGGACAGGCCGACAAATTTGCCATCATCCGCTCCATGACTTCCCGCGAGGCCAACCACGAAAGAGCCATCAACTATCTGCTGACGGGCTATCTGCCCTTGCAGACTCTGGAGTTTCCCTCCATGGGCTCGGTGGTGGCCAAGGAGAAAGGTTCCGGCAACGGTCTGCCACCTTACGTGACCATTCCCAACATCTTCCCGTCGTTTGGCGCCGGTTTCCTGGGTGGCGAATACGGACCCTTCATTGCCGGAGATCCCAATGTGTCCGGCTACCGCGTCCGCGATTTGAACCTTCCCACTGACATTGACTGGTCCCGCATCAACAACCGCAAGTGGCTTCTGAACGAGATCGACTCCCAGTTCCGCAACATCGATGCCACGAACGAATTCGAGACGGTTGACACCTTTTACGAAAGGGCCTACGACCTCGTGAGATCAACGGTGGCGAAGAAAGCGTTTGACATCGGTGCGGAGCCTGAGGCGATTCGAAACCGATACGGGCGAACCCCGGTGGGGCAGGGATGTCTGCTGGCCCGGCGGCTGGTGGAGTCCGGTGTGAGATTTGTGACCGTGTCCAAAGGCTGGCTCAACTGGGATACCCATGGCCGAAACTTCACCACCCTGGAGAAGCTCTTGCTGCCCGAACTCGATCTGGCCTATTCCGCGCTGCTGGAGGATCTCTATCAGAGGAGTCTTCTGGAATCCACGCTGGTGGTGATGATGGGTGAGTTCGGGCGGACACCGGAGGTGAATGCGGATGCCGGCCGTGATCACTGGTCGAAAGCGTTTTCTATCGTTCTGGCTGGAGGTGGAGTTCGTGGAGGCCAGGTTCTGGGGGCCACGGATGCCAAGGCCGCCGAAGTGACAGAGGACCCCTACCAAGTTGAGGACCTTGTCGCCACGATCTATGATCGCGTTGGCATTGACTTCACCAAGGAATACCACACACCCATCGGCCGGCCGGTGAAACTATCCAACGGCGGCCAGGTGATCTCCAAGCTCTTCTCTTAGATTCTGCTTCAATACTCCTCGGGGGCGGGGGCAAGCATGTCCGCGATTCTCAGCCGCCCGCCTGCGCCGGATTCTTCCTTTCCTACCCTGATTCTCGGAGGCGACAGATCCCCCTGTCCGTTCAGGTGTGCCTGCCGAACTGTCTGTACTCTGAGCATTATTTTCACGTACCATTTTCAGCACATTGATCGGCGGGTCGAGTCATCCCTGGCTTCTTCGAGGGTTTCAACCTCAGCGATTGGCGACAGCACGCCGGGTCAAGCATTGGATGAATCCGCGTCGGAGGGAAACTCATGCCACACACCAGGTTCAACTGTCGTGTTCTTCCTGGCACTTTCGGCTTTTGGTCTCTATTGGCAGCCGTTTTGATGGCATCGCCCGTCGCTGCCGCAGACAAATTGAATCCGAAGGCAAATTCGGATCCGCTTTATGTCCAGCTCCGCTCCCTGGGATTGTCCGGAGAAGCTTGCCGCGTGGAGGGGCTGAGTTTGAACCGTGACCGGGCCACCTTTATTTTCACCCGAGGGGATTTCCACTTTCTGGCGCCGGTTGACGGACGAATTACCGGTGCGGTGTTCCTGGGTGATGGGGAATTCGAAATGAAGCCCTATCCGGAGGCGGAGCAGCGTCATCTCAGATTGCTGACGGGAGAACCCTACATCAAAGAGGCGTTCAACAAGATGGTTCTCCGCTTCACCGATGACACCTACGCAGCGATCAAACAAGAGCGAACCACAACTACTGGGCCCGTTCATTCCGGGGCCAGGGACTTGCTGGAAAATTTTCGAAAGAAGATCCGCAGGGGCAGCCTCCGCTCCCTAAATAACTTGGACGCCCGTGTCTTGACTGACCTTACCTGGTTGGGCCAGCGTGGCTTTTTTCGAGCTTATTTTGAGGGTCGTCGGTTTGGTGAGATGACGTTCGAGCTGGATCCGTTGGGTGTTCCGGAAGTTACCCCGGAAGAGATCTGCCTGACGGCTTACTCCGAATCGAACCACGGCACTTGGGTCGCTACCCATTTGAAGGAGCATTACGACAGCCGGTCGGTTTCCGACGAGAGTCACGCCTTCTTTGACTTGGAGCACCACAAGGTCGTGGCGGAAGCCAAAGGCAAACGCCTTGACGCGGTGGTCCAAACCCGGCTGAAAGCGATGGCTGACGGAGTGCGCGTCTTACCGTTCGACTTGTTCGGAAGGCTGCGAGTCAGAAAGGTGAGCGACGGCCAAGGCCGTGAACTGGCGTTCATTCAGGAGGACAAGGAAGAGGACCCGGCTCTGTCGGTCCTTTTGGCGGAGGCGTTGAAAAAGGGAGATGAACTGGTCCTTCAGTTTGAGTACGGCGGGGACGAAGCCATTTCAGATAGTGGCGGCGGCAACTACACCTTGGAAACTCGCACCAACTGGTATCCCAATTCGAGGTTTGGTGACCGCGCCACGTATGAGATGACACTCAAGGTGCCCAAAGGTCTGACGATGGTCGCCACCGGCTTGCCGATGGGTGACAGTCAGGAAAACAATATGTTGGTCAGCCATTGGAAGAGCGATGTGCCGCTGACGGTCGCCGGGTTCAACTTCGGCAAGTTCAAGAAGATCAGCAGCCAGGATGACAAACTCAACTACTTAATCGAAGCCTATGCCAACCGTGACATTCCCGACTACCTTAAGGCGGTCGGCGACGGTGACGCGATCCTGGGCTCTCTGAACACGGTGAGTATGATGGAGAAGGCCAAGATTGAGGCTCAGGCGGCCCTGGCAATCTACACCCAGATGTTTGGCGCCCTACCCTATGGGCGAATAGCCATGACTCAGCAGCCTGACTCCAGCTTCGGACAATCCTGGCCAATGTTGGTATACATGCCCTTGATTGCGTTCCTCGACAGTACCCATCGACACGCTTTAGGACAGGACGCGACAAAATTCGTTCAGTACGTGGGACCCCACGAGGTCGCCCACCAGTGGTGGGGCCATTTGATCGGATGGAAGTCTTATCGGGACCAATGGATCAGCGAAGGATTTTCTGAGTTCTCGGCTTCTCTATTTGCCCAGGCGGCATACAAACAGGGCCAATTCGTTGATTTTTGGCGCCGCCAGCGTGAAATGATGTTCGCGAAAAACCAATTTGGTTACCGCCCCAGCGAGGTGGGAGGGGTGACGATGGGCTATCGGTTGGACACGGGGAAAACGGGCACGATCAGCCGCTATATCATGTACCCGAAGGGGGGTCTTATTCTCCACATGCTTCGGATGCTCATGTGGGAACCCAAGTCGCGCGACGCTCGGTTTTCAGCAATGATGCAGGAATTCATCAAAACCCACTACAACCAGGATGTGTCCACCGAGGATTTTCAACGCGTCGTGGAAAAGCACCTTTGTCCTGAATTGGATCTCGAGAACAACGGCAAGGTGGATTGGTTTTTTCGCCAGTTTGTCTATGGCACCACGACTCCTGAGTACCAGTTGGATTCCCGCATGGAAGCCGCCGATGAAGGCAAAGTGAAACTCTCGTTCAAGGTGACCCAGAGCAAGGTAGACGATGGCTTTGTGATGCGAGTACCGATTTACCTCGACTTCGGCGGAAACCTGACCCGATTGGGCACCATCAAGATGACCGGCAACACAACCAGCCAGGAACAGGTCGTCATGCTTCCCAAGAAACCAAGGCGGGTCCTCCTCAATGGCCTCGAGGACGTCATCTGTATCCAATAGAGCTAACGCTGCCACTCCGGTCAGACCGGTGTGCGTCTGCCTCCGGCGCTCGTTGGACGTTGGCGCCCGCCCGAGCTCGGTTGCGATTTAACTTCGATTTCATCCTGCTTTTCGATACTCTGCCCGCGCAGTTTTCCATTTGCTCCGGCGTGTGGAAGAGGTTCGGCGGCCATGAGAGAACGAAGGGTAGGATTCGGTTGTCTTGTCGGTTTGTCCTTGAGTTGGGGTCTCCTCGCCTCAGTTTCTGTCGGCGCTCAGCAGGGGTGGAGTCCGGTTTCCCTGCCTTCCGGTAAAATCCTGGTCGAGCCGCCGGCCGGCAGGTTACTTGCCGATCTGAACGCCTTTCCGATCAACTCGGCGATCAGTCCGGATGGACGGTACCTAGCGTTTCTGAACAACGGTTACGGCCATTCTTCTTCCGGATTTCGCAAGTCCATTGCCATCCTGGACCGCGTGACGGGAGCTGTGGCGGACTATGCCGAACCGGGAACCGGCCTCTTCTTCGATGGACCACAGGATATCTGCACCACCTTCTACGGCATCGCCTTCAGCTCACAAGGAAATCGACTTTACGTCTCACTGGCTTCCACCAAAACAGACCGGTCGTTAGGAGACCGCACCCAAAACGGAGTTCGAATTTACCAGGTGAGAGAGCGTTCGCTTGCTCCAGTCGGAGTCATTCAAATCACACCAACGGACGTGCCGCTGCCCAAGGGGCTTCGCCTGAACAATCCGTCTCCCACACCTTCAGGACTTGCGGTGCGTCCCGATCCTGAGCATCCCGGCGAGGACCTCATTTACGCGGCGCTAACTCTGAGCGATGCCGCCGTGGAGCTGAGCACTCGCACCAGAAAGGTGAGACGCGTCTTCAACCTTCACCTCAATCCTACGCATCCGAGTTTGCCGGCCGAGTATCCCTACGCCACAACGGTATCCCCGGAAAGCCATACGCTGTACGTGAGTCTCTACAACGGGTCCGCGGTGGCCGCGGTGGACTTGAGTTCCAAACAGAGCCTGCTGCTCCCAGTGGGAACACAGCCAACCCATCCCTCCTCACCCAGCAGTCACCCCAGCCATTTGGCCATTCATCCCTCCGGCAAGTTCGTGTTCGTGGCCGTCGAAAACAGCGATCTCGTGAGTGTAATCGACAACGACCCGACTTCGAAGGCCTTCCGGACGGTCGTCTCGAACCTGGACATCCGGCCCTCCGAGATGAAAGGTCGGGGCATTTTGGGTGCTGGTCCCAATCATCTGACCTTTTCGCCGGACGGCCGGACTCTGCTGGTGACCTGTGGGCTGCTGAATGCCGTGGCGGTGGTCGAAATCAGCGCAGGAGCCAGTGACCCGGTAGCTGTTCGGGGTTACTTACCAACCCTGTGGTATCCCCACACCACTGAAGTCAGCGCTGACGGAAAAGTGCTTTACCTTACCAGTGGCAAAGGAAAGGGTACCGGGCCCAACCAACCCGCTGGCCCGTTTCCTCCGGGACAACGACCAGGCGCGTACGGTCCGGCGATGCTCAGGGGCTCCCTGCACGAATTGGAGTTCGCCGAGGCCTTGAAGAACCTGGACAGATACACGCTGGCGGCCAAACGGAACAATCAGCTCGACCCGGAGGCGGCCCGATCAGCGCAGCGGGCCCTGGATTTCAATCCAATCCGCCACGTCATCTACGTGATCAAGGAAAACCGTACCTACGACCAGGTCTTCGGTGACCTGAAAGGGACTCGATCCGATCCTACCTGCCTGTACTTCGGGGAAAGGTTTACTCCGAATCAACACAAACTGGCCCGTGAGTTCGGCATTCTGGATAACTTCTTTGACAGTGCCGAGGTCAGCTTTAACGGCCATACCTGGAGCACCGCGGGAATCAACAGTGGCTGGAATGAACAGCAATGGCAAATCAATTACTCGACGAACAACTTCACCTACGATTCGGAAGGGCGCAACAACCAGATGTTGCCGATTCAGCATAACCAGTCGGACGTGGATTCGCCGCAGGGAGGCTACATCTGGGACAGCGTGGTGGCCGCCGGGAAATCGATCGGGATGTACGGAGAGTACTGTGCCAACCCTCTCGAACCACTGAGGAAAATCAGGAAGGGGGATCCGCTGCCGGACTTCTTAGTGCACTCCGATATCGGGTCTCGCAGTCCCTTTCCCTGGGAAATCCCGCTTTTCGCGGAACTGATGCCCGACGGTTCCGTGCGGGGCGGTACGATTCCCACTAAGGCTGTCTTTCGAGGCTCCCACCAACCTCTCTATCCTGACTACAATCTTTTGCATCCGGATGTGCTGCGTTACTTGGTTTGGAGGCGCGACTTCGATCGGATTGCGCGGCTGCAGGAGGAAACAGGAAAAGACACCCTGCCAGCTCTGAGCATCGTGCGATTCGGCAACGACCACACCCGGGGTGTCGCTCCGGGAGGACCTACCCCCGACGCCAGCGTTGCAGACAACGACCTGGCCTTGGGATGGCTGGTCGAGACCGTCTCCAACAATCCCTACTACTGGAGCAACACCGCCATCGTCGTCCTGGAAGACGACGCGCAGGCCGGCTGCGATCACGTGGATTCTCACCGGAGCCTCGCGTTCTTCATCAGCCGATACAACCCTGGCTCCGCCGCGCCTCCCCATGTGGATTCCCGCTTTCTGACCACAGCCAGTGCCGTCCGCACCATCGAGGCACTGCTGAGCCTCCCCGCCCGCAATCTGATGACCGCCACCGCGCCTCTGCTGTTCACCGAACTGGAAAGAGATCCATCTCGCTGGCACGGCCCGTTTCGGGCGGATACTTCCAATCTCAAGAACGGCTTGATCTTCGAGGAGGCTACGGGCAAAATCCGGGAAAATCCTAGTTTGCGGGAATTGGTGGATGTCACCGCCTCGCTTGAGATGGAAGAGGCGGATCAGGCTGATGCCGAAAAACTGAACTGGGTCCTGCACCAGTGGGTGCTTGCCCAGGGCAGGCTTGCCTGTTGTCGATAATCTGCTGTAGAAGGGGCCACCGTCCCTCTTGGTGGTGTGCTCTGGGAGAGGGCACGGTCTTCTGCCATTCGGTGGCTGGCGAGCAGGCCGTCCCACTTATTCCATCGCAAACCGAAGCGGGCTCACTCTTTGGCAACTTGATCCAGAAGTTCGAGTTGACGGGACAGGATGCCTAGCTCGTATTCGAGATCTCGCAGGACCAGCCTCTTCTGACCCGGCGAGAAGGACTTCCCTTCCTGAAAAGACTCCCCTCCCAGGGCCAGGACTTTTTGCAGCATCAGTTGCTGCTTCCTGGACTCGATCAGTTTGCGGGCTTCCGAAACGTTGGCGGGAGTATGGCCCAGAAACGCTTTCAGCTGCGACTGCACCTTCTGAAATTCTTCAGTTTCAACCCCGGTGCCGTCGGAAGGGAATGACGCCGCCGACTCGCTGTCCACCGGGCCAGCCAAAACGCCGCTTCGCGCTGGCCCTCCTGCCGTGGGCGGTCGATGCGCCGAGTCTTCCACCCGAGGCAGGAAAAGAATCAGGCCCACGATCGTGCCGGCACTGGCCGCCAGAACCACTTTCAACAACAGCGCGATCTTGCGGCGCTGCGGGCAGAACAGGCACTGGATGGGCTGGTTCAGTTCAATCATGACAAGCCTCGGGGGACTCTAATCGTAGGATACCCCCCGAACCCGCCGACCGCAATGCGATTCGAGCGGGTTGAGCACCCTAGAGCGCTTTGCAACGTCCGCGTCGGCAGGCTTATCCAGTCCAGGAAAACCGAGCTGTTGGTGTTCGTTGTGCCGGGTGCTCCTCGAAGATTTGGTGGCTGGCCGTTGCTTCGAGTCTAGCCCGCTCCTGGTCTTCCGATCTCGCAAGGACGGCTCCCGGGAGGGGCCAAATGCTCTCAGCCCCTCTGGGTGGGCAGAATTTCAACCCATCGGGGTGTCGGCCGAGGGTCCGTAAATCGACGGAACAGTGCCGCCCATCGGACGCAGATAGGTCGCCAGCTGGCCCCGGTGGTGGACTGAATGGCGAACGGCCATGCTGAGAAATGCAATGGCCGGCATCTCGAGGATACCCATGAGGTTGATGGTTCGAACCAGATTCTCCCCTGGCAACTTTCGGACTCGCGCCACAATGTCTGGAATCGTCTTGTTGTAATACTCGGCACACTGGGCAGGCGTCATCAAACCAGTCGCGTCGGATTGGTCTGGAGGCGCTGGAATTTCTCCATTAACGACGCCGTTGAGAAGCCATTCGTCCTCCAGAACAATGTGCCGGCACAATTCCAGCGCGGTTCGCGATTTCCGATCTGGCTTGTACCCCGAGTTATTGGGGGGAACGGCCAGAATGACCTCAGTTGTGGTCTTCATCTCGTTTTCGAAATCCGTCACGTAGAACTGGGCCGCGGTTTTTGCGGATTCGGGGTTCATGTGCATTCCTCCTGTTGAACTGATATCAACCCAGTATATACCTCACGACTGCCGCAGCCCATCGCCGTTCGCGTGAAGACACCAATCGGCGCATTCGATTGTCTGGCTGGGCAGAAGTCCTGGCACCTAGGAAGAGGGATGGGGTGGGCCGAGAGCGACTTTAAGGAAACAGTCCGCGGACTCGAGTGGCGTCGGCCACGCGGCCGACGGCCTGGAGGTAGGCAGCGTCTCGCATATGACGTTTCTTCTTTAGGGACAAGTCATGGACCTCTTTGAAGCTCCGGACCATGATTTTTTCAAGCTGGTTGTTCACTTCAGCTTCGGACCAGAAGAGCCCCTGCAAGTCCTGCACCCATTCGAAGTAGGAAACAATCACGCCGCCGGCATTACAGAGGATATCGGGAATGAGGAACGTCTCCTTGCGCACCAGCTCGTCGTCAGCCGCTGGAGTGATGGCCGCGTTGGCTGCCTCAGCCACGATGGAGGCTTTCACCCGGATGGCATTCGCTCCGGTGATCTGGTTCTCCAAAGCTGCCGGAACGAGAATGTCGCACTTCAGTTCGAGGAGCTCGGCGTTGGAAATCGGGTCGCATCCTTTTAATCCCTGCAGCCCGCCCGTTTTCTGTTTGTGCTTTCGGGCCTCCTGGATGTCGATCCCTTTGAGATTGATCACACCGCCTTTGGAGTCGCTCAGTGCCACGATCTTGGCGCCGTCCTCGCTGAGCAGGCGGGCGGTGGTGTAGCCTACACTGCCAAATCCTTGGATGGCCACTCGGGCGTGATCGAGGTGGACGTTTTTCACTTTGCAGGCTTCCCGAATGTTGTACCAGGCGCCGCGAGCGGAGGCCTCGTCTCTTCCCCTGGAACCGCCCAGTGACACAGGCTTTCCCGTGACGACCCCCAAGACCGAGTGCCCCATTGTCATGGAATAGGTGTCCATGACCCAAGCCATCGTCTGGGAGTCCGTATTCACGTCTGGAGCGGGGATATCACGGTCAGGACCGATCATGACCAGGATCTCCGAGGTATAACGCCGCGTTAGTCGCTCCAGTTCTCCTTGAGACATTTTCTTGGGATTGCAGACCACCGCACCTTTCCCTCCGCCGTAAGGGATGTTCACAGTGGCGCATTTCCAGGTCATCAAGGAAGCCAGCGCCTTGGTCTGCTCCAGGGTCACGTCGGGATGGTAGCGAATACCGCCTTTGGCGGGTCCACGCGCGATGTTGTGCTGGACACGGTAACCCTCGAAAATATGAATCTCGCCGTTATCCATCCGGACAGGAAAGGAAACGATCAAAGTCCGCCGCGGCTGGATCATGGTTTCTACCAGGTCGCCCGGCAACTCCAAGACTTTGGCGGCAGTTTCAATGTGTGTCTTGACAATGTCGAACGTATTCAGATTCTCTTTCACTCAAGGCCTCCAGAGGCTTCGATCAGGAAAGCGCATCACAGGTCAGCGGCTTACGCCGCGCACGGCATAGCGGTTGTCAGGGCAAGGGATCAGTCCGGGAAGGATCAATGAGTCTCCTTGAACTTCTGCAGGCATTCGGACGAGCAGAAATAATGCGGTTCTCCCTTGAACGACGCCTGCAAAGCGTGCTCCACGTCGACATACATCCCGCAGATGGGATCCTTCTCCATCTTCCCCTGTTTGATACGCCGTCCCGGGCGGGCCGAGGTAAAGGGAGACTGCCGAAAGCGAGCCTCGGGACGCGGACCGGAGAACAGCGTCTTCAGAATGTACCGGACGAGATAGAGGAGGAAGAGGAAGGCCAGGATTTGCAGGAGGATTCGCATGCTAGAAGATCCGCTGGCGGGGATTAGCCTTGCTCCCTGAACTCTGGACGAGATTGCGCAAGTTCGGCAGGGAGGGGTTTCCCGGATCGACAGCAGCCAGACGGTCAAGCGCCTCCGAGGCCGCCTGGACGTCCTTTTTCCCCTGCAGCTGAACAATCACCCGATTATGCAAGGTCTGAACGTGGCGAGGATCAATCTGCAGAGAATAATCGTACTGAGCCAGCGCTTCGTCAGGGCGTCCGGCATAGAAGAGCACTGTGCCCAGATCGGTGGAAAGGCCGACACTCTTGGCATCCAGATCGAGAGCCTGTTTGTAGTAAGGGATCGCCTCTTCGTACCGGGCCGCATCGTATAGCTTGTTGGCCAGCTCGGTTACGAGTGCGAGATTCTTGGGCGCCGACGCGACAGCCTTCTTTAGTGTGTCAAATTCACCCGCTGTGGTGACAACGGGATGCCCCGGCGGCAAGCCACTGCCCGAGGCGGCGGCACCGGCAGGACTGGACTCATGCGTGTGGTCATGAGGCGGTTCCCGGAACTGATTCCACGCCGTCTGTACTGCGATGATGTATCCAATCAAACCGCCGATTATCAGACACACGGCCCCCACAATCCAGGACTCTTTCCTCATTGACGCCCTCGCGCTCGACAAACCAGACTGAGTCTAAAACCCACACCTTGGGGTGTCAAGGTCAAAGCCGGAATTGCTCCTAGGAAGAACCGGACCTGGCACAGCTTTCGAGACCGTCAGATCGGCATCTCTGATGAGAGTGAAGTGGGGACTCTCACACCAAAGGGGCCGCCTCCCGGTGTTCGCCGAAGACGTCTCGCAAGCGCCCCGCAATCTCCCCGACGGTGGCTTCGGCCTCCACGGCCTCAAGAATAGCCGGCATCAAACTACCCGAGCCCCGTGCAACCTCATCCAGTCGTTCAAGCGCTTGCGTGACTTGAACGGCATCTCTTTGGAGCCTGAGTTGACCAAGGTCGGCAATCTGACCACTTTCCACCGACGCATCCAGGCAATGAACCGGAATGCCGGCGTCTTCCGGGACACGGAACCGATTGAGTCCCACCACGATCTCTTCCCCCGACTCGAGCCGGCCGTGATGCTCGTAAGCCGCCTGCTGTATCTCGCGGTGGACGAAACCCTCCTCAATGGCGTGTAACATGCCCCCTTTAGCCTCGATGCGGTCCAGGTAATCGCGACTTCGATCTTCGATTTCGCGCGTCAGGGCTTCCAAGGCATAGGAACCGCCCAACGGATCAGCAACATCCGCGACGCCACTCTCGAACGCGATGACCTGCTGGGTCCGAAGCGCGAGTTGGGCCGAAACCTCAGTCGGCAACCCGAGTGCCTCGTCGCGGCTGTTAGTGTGTAATGACTGGGCTCCACCGAAGACTGCTGCCAGAGCCTGCAGCGACACCCGTACCAGGTTGACATCGGGTTGCTGGGCCGTGAGAGTGCTTCCGGCTGTCTGGGCGTGAAATCGGAGTCTGAGCGATCTGGGGTCCTGAGCGCCGTATCGAAGCCGCATCGTCTTGGCCCAAAGCCGTCGTGCCGCTCGAAACTTGGCGACTTCTTCGAGGAAATGATTGTGAACGCTGAAGAAGAAGGAAAGTCGGGGCGCAAAATCATCGACTCCAAGTCCTGTTTTCAGAGCGGCCTCAACGTAGGCCAAGGCGTTGGCGAAGGTAAATGCGATTTCTTGTACAGCGCTGCAGCCCGCTTCTCTCATGTGGTAACCGCTGATCGAGATGGGGTTCCAGCCCGGAAGCCAACGAGTGCAGTAACTGATCACATCGGTCACCAGCCGCATGGAAGGAATGACGGGGTAAATATAGGTTCCGCGGGCCACGTATTCTTTGAGGATGTCGTTCTGGACGGTTCCGGAAAGGAGCTTGGCATCCACACCTTGCCTGCGGGCGATCGCCATGACCATGGCCAACAGGATGGGGGCAGTGGCGTTGATGGTCATCGACAAGGAAATCCGGTCCAAAGGAATCCCCTGCAGGAGCCTTTCCATATCCCGGATCGAATCTATCGCAACCCCGACGCGCCCTACCTCGCCCAGCGCCTGAGGATCGTCTGAATCGAGACCCATCTGCGTTGGCAGATCGAAGGCTACTGACAACCCCGTCTGACCCTGGGCCAACAGGTAGTGGAACCGAGCATTTGTCTCCGCGGCCGTTCCGAACCCGGCATACTGTCGCATCGTCCACCGGCGCGTCCGGTACATCTCCGCATGAATGCCTCGAGTGAAGGGGAACTGGCCTGGATCTCCCACGTCCGCCAGATAGTCGATGTCCTCCACGTCCCTAGGACGATAGACAGCACGAAGAGGAATGTTCGAGGAGGTCAGAAACTTGCGTGGGTCTGGCATGACGGGAAACCGATCACTTCATGGATTTGACCCGGTAGAAGGAATGGAGACCATAGCCCAACATCAGAACGCCGAACACCAGAGTCGAAATCAGCTTGAAGTAGTCAACGTCTCCCAAATCGAGGAATCGACGAAGCTGCTTGTAGCCGCTGAACAGGATCACCGCTCCGATGGCGAGAAATAGAAAACCGGTAACCTCCAAAAACAGGGCGTGCAATGTGCGAAACAGCTGCCTGAAGGCTTGCTGCAGTTGCTTGATCATTTCGCGGGAAACGCTCCAAATCCCTTTCTCGGCAGCATCATAGCACATCTCGCCGGGGCAACCCCCAGACCCGGGGAACGATTCCCCTTTTCGTTTAGCACAACTTCGTCAACGGTGAGCGTTCGCTGCACAATCTGCCAGGAACGGCATGACTCCCTGGCTCCGCGCGGGTTCTGGCGCGTTGCCTTGACACACCCCATTGATGGGCGTAACATCGAAATTGAGTGCCATAACCCTGTAGTTTACTCTCTTCCATTCCGATATAACCTCTGGCAGTCGCTTACTAACTTGGGAGGGCGCACCTATCGTGGAACCCCTGGATGAAAACTTGAAGCAGTTGATGAAGGAGTTAGGCGCCGCGATCAATGACACCCTCTCCAATTCCGACAAAATCAGTGAGGCCATCGCGCGAATCCGTGAGTCGGGCTACGACGTCTTTCTGGTTTTGGAGGCCACTATTGGCTTTAACCGAAGACCTGAGGAAAGTGAACCTGCCCTAACCCGCACTCACGATGGCGAAACCAAACTAAACATCACCTCTCAAGACGTCAAGTTTCTCAAATCACTCAAGATCAGCATTGACGAGAAGGAGTTCGAATGAGCGGTCCGGGCCTTTGGGGCCGACCGGCGAGAGCCCGCGTCACTCCGTTGCTCTTGCTGGTGTTGCTTCTCGCCGCTTCACCTATCCCAACCCTGTCCAAGGACCGCCCGAAGAAAGAGAAATTCCGTGGGTTTGTAGTTGCCGCCGGACCGAAAGCAATCTCTGTGAAAAGCGAGAAGAACATTTACCAGGTCCGGATGTTCCACTACACCGCGGATCTGGAAAGAAGGATTCGGGCAAAGCCTCCCGTCCGCGGTGAGATGGTGACCGTCCATTACTACCAGGGCACCGACCTGGCGTTCAAAGTGAACTGACATCCTGCAGATCCTGCTGCGTTTTCTTTGCCACTCCTCTCCGTTTTCACTACAATCTTGCGCGAAGAGCTAAAGCCTTCGTGACGCCTCCCGATGACGAGACGGCGACCAGCCATCCAACATCCCTTTCCTGACCCTGTTTATCTCGAAACCGTGCTCAAGCCTGTCTTTGAGCAGGCTGCCAAGCATTTATTTCAGCCGCTTATCGAGATCAACCTGGCCCACGCGGAGATGCTGGAGCAGTGCGGTATCCTCAAGAAGCTCCACAGTAGCAAGATACGAAAGGCACTCACTCGCCTCTGTTTGGATCGGGACAAGCTGGGGTCCCGTGGATACGCGGGAGAGGAGGAAGACCTCTACTTCTACGTGGAAAAGCAGCTGGCCGGACTTTGTGGCGCTGACATCTCCGGCCATTTGAGTGTCGCCCGGAGTCGCAACGATGTGGACATAGCACTGTACCGCATGGTGTTGCGTTCAGAAATCCTGGAGACAAGCAACCGGGTTCGCCAGCTGCGGTCGGCGGTTCTCAGCTTGGCCGGCCGACATCTTGACTCGATTTTTCCTGTTGTCACTCATACTCAGCCGGCTCAGCCGTCCACAATGGCCCACTATCTGCTGGCGGTCTGCGAATTTCTGGAGCGAGACCAAGCCCGTCTCAAGCACGCATTCGAAATCACAAATCAATCGCCTCTGGGCGCCTGCGTGGCGACCACAACCGGCTTCTCCATTGATCGGACGCTCATGGCATCCCTGCTCGGGTTCGATCGCGTCTTGGAAAACGCCTATGGCTGCATTGCGGCCACCGACTATGTGTTGGAAGCCACCGGGGCGATTCAAACTATGATGATTCATCTGGGACGCGTCGTGCAGGATTTCCTGGTCTGGAGCACGCCCGACTCCGGGCTTCTTCGGCTGCCCGACGGCTTTGTTCAGTGCAGCAGCATCATGCCGCAAAAGCGCAATCCCGTCGCGCTGGAGCATTTGCGGGTTTTGGCCAGCCTGGCCGTAGGCCACTGCCAGACCGTTGCAGCCGCGCTGCACAACACGCCTTTCGGCGATATTGTGGACGCCGAAGACGATCTCCAGCCCGCCGTGCGCTCGGTGTTCAGCTATTCCTCGAGAGTCCTCGAGCTTCTAACCGCAGTGCTGGAAACTGCAGAGTTTCAAGTTGAGAAGGCCCGGATAAAATGCCAAAGTGGTGAGACGACTCTGACCGAGTTGGCGGACACTCTGGTGCGTCAGCACGGGTTGCCTTTCAGGACGGCTCATCAAATCACGAGTCGTATTGCCAAGCGGCTTCGCATGAGTCCACAACGTCGAAAGGGGGAGACCCCTTTTGAAAAGATATCGGTGCTGCTCGAGGAGATTTCGGGCAGTGTAACCGGGGACTCTCTTCGAATTCCCCCTCAACAAGTTGAACGGATCCTGGACCCTGTTCACTTTGTCAAGATCCGGAGAATCTTTGGGGGCCCGGCACCGCCCACGGTGAAGCGAAGCTTGAAGACCAGACAGAGGAACCTCGAGCAAGACAGGCTCTGGCTTGCCAAACGTTTGAAGCAAATGAAACAGTACCAACGCAAATTGTTCGAACGGGGCTCTCGACCTCGAGGGGACATCTGATCCGGAAAACTTGGCGGAAACTTCGTTTGTCTCTGTCTTTTGTTCCCTGAGTTCTCAGATAGCCGTACCGTGTCTTACTCTTCACTAACCGTTATCATGAAAAAGGCTGAATTGTGGCTTGCGGTCCTGTTCCTGGTTGCGGTCACTCAAGCCTGCTCGCGGAACTCCGGATCCCGGCGGACAATCGTGGTCTATTCCACCCATGGCAAGGAGCTGCTGACCGAATTCGAAAAAGGATTCGAGCAGGAAAACCCGGACCTGGACGTCAGATGGTTAGACATGGGCAGCCAGGATGTGCTGGACCGCGTCCGCTCCGAGAAAGAGAATCCCCAGGCTGATGTCTGGTGGGGCGCTCCCTCCACCATGTACCGGCAGGCGGAGCGAGAGGGTCTGTTGAAGCCCTATCGGCCCACGTGGGCTGCAGAGGTTTTGCCGGAAGCGCGCAGCGAAGGGGATTTCTGGTACGGCACCTACGAAACGCCCGAAGTCATCGCCTACAACAGCAAGTCGTTGAAGGCGGAGGAAGTCCCCCAGGACTGGGATGATTTGCTGGACGAGAAGTGGCGCGGGAAGCTGATCTTGCGGGATCCACTGGCATCGGGCACGATGCGCACGATCTTCTGTGCCATGATTCTCCGGGACTACAAACGCTTAGGAAGCCCTTCAGAAGGCTACCGGTGGCTGGCCCGGCTGGATGCCAACACCAAGGATTATGTGGCCAACCTGACGATCTTGAGCCAGAAGTTGGCCCGCCAGGAGGGTCTGATCACGCTGTGGAACATGCCCGACATCGAGCTGCAGCGGGCGCAATATGGATACCCGCTAGACTATGTCATCCCGCGGAGCGGAACGCCGGTGGTGACGGACGCTATTGCGCTGATCGCAAAGGAAACGGACGCCCAACCCTCGCAACGGTTCTATGAGTTTGTGACGCGCCGGGATAACCTGGTCCTGGCGGCCAACAGGTTCTACCGAATTCCTTGCCGAAAGGACATTCCTGCCCAAGAGCTGCCTGAATGGATTAGGGACACGTCCATCAAGACCATGGACCTCGACTGGAAGACTTTGGAAGCGAAATCCAACGAATGGATGAAGTACTGGGACGACAGCATCCGGAACCGGGGACTGTCCCAGCCCCCCAGCTGAGAGGTCATGCCGTTACTGGAACTCACCAACCTGACACACCGTTTCGGCCGGCTCACGGCGCTGGAGTCGCTGAATCTCTCCGTGGAGAAGGGAGAAGTGATCAGCCTGTTGGGGCCCAGCGGATGTGGAAAAACCACGACGATCCGCCTGATAGCGGGTTTTCTGGTTCCCACCAGCGGCGACATCCGCGTCCAAGGAAGAGACCTCGCGGGTCTGCCGCCGGAAAAACGGAACATGGGAATGGTGTTTCAGTCCTACGCCATTTTTCCGCATCTAAATGTCTTCGAGAACGTCGCCTTCGGGCTGAAAGCACGGCGGGTTGCCCCTTCGCGCATCCGAGACAAAGTGACCGAGATGATGAGCTTGGTGGGGCTTTCGGGATATGAGCACCGCCCCGTGTTCGAGTTGAGTGGCGGCGAGCAGCAGCGAGTGGCCATCGCCCGGACGCTGGCTCCGGAACCGGAAATCCTGCTGCTTGACGAGCCGTTGAGCAATCTCGATGCTTCCCTGCGAGAGCAGACTCGAAAGCAGCTTCGCCAGCTCATCACCCGGTTGGGTATCACGGCCCTCTATGTCACCCACGATCAGGAGGAAGCCTTTGCTCTCTCCGATCGAATCGCCTTGTTAAACAAGGGCGTGTGCCAGCAAGTGGGGACCGCACAAGACCTTTACTATCGCCCAGCCAACGAATTCGTGGCTCAGTTCATCGGCAGGTCTAACGTGTTCTCGCTTCCTTTCCTGGGCCGAGGTGAGGATTGCCTGATCTTTGAGTTGCCTTCTGGAACCCCTCTGCGATTGAAAAGTACTGAACAGCGGGCGCTGCAGCCCGGAACTCGTGTGTCCTTGGTCATCCGCCCCGAAGACCTGTTCTTGGAACCCCATCGGGATCGAATCCGATTGGCCAGGGCGACCGTCACCAATCGGCGTTTCAGCGGGGCCTCGTGCGAGCTGGAGCTTGACGGAGAAGGTTTGCACTGGTTGGTCACTCAGCCCGGGCGTCGCGCCGACGGGAACCTGCAACCCGGAGTGGTTGCGGATTTGCATGCTTCGCCGGATGCTTTCGTCATGTTGCCATGAGGAAGAGCCAACCATTCAGCTGGGCCCTCTACGCGTTCGTACTGCTCGTGTTGCTCTGGCTGGTTCTTTACCCGAATGTTTTCGTCCTCCTTCAGAGTGTCCAGGTCGAAGGCAGCTTGAGCCTCCAACACTACCGCAGCTTCTTCCAGAGCCAATCCCAATTCGAGTCGCTCCGGAATAGCGTGGTGATTTCCCTCGGAAGTGTCCTGCTCTCCGCCCTGATCGGGGTGCCTCTGGCCCTGCTGTTTCATCGATACGACTTCCCCGGGAAGCGGGTGTTCGGGGCCTTGGTCTCCCTGCCCGTGCTCTTACCTCCGCTGGTGGGAGTGATCGCGTTCATGTTCCTCTACGGAGAAAGCGGCATCGTGACCCGGCTTCTCCAGGGGTTGCTGGCGCTGGACCGGCCCCCCTTTTCCCTGCGAGGCCCCTGGGCCATTCTGTTCGTTCACGCCTACACGATGTATGTTTACTTCTACCTCTTTGCCGGGGCTGGTCTCAGAAGGCTGGACGTGTCCCTTCTCGATGCAGCCAGATCGTTAGGAGCCTCGCGAGTCAGAGTCTTTTTGACAGTCACATTGCCGCTGCTGACCCCAGCACTGGTGGGAGCGTCGCTCTTGACCTTCATGACCTCGATGGCCAGCTTTAGCGCGCCCTATCTTTTCGGCGGCGGATTTCGGGTTCTGGCGCTGCAGATCTACAATTCCAAGCTGAACGGTGACATCGGGATGGCCTTGGTTGAGACGGTGATTCTCAGTCTGACTTCCATTTTGTTCCTCATTTTCCTGCGACGCTACGAAGGAACCCAGCGGTATCGCTCTCTGACGAAGGGGGCAACCAGACCACTCAAGACCGTGGAGGGCCGATGGTCCCGACTGGGAGCCGGACTGACGGGCGTCATCGTCACACTGTTTCTGCTGCTGCCACATCTGACGTTGGTCTTGATCAGCTTCGCCCAGGACGGCACCTGGACCACTGAGATCCTTCCACCCCAGTACACTTGGGATAACTACCATCGAATTTTCTCCGATGCGCATTCGCTGGAACCCATCCTAAACAGCCTGCAAATGGCGGCTCTGGCTACAGCAGCCAACTTTCTATTTGCGTTCCTCGCCGCTTATCTGCTGACGCGGAGGGCGGTCCGCGCCAGAACGCTGATCAGTGCTTTGGTGGCCTTGCCCTGGGCTCTTCCCGGAACGGTTCTGGCCCTGAATCTCATCACGACATTCAACCAGCACCGGCCCTGGCAGGGTCGGTATCTTCTGGTGGGAACTTTCTGGATTCTGCCATTGGCCTACTTCATCCGGCACATCCCGGTCGTGACCCGCGCTGTGCAAGCCAGTTTCGAACAGTTCGACCCGGCGCTGGAAGAGGCAGGACGCTCGCTGGGTGGCCGGTGGCTCTATGTGATGCGGCGGGTCGTACTGCCGATGGTGGTACCAGGCGCTTTGGCCGGATCGCTTTTGGCGTTCGTGACCGCTCTCGGGGAGTTTGTCACCTCGATTGTGATTTACACGGTGCATAACCGCCCCATCTCCATCGAGATTCTGGCTCAGCTTCGCCAATTCAACTTCGGAACGGCGGCCGCCTATGGTGTGCTGCTGGTTCTGCTAATTGCATCTGTCTTCCTGGCTTCCGAGAAGTACACCTCTCAGAGCGAGGTTCAGATCTGACTCGAGCGGCCAAGGGAGAGCGGACTTCTCGCTTTATGGGGCAAGCCGGTTGGCAGCTCCAACCGAGCAGGCCCTCTAACTTGCAAAGGAGGCATATCGGTTGAACGGGAACCCTGCCAAGACAATCCTTCTGGTTTTCCTGGTCCTGTATCTTCCAGCCAGTTACCGAGCCCAGAGCCTGAACCTCAGCTTGGATCGTGGGGCGGTGGGACTGGTTCAGCGCCTGGAGCGCTTGCCCCTCACTTCCAGAGTCCTGTTCATCGCGGCCCACCCGGACGACGAGCGGGCGGGCGTCGTGACCTATGTCAGCCGCGGCCTACACGCGCGCACCGCCATGCTGACCCTGACTCGCGGCGAAGGCGGCCAGAATCTGACCGGCCCTGACCTTCTTGAAGCCTTGGGGCTGGTGCGAACGGCCGAAATGCTGGCGGCCGACGAATACTTCGATACACAGCAGTTCTTCACGCGGGCTTTCGACTTCGGCTTCTCGCGGAGTGCCGACGAAGCGCTGTCAAAATGGGGTCGGGATCTGGTTCTGGGTGACATCGTCCGAGTCATCCGCACGTTCCGTCCCGACGTCGTGATCTCCATGTGGCAGGGTAATGCCAAGGACGGGCACGGACATCACCAGGCTTCCGGCATCCTGGCTCGCGAGGCCTTCCAGTTGGCCGGACGGGCCGGTCAGTTTCAGGAGCAACTGTCGGAAGGGCTTTCACCCTGGCGAGCCCGGCGATTCTACATCGGCAACCTCAGCGAAAAAGAGAGCCCTGTCTTGGCGGTAGATGTCGGCGTCTCGGTGCCGCTTTTTGGGCGCTCCTATCAGCAGATTGGTGACGAAGGGTATCGATTGCATCGCTCGCAAGGGCAGGCGGATACCTATTCGGCTCCCGGCAAGCGCTTGTTCTACTACCGTCAGGTCCTGCCGGAGGATAATTCCAGTGCGAATTTCCTGGAGGGCATCGACTCATCCCTGCCGGCCGTGGCTGAACTGCTGGCTCCCCACGACCCTCAGCGAGATTGGCTGAGGAGGGAGTTGGTAGAATTAACGACGTCCTTCCAGCAAGCGCTTCTTAAGTTCTCACCCACGGATTTTTCCGGGAGCGTTGAGCCTCTCTTGGCAGCGGTCCGGCGTCTTCGAAGCATTCGGAGCCAACTGGTTTCCAAGCCCGTCGATCCTTGGCCACAGGACCATATTCAGTTCCTGTTGGAAGGCAAAGAACAGGAACTGCTGGACACGATTGAGAGCGCCAGCGGAGTGGTGTTTGAGGGTTACGCCGACGACGAACAGATCACTCCCGGACAAACCTTGCAGGTCGGCGGATGGATCGTTAACCAGGGCGGGCGGCCGATCCGCATCAGCCAGGTTGAAGTGCTTTCACCCGATGGATGGCGAAGTGAGAGAACCGAGGCGGGTCTCTCGCTGCTGGAACCGGGCGCAGGGAGCAAGGCCTCCTTCGCGGTGACGGTCCCAGCCAACGCCAGACTCACGCAACCGTACTTCTTCAGAAAGGATCGGGGCGAGGCCACCTACCAGCTTTCCGATCCCAAACTAGCGGGCGCGCCACTTCCGTCCCCTGTGCTCCGGGCCAAACTTTCCTACCTGCTGAACGGCGTCGAACTCTCGAAAACAAGACCGGTGTGGTTCCTTGACCGGGACCCGTTGAAAGGCGTGCGGGAAATTCCAGTGCTGGTCGTGCCGGCAATCAATATTGAGGTCACACCGGAGCAAAGTCTGGTTCCGCTTCACTCCGCGGCTGAGCTGCGGCCCATCGACGTCAAGCTGACGTCCCAGTCCAAGTCACCTGTTAAAGGGCGGCTGCGGCTGACAGTCCCTCACGGTTGGAAGACGGCGCCCGATGAAGTCACTTTCATGCTCGATGGCGAAGGAGAATCGTCGGCTTTCCGGTTTCAGGTGCTGCATCCAGCGACGCCTCGACCGGGGAAGGTGGAATTCAGAGCGGTGGCCGAAACCTTGGGTCACCGTTACCAGCAAGGGTATCGGATCATTTCCGTTCTCAACCTGTGGATGACCCCCCTCTATCGACCCGCCGCGTCTCAGTCGACTCTTCTTGATGTGAAGGTATCCCCTGGGGTCAACGTGGGCTACATTATGGGCTCGGGCGACCGCATCCCGGAAACGCTCACTCAACTTGGGGTCCCGGTTCAACTGCTGGAGGCGACCGACCTGTTGAAGACTGATCTGAAAACCTTCACCTGCATCATCGCCGGTGTCCGCGCCTATGATGTGCGCGCGGACTTGATCGCCAACAACCAGCGCCTGCTGGACTATGTCCATCAGGGTGGCGTGTTCATTGTTCAGTACAATCGTCGCGAACCGTGGAACAAAGCCCAATACGCCCCCTATCCGGCAAGAATCGTCAGTAACGATGACCGGGTCACGGACGAGAGTGCACCTGTTCGGATACTCGACCCGAAACACCCGGCGTTCAACACGCCGAACCGAATCACTTCCGACGATTTCAAAGACTGGGTCCAGGAACGCGGCGCTTATTTCATTCAGGAGCGTGACTCGCGTTTCAAGGCGCTGCTGGCCTGCAGTGACCCGGGACGTGCTCCGCTGGATGGGGGACTGCTGGTGGCCGAGTACGGGAAAGGGCTTTATGTCCATACCTCCTTTGCCTGGTTTCGCCAGCTTCCAGAAGGCGTACCGGGCGCCGTTCGGATCTTCGCAAACCTGATTAGTCTCTCTCGGCAATCCGCTCACTGATCCAGATTGATGTCGCGCCGATTCCATCTGTGGCAAGCGTTGCTTTCGTTCTTAAGCGGCAACCATCTCACGTACGCCGCAGCGATCGCTTACTACACGCTGTTTTCTTTCTTTCCTCTCATCCTGCTTCTGCTCAGTTTGGGCGGTGCATTCATTCACCGATTCGGACTGGAGGACTCCATCATCGGTTCCGTCAGATTGTATCTCCCCGTGGGCGCGGACATGATCGAAGACAACCTTCGCCTGATCAGTGCCTCGCGGGGCGAGGTCTCTCTGATCGCCCTTTTCCTGCTGGTGTGGACGGCATCTGGAGCTTTCATCCCTTTGGAACTGGCTTTGAATGAATCGTGGGGTATCAAGAGAGAACGGGGGTTCGTTCATCGGCGATTCATCGCGGCGGTGATGGCCATTCTCTGCGGCTACCTGATCCTGGCTTCGGTTTTTGCCACGGCAATGCTGGGGCGCCTGGGAGACTTCTTACAGTCCCTGAGCCAGGACAGATGGCTGTCCGGACCGGCAGAGTGGGTGGTGGAGATCCTGGTGGTTCTTCTGACTTTTGTGATCGCGATCATCATGTTTGCCCTGGTCTACAAGATTGTCCCCTACGCGCCCATGCGCTTCTCGCAAGTGGCCCCGGCCGCCACCTACGCGGCTCTGACCTGGGAGTTGGCGAAATACGCATTCACCTTTTTCATCAGCCGATCCACTTATAAAAACATCTACGGTTCCATTGCCACGATCATCGTGATACTTTCCTGGGTCTATGTCTCTGCCGCGATTCTGCTCTTCTTTGCCGAGTTCTCGGCGCAGATGCAGCGGAGGCCGAGAAGAACCTAAGCGAAAGCGACAACCCGCCGGCCTGCAGCTCGAGTTCCAGGCATGCTCTCGCGGGATGCCAGATTCGCCGGAAACGTAAGTTGAACTTCTCCATGCATCGCCGTCTTGATTGCCGGGCAAAGCGTTGGCTGGGGGTCATGTTGTGCGCCCTGTCCTGGACAGGTCCGCTGGGGCTTGCGGCGCAAGTTCCCCTATCACAGCAGTCCCTTCGAGCCGAAGTTGAGAAAGTCCTCAATCAACCTCAGTTTGATGCGGGATTTTGGGGAGTCCACATCGTTGCCTTGAAGACGGGAGAAGTCCTGTTCTCGTCAAGCGCTCAAAAGCGATTCATCCCTGCTTCCAACATGAAACTGCTGGTAGCGGCCGCGGCTCTCGACACCTGGGGACCGGAGTTTCGGTTCCAGACAGAAGTTTGTCTCGAAGGTCGCCTGGATCCCGACGGGAAGGCTTTGGGAAACATCGTTCTGGTTGGAACTGGGGATCCTAACTTCGAGCAGCGCATCTATACTCCGGAGAAGCTATCGCCACCTACAACGCTTCTTCCGGAATCGGTGCTCTCTCTCGCAGACCAGGTTCTGGCTCACGGCGTCCGCCACCTTGAGGGAGACGTGATCGCCGATGAACGCGCCTTTGCTTTTGAACCCGTCTCCGACAGCTGGTCCCTCGGCTACCTGCAGTGGAGCTACGGCGCTAAAGCGAGTTCGATCGCTGTTAACGAGAACGTCTTCACGCTCCAAATCCTGCCTGGGAACGAAGTCGGCGATCCGGCGACCACTCAAACCTGGCCTCGAGCCGGCGTCCCGGCAGTGGTCAACCAGCTTGTGACGGCCAAAGCCAGGGGGCCGGTATCTCTGACCATCAAGAGCAGTCTCGGAGGGGGCGAGTTCAGACTGCTGGGCCAATTACCTCTTCGGCATTCGCAGCTGGTGTATCAGCTTCCGGTGCCGGACCCGGGAGAGTTCGCGGCTCAGCTGCTGAAGGCAGCTCTGGAGGAAAAAGGAATCGCGGTCGCCGGGCAAGCGACCAGCCGCAAGCTCGACCTTCCCGAGCCGCTCGAGCTGGCCCGGAACAGAACGCCGATCGCAATCTCTTGTGACGAGTCGCTTCGATTGGCGGAACGCGTCTCTCTGCCCCTTCGAAGCACTTTGGAAATCATGATGAAGGAAAGCCAGAATCTCTACGCTGAGATGCTTTTGCGGAAGCTAGGGTGGCAGGCTTCTGGAATCGGCAGCCTCAATAGCGGGCTCGATGCCGTCAACCGCTTCCTGGATAAGGCCGGCGTGGAGCGGAAGGAGCTGAGCTTGACCGACGGGTCCGGCTTATCCAGGACCGGTCAGATCACCCCCAGAGCGCTGGTTCAGCTCTTGCAGCACATGAACGGACATCCGCAGGGCCCGGCGTTCTTGGCCCTCCTTCCGGTGTCGGGTCTTGACGGAACGCTCAAGAATCGAATGCGGCGCTCCGCGGCGCAGGGGCGGGTCCATGCCAAGACGGGCAGTCTGGGTTTAGTAAGCACGCTGTCCGGCTATGTAGTCGCCGCCCACAACGAGAAGTTGGCTTTCTCCATCATGGCGAATCACCACGCAACCCCCAGCCGGGAGGTCAGCACCGCCATGGATCAGATCTGCGATCTGATGGTTGCTTATGACTCTCAAGCCGCTGACGAACCTGCGAATTAGAACCCTGCAGAGCCGTTCTGATTTTGAGGCGTGTTGCGCTTTGCAGCGACAGACGTGGGGTGCCGCGTTTACCGAACGGGTACCTGCTTCGGTGCTGATGGTGACGGTTAAGACAGGAGGGATCCTGCTGGGTGCTTTTTCGGGCAGCAAAATGATCGGCTTTGTCTTGAGCTTCGCGGGATGGGATGGGGACAAGAAGATCCTCTGGTCGGACATGCTGGCGGTTCACGAGCAGTTTCGCAATCGGTCCATAGGGTTGCGTCTCAAGCTCCACCAGCGCCGGCTGGCCCTGAAACAGGGCGTGCAGGAAATCCGCTGGACGTTCGATCCCCTGGAAAGTCGCAATGCCTATTTCAACCTGGCGAAGCTGGGAGTTCAAGTCCGGTCCTATTTCCCAAATCTGTACGGCCGGACTCAGAGTCCGGCACATCGAAATCTGGACACCGATCGAATGTTGGCGGTTTGGTCGCTGGCGGCGGGCGGCCTTGGAAAAAACAGGGGCAAGCAACCTGTCTTGCCGGTCGTTGACCATCGCTGGGTGAACCGCTGCGGGCTGACGCGGCAAGAACTTCTGCGCTCGTCGCCACCGAATCTCCGTTTAAGGGTCCGCCAGGTATGGTTCGAGATCCCAGCCAATTTCGACCATCTTTGTCGGACCAACCATCGCCTGGCACGAAGCTGGCTGAAGCTTACCCGCCAGGTATGCACCCGCTACCTTCATCGCGGCTACGTCATTGACAACTTCTTAAAAATACCGATTGAAGGTCGCCAGGCTTCGATCTACGTCTTCAGCCGGAAAGCGAAGGGGGACTTCAGTTGATCGGAACAATCGCCTGGAGGAAGGTCGCTCAATCCACTCTCCGGCCGGTCGGACAGCCCGACTGGCCTGGAATTGAAAGGAATTCTCCGTGAGCCCAATCACAGCGCCGACGCGCCAGACCGCACGCTTGATTGTTGCGGCGAGTGAGTCCGACGCCAACCTGCTCTACGCAACCCGGTTTTTCGCGCCCGATCCCTTCATCTTTTTCCTTCACCGCAGGAAGAAGACTGTGATCCTCAGCGATCTGGAAATCGATCGGGCTCGCCGACAAGCTGAAGTGGATGAAGTCCTCTCTCTCTCTCAGGTAGAAAAGATCCTCAAACAGTCGGGCAGGAAACAGGTCGATCAAGCCGCAGTTATTCGTGCCGTTCTGGGGAGCCGTGGCATCCGCACGGTTGAAGTTCCGTATCGTTTTCCGGCTGGACTGCTCAAGCGTCTCCAGCAGACAGGGCTCCATGTTTCGGTCAAGCCCGATCCGTTCTTTGAGGAGCGGGAGATCAAGTCGGCCTGGGAAATCCGCCAGATCCAGAGCGCGCAAAGGGCGGCGGAGGCATCGTTGGCGGTGGCCATCGACCTGATCAGGCGCTCGCGAAAGGGCCCCGGAGGATACCTCTTGTTGCGCGGATCCCGTCTGACGTCTGAGAGGGTTCGTCAGCAGATTGCCGTCACATTGCTTCAGTTGGGGTATACGGCTGATCACACCATCGTGGCCGGCGGCAAGCAAGGATGCGATCCCCATGAAGAAGGCAGCGGCCCGCTGCGCGCCAATCAGCCCATCATCATTGACATCTTCCCGCGTTCGCTGAGCACCGGTTACTGGGGCGACATCACACGCACGGTGGTGAGAGGGCAGGCCAGCGAAAGGACTAAAGCTGCCTTCCAGGCCGTTCTGGCCGCTCAGCGCATGGCACTTAAGAACCTTCGCGCGGGGATTGCCGGGGCAACCATCCACCGCGCAGTGCAGGACTCATTTCAACAGGCGCGCTTTGTCACCGGCGAGCAATCGGGTCGCATGCAAGGGTTCTTCCACGGTACCGGTCATGGCGTGGGCCTTGAAATTCACGAACGACCGCGAATCGGCTCCCGGACCGAAGACCTGCTCAGGACCGGACACGTCGTAACGGTAGAACCCGGGTTGTACTATGCTGGAATGGGCGGTGTCCGGCTTGAAGACCTGGTGGTGGTAACCGCTTCCGGCATCCGAAATCTCACCCAGTTTCCCAAGATCCTCGAAGTGTAAGGCGCTCGTCTCGTTCCGTTCGGCCCTCAACGGTCCAAACAGACACGATTCAGACACCCGGGAGGGGTGAGGCATCAAGCTAAGCCGGCCAAGAAGCTGGCCCCGCTACGTCCCCCACACGCGCACAATGGAGTGCAGGTCCTCGCGAACGGATCCGTTGAGGTGCTTGAGCATGAAGTAACCGGACATGAGGCCAGCTGTACTCTTCTTGACCTCGATGCGCCAGACGTTGGCTTGAGGGCCTCCATTGTCCTTCGACCTCGACTCGCAAACCATGCATTCTGCCCACTCAGGCGTCTTCTTGGCGACGCTGTTGACCACGGCTACATGGTGAAAGCCATCGAACACCAGGACGTCGTCCGCTTGGATTTCGATGGCATAGCCTCGCCGAGGGCCGCTTTGTGAGAAAGACTTTTCAGTAGTGCTGGGCTTCACGCTGACTCCGGCAAACTTGGTGCGCAGATAGTGCCCGACAAATCCGTTGCAGTCCACTCCCAGGTACTTATCCGCTATTTCCGCCACCGGGCTAACGTTGACGCCCTGTTTCAGCTTCTTGTAGCTTCGCCAGTAGCTGATTAGCTGAATTATGTCGCTCAGCATCTGCGGGGAGCCCTTACCGGAGAAGCTGGCCATGAACGAGCTCTTGGGGAACTCATGAACTGGATAGAAACTGGCCAGGTTGTAGCCACCACCTTCGGAATAGGTGACGCCTGAGCCCGCTTCGCCTGCTCGGGCCTTGAAGAAGCCCAACAAATGATCCTTATACTCCAGGCGCTCTGAAGGGGTCTTGCCCGCCTTGTTTTTGTATTTGGCGTTGAGATATTGATAAACGGGAGTCCAGAGAGCTCCGGCACTCTTGAGTTGTGCGCCGGAAAGAAGAAACTCGGGAGTCCAGAGGTTGTGGTACTGCTTCACATACTGCAGGGCGTCCAGCACGGGTGGTGCCTCCTTTCATAGTGAGATGTCACGATCAACGGACGGCTTGGTCTCAGCTCGGCCCATCAGCACTTCGGGCATCGCCATTCTGCAGAAGTTTCTCTGAGACGGTTTTTCGGTACGTGCCCTCCAGGAAATATATAAGGAAATCCCTGCACACCACAATCGGAGACAAGATGTGCAGCAGACAGCGATTCTCGCCAAAGTTTCAAAACGGCGGGCAAGAGGTCGGCCACGAAGGAGATCAAGAGATTGACCAATGCCTTACTCAGCCCTCCCACTGCGTCCGGTGCGGCTTGGAGCAATCCTCAGTTGGGTCGAATCGATCGAGACGAAACAAGGGTTCGGGTGTTTCGCCTCGCAGGACCAGCCGCGCCACCCACTGTCCCAAGGCAGGTCCCATCTTGAAACCGTGACCCGAGCCACCGCCGACGACCCAGGCATTCTCCAGACCTGGAAGTCGGTCGATCAGGTAGTGACCAT
>JBFMEW010000004.1:0-433785 GCA_040753175.1 Acidobacteriota bacterium | reverse complement strand
GCATAGCGCGTCCCCACGAACCGGGCGAACTCCGACTCGAATTGCTCCACCTCCCATTGGGGGTCGATTCCGTAGTAACGAAATAGCGAGCGTGAGCGCAGCACGCGGGTTACCGCCTCAATCTCCCCCTCGTCCATCCGGTACACTCCCGGAAACTCCAGGGGCAACGGCTCGGTCCTCACCGGCCCCACTCTCGGCTTGATCGTGCTCATCGTGGCTTCCCTCACCTTTTCGTCGTTGTTGACACAGAAGCGCTCCCCAACCTTGATCTCCGGAACGCCTCCTCCAACCTGGCCGGCCCATCCGCGGTCGAACGGCTTGGCCGGACAAAGCAACATCGAGCCGCAGATGTGCAGTCAGTGTTTATCCAGCGCTGGAAACTATAAACTTTAAACGTTTATGTTTGCAAAACAATTTTGGCTCGGTATCCAACGCCCTGCTCTCGCCCACACGCCCCCCAACGGCATCTTCGCCCGAGGTCTCCTGCCGGATCGAAGTCATGTTACTTATTCCACAGCACTTGACAAGCTTAAGTTTCAAGGTGAAGATATCCACAGTTTGTCATTCCTTATGTCGGAACTCTTTCTCCTATGTCCAGGCCGCTAAGAATGAAGTTCTTGACTTAATTTATATTTAACGTTAAACGTTAACTAAAACTTGAGGTTCTCCCCCCGAATGGATCCGTAAGAGCTACCGATGAGGCGTCAGCTAATGGGAAGAATATATCTCGTGATCTTTGTGGGCATCTTTCTTGCGGTCACGCTGTGGTCCCAAGACACTGAAGTCAGAATGGAACCCCAACAAATTTTTGGGCCAGAAAAGAAGGCGGAATTTCCGACCTGGCTTGCTGATATTCGCCGCTGGCGGAGCGAGAGTCTGGTCCGGCTGGGATACAGCGATGCGCAGTACGCACGTCCGGAGCTGCAGTGGACGCAACGCAGTTTCATCCAGCCGCAAATGATGGTTGAAGAGCGCTACTTCTATGACCCCGTGGCAGGAAAATACACGGTAGATCGTTACCTCGACGATCTACAGAAGCGCTATGGAGGTATCGACAGTGTTCTCATCTGGGCGGTCTATCCGAATATCGGTATCGACGACCGAAACCAACATGACATGCTACGCTCCACGCCGGATGGCATTACCGGGCTACGCCAGGTGGTTGGGAATTTTCACCGACGAGGCATTAGAGTTTTCTTTCCGATCATGCCATGGGATCAAGGAACGCGGGATGAAGGCATGCCACTCTGGACGGCCATTGCGCGATCCTTGAAGGAGATTGGGGCGGATGGAATCAACGGTGACACGATGTTGGGAGTTCCGGAAGCATTCCGCATGGCCGCAGATGAATCCGGTCAGCCGCTGGCCCTCGAACCAGAGGACGGCCTGAGTTCGGAGGAAGCTTTGGCCTGGAACAACCTGACCTGGGGACAGGTCTGGACCTATCCGTTCATCCCTGCCGTCAGCAAGTATAAATGGCTGGAGCGCAGGCACATGGTCAATATTGTGGACCGTTGGAATCG
Organism: Acidobacteriota bacterium; assembly: GCA_040753175.1. Classification (GTDB taxonomy): domain Bacteria; phylum Acidobacteriota; class Terriglobia; order Versatilivoradales; family Versatilivoraceae; genus JBFMEW01. The sequence goes on along the minus strand of JBFMEW010000004.1, from coordinate 432,262 downwards.
CGACAAAACCAACAATCTGCAGTTTGCCTTCTTCAACGGAGTTGGGTATGAGAGCTGGGAGAATGTTTGGGGAATATGGAATCAGATTACACCCCGCGATGCCGAGGCGTTGCGGCGCATTGCCAAGATCGAACGGGCCGTGGCCGATCTGCTCACCAGCCCGGATTGGGAGCCGCATACGCCTACCCTGCAGCATGGCGCCTTTGCCAGCAAGTTTCCGTCCGGCGCACAGACGCTTTGGACGTTTGTCAACAGGAACGAATACGATGTGGCAGGGCGACAGATCGAAATGCCGCATGTGCCATCCAGGCGTTATTGGGATCTCTGGCATGGAACCGAACTAAAACCTGAATCGAGTGGCGATGTCGCGATCCTCAGCTTTGAAATGGAGGCGAAAGGCTACGGTGCCGTGCTGGCCACGGAGGGTGGATCCCTGGAACCGCCGATCCAGCAACTCCTGGCGCAAATGAAAGAACTCTCCGAGAAACCACTGGCTGGTTTCTCTCATGAGTGGCAGTTTCTGCCTCAGCAGATGAGGGAGCTCGCATTGACCCAACCGGCCACGAGAGCTCCGTCCGGGATGATCAGGATTCCGGCAGCCGACTTCGACTTCAGAGTGTCCGGGATTGAAATTGAAGGAGGTAACAATGTGGGCGTGGACGTGCAATATTCCTGGGAAGACTCCCCCCGCCGGCATCACCGGCACACTCTGCGAATCAAGTCCTTCTATATCGACGAGTATCCGGTCACGAATGCCGAATTCACGAGATTTTTGGAGGCCTCGAAATACCACCCCATCGATGATCTAAACTTCCTCAAAGATTGGAAAAACGGCCGCTACCCCGAAGGGTGGAGCAAGAAACCAGTGACCTGGGTATCTCTCGAGGATGCGCGAGCGTATGCGGCCTGGGCCGGAAAGCGGCTGCCGCACGAGTGGGAATGGCAGTATGCCGCGCAAAGTACCGATGGACGGACTTACCCTTGGGGAAATGAATGGAAAGCGGAGGCAGTGCCTGGCCCAGACCGGAGCCGTAACAGGCGGGAACCTTCCGACGTGGATGCGCACCCAAAAGGCGCCAGCCCGTTCGGGGTCATGGACACGACAGGGAATGTCTGGCAGTGGACCGATGAGTTCCTGGACGAGCATACCCGCGCAGCCATTCTACGCGGGGGCAGCTACTATCAGCCGCAGGGGTCGAAATGGTACTTCCCTCAGGCTTACAAGCTCACTGAGCACGGAAAGTACCTGTTGATGGCCCCCAGTAGAGACCGCTCTGGGACAGTTGGCTTCCGCTGTGTCGTGGATGCGGAGTGATGCCGGCGGTCTGGACAGTTAGGCTACCACCAAACTTCCGGCATCGGCTGCCCGCGGTTGGAAAGCGGGCATTCCGCCTATTGCTGATGAAAAGTTCGAGTACACAAACTCCTCATTTAACGACATCGTCCGCACAACTCTGCTTCGGACCCCGAAGATTGTTGAGGGAGCTGGAGGCAAGGTGGAAGGCCAGGAACTGGTCATCCCGCTGCAACAGGCCCAGGCCGCCGACCTGGAACAATGGGACATGGGAATTCCGAACCGGCGCGTCGACCCACTGGAGGCGCCCTGGGCCTGGCAAGGAACATGGGACGAGAACGCAGTCCGCCTCATCCCCTGGCCAGGGGATCCTGAGAGTCCAAGAGCAAGCACAACAGTGTGGGACTATTCAAGGCATTCAGCTTAGAACTTGTACCCCGCTGTGGATTCCCTGATTTTGAGATGAGTCGCGAGGCGAATCTTTACGGGAGCCGGATCAGCTGTCTTCTTTTCGATCCTTTGGATGAGCAGCTCAGCACCTCGGTAGCCGATCGAATAGGCCGGTTGTGCCACGGCTGTTAGGTGTGGATGAAAGGCGTCGGCCAGTGGGATGTCATCAAACATTGCTACCGCAACATCGTCCGGGCATTTTAGTCCCAGTTCTTCGATAGCGGTTAGCAGTCCTAAGGCCATCGTATTATTAGAAACGAATACAGCTGATGGCCGCCCTCCACTTGCCAGGAGTTCACGGCCTTGCGCATAGCCACTCTCAATTCGGAAGTTTCCCTGCTTAATCAGTTCCGAATCAACACCGATGTTGGCTTGCTCCAGCGCCTCCTTATATCCCCGAAGCCGCTCGTGGGCTGTCTGCAGACTGACCGGACCGGTAAGAATACCTATCTTTCACGCACATGACAAGCAAGACGCTTGACGTCGCATTCCCGGGATAGGCGATCAGAGGCAAGGCGACTGGCCCCGGTGACGAGACTGTTTGTGTCTCTAACACATAATCGATTTCGGTTCCACTCACCCAAACCCAAGTGCCAGAGGACTAAGCTCGTTGGTGGTCCCTCTGGTTGATTCTTGCCGGGGCGCTAGCTTGCTGGCGCCACCACTTCGTGGCATGAGCAGCAGTTCCCACCTTTCCAACGTTCGGACTATGGCAGCAAACCGCCCTGACGGAGTCAAACTGTTGAAAGCACCAGCGAGCTGCCCCTCTCCAAAAGTGGCAAGCCCTGCGCCTAGGGGCCTCAGTCTTATCCTTGTTTCTCTTCTGGTACCAACGATCCGACTCGTCAGTGCCCAGGGCCTGGAGGAGACGCCGCCAGTTGATAGGCACGCCGCGTTGGCTCACAACCAACTTGGCCTGCGCTACGTGGCTGAGGGCAAACTGGAGTTGGCAGAAAGAGAATTCAAAGCTGCGGTAGCCACAAACTCCAGATTCGCAGAAGCACAGAACAACCTGGGAGTCCTCTATGGCCGTCAGGGCAAGAGAGACCTGGCTGAAGCGATGTTTCGACAAGCTATAGAAAGCAATCCACAGTACACCCAGGCATACATCAACTTTGCTATGGGCCTAATTGGCCAGAGCCGACTGACCGAGGCGGAAAGAATCGCCCAGCAGGCTCTTCAGGTGGCTCCAGAGTATGCTGCGGCGCACGCTACTTTGGGTATGATCCAGGCCAAGCAAGGGCTCGGTAGGGAAGCGATCAAGAGTTTTCAGAAAGCGGTTGCACTGGAACCTCACTCGGCTGAGGCTCACTTGAATCTCGGCATCGCCCTTGCCGAACAATTCGATTTGAATGGAGGTTTCGCGCAATTCTCCGAGGCCGTGCGCCTGTTGCCTACGTCTGCTCCTGCCCGTTATCACAAAGGGCGAGCGCTGTTTAATTTGGGCCGGCATCAAGAGGCAAAAGCTGAAATTGAGGCTGCCTTACAGCTTGAATCCGATTTCGCTGCGGCCCTATACATCTTGGCGCTCACAGAGCAACAACTGGGGCAGATTGGGCGTGCAGTCGAACTTCTCCAACAGGTCATCAGGTTAGAACCCAACAACATCGACGCCCACTATCTTGTGGGACAGAGTCTCCAGCGCTTAGGAAGAACAACAGAGGCGGTGCGCTATTGGAGCCGATGCGTAGAGATTAATCCTCTGCACAGGGAAGCTCTCTACAATCTAGGCCAGACGTTGAAGAAACTCGACCCAGCGGTGGCCGATTCTTATCACCGGCGCTTTCTTGCACTGCAACAGAAAGAGCAGATCACCACACATGCGGAAACCCTGCGAAACTTCGCGCTGGCCAGGATGCAGGCCGGCGATTGGCCCCAGGCGATACAACACCTTCAAGAGGCTCTGGCTCTGTGTGGCGACTGTCCGTCGGGGAGCAGTTTACACAAAGACTTGGGCTTGATCTATTCACGCTTGGGCCGCCTGGTGGGTGGTGAGCGGGAGCTTCGGCTGGCCTTAAAACAGAATCCGAACGACGGAGAAATCTTGAAGACGTTGGAAGCCATTGAAACTCTGCAGAACAGCCACCAACCTGCTGCCAAGACTCCATAGGGACATCTGATGATCAATTTATGATCAAAGCAAAAGTGAACGTCATCGTCATCCGGCTCTGGGCGTTATTGCCGGCGTCAATAATGCTCGTTCCGCCTGGACAATGCCAACCCAATGCTGTCGGCCAAGGATCGGAACCCAAAAGAAGCCCTTCCAGCAACACGACCGGAAGCGACCGAATTCCCCAAAAGGGGTGGGAATCAGCCCCGGCAATCTTGCGTCGTCACCTGAAAGCTCGTCACGACCGCCCTGCGTTATCCTTGGACCCATCCAAAACCTCAGCCAAACTCGATAAGATTCGTGAGTCTGGCTTCACCGCCATTGAGATCTTTGCACCAGCACAAGGCAGCAATAGCTTTGGTGGTCTAGACACCATCGAGGGCTACAAAATCGATCCGGCGCTTGGCACCACTGATGATTTCCGTCGGCTGGTGTGGCTAGCACATAGCAAAGGGATTGCTATCATCACGTTTGACAACCAGGGCTATTGCAGCGTCGAGGCTTCTGAATTTCTCAAGGTCTGCGAAGATGTGAAAGCAGGAAGGAATTCCAAGGAAGCCCGTTTCTTTCTGAGGAATGATAGCGCTGAGGCCCCACCCCCCAGTAGCGCCGCAGGCGATATCCACTTTATGGTTCGCCCAGCCCACCGGCCGCTGGTGCACAAGCAGGTATCGTTCACGACTCGAAGAAACACGAATTCTGGGAATACAGCGAACGCGCTGCGAAATACTACTCGACCAAGCGAGCGGGTGTAGACTCCAGAGAGAAAGGGGATCATCTCCCGAGTACGACTGGGGAAGTCACGAATTCCTGGAGGAGGCAGAGAAGAGAGTCCGACTCTGGATGGACGCCGGGATTTACGGAATGATCATTGATGCAGTGACCTGGTACTTCGATCACACTTGGGAGGAGGGTCGCCGGCGAATGACTGAAGTGATCGCCAGCTACGGGAATGCTTACAGTCTGTCTGAAGGTGCTGGTGGATTGCATGAAGATCCTGTCGCCTGGATTACCGAGGGAGAACGGAACTCCGTTCAGGACTACAGTCTCGGGACCTGGTGGGAAAAAGGGTCGGATGCAATCGAAAACCAAGGGCGCCCCCCATCCCATCGAGAGAGTGCTTGACGATTACCACGATCAGGTGGTCGACGCCGGCGAAGTCCTTTACCGCTTTCTACCTCGATTTGACGAGCCGGACGAGCAAGCGCTAGCTCTGGCTGTAGTAGCCTGTGCCGTGGACCTAGTTGTCGGCCAATACCCGCGTGACCTGAACGGTAGCCAGGAGGCAAATGGCTGCTTAACGCTAGACGAGATCATCCAGCCCTCCAACAGTCAAGCCTCGGCGTTAACGGCCGACTTGGGCGAACGACAAACGCTTACGCCTCCTTGCGTACCGTTCCTGAGAATTCTGAGCGCATTTTGCCGCGAGCGTATGCGGCCTGGGCCGGAAAGCGGCTGCCGCGCAAAGCACCGATGGACGGACTGGCCCTTGGGGAAACGAATGGAAAGCGGAGGCAGTGCCTGGCCCAGACCGGAGCCGTAACAGGCGGGAACCTTCCGACGTGGATGCGCACCCAAAAGGCGTCAGCCCGTTCGGGGTCATGGACACGACAGGGAATGTCTGGCAGTGGACCGATGAGTTCCTGGACGAGCATACCCGCGCAGCCATCCTCCGGGGAGGTCGGGACCGTAGGCCTCGTCACCGCCAAACTTCCGGAGTTGGCTGCCCAGTCCTTCAGGTGGGCTCGGGTTCGCCTGAAGGCAAGGACAGGAACTGAGCTCTTGGCACTCTCTATTTTGTCCGCGGGGCGGGCGTTGGCCTGTCCTACATTTCCTCAGTGTTTCGGTCTTCAAGGAGTTGACTATGCCAATTCGCTTCGTATTAATTGTGCTCTTGGTCGTCTGTTTAGGTGCAGCTCATGCCGCTTTGGACCAAGCGCAGCCCAGAGAACGCCGGATCACCCTTTCAGTCCTGGAGGACAAGATCCGGGGCGGATGGGCCGGGCAAATGATTGGTGTTTCCTATGGGGCGCCCACCGAGTTTCGCTCCAACGGAAAGATCATCCTGGGGCGGTTGCCCTGGACACCGGACCGTGTATCGAATGCCTTACGGCAGGACGACCTCTACGTGGAGATGACCTTTGCTGAAACGCTGGATCGCGTCGGCTTGGACGCCTCCACCGAGCAGCTCGGCGAGGCGTTCAAGGATTCAAAATACGAACTGTGGCATGCCAATGCGGCAGCACGCAGGCTGCTGCACCGTGGCATCAAGGCCCCTATGTCCGGTCACCCAAAGTACAACATTCATGCCAACGACATTGACTTCCAGATTGAGGCCGATTTTATCGGCCTGATGACTCCTGGTCTGCCACAGGAATCCAACAAGCTCTGTGACCGCGTGGGACGCGTCATGAACTATGGGGATGGCTTGTACGGAGGCATGTTCGTGTGTGGCATGTACTCGGCATCCTTCTTTGAAAGGGACGTGCGCAAGGTGGTGGAAGCGGGGCTGGCCTGCATTCCACCGGCCAGTGGATACGGAAAGCTGATCGGCGACGTGCTGGACTGGTCGGCTCGATACCCCGGCAACTGGAAGAAAACCTGGCAGCTCATCGAGCAGAAGTGGAACAAGGATGACCCCTGCACCGACGGTGCCTTGCGCCCCTTCAACATCGACGCCCGGCTCAACGGAGCCTATATCGCCTTGGGTCTGCTCTACGGCAAGGGAGACTTTACCCAGACCCTGGATGTGACGACCCGCGCCGGACAAGACTCGGACTGCAACCCCGCCAATGCTGCCGGCATTCTGGGAGTAATTCTCGGTTATTCAAATATCCCCGGCGGCTGGAAAGCGGGCATTCCGGCTATTGCTGATGAAAAGTTCGATTACACAAACTCCTCATTTAACGACATCGTCCGCACAACTCTGCTTCGGACCCTGAAGATTGTTGAGGGAGCTGGAGGCAAGGTGGAAGGCCAGGAACTGGTCATCCCGCTGCAACAGGCCCAGGCCGCCGACCTGGAACAATGGGACATGGGAATTCCGAACCGGCGCATCGACCCACTGGAGGCGCCCTGGGGCTGGCAAGGAACATGGGACGAGGAGCATTACTGGGATGCCGACAGTAATGGCATCGGTGCCCGCAAGATTGCCAGGGAAGCGGGGGCTGAAGCCACGCTCGCCTTTTCCGGGGTAGCGGTCGCATTGGTCGGACCGCATCGCCAGAACGGGGGCCGAGCCGATGTTTACCTCGACGGCGAGAAGGCTGGTGAGATCGATGCGTTTGTCGTGGAACGAACCAACGACAATGATCTCTGGCACACCTACGACCTCAAACCTGGTCCACACACGCTGAGAATCGTCACTCGATCTGACGCGGATCCTCGATCCACGGGCAGGATGATCACCATTGAAAAGGCCATCACCTATCGGGCGAGATAGTGTATCGAAGCGTTCATTACCCGATTCTGGCAGCGGAATGCAGCCGGTCCTCACCGGTACCACAATATCGAACAGGAGGGTACAGTGCTGATCGTTGAATCCTACGCCACCGCGGTGGCACTCTGTGTTGTCACGATGTTGTGTTGGGGTTCCTGGGCCAACACACAGAAACTGACCGGCCGGGCGTGGCCGTTCCAGCTCTTTTATTGGGACTACGCTATTGGTGTTCTCCTGTTCACGCTGGGCCTGGCATTTACCGCCGGCAGCACAGGCACGGCCGGACGCTCTTTCCTTTGGGATTTGCAGCAAGCCAGCTTGGGTTCCCTCGGCTCAGCGTTTCTGGGGGGTGTGGTTTTCAATCTGGCCAACATCCTCCTGGTGGCTGCCATCGACATTGCCGGGATGGCGGTCGCCTTTCCAATTGGGATTGGGCTGGCTCTGGTGCTGGGCGTGGTCATCAACTACTTGGCGGTTCCTGTAGGCAGTCCGCTCTTGTTGTTCCTGGGTGTGGCCGGTGTGGTGCTGGCCATTATGGTGGATGCCATCATCTATCGGAAGCTGCCCTCGCAGGCCCAGAGGACTACAGGAAAGGGCTTGGCTGTCTCGCTGCTAGCGGGGGTTCTGATGGGATTCTTTTATCGATTTGTCGCCGCTTCCATGTCCCCAGATTTTGTCAACTTGCAGTCCGGGAAACTGGGGCCGTATACGGCGCTGGTCTTGTTTTCAACAGGCCTGTTCGTTTCTAATCTTGTTTGGAACAGCTTGGTGATGATACGACCATTGGTGGGAGAGCCGGTACCGTATCGGGATTACATTGCCAAAGGCAGCGTCCGGCTGCACCTGATCGGGATTCTGGGAGGAGCCGTCTGGGGTATGGGGATGTCGTTGAGTATCATCGCCTCGGGAGCGGCGGGATTCGCCATCTCCTATGGCCTGGGGCAGGGAGCGACAATGATCGCAGCTTTGTGGGGTGTGTTTATCTGGAAAGAATTCGAGGAAGCCCAAGGCGCCGTCGGGTTAATCTCACTGATGTTTGCTTCGTTTATTGTCGGACTCAGCTTGATTGTGTACGCCAGGATTGGCTGAGCCTTCCAGCACGCGTTCCGCGCCTCGATGCTTATGAGCCAAACAATTGTGGTAGTGGGCAGTCTGAATATGGATTTCGTTGTGCAGGTGGACAAGCTGCCGTTGCCTGGAGAAACCCTGAGGGGGCGAAGCTTCGACATGTTGCCGGGAGGAAAAGGAGCCAACCAGGCCTGTGCCGTTGGCCGTCTCGGAGGCCGCTGCCGAATGGTGGGTCGAGTCGGAGCCGACAGTTTCGGACATCAATTAAGAGCTAATCTGCAGACGGCCGGGGTTGATGTGTCCGGGGTTCTAACGACGGCCAACGACGCCACCGGTGTTGCCTTTATCTTCGTCGAGCGGGGAGGGCAAAACGAGATCGTCATTGCTCCCGGCGCCAACGGATACCTTCGACCCAACGACGTCGAGGCGGCTTTGGCTGGCGTGGCTGGGGGATACTTGCTGTTGCAGCTCGAATCCCCGTTGGAGACGGTGGAAGCCGCTGCGGCCCTCGGGCGGCACATCGGCATGAAAACAGTCCTGGACCCGGCACCGGCACGACCTCTCGGTCCAAACCTCCTTCGCCAGGTCGATGTGCTGACCCCCAATGAGTCCGAGGCGTTGCAGTTGCTTGGAGGAAGAGCAGGCCAAGTGTCGCTCTCCCAGGCGGAAGAGATCTGCCGGCAACTGATGAGCCTGGGACCGCACTCGGTCATCCTGAAACTTGGTGACAAGGGAGCTTGGCTGGCAAACGGGAGACAAAGCCTGCATTTCCCAGCCCGCGCTGTTGAGGCCGTGGACACCACAGCGGCCGGAGACACCTTTAACGGGGCCCTGGCTGTGGCCCTGGCTGAAGGAAAACCAATTCACGAAGCCATCGGCTTCGCTAACTTGGCTGCCTCCCTCTCCGTGACACGGGCGGGAGCCCAAACCTCCATCCCGGTGCGCGATGAAGTAGAGTGCCTGTTGAATTGAGTCCAGGGTCATCCACTTTTCCATTCCCTAACAAAGAGGGCGACAGGCATGAGCCCGATTGCCAGCCGCTCTCCGTTCCAGAGTCCCCACAGCTCCAACCGTGCCGAATGAAGTCTGTGCCAGGAGGTGCTGATGCAGCGGCACCTGACCTACCTCTATCGACTATCCGGCATGTGGGACGCGCAACCTGGGAGACTTTGAGCAGCAAGCATCAGCTGGCGGTTCGGAAGGGCCAGGCGATGGCGGGCACCATGGTTGGGGGATCCAGACTCAAACCAGGAAGGGGCGCGGTTTGCCTTAATCCAAGCTCTTAAGCCCGCGGGCCGGAACTCAAAATGGATCCGGTTACGCGCCAAGCTTCCCTGCGGACCGCGAGTGGGGAAATGCTTCCAATCCCGGTTTGTTCTTGATCAGGATGGAGCGATGTCCCAGTTCCACCAATCCCTCCGACTTGAGACGATCCAGGATCTCGGTCGCCGTCTGGCGGGAAACCCCGGCCAAACTGGCAATGTCCTGGTGAGTCAGCTTGATCATGAAATTTCCATGCTTGTCGGCCGCCTTGCCTTGTTGCTCCGCCAAGCTGAGGAGCAACTCCGAAACTCGAGTCGTGACGTCCTTGCAAATCAGGTCCACAACCCGCGACTCCATCTTCTGCAAGCGGAGGCCGATCAGCTTGGAGATCCGAAAAACCAGATCCGGACGGGCACGGAGGAAGTTCTGAAAATCTCGCTTCTTGAATTCGCAAAGAAGCACGTTGTCCAAGGCCTGAGCCACGTGATCCCGGGGCTGGTCGTTCAACACAACCACCTCACCAAACACCTCTCCGGGCGAGAGGATCGTCAACATCACCTCCTTGCCCTCCTCGGTAAGCCGGCAGATCTTGACATGCCCCTCCTTGAGCAGGAACACCGAGTCGCCGGGATCGGAGGGCAGGTATATGTAGGTCCCCTTTGTTTTCTTTTCCATCAGGGACATCCGGGCCAACTCTTCCTTGTCCTGCTGCTGGAGGCCATGAAACAAGTTAAATCTCTCGATGTACCAAAGCTTGGTTGGTCGCATCAGGCCTCCTGATCTATGGTGCTCATTCCTTTGCTTGGAATGATCAAAGGTATATCGTCTTAGCTGAGGTTCTTATTCCATTTACTCTAACAGATTCTCCAGCGTATCCCAGGGCGGAATTGTCGGCTCCCCGACAGATGACGCACCGTTTTGCTGGTTATTCTGCTGGATTGCCGCGCCGGGCGTGCTCGAGGGGAATGATCTTCAGGCCGCAAGGTGGCGCGGCCCTTTCGACACGATGAGTGGAAGGAGTCAGCTGATCCTATGAAGTGGTGGAAGCCGGCCATACTGCTGATGCTGGCAGTCCTTGCGATTGGATGGTGGTGGCTTCTGCGGCCACGTCCGAGGCTGGTGACCTTCCAGACCTCTCAAAAGGAGACGATCGGGCCCGGCTTTTCCTACGACAGCTATGGGGCGGTCCTGGAGACTGATGTGGACAGCCAGGGTTTGGTGGCTTATCAAGCCCTGAAGGCGAATCGTCATCGATTGGATGATTTCGCTGCCGCGCTTGGGACGTTGTCGCCGGCTACTTACTCGCGCTGGACCCGCGAGGAGCAAATTGCCTTCTGGATTAACGCCTATAACTCTCTGACGCTGGAAGTGATCATCAATCACTATCCCATCCGGCCTTCCCTCCTGAGGTCCGTGATTTTCCCCCGAAACAGCATCCGCCAAATACCGGGGGTTTGGACGGAGCTTCAGTTCGAAGTGATGGGCCGGAAGTTGACTCTGGACCACATTGAACATCAGACTCTTCGAAAGGAATTCGCTGAGCCCAGAATTCACATGGCTCTGGTCTGCGCCGGAAAGGGATGTCCGCCGCTTCGCCAGGAACCCTATGTCGGGAGCCGTCTTGAGGAGCAGTTTGCCGATCAAGCCAGAAAGTTCCTCTCGCAGCCTGAGAAATTCCGAATTGACCGCCTTCAAAACCGGGTCTACCTTTCTCCCCTCTTCGAATGGTTCGGAGGCGATTTCGTCGCGAGGTATGGCGGCCAGGAGAAGGCAAGGGAAGGGCGAAATGCAGCCGAGAACGCGGTCCTCAATTTCCTTGCCGCTCATCTGGAACCCGATGATCGCCGTTACCTGACCCAGGCCGATTATCAGGTTGTCTATCTCGATTACGACTGGTCGCTGAACGAAACGACGGCACCAAAGGAGATCTCTTGAGTGAGGCGTCCGAAGAGAATCCGGCGCCTGATCGAGCCCGGCGGCCCAATCCGACCGAGGGAGCGCAGCGGGCTGGAGGATCAATTTCGTCGAGATCGGCGTGATTTCGATCGGGAGGGGATAGAATGTTTGCGCCTTGCTGGAATGCTCCAGCCGCTGAGTTGGATCTGAGTCCGGTGACATGCATCAAGAGCCAAAGGAGGGGAGATGAGGTTTCTGTTCGTTTTTGTCTGGCTGGCACTCGCGGTTTCTTTAGGTGACGCGGTCGCCAAACCATCTTCGACGGGTTTCAAGGTTGGGGAGCCGTTTCCCAACCTGGTTCTGCCTTCCTTGTCGGACGGGGCGCCGGTCTCAATGGCTCGGTTTCAAGGACACAAGGTGATCCTGCATATCTTCGCCTCCTGGTGAGCGGGCTGCCGCAGGCACGTGCCCGGGTGGCACGAGGCGACTCTTCGGTGGCAGAAGCAAGGGAAAGTCCGGATGGTGGGCATCATCCAGGAGCAGCACCCGGATCGCACCCGGCTGTTCATGCAATGGAAGCGAATGAGCTGGCCCATCCTGGTTGATTCCCTCAACTTGTTGGGCGTCAGCGCAGTGCCAATTACGCTGGCTATTGACGAATACGGCGTTGTTCGAGCGGTCAATCCGGAGCTTGAAAACATCGACAAAATCTTCCTGAGCCAAACCTATCCCAAACCGAAGCAGCTCGCCGCGACTGAAGTAGCTCCCCCTGAACCGGCAAAGCTCAAGGCCGAAACCGCGGGGGGCGGGGCCTCCAGATGGAGGGCCTACGCCGACGCCTTAGTGCTCTGGGGCGGGGAGAAACAGCTGGACGAGGCCATTGCGGCCTACGAACAGGCCATGCGTCAGAATCCAACCCATCAGGCAACCTACTTTCGTTTGGGAGTGACGTACCGAAAACGGTACGAATCCCAATATCGCAGACCTGCCGACTTTCAGAAAGCCGTTGATCACTGGATGGGCGCGCTGGACCGGGATCCGAATCAATACATCTGGCGAAGGCGAATTCAGCAATACGGGCCCAGACTCGACAAGCCTTATCCGTTTTACGACTGGGTGCCTAGCGCGCGGCAGGAAATCCAGGCCCGTGGTGAAACACCGGCGCCGTTGCTGGTTGAGCCTGACGGAGCCGAGTATGCCTCTCCAGTGAAGAGCTTCTCTTCCGAGCCGACTGCCGGCCGAAAACCCGACGCGCAAGGCCGGGTGCTGCGGGATAAGGAGGGGTTCATACAAATCGAGACGGCTGTGGTGCCCGGGGCCACAGCGCCCGGGGACTCCCTGCGGGTCCACCTGACGTTTCGACCGGACCTCAGGAAGAAGGCCCACTGGAACAATGAGGCGGAAGATCTGGTGCTGTGGGTCGATCCGCCTCCAGGTTGGAAAGTCAGCAGTCAGCACCTCAGCTTTCCCAATCCCAAGACGGCCGTGAGCCAGGAGATACGCCGGATCGAGTTCGAGCTGAAGTGCCCCGAGAAGACCCAAGCGGGGTCGGTGAGGATTCCGGGCTACGCGCTTTACTACGTTTGCGAAGATGTGAACGGCACCTGCCTCTATCGGCGCCAGGACGTGGTTGTTCCAGTGCAGGTGAAAGGCAGTCCCTGAAAACACGGGTTACGGCAGCCGGAAAGCCGGGCCGGGCCTGACGGCTCAGCTTCTGACTGAAAGGTCCTGTGCCTGGACCTCAGGACTGGTCGGCCCCGGACGCATCCACCTGCGCCTGCTTGAGGGCCGTTCGTACGAGATTCCGGGAAGGCAGGCCGACTCGACGGCCATGTTCTACGTAGGTGCGACAGGTCATTCCAGCGTCGCGACAAGATCGTGCCGATGGCTCGACATCGAGTCCGTTTACGCGAATGGTCGGCGAACCGAGAAATCCCAGCCGGGTCGCTGTCTTTTGATCCGGAACGTTCACTTCGATGACCTCAGCGGCCAGGCCCTCTTCTCTCAGGATCTCTTTCACCCGCTGCACCGCTGCTTGATGATTGGGGCAGCCTTCAAAATAGAAGACCTCGACTTTCATGTGAGTTCTCCCGACGGCTTCGTGAAGGACGCAAGTAGCTTCGGCAAAAAGAGCGCGAGTGGCTTTCGCTCCACGACACTCAGCCTTCTGCAAGGACTCCTCTCGAATCCTGGCTGTGCCGGATGCAGAAAGCAGGTCGCACCCATCAAAGTAACAGTGTCACTGCCAAAGGACAACCTCCGACAGGATGAGGGGCCAACGGCCTATCGTGAGGCTTTGATTGACGGCTAGACCTCGCCGGCCTCGTGCCATGCCACCTGGAGGAGCTGTTCCAGGCTGGTGTCTGAAGCCAACCCACACAGGATTTCACCGTCTTGCCAGAAGATGAGATTCAGTGTCCCGTCACGGTAAATGAAGAATTGCTTCGTCCCCTCCTCGCGCACCTGGTCGCAGTCCGGCAACTCCTTCGCCTTTCCGACAAACATCTCGCAAAGCAGAAAGATGCCGGTTTCTCCCTGATACAGGCACAGGGCACTTTTACGGTTCACCACTCGGTGAACGCTTCCACCCACAAGGCGGTATTTGAGAGGTTGGAGATCCGCCACGCGCGTGTTGAAAGGAATTCCACGCTCGCTGAAAAACCTCTCTAACATTGAGGCACTCTCTTGAGAGAACGCCAGCGCTATTCTCCCTTCACGGATCTGGCGATAGTCCCGAGCAACTTGTGAGACCAGATCCGGGGCCGTGACAAGGTAACGACCCAGACCGACGGCCATCAGGAGCAGCAACAATCCAAACGCCTGCTTCAGTCGCTGTTGCACCCGAAACTGAGGATTGGGCTTTGAAAACGCCACACCCGGTCTCATGTCATGCAGCCATGCGGCCCCGGATGACTCCTCCGCAGCGCTTGATTCCGGTGTCATCTCCACATGCCCGATACAGCGTCGCTGAATCCATTGCCAGGTCTCCACTTCCGTCCGACAGCTTTCACAACGGTCCAAATGACGTTTCATTTGGCGAAGCTGAGCCGGATCGAGCCGACACTCCAGAAAACCTCGAACCTGTTTCTTAAACCCACAAGGCTGAAGTGGCATGAATCTCAAGGGCCTTGCCGGCAAGGGATGCGGCAGAATTCACCAAGTTGGAAAACGACACCGTTCGAAAGATAGCCTCTGGCTGCCACGAAAGGCTGTCAGATGGCCGACAATTCACCGTCGCAGTGTCGGCGGAGAAGAGGAAAGGCATCACCATCTGGCCCTAAATCGAGGGTTCTTAAGACGACGAGAAGGGAACACTCTTGCCGGCAGCCAGCATCGGGCATTTTTTGAGAATATCGTTCTTGAGATCACTCGAAATCTCGTCGAGCGGACGCTCACTGAACGTCTCTCCATTTCTGACAAACAGCCTATGAGTCTCAGTGCCGCCGTCGATCTGCTGGACCACAACCCATCGAGCCGTAAGACCAGGGGTGATTTCGTAGACTTCGACGCCGGTCTGGCCAATTGGAAGTGAAATCTGGTGAAGATACTGCGCGCGAAAAGGACGGTCAGAATAGCAGGCAAAGCGCAGATCCTCCCCGGCCCAATGAAACCGATGATCTTTCAATTGCATGGCATCTCCTCCCTGGCCTGGCCCCGTCCCTGGCTGGGCGCTGGAGCAGAGGCCTTCCTTCCCCGCAGCCCGGCAGCAGCCATCTTCACGGGGCTGCAAAGTCTTCGCTGAAGTGCCCATGCACTGATTAGGCGCAGAAACGCGCTGTTGTGTCTGTCAGGCGCACGACAATCAGCACTCCGCCAAGCAGGTAAGGTGGTACTTGGACTGATTGCGGTTTTCGAGGCTCCGGTCCCTTGGCGGACTCAACTCGAAAGTGGTACTCTGGCGCGAGAAACTTCTTTCAGGAGTGTGAGGTGGACCTCACCGTTCCACGGCGGGGGAACGATGAGTCCAGCCATCATTGATCAGGCGGTGAATAAGTTGAACGGTTCGAAACGCAGTCTCTGCAGCCTTCTCTTCGTACTGTGGCTGGGTTTCTTTGGGTTTGCCTTCAAGGCCGACGAAGGTCGTGTGACCCCGCCATATGCCCAGGTTCCTCCTCAAGAGGGCGAACGCTGCGCCGTATGTGGAGTTCCGCTGACTTCAGAAGATGTTGTTCTGATCGTAAGGGGACGTCGCGTTCCCTTGAACAAGGAGATGGTCGGTGAGTTTCTGAGTCGTCAAGAGGAGTACTTCCGCTCCAGACAGCCCAAGGGTGCGCTTTTCCAGGAGGAATTTCAAACGCCGCCGGGCGTTTCCCAGTCGGGCATCAGCTTGCGGTGGTTTTTGGTGGGCCTCTACATTGTGACGGCCCTGGTGTTTGCAGGCTTGAGCGGTTACGTGGCGGTGGCCAAAGGGTTGCCGCCCATCCCTTACTTCTTCCTTGCCCTCGCCTTCAATGTCTTTGGATTTCTGTACGTCTTGACCCGGCCCTCGGAATCCACGGCGGGTGCTGTGCCCCCCGGGCTGGTGAAGATCCCGGTGACCCATGAGCCACTGGCCTGTGGGGCGTGTGGGAACACCAATCATCCAGCGGCCGCCCGTTGTGCAAGCTGCGGAGTTTCCTTGACGCCGCGGATTTCCTCCGAAGTCAGCCGAGCTGTGTAGGCGCCGATGCCGGTCAGGTCTTTCGGAGCAGAAGCGTTTCCAGTCGCTCGACGGCTCAGCCCGTTCGGTTTGGCTCAACTCCGTTGCAAGCGAGGTTTCTCCTGATGTCTGAAAGTCAGATGAGTCTTTCACTCGGCCATAAGATCAGGCAGCGCGTAATCTCGGTGCTTCATTCGGGTAGCGCCCAAAATGAACGGCCCTATTTAAGAAAGCATAACGAAAGCAATATTCCGGGACTGTTCATCGTCGGCGACCTGGCGGGTGCGCCGGTGATCAAGTACGCAATGGCCCAGGGGTACGAAGTGATCGAACATATTGCCAGTCTGCCTGGAGCCGTGGGAGGAGAGGACGCCGATCTGTTGGATGTGGTCGTCATCGGCGCCGGCGCGGCCGGGCTCAACGCGGCGCTGCAGGCCAAGGAGCGGGGCCTTCGCTATCTTCTCCTGGAGAAGGAACAGATTGCCAACACCATTGAAAACTTTCCGGATGGAAAGTGGGTTTATGCAGAACCCGACAGCCAACCCCCGAAGGGAAAGCTCTGGCTTGACGGTGCTTCGAAGGAAGACCTCACCAGGCGGTGGCACCAGATCGTTCGGAACAACCAGCTCAATATTCGAACGATGGAGGGCGTCACTCGATGCGAGAAACGGGATGGTGCGTTTCTGGTGACCACCTCAAAGGGGCAGTACCGTGCCAAGCGGGTCGTCCTGGCCACGGGCCAGCGCGGCAATCCACGCAAATTGGGCGTCCAGGGCGAGAACCAGGAGCACGTCTATCATCGGCTTTACTCCCCCCGCAAGTATAAGAATCAGGACATTCTGGTGGTGGGCGGAGGCAACAGTGCGGTGGAGGCGGCAATCACGCTGAGCGAGCAGAACCGGGTTTACCTTTCCTATCGCGGCAGCGCCCTCAGCCGGGTCTTCAAAGACAACGAGCGCAAACTGAATGAGGCCATCGCCGCCGGAAA
The DNA here is from genome assembly GCA_040753175.1 of Acidobacteriota bacterium. Lineage (GTDB taxonomy): Bacteria > Acidobacteriota > Terriglobia > Versatilivoradales > Versatilivoraceae > JBFMEW01. The sequence continues at coordinate 415,115 of JBFMEW010000004.1, read as the reverse complement.
GATCGAGCTTTTGCTCAACTCCAACATCCTGGAGTTCGGCGAAAAGGAAGCGGTTCTGAAGATCAAGCGGGTTGGAAACGAAGAGACCCGCAGGATTTCTTTTCAAAACGCTTTCGTCCTGATCGGCGCCGAAGTACCGCGTGACTTCCTGAAGTCGCTTGGCATAAAGATGGAAAACGAGTGGGAGGGCAGCTTGCTGCGCTCGACCGGATTGACCCTCCTCGGATTCGCGGGTCTCTGGATCCAGGGCGGTCATTCAGGCATCGCAACGATGTCGGGGTTGGGGTGGCTGGGATGGACTCTGGCGCTGGCTGGGCTGGGCGGCCTGGTGCACTTCGGGCGAACGGGAGATCGCTTCGCCTGGCTGGGCCTGTCGTTCTTCGTTTGGTACACGGTTTATGGCGTCAAATTAGGCAAGGGCGAAGAATTCTGGCCTTATCGGAACTGGGGCTACCAGGCCCTGTCGTTTCTTGATCGTCCCTGGTCCTTTTGGTACACGGTGCTCTACACCGCTCTGATGACTGTTTTTGGCGTTCAGGCGCTCAAACGTTGGGGATTGGATCGCAAAGACAAGTTTCAGATCTGGCGCTACGTGTCCCTCATCAGCTTTCAGTGGGTCTTCTTCTTCCTGATTCCGGAGTTCTTGTTTCAATACGCAGTGAAGTATGAATGGATTGGAAGTAAGCTGGCCACCGATCCCGCCTTTGCCGACCAGGCCTGGCGCAGCTACGGCCTGATCTACGCCTGGCCCTTGTTCTTCTACACCTTCTTCTACAATCCGCACCAGGTCTGGGTGGTTTGGGGAATCCTGTTGACCTTTGTCATCATTCCCGTCTTTGTCCTCTTCCATGGAAAACGGTACTGCTCCTGGATTTGCGGCTGCGGCGGCCTCGCCGAGACCTTCGGAGACCGCTGGCGTCACTTGGCTCCCAAAGGCAGGACCTCCATTCGCTGGGAGTGGATGAATCTGGCCGTCCTGATCTTCGCCGCAGCCGTAACCGTGCTGGTGCTGGTCAAAGATACTTACAGCGCTGTGGCCGGAACCGCCGATCTCGGGATCCGGATTTATCGTCTCTTCGCCGATGTCTGGTTGGTGGGCATTTTGCCGGTGACGTTATACCCGTTCCTGGGAGGCAAGGTCTGGTGCCGCTACTGGTGCCCTTTGGCGAAGCTGATGCATCTGCAGTCGCACCTGTTCTCCAAGTTGAAGTGGAGTCGCTTCAGAATCCTCGCCAACGACAAATGTATTGGCTGCCATGAATGTTCTCGCAACTGTCAGGTGGGAATCGACGTCATGAGCTTTGCCTTAAAGCAGGAAACCCTGGACAACCAGAACAGTTCCTGCATCGGTTGCGGCATCTGCGTGACGGTCTGTCCCATGGACACACTGAGCTTCAAGCCTGCCGACAAAAGCTCGGCTCCCGGGCTCGTCAACCTTGCCTGAGGATTGGGCAACAGCCATCTACTCGAGCACCAGAGTGCCGGGATGGAAGGCCTGCCAGACAAACCAATAGATATTGAAGGCGGGCAGGAGATGACCGTGCAGGTCGGTAACCGAGGCCGTCTTGGTCTGGCGATCAAAGTGAACCTGAACCTTCGTCTGGCCCACCTCATCCTCAAACGGCGTTTGTCTCTTCTTTAGCCTGGAGAAGGGATAGGCTTTGGCAACGCCATCGATTTCCAAACCCAGGACGCGTTCTTTGTTCCGCAGTTTGCTTTTGACGTTTCTGGGTACCGGAAACATGATTTGGTCCGAAGCCTGATAGGCGGCATAGGGGTTTTGGTTGTAATCACGCCGGAAGCCGGTTTCGGACGAGAGAACCAGCGTTTCCGGATGCAGGCTCTTCCAGTGCTTCCAGGTGGTGGTAAGGCTTGGAATCATCTCAAGCTTCATCCCGGTGGAAGACCCGGCGATGGCCTCTTGGGTGACTTGGGACCAGAGGCTCTGGGTCTGGCGATCGTAAAGCACAACGGTCGAGTGATACAGCTTCCCGGTCACTCCAAACGTCAATTGCTTCTCGCCGGCCTGCGAGTGATAGACGGCCGCCGCACCGTTGAGCGGGCAGTAGGACACGGCCACCGCCCGGCCTTCAATCTCATCGTTAACCAGTTCGTGCCAGACCATCACTCTCAACGGGTAAGCCCTGGCCTGTCCCCCTGTGAACACCCCAATGACTTCTTCCCGGTCCTGCAGGAAACGGTCGGCTTTTTCGGCGGAAATGAAGCGAGGCCGGTCCAGAGCCGGGATGCCGTCCTTCGGCGGACCTCCTTCCAGGATGGCTTCCTTCGGCACCGAACGCTTGGTGATATCGAAAGGCGGATGGCCGCCACCCGCATTCAAGAGATCGCGACCTTGACCGAACACAGAAAGCCGCAGGGTCAGGCAGAAGCCCGCGAACAGACACAAGCTAAGAACGGGTCTGGCAGCCCTCAACGAAGGGGTTGGCATGGGAGTCAGCACCTCCGTGCATTCTACCGGATAGCTTAAGCAAGCACCACGCGATCACCTGTCGCCTTCCCGACAAGAGGCCCAAATTTTTTCGTTTGCAGGTCAGCCAGTAGGGACGGCCCTGCTAGCCGACGTGGAGATAAAGAGGAGTGAACGGCTCGCTGCGTGGGATCTTTCGTCGTTGCGGCAGGGTGCGGGCATGAAACGGCGATCGCGAGGGCATCGGCCCCTAACAAAAAAGGCCCCGGTCGTGCTGCCGGGGCCTTGATGTGGAAAGCCGGAAGTCAACTCTAGTAAAACGTGGATTAGTTCCGGTCCTGGTTGTCGTGCTTCTCCTTGTAGATGTGACGGCTGGCCTTGTCCTGCATGCGATGGATCTTAGCCCGCTCCTTGGCCGTGAACTCGCCGTCGGACTTAGCCTTGGCTTCCTGCCTGTGAATTCTGACTTGCTGCTTTTCCAGTTTCTTGACTTCGTTGCGGGTGAGTTCCCCGCTGCGGACGCCCTGCCGGATTCGTTTCTGCTGCCGCCCTTGTCTGGCATTCACGCCGGCTTCTGCCCAGCTCAAGCCTCCCGCCAGAACAACGATGGCCACCGCTGCCGTCGCTTTCGTTGCCCAATTCATGTTCATTGTTCTCTCCCTTCAGTCTCGTTTTTTCCAGCTCTTGCCACCTTAAACCCGGCTGAGCCGGATCGGTTGCGCTCGGATTGAAAGAATATGGGTTCTCGAAATTTTCCCGCCACTTTCAGGATGGGTGGCGCCGAGGCGAGCGGTGTGTGAACCCTCGTCAAAGGGTTGCGGTCGGTGCTCACTCGTAGGCCAGGGAGGAGATAGGATCTTTGCCGGCTGCCCGCCAGGCCGGATAGATGGCTCCCAGCAGACCGCTCAGGAAGACCAGGACGGCAGCGCGTAGAATCCAGGAAAACGATACAACCACCTGCTGGGTGGGGTAGACGGTGGTCAGCAGCGTCTTGGCGACGAAGGTGAGGCCCAGCCCAAGCGCGAGACCAAAGAGACACAGCAACAGCGACTCCAGCAGGATCAGGTTCACGATGTATGCCTTGGAGGCGCCCAACGACTTGAAGATACCGATGTCGCGAGTTCGCTCGGCGATGGTGGTGTAGAGGGACAGAAAAATGGCAAAGGAACCGATGATAACGGCAATTCCCACGACCACGTTCAGGAACAGGTCCAGGACCGGAGGGTTGGTGTTCATGATCCGGCTGACCCACTCCTGAACTGAAAAGACACCATAGCCCGGAAGAGCCTGGTGCAGCGCCTGGATCACTTGATCGCTTCGTTCGGGATCCTCGCACTTAATGAACATCATGGACGCTTTGCCCACGCCGCCCACCATTTCCTGCATGGCCTCGATCGGCATGAAGACTCTGGCCCCTTTTCCATGTTTGACCACCCCCACCACTTTCAGACGGCGGCCCTTGAATTCCTGGAAGTCGCCGACCTTGAGGTTCTTGGAAGCGGATTCCAGATTGTCGATGATGGTCTCGTTGGCTTTCGGACCGCTGAACGGCCCCCCTGAAACGTAGTCGAATCCTCCAGAGACCGCGCTGAAGCTGTCCAGATCGATCCCGAACACCGCCACGAGACCTTTTTGGACCTCCAGCTGGTAGAGGACGGGCGCCACTGCCCGGACGCCCGGCACAGCCGCCACCTTTTCTCGGGTCTCGATCGGCATCACGACCCCACTGGTGGTGAAGATGAGCGGTGCGTTCGGAGGTTGCAGAAAGATGTCTGCGCCGATGCCCTGTTGCCGGTTGGCGCTGTCCACGGCCATCCCACGCGTGAAACCGACAACCATCAGGATCAGCACCACCTCCAGGCTCACCGAGATCATGCTGGCCAGGGCCCGCGTGGGACGGTGCAAAATATTCGCAAGAACAAATCGATTGGTTGCCATGGTATCTCTTTCAGAAAAGGCGCTCCAGCGCGACCTCAGTGCACAACAACGCCGGATGTGCCGTGCTGGTTTCTATCGAGAGGGATTCTTCAAGGCAGGCCGGAACTGGCGTTCTCCCGAGGGCGCTGATCAGCGGTGCCCGAACAAACCTCAACGCGATCCCCTACCTGGAGGGTGCCACCAACGATCACCCGTCCCAGCATCCCTCGCCGCCCTTGCAGCCGGCTCTGGAGTCCTGAGCGAATCTCCTCCATACGGGCGCAGGGATCGCAGACCTGGGTGATTTCAATCTCGACCGAATCCCCCAACCGCAACCGCTGCCCCGGAGTCAGGTTCATCAGAGCAATTCCCCTGGTCGTGATGTTCTCCTTCACCTCGCCGTAGCTCAGAGCCAGCTCGTGAAGGGTCTCTTCCTCTATCAGGAGGACCTGGCGCCGACTTCCGGCACACGCATGACGATCTCCCTCCAGTCCAAAATCCTGCAGTGCCGTCACCGTAGCGACGCGCTTCATGGGCTGGCGGTGACCAACGCACAGCTGGAGGGCGACAACCTGCGAGTTCTTCGATTCCTGAGCCATCCTTTCACCACCTTCGTTACACAGAACGCTCATCATTCTCTGCATTTCTCGAGCTGAGGGCTCCAGGTAGCCCCGTCCGAGAATCGGTTCATCATAACCTCAAACGAATAATGGCCGAAGGAGTTTTGCGCAGCCGGTAGTTGCTCGACATGCCGAGTGACTCTGAAGCTAAGTCCCACAAGGGAAGCAACTTCCCTTTGTGACAGCAGAGCCCCCCTGGCTGTCGCCTTTCCTCAGAACAGTACAACTTGGTGCTGCCACGCCCCATCTCGGTGCTTGCGCCCCTTCAGGAATTTTTCGGTTTCAGTTGACCAACTCTGATCAAGTCCAAGTATAGCAACAACTTTCGCCACCACTGAGCCGTCCCCGCGAGTTGGAAGAGAGTGTGCTGAAGGCTCCCCGTTTCAGCCGCACGCAGCACAGTGCTTCCCGAAGGAGACCGGGCCAAGTTCATGGGTCAAGGGGAAGCTGACACGAACACCCAAAGCCGGCTCCGCAACTTTTTTCTACGAACTGGATTTAAGTGAATGCTTCTCGGCAAGCGATGAGTGCACCCGGTCGGAGGTTAAAGAGAACTGATATGCGAAACATCCAGCGCTTGGCCCTTTGCTTCGCTTGGGTTTCCGTTCTGGCGATTAATCCCCTTGTCCTGACACCTGGGTTTGGGGCCACCGAGGCGGACGTCTCCTTTGCTGCCCTCGATCCACAACTCGAGAATAACTGGGATCTCACCAAGGCCTCACACCTCCTGCGCCGCACTAGTTTCGGTGCTACCCGCTCGGAAATTCAGGAGAGTCTGAGCAAGGGATTTCAGGCCACAGTCACTGACCTACTGACTTTCAAGGACACTTCTGAACTGGAAGCCGCCCTTCTGGCTCAAAACTACGTCTTGACCGGCGAACGACCGAACTTCGGTGACCTCCAACGCTGGTGGCTGTATCGGATGCAGTACAGTCCCAATCCGTTCCAGGAGAAGCTGACTTTGTTCTGGCACAACCACTTTGCCACCGCCTATTCCAAGGTACGGGACATCCCGGCTCTTCAGAACCAGAACAAGCTCTTCCGCAGGAATGCGCTGGGAAACTTCCGGACCATGCTGGTGGAGGTTTCAAAAGACCCGGCCATGATCCTGTGGTTGGACAACAACACCAACCGAAAGGGCCGGCCCAACGAAAACTATGCCCGCGAGCTGATGGAACTGTTCACCATGGGGATCGGCAACTATAGCGAGCAAGACGTTAAGGAAGCGGCCCGCGCCTTCACCGGATGGCAGACCAACAACGGCCAGTTTATTTTCAACTCGCGAGAGCACGATAACGATCCCAAGACCTTCCTGGGGCGCACGGGCAACTTCAACGGCGAAGACATCATTGACATCATCCTGGAGCAGCCCGTCACGGCCCGCTTTGTCGCTCGGAAGTTCTGGGTCTTTTTCGGCTATGAGAATCCTGACCCGGCGCTGATCGACTCGCTGGCCGAGGCGTTCCGAAACAGCAGTTATGACATCGCGGTTCTTGTGAGGGCCATGCTGAGTTCCAGCGAGTTTTACTCGGAGAGAGCGTTCCTGGCTCAGGTAAAGAATCCCGTTGAGCTGGTGATTGGGACTCTTCGCATGTTAGGGGCCCGTTCCGACCATCGAGATCTGACGGGACCGCTGACCCGGATGGGCATGAGCCTGTTCAATCCCCCCGATGTCAGCGGCTGGGATGGCAATGCGGCCTGGATCAACACCTCCACGCTGATGGAGCGCTACAACTTTGTCAATCGTCTGGTGACCAACCGGAACGCCGCTTCCACCAGCAGCTACTTTGACCTGAATGCCGGGCTGTCCTCGCTGGCCAGTCTGACCCATGTCGGCTTTGCGGACTACTTCCTGGACCTCCTGGCACCGCTGGCCGTCCCATCGGCCATGAGGATCATGATTCTGAACTACATGTCGCCGCCTCCGGCCGCTGTGGCCAACTTGCAGGAGTCGGCCCAGCCGCAGTCGGGCAACACGCTGGATGGCACCACCTTGCTCTCCCTCCGCAAGGGGTTGATGAAAACAAGGCCCAGCCCAATCCCGACGGTGACTCCTGTGCCACTCAGCCCCTCCATGATCGACCAGAAGGGCCGCGGGGCCCTTTACCTGATCATGACTCTACCGAGCTATCAACTGAATTGAAGAGGTCATCTATGAAACCCAGAACCCGCCGTGATTTCGTAAGAGACAGTTTGAAGCTTTTCACACTGGGACTGACGGCGCCTCAGTTCCTCCTGAAAACGGTTCGCGGAGAGAGCCTGGCCAGTCTGATCGGCTCGAACAAGATCCTGGTTGTGATTCAGCTGAGCGGAGGCAACGACGGGGTCAACACGATCATTCCCTATGGGGATGGCGCCTACTACGACGCCCGGCCGACCACCGGCATCGGCATACCGGACACGACGGTGCTCAAGATCGACAGCAAGCTGGGATTTCATCCGGGCCTGGTCAAGCTAAAGGAGCTCTACGACCAGAAAAAGGTCGCCATCATCAACGGCGCCGGCTATCCGAACCAGAGCCGTTCCCATTTTCGTGGGATGGAGATCTGGCATACGGCCGATCCGGTCAACGTGGCAAAGAACGGCTGGTTGGGCAAATTCTTCGATCTGACCGCCGCCCAGGCGAGCAATCCTCTGAAGGGCATCAACTACGGCGACCAGCTGCCCAAAGCCTTCAACTGCGATCATTGCAGCATTCCGGCCATCAGTAACCTGAACAACTACCAGGTGGTGACCGACAGCCGCTTCCCCGCGGATCGCACGGCCAAGCTCCAGACCATCGAGGCGATCAATTCAGAAATCCCAGTGGACAAACCCTTTGCCGGCCTCCTGCACTCAGCCGCCACCGATGCACTTTACAGCTCCGAAGCGCTGAAGACCGTCACTCAGAACTACCAGACCACGGTGCAGTATCCCAACACTGGGCTGGCCAACGGACTCAAGTTCATCTCTCAGGTCATCAACGCCAATTTCGGAACCAAGGTTTTCTACATCTCGACCGGGGGCTACGACACGCATGCCACTCAGGGCGGGACAACCGGCGCTCACAACACGCTTCACACCAACTTCGCCAACGCCGTGGAGGCCTTCCACCGCGACCTGGTTGAGCACGGCAAGTCGGCAGATGTGTTGATGATGGTTTTCTCCGAGTTCGGGAGGCGCGTCCGAGCCAATGGAAGCAACGGCACGGATCACGGCGCAGCCGGTCCGATGTTCCTTATCGGAGATGCGGTGCGGGGCGGCTTGTACGAAGACTATCCCAGCCTGACAGACCTGGACTCCAACAAAGACCTTAAGATGCGCGTCGACTTCCGATCCATCTATGCCGAAGTACTCGAGAAATGGCTCGACGCCGACTCGAAGGCAATCCTCGGAGCCGCTTATTCCTTTGAGAATTTCCTGTAAAACCCCTTCCGCGTGATTTACCATGCTTAACGGACGGGCCGGGGAGTGGCCTGTTCCGGCGGATTCGCCGCCGGAGTTATTTACGATTTGAGAGACGATCCCGCCGGAGGTTCAGCGCGGGAGAGTCCGCTCGCCCTGAAGCCTGTGGTTGCTTTCCCTGACCAAATTCAACAAAAACTCCTGAAACATTCCTCCAAGCGGATCGAGCATCCCTCCGGTGGCCGTGCCGCCGTTCTGATGCCCATCTTCCAAAAAAACGACGAGCCCTATCTCCTTCTCACATTGCGAACGGAGCAGGTCGAAACCCACAAGGGACAGGTGTCCTTTCCGGGCGGGGTCCAGGAACCTCGGGATTCCAGCTTGGAATACACCGCTCTGCGGGAAACTGAGGAAGAGATTGGGCTGAGTCCGGAAAACGTACGGATCCTGGGAGACTTCGACGAATACCTCTCGGTTACCGATTTGGTGGTTCGCCCTTTCGTCGGGTGGATCGAGATGCCGGTTGCCCTGAAACCCAACCCAGACGAGGTCGCCGCGATATTGGAACCCCCGCTCCACCTGTTTCGTGACGAAAGCCGTGTGCGAGTGGAAAAGCGGGTGCGGCGGAATGAAGAACGACTGGTCTATTTCTACGACTTTAACGGTCAGGAAATTTGGGGACTGACCGCCCAGATCATCCGTGATTTCGTGGCCATGCTTGACGGCAGGGAGCACTGAGCCTAATAGCCGATCAGGACCTCACTGCTCCGCGACCCTGCGGCCGGGGTGGGGCCTTTGGTAGTCGGGAGAACCCGGAGGATCGGGGAAACGGGAGGCTTACGCTTCTTCCTTCAAGGGACGCTCCATCAACTCTCGAATAGCATCGCGGGGGGCCTTGCCTTGATGCAAGACCAGATCCATCTGCCGGGCGATGGGCATTTCCACTCGATGCAGGTCGGCGAGTTGGAGCGTCGCCCGTGTCGTTAAAATGCCTTCGGCCACCATGCGCATGCCTCGCACGATCTCTTCCAGCTTCTGCCCCTGACCCAGCTTGACACCAACGGTACGATTCCGGCTCAGGGCTCCCGTACAGGTGAGTACCAGGTCCCCAATCCCGGCCAGGCCCGACAAGGTTTCGCGCCTGGCGCCACAGGCTAAAGCCAGACGAGTCATTTCCGCCAGTCCCCTGGTGATCAGGGCCGCCATGGCATTGGACCCCAAGCCGACGCCAGTCAGGACGCCGGCAGCAATGGCAATCACGTTTTTGACCGATCCTCCCAGTTCCACTCCAATGAGATCGCAACTGGTATAGAGCCTCAGGGAAGGCCCGGAAAACTCCTGCTGGATCCACTCGGCCACGCTTCGCTCCCGGCTGGCAACGACCAGAGCGGCCGGCTCGCCCTTGGCCACTTCCTTCGCAAAAGAGGGCCCGGAGATGGCAGCCAGTCTGGCGTGGGAATGCCTGGGCAGCAGGGATTCCATGATCTGAGACATCCGGCGGAGGGTGTGATTCTCCAGGCCCTTCGTGGCGCTGACGAACGTCATTTCGGACTTGACGCTCGGCAGCAGCGACTCAAAGACATTGGCAAAATGGTGGGAAGGAACCGCCACAATGACGATCTCGGCTCCATGGAGACAGCCGGCCAGCGAATCATAAGCTCTGATGCGATCCGGGAGAGTCACCTCGGGCAGGAAAAGGGGGTTGGTGCGAGTCGAATTAACCGACTTCACCACTTCCGGCTCAAACGCCCAGATTTGAACCGAGTGGCCTTTTTGGCTCAGAACGCAGGCGAGAGCGGTGCCCCAGCTCCCAGCACCCACAATGGCAATTTTGCTCATGGTTTGGGAGACCCCGTCAGGCGATGTTCGGTCCCAGCCAGCAAACGTTTGATGTTGTCCTTGTGTTTCAGAATCACCAGGGTCGAGCAAAAGGTGCCGCAGACCAGCGTCCAATCCGCAAGCGCCGGGCGTTCCCCGATCAGCAGGTAAAGGATCGGAAACGAGACGGCCGCGGCCAGGGAGGCCAAGGAAACATATCGCCAGGCCAGAACGGTCGCCAGAAAGATCACGGCGCTGACCGCTACCGGCTTCCATGCCAGTCCGAGAAAAACCCCCAGGCACGTGGCCACGCCTTTTCCTCCTTTGAACTTCAGGTACAACGAAAACACATGGCCCACCGTCGCCGCCAAGCCGGCCAGAGCCATGAAGCGCTCCTCATGCTGCGTCAGTGCGGCAGCCAGCCAAACGGCAAAGTAGCCCTTGCCACAATCGAGAACCAACGTTGCAATCCCGCTGGCGCGTCCGCTGGTGCGCAAGACGTTCGTTGCGCCAATATTGCCGCTCCCTGCGGAACGGACGTCGGTCCCGCTTCTCCAGCGAACGATCAGATAACCGAAGGGAATGCTACCCAGCAGATAAGCAAAAGTGACTGAGGTTATTCCGTTCCAGGGAATCATCGATAAAAAGCCCACTCCGCGCGATCAAGGTCGCGCACGCCTTTCTGCTGAGCTCGGGCCAATGGGATACAGAACTGTGAATTCGGCTTTCCCGGCTGTGTTGGCAGGACATCCTCGAGGCGCGGCCACACGGCCTGGCCCCAACGCCGTCACAACAGTTTTCGCCGCACCATATCCAGCGCGAGCTGAGACGCCCAGAACCGAATCCGCTCGCGGTCGCCCCCTAAACGGAGCTCCTGGTGATCTATTCCCGTTTCCATCGCCAAGGCCAGATGAACCAGGCCCACCGGCTTGTCGAGAGAGCCTCCTCCCGGACCCGCGATGCCGGTGACTCCCAATCCGATCGTGGACCCGGTCTTTTTTCGAATGCCCTCGGCCAGGCCTTTTGCCACCTCGGCGCTCACTGCTCCGTTCATTTCGATCATCAAAGGAGGAATGCCGGCCAACTCGATCTTTGACTCGTTGCTGTAGCAGGCCACACCGCACAGGAAATAGTTGGAACTGCCTGGGACACTGGTCAGCCTCTGGGAAATCAAGCCGCCCGTGCAGCTTTCCGCCACCGACAGCGTCATCTGTCGCATCAGCAGGTAGTAACCAACAATTTGTTCAAGGCTTTCTTCCCCCCTCGAGAAGATATGGTCACCCAAGGCATACTCGATTTTGTCCGCCAATTCCACCACGACCCGCTTGGCTTCCTCTTCCGATCGGCCGCGTCCGGTGAGATGGACCTGCACCTCTCCCGGCGAGGCCAGGATGGTGGTAACAGGGTTCTTGTAGGGGACGTAGAGGGGAGCGATCAAATCGTCCACTTTAGACTCGGTCAGCCCCGTGACCTTGAAGACCTGAGTGAAGAGCCGGAAGCCGCCGGCCAGATCGGTGAGGCGCGGCATGCAGGCGGCATCGAACATCGGCTTCAGTTCCGAGGGGGGTCCAGGCAGCAGGATGATGTGGCACCCTTCTTCTTCCATCCACAGGCCGGGAGCCGTGCCGGCGACGTTGTCAAGCAGGGTTGCTCCCACCGGCACCAGGGCCTGACGCGCGTTGTTGGCGGACATCTGCAGACCACGACGTCGAAACCGCTCCTGGATGCGCTCCAGGACTCTCTCGTCAAGGACCATCTGACGCTTCAGGACCCGCGCAAACACCTTCCTTGTAACGTCATCCTCCGTCGGGCCAAGTCCGCCGGTCGCGATGACGAGAGACGATCGCTTGACGGCTTCGCGGACCACCTGTTCCAAGCGCTCCTCGCCATCCCCCACCACGCTCTTCAGGTCAATCTCAATTCCGATGGAGTTCAAACGACCCGTCAAGAACAGAGAGTTGGTGTCCATCCGGTTGGGACTCAACAGCTCCGATCCGATCGCGATGATTTCTGCGGTTTGAATCATGGGAGGGTCACAGAAATGAGTGCAGGGGGAAATGGAGACAAGCGAAAAACCGCCTCAAGCGACACCGTTTCTGGTTTTTGTTGATGACGATCGAATTCCGATGGAAGGGGCCTGGGCCGACCCGGCCCTCTCAGCCGCTAGGGCAACGGTCGTCCGACGGTCCCGAAATTCAGCTTGTAGACACTGCTGCTGTTGGCCACATAGAGTTCCCGGTGGTAGCCGAACGCCAGGCCCACCAGATGGTATCCCGCCACCACCAGCGAGGCCTGCTTGTCGCGAGTGATCCGAACGATCCCTCTCCTTCCGCCCAGTGAGGCGGCTACGTAGAGCGAGCCCTCCATGTCGAACGCCATCCCCTGGGGACGTCCCAAACCCGTAAAGAAGACGCCAACGTTTCCATTCGAGGTGATTTTGTAAATGTGCTCGTAGCTGGAAGTGGTGGGACCAGAGACGAACAGATTCTGGTTGTCGTCAAAGGCCAGGTGGTAGGCCGAGACGCTGGGCTCCAGCGTGGCAAACACAAAGATCTCCCGTTTCCGATCGATCTTGAAGATGGTTCCGGTCCGGTCGCCGACGTAGAGATTGTCTTCCATGTCGAAGGCGATCCCCGTGGCCACGCCCATGCCTTTGGCATAGACCGATTTCTCTCCGTAGGAGTTGATACGGTAGATATTCCCTTCATGCCGGCTCGATACGAACATCTCCCCCTGACTGTTGAAGGCCATGCCGGTGGCGTTGATCAGGTCTGAAACGAAGGCCTTGCCTTGTCCCGACGGATCGATCTTGAACACCGAGTGCGGAACTTTCTCTCCCCTCTTGCCGGAAATGGTGACGTACAGGTTGCCTTCCAGGTCGAGGGCGGGGTTAGCGACGGGATGCAGATCCCCGGCCAGCAGAGTGCCGATTTCACAAAAGACCTTGTTGGTCTGGCGCCCGTTCAAGGAGACCCAAAGATCTCCGCTTTGGGCTTCCTCCGGGACCTTCACCACGATGAGATCCGCTGAGGCCGAGACCAGGTGTCCACTCACGTGATCGAACCGCACCACGGGACGGGAGTAAGAAAGGCCTTCCTGACATTGCCACCGGATGCTGATTTCACCGCCGGGGATTGCGGCCCGCGGCATGATGTCGAGTATCTTCATGTTTGAATTGCGCATCAGCCCAGATTGCCTAGAACAGTGATCCCCAGAAAACGTCGACCACTACCAGTGCCAAGGAAGCGTAGAATCCCGCGGCCAGGTCATCAAGGATGATTCCAAACCCCATGGGTACCCGCTCCAACCGGCGGATGGGAAAAGGCTTTATGATGTCGAACAACCTGAAAAAAACGAAACCTAAAAGCAACAGCATAAACCGCGGGTGCCGAAAGAGCAGGCCATAGGTTAGGAGCTGCCCCACAATTTCATCAATCACCACCTGGGGAGGGTCGTTTTTCTGCAGAAGCAGCTCCGCTCGGGAAGCGGCCCAGATCCCACAGGCGCTGATCAGTCCCACCAGCACAAAGTGCACGATCAAGCGCTGGCCGCCGTTCATGGGAATGGCGGAGAGTGCCAGAATCACGAGAATCCCCAGAAACGATCCCACTGTTCCCGGCGCCACAGGCGAATAGCCCACGCCAAAGCCAGTTGCAATCAACAAGGCCACCCGGTCATGCATCCGGACCGGCTGGGGAACAATCCAGCTATTCATGAACTTTCGTGCACTTCGCTTTCCGGAGCCTCTTCAGAATCCTCACCCTTCACCGGTATCGCGTAGGCGCCGGAGGCCCAATTGCCCAAATCGATTAACTGACACCGGTCGCTGCAAAACGGCCGGCACGGGTTTCCTTCCCAGACCACGGGAGTCTTGCAAACCGGACATTTCATCGACATCTGCAGCAGGGAGACTCAGTTCGACAGGCACGAAGCAGCCGTACCGCGACATGAGGCCCATAATTTCAACCAGCCCACTCGCTAACCGACCATTTCAGCCGGTTAGCCTGCCGACGAGATCATAGTCCAGGGCCTGTGTGATTTCAACGGTGCGGAAATCCCCTGGCAGCGGAGCAAGACCGGCAACGTCGTTGATGAGGACGACGCCATCGATGCGGGGGGCCTGGGCTTCCAAGCGGCCCTGCCAAAGCAGATCGGTTTCTTGGGACGGGCCCTCGACCAGGCACGGGAAGCAGCGGCCCACCAGGCGCCGGTTTCGTCTCCTGGAAATCCGGGACTGGAGCTTCATCAACTGGGAGCGGCGCCGATTGATGACTCGCTGCGGAACTTTCTCCGTCAGTTCTGAACTGGCCGTGCCCTCCTCGTCCGAGTAAGTGAAGACGCCCAGGTGGTCGAACTCCAACTCCTCCACAAATCCGCACAATTCGGAGAATTCCTCATCCGTTTCACCGGGGTAGCCGACGATCATCGACGTTCGCAAGGCAATGCCGGGAACACTCTCGCGGATCTGCTGCACCTGCCGCCGCAGGCTTTGAGCATTCCCTCCCCTCCTCATGGATTTGAGAATTCGGGCGCTGACATGCTGGAGAGGCATGTCGATGTAGTTGCAGACCTTCGGCTCTTCACGCAGCACCGCCAAAACTTCGTGGTCCAGCTGGGAAGGATAGCAATAAAGAAACCGAATCCACCCCAGGCCGTCAATTCGGGCCAGGTTCCTCAGTAGCTCGGCCAACCCGTGTCGCATTCCCAGGTCGACCCCATAGAAAGTAGTCTCCTGAGAAATGAGGACAATCTCCTTGACTCCGCTGTCGGCCAGAAAGCGAGCCTCATTCAAAATGGATTGCATCGGCCGGCTTCGGTAAGGACCGCGCATCCGCGGAATCACACAAAACGAGCAGGGACGGTCGCAGCCCTCTGCGATCTTGATATAGGCCGTATACTGAGGCGTGGTGCGGAGGCGGGGGGTATGCTCATCGTACAAATAGTACCGGTTGTCCACCGAGGGAAGGGCCCGATCCTCGCAAACGTCAATGATCGACTCGATTTGGGTCGTGCCCAGAACGGCGTCGACCTCTGGAATTTCCTTCTGAATTTCCGTTCGATATCTCTCCACCAGGCAACCGGTTACCACCAGCCGTGAGCAACGGCCGGAACTCTTCAGCTCGGCCATCTCCAGAATGGTGTCGATGCTTTCCTGCTTGGCCTTATCTATGAAGCCGCAAGTGTTCACCACGATGACGTCGGCATCGCCCTGATCGGGCGTGATCTGGTAACCCCGCCGGCTGAGCAGACCTAACATGACCTCACTGTCGACGAGATTCTTCTCGCATCCCAGACTCACGAACCCGATTTTTCTCATTGATGCACTCAAAATCCGATCCTTAAACTTGTTTCCCTGTCGCTGCCACCGGGGAGCAAACAACCCGGCATCATAGCACGCAGATCCCTGTTTTCAAAGAATCCAGGAAGTTTAAGGAACACGAAGCCGATCCCCAGAAATCGACCTGGGCAGCAGGGGGCGGGTGTGTGCGGGACGACAGAGGGGGCTGCCGATCGGGGACCCTACCGAGGCGCGGCGTCAGCGCCCGGCCGCTCTCTTTAAGTTGGAGTTCTGGTAGAAGGCGTGGCAGCGGTCGCAGAGGATCAGCGCCTCCCCAATCGAATTGTGGTTTAAGTAGAGATTGACGCTTCTCCCGGCGGACTTGCAGAAGAAGCAGCGCACGTCACGCGGTAGCTGGCTGGCCGTCAAGAAAAGCCCATTCTGATCCAGGTATTCTTTGATTTCACGACGGCTGAATTCATCGTGGTTCATGGCTTTCACCTCAACCGGAGTTCCCGGGCAGACACGGCCCTGTCCCAAACCATCTCGCCGTCGATTAAAGGTGACGGCGCAGGAAGAAACCGCCGAGGCGGACCACTTCACAAACCCAGAGTCCGCTTGGAATAGGCCACCGAGCGGCGGATATTGTCGTCCTCCACAGCCAGCATTCTCTGGCTGCTCATCGTGCTGATCTTAGGCAACGGCTGCGTCAGCGAATGGCTGAGAATCGACTTCTTGAACGCCTCGATCCGCTGGGCGTCACGTTTTTCGTGGCTGGCCCAATACTGGTCGGTCAGGCAAGGCACCTTCAGCGGATCGCGCGTAATCATCTCGAGACAGAAACGAATGTCCGGTCGGGAGCGGCGGAGGATCTCCATGATTTTAGCCAAAGGCAAAATCCCCTGTCCCAAGGGGACCTCGGACAGCAAGAACCCCTCTTCATGTTCCATGACGGCCATGTCCTTCAGATGACTGGTCACGGCGAAGGGCCCTAGTTTTTCAGCGACGGCAATCGAATCTTCCAGAAGAGCGAGATTGTTTCCAAAATCGACGCAGGCACCGAGGTGGGGGCTGCTGATCTTGGTTAGGATGGTGGCCAGTTCGTCGGCCATCCACTCTTTGTGGTTCTCGATACCGGCGTACAAGCCGTGCTGTTTGAGCTGGGGTTCAGCCTGTTCAAAGACCCGCTGCCAGTGGTCATGAAACTCCTTCCATTTCTGAAAGTCGAAGAACTCCTCGTACCGCCTTCCGTTCACGGCCATGCGGATCCGTTTCACACCCAGCCCCTGGGCGATGGCGGCCACGCGCCCCAAGGCATCGGCATCCTGCAGGACGGCGGCCCCGACGGATAGTTCCAGAAACATCGCCTTGTCTTCGGCAGCCTTTCGAATTTTGTCCAGATAGTCGGCGTCGGCGACCTCCAACTGAGAGATCTCCATCTGGCAGCCGTCTCCACCGAAGGACTTGCATAGATCGATAAACTTGTCTGCCGGGATGGCCGGGCCTTCGCCCTCGGCCTGAGACTGCCTGGCTTGCCGCATCCGAATCGAGAAAGAGGTGTAGGCAATTCCAAAGGCCCCTCTGACTCCGGCGGCTTGTGACCGGGCCAGGCCAGGGACCATCAAGGCCGAAATGCCGGCCAGAAATTCTCGGCGACTGGCCAAATGACTGAAGCAGCTTGACTCCATTCGCGCTTTGCACTCCCTCAAAAGATGACTCCCTTTCCTGAATCGGCACCACCTCGGCTGACTTCACTGATTTCGCGAAAAGGTCCGGCTGCGGGGCACTGGTTCCCTTTCCGGCGCCATTCGTGTTCCTCAGGATGTGCTTCCTGCTTGATGCAACACCGCTTTCAGCTCGAGGTCCCACGGAGTTCGGTACGTCTTTCCCAGCAACTGGGATGCCTCGGGATCATCAAGAATTTCTTCCCTGTTCGAATCCCAGCGGATCCTTCTTTGCAGCTTCATGGAAATGTTGGCCAGATGGCAGGCCGTTACGGTTCGGTGGCCGCTTTCGAGATCCGAAACAGGCTGTTGGCGCGATTTCACGCAGTCCAGAAAGTTTCGCACGTGCGGTTGAAACTGGTCGCGAATCTGCTGATATCCGTCCTTTTTCATCGCGGAGGTGCGAGGCGTCCGTGGCGGCCTTGGCTCTTGCGCACCGGAGGAGGCAAAGCTGGGAATCTGGCTGTCCGCAGGGATTAGCGGGTCTGGGAAGACTTCAAATCCTCCACGGTTAACAACCAGCCGGCCCTTCGTTCCACAGAACTCGAGACCACCCCTACAGGACGAACTCTCCGCACAAAACTCGCGGGAGGACCAGGTCGTTAAAAAACCGGGGTAGCCCAGGATCGCTTCAAACAGGTCGGGCGTCTCGCCGATTCCGTCCAGCGAGTATCGGCCCCCCATCGCCGAGACTGAGGAGGGTTGAGCCTGCATCACCCACTGAACGATGTCGAGATCGTGCGAGAGCAGATTCGTCGTCTGTCCCCCGGAATAATCCCAAAACCAGCGGAAGTGATAGATGCAACGCCGGTCATCGAACGGTGCGTACGGTGCCGGTCCCAACCACAGATCCCATTCCTTCTCGGAAAGTGGCTGCGTTCCCACGACCTTGGTGAAACCGGGCATCACGTTTCGGAACGCACTGATCCGGGTGCTTCGCACATCGCCGATGTGTCCGCCACGGATCAGCTGCAGGCACTCGGCATAATGGCTGCCGGAACGCTGCTGGGTCCCAACCTGAACCACACGTTTGAAGTGCCGCGCTACATCGATCATCCAGCGGCCTTCCTGAACGGCGTGGGTCAACGGCTTTTCCACATAAACGTCTTTACCGGAAGCACAGGCCAGGATGGTCATCAGAGCGTGCCAGTGATCCGGCGTGGACACCACCACCACGTCGATGTCGCTGCGATCCAACATTCGCCGGAAATCCCGGTAACCGTCCGCATGGCCCCCACTGGCCGCTACGCTCTCGTTCAAGCGGACCTGGTACACCTCGCTGATTGCAGCAACTTCCACGTCGGACTGGGCCATGAAGTCCAACAGATGGCGTTTCCCGATCAGGCCGACACCGATGAATCCCGCTCGGATGCGATCGTTTGCGCCGAGCACTCTGGAGCGCGACAAAGCCGTGGCGGTTACCCCACCAGCGATAGGCGCTGCTGTCTTGAGAAAACCTCTCCGACTGAACCTTTCTTGATTCAACAGAGAATCCTTTCAGCAGGGTGACGGAGTGAGCGAGATTCAGAATACAAAAAACTCTAGCACTATGACGGCGGGCAGGCAAGTATCTGTCACCTTCGACACCATCGAGTCCTGGAACTGGGCAAGACGGGAGAGAGAACGACCCAACCACCAGACCCTTACGCCGTTCGTCCGGCGCCGGCGCGTAGGCTCCAATCCAGTTGTGGGGCAGCACCGGCCGAGGGCAAACCTGGAGGCATGCGGAGGCGACTCAGCGCGAGTCCTGATGGCGGGAACGCGCCTCCAAGAGTGCCTTGGCCAACTGCACGAGAGCCTGTCGGCTCTCCACCCTCTTTCGCCAGTCTTTTGGGATTGCCGCAGAACCGAGCCAGGCTCCACTGAAGGATCCGGCAATGCAGGCAATGGAGTCGGAGTCTCCGCTGGAGTTGGCCCCCTGGCGCACCACTTCGGGAAAGTCGGTCGGGTGCCGCAACACACAGACGAGCGAGCAGGCCAGAGCCTCCTCTGCTGTCCAGCCTCCGCCTAGACTTTCACACACGTCGGCGCTGTTGGCAGCCATGCAGGGCGTAATGCGGGCGGTCGCGGCCAGCAGTTCCGTCCAGCCCTGGCGTACATAAGCCTCAGCGCTCTCAAAGTTCGAGCGTTTCCAGATATCCCCCAGATCGGCATCCCAGGAACAGACGGACTCCTGCTGCAGGCTGCGCATCCTCTCCAGGAATTCCTGTGGAGAGATGCCTTGAACGGCCCAGGCGACACAAAAGGCCGTCACTTCGGCTGCGATCAGTGCGGTGGGATGTCCGTGCGTGATCAAGGCAGAGGCTCGCGCCACCTGCCTCAGTCTTTGCGGCTGGTCATAATAAAAAAGGCCGATGGGAGCGACTCGCATGTTCGATCCGCATCCTTTTGATTCGGGAATGCCGGAGTGGGTCCAGGGAACCTCGCCCTCGAGACTCTGACAGCCTTTGATCGATGTATTGCCCGGCGCCCGGTCGTTGTCAGGGCTGCGGAGCCACACCAGGAACTCCCGAGAGAGAGCCGACATGAAGACATCCAGGGGCTTGTCGCCGACTTCGATCAGAGCCTTGGCCACAGCCATGGACATCTGGGTGTCATCCGAGTGTCGGGCGGGCGTTCCCTGCAAGTCCTGAATCCCTGTCGGGCCAAAGCGTTGCCGGATTTGATCGAGAGTGAGGAATTCCGTGGAGTAGCCAAGTGCGTCGCCGACCGCCAGGCCCAACAGGCAGCCTTCAAAGCGTTCTTCGAGAGAGGGCCCCGCCTTCATGCACGGCATTATAAATGATTTTCATCCAAAAGATCAGGAACGGACGGTCGCAGCGGTCAAAGCGTGACTGAAGACCCAATTTGGTGCGCGCGACACGGTAGCACGGCATCCACAGATCGCCGCGAGTGCATCGGAGATGACAATCCACCGATTTCGTGCATCCATGGACCTGGCGATCTTACTGACCACAGTTGTGATGGCCCGCCGGAGCCACTAACGGGAGTGTGTCTTCTGGCCGTGCGCACCGACCGGATTTCTGTTGATTACAATAATTGCTGAGTGCTAGTCTGCGCATGCCCTTAAGTCATTTCCTTCTCTCCTTCACCGTATTCGATATTTGCTTTTCCTCCCACAGGCAATGTCACCATGGTCAATCCCAGGAGTTGGTGTGGATTCTCTGTGCAGGAGTATTCGTCTGTCTGGTTGAATCGACAGCCCAGCAGAGAGAGGGTCTTCGCACTCCCTCAGCGATCACCCCCTCATCCACCGGCCTCAAGGCCGGTCCCCCTTCTTCCAGCCTGGCGGGGAGAAGGCATCGCCCCGCGGGTTCAACCATCAAGTCCATGGCCTGTGACGGTCCTTCAGTCCTTGTGGCGTTCGAGGTTTTCGTGACCCAGCCCGGTGGGCTGGGCTGAAGAATAACGCCCCCCTTGGGCCTGACGAACCGGCCAGAGGCCTGCTCAATCCAGACCGAACCCCACCAGCCATTCCAACAGCGTCATCGCGGACGACTGCCGCCGGGCGGAGGGGATCGCTCCGAACCGCCCTCTTCGCGTTCGGGATGAAAGCCGAGATTCATGCTAGACTGCGGGCCATGGCGACCTGGAAGCTGACGCTGGAATACAAGGGCACACGTTATCAGGGATGGCAGGAGCAGCCCAACGCACGAACCATCCAGGGGGAATTGAGGGCCGCCGCGGAGGAATTCTTTCAAGACAAGGTCGACATCGGGGGGTCCGGGCGAACCGACGCTGGAGTCCATGCCCTGGCTCAGGTCGCCCACCTGAGGTCTGTTCGGAAGCATCCCGCCGAGCAGGTGCGGCTGTCGTTGAATGACAAGCTCCCGTCAGACATTCACATTCTCAGCCTGGAACCGGCTCCGGAGCGCTTTCATGCCCGTCACAGCGCCACGATGCGTTCCTACCTTTATCAGATTTCCAAGCGGCGCACCGCCTTTGCCAAGGAATTCGTCTGGTGGGCCAAGCCGGCATTGGATCTCGCACGAATGCACGATTGCGCCCAATTGTTCGAGGGTCGTCACGATTTCTGGTCTTTTACCGAACGGCCTCAGGAGCAAGGATCGACGGTGGTTGTCGTTGACCAGGTCCGAATCGTCGAGTGCGGCGAATTGATTCTGGTTCGCACGGTGGCCTCTCACTTCCTTTGGAAGATGGTCCGTCGTCTTGTCGGTGTGATGATCCAGGTAGCAGCTGGGACGCTCGAGCCGGATCGTGTTCAGTCCTTTCTGGTATCGCAGTCGAAGGAAGTGGGGCAGTGGACGGCTCCACCTTCCGGCTTGTTTCTGGAGCGGGTGCTATACCCTGGGGAATCGTTGCCGGACCAAATCCGGCCGGCGATCCCCGTCTTTTCCAGCGGTCCTGAAACTGCAAGCTGAGATCTCAATCCCAGTCTGCCTCACCGCGGCAGCCCTGCCAGCTGTTCCAGCAGCGTGAAGATCACCGAGTGGTCCTTCTGCCCCTTTCCCTGGGCACTGCAGGCCGTGAAGAACTCGTGGATCAAACCCGTGACCGGCAGCGCCACACCCAGCGATTTCCCGGCCAGCAGCGCGTTTTTGAGATCCTTGAGGTGCAGATCGATCTTGAACCCGGGTTCGAACTTGTTTTGAGTAAAATTGGAGATCTTCATATCGAGTGTCCGTCCCCCCGCCATGCCGCCTTTGATGGCCTCGTAAACCAAGCTCAAATCCACTCCCGCCTTTTTGGCCAGGACCATCGCCTCCGAAATGGCCTGAAGCGCAGCGGCCACGATGATTTGGTTCGAGAGTTTTGTGAACCCTCCCGCCCCGATTCCTCCCACCCGCACAACACTCTTGCCCATCGCTTCCAGAACCGGTTTGACTCGGTTGAAAGCCGCTTCCTCGCCCCCCACCATGATGGAAAGCGTGGCCTGTATCGCTCCAGCCTCCCCGCCGCTCACTGGCGCGTCCAGCATGGACACTTCTTTCTCCGCCAGCTCGGCCGCAATTTTCTGAGTGACCACGGGCGAAATCGAGCTCATATCCACCAGAACGCTCCCTTTTCGAATGCCCTCTCGCACCCCTCCGGGATTCAGCACCACTGCCTCCACCTCGGGCGAGTCGCTCACCATGGTAATGATGACGTCGGTTTGAGCGGCAACTTCCTTCGGCGAGTTCGCCCTCTGCGCCCCGGCTTCAACCAGTTCCTGGGTCTTGTTCGTGGTCCGGTTGTAAACGACCATTGAATAGCCGGCCCTGATCAAGTTCAGCGCCATCGGTTTGCCCATGATACCCAGCCCAATGAATCCGACTTTTTCCCGCATCCTGCTCTCCTCCTTTTTAAACCACCATTCGTTTCATCATTCACTCAGGACTTCAGCGCCTGCGCCCGATGTTAACACTTGCTCCGCTTGCCGTTGAACCGGAATGTCTCCGTTTGCGGATCAAACAGAATGAACTGGACCGCCCGCCCTGCCGATGCATACACAGGTCCAAGACCATCGATCTGGACTGATGTGTAAGTGGGAGGAGGATGCAGCCGGAGCAAGACAGTGGTGCAGATGGCACGGGAGGCCGGTTCCACTATGGTCCTAATGTTCCTGCCTCGAATACGCTCCTTGTCACCGCTCGGTCAGGCGGAGAGTTCGGGTCGTGACGTCCACCGCAATACCTCGGTCTTGGCCTTTTCGCGGCATCTGTTGCATATTCCTGGGATGATGAAGCAACTTGTCTGGAGAACCGGCAGACTGGGCTGGACCTTGGCGGGTCTGCTATTTTGCATGGGTTTGGCCCACTCCGAAGAGACTCCCCTGTCAAATCGTTACCGAATTCGATTCGATGAGGAGCTCAAGTTGCGCAAAGAATTGCGCATTGAAGGCAATTCGGGTGAAGAGACCATCGCCTTTCGCTGCGAGTCCACCTCAAAGCCCCTCTCGGGCAGTCGGCTTCATCTCTGGGTGTCGCACTCCTCGAACCTGGATCCCGACCGTTCCTTCCTTTCGGTGAGCCTCAACTACGGCGTGGTTCGCAGTCTGCGCCTGGGTGATTCGGGATCGGAACACAAACCCGCCCTCGTCGTTCTGCCCCCGGATCTGCTCAAGGGGGAGAATCGACTGACGTTCTCCGTGACTCAGTATGCCCGTCCTGGCTCCCCACAGGCTGTGTGGACCGCGATACAACCGGGCTCGTTCATTGAAATCCAGGGAGAAACGGTCACGGCCCGGTCTGAGTTGCGCAACTACCCGTCTCCCATCATTGACCCGTATAGCTACCGACAACAAGCCATCGGGCTGCTCGTTCCCAATCGTGCCGAGGTCAAAACTCTCGAAGCGGCTGCGCTCCTGGTGGCCAATTTGTGTAACACCGCCCCCGGCAAGCAACTGCAAGTTATCCCCATCCGTTCTCTCCAGAAGGTTCGTATGCCCGTTCTGATCGTTGGAACCCGAGACGAACAGCCTGTCTTGGGATTTCTCGATACAGGCTCGTTATTTCGATTCGAGGGGTCGCACATTCGCCTGGCAGACGGGCAGCGTCTGGCTGAGTCGGACGGACTCATCTGTCTCATTTCAACTTCTGAACCTCGGTCGCCTCTCCTCGTGATCACAGCGGAGACTCCGGCGGGCGTCCTCAAAGCGGTTCGGCGTCTTCAACAGCGAAGCAATCCCTTGGAGGGTCGCGTGGCTCGGGTGACCGATGATCGGCCCACTCCCAAGGCCTCGTTGCGCGACTGGAAAGGGTTCATTCCGAACCAAGACCACTTTCGTCTGTCGGATCTGGGATTAAAGGAGGTTCCCATCAGGGCGCGCCAGGGTACCACGCCGACAATACTGTTCCGTGCCCTCCCAGACACCCGCTTTCTTCACTACGGCCAGCGCATGGATTTATCATTGAGGTTTGGGAAGACATGGCCCGCTGGAGACTGTAGTTTGGAAGTGCACCTCAACGGCAAGTCGTTAGGAAGCTATCCCGCAAGAGACCTGGTTCAGGGAGGAGACGCGACTCTCTCCCTGGACATCCCAACGGGTCTTGTGAGATTCAGCAACCGACTGGAGATGGTGTGGCAGGGACCGTGTGAGGGAACCTCGGCCGTGTTGCTGGAGGAAAGCCGCTTTTACCTGCCTCGCGAGCACGAGGTGGAGCTGCCCGATTTGGCTCTTCTGCAGCATCATGCTTACCCACTCAGTTTGAGGCCGGATTTCTCCGACGTCATTCTGGTTATTCCGGAGGCCTTTCCCGCAGAAGCCTGGCCCGTTCTGATTGAGCTTTCCAGCGCTTTCGGCCGGCTGGCGCCAGCGGACTCGATTAGTTTTCAGCTCAGGCAGGCCCGGGACTTGAGTTCGGTCGAAAAGGCCGGTTCTCATCTGGTTACGTTTTGCCTCAACCATTCGACCGATCTTTTCCAGAAGACGGATGGCTGGAAGTGGATGCCTTGGACCGAGTCTCTCAAGACACTCCCCACCGTCCAGGAGCAACTGTCGCCCTGGAACAACAGGAAGACCTGCCTGGTCTTTTCGGCCGTAAGCTGGAAAGCGCTGGGTGAAGCAATCCAACGGTGCTTTTCAAGTGAGCTATTACAGGAACTGCGGGGAGACGCTGCTTATCTGACTCCGACTGGCCCCCTCTGCCTGGAGTTGACTGCTCGCCAGATCGTACGCGAGCGATCCTACCTGACGCGGCTGCAGGCCTGGCTGCGGGTAAATTGGCTCGCACTGCCTCTCATCCTGGCGGCGGCCAGTCTCCTGTTGTTCATTGGATTGAGGCTCTTGCTTTCGCATTACCAACGTTCCCGCAACAACCCTCAACAAACCTCTGCGCGCTAACGACCGAAAAGTCGGAATCTTTCCAGCGCCCCGAGCCATCGATCATCCAGGGCAATGCCGAACCAGACCCAGTTTTGAATGTAGTAGCTCTCGGCATCGAACCAGATCCCGCCTTGGTAGTAGCCGTCCAGCCGTTGCCGCATGGCTCCAGCAATCTTGGGTCTCATCGCCCGCATGGCCGGCAGCAGGCCCCCCAGCATTTCCGGCGATTCGTAGTCCGCCAGGGGCCGACCTTCCTTTGACATCACCGCCGGAAGGCGATGGTGCCGATTCCACTCGGCCTCTAACCATTTCAATGATGTCTCCAGATAGCGCCGGGCCCGCGGCTCATCGAATAATTCCAGGTCGAGCGCCACCCGCCAAAACGTACGGAAAGCATCGTAGGAGAAGCGGCTCTCCCGGTCGTGGCCCAGTGAGATTCTCCCTGAGGTCCTGTTGAGCCAGATCCAGTCCGTCGGCAGATGAGCCGGGCTCAATCGGGACACCTCTTCGAGGAGGGTGTAGGACGATTCAACGAGCTCAGACCAGTTTCGCTCTTTGTCGTAACGGGCAAACACCCGGTAAGCGTAGGGTGCACAGTAGGAAGGATTCAGCCGGCAGTTGGATCCCTCGCACAGTGTGTCCCCGGCCAGGAGATAGCGCCGGTGGTTGACCACCATCGTCCCTTCGCTCCAAAGGTCCGCCAGCATGGCCCGGGCATGGTTAAGGTAGCGGGCATCCTGCCAAACCTCCCAAGCCGCGATCAGGGCCAGGGCGGCGTCCTGGTCGGCATCGCTGGCAAACGCTTTGTCGAGGACCATCCATCTTCCCTGCTCATTACGACCCCATTTCCAGGCCCAAAGTCGATCACGGCGAATCGCGGAATTCAGATTGTTTCGTGCCCAGTCAAAGGTCTTGTCGAAGACCTCACGGTCTCGCATCCAAACCGCCCGCAGCATGGCGTAGGCCTGTCCTTCTGAAGTAGAAATACCTCCTCCTTTGTGATCAATGACACGGCCATCCTCCTGGATAAACTTCTGAACGTAGACCTTCCAGCTTTCCGCCAGGACAGGCGGCGTGGTGAGCGGTTCGGTTCCAGAGGTTAGAGTTTTCCCGGTGCAGCAAAAGAAGAAGGCCGGGCACAGACCGAGCAGAAGGCGGAACGAGGCGTCCCACAAGCCGGTGGGTCCGGGTCTTGGCTGGATTTTCCTGAACTGACTGTGGCACCTATGCATGGCAGTGGAGACAACCACGGTATCTGGCGGCCGGGCTTGGGCGGCTAGGCACGCCTCAGCAGGGACCAGCGGCGTCGCGGAATCCAGCGAGGTCTGTCGGACGTTGGATGGGACCGCGTGAATGCCGGGTCGTGGCCTCTATACAGGTTGTCGCAAAACACCGAAAAAAGTTGGGGGCTCGGCCACTCAAATTGAACGCCATAGCCCCCCGCCTGACCTTCCAAGGCCACCACTCTTCCGATGCTGGCTTCGATGTTACGTTCTTCTCCCATCGCGACTCGCAGCTTCGATCCGACCGAAGGCACCGCAGAAGCACCGTCGAATCTGATCAGGGCGCCCAGCCCGCTCAGGGATGTGCAGCGACACTCTTGATCCTGGCACCACGCTTTCCAGTTGCCGGCCAGTCGGGGGGACTGACGTTGCCGGGGCCGCCGCGGTTCGGTAACCCTCCAAAACGTCGTGACAAGGTACCAAAAAGACCGCAGGATCTGGTCGCGGGGGTAGCGATGCCGTGTCCAGCTATCATCCCCGCAAAAAATCAGCTCCACCAACCGGCGGTGCGCGTAAGGATCCAACTGGCCGAACGAAAAAGAGGCCAGAACCTGGCCGTCATTTTCCCAGTCACAGCTGACTCTCCGCAGACGCCCCCGAAAAACCGGAAGCGTCGCATCGACCTCACTCCGAATCCACCCGCTACACTCCTGCGGAACTGCCAGGGGCCGTGGCAATCGAACACTGACGCCGGTCTCACTGATCGTCACACTGCGCCCCGTCACCACCAGTCCCCCAAAATCGAGCACACACAGAAAATCGCGAGCGACGCGAGGCGCTCTTCGCTGTTGGGGCTGTTCGTACGCGACGCAAGCGGCTGCGATCAGCGTCAACAGGTTGGCCAGCGCCCAAGGAGTATTGATGAGGATGGAATGGAGTTCCGAGGCTTCCTTGCCGTGGTAGGAAAACCAGACGAGACGTAATGGAAAAGCCACGGTCAAGGCAACCACCGACAAGGTGATGAGCAAAAGGGGGGTTCTGCTGGTTCGCCAGTCGAAGCGGGCTTCCCCGAGGCACGTTCCCTTGTCGGTAACGTTGAATTTCCCGAGGCGAGGGTTCAAAAGAGCCAGCAGGGTCACGCCTGCGGTGTAGGAGGCAATGGATACCTCATATACGGAAGCCCAGAAGGATTGGCGGTAGCTCTTGCTCAGCACCGAATTGGCAATCGTCGACAGCCCGATATGCGGGAGGATGTAAGCCATCACCGCCAGTGCATTAGCCTTGATCGGATGAAGTCCCAGCAATAGAAAAGTGAGGGGAGCGAGGATCATGATCAGGCGAGGAATTCCGAAGAAGAAGTGCAACATGGCATTAAAGTAATTCAGTCGCTGCGGCCAGGAGAGGCCCCGCTTCCAAAGCGGACAGTCGATCCGCAGGATTTGTGCCATGCCCCGCGCCCACCGCATTCGCTGCTGAACGTGGGCCGCAAAGGTCTCGGTGGCCAGACCGGCAGCCAAAGGCACCGGCAGATAAACCGATGAGAAGCCACGCGAGTGGAGTTCGAGGGCCGTGTGCGCATCCTCGGTCACTGTTTGAGTCTTGAACCCTCCAATCGCCTCAATGGACGAACGCCGGAGGACCGCGCAAGAACCACAAAAGAAGGCTGCATTCCAGAAGTCATTACCAGGTTGAATGACGTGATAGAAGAAAGACTGTTCCGGAGCGACCCGGTCCGTCAAATGTAAGTTTCGCTCGTAGGGGTCCGGATTAAAAAAATGCTGTGCCGTCTGGACCAGGGCCACATTGGCATCCTCAAAAAAGCCAACCGTCTTCTGCAGGAAGCCGCGTACCGGCACGTGGTCGGCATCGAATATCGCGAGCAGCTCGCCGGAAGTATGCTGCAAAGCATTATTGAGGTTTCCGGCTTTGGCGTGGCGGTTATCCGGTCGGGTCAGGTAGTGGCAGCCCACTTCTTCGGCCAGACGCCGCATCTCGGGACGACGGCCGTCATCCAGCAAATAGACCTTCTTGTTCGGATAGTCGATAGCCAAGGCGCCGATCACGGTGCGGCGCACAATTTCGGCGGGCTCGTTGTAGGTCGGGACAAATACATCCACACTGGGAAACCGCGTTAAGGGAGGCGAAGTGCGTTTGAAGACCTCGATCGTTTGGAAATAGCCCAGGAACAGAATCAACAGGCCATAGACCTCTGCGCCCAGCAAAAGGACGGAGACGACACCGTTCCACTCCGTGTCAAAGTTCAACGTCGAGCTGATGCGCCAGTACAAATAACGCATCGAGGCAAAGCAACTGAGAAAGATGATCAGCGGTCGCATCCAGCGACTCGTGCTGGCCAGCATCGCGAAGCCGATCAAAGCCCCTGCCACCAAGGCTTGCTGGACCGGGGAGAGAGGCACAACGATGGCCGAATACACGAAAGGCAGGAACAGGACAATCAGCAAACCGATCCCTGGGATCCAACGACTGAGGCGGACATTGGTTGTGGACAGGACCATGGCGTGGCTAACGGCTTCAGAAGCGGACGACCAATCGGGCAAAGACAGACTGCTGGGTAAACGGGCCGAAGGTGTCAACCAGGTAGGTCACCGGCAGAGAAAAGGCCTCCGTCAGCCGAAATGTCAGAGTGGCCGAAAACCCGCTCACCTGGCGGGTTGATGACCCGGTGTAGTTTTGTCCTCCCACAAAACCGGATATCCGATAGGCCATCTGCTGACTGGGCCTCCCGCGCAGTTCCAGCCGGACGACGTTGCTCAAGTAGTACTCAGGGCTGAAGTATCCGCCCACACCCGGCCGACTCGCACCCGGCTCAGGAGAAACACCATCGCTGCCAAGCAGGGCCGGGTTGATGGGGCGCCCTGTGCTGGTAAGGAGCGAAGCTCCTCCGAATCCAAGGCGATCCGTGTCAAATCCGAAGTAGTTAGCCGAATAGCTGGCACGAACGAGGCTGAGAGGCTGATCTTCGGAAACGGCGATAATGTTGTAACCGATGCCCCCGCCCGCCGTCCGGAAGAAATTGGAATCGATATTGGCGCCGTCTCGATTACCCACGCCCGCTTCGCCAAACACGTCCAGGTTCCCCACAACACGCGCCTGTCCCCCGAACACGACACGATTGTCCATCACCCGCCCCACCAACTGACCCGCGAAGGGGCCTGTGACGGGTCGAAAACCAACCGCGGAGAGCAACGTTTCTTCAACATTCGAGCGACTGGCGGTGAGATAGAAGCCCGAGCGGTCGGAAGCGCGAAAGGTTAAGCTGCCCATCGCATTGATTGACGTCGTATTCGTGCTGAAACGCGTGGCCCCGCCTTCTAGCTGCGCACTGACGCGCTCTGAGAGCTTGCCTTGCAGGCCCACAGAGAAGTTCGTTCCCCAGGCATTCAGAACGCTGTCGCGAGTTCGGTAAGGGGTGTGCACACCGGAGAAATACAAAACAGTTCCGGAACCCGGGCGATAATTGAGGCGGGCTCCGAATCTCCAGAAATCCAGGCGATTGTTCAGGTCGCCGGTCTCGCTGTGGTAGTCCGAGATCAATTCGACGTTGGATTGCGTGGCGTCCGCGATCTGGCGCTTTAGTTGTTCGATCTCCTGGGAACTCACGGGCCGGTCCAGCCCTGAGCCTGCATCGGATCTTTCCGTACTGCCGGCCGGACTAACCCATCCGAGAATCAAGCTGAGGAGGCAAGCCGGTAGGAATGGTCGTGTCTTCATTGAGACCCCCTGTTCATGGGATTACGACAAATAACAGAGATGTTCATCTCCAATTAAGTGGAGCTCCTCCAGAGGATGAGTTCTTTCGCCGCCTCCGGGTGTGTCTGGCTTGTGAGAACAAGAAACCTGAGTCCATCCGTGCCTTCGAAAACGAGAGGCCACTCCGGTCCCTTGCGAACGACTTCTGTGTGCGATCGGTAGGAACTCAGCATCTGGAGGGGCAGCGGCGAGGTCGGCCGAAAGTGCAGAAAAGGTCCCCCGGGATCGAAGCCGAGTAAGCCGTCGCTAAGGCGAAACCAGGTAATCGTTCTCCCGGCAGAAAGAACCTGCTGCCTGGCAGGCATCCCTAAGACCTGCTCCAGAAGATCCTTGTTGGGAGACCTCCCGGCCAGCCAGAAAACGTACGCCACGCCGCCCCGTGAGCCGCGTTTGAGGGTCGAAAGACGATACTGCCGATACAGGATCCCGGCGAACCATGTCACCAGGACGGCCACGGACAGGAACAGGCCGGCCGTGCGTAAGCCACGAGAGACTTTGCCTGTCCGGTACCGCCTGCCGCACGTCGGGCAATAGCGACAGGTTGGCTCGATCTCGCGCTTGCAACCCCCGCATTCCATCCTGTTCTTACCCTCGGTTCTTGGATCGTTTCGTCTGAGCCGACGATTCAATTTGTTCCAGCAACTCCAACGCCCGATCGTTTCGGCCCAGCTTCTGGTAAAGCTTGGCCAACTCGAAAGCCAATCGGTCGGTGGGCCTGCGCCGATAAGCTTCCTCCAGGTACGGCAAGGCTTCCCGAGATTTTCCGTTGCCTCGAAGGGCTCCCGCCAGCCCGATCAGCAGGGCGTCATCCCGTAAACCGAGCTCGTAGGCCTGCTTGTACGTCTTCTCCGAGCCCCGGTAATCGCGCTTTTCCAACAACAAGTCAGCAAACTCTCGAGTGATCGACGCATCCCGCTCATAGTGGGGCATAACTTGGTCGAACTCTCTGGCAGCCGGTTTCAGCTTCCCCATTCCCTTCAGGGCTCGTGCATAGCCAAGGCAGGCCTCGGGCGGTCTGGAAGCCGTTCTGCAGGCCGTTTCCAGCGGGCGAGAGGCAGCTTCATAGTCCTTCACCGCAAGCAAGCCCAGACCGTAGGTCATCAAGAGGCGGGTATCCCGGGGGCGTTCTTTGAGAAGGTCTCGATAGAGAGGTAGAGCCCGGTCCCACGCCTTCCTGGAGGCGTACAGGCTGGCCAGTTGTAACCTGAGATCGAAGTCCCTGGGGCGTTCCCTCAACAACTGGTTCAAGAGTGGCTCGGCGCGGTCCGCCTGGCCCGACTTGACCAGGGCAAACGCAAAATCGCGTCGATCCTGAGAAGTCATCAGTGTCAGAACGGGTTCTCTCGAAAACCAGCTGACCGCTTCCTGCGACTTACCCTGCCACGCAAGCACGCGCGCCAAACCTAGCTGTCCCTCCGCATCATCCGGTTTCAAGGACAGGTACTGCCTGAACATCTCTTCAGATTGCTTCCAGGCTGTGAATTGGTGTGAGTACAAGCCAGCCAGTTGCCGCAGGGCCAGAAGGTTTCCGGCATCCAGCCTCAAGGCTCTCTGGTATTCGCCGATTGCCGCGTCTTCGCGCCCCGCCAGAAGCTCTCCCTGGGCAATACCCAACTGGGCCTCCAGCGATCGTGGGCTGTGGGCCAGAGCTTGGCGATAGGCAACGATAGCCTGCTCCGTTCGGTGGCTCCTGAGGTGCTCGGCTCCTTGCCTCAACAGCTCATCGAGCTGCGAGGTCGCGGACGCCCCCGATTCCTGTTGAACACTCAGACTCGGCCTGTGGGCGCGGAACAACAGAAAGGCCCCGAATCCAAAGGAGAGCGTGAGGACGGTTCCAGCAATGATGATCAGGGTTTGAATCGTTTTTCGAGGAGCCATTTAGGAAGCTTTCAGATCACGTTGTGACGGATATCAGCGTCGGGGGACATCCCCCGCAGGCCTTTCATCTGGTTGTCCGGGGCGTCAGGTTCCGCTATTCCACTGGAATGGCGGTTCCCGCTAGATCGCCGCGATGGTTCAAAACCCCCATTCTCTGGTGACACACTTCTTCAAAGAGCCAGTTGCAGCAGCAAACGCACTTCCAAAAGCTCTAATTCCCTAAGTGACGGAAGAACGTCAGATCGCACGAAGGTCGCCTGGTTCATCCGCGTCTAAATCTGTCACGGTGTAACGAATTTACTGGGTCCGGGGAAGAATTACATCGCAGAGGCCGGCGCTGGTGATGAAGGGCATTTTTGTCTAACGTGCCATCCAACCACTGCCGATCTAGCCACTTAAGGAAGGGAACGATGACCATTGTTGAGTGTCCAAACTGCCAGGCTTCCTATCGGCTGGATGAATCTCAGTTGGTCGCTGGTACGGGCATGAATGTCCGCTGCAGCCAATGTCAAACCAGCTTTCCGATTCCAGCTTCTCGCAAGCTGTCCCCATCGGCAACTCCCCCTCTGCTCAGCCACGACGAACTGAGCCGGCGCCTGCGTGGGCCTGTGTCGGCCCGCTCGCTTGACGCGACCTCCGTCATTGGCGCATCCCAACCCCGGCTGCTTCAGGGTAAGGCCGTCTCGCTGGTCGTGATCTCCGGCCCCCTGAAGGGGAAGGTCTTTCCTGTAACCAAGGCAAAAGTCTCGTTAGGGCGAAGCGATACCGACATTGTCCTGGACGATCCTGAGGTTTCACGAAGGCACTGCGTCATCGAAGTGCACGGAAACTCCGGTATCGTCGCGGATCTTGGAAGCACCAACGGGACGTTCGTCGACGACGAGAGGATTGAGACCCACCCCCTTGAGCATATGTCCGAATTCCGAATCGGCTCGACGACGATGGTTTTCTCGGTCTTGGACAAAACCTGATTTCCTCTTGCAACGGATTTGAAAGAATGGAGTGCCTGGGTCGCTACCGGATCAGATCAGTTCTCGGCCGCGGCGCCATGGGCACTGTCTTTTGCGCCCGGGACCCGCTGATCGACCGAACCGTTGCCATCAAGACCATCAACGTCCCTCCTGGTGTCAGTCCCGAGCAACAGAATGACTACCGGCTACGCTTCCTGCGCGAAGCCCGCGCTGCCGGCAAGCTCTCTCATCCAAACCTGGTCACGATTCATGATGTGGGCGAAGCGGAAGATACCCAGGCCCTTTACCTGGTCATGGAGTACCTCGACGGCCAGACGTTGGAACAACTGCTGGCTGACCCTTCGAGTACGCCTACCGAACAGAAGCTCAAATGGTTGAAGCAAGTGGCCGAGGCTTTGGACTATGCACACAGCCAGGGAATCGTCCATCGGGATATCAAACCCGCGAACATCATCGTCACCTCTCAAGGCCAGGCCATCGTGACAGACTTCGGCATCGCCAAGCTTGATGCGACGCAGCACACCAGGCCGGGCGAAACAGTCGGAACACCCTCCTATATGTCTCCGGAACAAGTCCTTGGCGGCGAGGTCGACGGCCGGTCGGATCTCTTCTCGCTGGGAATCATTCTTTATCGAATGCTGTCCGGAGAGAGGCCATTCAAAGGTGATAACGCGACCTCAGTCGCTTTTCAGATCGCCTACCAGGATCCCGTTCGCATCACCGAACTGAATCCCGCACTGGATCCTCGTTTGAACTGGATTCTCGACTGCGCACTCGCCAAGGATCCGGTGCAGCGCTATCAGCGAGGGCAGGAGTTTGCGGACGACTTAGAGGATGTGATTTGTGGACAAGCGCCGCGCTCTCAGACAAACCCCAATCGAGCCGCCACTCCAGACCTGACGGTTCGTCGCGAGACGGCGGCGACCAGCGAGGCGCTGCGAGTTACAACCGCATCGAGAGGCTCACCGATTCAACCGCTTCCCAGCCCTCAAGGGAATCGGATCCCTTCGAAAGATCGCGCTCCGGGCGCGGCCTTCTACCGCAAGTGGAAGCTGACGCTGGCTTTGGTACTGCTGATCGTGTCCATGGGTTTTCTGAGCTACCGGAATCTGGGTCCAGCCAAAACCGTTGGTCTGCAAATGCGCTGCGTCCACGCTTTCCGCAGTGCGGACCTGGCAGTCTGGATCGACGATGAGATCTCGTATGAGGGCAAGCTGTTGGGCAAAGTAAGCAAACGACTCGGCTTCCTCAAGTCGGTCCAAGGAACATTCTCGTACCAAACCTCCATGACGCCCGGCAAACACCGAATTCGCGTGCGCGTGGCCTCCGATGCGGAAGGTTATAATCAGACCCGGGGAATCGCAGGGGAATGGGAGAGTGGCGACACGGCCACCCTCGACATCGAATTCGGAAAAGGGAATGCGCTGACGTTACGTCTGCGCTAGCAAGCCAACACCAGACCGCAGCCGTGCGTTCATCTTGCCCTCGACGGACAAACCGCTTTTACCAATGGCACAGGTCAAGTAACATAACATGACCCTTGATATCACTGGAGGAGCAATGGGACTTCGAACCGGACGTCTCTTGTCAGCCTTGGCGGTAGCAGGACTTGCAGCCGCACTGTCAGGCTTTGCAACGGCCAATGAAGAGAAACAACCAATGCTCGGCGAGACGGCGCCCAAGTTCACTCTCAAGAGCATAGATGATCGGTTGGTATCGTTGGAGCAGCAGCGCGGAAAGTTCGTCGTGCTGCATTTCGCGGCCAGTTGGTGACCGTTCTGTGGTGCGGAGGCTCCGCACCTGGAGGCACTCTTTCAGAAGTACAAGGCACGAGGCGTACAAGTGCAGGTCATTGACGTAAAGGAAGAACCGGCCCTAGCTGCCAAATGGGCCGAGCGCATGAAGTTTACGTTTCCAGTTTTGCTGGACTTGGACGGAGCCGTTTCAGCAGCCTATGCGCCACCCGGCGTTCAACCCGACTTGGAGCGATACCAGGTCCCGATCGCCTCTAATTTGATCATCGACAAAGAAGGTAGGATCCGTTTCTATTCTCTGCTTGACTCGGCCCACTTTGACGCCAAGCTCTTGGCACTCACTGCCAGGCTGGAACAATTGTTAGCGGACCAATGACTGTCGTGTATGCACTTTTGCTGCTCGGGTCTGCGGCGGTGGCAGAAGGAACGGCCGATAAGATCGTGTGGGTCCATCTGCCCGGAGATGCCCAGGTCGCTGCAGGGCGGAGCGTGGAGGTCAAAGTTTCGGTGGCGGTTGCAGAGGGGTACCATCTGCAGGCAAATCCGCCCAGCCACGACTATCTGATTCCGACCCAAATCAAGTTGGAACCGGCCCCAGATGTCACCATCGCAAAGGTGGCCTATCCGCCAGGAAAAGCCTACCGTCTGGAGGGGACCGACGATGACTTGCAGACCCTGGATGGGAAATTCACGATCGTCATCTCGCTCAATGTGTCTGACTCCGCAGCTGCCGGGAGGAGAATTCTCAGGGGGCGGCTCCACTATCAGGCTTGCAACGAAAAGACCTGCTTCTTTCCAGCCTCGGTTCCAGTGACGCTCTCCATCAACGTGGTTCCTGCACGAAAGGAAGTCACCGCTTCACCGTTGGACCATTAATCAAGGTTGCCACTCCGTCGTGGAACATTATCGGCCTCGGTGCAGTAACCGTTCTACGGCCTCACCGTGCGAACGATCACTTGACAGGGCGACCAATGCCGGATTCCTGGCAGCTCGGAAGACAGCGAACGCGGCTTCGTGGCCATTTTGTGACGCCGGGGAGCATTTCCCAGCTTGTCTTGAGCGGGTCCTGAGAGAACTTGAGCTTGACGCGCGTCGTTCCGGACAAGCTGCGTGTAGGGCCGTCCGCTGCTGGTGATGTCTTGATGTCCTTAGCTGGAGGGAGTTCGCCGAATCCTTGGGAAAGCGCTGGTGGCATTGGGCGGGAGCCTATTATGTTATGGCCGGATCCAAAGGTCTCCGGGACACGGATCTCAGAACCCGTGATCCTCTGCCGCTCCCTCTTGGGGACTTGCGGTCAGTTCAAGTACCACAAGAGCCAAGGCCAGGGTTTTTAGATCGATCTCGGGGTCCCGATAGTAGTGGTCCAACCCGAGATCGGTGATCACTATCCCGTTCGGGACAAGCTCATCCACCACGAGGGTCAATCCGTCATTGGGTCCCAGCGACTTGAGGGCTTCGTAGCGCCCTCTAACTGAAGAGCTCACCTGGCCAGACAAAGGCACTCCAACGTACTGAAGCCTGAGCAGGTGATCGGGGAATCGAAGCCGGGCGAAGAGGGGGCGTCGAACTCTGGTGCTCAGGTTGGAGATGACATCACCGTCGAGACCTTGGAAATAGAATACCGTCCTTCCAACCCAGCTCTTGGGCCAAGTCATGAAGCGGTCCGCGTACGGGCTACCCCGCAAGATACCCCCGATGCTGAGCCAGGCACTAACATGTTTAACTTCGCTGGGTCTGAGCAGATCGCCCAACGCCGTTGCGGCCTCGGGACCCCCTTTACTGGCGCTCACCAGCAGAACAGTCTTGTGTTCGCCGCCCCATTCCCGAATCTGTTGAGCAATCACCCTGGCGTTAGACTCGACTGTTCCAAGTTCGTCGGTTTCGATCAAAGCCGTTTGAAATCCGATGCTCCGCAGCAGTGCTCGTTGGCGGCCAAAATCGGCCCCCGTGGTCCGATCAAGCCGGTAGGCATAGCCCGGGACAAATGCGATAAGGTGTGACCTTAAACCCTGAGACAATTCGTGCGGTTTGCGGGCCGCACCGCGAAGAGCCCTTAGGCACGCGTGAAAGGCATCTTGGGCCGCCTGACTGCGCGGATCGCGGTAAACGCGGTGCACAAAGTAAAGCGCAGCCAAATCCACCGATGCTCGGTTCGACAGCCGCTGAAGTACCGGTACACTCAACGGTTCGCGATCTGCCTTGCTAATCAGCTCCCGGAGCTCCCGGCCAAGAGTGGAAGGTGCGGCTGCCTGCTTGAGGTAATCGCGGGCTATCTTGCTGTCGACAGTCGTCGCAACGGACTGGCCCCCGATGACGCCGGAAGCATCATAGGCATGATGCCTTGAGCAGGCTGAGACCATGGCGGCAGCCCCTGAC
Organism: Acidobacteriota bacterium; assembly: GCA_040753175.1. Taxonomy (GTDB): domain Bacteria; phylum Acidobacteriota; class Terriglobia; order Versatilivoradales; family Versatilivoraceae; genus JBFMEW01. Next base: position 378,208 of record JBFMEW010000004.1, on the reverse strand, counting down.
ACAGCCAATAGTAAGCACAGCTTCCGATTCATCGCCTTCCTTCGGACCACAGTGAACGAAGTCCAGACCAGCCATCAATCCCGAAAACCCCGCAAGGACCGTTACGCGCCTTTCCCGCCCTGTTCCCGTGCCTTGCTTCTCCAGAACGGATACAGAAACCGCGTCAGAAGTCCCTTCGGAAACTCCTCCATCCGATTAAATCCCAGGCGCTCGGGCTGGCCCTGTGCCGGAAAGTAAACCGTGCCAAACAGGAAGTCCCAAAGACTGAACACCACTCCGAAATTCTGTCCTGCCTTCTGGTGCAGGACGATGTCGTGATGCCAGACATGAAGACGGGGAGAGTTCAAGACGTAGCGAAGGATTCCCCAATCCAGCTTGAGGTTGGAGTGATTCAGATGCCCGATCAAAGTGCTGAAAACCGCAATCCACAAAATCACGTTCGGCTGGACGCCCAGCATAAAAAGCGGGTAGTACGTCAAACTGCGGTAGACAACAATCTCCATCCAGTGGAACCGCATATTGCCGATCCAGTCTAGTTCCACAATACTGTGATGCAGCTTGTGGAACTCCCAAAGCCACGGCACGCGGTGCAATAGATTGTGCACGCACCATTCAAGAAAATCCTTGGTCAGCAGGAACACCACGAACTGCAACCAGGCGGGGCTGGAAACCAACAGCGCGACTGACGAGGGGCCCGTGAGCCCGTTGAGCCCGAGCCACTGGCTTAGAGAAGAAACGGCCCAATTTCCGATCGCCGCCAGCAGGACTCCGGCGTAGTGGCCATTGAAAACAAGCCAGAAGAAATCCTGGCCGATCTGGCTGCGCCAAGCCTGCTGTTCTCGTCGCCAAGGCACCACTCGTTCCAGAGTCCAGCAAAAAGCCGAAACAACGAGCAACCAGAAAAAATAACCGCGGGTATCCCAGATGATCTGAATCATTCGAGTTCCTTAATTCCCCCTCTGGTCCTGGATCGATCGTGGTTCCCCTCCAGCTTGGACTGACCGGGCAGGCGAAAAGCGGAGCGCACGGATTGCCGTGTTCTCACAGCGCCAGCTTGCGAAGGCGCAGCGCGTTGCTGATGACGGTTACCGAACTGAAGGTCATAGCCGCCGCGGCGATCATGGGGCTGAGCAATAACCCAAAGACGGGATAGAGGACACCGGCCGCGACGGGGACTCCCAGTGTGTTATAGATGAAGGCAAAAAACAAATTCTGCCGGATATTGCGCATGGTGCTCCGACTCAGTTTCCGTGCTTTAACGATCCCTTGCAGATCTCCCCTGACCAGCGTGATCCCAGCACTCTCCATGGCCACGTCCGTTCCCGTTCCCATCGCTATACCAACCTGGGCCTGAGCCAGAGCGGGGGCGTCGTTGATTCCATCGCCGGCCATCGCGACAACCCGGCCGGAGCGTTGCAGCTGCTGAATGACCTCATTCTTACGATCGGGCAAAACCTCGGCTTCGATTTCGTCGATCCCCAGTTTGTCGGCCACCACGCGGGCCGTCTCTCTGGTGTCGCCCGTCAGCATGATGATTCGAATTCCTTGCCGATGGAGATCACGAATGGCACTGTGGGAGGACTCCTTGATGGGGTCTGCCACAGACAGCAACCCGGCTGGCTGGCCGTCCACAGCCACAAGCAAGACCGTTTGGCCATCCCGCCTGAGGTCCTCGGCTTTTGCGAGCAAAGGCTCGGCATCGAGGCCCAACTGGTCGAAAAGCTGACGATTGCCCAGGGCCACGGGGACACCGAGAACGTTGCCCGTCACCCCCTTCCCGGTGATGGAACGAAAATTCTCGACTGGATGTAAGTCCATCTTTCGTTGCTTCGCGGCAGTCACCACGGCTCCGGCCAACGGATGTTCGCTGCCGCGTTCCAGGCTCGACGCCAACTGCAACACCTTGTCTCCGTTGTGGCCTTCCAAGGGCACAATTGCCTGGACTTCCGGTTTGCCTGCGGTGAGGGTTCCGGTTTTGTCCACCACCAGCGTGTCCACCTTTTCGAGGGTCTCGAGCGCGTCGGCGGCCTTGATGAGTACGCCTGCTCTGGCTCCTCGGCCGGTACCAACCATGATGGACATCGGAGTGGCCAAGCCAAGGGCACACGGACAAGCAATGATCAGCACCGCCACGGCGTTGACCAGCGCGTGGGCCATCCGAGGTTCGGGCCCGGCGAGACCCCATGCGAGGAACGTCACGACCGCTACGGCCAGCACGGCCGGCACGAAGTAGGCCGACACCACGTCTGCCAGTCGCTGGATGGGAGCCCGGCTGCGCTGAGCCTCCGACACCATTTGAACGATCTGGGCCAGCAGGGTGTCTTTCCCGACCCGCTGTGCCCGCATCACGAGACTTCCGGTTCCGTTTACGGTCCCACCCGTCACGGATTGACCGGGGGCCTTCTCAACCGGAACAGGCTCCCCGGTGATCATGGACTCGTCCACCGAACTGCTTCCCTCCAGTACGATCCCATCCACCGGGACCTTCTCGCCCGGCCGCACTCTCAGCCGGTCGCCCTCTACCACTTGGTCCAATGGAATGTCCTCTTCCTGTCCGTCTGCTCGCAGAATCCTGGCGGTCTTGGGCGCCAGGCCCAGCAGTGCTTTGATGGCGCTACTGGTTTGACTGCGGGCCTTTAATTCGAGGACTTGCCCCAGAAGAACCAAGGTGGTGATCGAAGCAGCGGCTTCGAAGTAGACTGCCACCGCGCCGCCATGTCCGCGGAAAGAAGCGGGAAATAGCCCAGGGAACAGCGCCGCCACCACACTGTAACCGTAGGCGGTACCGGTTCCCATCCCGATGAGGGTGAACATGTTCAAACTGCGGTTCAGGAGCGAGGCCCAGGCGCGCTGAAAGAAAGGCCATCCTCCCCACAGCACCACCGGAGTGGCCAGTGCAAACTGCAGCCAATTCCAGGAGCGAGCCGGCAGCACCTGCTGCAGCGGATGACCTGGAACCATTTCCGACATCCCCATCAGAAAGATGGGAACCGTCAGGCCAACGCTCCACCAGAATCTGCGGGTCATCTCCCTCAGTTCCGGGTTTTCTTGCTCCGGCGTGGCGACCCGTGGTTCCAGCGCCATTCCACACTTTGGGCAGGACCCCGGTTCGTCCTGGACCACTTCGGGATGCATCGGGCAGACGTACTCAGTCCTGCCGGGAAAAGAGGGAGCCAACGTGGTCGGCTCCAGCGCCATCCCGCACTTGGGGCAAGCCCCAGGACCGGCGTGGTGAATCTCGGGATGCATGGGGCAGGTGTGGTCGCTGGAGGCCAAGCCGGCGGGGGCCGGCGGACGCTGTCCCTTTGAAGCGGCCGGAACCGGTGTCAGAAACTCATCCGGATTTGTCTTGAACCGCTCCCCGCAATGCTCACTGCAGAAGTAGTACCTGACCCCTTTGTGGACGTGAATTCCCGCAGCCTTACCTGGCTCCACCGTCATGCCGCAGACGGGATCTCGAACCGGCTGCTCGAGTGGGACGGCTGCGCTGGAATCAGCGGAAAGGATGGCGAAGGGACTCATCGCGTCGCCGGGACTGAAGACTTTGGGGCTTTGTTCCAAGTATCGCCGTGGCTGTGCCTGGAACTGCTTCGCACAATGCGGGCAGCAGAAGTAATAGGTCTGACCTTCATGAACCCAGCTTGCTCCAGGTTTCGCAGGATCCACAGTCATACCGCAAACAGGATCTCTCATCAGTCTTCCTCCAGAACCGCCTACAAGTTCGAACTCCTGACCTTCCCGCGCTGCCCTAATCATACCGCCTCCTCACGTTTGTCCATCTCGGAATAGCCTATTCCCTACCCTCACCCACCGAAGACGTTTGACCGTTCGAATCCTTACACGGGCTTGCCGGAAGAGCTTCCGGAGGCGAATTAGGGGAATCATTGGAGCGGTTCCTAAGAAGCACGGCGGTTTGCGCTGTCTATTGCGAGGGACAAACAGCTTTCGCCTGACGGCAAGCCAGCGTAAGCTTGAAGGGAGACTTGATTCAAAAAGGGGCGACTGGGTGCTCTGGCTCACTCTCCTGTGGGAGCCGGCACCAGCAAATAAATATGGGTCTGCAATCGGATCAATTTCATCTGGAGTTGGCGGTTCGAGCCGGCAATGTGGGACTCTGGGATTGGAATCTCCAAACTCATCAGGTGCTTTACTCCCCGGAGTGGAAGCATCAGCTCGGTTACGAGGATCATGAAATTTCCAATAACTTCAACGAATGGAAAAGCCGGGTCCATAGCGAGGACCTGCCGCGCGTGAAGGCCCTGCTGGCCAGATACCTGGCCAATCCGTGGCCCAACTATGAGGTTGAGTTCCGCATGCGCCATAAGGACGGATCGTGGCGGTGGATCTTGTCCCAAGCCGACCTGATCCTGGACGGCAGGAAACAACCCGTCCGGATGCTGGGCAGTCATATCGACATCACCGAGCGAAAGCGAACCGGCGACCTCCTGAGCGGGCAGAATAAAGTCTTGGAGATGGTTGCGGTCGGCGCGCCGTTGCCGGACACCCTGACAGAGTTGATTCGGGTAGTCGAAGCTCAAGCACCCGAAATGTTGTGCTCCATCCTGTTGCTTGACGAAGAGGGTCTCCGGCTTCGTCATGGGGCAGCGCCCAGTCTACCCCCGGATTACTCGACGGCCTTGGACGGATGGGCCATCGGTCCACGGGCAGGTTCGTGTGGGGCCGCCGCTTTCCACGGCGAAGCGGTGTTTGTGCAAGACATCGCGGTCGATCCGCTTTGTGCCGACTGCCGAGATCTGGCGTTGCGGCACGAACTCAGGTCCTGCTGGTCTAGCCCCATCTTCGATCGTGAACGCCAGATTTTGGGAACGTTTGCCATTTACTACCGGAGCCCTCGCCAACTCGACCGAAAGCACCAGCAGCTAGTCGAGGTCGCTACCCACCTGGCTGCCATTGCCATCAGTCGCGGTCGCACGGAGACGGCACTGAGAGCCAGCGAGGAGCGGTTGCGCCTGGCGGTCAGTGGAGGCAACATCGGAATCTGGGAATGGGACGTGAACAAGGGGCGAGTGACCTGGAATGAACAGCTTAAGAGCATTTTCGGCTTCAGCAAAGGTGAGAGTTCGAGTCAGGACTTGTTCTGTGGCGCCGTCCATCCAGACGACCGAGCAGCGACCCAGCAGACCTTGCAGATGGCTCTCGAGACTCGCATGGAGTACGACCATCAATTCCGCATCCTCCGCCCCAACGGGGAGGTAAGGTGGATCGTGGCGCGCGGTCGAGGAAACTATGATGAAGCCGGCCGGCCCGTAAGCGTGGTCGGTGTGGCCCTCGACGTCACCGCCCGCAAGCTGGCTGAAGAGGCACTGCATGAGAGTTCGGAACGTTTGCGAACCGTGATCCAGTCGGAACCCGAGTGCGTTAAGGTGCTGGGACCCAATTGCGTCTTGCTGGAAATGAATCCCGCCGGGCTGCGCATGCTGGAAGCCGATTCACTCGAAGAGGTTGTGGGTCAAAGCGTTTTGAGCATTGTCGTTCCCGAACACCGACAGGCCTTTGCCACCCTCTCTGAAAAGGTGCTGGGCGGGGAAAGTGGCTCCCTGCAGTTTGAGATTGAGGGGTTAAAGGGAACCCGGCGCTGGCTCGAGACCCATGCCGTTCCACTTCGCAACAGGAACGGAGCTGTCGTCTCTTTGCTGGGTATCACCCGGGACATCACCGACCAGAAACGGGCGGAGAAGGCTCGACAAGAGAGCGAGGAGCGGTTCCGTCAGGTCACAGAGAACATCAACGAGGTTTTTTGGCTGAGGGATCTCAGCGGTCATGTCGTTTATATCAGCCCGGCCTACGAAAGAATTTGGGGGCGAACGTGCGACAGCCTGTATCTGGCGCCGCACTCCTGGATGGACCCCATCCATCCTGAGGACAAGGAACGGGTCCGAAATGCCACCCGGCTTCAAACCGAAGGATCGTACGACGTGGAATATCGCATCATTCGACCCGATGGTTCCGTTCGGTGGATTCACGACCGGGCATTCCCGGTACGAGACGCCTCAGGAAAGATCCAGCGAATTGCCGGCGTAGCGGATGACATCACAACCAGCCGCGAGTTGGAAGAGCAGTTCTGGCAAGCCCAAAAAATGGACGCGGTGGGACAACTGGCCGGTGGAGTGGCCCACGACTTCAATAATCTCCTCACTGTGGTGCAGATGCAAACATCCCTGCTCTTGGAACAGCACTCGCTCGAACCGGAGGTCCGGGAGAGTATCCGGGATATTGCGACGGCCGCCGAACGAGCCGCCAACCTGACTCAGCAACTTCTGACTTTTAGCCGGCGGCAGATCAGGCAAACCCGGAACCTGGATCTCTGCGAGGTGGTGGGAGGCCTGACCCGATTGTTTCTGCGAGTGCTGGGTGAAGATATCACCCTCGACACTCACTTCGAGGCCGACCTTCCGACGGTCAATGCGGATCCGGGCATGATGGAGCAGGTTCTCATGAACCTGGCTGTGAACGCACGAGACGCTATGCCGAATGGAGGACGCCTTACGATTTCGCTCGAGTCCCAGGACATCGGTGGCGACCATGTGGCCAGGAACTCACGCGCCAGAGCAGGTCGTTTTGTCCGTTTAAGTGTGAAGGACACCGGCTGCGGCATCGCTTCCGAAATCCTGCCCCGCATATTCGAACCCTTCTTCACGACCAAGGAAGTAGGAAGGGGTACCGGGCTGGGTTTAGCAACCGTCTTTGGTATCGTCGAGCAGCACCAAGGCTGGATCGAAGTAGCCAGTAGCGTGGGTGAGGGGTCAACCTTCCGGATCTTCCTACCTGCCTCAGAAACGAACGATAAGCCCATCCAAGGCAGCGTCTTGAAGAGCGTATCCGGGGGCAACGAGACGATCCTCATTGTGGAAGACGAACCGTCGGTGAGAGCGCTGGCGCGGGCCGTGTTGGAGCGCCACGGCTATCGAGTGCTGGAAGCCGCCTCGGCAACCGAAGGTCTGAAGCATTGGGAGGCGTCCGGTGGAAATGTTGACCTTCTGCTGACCGACCTGATTCTGCCGGGAGGCATGTCCGGACGAGAATTGGCTCTCAAGCTCCTCGAGAGCAAGCCACAACTGAAGGTCATCTACTCCAGTGGCTACAGCAACGATATGATGAGTCAACAGCTCCAGCTGGATCCAAAGAGTAATTTTCTGCAGAAGCCCTATCCGGCGTTGGGTCTGGCCGCCGCCGTGAGGCGCCGCCTGGACGAACGCTGAATTGCTGAGGATCTTCCCCGCTGCAGCGTAATCATTGCCATGAAGCCTCTGCCTCGCTCCAAGCCTTTGCCGCCTGAATCGTTGCAACCTCTCCTCCTCCATCGCGCCCGGTTTCTGGCTTTTCTGGAAAAACGCGTCGGTTCGAAAGGAGACGCCGAGGATATTCTCCAGTCGGCCTTCGCACGAGCCCTGGAACGGGGAGGTGGCATCCGGACCGGGGAGAGTGCGGTCTTTTGGTTCTACCGCGTGTTGCGCAACGCCGTAGTGGACTACTACCGACACAAAGCCGCCGGCAGTCGCCTGGTCGAGTCCTGGGCTGAAGACCTGGAGTTACTTCCTGCGGCCCAAGGCTCCGTTAAGCAAGAGATTTGCCGATGCCTCTCCGGCGTCGTGGCCGCACTGAAGTCGGAGTATCGCCAGGCCATTGAACTCGTCGATCTGGAAGAAGGTAGCCTGCAGGATCTGGCCCGGCAGGCTGGAATCTCACCGAACAACGCTGCGGTTCGCATCCACCGGGCCCGGCGCGCGCTGAGGCAAGCCATTGAACTCGCCTGCGGCGCTTGCGTGGTTCACGGTTGTCTGGACTGCCAATGCCGTTCTCCCCACTAATTCCTGTCTTAAGGTTCCATCTGAGTCGAGACACCCTGCGGTTCGGATAGTCTGTTCCACGCTTTCCCGCCGCCCCCCTGCCTGCCTCCCGTGCAGCAGCTCTGGCACGCCCAGTGGTAAAGAAATCGATGTTCCGCGGGAAATCCCCCACCCATATGGACCGAACGCGGCATCTGGAACCCGTCCCAAATTAACAATAAGCCGTATCGCTTCATGGCTTAATCTCATGGCCGTATCCTGTTAAAACCCTTTGGCGAGGGAGCTGCAAAGTGACGTGCGATGAGCACGAGGCAAGATCGAGACTAGCATGATCGTAAAGCTCACATCGTTTCTTCTGGTCGCGACCCTGGTAACGGGCATGACGGCAGCACCAGCCGTGGTGGCAGCCTGTTCACCTGACTGGAAAGTCCCATCTTCAGCGCCTGGTCAATGCAAAATGGCCGGCGACACGACGCACGCGATGAATTGCTGCCGGCCCACTGCGAATTCTCAGCGGGCCACGCCTGCCCAAGCGACGAGAAGCTGCTGCAAGATGTCGTCATCCCTTCCCGGGCAGCCCTGGCTGCCAGTCTCTCAATCCACGTTGGAGTCGGAACAGTTCCGAGCGCATGTCGTTCTGTGGGCGGTCACGCCGCTTCTCGCGCCGGCGTCCACCCGCATCTCCTCAGAACGCTGGTCGTCTACCTGCCCTTCCCTAGACCGATCCGAGACCTACCTACTGAAGTCCACCTTCCGCATTTGAGGAATTCCTGAAGCTCTCGCAGGTCCCCTGAGTCAGCAAATAGACCTCGTCCCCTCCATCGCCGAGAACGACGTGTCTTCAGGCTTTGGAACTTGATTCGAAGAGATTGGAGCACCTTTAACTAAACCTCTAACCAGAGTAAGGAGAACTCCCATGTTTCGTCACAACAGTTTGAATACCTCCTTGTTCCGCTCTACGTTGCTAACGATCCTTGGCCTGAGCCTCATTGTGGCCGCTCCGCTCTCCACACGGGCGGGCGAGAAGATGTCTAAGCGTGCCATAAAAGAGATGATCGGAGCAGCCAAGACGGCGTCAGACCACCAAGCCCTGGCGGACTACTACAATGCCGAAGCTGCCAAGGCTCAAGGGAAAGCCGATGAACACGCCAAGATGGCAGAGTGGTACTCAAAAGCCGGTGAGGGCGTGAAAAAGATCCCTTATGCCCCCGGTACGATCAGCCACTGTGACCGTTTGGAGAAGCACTACCAGGCGGCTGCGGAAGATCTGCGAGCGCTGGCTAAGGAGCATGAAACCCTGTCTGCCAAAGCAAAGTAGGTTTCGGCTCCCCTGGGGACCAACGCTCTTCAGGGGAGCGTCTTGACCCAGTTCCCTACTGTCATTTCCTTCCTGGAGATTCGCCGTGAACTATCACAAAGACTGTCACTCTACCCAAGTATCGCGCCACTCCAAGCAGGCGCGGTTTCAAGAACCTGAAAAGCGGGGGACCTACCGGTCTCTCCTCGCTGCAGCAACCGTCCTCATTGCTCTTCTGGTCATTGTTGCCGTTTACCTCACCAGCCGCGCATCCGATGGTCAAGCCGTTTCGATCCAGGCGCCCGCCGCCGGCGACGTCCGGATCCCCCTGGCCGAGCTGGACGGCGGCCAAGCGCGCTTTTTCCGCTACCGGCTGCCGAATGATCGGGAAGTCGAGTTCTTTGCTCTGAAAGCCGCAGACGGTGCCTATCGTGCCGCGTTTAATGCTTGCGACGTTTGCTATGAGGGCCGGCAGGGTTACCGCCAGGATGGGAACGCCATGGTCTGCCGGAAATGCAGTCAGCAATTCCCATCGCAGCAGATCAACCTGGTGAGAGGAGGCTGTAATCCGGTGCCTCTCGACCGCGAGGTGGTCGGGAACTCCCTCTCGATTCGTCTCCATGACCTGCAACGAGGTACCGCTTACTTCGAGTGACCTTGATGTTTAGGGTAGGTCAGCTCGCAGATGGGGAGGACTGAAATCCAGACCGAAGGAGGTCGTCAATGAGGCTCAGCTACGTGGCGCTTGCCAATCTGCGCAGGAGGAAGGGTCGCACGGCCTTTCTAGTCGTCGGCCTTGCTGTCGGCATCGGAACCGTGGTGGCCCTTTATACCTTAAGCGCGGCGATCAAGGATGAAATCGGCCAACAAATGGACCAGTACGGTGCAAACATTGTGGTCGTCCCGAAAACCAACATGTTGGCCCTGAATTATGGCGGGATTTCCGTCTCCGGGGTGTCTTTTGACATGCAATCCCTGACTGTCTCAGATCTCGCTCGCATCCACGAGATTCCCTATCGGAATCGTCTCAGTACGGTCGCGCCTAAGCTCTTGGCAGCGGCCAGCGTTGACGGCCATGAATTCTTGCTGGCGGGCGTCCGGTTCGACGCGGAATTGCGGATGAAGCAATGGTGGCGCGTGATTGGCGAAAAGCCGAGTCGGAGCGACGATCTGTTGCTGGGAATGGAGGTAGCCCGCGAGTTGGAAGTGATCGAACCCGGGGCGCCCGCTACGCCTGCTTCAGGCGGACATCACACCGGCCACGGGAAGCCCGATCGGCCCGAAGTCATTGTGGCCAAGTCGCACTTGGTCATTTTGGGCAGGTCGTTTCGCGTGGCGGGTGTGCTGAGGGAAACGGGCGCACGCGACGACCAGATGATTTTCGCTGACCTGGAGCAGGTGCAGCGAATCACCAGCAAGACCGGGCAATTGAGCCTGATTGAAATCAGTGCCCTCTGCAAGGATTGTCCGATCGATGCCATTGTCTCCCAGATTCAGGGGGCGTTACCCGCAGCCAAAGTTTCAGCCGTGCAGCAGGCAGTCCGTGCCAGGACCGAGACGGTTGCCCGGCTGAACCGTTTCTCGGCAGTCATTGCTGCGATCGTGTTACTGATCGGCGGCTTGATGATCGCCGGAACGGTGACCGGATCAGTCGTCGAGCGCACGCAAGAAATCGGAGTGTTAAGGGCTGTAGGCTACCGCAAGCGACACGTCACACAGATGCTGTTGATCGAGGTCAGCATCCTCAGTCTGCTGGGCGGCCTGATAGGCTGGTCGGCAGGTGCCGGAGGAAGTGTGTTGGCAGTTCGCTATTTCACGGACTCTGGTGACGGGGTGGTCTGGAGGCCTGAACTGGGCCTGGCCGCCATGTTGCTGGCTCTGGCTCTGGGCCTTTTCAGCAGCGCTCTCCCGGCCCGAAGAGCTGCCAAACTGGACCCCACCGAAGCCCTTCGGCACCTGTGAGGAGGAAACCATGTTCTTAAGCGTCGAAAACATCGGAAAGATTTATCGACCTAATGGACCCGCCAGTGCAACAACCATTTTGGAGAGGGTGAGTTTAACCATCGCGGAAGGTGAGTTCGTCGCGGTCATGGGGCCTTCCGGATCGGGCAAGACCACGTTGTTGAGCATTGTGGGAGCTATGAACCGCCCCACGTCCGGACAGGTCATAGTCGACGCCATCGATGTCTACTCGTTATCCGACGAGCGTCAGGCGGACTTCCGGCGGGACTATGTCGGCTTCGTGTTTCAACAGCACTGTCTCTTGAACTATCTCACGGCACTGGAGAACGTAGCATTGCCCCTGGCCGTTGAGGGCCTGTCTGAGAAGAGGAAAAGGCAACGAGCTTGGGAAGCGTTGGATCGGATGGGTCTGTCGAACAAGGCCAACCGACTTCCTTCACAACTGTCAGGAGGAGAACAAGGAAGGGTGGCGATTGCACGCGCTCTTGTCAATGAACCGCCTCTGCTGTTAGCCGATGAGCCGACCGGAAGTCTCGATTCAGAAACGGGAAATGAAGTGATGTCTCTTTTTACCGAGCTCAATCGGCAGGGCCAAACCGTCCTGATGGTTACGCACAGCATTGAAAACGCGCGAGTCGCAGGCCGGATCATTCGAATGCGCGACGGCCGGATTGAATCTTGAGCCCAGGCCGCGATCGAACGCCTGGAGAGGCAATGAGCGGGCTGAAACCCCGCTGGCTAGCAGCAGCTGGAAATGGGCCATCTCGATGAACCGCCCGCGCCGGACTGAACCAAGAAATGCACGCTTCGTCTGGGCGGTTGCTTGAGCGGGGGGCCGGCCGGAACCCTTTCGATTAGTCCATCCATTCCTCGACTCAAACTGCTAAACTCACACCCACTATCACCATCCGTGGGAGCGGTTCAGCTGAACTGCCTTGTGGGAAGTCTACTCTGGAGGAGAAGTCTCATGGAGAGTCCTTTGACCCCGCTCGATTTGGCGCGTCGGGCCCGGAGGCTTTACGCGGAGCGCGAGGCCGTGGTGGACGGCGATCTTCGCTTGACCTATCGCCAGTTTTTTGAGCGCTGCGATCGCTGGTCGTCCGCCCTGCATCGACTCGGCGTGAGGCAGGGAGATCGGGTGGCTTATATTGCACCCAACACCCATGCCCAGCTGGAGTCCTTCTACGCCGTGCCCCAGATGGGGGCAGTTTTGGTACCCATCAACTTCCGCCTGATCGCGGAGGATTTTGCTTACCTTATCAATCACAGTGGAGCCCGGGTCGTCTGTGCGCACTCCGACTACCTGGAGGCAATCGAGGGCATTCGCTCGCAGCTGCCGGCGGTGACGGCGTTCGTCGCTCTGGAGGGGAGTAATCCGGGCTGGTACGACTACGAGTCGCTGCTGGCGGAGTCCACGGCAGAGTTCACCGGGCCGGCCATCCGAGAAAGCGATTTGCTGACCATCAACTACACCAGCGGCACCACGTCCCGTCCCAAGGGGGTCATGATCACTCATCGCAATGCGTACATGAACATCGTCGGGACGTTAATTCATCATCCCGCTACGGCAGGAGATCGGTATCTGTGGACCCTGCCGATGTTCCATGCCAACGGCTGGACGTTTGTCTGGATCGTGACAGCCGTGGGTGCAACCCACGTTTGTTTAAGGAGAACAGATCCCGCGACCGTTTTCAAGAGCATTGACCAGGAATCCATTACCCTTTTCTGTGCCGCCCCGACGGTGTTGATCAGTCTGGCCAACGCCCCAGACGAACTCCGCCGCAACGCCCCTCAAGGAGTGCGGATCTTGACTGCGGGAGCGCCGCCCGCCGCAGCCACCATCGAGCGCATCGAGGGTGAACTGGGTTGGACCATCACTCAGGTCTACGGACTGACCGAAACCGCTCCCTTCATCACCATCTGCGAGCCACGACCGGAACACAAGAGCCTATCTGTCCGGGAAAGGGCGCTGATCAAAGCGCGACAGGGGGTGGAACTTCTGACCTCCGGGGAGCTTCGAGTGGTGGATGCCGAAGGGCGGGAGGTGCCTCATGACGGGCAGTCGCTGGGAGAAATCGTGGTACGGGGCAACGTGGTGATGGAGGGCTATTATCGCGATCCCCAGGCAACAGCCAAAGTCATGTCCGATGGCTGGTTCCATACAGGCGATGGCGCCGTGGTCCATGCGGACGGATACGTGGAAATCCGTGACCGCCTCAAGGATGTCATCATCAGCGGGGGTGAAAACATCTCTTCGGTCGAAGTGGAGGGTGTCCTGCTCCGCCACCCGGCTGTGCGCGAGGTAGCCATCGTGGGACTTCCCCACGAACACTGGGGCGAAACACCGCACGCCTTCGTGGTTCTGAAAGCGAATGCCGAAGCGACGGGGGCGGAGCTGGTGGAGTTCGCTCGAACCAACCTGGCCCATTTCAAAGCTCCCCGAGGAGTGACCTTCGTGGACGAGTTGCCCAAGACCGCTACTGGCAAGATCAGGAAGTTTGTGCTCCGCAAGCACGCCCAAGCGCCTGGACTGGAAAACCGGGTTCTCTGAGATGGCATTCCCTGCCCGGTCCGGACTGGGACAGGCACCGTTGCGAGCTCAGCCTTTGGGAGAGGCGATTTTGCGATACACGTCACGAGCCGCGTTTAGTTGCCTTTCAATGCGGGATTTCAGAGCAGGGCTGGGAACCCGGCCACGCTCGTTCAACTTGGCCTCCAGCCGGTCAATCCAACTCAGGAAGTAGAGCGCATCGGCTTCAGAAACGGTCGGGGCGCCGGCAATCTCGACGTAGATAGGGCTGGTATGAGCCTGGTGTTGATCCCGGTCGTAGGCTCGAAAGCTGAGCCAGCCGCTGCGCTCCAGTCGGACGGGCACCTCCAGTGTGGCCCGTAGTTGATCGGTCGAGAGGGTGGCGGGAGCTACAACCTGACCGTTGTACACCACTTCCGCGCGCTCCAAAGGAAATTGCGAATCGACCGAAGCTTTGATAGTCACCTCTGCCGGTCTGGTCCGCTGAATCGTTTGTCCCAGCGTCTGGCCGCCGGCGCTGAATTCCAGCATGGGCCCGTTGGTGACGAAGGAACGGCCCGCCCTGAGATTCTCGATCCAGTCCCGGTAGGAGAAGGAACCGTCGATCTTGACGTAAACGCGGTCCGAGCCGGGCAGCCGACTGCGAATGCGGTTCAAAAAGCAATCCGTTCCGGCTGAGGCCGGCAAGCGGAAACCACAGTTCAGCAGCCGGTACCACAGGTTGATGGTGGCTTGCCCCCAGTTGATGTCCAGGGTGTCGATCTTGCTCAGAGCCACATCGACCGGAAGCGCTTTGGCCGAATAGGCACTCAGAAAAGGATCCTGCAGATTGTTGGCAGGGTGTGTGTAGTTTACATGGCCTCCCTGCAGATGGGTCTGATCGGCAATGTCCGCGTTGGTCGGACTGTCCCAGGGGTTGGTGGTGTCCTTGAATCCGGTGAAGACGGGCTCCACCAGATATTTCAAGTCAAGCAACGTCATGTGCCCCCACAGAGTGGCTCGGAACTCCTCGTTCCAGTACAGGATGTGCTGCGCCCCAGAAAGGGGGTCCGGACCGCCTCGAAAGAACTCCCGATCAAACACGCCGTCCGTGTCGGAATTCGCGACCATGAAATTCGCCACGTTCAGCCCCTCTCCTTCCAGCTGCAACCGCATGGTCTCAGGGGTGTTGTACCAGTGGCCGTACCCATAGTTAGCATGAATATGGCTCTCACCGCTGTACCAGGAACGGGCTGTGGGCTCGGTCCAGCGCCGGAGTGATACCTCCACCTTCGTCTGCCGGTTGGCCTCCACCTCGAATTCTTGCCGAAACGTTCGATACTCCAGCCCGTGAAAGGCCTGCAGTCGATACGTGCCCGCGGGGACATCGAGCTCTGCTTGTTGAGAGGCGTAGAAATGTTCCAGCTGTCCGTGAATACGGTAGAGCGCCCCCGGCGGTGCGAAGTACTTGCCCTCGATCTGCTGTACGGAAAGGCGGGCAGTCAACGGCTGCCCTGTTGCTTTGTCGTGGATTGAGATCCGAAGGCCGCCAGTGGGCTGTCCATAGTCGAAACCGGATACGGTGACCGCCTGCTCTTCGCCGCTGTTGAGGTCTCGTACCATCACCGCGGTGGCACTTTCGCGATTGTCGGTGTAAACCAGCCAGCGTCCGTCGGCGGAGAGCGAGGGACTGTCTTCGTCCGCCTGACCGGAGGTCAGCCTGCGTGCCCTTGCGGGCGACTCAATCGGCATCGCCCAGAGATCGTTGTGAGCGCCCCCAAAGTCGCTGCTAAAGAAGAGTTCGTCAGCACCCCACCACACCTCGAAGATGCGGGAACGGAATTGGGTCAGTTTTCTCGGCTCCCCTCCCGTGGAGGGAACCATCCAAACATCCGCCTGTGGACCGTTGTGGCCGCTCTGCTCTCCTGAAACGTCCTGCGTTGTGATAAATCCGATCTGGCGGCCATCCGGAGAGAGGCAATATACAGGCACGTTGCGCGGTGGCTCTAAGATGGACTGAAGCGCTCCGCTCTGCAGGTCGAGCCAGGCCAACAGATAATCCTGGTCCCGCCCCTGACTCAGACGGAAGTTGCCAAGAAGGCGATTGGCTTCAGGATGAAAATAAAGCTTTCCTCCGACCAAGACTTGCCGCGGAATGGGAAGGACTTTCCCTCTGTCGGCATCAAGCCAGCGCAGCTCTCCAGTGGTGGAGTTTTGGTATGCAACGACCTTTTGATCGGGGGACCAGGCGGGGACCACGTCGAATCCCGCCTCACGGCTGAGTCTCCTCATCACCCCACCGTTACGCTCAACCCTCCAGATGGCTCCCTGATAGGACAACACGATCGCTTCGCCGTTGGCCGATACACGGGGATAGATAGCCCCGAGGGACCGTCGCGGCCTGCCGCTTGCGGCTTCCCAGCCGGGAGAATCTCTTCTCACAACCAGCCAGCAAGCCAGCATTAACAGGAACACAACCAGTGCACGAAGGACTCCCTGGCGGACCCCATATCCTCGCATGTGTACCCCCTTGTTCAGAGCAGTGACCGTTTCCTGGCGAAGATGCCAGCTGTCTCGGCAGAAGCCAAGAAGCACCGGCGGGTGCTGAAGAAACCTTACTGCGCCAAGTCGATCTGTCGATTTTCCCGAGAGGACTGGTAAACAGCCAAAACGATCTCGAGGGCTTTCAACCCCTCTTGTCCATCGATCAAGGGGGGGCGCCGGTCATGGAGGGAATGAACCAAGTCCTCAATCTGAAGTCGATGCCCCGCGATGTCGAGGTTCATGGGATCGGAGGCACCATCCGAAAGGTCTTTGTTCTGAAGCTTGGCCAGCTCCTCTTCCTCTTCTCCCTGATCGGTCAGCTTCCAAAACGTGATGTCGTTGCCCTCGAGAATCGCGCTGCCCTTTTCTCCATGAATCTCCAACCGGCGCGAGAAACCGGGATAGAGCGAGGTGGTACCTTCGATCGTTCCCAAGGCCCCGCTTCGAAACCTGGCCACGGCCACCACGGTATCTTCGGCCTCAATGTAGGGGTGCAGTTTCTTCTCGGCAAATCCAAAAACCGAGGCGACCGGGCCGCACAGGTACTGGAGCAAGTCGATAGTGTGAATGGACTGATTGATCAGCGCTCCTCCTCCGTCGAGAGCCCAGGTACCCCGCCAGCGAGCCGCCTCGTAGTACTCGCGCGCCCGATACCACTTGACAGTGGCGTCCGCCACCAGGAGCCGGCCGAATCGTCCGCGTCCGATGGCCTTCTTCAGAAGCTGCACGGCGGGCAGGAACCGGGACTGGAAGATCACCGTGAGTTGTACCCCTTCCTTCCGGCAAGTCTCAATGAGGGACCGGGCTTTGTCGAGCGTGACGTCAATTGGTTTCTCGACGATCACGTGCTTGCCGGCGCGAGCCGCCTGGACGCCCAGATCAGCGTGGGTGCCGCTGGGGGTGCAGATATTGATCGCCGAAATGTCGGATCGGTCCAGGAACTGCCGGTAGTCCAGAATACACTCGGCTTGATGTTGGGCGGCCATCTTCTCCGCTCGCTCGCGGCTTTTGCTGTGGAAAGCCACCAGACGGGCTTGTGGGATCGAGCGAATGGCTTGTGCGTGAATCGTCGAAATGTTTCCGCACCCGACGATACCGAATCCGATAGTTGACACGGCAGGCTCCTCCGGTTGTGAGATGACGGACCTTGAACCACGACGGTCACGGCCCCGGTTTCCGTACGCTGCGACTTCAGTCGAAACGGATGACTCTTCCGCTGCGCGCGGATTCGTAGGCGGCATCCAGCAGCAGCGAGGTCTGCATTCCGTCGGTCCCGGCGGCCCGTGGCTCGCATTCTGCGCGAATGGCGTGGTTGAAGTCTTCGACCAGAGGCAGATGCACATTGTCGGCTTTGGGGAGATGCAGAACTTCAGTCTCCCCCCGAACCACCTGAAGTTCTGGTCCGTTCAAGGGGCTTGCCCTCAGGATTCCCTCAGTGCCGAAGATCTCGAAATCGTCCATGGGGTGCCGGATGCAGTGGCTGGCAAAGGTCAGGGCTTGAACGCCGTTGGCAAAACGAATCAAGAGAGAACCGGTGTCTTCCACTGGAATCGGTAGTTTCCGGGTATCGACTGTGGCGGAAACACTCTTCACCGCTCCAAAGAGGCTGATCAGAACATCCAGGCGGTGACTGGCCATGTCCATGAGCAAGCCACCCCCTCCCTGCCCAGGGTGGAAACGCCACGCGCTGGATTGCAGGCTGGTGTGTTCCACCAGCGTGGAACGGGCCAGAATGGGATCGCCGATTCCGCCATCGGCGAGCAGGTCCCGAATCTTGAGGATCACCGGATAGAAGCGGCGATAGTAGGCCACTCCCAAGCGGACTCGACACTCACGGCACGCCTCGATCATCCGCCTGCATTCCGTGGCGTCCATAGCCATCGGCTTTTCGCACAGGACGTGCTTGCCGTGACGGGCAGCTTCAATGGTCTGGGAACAGTGCAGGAAGACGGGCGTCGCAAGGTAAACCGCATCGATGTCTGCATCGGCCAGGAGTTCAAGATAGGTCGCGTAACCTCTGGAGATGCTGTGGCGGGACTGAAATTCCTTGAGTAGGTCAGGATTCTTACGAGTGCAGGCCAAAAGCTCGGAATGGGCGGCGGACTGGATGGCGGTTACAACCCGCTTCTCAGCGATGTCGCCACAGCCTACCAAACCCCAACGAATCGGTCTCGGCATAGGCCAGCACCTCCCTCAGCCCTGTCGCTTCAGGAAGGATTCAGAGAGCCGGCACAACGATGCTCATCCGCAGAAATCCTGCGTCTCGGGAAGGAATGGGCTTGCGATTGGCCGTCACGACCGAGCTAACGGCCCCTCTGCGGTGAAATTCCCGGCACCCCGGAAAGTCGGACCTAGTCGAGCGCGGCGATGCAATCGATCTCGACACCAATCCCAGCGAAAATCTCAGCCTGAACGGTCGTCCTGGCTGGAGGCGATTCCTTAAAATAAGAACGGTAGACTTCGTTCATGGCTTCGAAGTCTTTGATATCTTTCAGGAAGACACTACACTTGACGGCCTTGTCCAGCGAGGATCCGGCCGCTTTCAAAATGGAACTGATGTTATCGAGCACGAGCTTGGTCTGGCTTTTAATGTCACCCAGAATGATCTCGCCGGTCTTCGGATCGACAGGGCCTTGCCCGGACACAAAGACCAATCCGTTGGCGATAATGGCCTGGGAATAGGGGGCTTTGGGGGCCGGCCCCTCACTGGTTCGAACCACTTTCTTCATCGCTACTCGTCCTTTCGCAGAGTCAGAAGTTACGAAGCGAGGCCGACCCGCGTCGACCCCGTGGGTTTCAAAGGTCGCAAACCTAGCATTTATCCGCCCGCAATTCAACCATCCCTGTCGTGGGTGTTTACAACTCGAGCGCCTGTCGAAGGTCGTCGATCAGATCTTCGGCATCCTCAACGCCTGGACTGAATCGCAGCAACGTATCGGTGATCCCGCGAGCGTCGCGGAAAGCCGGAGAAATGCTGGCATGAGTCATGGTGGCCGGGTGGCAGCAGAGGGATTCCACACCTCCCAAGCTCTCGGCCAAGGCAAACAGTCGTAGTCGGGAGCAGAATCGCCGTGTGCGCTCTCCGTCGCCCTTCAGGCGGGCACTCACCATCCCACCAAAGTCGCTCATCTGACGTTTGGCGATGGCATAGCCCGGATGATCCGGAAATCCGGGGTAGAACACTTTTTCGAAGGCATCGGTCTGCCGCAGGAATTCGGCCAGCCGTCGCGCATTCAAACAGTGCCGCTCCATCCGAAGCGCGAGAGTCTTCAGCCCGCGCTGAAGCAGGTAGCAGTCCATGGGACCCGGAACGGCACCGGTCGCATTTTGCAGGAATCGAATCGGTTCAAGGTCCGCCTTGAGCCTGGAAACAACGGCTCCCCCGATGACGTCGGAGTGGCCGCCGAGGTACTTGGTCGTGCTGTGAACGACAAAGTCTGCTCCCAAGACGAGGGGCTGCTGCAGCACGGGAGTGGCGAAGGTATTGTCCACCACCACCTTCATGTGGTGCCGGTGGGCCAGCTCGATCAGCGAAGCCAGATCCACCACATCGAGGAGCGGGTTGCTGGGGCTCTCCAGCCACAGGATGCGAGGTCGCGACAAGGTCTGGACAGACGCTTGGTACTCTTCAAGGGCCGATCCCTTGGCCACGGCCACTTGCAGTCCCCAGCGCTGGAACACCCTGTCCAGCAGCCGATAGGTGCCACCGTAAAGGTCGTGTCCGGCAAGCACTCCATCACCCGGCGCCAGCGATTGAATAAGGGCAGTCGTAGCAGCCAGGCCCGAAGAAAAGGCGGCACATTCCTCACCCTCCTCCAGAGAGGCCAGGCACAGTTCCAGCGCGTGGCGTGTGGGGTTCTGCGTGCGTGAGTACTCATAGCCCTTGTGCTCGCCAGGCGCAGCCTGAGTGTAGGTGGTCGTGAAGTGAACGGGGGGCACCGTGGCGCCCGTCGATGCATCGGGGTCCTGACCCACGTGGATGGCGCGGGTGGCGAATCTCATGTCGGATCCTCTCTGGCCGGACGTGACTGCTGGTAGAAACTCATCAAATCCGACCGGGTGATGATGCCGACCAGCTTCCCATCCCGGACAGCCACCACAGCCGGATTCCCTGCCAGTAGCAGGCGGTAGACTTCCTCCACCAAGACATTCAGGTCGGCTCGGGGCAGCGGTCGAGCCATGATTTCTCTGAGCTGAATGGAAGCCGGCGAGAGCCCCTGGCGCAGCGCCCGCATGATCGTGATTTCCTCAACGGCGCCAATCATTTCTCCCCGCTCCACAATGGGAATTTGAGAGATTCCTTTCTCACTGAAGAGGTCGGCCGCTCTCTGCAACGAGTCTTCCGGAGTCAGGGCAACAAGGGTCCCGTCCCGCTTCAAAAGGGAGAGCAAATCTCCAACGGTGTGGCGCTCCGGCGGACTGTCTGAGAACCCTTGCTCGGCCATCCACACATTGTCGTACATCTTGCTCAGATAGTTGCGACCGGTGTCCGGACAAAAGGCCACGATCACGTCGTCTGCGGTGCAGCGCTGTGCGTAACGCAAGGCCGCAGCCAGGCTGGTGCCGCTCGATCCGCCCAGGAGCAAACCTTCCGATTTGGCCACGCGGCGGGCGATGGCGAACGATTCGGCATCGCTGATGCGGATCCATTCGTCGATGACCTGAGCATTCAACGTCTGGGGCACGAAATCCTCGCCGATCCCCTCCACCTTCCAGGCCTTCGGCGTTCCTCCGCTCAGAATCGATCCTTCGATGTCAGCGCCAATAACCCGGATGGCAGCGTTCTTCTGCTTCAAGAAAGCGCCGACGCCGCTCAGGGTGCCTCCCGTTCCGGCACCCGCAACAAACACCGAAACCCGCCCTCCAGTCTGCTCCCAAATCTCAGGCCCGGTCCCCTCGAAATGGGCGCCGGGATTGGCCATGTTATGAAACTGATCCGGCCGCCAGGCTCCTTCAATTTCGCGGGCCAAGCGGTTGGCCACACCGTTGTAGCTTTCCGGCGAATCGGGTGGAACGTTGGTGGGAGTGATGACCACCTCGGCCCCGTAAGCCCTCAACAGGCGGACCTTGTCGTCACTCATTTTGTCCGGCATGACCACAATGCAGCGGTAGCCGCGAACCGCCCCCACTAGGGCGAGCCCCAGACCGGTGTTGCCGGCGGTGGCTTCGACAATGGTGCCTCCGGGTTGGAGGGCACCTGACTTCTCGGCCTCCGCGATCATCCGCAACGCCACTCGATCCTTGGTGCTTCCACCTGGGTTGAAGGACTCCACCTTGGCCAGGAGCAGCGGCGCGATTCCTTGAGCGGTCCTGCTCAGACGGACTAAGGGTGTTCCCCCAATCGTGTGGAGGACCGAATCTATTATTCCTTGCGACACAGGCGCGTTATTCACCATGGCATTCGACTCGATTGAAAAGCCGGTACTAAGACTTCTGCCAGTGTAGCGAACTCAGGGGGAAGGAACAAGCCGGACACGCCGTTGTGAAGCTTGGAAGAGGATTGCGCTGGAGGGAGGGAACCGCGGGGCTTGTGCGGCCCCCTCTACCCCATTACGTCAATCTCACTGAAAGACAGGACAATCTTGCCGCTGGTGGGCCGACCAAACTTGGTGGCGGCATCGAAGGAAAGCTGAAAGTAGAAGAACTGGTCCAGGGTGCGTCTGGTCTCAGCGTCATGGGGACCATCAATAATCCGGTAAGCCAGGACACCTCCCCGACTGTCCACAAAGGTTTCCACGGTGATCGGTTTCTTGATCGACTTGAAGTTGTCCCCTTGGACCAAGTGCGACATCCACAGAGACTTAGCTCTGGGAGGCGTAGACAAACCGAGGGGTACATCGTTGTCGCTGGCATTCACCTTGGCACCACTGAGAAGGCTGGCCAGCACAGCAACAAAAAAGAGGCAGGTCAGGACCACTCCGCTGAAAGCAGGTATGGCGACCGGGCGGATGAACTCACCGAATCGATGGGCTAACCGGGTGAGGGGGAACTCCCGGCACTGTTCCTTGGAGGCTGCGATCCTGATGCGGAGCGTTAGGTCTGCAGGGATCTCCAGGGGCCGCAGGGAGCGAAGGGTCTGGCTGACCGCCCGGAGCCGGCGGTATTCCAGCTGGCAACGAGGGCACGCATCCAGATGCTCTGAAACAGCATTGCCTTCCCGCCACGTCAGACAGTCATCCAGATAGGCGTTCAAGAGCTTCTGCGATTTTCTACAGTCCATTGCCAGCCTCCTTGCCACTCGCCTCACCCTGACCACGCTGATTCCAGCGGCCTACCCAGCACTTCCTCCAGGCGCTTTCTCAGCTCGACCCGGCCCCTCCATAGCCTCGATTTTACGGTCCCCAATGAAATGCCCAATGCTTCGCCGATCTCTTCGTATGACAACCCTTCAATGTCCCTCAGAACGACCACGATCCGAAACTCAAGACTCACCGATTTCAAGGCGCGTTGAACAACTGCCTCCATCTCCTTGGTCGCGCAACAAGACTCCGGTCCAGGGCGCGAATCGGGCACGTCAAGCTTATGGCCGCGGTCGGAATCGCCCGATGGAGGTTGATCGAGAGAAATCGTAGCTCGCTGCCGCCAGCGGCGCCACCATCGCTGGCGATTGAGGCTCTCAGAAACCGCGATCCGGTAGATCCAGGTTTTGAGGCCGCATTCACCTCGAAAACCTCTGATCCCCTTGTGAATCTTCATGAACGTGTCCTGAACCACCTCGGCCGCTTCGCTGGCGTCTCCCAAGACACGGAAGGCAATGCTGTAGATCGACGACTGGTAGAGACCGACCAGCGTCTCAAACGCCTCCTCAGACCCCACCCGCAGGTTATTGACGAAAGCGATTTCGTTGTTGACGTAATCCAGGCCGATCTCAAGGTTGCTCAAGGATCCTTCTCCTACCGTGGAATGCTCGCCTCTCTGGTATCCAGCAGCGTTGTGACTAACATAGCAAGCACAGTGGACGGAATCAAGCCGGAACCTTTGCCTGTCTATGCTGATTAGACACCGGAACCGGCGAAAAAGTTCCCCCGGCGAACCTGCTTAAGAATGAGTGGTTAGAGGTTCATTTAAGCCTTGCCCGGCCCTCCGGCATTGACCGAGAATAACGCCTCGTCGAGATGCCCGCTGCTCTGGGCCAGGGCGCGAAAGGCATCGCGCCATGCGGAGGAAAATGAGACGTTCGCTGGTCCTGTTTGCGAAGTCGCCCCGCCTGGGGACGGTCAAAACTCGCCTGCAAACGCACCTTACACCAGACCAGTGTTTGAGGCTGCATGAGGAGTTGATTGCCAGAACGGTCGAGACCACACAGGAGATTCACCTGGAGGGACTGGAAAAGGCCATCTTGTTCACGGGAGGCCTCGATGAGGCCTTCCGGCACGCCGGCCGTCTGGGAATCCCGTCGGAGTTTCACGTCGGTGTCCAATTTGGCACCGATCTGGGATCCCGGATGTCTCATGCGATTGCCGGCCAGTTCGATGCGGGCTTTGTCCAAGTGGTGTTGATCGGAGTGGACTGCCCCCTGCTGTCGGCGAACGATCTACTGCGGGCATTTGAGGAATTGGCCCAAAACGACGTCGTCATCGGTCCAGCGCACGACGGGGGGTATTACCTCGTCGGGCTTTCGGTCTGCGTCACCGCCATATTTGACAGAATCGATTGGGGAAGCGCCCAGGTTTATCAACAGACCATCGAAGCCCTGCGACGACTTGACCTCAAATGGTCCTCACTCTCTCCCCGAAGCGATCTGGATACTGTGGAGGACTTGACGGATATTTGGAAAGCCCTCAAACAGGATCGGGAACTTGCTTCCTCACAGGCAAGCCGGAAGCTGCTGGATCTTTTCCACGAATTCCTTCCGGAGTTTCCCACGGGGAGCAACCTTTGACCCACGTACGAGCCACGCCGCTGGAAATCGCTCAGGAGGTGCTGCAAAGTCCCTGCTGTCAATCGAGTCTTCAATGGAGGATCGATCGTCAAACGCATTCTCTTCCCGAAGAGGCCACGCTCACCTGTCTGGCCTGTAGCCATCCCTATTTGCTTGCTCAGGGGATCCTGGACTTCCTGGGAAGTGACCATGGTACAGAGGTCATCACTCCATTCCAAAGATTAATGCAGTTCCCACCGATTGCACGAGTCTATGAGAAGTGGTGGCGGCCTATCGGTTTTTTTATTGCCAGTTCTTCTTCGTTCCATAAATTTTCCACCCAGATCGTGGGTCTCGTCGGGCAACACGCAGGCCGGTGTCTGCTTGATCTGGCGTGTGGACCCGGCCTTCTGACGACACCTCTAGCCGAAAGGACAGAGGGTGTTGTTTTTGGGCTGGATCTTTCCATGCCGATGCTGAGACAAGCCAGACGACGATTGCACTCCCGTCAGATCCGAAATGTCCTGCTCGTCAGGGGAAGTGCCTTCCGACTTCCCTTTCGGGACGAGACCTTCAGTGGGATCCTGTGTTCCGGAGCGCTTCACCTGTTTGACCAGCCCACTTTGGCGCTGGCGGAGATTTCTCGAACGTTGGCCCGGCCCGCGGCATTGGTTTGCCAGACGACCCTGCGTCCCAAGCACTCGGCTGGTCTGGCTTCGTTTCTGGAATCAATCATTCGGTTCGGTTTCTTTTCTTCTCCCGAAGAAATTCAGCGGCTGCTGAAGTCAGAGGGACTGACTGTCACACACGATTGGCGGCGACGGATCATCTACCTCTTTGAGGCAAAACGGCTGTGATATACTGCCAATCAAGAGGTTTCGCTTGGATGTTCGGTCATGCTCAGCAACAGGTTGATCCGTATTGCTTGTGGCTGTCTTTTTCCTCTTTTCTGTTCCAGTCCGGTCTGGACGGCCGAGATTGTCGGTTATGTCAGAGATAGCAAGACCGGCGAAGGCGTGGCCCGGGCCATCGTTCGGGCGGTACCGGTTGAGCGGAATCGACGCGATATCCAAACCACCACAAACCGGGCAGGCCGCTACAATCTGGACGTCATTCGGGGAAGCTACCGAATTTTTGTCAGCGTTCCCGACTCCAACTATTTGCCCGGATACTACGACCCTTCGGGACGCGGCATCGGAGAGGTCATCGACATCCCCACGTTCGATTCCTTCAAGATCGTCGATGTCACGCTGGAGGCCGGTGGATCCATTTCCGGCGAAGTGACCCGCCTGGCCGACGGTCGGCCGATTCCCAATTTGCGAATTCAAGCCGAGTCCGCGGGGGCTCAGTTCGTTGCCACCTCGGATCCGGCTGGGCACTATCTCCTCAGAGCGCTTCCGGCAGGCACTTACAGAATCCACGTCGTTCCGCTGGATGAGAATTTCGTGCCGGTCTTCTACGACGATGCGCTTACTTTGGAGCGGGCCATAACCCTGCAAGTCGAACCCAGACAGGAAATCAGTGGGATCAACTTCCGCCTGCGCACTGGAAGTCGCATCGTGGGACGCGCCTATGCCCGCAAGAACCGCGAGCCGATTATCGGGATGCGTGTGCTGGCCCAGAGGCTAAACTCGATGGAAGCCCCCCTTTACTCCTTCACCGACAGTGAGGGTTTCTACGAAATCCGCGGTTTGACTCCCGGCACCTACCTCGTGGAGAGTGGGTCGTGGGGCTCTCCTGGTTCGGTAACAGCCCTCAAGCGGAGGTACCTGGTCCAGTACCACGAAAACCGATTCGACCGGGAATTGGCTGAGCCGATTGAAATCGAGGCAGGAGCCACCCTGACCGGGGTCAACTTCTCACTGGTAGAGGGCGGCGGTATCAGCGGGCGGGTGGTGACGCGCATCGACAGCCATCCTCTCGCCGAAGTCAGCCTGATTCCCGAGCATCTCGGCAAAGAAATCGCCAGCCCTCCTCAAGGCCACAGCGATGCGGAGGGTCGCTACCTCATTCAGAATCTCCCGCCAGGAGAGTACCGGTTGGACACCTCCCTGCCGGATCCGATCAGAAAATATGTCAGCGTTTTCTACCGCGACAAGTTGAGCGCTGAGCGCGCCGACCGCATCACTGTCGAAGAGAACGCCATCGCCCAGAGGATCGACTTCAGTCTCGCGCTGGGCGCCGTGCTCAAGGGGAAGCTCCACGGCGAGGATGATTTCAAATTCAATCCCGCCAGCGACGGGATCCTGATCACGCCTCTCGGAGCCGCAGTCGAAGACTATGGGCAGCGGGAGTTCAAGGTAAAACCAGATGGTTCTTTTGTGATTGAAGGGCTCCCCAGCGGGCGTTATTCGATCAGCCCAAAGGTGTCCGATCCCAACTTGACACCCGACCCTCGGAAGTTATCTCGGGTCATGGAATTAGTGGAAGGCGAGGTTGTCCAGGACGTGGACTTCACATTCAAGCTGGCGGGCTCCATTTCCGGCCGCATCGAGTCAGCTAGCCAATACTATACCCTGGATAAACTGCTCCTGTTGCTCATCAACGTTAAGGAAAACACGAGAACATACTTTGACGTATCCGAACAGCAATTCACCATCCCGGCCGTCGAGCCCGGGAAGTACGTTGTCGTCTTGGTGTCCAATCCTGACAAGACGCATCCGGACGGCAACTACAAACCTGCTCAGGTCTTTGAAACCCGCTTGGTTGAAGTCAGCAAAGGCAAGTCGACAAGGGACCTGAATCTGACGATCCCCATGGAGGCCGCCATCTATTGATCGTCACGGCTCCCCAGCGGGCCCCGCGTGAGGAGCTCTGGCAGGCCTGACCAGACTACCCCAGCATTGCGGCTGAAATCGATCGGCAGCAAGGCAGCTTGGAGGATCATGACCACCAATTATAAGCGGTTGGATACCAAGTTAATCCACGCCGGAGAACCTAGTCCAAGGATCTGCGGTGCCGTGAGCCTGCCGATCTTTCAGTCCGCGATGTACGAGTACGCCGGCGAGACCAGCTACCATGACCTCAAGTATATCCGCCTGAACAATACCCCCAATCATCAAGTCCTGCACCAAAAGCTGGCCGCCCTCGAGAACGGGGAGTCCGCCGTCGTCACGGGGAGTGGCATGGCGGCTATCGCCACGAGCCTTTTGTCGGTCTTGAGAGCCGGAGATCACCTTTTAGCCCAAGACTGTCTCTACGGTGGAACTCACGACTTGATCACGCAGGACTTTCCAAGCTTGGGTCTCAGTTGCGATTTCATCGACGGCAACGATCCCGACTCGTGGAAGGCTAAACTGCGCCCCAACTCCCGCGCCATCTACGTGGAAGTCATGACCAATCCCCTGTTGCAGGTTGCAGATCTGCCGGCAGTCGTGCAGTTCGCCCGCGATCACAACCTGGTGGCTCTGATTGACAGCACCTTTGCCAGCCCGGTCAACTTTCGTCCTCTGGACTGGGGATTCGATCTGTCACTGCACAGCGGGACCAAGTATTTGAACGGCCATTCAGACATCGTGTCGGGCGCGATCATCGGATCTGCAGCGCGAATCAAGGCCATCACGCATCGGTTGAACCACTTGGGCGGCACGTTGGATCCGCATGCCGCCTTCCTCCTCCATCGTGGCCTGAAAACACTGGCTTTGCGGGTGCGCCATCAGAACCAGAGCGCCTTGAGACTGGCGCAGTTTCTGGAAAAGCATCCCAATGTGGCGCGCGTCAATTATCCGGGACTCGCGTCTCACCCGAGCCACTCGATGGCAGGCCGTCTGTTTGATGGCTTCGGAGGCGTGCTCAGCTTCGAACCCGCTAGCGGCATGCAGGCAGCCGACCGTTTTCTAACAGCGGTCAAGCTTCCCGTCATCGCTCCCAGCCTGGGAAGTGTGGAAACCCTCGCCACGCGGCCGAGCCTCACGTCTCATGCGGGGCTGACAGCACAACAACGCCGGGAGATCGGGATCTCGGACCAATTGATTCGAATCTCAGTCGGAATCGAAGCGATCGAGGAACTCGTGGAGGACTTCGACGAAGCCCTGAAGGGAACCAGCGTTTGACCTTAGTTGGAGGGTGAGTCGGAGAGAAAACGTCGAACTTCAGAAGAGCCGGCCATGTTTCGGACGAGTCAAGCGCCTGGAGGCTCACAGCCAGTGCCGCAAACGAAACCCGTACCAATCGGGTAACGATCCCTACCCTCTGCTTCGCCTGACTCCCGCAGAGTATCGGCTTCCTGGTGCAGCCATCGCTTGGGCCTTAGCAATATTGCGAAACTCGAACTTCTCCTTAATCTGCGCGTTCTTAACTTGACACAGTTGGCAGAGTTCCTCGTCGCTCACGTTCCATGCAGAACTGGGACACCAACAGAATCCCTTGCGTTGCTGATAGATGACGCAATGTTCGTCAATCATGAAGACAGGACCTCAGATACGTTGAGTGGTAATTCACGAAAAGCCAGCGTTGGAGGTACTTCAGGGCACGCGCTGGGGATGAAGCAATTCAGTTCCCAAAATGGAGCGAGTATTCGTTTGGGCTCCATTTACCAGACGGGCAGCCTACTGCAATCGATTCGCACCGGCACCGCGGGTTCTGATTCCCTGGGCCGGGCGCGGAAATAATTACATAGCGCTTTCGGAGAGCATGTAACAATTTCCCATCCGCCCAAATCAGGTTAGGACTCCGCCCTTCTCCTCGAACCCGAAGCGCCACTCAGCGGAATCTCGCGCCCCGACTGGCTTCCAGCCGTCACGGCGCCAGAAAGACCTTGACACGCCATATGCGCTGTGTTATCACAGCGCAGCCTTGAACCCACTCACTTTCCAACAACTCACAATGGAGGAACTATGAACAAGGGGGACCTGATCAACAGGATTGCCGGCGATGCATCAATCTCCAAGGCTCAGGCAGGGGCCGCACTTGACTCGCTCATTGACGGGATTACCAGCACGCTGAAGAAAGGTGGGCGTGTCACGCTCGTGGGTTTTGGAACCTTCTCCACTTCTCAACGCAAAGCGCGCACCGGAAGGAATCCCCAGACTGGCGCACCTCTGAAGATTCCCGCGCGACGCGTCGCAAAGTTCAGCCCCGGCGCAGATCTCAAAGGGGCAGCCAAGAAGGCGAAGTAGTCAACAACCATTTCGTCCTCAAGAAAAAAGCCCCTTCCGGGGCTTTTTTCTTTTCACAAAACGCCTGCTCCTGTTAGAACGGCTTTCCCTGGTAGATCTGCAGGACCCGCGCGGCGTATTGATTTTCTTCAGAAATGTGTGAGCCTTCGTATGCCGCCAAAGCCGCCTCGAGGGTCTTGTAGCGCTTCAGGTAGTCGGCCAGAATCGTTGTGCCGATGTCCACGTTGACTTCGGGGTCAAACGGGTTCTTTTCCGTGAAGTCGATGACGGAACGCCAGGTAGGCAAATGAATCTGCATCACTCCGACCGACTTGGACTGCGAAATCGCCAGCGCGTTTCCACGTGACTCCACAACGATCACGGACGCCACCAAACGAGGATCCAGCTTCTTTTCAGAAGCCTGCCGGACAATGATCTTCGACAGCTTCGCGATCTCGTCCCGGGGCATGTCGGAGTGCTTCTTGAGCACTGACTGTACCAAGCGTTCTTGACGATAATGCTCCTCCGAAACGAAGCTCGCGTACCCGACTTTCTTGGCCGACATGATGGAGATTGATGACGGTGAGAACGAGATCAATGCCGCCACCGCAACCAGAATGAAGAGCTTGTTGATAGCGGTGTGCCGAAGCAAGTGGCCCACATAACGATAGTTCAGGCCAACAAACATGCTGCGATGGCATTTTGGACAAAAGACGATTCTCTTGTACAAAAGCTTGTTCAGGACGCTCATTCTGTTTACCTCACCGAGTCATTCAGACGATCACGCGAAGTGATGTTCAAACTAGTTTGGCTGCGTGATCGCGTGGAAGAAACGAGAACCCCGGCTGGACTCTTGAGCTGCCATCTTTGGTCAGCGCACTCGGATTCAATCGCAAGCCCGTGCGCATCGCCCGAAAGGACGCCAGATTATATGCTTCCGAGTAGCCAATGTACAAGCTTCGAGTCGGGAATTCCCTGGGTCATTTGCCACAGTCCCACAAGCCTTGATTGGTCAAAGGAATGGGAGGACTGTGCGTCCCCTAAACAGCAAAAATGAAGCCTCCACTGCGGAACCTCACAAGTCATGAGCATCGTGTTCAGGGAGAAGACCGTCGCAAGTTAACGCAAAAGTGTTCATCCAAAATTGTTGGGAACTAGCCGATTGTCTTGCAACTCAGCTGCCAATTGCTCGGAATAAGACACTCGAAAAATGTGCTGTGCTCACACCTTGGCCGCAATGACATTGCCACAACCGAAGTCGCCGCGAAAAAAGTTCGACTCGTCTCTTCTTTAATTCCGCAGCATTTCTCGAAGAACGGCGTGCACCTCTTCTGCGGTGAGATCCTGGATGGGAGTTCGACGGAGGTGGCGACTCCGAGGACCGAGTGGCCGGTAATGATCCGGAGAGGAGAGGCTGAAAAGCCCCAGGGTCGGAACTCCCGCGGCAGCCGCCAAATGCATCGGTCCGGTGTCATTGCTAAGCAGAACGCGGCACTGGCTGAAGGCTGCGGCCAGACTCCTGAGTGGCAACTCGTCCGCCAGGATGGGAGGGGGCGTTCGCATGGCGTCAACAACCGCTCGTGCCAGGTGTGATTCACCAGGACCGCTGAAAACAACGACGGTAACATTCTTCTCATGGCTCAAAAGGTCAGCCAACTCGGCAAATCGTTCTGGGGGCCAGGTCCTACCAGGTGATCCTGCCCCCACGTTCATGCCCAACAGGATGGTGCCAGGCGACACACCCCAGGTGCGGCAAAACCGTTTGCCTGCGGCAACGTCCTGAGCTGCAAAATCCAGCTGATAGTCGTCGAGGTTCTGCAGCGCACCCAACGGTTGCACCAGCGAGAGGAAAGTCTCTGCAACGTGCCTGCTCTTGTCTTCCAAGACGGGGGGGAGGTTGAAACAAAACGAGAGGTAGGGAGCCTGAAACCGCTGCACGCCCATCCGATAGCGGCCGGCACTGCAGAGGCTGAGCAAATTCGTCTCTCGGAAGCTATGAAAATCGAGAACCAGATCGAAGCGGGGGCTTCGTACCTTACGGACAAGCAGTAGGATGTCCCTCAGAGCCACCAGCTTGCTTCCGTCACGCATCGCCACGCGATCCACCGCAATGACTTCGTCCACTGCAGAGCACATCTCGAGAACAGGAGCGTAAGGCTGTCCGACAACCATTGCCAGATGAGATTTCGGGAAGCGGCTGCGAAGGGCCCGGATCGCCGGAAACATCAGGATCACGTCTCCAAGTCGAGCCAAGCGAATGATCAGTATCCGGCGGGGATGGAAATCAGGGGGAAGCTGGAGTGAAGTCAAGGGACGTCTAGCCTGCCCACACAAGTGACGCTCTGTCGCGTCAGAAAGAGTCCTGGTTAAGCGGGGATCCGCCACGGCGTCCTGGCTCTAACGCCGCGGCATCCCGAAAGCTTGCAAGAAACCGGCCTGCTTAAGCGCGGTCGAAGGTGTCTTTTCCGCGAAAGACTGCCACGGCGCCAAGTTCTTCCTCAATACGAAGAAGCTGGTTGTACTTGGCAATGCGATCCGTCCGGCTGGCCGAGCCGGTCTTGATTTGGCCGGTATTAAGACCAACGACCAAATCGGAAATGAAGGTGTCTTCCGTCTCGCCGGAGCGATGCGAAACCACCGCCGTGTAGTGCTGGCTCTTGGCCAGTTCGATCGCGTCAATGGTCTCCGTCAGAGTCCCGATCTGATTCACTTTAATGAGAATCGAATTGGCTATCCCGGACTGAATTCCTTTCTTCAACCGTTCCGTATTCGTAACAAACAGATCGTCGCCGACCAACTGGACTTTGCTGCCCAATTCCTTCGTCAGGAGCGCCCATCCGTCCCAGTCGTTCTCGTCCAAGCCGTCCTCGATCGAGACAATCGGATACTGGCGGACCCAGTTGCGATAGAACTCCACCATCTGTTCTGAGGTCTTAACGGACTTGTCCGACTTCTTGAAAACATACTTACCCTGTTCGAACAGCTCGCTGGAGGCGGCATCCAGGGCGATGACAGCCTCGTCACCGGCTTTCAAGCCCGCCTGGGACACAGCTTCGAGGATGACCTCCAATGCTTCTTCGTTGGAGCGAAGATTGGGCGCAAAACCACCCTCATCGCCAACCGCAGTGTTGTATCCCTTCTTGGACAGTACCTTCTTTAAGTGATGAAAGATCTCCACTCCCATTCGCAGGCTATCGCTGAAGCGCGTGGCACCTACCGGCATCACCATGAATTCCTGGAAGTCGACGTTGTTGTCTGCGTGCGCCCCACCATTGAGGATGTTCATCATGGGAACCGGCAGGACACGAGCGTTGACACCGCCAAGGTATCGATAGAGCGGTAGGCCGGTTGCCGCCGCAGCGGCGCGGGCAACGGCCAAAGACACCGCCAGAATGGCGTTGGCGCCGAGCCTTTCCTTGTTCGACGTCCCATCGAGCTCCACCATCCGTCGATCGATCGCAGCCTGATTCAAACCGTCCATTCCAGCCAGCTCAGAGGCTAGAGACTGATTCACGCTCGCAACAGCCTTCTGCACCCCCTTGCCCAGGAACCGGCTCTTATCCCCATCTCTTAGTTCCACCGCCTCATGTTCTCCCGTGGAAGCGCCGGACGGGACAGCCGCACGTCCCACTGCTCCGCATTCCAAAGTCACTTCGGCTTCGACCGTCGGGTTCCCGCGCGAATCCAGAATTTCTCTTCCTTTGATTTCGGTGATTGAAGTCATGTACCTCTCCACTAATGATTGATGATTAACGTCAGGACACAAAAGAATGAGTTGAACGGCACCAGGCCCGCAGCCTCAAGCATAGCTGTTGGACTCGTCCCTGACCACGACCACGATTCCACTTTCGTCTACGTGAAATCGCCTGCGGTCGTCTTCCAGGTCGAAGCCGATGACTGTGTGCTCGGGCAGCTGAACATCCCGGTCAATGATCGCGTTGCGAATCCGGGAGTTTCGGCCGATGTTGACGTGGGACAACAGAATGCTTCGGTCCACCTCGCAGTAGCTGTTCACACGAACGTTGGGTGACAGCACTGAATTGACGACCCGCCCCCCGCTGACGATGCACCCACTCGAGACAATGGAATCCACCGCGATCCCCATTCGTTTTCCCTCCTGGGCAAAGACAAACTTCGCAGGTGGATACTGACGCTGGTAGGTCCGAATCGGCCAGTCTTTGTCGTAAAGATTGAAATGCGGGGTGACCGCCACCAGATCCATGTTGGCGCGATAATAGGCCTCAACGGTACCGACGTCCATCCAGTACTGAGATTCTTTCTTGTTCTCATCCACGAACATGTAGGCTTGAACGGAATGGGTCGCTATCAAACTGGGCAGAACGTCTTTTCCGAAGTCGTGGGAAGAGGCTGGATTGCGTGCATCCTCCTCCAGCACGTCATTCAACAGTTTTCGGTTGAAGACATAGATACCCATGGACACATTGGCGCACTGTGGTCGGCTGGGACTGGGTCTTGGATGTGAAGGCTTTTCCTGAAAGCCGGTGATCCGGCCCGAGGCGTCCGTCACCACCACACCAAAGCGGTGAGCCTCTTCCAACGGAATCTCGATGGCTCCCACGGTGACGTCGGCTCCGGAATTGATATGCTGCTCCAGCATGCGGGCGTAGTCCATCTTGTAAATGTGATCGGCCGACAGAATCAAAACGTACTTGACGTTCTCCACGGAGTTCAAGGAGTAGAGATTCTGGCGTACCGCGTCGGCGGTGCCCAGGTACCAGTCCTCCCCGACTCGTTTTTGAGGTGGGATAATCTCGATAAACTCATCGAGATCATGGGCAAAATAACTGAACCAGCCATGGCGAATATGGTGGTTAAGCGAAAGGGCCTTGTACTGCGTGAAGATGAAGATCTTGCGTAGACCGGAGTTGATACAGTTGCTAAGGGTCACATCAATAATGCGGTAAATTCCCCCGAAGGGAACCGCCGGTTTTGCTCGGTCTCGGGTCAGGGGGTAGAGTCGCTCCCCAACCCCGCCCGCCAGCAGGACACCGAGGGTCTGATTGACCATCATTTGACGAAATCTCCGTGAACCATTTCAGACACAACCCGAGAAGCGCCCACATTTTAGCACGATGAAAATGTGGGGATCCGAAATTCCCGACCGTGAAGCATGGCTCGGGAGTGGGGTTTTTTGTGCCTTCGCCGCCGGTGGGGTTAGGCTTACCATCATGCACCGGGCGACATTGGCGCTTGACAACTTGTTGAAAATACTTTACGTTCTGCCAGTCAAAGGAGACAGGTTGAAATTTCCCGCAAAAGGGGGTGTAAAGTGAGTGGCTGAAGTAAAGCTTCAGGAGGGCGAATCGCTTGAGAACGCTCTCCGTCGCTTCAAGCGAAAGGTTCAAACCGAAGACATTATCAAGGAAGTCAAACGGCATTCCTTTTATCTGAAGCCGGGCGAGAAACGGCGAGTCAAACAAGCATTGGCCCGCAAGCGAAACCGGAAGAAGATCAGGCGCGAATACAATTAAAGCAAGGGCCTCGGGCGAGAGCGCTGCGGAGACCCAGTGGGAGTCCTGTTCAGCTCAGTCTGCCAATTATGATGCGGATCTGTTGATCGGAGCGCGGAATGGAATACCAGGACAAGACCCTTACTTGTGTGGAATGCGGAGAGTCTTTTGTGTTCTCGGCTGGAGAGCAGCTTTTTTACGCCAGCAAGAGCTTCAAGAACGAACCGAAACGCTGCAAGGAATGCAAAGCCAAGCGCAACCAGGGATCGTCCGGTCGAATGCGAGTGGAAACTGCAGCAACGTGTGCAGCTTGTGGGAAGGAAACAACCGTCCCCTTCAAGCCTACCCAAGGGCGACCGGTGCTTTGCCGCGAGTGCTTTCTCCATCAGAGACAAGGTACCGCCACGGCCTAGCCTGACCGGCCCCATCCAGAAAGCCCCAGTAGCAGTGCGGGGCTTTTTTCTTTGAGCCTCCGTCTTGTCGGCACCGGTTGGCTCCCCTGCCAGTCAATCCAGCTGATTCAGTGTTTGTCGCCCTTAGGTTTCTGAGCCGGCAACGCAGAGTGTTACCCGCTTATCGTGACGCCTGAAGCGCCGTAATGACGGCAGTGTTGAAGATGTCTTCGGCGCTGCAGCCTCGGGAGAGGTCATTGGCTGGGCGGGCCAACCCTTGAAGAACGGGGCCAATGGCTCGCGCGCCCGCCAGTCGCTCGGTCAGTTTGTAGGCGATGTTTCCGGATTGAAGATCCGGGAATACCAAGGTGTTCGCTTTTCCTGCCACCTCACTGTCAGGCGCTTTACTCTTGCCGATCGACTCGATCAAAGCCGCGTCAGCCTGCAGTTCACCATCCACCAACAGATCGGGACGCCGCACCCGAATGGTGCGTACCGCCTCGGTCACCTTGTCCACCAACGGATGCTGGGCGCTCCCCTTAGTCGAGAAAGAGAGGAGTGCTACCTTGGGTGTTGTTTCCAAAAACAGTTCGGTGTTATCCGCGGTTGAGATGGCGATGTCGGCCAACTGGGAGGCGTCTGGATTGGGCACAACCGCGCAGTCGGCAAAAAGCAGGCTGCCCTGATGCCCAAAGGATCGGTCTCGCAACACCATTAAGAAAAAGCTGGAGACCACGGAAAAACCGGGCTTCAAGCCAATGCAGCGGAGGGCAGCTCTGACGGTTTCAGCGGTGGTGTTGGTCGCGCCGGCCACGGACCCATCCGCATCGCCCTGGCTCACCATCATTGCCCCAAAATAGAGAGGGTTTGCAAGCTGTGCCACCGACTCGTCTAACGTGACCCCTTTGGCCTTCATTCGCTCATAGTAAATGGGTGTGTAACGATCCCGCTGTTTCGACTCACGCGGGTCCAGGATCACAGTGGATCCCAGAGCGACGCCCAGCTCCTTGGCTCGGCTCAGAACGGCATCCCGCTGGCCCAGTACAATAGGCTGAAGGATGCCTTCACGTTGCAGCATCGACGCCGCCACAAGCGTACGGTCATCAAATCCCTCGGGAAAAACCACTCTCCGGCCAAGCCGCTTAGCCTTGGCCTTCAAATTGTCCAAGATGGCTCCAGGCACGATCGTTCTCCAATCACATGTCAGTTGGGGATGGGGACAGGGGAGGAAGGTCTCGATTAGCGAGCCGCTTTCTTCTTGACTTCGATGCCGAGGCGTTTCACTTTCGAATTCAAAGTGGACAGGGGCACACCGAGTTTTTCGGCCGCATCCGTCTGGCTGCCGTTCACACCGTCCAGCATCTGGCCGATCACTTTGCGTTCGTAGTTGTCCATGATCTCAAACAGGGTCTGCCCTTCAAACTGAATGATCTCCTCCGAACGTGTCTTGCCGCCTGAAGTGGAAACGGCGTCCGGCAGCAAGTCAGGAGTCAAGAGGGGCTGTGATGCCAGGACCACGGCTCTCTCGACGACATTCTCCAGTTCGCGCACGTTTCCCGGCCAATCATGGTCCATGATCAACTTGAGGGTTTCCGGCGCCACGGTGCAAGGCTCTTTACTGTTTTCCTGACAGAACTTCCGAACAAAGTGATCCACCAGCAGCGGAATATCTTCCTTCCGCTCCCGCAGGGGGGGCAACTCGATAGAGATGACATTCAAGCGGTAGTACAGATCATCGCGAAATTTACCCTGTTCCACCAACTTCTTGAGGTCCACGTTCGTGGCCGCCACAATACGGACGTCCACCTTGATGGTTTCGATACCACCCAAGCGCATGAACTCACGCTCCTGGAGAACGCGCAGCAGCTTGGCCTGAGTCTCAGAACCAATCGTTCCGATCTCGTCGAAGAAGATCGATCCGTGGTCGGCCACCTCGAAAAGCCCCTTCTTGGAAGAAACGGCGCTGGTGAAAGCGCCCTTGACATGCCCAAACAAGGTGCTTTCCAGGAGATCGCTGGGCAAACTTCCACTGTTGACCGTAACAAACGCTTTTTCTGCGCGGGGACTATTGGCGTGAATGGCCTTGGCGATGAGTTCTTTTCCGGTTCCGCTCTCACCCTGAATCAGCACGGTGCTGCGACTTGGCGCCACCTGAGCCACCAGGTCGAAAACCTTGAGCATCTTTTCACTCTTGCCAACGATGTTGGAAAAACTGGACCGCTGCTTGAGCGCCCGCTTGAGCTCGCGGTTCTCCAGCACCAACTTCCTCTGCTGGATGCCGTTGCGGATGTCGAGCAAGAGCTTGTCGTTGTCCCAAGGCTTGGTGATGTAGTCGGCGGCTCCGGCCTTGATAGCACTGACGGCATTTTCGATCGTGCCGTAGGCCGTGATCATGATGATCGCTGTTTCAGGTGAGAATTTCTGAATCTCCTCCAGCACCTCGAGCCCGTTCTTGTCGGGCATGGTGACATCCAACAGGACCAAATCGAAAAGCTCGGACTCGGCCTTGCGAATCCCCTCGGTTCCATTCTCGGCCAAGGCGACTTTGAAGTTGGCCTCCGAAAGCAGGAGTTCCAGATTTTCCCGGATGCTGGGTTCGTCGTCAACGACCAGGATCGATCCGTCGTAGCTAGACATTGGCGACTTTCCTCGCGGCTGGGAACTCGATGACGAAGCGAGTTCCTTTCCCGACCGCCGAATCGACCAAGATCTTGCCCGAGTGTTCTTGAATGATGCCGTAGCTCACTGAAAGTCCGAGCCCAGTGCCACGGCCGATTTCCTTGGTGGTGAAGAACGGGTCGTAGATCTTCTTGAGGTGCTCACCGGCGATACCGGTGCCCGTGTCCACTACCTCGATGCGAAAAGCGGAGTCGTAGCTGGTTGTTTTGACCGTCAGCTCTCCTCCTTCGGGCATCGCATCCTTGGCATTGATGAACAAGTTCAAGAAGACCTGCTGGAGTTTTCCGGGATTGCCATAGACCGGAAGGGAATTGGCCCCCAGTTCCCGTTTGACCGCGATCTTCCCGGTCTTGAATTGGTGCTCGAGCAGAGACAGCGTGTCGTTGATGATCGAATGCATATCGATCATGCGAAACTCGCTGCCACTGGTTCTGGAGAAATTGAGGAGACTGTTTACGATTTCGGAGGCCCGGAACGACTGCTTGATGATCTTATCCAAAATCTTGGCCTTCGGCTCCTCCTGCTTCAGGTGTTTGTAGAGCATCTGGCTGTAGCTGGAAATGACCGCCAGGGGCGTATTCACCTCGTGCGCCACTCCAGCGGCCAGCAGACCGATCGAAGTCATCTTCTCCGACTGGATGAGCTGGTCTTCCAGCTTGGCCCACTCCGTCTTGTCGTCAAAGATGAGAATCTGGCCGGTGATCTGACCGTCTCGGCCCAGGAGAGGCGTGACCGTGATGTCCGCAACCCTCGGACCAGCTGCGGTTCTCAGGTTGAACTTATACAGCTTGGCGACTTCGCTGTAATGGAGATGCTGCTCGCCCAACCGTGCGTGAATCGCGCTGACAAGATTCTCAGGGAAAATGTCGGTCAATCTTTTGCCGAGGGCACTGGACCGGCGTATGCCGGTGAAACCCTCCATTTGCGTGTTCCAGCTCTCGATGCGTTTGTCGAAGCCCAGGACCAACACGCCCACGCTGATCGACTCCACAATGTTCTCGCTGTACTCCTTGAGGCGCTGGAGCTGTTCGGCTTTTTCGTGGATCGACTCGTAAAGGCGGCTGTTTTCGATCGCAATCGCGACGTAACCCGCGATGGTCTGCAGCAGCTCGACGTCTTCGCTGGTGAGCAGGTCACCACGAGTGGTCCGCCCCAAACCGATGAACGCGATCGTCTCTCCCTTGGTGATACACGGCAGGTAGTAGTGAAGATCAAATAGCCGGAGGGGCTCGTGAAATTCCAGCGGCTCGGCCGGCAAGTCCCGCAGGTTCTCGTAAAACAAGTACCCCTTGGCCATGGCCGTGCGCGAGGGGTCCAGAAAATGGGTTGGGACTCCACTGGCCGGCAACTGAATTCCCATCGACCGTGCCAGCTCAAAACCGCGCTCCTTCGAATCGGATCTGAGAAAGATCGCAATCTTGTCGACAGACAGCGTCCGGCTGATGCGTTCGATGACCGAATTGAGCAACCGATTCAGGTTGATCTCCGATCCCAGCGTCTTCCCGAACTCAATCAACGTCTGCCGGTAATCGTAACGATCTCGATAGAAATACTTATCAACTTTGTTCTGAATCCAGTTGCGCAGAGGCGCAAAAATGAAGCCAGCAACGACGATTGCGATGATGCTCCAAATCCGGTGGGCTCCTGATGCCCGAAACACCTCACTAACCAGCGCGATCAGCCCGAAGTAGAAGCCGACCACGGCCAGTGAAGCCAAAGTTGCCGCCAGGCCGCGCTTGAAGATGATGTCTACATCCATCAAGCGGTAC
This sequence comes from Acidobacteriota bacterium, assembly GCA_040753175.1. Lineage (GTDB taxonomy): Bacteria > Acidobacteriota > Terriglobia > Versatilivoradales > Versatilivoraceae > JBFMEW01. Next base: position 338,820 of record JBFMEW010000004.1, on the reverse strand, counting down.
TTGATGATGGCGTACCCGAAGGCGAGCGGTATCAGAACCAGCGGAAAGACCGAAGCATCCATCCAAACGGTCGGCACCACCCCCATCCAATAGGGCAACACATAGAACGCCAGGAAAGGCAGTGTGCCTGCCGTGGTTCCCAGGACAATCCACTTCATCTGTTGGCGCAGAGTCTGGTTCCGACTTCGGAAATACGTCACCAGCAAAGCCACCACTCCCAGCAGGAAGAAGACGCCGAAATGCAGGGTATGCAGCTTGTCCAGGAAATTTCTAACTTTCAGCGGCGCGCGCAAAAAGCTGAGGCCTTCGTAAACAAACAGAACCTGCACGAGCAGCAGGACAGCGGCCGGCGCGTAGAACAGGACCTTGATAAGAGACCTGGTGAGGGCACTTCGTCTCGACTCGGGGAACGCTAGGCAGAAATGGAAGAACAGCGGCGGCAAAATGAGGAAGGCCAGGGCATCCAGCCAGTACACCGTCCAGTCAAACGGATTCAGCTTCCCAGTAAAGGAGTAGGCATAGAGGACATAAGAAGCCAGGCAAATAGAATAGAAATGAAGGGCTCCCGCCGCCTGCCAACGTCGGAGGAAGATAAAGACGCCAATAAACAGGTAGGAAAAGCCGACCACCTCCAGGAAACGCTTGATACGCCATTTGGTCTCCTGTGGGACAACCACCAGGCTGACATCGAATTCCGCGCTGCCGCGAGCGATGCGATACTTGATCTTGGACCAGATGCCGGAAGCGTAGAGCGCGTCGGTGACGTCCGAGGCTCGGGTCACTCGAATCCCGTTGATAGCCAGCAGCACATCGGCCTGATGGATGCCCGCACGCTCGGCAGCACCCCCTTTTTCGACGATGTAGGCTTCGATGCCGCGGGCTGTAACCACCCATCCACAACCATCATCCGGTGTTACATATTTGGTCTTCTGCGCGCTGTTAATGACCCCCAATACGCACAACGCGACCGTGATGAGGACGATGAAAGTGGTCTTAAATGAGAACCGGACGGCCATATGGAAAAGAGGACACAGTTTCGCAAACAGATCCTGCGGACAACTGTTGCAAGTTCCATGCCATCACTAGCTTTACCGGAGAAGACAGCAAACCGATTGATACCATTAACTTAGACTCGGTTCCGGATCGAATCCGGGTGCAAGCCTGAAAATCATACACAATTCCGAAGAGCCCATCCAATATTTCGTAAATGAAAGGGCCGTGCGTATTTGCGGCTTTCGGTGTTGAAGAACTGATCCCGGAGCGCAGGTTAGAACTTCAGCTGGATTCCGCCACGAACTGACTTGGGTGGGGGTGAGAATTCGACCCGCTTCACCGAACCTGAGGTTTCGGAAGAATTCTGGGCTCCCAGCAGGTTGCGAACGTCCACCTGGGCTTCCAGCTTTCCGGGGATGAATCTTCCGATGTAGGGAATGGTCTGTGAAACCTGGAAGCTTAGTCCTGGAGCGGCCGAATCAAATACCTCCTGATAGGGATCAATCACGGTCAAGGATGGTCCCGAAACCCAGCGATAGGTCGTGAAGACCTGTGTCCCAGAACGCCAGAAGCTGGTCACAAGGTTCGCGGAAAGCACGTGAAAATTCTGGACCGTGTAAGCCACATCGGCGCCGCTATCACGAAGGCCGCCCCCCAAGGTGTAACCAACGGCCCCACTGAACTGAGAGTTGAGGCGCTGGCGGTAGGCCACCCGAACGCCGCGAACAGCCCCTCGGACGCTTTCACCACTCGGCGCAAGCCACCAGCTGATCGGCGTTCTGCCCATGGTGTAGTCGTCATTGTAGGCGCCCACTACCAATCGCCGGTCGGCGCTCAGCTGGTGTTCGAACGAAAGCTCGCTGTGAGTGAAGGGATTGACGCCAAACATGAAACGGCTGCCATACTCATGCTCAAAGGGAGACGAAAATTCCACCGTTTCACCTTCCGGCAGAGCAACGCTGCGGCTCATTCGAGGCAGTGAATTCGTCCTGAGCAAGGTTACCTTCGTCTGCTGGCTCGGATGAACTGACACCGCCCATCTGGGGCGAAACCGCTTTGTGGGCAGACCGGGCCTGGACATCTGAAACTCACTACCGTACATGACGGACAGGAACTGGGACAGCCTGACTTCATCCTCAAAATCGAGGCTATACAGGTTGAGGTGCTGGAATTTTCTGGAAACAAGCGCGAGATCCGAAAAATAGGGAAGCTGCCCAAGACTCACGCGGAGGGTGGGGCGATGACCGTTGACGTTTCGAAACCTGAAAACCGAGTCGATCTCGGCCACGCCGGACTCGGAGATGATTCCCGCAAAGACCACGCTTGTCTGAGCATTCAGATCTTTGAAAACAGCAAACTCCGTAAACGTTCCGGAGAGGTTTGGGATCGCGGGATCGGAGGAATAAGCTGCGTTGTAAACACTGAAGACCCCTCGAATGTCATTCCATTTCTTCGGGGAATCGGCCGACGCTTCCAGCGTAGATTCGACGTCAGGTTTAGACGTCGTCCCGGAGTCCCCCAACACCCGAAGAATGGGACGGGTGGAGGCAGAAGAGCGTAGAACAGACTCGATTTTTTCCTTGGGCCGAGTTCCGTCCTGCCCGCCTGAAACACCCAGCACCGCGGACTGGTAGAGGTTATCCAGGACTAAGCTCAGACCGGAAACCCGACCTGAGAAGACCTCGATACCCGTTTTCACCAAAGGCACATAACTCGCGACGGAAACCTTGAGGGCGTACATGCCCGGCGAAATGTCCCGGATTTCGAAATTCCCATCCCCGTCGGTCTTGACCCTCGACTCAATTCGCGGATTGAAGTGGCCTTGGAGCAAGCTCACGGCAACCCCTGCCAAAGGCAATCCCTGGGTGTCTTTGACCACTCCGCGAATAGAGCCCACGTCTGCAGCCTGTGTTACCGAGTTGCAGCAGAAGAGTGCTACGACCAAAGAAAGAAGCCACGATGAGAACTTTGTCTCGAAACTCATCTTGTCTGACTCCCTCGTCTCGCGAACCCCAGAATCGAACCGAATCCTTCAGCGAACCTCAAACTTGGCAACCGGGGAGATAGTCCGCTTGGACAGGTTATCGGTGATGTTCACAACCAGACTGTACTTTCCTGGCTCAAGATCAGAGAGCGGCAGAAACTTCTCCAACGTCATTTGCTGGGATGCCCCGGCCAAGTTCTCCTTCTCTTCCATGAAGCGCGACAGCTCTTTATTTCCCTGTTTGAGGACATACTCGATGGTTGCGGACGGCTTCTGTGTCTTCTCGTCCAGCGCCAGATTGTAAATCTGGAAGTAGATCCCCATCGTCTTGTTTCGATCGAAGCTGTCCTTCAGGTTGGGATAAACCTTCGAGCTTCCAATTACGAACTGCCCGGCTGCCACCTGATTGATCGACAGCTTTTCAATGTTGTCGGCCAGAATGATACTACTGGTGGACAACTTATCCTCCTCAAATTTCGGGACATTCACTCCCTTATAGATCGTACCGACGTTGCCGCTGTTTAGGTCTTTCAGCACTAACTCCAGTTTGTATAACCCGGACCGAAGCGGCACGGATTTCTGATAGCGCGAAGAGCCCTCCAGCGTCCTCTTGAAGAGGGAGTCCGGGGAATCGACGGAAACGACGTCCTCAAACACCTGAGCCACGCGACCGGTGATGGTCGAGATGCGACCGTAAATGTTCACCACGGCGCGGTGGACCCCGTCCTTGTTTTGAAACGTCATGTCCTTGTGGTGAAGCTGAATGGTGACGGGAGTCAGGACCGTGTCATCGGTAATCTTGATGAAGTCCGTGCGGAAATCGAAAGGCAGGAGGTTGTAGGACAACTTGGTGTTGACGACCGTTTCAAGATCTTTGAATTTGATTTCCGGTGGCCGCTGAACCGCAACGAAACGTTGGAGCCGTTCGAACTGATTGTAGGCAATTCCCCGCCCTCCCAGGGCCTCTCCCAGTCGGGTGCCGTCAGTCCGATTGAACCGGTCCGCCTTGCTGGCCAAGCCCATCGCTTCCAAGTCGGTAAGGCCGGCATTGGGAACATACAGCAACGCATCCTTTTCAGAGGGGTCCATCGTCATCCGATACTCACCACTCATGGTCGGATCGACGAATTCGATCAGAACCTCGTTGCCCAGACCTTCCCCCTCAAGGTAGCGGTAACGCCAAATCTCAAAGGGAAACGTGCTGGTTGTTCCACCGCCCTCTTCCGGCGGCCGCAGATAGCTGCCCCCGCTGGGGTGAGATTCGATCTGGTCGGGCGGCCCCCAGGTGATATAGATCCGCCCACGATCCGTCTTCCAGCCCGGCTTTCCCGAAGCAAACCGTTCGTTGGAGTAGGCGATCCGGCGATAGTGCTCATCGCGCATTTCGTTTTCCACGGTGTCGGGAGACGGGTCCCGCCTGAGCCAGAACTGCTCAATAAACTGGTAACGCTCCTCATCGGTCGTCAATCGTTTAAAGGCCGCTTTTTCCTCATCGGTGATGATATAGATGACGTCCTGATTCAGCCACTTCTTCAAATACTGGTCGGACGTCTCCTGACGGAGCGACTTCTCCTTGTCCTTATCTTTCTTCTTGTCGGCGAGCAGCGAAGAGCCGGACAGGCAGAAGACAACGGCCAACAGGCCAATCCAGAAAGATTCAAGTTGAAATCGAACTTTCATGGGGCACCTATGATTGAGTTTTGATGATTCTTGAGCCAAGACAAACTTCCACTCACTCTCAGGGGTAGACACTAGATCATTATAGGGGAACCAACCTTCAAGTCAACCAGTTTGATAGACATCGGAGGAACCCGCCTTGTGGCAGCGGGAGCCTCGGACCTGGTCAGAGCCAGGGATGCCGCGAACCATTCTGATTCACTTGGGATGCAGCATTGAAGCTTCGAGTTTTCCGTCGCTCAGTGGGAAAGCAGGGGGGCGGAGCCATTGGGATCAGGTGGTGCGGCGTGCGGCGTTAACAAAAAAGAAAAGGGGAACTCCGAGGAGTTCCCCTTTTTCTACCCGGCACTCTGAGGCGCTCAGCCTTCAGCCAGTCTAGAAAATGAACTTGATCATGAAGCGACCAGCAAATCCGTCGTTGAACACATCATACTTCCCGTAAGTCGGGTCCACCGCCCAATTCTTGGTCGGATCCAAAGAGTTGGGGTCGGAAGACAGCGACGGGTTTTGGGCATAGGCTGTCTGGGAAAGCAGAGCTCTCCAGTCGTAGCCCTCCAGAAGATTCACGTTGCTCATGTCCATCGCGGCACCACTCTCGCGGTAGCGGGTCACAATGTTCTGCTGGTAGCGAGCCGTCTTCTGGTTGAAGAGGTTGATCATGTTGAACTCGAGGCGGAGTCTCTTCACTTCGCCCATCTTGAACTCATGAGAGACCAACAGGTCAGTGGTGTTCAGGAAAGGCAACCGTCCGGCATCAGCACGCCCGTTGACCATGATGGGGATTTGGCTCAGATTCTCAACTCGAGTCGTAATTGGAGTTCCGCTGCCACCATAGAAGCGACCACCCACCTCAGTTCCCGTCTTGAGCCGGTAAGATCCGTAAAGCTTCAGTACGTGAGGCCGGTCGGTTTCCAGGCGGCCGAAGAGGAAATTACCACGTGAATCGAACATGACCTCGTCCGAATCGTAGTCTCGATTGGCGTTGCCGCCCGGTCGGGCCAGCACACTGAAAGGCGACTGAGAGGTGGACCAAGTCACGTTCGGGAGTCCGCCTTGAACAATCTCATCCGTGCTGCTCAGGCCAGCATAGTTGCCATACAGACGACTGTAGGTGTAGTTCCCACCCAGGAACCAACCATTGGCGAAGCGACGATTCAGGGAGAGCTCCAAAGCATCATATTGGCGCTTTGGCCTCGGCATCCGATAGTCCGGAGTCGCTCCGTAGTGATTGGTTTCAAACTCAAAGCGACCTTCGCCTGGGTTGCCGATGGTGTAAACCTCGTTGCCGTCGACCAGCCGCCCAATATCTTCAATGGTACGCGTCAAACTGCTATGCACATAATGCGCAGACACCACCAGCTGGGGCCGAATCTGATACTCGACACCAATCACCGAAGTATCAACAAACATGGGCTTAAGGTTGGGATCCAGTGTGTCCTCGTCAAGCGGAGTGCGATGATCTTGGAAGGAGCCCGGAACGTCGGACCAAAGGTTTCGCCCCTGGAGGTTGTTCAAGCCCAAAGAAAAGATATCGAGCGTGTCCAGCGAGTACCACCACTCCCTCCACACGTCGCCGCCGAAAGAGCCTCTGACCAACTCATACTTGGTCCAGTCAAAGTACCGCCCCCAGCTCCCGAAAATCTTCGTCCGCCCGTCCCCGAACAGGTCGTAACTAGCCCCCAGCCGGGGCGCCAGCTTGTCACCCCAATTGAACTTGATGGCAATATCCTGGACGTCTCGGTTAAAGGACGGAATCGTCTCTCGTTCGGTCCTCAGACCCAGGCTCAAGGTCAACCGAGGGTGAACCTGCCACTGGTCTTGGATGTACATGTGTCCGATGCCGGAACTGGCCGAACCTTGGGTGCCGATCATGCGGACCCGGTAGTATCCATATTGCCCTCTGTCACGGATACCAGTTGCCAGACTCGTGTAGGTCCGATTCCAATAAATCGCGACGTTGTACCCCCCGCCCTGATAGCCGGTGTTGGCCTTGTTCACAATCTTCTGGAAGCCGGCACCACCCTTCAGGTTATGAGTTCCCCCAAAACGGAAGGTCTTGCTGTAGTCGGCCATGTAGAAGCCACGGGTGGTGATGTCGAAATAGTTCACCTCGGTGAGTGGCACGTCGAAGAACCCATTAGGCTGCTGTAACGCCGCCGGGATCTCAAACGGCAAACCGATCCCCGTGGCGTTGTAACGCGTCTGGTGTTTCGACGGAGGATTATTGTCGATGTAGTTGTCCCAGAAGTAGCCGCCACGGAAGCTCAGAAGGCTGTCGGGAGACAGCGTCACGTCGGCAGAGCCAGTGTAGCTGTTCTTGGGCAGGTACCAGCCCTGCGTCCGGTAAGAGCCATAGTTCGCAATGGGGTTCAGGTTGCAGTTGGGGCAATATCCTGTAAAGGATGGGATCAAGCCCGTCCTCTTCTGAGTGGTATACAGCCATGAAAAGTTGGTGCGCACCCGCTCCACAGGATCCCAGGACAACTTGTTGAACATATTCAGGGAATTCCGGTCGCTCTTGAAAACACCGGGACCATCCTGAAAGTTGATGTTGGCTTCCTGACGCCGGACCAGAGGGGTGAAAGAGGTGAAGAAGTAAAGCTTCTTCTTAAGGATGGGACCACCCAACGATCCCCCGATTTCATTGTAGTGATCCTTGACCTTGTCGTCCTGAAAGTAGGTGGTCGACAACTGGTCACTGGGATCTGTCAGGAGCCGTTTCGTTGGTCCTGCGCTCAAGTTGGAACCGTAGTTGTACCAATGCCCCTCGCCGTGGAACTCGTTGCCGCCCGATTTTGTCACGGCACTGATCACGCCACCCAGAGCCCCTCCATATTCTGCCTCGATTCCCGAGGTCTTCACCTGAACTTCCTGCAGAAACTCGAAAACGGCATCCTGTCTGGAATCTCCATTGATCACTCCAGTTACAGACAGGCCGTCAATGGTAAAGTTGTTTTCCGATCCGCTAGCACCGTTGACCTGGATGCCGCCTTCGATTCTTCCCGAATTGACCGAGGGAGAGGTCAAGGCCACGTCTTGAAAGGTCCGAGCCTTGGGCATCCGGTCGAATTCCTCGGCCGTGACGTTGTGCGCTACGGTGGTGCTGGTGGTGTCGATGAGCGTTGCATTCCCGGTTACTTCGACAACCTGCTCGACCGTCCCGACCTGCAAAGAGGTACTGACATCCAGGTTCTTTCCGATCAGAACGAGCACGTCCTGTACGATGGAATTTGAAAAGCCCGACAGTTCGAATTTCACCGTGTACCGCCCTGGCTCCAGTTCGCGCGCAATGTAGGCACCGGCCGAATCTGTCTTGGTGGTGACTGAGCGATTCGTATCCTTATTTGTGATGACAACCGTTACTCCCGGCAAGACTCCACCGCTCTGATCTTTCACCACGCCAGAAAGGCTACCGGCTCTCTCCTGAGCCATGGCAGGTAGAACCAACACAAGGCAGGCTATCACGACCCCCGCCAGGAAACGGGTGGCTGCTGATGGTGACGGCCTCACCTTACTCCAAGTGATATGCGCGTTTCGCATATGTGCTCCTCCTCATCCGTTGTTTTTGACGTCGATCCAAGCTGAGACACACTGATCCCGGGTGGGCGCAAGTACCCGCCCCCCTGGTGGCTTTCGCCTAAGAGCCAACTCCAAGCGTTTTGCCACTGCCCTCACGTGGGGCTCTCCGTATCTGCTGGTAAGAGGAAAAGAAATGAAGAAGTTCGGAGTCTTCCAGCGGTCTTGGCTTAGGAAGCGCTTGCGGCAAATTCCCGCAGCTGAAGACCAGTGCTGCAAGTTTCAAGCCAAAATCCGGCGTGTACTTCAAAAGAACGGGGGTGTTCGAAGTTGTTACAAAACCGAAGTGTTGCGATTTTATACTTAACTGATCTTATTACTCTGTTTTGGGTCAAGTCATACGAAAATACGTACCCTCTTTGCGATGATTCGGATTTTCGTATGAATCTCCATCATGGTTACTAGAGTGATACTTAGGACTTGATTATCTCTTTGATAGAGATTTACTAAGAGACTTCGGCTAGGCCCGCCTTTCGACAACGCCCGGGACCTCATCGCGAGGGCTTGACAGGCCAATCACTCCAGTCGCCCCACTCGCCACCCGGAGATTCCGAACCTCCACTTTTGATATGATGAGCCTGAATGAGAGAAGGCGCTTCGGAGGCAGTCACGACGTGCATAAGGTTCTGATAGGACGAAACATTTCTTGCCTCGGATGCGTATTGACGCAAGGATGGACGGAGACAGTTGATTTAGCTTGCCGGTGGAATCTTCATGACCAAAGCCAAGAAAATTGTCATCGGTGGAACCAGCTTCGCGATTCTGGCCGTGGGGACGATCGCCGGAATCAAATATCGCGACCGGGCAGTCGTCATGGTTCAGTCCGGAAAGGTGCAGCGGGTCGAGACTCTGGTGCAAAGGGTCACCGCCTCCGGAGAAATCAAGCCTCTCAAGTACATCAACATCACGGCGAACTCCTTCGGCCGAATCGTCGAGATTGCCGTCAAGGAAGGAGACCGCGTCAAAACGGGGGACCTCCTCCTCAAGCAGGAGTCCGTGCAATCTTCGGCCGATCTTCGGAGCGCGCAGGCATTGCTTGATCAAGCGGCCGCGGAACTGGAAGGAAACGAAGCCGCCTTTCGAGCGGCTGAAGCCTCTCTCAGGACCGCACAGGCTGAGGTCACGAGAACAGAAGCCGATTTTCAGAAGGCCCAGCTGGACTTTGGCCGTAACGAAGATCTCTTGAAAGAGGGCTTGATATCAAGGGCTCAATTCGATCAGTCAAAGGCGGCCTTCGAGGTCGCCAAAGCTCAGATCGAGTCCGCGAAGGCCCGTACGGCCCAGGCTCAGGCCGAGTTGAATCGTGCTGACAAGATGCGCTTGGCTTCGCGTAGTCGGGTGTCGCAGCAACGGGCCGTCATCGCACGCAGCACCGACGTGGTGAACAAAACAATCTACACGGCGCCGTTGAGTGGCGTCATTACGAATCTACCTGTCCACGTGGGTGAATCGGCGGTGCCGGGGATCCAGAACTCCATCGGAAGCAATCTGATGACGTTGGCCGACCTCTCGGTTATCACCGCTGAGGTACGAGTGGACGAAACGGACATTGTCAACGTCAAACTCGACCAGGAGGCCGAAGTCACGGTCGACGCAATTCCAGACCGGATCTTCAAGGGGAAGGTGACGGAGGTGGGGAGCAGCGCGCTAACTCGATCGGGTCAAGCAGCCGGGGCAGGAATCACCAGTACTGCCAACCAGGAAGCCAAGGACTTCAAAGTAGTCGTGACACTGAACGATCCCACTGAGGCGCTCAAGCCGGGGCTCTCCGCCACAGCCAAGATCACCACTGCCGTTCAAAAGAACGTGCTGGCCATTCCAATACAGGCGTTGACAATTCGCGAATTGGAGTCAGAAAGCACGGAGAAGACTCCGAATCAGTCCCCGGTGACTGCCAAGGCGGCCAGTCCAGATTCTAATAAGGTCCGTCCTCAAGCCACAGGCAAGAAGAAAGAGGAACAGGGGGTTTTCGTGATTAGAGGTGGGAAGGCTATTTTCGTGCCCGTGACCACCGGGATTATGGGAGAAACAGAAATCGAGGTTCGATCCGGCCTGCAGGAAGCCGATGAAATCGTAACCGGCAACTACAAAACGCTTCGCACCATCAAGACCGAATCTCGCGTTAAGGTGGACAACAAATCCACTGTCAAGGATGCCGCGTAAATCTCGTCGCTCTGGAACTCTTCACCTAATGTCGAAAGAGAGCAGGTAACGATGGAAGAAGGCCGAACTCATTCCGTTGACGGATACCTGATCAAGACAGAAGACCTTTGGAAGACCTACGAAATGGGCGCCGAGCAGATTCATGCGCTGGCCGGGGTTTCGTTCACGGTAAACAAGAACGAATACCTGGCCATTATGGGGCCTTCAGGCTCCGGCAAATCCACCCTGATGAACCTGATCGGATGCCTGGACACGCCCACCCGGGGTCGTTACTACATCAATGGCCGCCTGGTTAGCGATATGGATGACGATGAGCTGGCCTACATCCGAAATCGCGAGATTGGATTCGTGTTTCAGACCTTCAATCTCCTGGCCCGCGCTACCGCCCTGCACAACGTGGAGTTGCCCCTGATCTACAGCGGCGTCCCGGCTCAGGAAAGGATCGAGCGGGCCAAGCACGCGCTGGAGCTGGTGGAGCTGGACAATCGCATGATGCATAAGCCGAACGAGTTGTCGGGTGGTCAGCGGCAACGGGTCGCTATTGCCCGCGCTTTGGTCAATCATCCCTCCATCCTACTGGCCGATGAGCCAACCGGAAACTTGGACTCCGCAACGGGTGTAGAGATTATGAAATTGTTCCAAAAGCTTCACCAGCAGGGAAACACGATCATCCTCGTGACCCACGAACACGACGTCGCCGAAAACGCCCATCGAATCATCCACATTCGCGATGGCAAGGTAGCGTCTGACCAACAGGTCCGATGAAGCCAGTGCAAAGCATCCGCACCCGGCATGGTGCGGCGACCCTGTCTACGGATGGGGGGGCCTGGTGGTCCTGGTGGTCCTCGAATCTGTGGGCGGCCGGGACCAGGACTCTGCTATACTACTGTCCGTTGTCTTGTACATTCCGACGTCAGGCTGGGATCGGCTTCTGGGCGACCCAGACCCGACTTGTGGTTGTCATCGGATTGAATTAATGACTGGTAGAGTCCGCTCGGAGCCGTTCCGGACCGAGACGGCATGCAAGTCCTGAACCGGTTTCTGGAACTCCCAAGGATCCGGGTGTTGAGGCCTTCTTCGCCGTCAGAAGAAGGCCTTTTGCATTTGGGTGCCAGACAAATCCTCGTTTGATTGGAGCGTATCCAATGAGCGCTACCCCTACCCCCCTGCGGGATAAAGTCACCGTCCCTGGTCTCCAACTACAAAAATCTTCTGGACAGAAGATCACGGCCCTGACTGCCTACGACTACCCGACCGCCCGAATTCTCGACGAAGTGGGAATCGATATCGTCCTGGTGGGCGACTCCCTGGCCATGACGCGTCTTGGGTACTCATCCACCTTACCCCTCACTTTCGCCGAAACTCTGGTTCACCTGCAAGCGGTGAGGCGGGGTGTGCGACGCGCCCTGCTCATCGCCGACCTGCCCTACGGAAGTTATCACGTCAATTCCGATGAAGCCGTCCGAGCAGCCTTGGAATGCGTGAAGAAGGGAGGCGCCGAAGGTGTCAAGCTGGAGGGAGGACGCAAACGCATCAGCCTCATTGAGCGGCTCCTTGAGGCTGAGATTCCTGTCATGGGGCACATCGGGCTGACGCCTCAATCGTTCCATGTCATGGGTGGATACAAGGTGCAGGGCAAGAGCGAAGAAACCGCCGAACGTTTGTTCGAGGATGCCCTTTGCCTGCAAGAGGCGGGAGTGTTTTCGCTCGTACTGGAAGGAGTGCCCAGAGAGCTAGCCTCCCGCGTGACAGCATCGTTGCGTATCCCCACGATCGGAATTGGAGCCGGCCCCGACTGTGACGGACAGATTCTCGTAACAGACGACTTGCTGGGCTTCAGTTTCCTTCCCAAGCCCAAGTTCGTCCGGCAGTATGCCAACCTGCTTGAGGTCATTACCGCTGCCGTCCGCGAATATCGCCATGATTGTCAATCGGGCGACTTTCCCCTCGATTCCGAGTCTTATCACGCACCCGAAGCCATGCACGCTGGAAGACAACCGTGACCTTGAGAATCATTGAGAATCTGACTGAGTTCAAGACCGTACGGAACGGCCTAACGGGACAGGTGGCCTTAGTCCCCACGATGGGGGCGTTGCACGAAGGGCACTTCAGTCTGGTTCGCAAAGCCCTGGAAGCCGCCGATCAGGTAGTGGTCTCCATATTCGTGAATCCAACCCAGTTTGGACCGGGCGAGGACCTCGACCGTTATCCAAGAACTCTTGACGACGACCTCCAAAACATCGAGAAGCTGGGCGTGGGATTCGTTCTTCTTCCGTCCGCTCAAGCCGTGTACCCGCCGGGGTATCGAACCTATGTTCAGGTGGAAGACCTTGAGAACAAACTCTGTGGCCGGTTTCGACCCGGCCATTTCCGGGGAGTGGCCACCGTGGTCCTCAAGCTCCTTAACCTGACCCGCCCTCACGTCGTTCTTTTTGGCCAGAAGGACGCCCAGCAGTGGCTTCTGCTCCAGCGGATGATCCTGGACCTCCACCTCGACGTGCAGTTGTTGGTGTGCCCCATCGTGCGAGAACCGGATGGACTGGCGATGAGTTCGCGAAATCGATATCTCACCCCAGGCCAGAGAGCAGCCGCCCCCGTGCTGCACCTGGCCTTGCAGGACGCTGAGCGACAAGTCCAGCGCGGCCAACGGTCGGCGGCTCGCATCCTGAAGCGGGTTCAATCCCATATCGAACAAGAACCTCTGGTCCGGCTCCAGTATGCTGAAATTGTAGACCTGAAGAACCTGGAGCCGGTCGAACACCTGGATGAGGAGTGCCTCCTCGCTCTGGCCGCTCTGGTCGGAACGAGCCGGCTCATCGACAATACCATTCTCATCCCCCGATGAATCTCCAAGGCCAGCCGGAGTTAAGGAGCGCATCCGAACCTTGCCAGCGCTCCGATGCAAGGATTGATCTTCTTTCCGGCCTGGCTTAGTGCTATTTTTCTCCTAGCATGCTTCCTACGGGATCTGATTCTGGGGTGGCACCAGGACTCGTTCCATCGGTCTGATCGCTCCGCGTCTCCTTTGCTCCAGGCGGTCCACTCAGTAAACCAGGATCGGACGCAACAACATCAACCAATCTACCGGAACGGAGGTGGCTCATGACTCAAGCGAGCAGCGTTCAACGACAGGTGTCCGCGGGGACAGTTCAGGATGCTGAGATTATCCTGAAACTCTACGATCTGCGACGGGAGGAGAAAATGCGAGAAGCCCGTCATTGGTTCCAGACCCGGTTTAAAGCGTCGAGCCTGGACGAGTTTCAAAAACAGACCTCGACTCGACAGGCCAACACCTACTTCCGAAATGTGATCAATTACTGGGAGATGGCCTGTATGTTTGTGTCGCGAGGAATCTTGAACGAGGAAATGTTCTTTGAAACTTCTGGGGAGATCCTGTCCGTGTGGGAGAAGATTCGGCCGATTCTCCGGGACATCCGAAAGAGCCGGAAGAACCCGCTGTTCATGCGCCACACGGAGGAAGTGTGCAAGCGGTTCATCGACTGGGTCAACCGCGAGGCACCCGGCGCCTACGATTGGGTTGTCAGCCTGAATCAGCCGGAGTAGCGGGAACCCGCTCGCGGAGGGCTACCGTTGCCTCAGGCACGGGCCTTGAGGAGCGCTCGCTCCAGTTTCTCGAGTCGAAACTCCTCGTGCAGCGCCTTGATTGCGGCCGAGGTCTTGGCCTCGTCAATCACGCAGGTGATGCGCACCTCGGAAGAACTGATCAACTCAATGTTGATGCCTTCGCGAGCCAGGGTGCGGAACATCCGAGCGGCGACCCCCGGAGTGCTGGCGATGCCCGACCCGATAATCGAGACTTCAGCCAGCTTTCCGTGGTGGACGATGTCTCGTGCCTTCAAGCTCTTCTTCTGCTTCTCGAGCACCGCCAGCACCCGGGAGATCACCTCCCGGTTAACCACAATCGAGATGTCATTCAATCCATTTTCGGCAACGCTCTGAATGATCAGCCGAATGTTGATCCCTTCACTCCCAAGCGCGGAAAAGATCTGGGCAGCCACTCCCGGACGATCCGGGATGCCGCGAATCGCAACCTTGGCAATGTGCTTATTGCCCGTGACGCCGGTAATGACAACCCGTTCCAATTGCGTTCCCTCCATGACGATGGTGCCGAGATCGTTCGAGTAGCTGGGCCGCACCTGAATCGGCACGCCGTATTTCATAGCAATCTCCACAGATCTGGGGTGCAGCACCTGGGCGCCGGCACCCGCCAGTTCCACCATTTCCTCATATGAGATGTAGTCGAGTTTTCGAGCAGTCGACACCAGATTGGGATCCGTCGTATAGACTCCGTCCACATCGGTATAGATTTCACAGCGGCGGGCATTCAACGCCACTGCCAGGGCCGACGCAGTAGTGTCGGATCCACCCCGCCCCAGCGTGGTGATTTCTTGGCCCCGGCTCACTCCCTGAAACCCAGCCACAATAACCACCTTCCCTGCGTTCAGATGGTTCATGATCCGGTCCGTGTGGATGTGACGGATTTTGGCCATTGAGAAGTTGCTGTCCGTCACGATTCCGCTCTGGGGTCCTGTCATCGAGATGGCTTGGGCTCCCCGCTCCTGAATGGCCATCGACAGCAGCGCAATGGAGACCTGCTCGCCCGTGGCCAGCAGCATGTCCATTTCCCGGCGGCAGGGCTGCTTGGAAACGGCCTTGGCCAGGCGAACAAGACGATCCGTGGAGTGCCCCATGGCCGAGACGACAACCACCATCTGGGCGCCGCTCTGCTGGGTTTCGAGAATGCGGTCCGCGACACCCTTGATCTTACGGATCGTTCCAACCGAGGTCCCCCCGTATTTCTGAACGACGATGTTCATGGTCTTGCGTGTCTGGTGACAACTCCTATCAGGTTATGTTTGAACACCACCTTGCACTGGCCTGCGGAAGACATCTACCGAGGGTTGCGGTCAGCCAGCAAAATTGGGCTGTTTTGCAGCTCGAGGTCCGCCGCCCGACCCAGTCCGCCGTGGTGTGGTGCTAACCGGCTTCCAGGATACGGAGCCAGCCCGTCCGGCACTCCGGATGAATGCTGGAGGCCAGATCTAAAGCCCGGTAGACCTCGGCATGGGGAACGGGCCTGGTCATGACGACTAAATGGACGCCGGCTCCTTCGCGTTCCCGTCGTTCCTCCAGTCGTTCGGCCAGGGCTGAGAAATTGCGGCGCAGCAGTTCCTGCTTTGACGGATCTGCATCCGCGGAACAGCGGACATAGAAGCGCCCTGGAGCGGGATCCTCAATGGACAATCGAAGCTCAAACGGGTTGGCCTGTACAGGACGGAGGTTGAGCGCCGACTGCTCACCGGACTCCCAGGCCGCCACCTTCTTGAGATCACTCCAGAGGGCGCTGGCCGTTGGCAGATCCCCCGCGCCTTTGCCCACCAGAATCTGTTTTCCAATGTTCTGACACTCAAGCGCAATGCCGTTGTATTCATTGGAGACGTTGGCCAGGACCGAACGCCGGGGAAGCAGAGCCGGCTCCACCGCGGCGTACCCAATACCTCCGTGCGTTCGGAACAAAGCGAGAGGCTTGATGGCCCAATCGTTCTCGGCAGCGACCTCAAAATCCAAGGGCATCAGGAAGTTAATCCCCCTCACGTCAATCTGGGCCGGATGACAGTAAGTTCCGGAGAGCAAGCTAATCAAAATGGAAAGCTTCTGGCTGGCATCCTTACCGCTAACGTCGAAGCTCGGGTCGGGCTCGGAGAAACCAAGCTCCTGGGCTTTGGCCAGCGCGGAGTGAAAGGCTTCCTGGTACTCGGCCATCCGCGTCAGGATGAAATTGGTGGTCCCATTCAGAATGGCCGTGACCGCGTCGATTTTGTCGGGAATGATCTCCCACTTGAGAATCTCGATGATAGGAATCGAGGCGGCCACGCTGGCTTCGTAGAGAAAGAGGACACGATGAACTTCAGCCAGCCGGTGCAGCGAGTTGCCGGCCTCGGAAACGACGAACTTGTTGGCTGTCACGACATGCTTGCCGTTCCGGAGCGCCATCTCAACCAGGCTCCGAGCGGGTTCGAATCCGCCCATGGCTTCCACCACAACATCCACTTCGGGATCGGCCACGATCGACTCGAGGTTGGCAGAGAACAAGGACGGAGGGAGGTCGATGTTCCTTCGCTTGGCCAGGCTGCGGACTCCCACCCTTTTGATTTCCATGGGAAAAGGAATTCGGCCGAGGCACTGCTCCATCAAGCGCACGAAGCCCCCACCGACCGTTCCGGCACCCAGCAACGCCACTCCCAGCGTATCCCGCTTTCCTCGTCTTACCCTCACGCTCACCGCTTCCCGGACAGATTCAGTCAATCCGAAACCCCCTCCTCTGGCCCGTCGAATCAGACGAGCGCATCCCCAACTCGCATAGCCGCTTGCCTCTTACGTCCGAATTCCATATTTTCGGATTTTTCGCTGCAGGGTGGGACGAGAGATCCCGAGCAACGCACACGTCTTTCCCCGGTTCCCCCCCGTGAACTTGAGCGCCTTAAGAATATGTTCTTTTTCCACTTCGTCAAGCAGTTTTATCCGCGGGGGCGTGCTCGACGCCCCTGCCAGACCGTCCGGCTCCTCTTGCAGACTCTCGTCCAGCAGCACGTCTCCCTGGGTATGAATCAGAGCCCGGCGCAGTGCATTTTCCAATTGCCGGACGTTTCCTGGCCACTCCCGCTGAGCGAGAGACTCCATCGCCTTGGTTTGGATCCTCGACACCCTCTTGTTCAACTCGCGATTAAGCTTGTGGATGAGATAGTCGACCAGCAGGGGAATGTCTTCCCGTCTATCACGCAAGGGCGGCAGCTCAATTCTGATGACGTTGAGCCGGTAAAAGAGATCCTCGCGGAATCTTCCAGAATCCACCAGCTGGCGCAAGGATCGATTGGTTGCAGCAATGATGCGTACATCGGTGCGGATCTTGTCCCGGCCACCAACTCGCTCGAATTCCTTCTCCTGCATCACCCTGAGCAGCTTGACCTGCATATTGAGCGACATGTCGCCAATCTCATCCAGAAACAGCGTTCCGGAATCGGCCAGTTCGAATTTACCGGGCTTGCGGTAAGAGGCTCCCGTAAAAGCCCCCTTCTCATGTCCGAACAGTTCGCTTTCCAAGAGAGTTTCCACGATGGCCGAGCAGTTGATCGAAACGAACGGTTTGCCTTTGTCGGTGCTATCGTGGATGGCCCGCGCGATGAGTTCTTTTCCCGTCCCGCTTTCGCCTTCGATGAGCACGGTGGTCTTGCTTTGCGAAACCACTCCAATGGTCTTGAAGATTTCCTTCATGGCCCGCGATTTGCCGATGATGTCGAGTTCGCGGTACCGGCTGGAGAGCGGAATCGACGACCGCTCGCGAGGTGTGCTGGCCGACCGGCGCTTCAAAGCGCGGTGAATGGCAGCCTCTAACTCATCAATCTCGATCGGTTTGTGAATGTACTCCACGGCACCCAGTTTCATTGCCTGCACGGTCGTCGGCATGTCATGAAAAGCGGTGATCATGATCACGCTGACCTCCGGATGACTTTGCCGGATCCGCCGGAGGACCTCCAGACCGTTTATGTCGGAAAGGAAAATATCCAGGATGACAATGTCCCAACGAGCGCTCTGAACCTTGGCGAGCCCTTCCCGACTGGTGTCGGCCGTCTCGACGAAGTAGCCTTCCTCGCTGAAATAAAGGCTCAGGGATTCACAGATGGATCTGTCGTCGTCAATGACAAGAATACGGTTCATACCTTCTGCATTCAGCCCAAACCCGCCGTAGCCGTGGGGCCTCCTGAGGCCTGGCTGGCCTCAGCTCCCGATTGCTGCGGAGAGCGGCAAACTCACCCGAAACCGGGTGTAGCGGCCCGGCTGGCTTTCAACCTCAATCTGTCCTCCGTGCTGCTCGACGATCTTCTTCACCACTGTCAATCCCAATCCAGTGCCATCGCTTCGTGTGGTGTAGAACGGGTCAAAAATAACGTCTCGGTGAGATGCCGGGATGCCTCTCCCGTTGTCCGTGACGCTGACCACAACGGAAGGTCCATCCGGTCCCTTTTTCAGGCTGCTCGAAACCTGGAGTCGCCCTTTGGCTCCCATGGCCTGAATTGCATTGAGATAGAGATTGGAGAAGACTTGTAAGAGCCGCCCCTCATCGGCACGCAGCGGGGGCAGATCCTTGGCGAACCTGCGAGAAACGCGAATGCGTTTTTCCTGAAGTCGGTCCTCCACCATCAAGAGGGCCTTCCCCAATATCCGGTTGATGTCTGCCCGCTCGAGACGAAGCTGCAACGCCTTGGAGTAGTCGAAAATCTCTTGAAGAATCTTTTCAAGGTGTTCGATTTCAAAACTCGCGATGGCCAGCCGTCGCTGATCGTTCGGCGAGAGGCCATTACGCTTGGAAAGAATCCGGATGTTCATCTTGATCGACGACAGCGGGTTCATGATCTCGTGACCGATCTGAGTCGAGAGGCGTCCAATCGTTGCGAGGCGTTCCGCCTGAATCAACTGTTGCATTAGGACCTTGTATTCGGTGATATCGCGGATGATGCCTAGCGACCCGGTCACCCCGCCGGCGTTGTCTCGAAGCAGAGCAGCCGACAGGCTTGCATAAATGCGCTTCCGGTTCTTTCCCCAATACTCCACTTCGACGTTCTTGATCTTGCCTTTTCGCCGCAGCAGCTCCATGATGCGGAGGGCCTCCTCACGACCTTTGACGTAGAAGTCGGCAGCCGGCCGCCCCAGCACTTCGTCCGGCTTGTAACCGAAGATGGCTTCGGCACCTTTGCTCCAGAATATGAGTCGGCCGGAATTATCCGCAGTGGTGATGGCATCGCTCGAGCTTTCAATCAGCGTTTGCAGGTAGTCCTTGGCTTCCTTGCATTCCTGGTAGACTTTGGCGTTCCGGATAACCTGGGCAAACTGCCCGGCGATCAGCTCCAGGATATCCCGGTCGGTGCGGTCGAACGACCCAAGGCGATCCGATTCGACATTGATGACTCCCAGAAGCTCTCTGCCCTGCTTGATCGGCACGCAAAGTTCCGCGCGCGTGTGCTGGCGCACCCGGGCGTAGCGGGGATCCCGGCTCACATCGTTGGCCACGATCGTCTTGCCGGTCTGGGCAACGGTACCGATGATTCCCTCGCCAATTCGCCGTCGATAGCCCTCCGGCATGCGGGATTGGGGCGCTCCGGCCTGAGCCCGCATGACAATCTCGTCCGGCTCTTCCTTCAGCAGGATCATGACGTGGTAGTAGTCGAAATTCCGCCGGATGGCCTGCACCGCCAGCGGGAGCAATTCGTGCAGATCCAGGGTCGCCGCCATTCTGCGACTGACCTCGTTGATCAACCTCAGCTGTGCCGTCTTCTTCCGCTCCAGTTCGTACAAGCGGGCATTGTAGATGGCGACCGCCGCTTGGTTGGCAAAGTGGGACAGAATCCGAACGTCACTGTTGGAGAAAGCACCAATCTTCTCACTCTCGACATCCAAAACCCCAATCAGCTGTCGGCCAATCAACAGAGGCACGGCGAGTTCGGAACGCCCTCGGGCGATTCCGGCAATATAGCGAGGATCCTTGCGGACGTCAGGCACGTAAAGGGGCTTGCGGTGCTTGGCAACCCACCCGGTCACCCCTTCCCTGCCCATTGCGATGCGAAAGTTGCGAAGCACCTGGCGGCGATAGCCGCGTGAGGCCACTACACAGAGTTCGTTACTCAGCTCGTCAGCCAGGAGGATGGCACAATGCGGGAAATGGAAGAGATCGCGAATGACCCGGATGATCTCATCCAGGAGCTTTTGCGTATCCGGTGCCGCTAGGAGAGTGGTTCTGGACGGCATCAGAGAATTTCCAGAACAGGGAACAGGAGCGAAGTCCGGGCGACCGGGCCCGCACTGGGACGCGAGTGGGTCGCTCCATGGACCTCTCGCGCCGTCACCGAATCGACGGAGCCGGCGCTGTGGTTCTCCGGAGATGGTCGGGTCGTCTTGGCGGCTTCGGGCTCAAAGGCCCCGCAGCGCCTGTTCCATCCGACCCAAACCTTTCTCAAGGTTCTCCATGCTGGTTGCGAAGGAAATGCGGATATACCCTTCCTTCCCGAAGGCAGAGCCGGGGACTACCGCCACTCCCGACTGGCGCAACAACCACTGGGAGAACTGCAACGAATCCTTCATTCCTTCCTTTCCCAGAAAAGAGGACACATTGGGAAAGGCGTAAAAGGCCCCGCCGGGCTGGGCACAAGTCAGGCCCTGAATCGAGTTGAGTTTCGCCACGACAAATTTCCGGCGCCGCTCGTACTCGGCAATCATAGCCTTCACCGATTCCTGATCCCCCAGAATGGATTCCACGGCAGCCTTCTGCGAAATGGAAGCCGGATTGGCGCTGTGACTTTGGACGTTGTTGATGGCCGTCACAACAGGCTTGGGCGCCACTACATAACCGACTCGCCAGCCCGTCATGGCGTAAGTCTTGGAAGCCGTGTTCACGAGGATGGTCAAATGCCGAGCCTTCGAAGCGAACTGGGCGGGCGAGGTATGCACATTTCCGTCAAAGACGAAATGCTCGTAGCACTCGTCGAAAATCAACAAGAGTTCCCGCGCGACGGCCAGGTCAACGATCTTTTCCATCTCCTCGTACGGAATAACGGCCCCGGTGGGATTGTTGGGGGAGTTGATGATGAGGGCTTTTGTTCTCCCGGTAATCTTCGCTTCAAGCGCAGCGGCGCGGACGACGAAGCCCTCCTTTTCGTGGGTATCCACCTCCACTGGCGTGGCTCCCACCATTTTCAATTGCTCGGGAAACGTCACCCAGTAGGGAACGGGCAGAAGAACTTCATCCCCTTCCTGGAACAAGACAAAAGCCAGGTTGAACAAAGAGTGCTTGGCGCCGCAGGATACCACCACTTCGCCGGCGCTGTAGTCCACGCCATAACGGTTCTTGTACTTGATGGCAACGGCTTCCCTCAAGTCTTTGATGCCGGCCGCGGCGGTGTACCGCGTAAAGTTCTTTCGAATGGCATCGTGCCCCTGGTCCTTGATGTTTTCGGGGGTGTTGAAGTCGGGTTCGCCGATGGAGAAGTCAATGACTTCTTTGCCTTCTGCACGAAGCCTGGACGCTTCCTCCATGACCGCCATGGTGGGTGAACTGGAAAGAGTTCTGACTCTTTTGGCTAATTGCATTCGGACTCCTTCACGAGGAAAACGCAAGTTAACAATGAATCAAACGGGACTGACCCAGCTCGCTAAAAACACGGGAGCGAGTATATCACCGGGCGGGCCGGTACGAAAGAAGACCGGGTCTTTGCGTTTCCTGGATCAAACGGCAACCGGGCCTGTCCGAGCGCGCACCGAACTTGAGGGCCGTGACCCCCAGAAAAGGTCGCCGCCGGGCTCCCTCATCCGTCTGCGAGGGAGAACGAGTGGGGACTTCGTTTCGAAGGAGAGGAATCGTTCAATGCGCTCTCAAACAGCGTCGCTCCCGTCGCCGGTTCTATGAGGTTCGAATATCCAAGCTGCTTCATCCATTTGGTGTTGGCCACAGAGCAGTAGAAATCTCTCAATTCCTCACTTTGGTTGAAGGCATTGGCCCGATCCAAAGAGACCTGTTGAATGGTGTTTCTCAACCCATTCCAATCTGGCGAATGGATTCCACAAAACCGCGCAAGCCGGTCGAGATGGTGCTTGGGCTCGAGCAATAGCTGTTCGTAGCGAATTCGAACTCGGTCGTTGGGAAGGCTCTCCAAGAGCCGCTCACCCTGGGCAACATAGTCCTCCCAAAGTGAAAAGGCTCCATGCAGAGACAAGCATCGTCTGGACCCTCGAAAGCCAAATCGTTTCAAGCGGACGTCCATGCTGCCCCTTGCTGATACTCTGGCCAGTCTGGCCCGTTGCCATTCCAGGTATTTCTGCTCTCTCACAACCAAGCTTCGTGCCACGTCAACACCGTTCCGGAAGATGTAAACCAGTTTCGCCGCCGGAAAAACCCGCAGCCAAATGGGCAGTGTGAAAACGTTCCGAGGATCTTTCCATCCCCAGGGGAAATCCACATTCTGTAGGGAGCGAAATCGCAAGGTCCGCCACCAACCGAGGTATCGGCGAGCGTTGAACGACTCCAGGTCGGCCTTCAGGCAGCGAACTTGCATCTCCAACAGCTCTTCATTGAACAAGAACTGGCGCATGGGCAAGGGCTCGTCCCAGTTCGCGTGACTCCGTTCCAGGAGGATATTGTTGAGGTTTAGAAAGTAGGTTGCTTCGTGGTTGCCTTCCAAGCCGCTCCCGAGAAAGACACCCAGTCGAGACAGCAGTCTGGCAAGCAGAGTCGTCCCGGCGCGGTGCATCCCCAAAATGATGATCGGCTGCTGTCGAAAACGGTGGGCCACGACGCGGTTTCTCGGTAACAGCTTGGACGACGTACAGACCGAGTCGAGGTGCCACAGGTTACATAAAGAGTTCGTCAGTTTCTTGTCAGTTTTTTGTCAACCTCCGCGCCTACAGTCTGCCCCCGGCTCCCATCGCGGTCCCGCCCGTCCTTGCAGTTGTGGTTGAACCCGGCGGACCTCCCAAAAACCATTCTGACCGTTGGGCGGACTCAGGCCACTTTTTGCTTAGGCCCCCGTAGGCAGTCGAGCCTTGTCGTCTTCCCAGAACCAACAAGCGCGCGCCAGTGCTGGCGAATGCCTGAGCCGGAGCATGCTGAAAGCAGCCCAGTGGACCCGCCGTGCGATTTCCTTTGACAAGCACAGACTCCCTGCAATAACTTGTGCCAATCTGGGTTTATTTCTTAAGGCTCAGAGTCCCAGGGCAAAAGCACTTTGGGAAGGACAGAGAGATTGCGTTGCACGAGTCAAAGGGCGGGGCGGCGGATCAAAAATCGCGGCGGGTACTCTGTCAAATAACGGGAGAATGGTATGTCTTACCGAATATACGTCGGCAACCTCTCATATCAAGCCACTGAGAAGGATCTCGAGGAACTCTTTGCCGGTGAAGGCGCCAAGGTTGAGAGCACCAAAATCATCAGCGACTTCAATACGGGGAAATCGCGTGGCTTCGGTTTTGTGGAAGTCTCAAGCCGTGAGGAGTTGGAGCGGCAAGTAAAGAGGCTCAACGGTTACCTGTTCAAAGGGCGCAACCTCGTGGTCAGTGAAGCCAAGGGTGAGAAAAACTCGGCAAAAATCAAGAGTATGTCCCAATCTGCCCGACGCCAGGGTGGCTGAACCCAAACCCTCCTCCAAAGGGAACTCGTTCACCCAGACCTGCGGGATCTCTTTGACGTCCCCCCTGTCAGCTGCCGGTAGCGGAAACAATCGGTGGTGTGGTCATTGACCATGCCGACAGCCTGCATGAAGGCATAGCAAATGGTCGATCCGACGAATTTGAACCCGCGTCGAAGCAAATCTCGGCTCAAGCTGTCCGATTGCTCGGTTCGCGGTGGGATCTGGCTCAATGCAGTCCACCGATTCTGAAGGGGCTTACCGCCGACAAATCCCCACACATAGGCGCTAAAACTGCCAAACTCCCGCTGAACTTCGAGAAAGGCCCTGGCGTTCTTTACAGCCGACTCGACTTTCAGTCGATTGCGAACGATCCCCGGATTGGCCAGCAAGGCCTCCATCCGGGACGGGGAATACCTTGCCACCAGATGCGGATCGAAGTTGGAGAAGGCCTTTCGATACTCCCCTCGCTTCTTTAGAATCGTCTCCCAGCTCAGTCCGGCTTGGGCTCCTTCCAGAATCAGGAACTCAAACAAGACGCGGTCGTCGTGCTGGGGTACGCCCCACTCGGAATCATGGTACTCGATGGCCAGGTCGCTCTTGGCCCAGGAACAGCGTGTCATCGTATCTCTCCCTCAGATTTAGCTTTAGCGCGCCCCTCCATTCGGAACCTTCCGGTCTACTTCACGGTCCGGCAAGACAACGTCGGCCCAAACCGGACGATGATCCGAAATTCCTGCCTGGGTCTCGACGCCGGCAGCAGCGATTCGCAGGTCCCTGGCACAGATCCAATCCAGCTTGGCGAAATAGATCAGCAGCTTGCGAAAGGTCATGCCGCGTTGTGGCTGAGGAAGGTCAAATCCCTCGGCCGAAACCATTTCGCTCATTCTCTGGCGCCGGGATCGGGTTGTGGTGTTGAAATCCCCCATCAACAGGGTTGGTAGCGCCCTCGAAAACGCGGCATGGCGGAGGACGGCCGCAAGCTGGTCAGCATACCTCGAATCTGGGATTCGAGTCTCCAGGTGAAGCGAGTAGACGCGCATCCGCTCACTGCCCACAGTCAATGTGGCCGCCAGCGCGATGCGTCTGCGGCCACCCGGCCCCGCATGGGGCAACAGCACCCGCTCCACCGCATCCATGGGGAAGCGACTCAATATCGCGACGCCCCGAACGCCCCCGCCGCGTCGGTAGGCCATTTCCACGGCAAAGGCGTAGGTCATTCCCAGCCGACGCGCCAGCACCTCTGCCACATCCCCCGATTCGCCGTGATTCCGGTTGACTTCCTGCAAAGCCAGCACAGACGCCCCCCTTAGTTCCGGATGCGTCTGAAGAACTTCAATCAAAGCCTCGATGCGACGAACCGGCGGCCCGTGCAAGTTGAAGCTGAGGACACGAAAATGAGAAGGGTTCTCCGGCGCTTTCGAGGCGATGCCGCCCGTGAACACCAGCGGACGATCCGACCCGACTCTTGGGTCCGGATACCCTTTCCCGTCACGGCTGGAGCCGAGCCAGGCGGTTGTCAAAATCGCCGCAACCACCGCCGGACGGAAGCCGGTCCACGACATGGTCAGCCAAACCTCTCAGGAGATGGGACGAATCCGGATATTACGATACCAGACCTCCTGACCATGATGCTGCAGAGCAATGTGCCCCTCGAGGGACTTTGCGAACCCCGGACTTCCACCGAATTTGCTGGCCGCGATCAGGGCGGTCAACGCCGGGTTCCCCAACTGGTATTCCAGAATCTTCTTTCCGTTCAGCCAGTGCTGGACACTGTCCCCTTTCACAATCAGCCGGAGCTGGTTGTACTGTCCCACCGGCCGGGTGGATTTCTCGCCATTAGGTGCCAACAAGGCGTACAGAGCCCCTGCCGAGGTTCTCGGGTCTTTGCCGTCAGGATGTCCCGCGTCATCCAAGACCTGGATTTCTGGAGCAGACAGCCAGGCTGCGGGATACTCCTCGGTGACACGATAAAAGACACCGCTGTTGCCGCCCTTCGAGACCTTCCATTCCAATTCCAGCTCAAAGTCTCGGAAGGTCTCTTTGGTGATGATGTCCTGGACTGGACGGGCCCCCACGACTGTCTTCAAAGCCCCATCCGCCACGACCCAACTACCGGAGGGGAAGCTTTTCTGCGCATAGCCGCGCCACGCGTCTGTCGAATGCCCATCAAAGAGAATCGTCCATGCGTTCTCAGCCGACGTTCGTGAAGCACTGCCGAGCCAAACAAACGCCAGCACAATGCCAATCCGATATACTTTCGATCGCATTTTTCACACCTCGAAGTTCACGGTTTCCAAAATCGAGATCGCCAGAGGCCGTAGATTGTATGGGTGATTCGCTCCAGCGACAATCGGAATCGGGCTGGTCGCTCGGTCTGCCCGCGAGCGAACCCTGTGAAGTCAGGCGGCCAACAATGCGAGCAACCGCCTTGCTCCTCCTCTTGTGGTCGAGTCTACGCTGGACAATCGTCCAGTTCTCTTGGCAGAATTGGCCATGCTCTCACAGCTATTCCGCCTGTTTGGCTTGCTTCTACTGCTTTGTGTTCGAGCCAACGGCCAAACACCCAGTTCCGGCGCCGCCTCTCCCGATGAGTTCGAGTTTTTCGAAAGACGGATCCGGCCGCTTCTGGCACAGCACTGTCACAGCTGTCACGGAGACCAGGTACAAACGGCAGGCCTGAATCTTGCTTCTTCGACGGGTTTCTTCAAGGGCGGCGACAGCGGCCCGGTGATCATCAAGGGGGAACCCGAGAACAGTCGGTTGGTGGAAGCGGTCAGCTACCACTCGAGAATCAAGATGCCGCCTAGCGGCAGGCTCAAGGATAGCGAGATCGCGGATTTGGTAGCCTGGATCAAGATGGGAGCGCCCTGGCCGGGAAGCATCACTGAGTGGACGGCCGCACCGCCAGAAGCTCGCACGTTCAGCAAAGAGCAAAAGGAGTTCTGGTCTTTTCAACCGGTGAAAGACCCTCAGCCACCCCCCGTCATAAGTCGCAGTTGGGTCCGAACGCCCATCGATCAATTCATTCTGTCCGAGTTGGAAAAGCAGAAGCTGGCGCCGGCACCCGAAGCCGATAAACTGGCTCTCCTTCGCAGAGCCACCTTCGATTTGACCGGTTTACCTCCAAGCCCTGCTGAAATCGATGAGTTCTTGAAGGACAACACGCCCCAAGCCTTCACCCGGGTAGTGGATCGACTGCTGTCTTCACCCAGGTATGGCGAGAGGTGGGGCCGGCACTGGTTGGACGTGGTGCGATACGCCGACTCAGCCGGCGCAGATGAGGACATTAAGTATCCCTACGCCTGGCGGTATCGAGATTACGTCATCGATGCGTTCAACCGGGACCTCTCTTATTCCGAGTTCATCCGGCAACAGCTGGCCGGGGATCTATTGCCGGCTGAAAAACCAGGGCAACTGAACGTGACAGGCATTGTGGCGACGGGCTTTTTGCAGGTGGGGCCGAAATTACTTGCTGAACAAGACAAGCCCAAGATGGTGTACGACATGGTGGACGAGCAACTGGATGTGACCACTCGAGCGTTTCTCGGCCTGACTGTCTCTTGTGCGCGCTGTCACGATCACAAGTTCGATCCCATTCCCACGCGCGACTATTACTCCCTGGCCTCAATCTTCGCCAGCACGCGTTCTCTCGAGAAGGTCGATTCACTGGTGTCTCAGTTGCTGTTTGTGCCACTCGCTCCCGAGGAAACGGTCCGGCGCTATCGTGAGCATCAGGCCCGCCTCAACTCCAAGGAGCGCGAGATCCAGAACATTATCGACGACCAAGCATTTGGCTACAGCGCCAGATTACGACCAAAGTTAGCGGAGTACATGTTGGCTACCTGGCGATTTTTGAACCACGGCTCCGAGCCGGAGCCACCGGCGGTGGAGCCTTTCGCTGCCGCTCAGGGACTGGACGTCGCAGTCCTGAAGAGATGGATCGATTATCTGAAACCGAGTAGTGAGGTTCGGCCGCACCTGCAGGGCTGGTACGACGCAAGTCGCCTGGCTCTTGCCCAAACAGAGGGGACAACCGGCTTGCCCGTACCCAGCCCTGAGTTGGTCGCTGAGGCCCAGGCGCTGCAAGAGAAGACGGAAGCCGAGGCTCGCCGATGGGAAGAAGCGATCGCCACATGGCGGACGAAGGTGCAGGAATCCGAAGCCACAGGTAAGGATGCACCCAAGAAGCCGGTCTTCGATGCGAGCAGGAATCGTTTCTTCGCGGAAATCGCGTTCGACAAAGGACCCTTGGCTCTTCCCGAGCAGGATCCCGAAGCTTGGTTCTCGGCTCAAGCGAAGGAACGGTTGGCCAGCTTGCGCGCTGAACTAGGTCAGTTGAAGGAGTCTTCGCCACCGGAGCCTCCGATGGCTTGTGCCGTACAAGAAGGCGAGCCCATTCAGCAGCGGGTCTTTATTCGGGGCAACGTGGCCAACCCTGGAGAGGAAGTTCCAAAGCAATTCCTGACCGTCATTGCCGGAGAAAACCAGACGCCCGTCACGCAGGGCAGCGGACGTCTCGAGCTGGCCAACTGGCTGACGCGTCCGGAGCATCCGCTGACGGCACGCGTCATGGTGAATCGCATCTGGCAGTGGCACTTCGGAGAGGGGTTGGTGCGCACGCCAAGCAACTTTGGAACCCTGGGAGAGCCGCCGTCACACCCGGAATTACTCGACTACTTGGCCAGTCGCTTCGTCGAGAGCGGCTGGTCGGTCAAAGCCATGCATCGTTTGATCATGCTCTCGAGTGCCTACCGGATTAGCAGCGAGGGGAGCCAGCGCGCCGCTGAGTCGGACCCCACGAATCGGCTGCTCTCGCACATGAACCGGCGACGGTTGGATGTCGAAGAAATCCGCGACGGCTTGCTTTCAATCACCGGCGACTTAGATCTTTCGATGGGTGGAAGCCTGCAAAGCGGATTTGGAACGGACGGCGAAAACAGCGATGAACGACTGAGTTTCGACCCGGATTCTTCGACCCGGCGCACGGTCTATCTCTCGCTCCGCCGATCCAACCTTCCAGCTTTGCTGAACCTCTTTGACTTCGGGGATGCGACCACCAGCAGCGAAGGTCGGTCTCGGACAAACGTGGCCTCACAGGCCCTTTATCTGATGAACAGCGACTTCATTCGCGAGCGCTCAGCCAAGTTGGCTCGCACCCTCCTGTCTCAGCCCGGCAATTCTGACGCATCCCGGATCGAAGCCGGCTATCTTCGCATCCTGGGACGGGAGCCTACGCGCGAGGAATTGAAGGAAGCCGTTAGCTACCTTCAGGAATATCGAGAGAAGGCAAACCGGACCGCTACCCGTGAAGCGGCCTTGGATGCCGGAAACCCGACAGCCTGGCAAAGTCTCTGCCACGTTTTGATGGCTTCCAACGAGTTCATTTTCGTGGACTGAGGCCTGTACCACGGAATCCCCTCGGCGCTTGCTTTCTTGGGGAGACCAGGAGGCGGAACATGAACTGGAAACACTGGAACGAATCGGACCGGCCCCTGTCGCGTCGGGCCATGCTGCGTCAAGCGGCTTGCGGCTTTGGCTCTTTGGGCCTCATCGGCTTGTTTGCGGACCAGCTGCGGCTGTTCGCTGATCAGAGCGTGCCGGTCAGTCCCACAGCACCCAAGGCTGCTCACTTCCCCCCTCGGGCCAAACGCGTCATCTTCTTGTTCATGCACGGAGGTCCTTCCAGCATCGACACCTTCGACCCGAAGCCCCGGCTCATCAAAGACCACGACCGACCTCTTCCATTCAAACGACCGCTGACCTTCGCCGAGGAGAGGGTCGGCAACCTGATGCGCTCTCCCTGGGAGTTTAAACGTCACGGAGAATGTGGGCTCGAGGTTAGTTCGCTCTTTCCCCATGTTGCCGGCTGCGTTGACGACCTGTGCGTGGTCCGGTCGATGGTCGGCGATAGCGTGGCGCACGGGGGAGCCTTGCTTCAGCTCCACACGGGTTCGAATACCTTCACACGGCCCAGCATGGGGTCGTGGGTGGTTTATGGTCTGGGAAGCGAAAATCAGAATCTACCCGGCTTCATTACCATCAAGCCCTCCTTGGCCCATGGCGGTGCTAAGAATTGGAGTTCTGGGTTTCTTCCAGCGCTCTACCAGGGCACGGCCATCGGTCATGCCGGGATGAAGTATTCGGAGCTCGAGGAACCGATCCAGTACCTGGCAGCAAAAGGCTACACGGCGGAACTCCAGCGCTTCGAATTGGACATGCTGCAGAAGGTGAACCGCCGGCATGCCTTCACCCGGACCCGCGACTCGGAGTTGGAGGCCCGTATTCAGGCCTTTGAACTCGCCTTTCGTATGCAAACGGAGGCGCCGGAGGCCTTCGAGATTGAAAAAGAGTCGGAGGCCACCCGGAAGCTCTATGGGCTGGACCAAAAGGAAACAGCCGACTTCGGGTGGCAATGTCTGGTGGCCCGGCGCCTGGCCGAGAGAGGAGTGCGCTTCATCCAGTGCTCCCACAGCTACAAATGGGACCAGCATTCAGAGCTGGTGCGATTGCATACCAAGAACGCCCGAGAGGTGGACTTGCCCATCGCCGGACTGTTGAGGGATCTCAAGTCCCGCGGCCTCCTCCAAGACACACTGGTCCTTTGGGGCGGGGAGTTCGGCCGCACGCCGGTTGCGGAAGGAAACGACGGACGGGACCACAATCCCTACGGCTATACCATGTGGATGGCCGGCGGCGGGGTGAGAGGGGGGACGGCCTACGGGGCCACGGATGAGTTTGGTTACTACGCCATTGAGAACCGGATGCATATCCATGATCTGCACGCCACTGTTTTGCACCTGCTCGGTCTCGACCACACTCAGCTAACCTACTTCTATGGCGGACGCAACTTCCGCCTGACCGACGTGCACGGAGAGGTCGCCCATTCCATCATAGTGTGAACGTGCCAGCTCGATCTTCCGATAAGGGGAAATCGTCTGAAGCTCGTTAAGGTCATCTGTCCCACGAATGTCGAAACCAGTTTTCAAACGTCCCGGCAGTGAAAGTGAGGAGAAAACGTATGTCTCACAAAATGACACGAATTGCGATGACAGTTGCTGTTTTTACCGTGTTCCTGGTCCTTCCCTGTTCGGTCACCCGATCTGACCTCAAGTTTCAGGAATCCACAAAAATCTCCGGCGGAATGATCGAGGGTGTGTCGAAAATGATGGGCATATTCGGAGCCAAGGGGTTGGACAAGACCCTCACCACAACCCAGATTAAAGGGGACCTGATGAGGACCGACCACTACACCGGCGAAGAACTCGTCTCCAGTGAAATCACTCGGCTGGATTCCGAAGAGATCATTTCCCTGGATCACAAGAAGAAAAAGTACTCGGTGATGACCTTTGCCCAAATGAGGGAGCGGCTCGAAAAAGCAATGAACGCCATGAGTAATCCGGAAAAACAGTCCAAGTCCAAAGACTCCGAAGTGGACTGGAAGGTCAAAGCGTCCGTCAAGGACGGTGGGGAATCCAAAGTGATCAACGGGTTCCACACCAAAAAGGTGCTGATGACAATCGAAATGGAAGCCCAAAACAAGAAGGACCAGAGCACCGGTACCATGATGCTGAATAACGAACTCTGGGTGACGAAGGATATCAGCGGCTTTGCGGAACAAGCTCGCTTCTATCAAAAGTACGCTCAGAAGATGGGAGCGGAAAAGTTCGCCCATCGCATGGCGACGTCTCCGGCCCAAGCCGGCATGACAGATCCGAGGATGCGAGACGCGATGGCTGAGATGGCTAAGGAGATGAGCAAACTGGACGGCGTTCCCGTCTTGACCATCTCTTCTTTCAACCTGGATGGAAGCGCACCCGGTGAGTCCGGCCAGCCGAGGCCCCAGTCTTCTCAATCTTCTTCCACGGAGTCCGCTCAACCCGAAAACGTCGGAAAAACCTTGGGTAAAGCCTTAGGCGGCTTCGGCGGCTTTGGCGGATTTGGCAAGAAGAAGAAAAAGGAAGAGCCTGTGGAATCCAGCGCACCCGAGACTGCCCCCTCTGCCGCGGGACCCGCAAACCTGATGACTTCGACCACGGAACTCAAGAACTATTCAAACGCAACACTGGACTCAAGCCTGTTCGAAATACCCGCCGGCTATAAACTCGAGAAAAAGTAATTCGTGCTTCCTCTCGGGTTCACCGCGCCTTCCCGGTCGGCGCCGTTTCTTTTGTCGGCACCGACCGGGAGTAACTCCCGAGGCCAGGTCCTCATCGCATTGAGACCCCACCGCCATCAAGACCGTACGCTGCCCTCAGCCGTGCGGACAGAGCCTGCTAGCGCCGCGGCTTATGCGGTCCAACGCGCCATTTCGGGGACAGCGCTGTGGAAAACTTCCCCACGAGCCCAAGTCCTCTCTCAGGGAAGCAACCAAAAAGCGAAAACAGAGAACCATCTCAATAAGTTCCCCCTTTCTAAGGCCTTAACCAGCTGCCCAATGACTGTGCAAGCCACGCCTGTCCCTTGTTTTCGAGCCCGGTCGCAGGTCTGACGAGCGGGTTTTCCACAGGGTTTTCCACAGATTCTGAGATCGGGGATCGCTTCCGGGTCGGACTTCTCCGCAAACCAATGAAAGCCCGGCTCAAAATCAGAGTCAGGAAGGATTCTAAATTTCGCTTCTTTTCGTTCCCTGCCAGCTGGTGAATGGTGGTAGCATTTGGCTCATCAGTCCTTTGGGCTTCCGGGCCCGAAATCAATTTGAGAGGTTTGCCATGAAGTCAATCAATCGTCGCCATTTCATGGTGAGTGCCACGATGGCTACCGCCGCCCCCTTCCTATCCCGAGCCGCTTCCGTGAATGGAGCGAATGATCGAATTCGGGTTGCGGTGGTGGGGTTGAAGGGCCGGGGTCGCGACCATTTGAGAGGTTACAGCAACCTGTCGAAATCCATGAATATTGAGGTAGCGGCTTTGTGCGATGTTGATGAAAACATCCTGAACGAACGTCTGAGCGAGTTCGAGAAGAAGGAAGGCAAACGGCCGGTTGCAGCCACGGATGTTCGGAAGCTACTGGATGACAAATCCATCGATGTGGTCTCCTATGCCACTCCCAATCACTGGCATGCACTGGAGACCATCTGGTCGTGTCAGGCGGGCAAGGATGTCTATGTCGAGAAGCCTGCCTCCCACAATATCTGGGAGGGCCGCAAGATGGTCGAGGCGGCCCGCCGCTACGATCGGGTTGTCCAGCACGGCACCCAGATTCGCAGCAGCAGCGCCATTCAGGAAGCCATGGAGAAGCTTCACGAGGGAGTCATTGGCGAAGTCTACATGGCCAAAGGGCTTTGCTACAAATGGCGCGACACCATTGGCAAAGCCCCCGAGGAGCCCGTCCCCGCTGGCTTCCATTACGACCTTTGGACCGGTCCTGCTCCGAAGCTTCCCTTTACCAGAAATCGCTACCATTACAACTGGCACTGGCAGTGGGCCTATGGCAACGGGGACATTGGCAACCAGGGAGTTCATCAACTGGATGTAGCCCGCTGGGGTCTGGGTGTGGGACTTCCCAAGAAGGTGCAATCCATGGGCGCTCACTTCATGTTTGACGATGACCAGGAAACGCCAAACACGCTGGTTTCCGCCTTCTTCTTTCCCGATCAAAAGAAAATGATCACCTTCGAGGTCCGCCACTGGATCAGCAATCCGGAAGGCGGGATCGGCAAGGAACGGGAAGAATCCAACGCCGTCGGGGTGCTTTTCCTGGGCTCGGAAGGCTACATGGAAATACCGAGCTACGGAGCCTATCGGGTGTTCTTGGGAAAGAAGAAGGAGCCTGGTCCGGCTAACAGCGGTGAAGGAGACCACTACGCCAACTTCATCCAAGCGGTTCGCGCGCGCAAGCCTAATCTCCTAAACGCTGAGATCGAGGAGGGTCATATTTCCACGACGCTTTGTCACCTGGCCAATGCTTCTTACCGGCTGGGTCGCACTCTCGAATTCGATCCGGCCACCGAGAGATTCGTCAACGACAAAGATGCCAACAAGCTTTTGGGCCGAGACTATCGCAAACCTTACATCGTACCGGAAAAAGTGTAGGGTTTCTGATCGTTGGCCCGCCTCTTGACATATCTTCGCCCCTCACCTCGAAATGGAGCGAGAGGGGTCTCCACAGAAGAGAAGGACTCGGTCGCGAAAAGCCCTCGTCGTTTTGTAAGCCGGGTCCTCTTCTTACAAGCAGCGTCACCATCCGACCCAACTGTGTGTTCCAGTAACCAGAGTCGCCCTCGCTGCGTCGCGCTACGGTTGATCCAGACTGGCACGTGAGCTTCGGATCTCATCTTCGCCTTTCCTCACTGCGTCGATTTGCCCTTTCAGTCTTGATGGGCAGCCTGCCGGCTCTGCCACTTCTCTCAGCTCAAGACCAAAGCGAAATCGACCGCCGGCTCCGGCCGCACGTGAAGGCCATCCGAATCGCAGAGCCGCCGGAGTTGGATGGGCTCCTGAATGAAGCGGTCTGGGAAAGTGTGCGGCCCGCCGCCGGTTTTGTTCAACAGGAACCGAACTCGGGCCAGCCCGCTACGGAAGCCACAGAAGTCCGCGTAGCCTTCGACGAGACGTACCTGTACATCGGTGTCATCTGCTTCGACAGTCAGCCGCAAGGCATCGTCGTGACACAGAACCGGAGAGATGCGGACCTGACCAACACCGATTCGATCGAGATTCTGCTGGACACCCTCAACGACAAACAGAGCGCCGTGATCTTTGGTACCAGCCCGACCGGAATCGAATACGACGCTCAGGTCTCCAAGGCAGGTCAGGGACGCGGCGGTGCCGGAACGCCGGCTCGGGCCGGTGGTGCGGGCGGAGCCCAAAGAGGCGGAGCAGCGGCCATCAACATCAACTGGGATGCGGTCTGGTGGGTACGGTCACAGATTTCGGAACGGGGTTGGGAGGCGGAGTTCAAAATCCCGCTGAGGGTGCTGCGATACACTCCCGGCGAAGACCAAGCCTGGGGACTTAACGTCAAGAGGAATCTGCGCCGCCGCAACGAACAGTCCTTCTGGGCGCCACTCTCAAGGGCCTACAATTTCACCCAAGTTGAAATGGCCGGCCAGTTGGAAGGGCTCAACCTCAAAACTCAACGCAATCTCCAATTACTGCCCTATCTCTTGGGTGGGCTCAAACAGGACTACGCTCGCCCCGGAGAGGCGACCGACCCGCAGTACAGCGGAGGCCTGGATGTGAAGTACACACTCACTTCCACTCTGACTCTGGATGCCACTTTCAATACCGACTTTGCGCAGGTGGAAGTCGATGACGAACAGATCAACCTAACTCGTTTTGATCTGTTCTTCCCCGAAAAGCGCCCATTTTTTCTCGAAAACAGCGGCATCTTCGACTTCGGCTCTCCTCGGGAAGTGGAGATCTTCTTCTCGCGCCGCATCGGCATCGACGACTCCGGAGAACAGGTCCCAATCGATGCGGGGCTGCGGCTTTCCGGAAAAATCGGCCACTACAGTGTGGGCCTGCTGAACATTCAGACCCGCAAGGTGGCCGACTTGACCCCAGCCAACAACTTCAGTGTGGCCCGGATCAGCCGCGAGTTCGGGCGGCGAAGTTCCTTGGGTGGCATCGCAGTCAACAGACGCTCCACATCCTCGCGTCAAAGTTTGGAGGTTGAACCCGGCAACGGGACCTACGGGCTGGATCTGAACCTTGGCATCGGATCCTACGCCAACATCTTCACCTATGCTGCCGCTTCCGACACGCCGCGGCGCAATGCCAGCAACCATGCCGGTGCCGTCACCTTCGAATACGACGATCAACACAACCGTATCGACGTGGCCTACCAGGAGGTCGGTCGAAACTTCAACCCCGAAGTGGGCTTCCTGCGCCGGGATGCCTTCCGCAAACCGTCCTTCGGATACCGCTACACCTTCACGCCCGAAGGGAAACACCTTCGAAGTTTTTTCCCGCACTTCCAATGGAACCGCTGGTACACCATCGCACGACCCGGCCATCCTTCCGGGAGGGAATCGGGATTCGAACACTATCACATCGATTCCCGCTGGCAGAATGGCTCCCAGTACGGCATTGCCTGGAATCGAAACTTTGAGCGGATCGACGAGCCCTTCGAGGTCTTCCCGGGAATTCACATCCAGCCCGGGCAATACCAATACAGCGAAGCCGTGGTCAACTTCACTTCCGACCCCAGCGCAAGGCTCTTTTGGGGAGGCAACACCGCCATTGGGGACTTCTACAGTGGAACGATCCGAACCATCTCCATCAATAGCGGGTATCGGATCGGCTACCGTTACGCGTTCACCGGCAACTACGTGCGGAACTGGATCCGGCTGCCTGAAGGAGACTTCAATACGGACCTGATCGGGCAACGCTTCAACTGGGCCCTCTCTCCGAAAAGCTACTTTCAGTCCTTCCTGCAGTACAACAGCCGGACCAACCAGGTGGGCGTCAATCTTCGCTTGGCGTTGCTTTCAACGTCCAGCACCGGATTCTTTCTCGTTTACAACTCGCGCGTCTCGACGGCGGATTATCTGGATCCTCACGAAACGGAGCGCCGCACGCTCAGTCGCGCCTTGTTCGCCAAGTTTAGTTACCTGTTCGACTTTTGAAGATCTCGGCGGGTGAGTTGGAACGGCGGAGGACTTCGCCGCGGGATGGAACGAGCGGGCTAACCGCCGCAGCGGACGACCTTTCCGGACAGCACTTCCAAAGCATGGGGAAGGACTGAGGCGAGCGCAGCCAGGTTCTGCCGAACCCCTTTCACGCTTCCGGGGAGGTTGACGATGAGGGTTCGCTTGCGCACTCCCACCACGGCACGAGAGAGCGAAGCCCGAGGCGTGGCCTCGATGCCCTTCAGGCGCATCAGTTCGGCCAGACCCGGCACCTCCTTGTCCATCACCGCTCTGGTCGCTTCCGGGGTCACATCTCGGGGAGCCAAACCGGTACCACCGGTCGTAACGACCAGATCGATCTCAAGCTCATCCGAGTGGCGAACCAGTGCGCGCCGAATCTGGTCTAGATCATCCGCAACAACTTCGGCTCCCACCACGGGGATACCCAACTTTTCCAGCTCCTCTCGCACGGCAGGACCCGACAGGTCTTCCCGTTCCCCTTTGGAGGCCGAATCGCTGATGGTGATCACTACCGCTCGCGGTGGCCGCATACGTCGCTCCGCTTTCCCTCTGGCCGGCAGTTCCGGCAATCAGAACCGCTCCAGGTCGGCCAGCCCCTGCAGGCCATGTTTCTTCAAATACTCGATGATGCCACCTTCCCGATACAACCGGAGC
This sequence comes from Acidobacteriota bacterium, assembly GCA_040753175.1. GTDB lineage: Bacteria > Acidobacteriota > Terriglobia > Versatilivoradales > Versatilivoraceae > JBFMEW01. Next base: position 301,988 of record JBFMEW010000004.1, on the reverse strand, counting down.
ATCATGCTCGGAATTTGAACGCTTCGTTCGGTCTTTCGGGTGCGGTTGCGCAGCACCTGGCTGTCGACGTCCAATTCCAGTTCGTCGGTTTCAGAGATGTCGTCCGTATCGGTAATAACACAGAGTAGCCCGAGATTGATCGCATTGCGAAAGAAGATCCGGGCATAGGACTTCGCGATCACCGCTTTGATGCCGGAGTGCTTGAGCGAAACGGGGGCCGTTTCTCGGGAACTCCCGCACCCGAAGTTCTCACCGGCCACAACGAAGTCTCCGGGCTGAACGCGTTCCCTGAACTCCGGCCGGTATTCTACGAAACAAGCCTTGGCCAGCTCTTGGGGGTCGGTGGTGATGTTATACCGGCCCGGCGTAATCAAGTCGGTATTAATGTTGTCTCCGAATTTCCAGTTCATGTCAGAAGGTGCCGAGAAGTGAGGGGAACGGCAAGTTCTCCCGACGTCGGCCGTGCTTTCCTTTCAAACCTGCGGAATGAATTCCCGGGGATCCGTGATGAAACCAGTCAAGGCGGAAGCGGCTGCGGTGGCGGGACTGGCCAGGTAGATGCGCGCTTTGGGACTTCCCATGCGACCCTCAAAATTCCGGTTGCTGGTGGATACACACACTTCATCGTCATAGAGGACGCCTCCCGCCCGGCCCAGGCAAGGCCCGCATCCTGGGCTGGAAATCACAGCGCCCATTTCCATGAACTCCTGAATGTAGCCGCGCTGGAGGGCCTGGAGGTACACCTTCTTGGAGGCCGGCGTCACAATGGCTCGCACTCCCTGCCGAATTCTTCTGCCCTTCCAGATCGCCCGAACCACCTCCAGGTCTTCAATCCGGCAGTTGGTGCAGGAGCCGATGAAGACCTGATCCACCTTGATTTTCTCGGACTCAAGACCTTCCACCGGCACATCGTTATCAATGTCCGGGGGACAGGCAATCATCGGCTTCAGCTTCGAAACATCGAAGTGAAGGATCTTTTCGTAGTGAGCGTCCGAGTCACTGCGAAGCTCCTCAAAATCGACCAACCGGTCGTTCTCTATCAGGTAGGCACGAGTCTGTGAGTCCGGCGGCACAATGGCTGCCTTGGCTCCCATTTCGGCACTCATGTTGGTCAGAGTCAGCCTGGCCGGCACCGTAAACTGCTCCACCGTTTCTCCGCCATACTCCAGAACCCGGTAGTTCCCTCCATCCGGTCCCAACACTTTGGCAACCGAAAGGATCACGTCCTTGGCGAAGCACCCGTGGGGCAGCGTTCCCGTGATGTTGATCCGGATCGTCTGGGGCACTCGAAACCAGGCTTTTCCAGTGGCCATGGCAATTGCCGCATCCGTCGAGCCCACGCCAATGGTCAAAGCCCCTACGCCACCTCCGGTTGGGCTGTGTGAGTCCGCCCCTAAAATCAGGTTCCCGGGATTGATCAATCGTTCCGACATCAGCTGGTGACACACACCGTCGGTAACAATGGGAATGCCTTGCTCCTCGGCGAACTTGCGAATCTGAGCCTGGAGCTTGGACATGGCCACGCTGGGGCTGGGAAAGGCGTGGTCGAAAGGGATGAAAATCTTAGTCGGGTCGAACACTTTGCCGGCGATCTGGTAAAAGGGTTCGAGAGCCCAGGCACAGGTCGTGTCGTGAGCCATCACCAGGTCCAGGTCCGCCAGTATGAAATCGCCCGCGTGAACCTTTTTCCCACAATGATTCGAAAATATCTTTTCAGCAATCGTCTGTCCCATCGTTGTTCCCTGGATTTTACTCTTCTGATAATGGCCAGCAATTTCGAACAAGCCCATGGATTATAGAGAAAAGCACTCGGAGCGACAACTCCGCCCACCGACCGAGTTCGAACGGGCAACCCCCTGGTTGAGCCAAAAGGACGCAGAGTCAATCCATTCTTCGCACGACCACGGAGGGTCCCGACTTCCAGGGGTACTTGGAAACCACTGACTCGTTGATATCCATGCCCAGGCCAGGCCCCTCTGGAATCATCAGTTGTCCGGACTCCAGTCGCAGCGGCTCCCTAAGGATCTGGAGCGAAAGAGGGGAATCGTACAAATACAGGCCTTTCTTCTCATCGATCCAAACGGGCCACTCCAGCCACTCCACAACCTCCGGCCGGAAACACACTCCCAAATGCAGCGCAGCCAGAGCATCCAGCGCGGTGCCCTGGGAGCATAGAACAGCCTTTTGAGCGACCGGCTCGGCTGGGGCTAGAACCCGCTTCCCGGATTCATATCCTCCGTGCCTGGAAATGTCCAATTGAACCACATCGGCCAAACCTTCGGTAGAGATCGAGGTCAAATCGGCCGATTCACTCCAGCTCCGTCCGGCTGCGAGGCGCGGCCGGCCAACCTGCCGTGCCAGGCGATAGCTCTCGCGAGTCTTCGGATGAAACGGCTCCTCCAACCACAGAATGGGAATCTCGGCGAAGGCACTCAGCACTGCGGCGGCCGATTGACCGTCCGGCACCGAATCAGCCCCCTGCCACCAGAGCCGGGCATCAAAGGCAATCGGAAGCCGGGAATCAAGTTTTTGGATACCCTCGATCAAGTTTCGGTCAAACTCCGAAGCTCTACCTCCCTGAAGCCCCATCGCCTGGAACCGATGGACCGACATGCCCTCCAAAGCCTGTGCCAGCCGCTCTCCCTCGAGTCGTTGCTGAAAACGCGGCAAAAGCTTCAGACACGACCGAGTGCGGCCGCCCAAAAGCTGATGGAGGGGACAGCCTTCGGCCTTGGCACGAAGATCCAGAAGTGCCATCTCCACGGCGCCATAGGCTTGCATCAGCCCCGGATACTTCGGCCTTTTCTCCAGCACTTTTTTTCGCACCCCCTCGCCTTTGCGGGGGTCCATATTCACGATGGCCGGCCTAAGATTGCGATTGATGAGCTGGGCGGTATTGGCTGAGGCCGGTCCGGGAGCATAGCCGGTCAGGCCCTGATCGGTGCGAATTCGAATCAACAAGGCATCGTGTTTGAGCACCGTCCGCTCCCAGCCCCCCGGTAAGGGTTCACGAAATGGCTCCGCCAGAAGCGACGACAGGAGGTAGGCCTGAATGTCAGTAACTTTCATCGGCTGACTGGTGTCCCAAGTAGCCCTTTCCGAGCTAATCTTTTCCCCTAATTCTCCGAATCTGATAGTGTGCCGTAAGCGTCATTCTCTCGAACTGAGATTGACCTTGAGTGTCCCCTAACTGAACCATTAATATACGGCGAAACTTGGGATCCCACGGGCCGATTTCCTCGATGGTTATGAAAAAAGAGAAGTTCGTTGTCAAAACGTTCATTTCACGCAAGTCGAAGCGAGTCCCCTTGCGGGTCCGTTTCAAAGTTAACGGGCGCGATGTCTATGGCAACCAGTTCGAGGAAGCCGTCGAGACCATGGAAGTGGGCAGCAACGGAGGTAGCTTTCACACCAAGTATGAGATACGCGTAGGCTCCACGCTGAAGCTCACCGGCCCCAAGGGCTTTGTTTGCCTGATCAAAGTTATCTGGATCAAAGAGGACTTCAAGGCCAAGCGCCGGCGTCTGGGCTTTCAACTCTTGGAACCTCGCGCCGATTGGGTGGTACAGTCTCAAGACCGGGACGCGGACGGGCCGTCGCGCAAAAAGCCATCCTGACACTCACTAGCTTAGGGACCGACTCGGACGCCCCTTTCCACCTCACTCCTCCATGCTTCCACGACGTTCCTTTCTGCTGAGACTGCCCGCCCTGCTCTGGCTGAAGGACTCCCCTGGTCTGGGCCAGAATGACAGTTCGTGGCGATCCCTCTTTGATGGCAGCGGGTTGGGCCAGTGGCGCGTTACGGAGTTTGGAGGTGAAGGAACAGTCACGGTAGAGGACGGTCAGATCCTGCTGGATTTCGGGAATGATCTGACGGGCATTTCATGGAGCGGCGATTTTCCCGTCTTGAATTACGAGGTCTCGCTGGAAGCCATGAGAGTGGCCGGTGAGGATTTCTTTTGCGGCTTGACGTTTCCGGTGAGAAACACTTTTTGTTCGTTCATTGTCGGAGGTTGGGCGGGTACTGTCGTAGGACTGTCCAGTCTCGACGGACTGGACGCCTCGGAAAACGAGACGCAGCGAATCATGTCCTTTCGGCCGAGACACTGGTACTCCATCCGCTTGAGGGTCACCAGCGAAAAGATCGAGGCCTGGATTGATGAAGGCAAGGTGGTGGACCTCCTCACCGTCGATCGTAAGATCTCGATTCGGCCCGAGGTGGAGCCTTCCAGGCCTCTGGGCATTGCCTCTTGGCGAACCCGTGCAGCTCTCAGAAACATCCGAATGCGAACCGTCCAAGCCCACTGATTGCCTTTGTTCTCCCCATCAGGCCTGTCATGTTCTGGTTCCCTCAACTCTGATGAACACATCCGGTCAAACTGAGATGCTGGCAGTGCGGCTCTATGGCCCGCGCGATTTGCGGGTAGACCGCCTGCCGGTGCCCGCGCAGCCGGGGGCGGGAGAGGTCCTGCTCCAGGTGACAGCGACCTCCATCTGCGGCTCAGATCTCCATACCTATCGCGACGGACGAATCGGGGACACTCCCCTGCAAGGACCATTGGTACTCGGACACGAGTTTGCAGGGATCGTGGTGCAGGCCGCCCCGGATGCCCACGACGGAGACGATCGGCCTCTCTCGCCGGGTCTACGGGTCGCCGTCGATCCGGCCATGCCCTGCTTCCGCTGCGAGCTGTGTGAGAAAGGCCATCCCAATCTGTGTCGCCGCCTCCACTTTTGCGGGCTGTGGCCCGACGACGGATCCCTCCGCCAGCTCATGCTCATGCCCGCCCGAAGCTGCTTCCCGTTGCCGGAAGCCCTGTCCGATGCCGACGGCGCGCTGCTCGAGCCGCTGGGCATTGGCCTTCATGCCGTGGACCTGGGCCGGGTGAAGGTCGGCGACACCGTGGCCATCCTGGGAGCCGGGCCGATTGGACTGATGATTCTCCAGCTGGTGAAACTCTCCGGCGCTTGCCCGGTGCTCATCGCCGACCGCTTTGACTGGCGATTACAGCTGGCCAAGCAACTGGGTGCGGACCTGACCGTGGATGTTGCCCGGGACGACCCCATTTCCGTGCTCGGCCGTCACACTCAGGCCCGGGGGGCAGACGTCGTGTTTGAGGCCGCTTGGGCTGATCAAAGCGTCGGGCAGGCCATGGAGCTGGCCCGGCTCGGAGGACGGGTGATTTTGGTGGGCATCCCCAGCGAGGATGAGTTCATCCTGCCCGCGTCACCGGCCAGGCGAAAAGGACTCACAATCAAGCTCGCCCGCCGCATGAAGCACGTCTATCCGCGAGCCATCGCGCTGGCGCAGCGGCAACAAATCAAGCTGAGGGACCTCGTCAGCCATGTGTTTCCTTTGGATCGCAGCCCAGAGGCCTTCGACTTGAATGCCCGCTACGCCGGCGGCGTTGTCAAGATCGTCATCGAGTACCCGCGGTGAGGGTCCCGCCAGAGGTCTCCCCCGCCTTTCAGTCGCATAAAAGCGGTGACTGACTGAGAACGCCTGATGCTGGTCAGCGGACCGACTCCAATCGTTGGACCATGGTTTGCACCCAATTGGGTTCTGAGTCATCAAACCCCAATTGCATCCAGCGCCACTGGCCCCCGGGATCCACAATCCAATTCTGGGGAATGGCGATGACGTTCAAGAGAGCCGCCACGAAATCGTAAGCGAGAATCACCGGGAAGGAATAGCCCTTGTCTTTGAGGTAAGGCTCGACGACTCCGACTTCTCCATCCACATTGAAGGTCAGAATCTGAATGTCCGCACGATCTCTTGTCTGATGATAGAGCTGCTGCAGCTTCGGCAGCTCCGCCTGACAGGGGCCACACCAGGTGGCCCACAAGTTGATGAGCAGCGACTTACCTCCCAGATCTTTGAGTCGCCAGGGTTTCCCTTGAACATCTTGCAGATCGAACTGAGGCAGCACCAATGTAGCGGCCTTCCAACGCCCCTTGGTCAGCTCTTTGGTGTGGGCCTTCTGGGGACGCTGGCTCCAGAGCCTCCAGGCCTGTTCGGTGCCGCCCAACCCGGAGTAGAAGGCGTGGGCTTCGTTCCCGAGCTCGTCGCGGAGGCGACCCTTGACGAATCGCGGCTCCTCCGTTCGCGTCGCCAGTGCGTTCTGGTAGTAAGTCAACGCGTCGGCTTTGCGATCCTCCAGAGCAGCGAGCACAGCACGATTCCACCAGTAATCGGATAGAAGCTCCGTTTCGGCCGGGGCGGTTCCTTCGATTTCCGACCTCCACGAACCGGCCACCGCCGGTTGAGCCAGCCTTCGATTCGCCTGCAGCATCAGTCGCAACCAGCGCTGCCTTTGTCGTTGAACGACTTTTTCCGTGGCCTTCCTGTCATCATCGGAGAGGGAATCGTTGCTTTGGGCCCGTTCCTGCTCCTTCAACATGAGCAATTCCGCTTCCTTTAAGAGGGCTAAGGCTCGTCCAGGCTGCCAACCTTGCTCCAGCAGGAATTCGGCTGCCAAGAGTTGGGTTGCGGAGTAGGGCATCCAGAACTTCGCGTTCTCAAGGTAACGGTCTACCAGCGCCAGGCCTTCTCTTTCGGTGGCAGGCGCCTGGTCTCGAGCGGCATAGAACCGCCCGCTGATCAGAGACGTGACGGCAGGAAACGGGTGGATCCATTTATCGAGGATGGCGGCATAACTCGCGTTGTACTTCCGCCAGGCTTGCTGGTCTTTGTGGTCATCCGGCTGTTTGTGGTCTGCGTGCCAGCGCGCCGACAAGACTTCATAGGCTTCCCGTGAACTGGGGAAGGTCTGCAACAGCCGCTCCTCGATCGCGGTGATTTGTTCCTTGGAGGCCCCGCTTTGTTGATAGCCGCCTCTTAAGAACATCAGCCACTCGGCGTTCGGCTGCTTCCTGAGCCCTTCCAGTCGCTTCAGATCGGCGGCAATTCCCCAGCGCACTGTGCGGTATTCCGCAACGGGCCGTGATCGGAACTCGTAGGCCCACAGCAACTCATATCTCGGAAGATCCTCGACCCTTTCTTCCTTCATGAGCCGTTGTCGGAGCTTCAAAGCAAGCTGCGCCTGAAGATCATTCGCACCAGCCTTGGTAAGAAACAGGTGGGCTGTCGGGTCCGTCGAGTCTGGACAGGCGTCAAAGTATTTTCGGATGTGCTCAGCCAGCTTCTCCTTGTTTGCGAGGCGGCCATAGTCGTAAACCGACGCCGGCTGCATCGAAGGCCAGCCCCACTGCGGAGCCATCTGCTCAGCGCGAGCCAGCAGCCGGACCGTTTCCGGCGTGTCCTTTCGAAACAGCGCTACACCCGCCAAAGCCACGGCCAGTGGATCGTCCGGATGCCGCGAAGCTTCCCGAACATAGTGGTCCCGCAGCGCCGTCCAAGCGTCATGGTCCTCATAGCGGCCGGTATTGATCCGTGCGACGTGGACCTCCAGATCGCGGGGATATTGGATTAGCAGGCTCTCGATTACCTGCTTGTGCCGGGCCAGACCTTCCGCGAAGGGCAGCAACGCCCTCTGCTTTAGGGAATCTGCAAGCGCTTCCTTAACCTGCGCATTCGGCCACATCCCGGCAGTTCCCAAGGGCTTTGACCATGGGCGGCAAACCAAGGGAAGGCCATCCACACGCAACAGGCGAAGGTCCTGAGAAACATCGCCCCACCTCCTTGCCTAACTTACGTGGCGCTACCGAGGAGCCATTTCAAGCATGTTGACACGAGAGGAGAATTTACCGATAGCCTAGTGCTAGAGGACGGCCAAGGCAAGCTTCAAAACGTTTTGAATCCAAGTTTGGCGGCTCTGATTGAGGTAAACTCCATCGTCCCTTGCGCAGCGGCGGAGCAGGTTGACTTCAACAGTCAGACGAGAGGAGTCCTGCTCAAGCGCCCCCCGCTCACCCGATTGGGTGGATCTGAGGATAGCAAGTCGCGAAGCATCGAAAATCTTGTCCGACCAGATGATTCAGTCCAGAGAGGGAGAGGTGGCGTGGCGCAGCACTCCGCACCACGTCGTGAGATCCTTCCCGTCTCAACGCGATGGCCGCGATGTCATTGCCAAGCGACTGGGTGGGATCACCATGAAAAGTGGCGCCGTGCGTTTACAACGGTCTCCCGGCGTGCTAAGCTTCACCGCGTTGAACCTGAGTTCTCTGGCTTTCGTTTGTGTCGCTGGAGACCAGAACGCAAGTGGGTTCGTGGCATTTCCGGGAGCGCTTTCCTGAAGTGTCACAGCCGCCTTCGCTGCAGGAACGATCCGTCCTTGTGCGCCCGTAGCTCAGCTGGATAGAGCGCTTGCCTCCGGAGCAAGAGGCCAGAGGTTCGAATCCTCTCGGGCGTACCAACCCTTCAATCCCTTACAAGCACACATATCTTCAATCCGTGTTCAATTGCGTTCAAAACCCCGCGAAGCGCCGGGCCTAGACCGAAGTTCCATCCACCAAAGCAGCGTCACTGACGAGGGATCTGGGAGATAAAATCGAATTGGATTTCCGCTTGCTGGCTACAGCCTGAGCAGTTGGAAGGCACAAGCTGGTAGAGGATCGAGCTGCGCGACCTGTCGAAACCGGGAACCGGTAGGCTCCCGCACTCCCAAATCACTGCGGCAGCAGCGTGCGAGGATCGTTGGTGACGTTGTCGATCACGGCGGCGTAGGCCGCGAAGGCGCCGCCCGCGGTGGGTGTCGAAAGATCCAGCCGTGCCCCATTCAAATCTCCTGGAGCGCCCAATTCACGAACGACCCGGCTCACCTGGATCATGCCGAAGGGCGGCAGCCGGTAACGCTTCGTCCCAAGCGTCGCGCCTTCAGCCGAGATCAGACTCACATCCACATCCACCGACACGAACTCGGCCGTCCCACAGAGGATGAGATTCGTGCGGAAGCTGGCGTCATCCCTTATCGCCACAATGGAGCGCGGTTTCCCCGGTGTGATCAGATCCCCTTGCGCCATGGCGGGAACGCTTTGGCCAAAGGTGCCTCCGAAACCCGGTGTCGAGGTCTGGCCTAGGATCACCAGGTCCTCGGACCCGCCCACTTGAATCGCGCCGAAATCGGAGTCCAGGTTAAAAACGGATTTCAGCACATCGGCGAAGGTGGCTGAACGGCCGGCTGCCAGAGAGAAGTTCCGCTGCGGCCCGACACTGCCATCCCGGTTGTTGCCCAGGAATTTCAAGAAGTAGTTGGCGGTAGTGGTTCCCACATTGGCCACGGTCAGGTCCGTCGTGTAGAAAGCGCCACCCGCTCCCCCGGCTCGCGCACTCGACGGCAGATACCAGCGGTAAGGCTTGTCATACGGGATGGGCGCAGGTTTAGGCAACAAGGTGCGCGGGTCGTTGGTGACGTTGTCGATCACCGAAGCGTAGGCAGAAAAAGCACCTCCGGTCGTTGCCGTCGACAGCACCAGCCGGGCGCCGGACACATCCGCAGAAACTCCTATGGCTCGAACCACGCGGGTCACCTGGGTCATCCCCAGCGGCGGCAGGCTGAAGCGCTTGCTGCCCAACGCGCTGCCATTTTCAGCTACCAGATTCAGGTCCACCTCCAGCGGCGCTCCCGTGGCATTGGTCAGAATCACGTTCGTGCGAAAGGCAGCATCCTCGCGAATCGCCACGATCGATCGGGGCGCGCCTTTCCGGATCAGCTCAGTCATGGTGGCGACCGGCACACTCTGGCCAAACGTCCCTCCGAAACCTGGGGTCGAGGTCTGACCCAGGACGGCCACTGCGAGTGAGTCAGAGATGACGGAGATAGCCCCGTAGTCCGAGGTCCGCCCAAAGACCGATCCGAGGATGTCGCTGAATGTCTGCGTTCTCCCAGCAGCCAGCGAGTAGGTCCTCTCTTCTCCTGCAGTGCCGTCGGTGTTGTTCCCCAAGAACTTGAAGATCAGGCTGGCGCTGGCAGAGGTCACATTGCTGGCCGTCACATCGGTGGTGTAAAAGGCACCGCCGGCCCCTGGCGCGCGGGCACTCGAGGGCAGCGTGGCAATAGCCGCTGGAAAGTTTCCGGGAAGCACACGAATGCTGAACTCCTGAGAGGCTGATTGGCCCACGCTGTCAGCCACTCGGATCGTGAAGGTTGAAGTGCCCTGGCTGGTTGGCGTGCCGGAGAGAATGCCGGTCGCAGCGTTGAGAGCAAGACCCGCCGGCAGCGCTCCAGCCGCGATCGACCAACTGTAGGGTGGCGTGCCCCCGGCTACGGCCGGTTTGCCGGAAAAGAACGTTTGCGGCAACGCTCTATCGCTGCCTGTGAGGAACGAGTGGGCGGCCACATCGATCGGGCTGACGCCGCCTTGGAAGGGAGAACCCGGAATCGGCGTCAGAGCTCCCGTTGTGGAGTTCAGAGAGAAGCCGGAGGTACTGTTGCCAAATTGATTCGCCACGTAAACCCATTGGCCTCCAGGATCCACCGCCACTGCCGAAGGGCTGGCACCTTCTCCGATAGCCGCAGGCGGGCCAACGAGCGTCAATGACCCGTTCGTGTTCACGCGATAGGAGGCTACCGTGTCGTTCTGGCCGATCGACCTCGTCCTTTGAGTGACCAAAAGGAACTGACCCGAGGGATCCGCGGCAATAGCCGAGGGTCCTGGATTCAAAGCCACTGGAGAGCCGGCAGCCGGAGTGATCGCACCCGTGGCCCCGATGGAAAGGACAAACACGCGCTGGCCATCCATGGCATAGAGAAAACGGCCCAGTGGATCAGCTTCGACACGAGACAGGAAGCTACCCATTGAGAAAGGCGAACCCGCGACCGGCGTCAGCGCCCCAGAGCTTCGGTTGATGGAAAACGCTGAGATGCTGTTCGATAGGTTGTTGGCTGCGTAGAGAAAGCGTCCGAAGCCGTCGGTGGTCACGTCTAGAGGCTGCGATCCTGCAGGAAACGGCGAGCCTGGAACCGGGTTGAGAGCACCCGTGTCGGGGTTGAGTGAAAATGTGGTGACGTTGTTGGAGCTGGAATTGGTGACGAAGACGAACTCACCAGCAGGATCCATGGCAATACGCTGTGCGGAGTTCCCTCCAGTGGAAAACGGGGACCCCTGGACTGGCGTCAAAGCGCCTGTCTCCGAGTCGATGCTGTGTACGCAAATACGGTTGCGGACACTGTCAGTCGTGAGCACAAATGAGCCCACTGGATCAACAACCACGCCTGCCGCACAGCAGCAGGAATTGACCCCCCCGGGGATGGGAGCCAAGGCACCTGATGCAGCTCCCAGAATTGAACGACTGGAGGTTTCGGTGGCTGAGGCTACATCCTGAATTGCTGTAACATCATCATAGAAAAGGCTATTGATAAAAAACAAATGGCCGAACCAGAATTGAAGGTCGGGAAGACTCGCATCGGTGACCATTGCAATATAGTCCTTAACAAGCCTTTTAATTTGGGTCCTTTTCTTAAAACCAAGCCCCTTTGTTGCCAACGAGGTTTCGGGCCATCCCAGCAAGCTCAGGCTCAGTACCACCGTCTGAAGAAGCCTCATGTTGTTGCGATACATCTTGATACATTCCTCCAGTTCACTCAGTAGACACACGCTGGACTGCCCTCCCGTATGCGGGCATACACTCATCCGAAACACGAAACGGCAGAGTTTCAACCCTTGGGATACAGCTCTGCCGAAAGCTCTCCTCTCCTGGAGCGGGAGTGTCAATTTGATTAATCGCCCTGAAAAAAATCTGGAGAAACAGCGGCTCTATTTTAGCGTCAAAGGTCCGGTTCCGAACGGAAGAATGAAGTGACTTAGAAATTTTGCGTGGGGCGCCATATGGCGTGCACACGCGACTTAACTCCCTGCGCGGGAGAAGGCTTCGGGTCCATTTTTGACGGCACGGTTTCGGAGGTGAAGACTCCTATTAAATCTTGGCCTGAGGGGACCTGTGAAGAAACTCAAGATCAGCTTTCTCCAGCAGCAAGCTGCGCCGGAGCGCCCGCTCCACCAGGTAGAACGTGCGCTCCGCGTGTGTTTCGGGCAGCCGGCTGTTGCTCTCCTTCGGAAGGGAACGACGGACACGTTTACGAATCCGGGGGGGGACCCGATCCCGTTCCTGCGCGATGCGGCCGGGCGTATCGTGGCATTTGAAGAGGGCGACGAGATCGATCGTCGTTCTCACGGGAAGCTCATTCAACGGGCCGTCGCCGGTGAATGAGATCATGGCCCATGTGATGCTGCCGGAGGTGTTTGAGGGAGGGGTGACCGATCCGCCCCGGGCGGAACCTGACTGATCGAGGCAATCTCGAACCCTGCGCAATGCCTGACCTTACGTGCAGTTTCAGAAGTCCGCGGGCCCAACCACCGACTTGAGCGAAACGGTAACCTCCGCCATAACTTCGAACCAAGCCCCCGCTCTTCTCTATTAGAGTTACGTCTTTACATAAGACAATTGTCTCATTATAGTCCTCTAATCTTATTGAGGAGGTGAGGCCCTGGTCATGTCACCGGAAGAAATGGATCGGGCTATCGATGAGCATTTCGGGTACGAGGCGGCGGATAACGTGGAGGGCGTGCTGGCCACACTGGCTGCCGACGCCACGCACGACATCGTCGGCTGGCCGGAAGGTCCCACGGTCGGGCGCGAGAACGCCCGTCCTTTCTACGAGGCACTGTTCGCCGATTTGGCCGACGGCAAGGTCACTTGCACCAAACGGCTTTACGGTCACAATTTTCTAGTGGACGAATCGGTCTGGGAGGGCACAGCGCCCGGGCGGCCGTTTGGACTGGAGGGGAAGGGACGCCCCTTGCGGTTCCGACTCCTTCACGTCGTGGAGTTCACAGAGGATCGAAAGATCCAGCGCGAAAACGTCTGGGTGGACCTGGCCGCCATGATCCGCCAGCTTCCACCCCAGCCATAAACCATGTCTGAGCGAGAGCGCCCCAACCAGAAGCACAGGACCCGGCAGGACCTGCTACGAGCAGCTGCCCGTCTGATGAAGGCGGGTCGGACGCCGACGCTGGCAGAAGTGGCGGAGGAGGCGCTGATTTCGCGGGCCACTGCCTACCGTTACTTCTCCAGCCTGGAGGCTTTGCTGGCCGAAGCGCCGCTGGACGGTGTGGTTCCAACGGCCGAAGCCGTGTTCGCTGAAGACCCGTCGAAAGAGCCGGAAGAAAGGCTCTTGAAAGCCAATGCCGCCATGCGGAAGATCGTCTGGGCCAACCAGACTCAGTGCCGCCTGATGCTCGCTCGCCTGCTCGATCAGGCCGCAAAGGCGGACCGCGATTCGGATCGGGTCAAGCGTCAAAATCGCTGTACCGATCTCATTGAAGCGGCCCTGGCTCCCAGTCGCGATCAGTTTGACGGCGCCGTCTACCGAAAGCTTTGCAAGGCCCTGGCGCTCGTGTTTGGAACGGAGTCGATGGTGGTCTTCCGTGATGTTCTGCAAATGGAAGATCGCGAGGCCTGGGAAGTCGAAAGCTGGGCGGTTCGAGCCTTCGTCCGTGCGGCCCTCGAAGAATCCGCCAAGAGCAAGCGAAAACGGTCTCGCACCCGCTAGAACCGCCCTGCTTTTCGACCGAAGCATCCCTCATCGAGGACCTACCCTGGGCCGGAGCAGGCACGCGAGGCGCTCGACCAAGGCGCCGCCGGGAGAGACTTGCCCACTTGAGCGTTGGTCTGACTCGTCATCAGCGGAAATGGGAACCGCTTCCTGTCAGTTTCGGTCCAGTTCCAGCTCGTGCAGTCCTGTCTCGGCAACCCTTGAGAAGGGAGTGTTGCCGGGTGGTGAATGGGGAGAACTGAAGCTCGGATTGGCGGCGATTGAGGATTCCAGAAGAAAAGGCACAACTGTCAAAAGGAGCGCGGTGCGCCGCTACCGACGCACCGCATCCCGTCTGCTCAGTCGGCCTACATCATTGCTTGTGCGGCTGATCGAAATGAGCCTGGACGTTTCCGCCTGCAATGGGCTGCAAAGGTACGTCAAGCACCACGTTCCCCGGATTGGCTGTTTCATAGATCTTCAAGGCCGCTTTGTCAAAATTCCCGGGTTCGCCGGCATCGACCAGAGTGAACTGGATCGTGTAGCCCTCAACGTTGTTGTACCTTCCGATGCCTGTACCGATGATCGTATCAACCGGAGCTTTGGGCGGCGTCTGGATAATGGTGGGATCGTCCGAGCAGCTGGCAGAGGTGTGTCTTTCCATGTGGAAGTGGTTACCTTCCCAGTTGACCTCGAGGTTGTTGGACAGCACCAAGTCACAATGGATCGTGAAGCCTCGGGTGATCCGAACGCCATCCGTAACCGTTCTACGAGCGGCACCCTTGGCACCGGCCAAAACCGCCTCAGACATCAGAATCTGATAGCCACCCCCTGTAAAGCGACCCACACCGTTCGAAACACCCCCGCAATCCGTAGGAAGGTCGATAGTGGTGGAAGCAGACTGCCCATTCTCGAAGCCATCACCCCAATCTCCCACCGCCCGCGCTTCCACTGTTGCCGAACTTCCGGCCGGCGCGGGAATTGAGCCGGAGAATGTATTCCCTGTCGCTTCCTCGAATGCTCCGGAATCCTGAACGACACCATTAACGAGGATGTCGATCTGCGTATTCGAGCCTTCCAATCCGAGGCTCCAGGAGCCGGCTGTGTAATTGATTACGGCTACACCATCAGCGCACGAGGCGGTGGCCTCGATGGTGACATGATGGGCTTGTGCAGCCCCTGCCAAGAGAATCTGGAACCCGACTACCAGAACCACGCCCTCTAAAAGCCGGCCAAGCCGTTTGGCGAGAACTAGTGAACCCATGCTTTGCTCTCCTTTCGTTGTGCACCTTTCGATTGACTGATGTGAGTCTGCCATCCTGCTTGATTTGCCCGAATATCTCTTCTCAACAAAGCCAGTTCAGACAGAGACGCCATAGTCCGCTATGGGACGCCTTATTCTCTGGCACACCGCTTTGAGTTATCCAAGGGCCTATTACAGGAAAACACCGACCGACTCAAGACGCCCTCGTTTGGCGCACTTTGTGTGCCAAACCCTAAGCCCCCCTTTCAACCTGATGAGTTCCGGCAGCTTGATGATTCTAGACGGGTAGATTCTGCCCAGTATTCTGCCTTGTTCACCGGCGCATGAGAGCAAGGCAAAAGTATTTCATTTTCAAGGCACGATTCTTCCACATTTTCATTCATGAATCGGCGGACTTGGAGGCTCGAAATGGCGCGGTGTGCCGTAGCGCTCCGAGCTAAGGCGTTCGGCTTCGACGTTGCTTTCTACGATCCTTACAAACCCGATGGATACGACAAGTCCCTGGGGCTACGCAGGGCGGAGAGTTTGAATGATCTGCTCGATCAGGCCTACGTGCTGAGTTTGCACTGCCCTCTCAACCCGGATACCCATCGCCTGATCAACAAGGAAACCTTGAAGAGATTGCCCCGGGGGACGTATCTTATCAACACAGCTCGAGGAGCGGTGGTCGACACGGATGAGATTCCGGAGGCTATTGCCTCCGGGCAATTGGCCGGGGCGGGAATCGATGTCTTGGCAACGGAACCTCCGCTTGCCAACGATCGCCTGATCGCGGCGTGGCGGAATCCCAACCACCCAGCGCATCACCGAGTCATCATCAACCCGCATTCGGCTTTCTATTCCGAGCAAGGGTTGGTTGAGATGCGCATCAAGGGTGCCCAGGCCTGCCGGCGGGCGCTCTTGGATCTGCCTGTCGGCAACGTCCTGACGGGCTGAGGCGTTTCGCCTTCCGGATCTGAGCGACGTACGGGCAATCATCTCATTGCTTCAAGGCGGGCAACTCGGGCTCGCTTATGGTCCATTGCCCGCGCTCAGTGAGAACGTGACGGAAGTGGCGAATGAGAATAAGCCGTATTCCTGATTTGGACAATCTGACGGCTGGCGCCGGGAATTCCACCCATCTCAGCTGAAGCCGGCCGAGGCGGCTGTGGGGATCATCACGTCGCTTCCTGTCCGAACCATCCATAAACTGGAGATGAGCATGCAAAGGCTCTTACCCTTCTGGATCCTTCTAACGACTTTCCCGGCGGCAGCCGACCAAAAGGCTGATTTCTTCGAGATGCGCGTCCGGCCGGTCCTGGCCCAACATTGCTTCTCGTGCCACACAGCTTCGAAGATGGGCGGCCTCACGATGGACTCGCGCGAGTCCTTGCTGAAGGGAGGGCAATCGGGACCGGCACTGCGGGCCGGGGATCCGGACAACAGCCTGTTGATACAGGCTGTGCGACACAGGCATGAGCGATTGAAAATGCCCCCCAGCGGCAAGCTCGAAGAACGCGAGATTGCGGACCTTGCCGCCTGGATTCGTGACGGCGCGGTGTGGCCCGAAACCAAGATTCCGCCGACCACGGCCAGCCATGGCCTGAAGATTGGCGCCGAGCAACGGGCCTGGTGGGCTTTCCAGCGCGTGGAGAAACCAGTGCCGCCAACCGTGAAGAACAAGGCTTGGGCTCAAACGGCGATCGACCGCTTCGTTCTGGCCAAGCTCGAAGAAAAGGGAATGGCACCCGCAGCTCCGGCTGACGCCCGGACCTGGATCCGGCGCGCGGCCTACGATCTGACCGGTTTGCCGCCGACACCGGAACAGGTTGAGGCCTTTCTGACAGACAAGTCCTCCCTGGCGCGGGCGAGGGTCATCGACCAGCTGCTGGCTTCGCCCCGCTATGGAGAGCGCTGGGGCCGCTACTGGCTGGATGTGGCCCGCTATGCCGATGACCGGCTGAACTCCACTCAGGACGACCCCCAACCCAACGTCTGGCGCTATCGCGACTGGGTTATCCAGGCCTTGAACGAGGACATGCCCTATGACAAGTTCCTGATGGCACAAATTGCAGGCGACCTGATGCCCGAGCCCGATCGCTATCGAGCCGGACTGGGGTTTTTTGCCAACAGCCCGCAGTTCCAGGAAGATCGTGTGGATGCCCTCACTCGCGGGTTCATGGCACTGACCGCCGCTTGCGCTCAGTGCCATGATCACAAGTTCGATCCCATTCCGACGCGCGACTACTACTCGCTGCTGGGTGTCTTTGAGAACACCCGGCCGGCACAGCATCCGCTGGCTCCTCAGGAGGTCGTCGCGGAGTTCAAACGGAAGAAGGACGCGGCCGACGGGGCCGCCAAGGCGGTGGCCGAGTTCGAGAAAGAAGAGGCCTCGCAGCTGGCCGCCATCCTGGCCGCGCAGTCGGCAAAGTACCTTCGTGCGGTTCGCGGCGGAACGAGCGACCCTTCGCTGGATTCGGAGACGCTGGAGCACTGGCAGAAGTACTTGCCCGCCGAGCACCATCACCCCTATTTGAAGGGGTGGCGTGAGCCGGGCTTCGACGATGAGGCGTTCCAGCAAAGGCTGGCGGCTGTCATCGAACAGAAGAAGCAAATCGATCGTGAGAACTTGATCCTGCTTGGCGGCAAGGACGACCCTGAGTCGGTGCGAGTGATCGAGGTCAAGTCGCTGCCACGCGACGATTACATGCTCTGGCGCGAGCTGGTTGCCGGTGAGGTGTCGGGCGACCGCGAGAGCGGCATCCTCTACTACAAGGGCGGCAAGCTCGACCGCTTTCTGGCGCCCCGGTGGCGTGAGCATCTCGACTTCCTCCGCGCCGAGCAGGTGCGCAAGGAAAAGGAAGTGCCGGAGATGTACCCGTTTCTGATGACCATCGAGGACGTGGAGAAGCCCCAGAACTTGCGGGTGCGCATCCGAGGCAATCCCGACAATCTGGGTGAGGAAGCGCCTCGACAGTTCCTCACCGTGCTGTGCCAGGGCGAGCCCGAACCGTTTTCGGCTGGGGCGGGACGGCTCGATCTGGCCAAGGCGGTGGCCGATCCGACCAATCCGCTCACGGCACGCGTGGCGGTCAATCGGGTTTGGATGTACCACTTCGGCCGGGCCTTGGTTGGGACGCCGGGCAACTTCGGGCGTTTGGGGGAAAAGCCTTCGCATCCCGAATTGCTCGACTACCTGGCCGCAAGGCTGGTGGAGCAAGGGTGGTCGCTCAAGGCGCTGCATAAGGAGATCATGCTCTCGGCAACCTACGCCCTCAGTTCCGCCAAATCGCCGGCGAGCGAAGCCATCGATGCCGAAAACAAGCTTTACTGGCGCGCCAATCGCCGCCGGCTGGATGTTGAGCCCCTGCGCGACACGCTGCTGTTTGTTTCCGGAAACCTGGATGAGAGATTGGGCGGCGAAGCCACGGCTCTGACCGACTCCAACAACAAGCGGCGCACGGTCTACGGCTTTGTCAGCCGGCGCAGCCTGGACCGCACGCTGGGCCTGTTCGATTTTCCCAACCCCATGACGACTTCCGATCAGCGCATTCAAACCTCCACGCCACTGCAACAGCTTTTCTTTTTGAACAGCCGCTTCGTTCAGGATGAGGCCCAGGAGTTAGCGGCACGAGTCGAGCCGGCCGGAGACGACCGCGCCCGCATTCGGGAAGCCTATCGCCTTCTGTTTCAGCGTCCCCCGGATGCTCAAGAGTTGAGGCTGGGCTTACGGTATCTGGCCTCGTCCAAAGAAGCCTGGCCACGTTATGCCCAGGCGCTGCTCAGTTCCAACGAACTGCTTTTTGTCGAGTAAAGGAGGCGGGAATGATCTCACGCAGAGAACTGCTGGCCAAGACAGCGCTGGGGTTTGGCGCTCTGGGACTCCATCGCCTGCTGGCCGAAGCGGCCGTGCGAGAGAGGAGCGGCCCGCGCCCGATGCACTTTCCCGTCAAGGCCAAGCATGTCATCTATCTCTTTCTAAACGGCGGCCCGTCGCAAGTGGACACCTGGGACCCGAAGCCGATGCTCACCAGGTATCATGGAACGCCAGCCCCGGGCGGTAACCTCAAGACCGAGCGCAAAACGGGCAATCTCATGAAGTCGCCCTTCGAGTTCCACCGTTGCGGCCGCAGCGGAATCGAGGTCAGCGAGATCTTCCCGAAACTCGGCGAACGGATCGACGATATCTGCGTGATCCGCTCAATGCACGTGGAACTGCCCAATCATGAACCGTCCCTGTTCATGTTCAACACCGGTCACATGTTCGCCGGTCATCCCTCGATGGGCTCCTGGCTGACTTACGGCCTTGGAACGGACAACCAAAACCTTCCGGGCTTTGTGGTGCTTTGCCCGGGTTTCCCGGTGGTGGGTCCCCAGCTCTGGGGCTCTGCCTACCTGCCGGGAATTCATCAGGGCGTTTACCTGCCTAATAACGAGAAAGAACCCGAGAAACTCATCCAATACCTTCGCAACCACCAGATGAACCTGAGCGAGCAACGCCAGCAGCTCGAGCTGATGCACGCTCTCAATCGATACCATTTGGGAAAAGCGGGCCCCGATCCCCAGTTGGAGGCCCGCATCCAGTCGATGGAAATCGCCTATCGGATGCAGTCCCAGGCCCTGGATGCCTTCGATGTGAGCCAGGAAAACGAAAAGACACGGGCTCGCTACGGCGACGGCGATTTCGCCCGTGCCTGCCTGATCTCCCGGCGTCTGGTGGAGCGGGGCGTGCGCATGGTTCAGGTCTACTACGGCAACTCCCAGCCCTGGGACAACCACGACGATATTCTGAAACACAAGGAGCTGGCCGCCGATTCGGATGCGCCCATGGCGGCGTTGCTGGAAGATCTGAAAGCCACGGGACTGCTCGGCGAGACCATCGTGATCATCGGCGGCGAGTTTGGCCGAACGCCCGCCGTGGAAGTCAGCGCCGTAGCCAAAGTGCACGCCGGACGCGACCATAACAATCACGGATTCTCCCTCCTGCTGGCGGGCGGAGGGATCAAGGGCGGCATCACCTACGGCGCCACCGACGATCTGGGGTTCAAGGCCGTGGAAAAGCCAGTCCATCCCCACGACCTCCACGCCACCATTCTCCGGCAGATGGGCATCGACCACACCAGGCTCACCTACCGATACTCGGGCCGTGACTTTCGGTTGACCGATGTCGCGGGAAATGTGCTGGAAGAAATCCTCGCCTAAGCAGACTCCGAGTCGCACCGCAGCCGAACGGTCAGGCCTTCTCAAACGGCCTTTGCAACGTCGCCAGCTATGGGCGGGACAGCCGTCCATCATCTTCTCACGCACCCCAAAGGCCGGCCTCCCTCTTGAGGACTTCTCAGGCTCCGCCAACCCGCAGGCCTTGTTCCCTTTGAGCTGGAATCCAGCAGGACAGGACTGGGGGCTGTCGGTAAAGCTGGGGGCTCGTCCTCCCGCTTCCCTCCTTACCTACCCTGCATCCAGCATCGTAAGCGATTTTTTTCCTATTTAATGACCTATACTACCAATGCTAGTTATTATTATCACTAAATAGAATCGCATAGGAATTTTTTCACATTTATTCCATATTTATGTAAACACTTGTCCCTATTCGTAAATCTGTCAGTCTCTCTGGCAGTTTACCGATCACTCCTCCTCGCACCGCCCGGACGTCGAAAACCCCTCATCTACCTTTCGCTGAATCGTTTCCCCTCAGATCGTCGGGGAAAAAGTCTCTGGACCAGCTGTGGAAGGCCGCCACGAAAGGCAAGGACTCTTCGTCATGGAAGCCTCCGCTGCCTCACACGCTTAGCGCAAAACCCGTCAGCGCCGTTCGGGTAGGCATTCGGCTCCTTCTCCACCTGCCTTGGCGACCCCCCTTTCGGGGAAGGAGTTGACGTCGCAAATCGGTCATCGCCTATCCATCACGAGTTCAATTTGAATTAACCCGTGATTAACAACACACCGGTAGCCTTTCATTCGAGTCAATAGAGACCGTCATTACCGGGTACAAGACAAGGAGGAATCCATGACAAGGGTCCGACGATTCGCCAGTTCTTTGCTGGTACTGCTGTTTGGACTGACGCACCAGGCCTCGAGCCAAGTGAATACAGCCAGCTTAACCGGATTGGTCACCGATCCCACCGGTGCGCTTGTGGCCAACGCTCTCGTCACTGCGCGAAACCGCGCCACCAACATCGGCTATTCCAGTTCGACCGGCGCCTCCGGCTACTATCTTTTCGCCAGCCTGCCGGTGGGGGCATATGACCTCTCAGTCGAGTCGCAGGGCTTCAAGAAAGCGATTCAGGAAGAAGTTGTCCTGCAAGTGGGGCAGAAGGCGCGCCTCGATTTCTCCCTCGAAGTCGGCGAGGTGACGCAGTCGGTAACGGTGGAAGGAACGGCACCCTTGCTGACCACCCAGGAAGCCGCAACCGGCACCGTCATCGAAAACAAGTTGGTGACCGACCTGCCGCTGAGTTTGCGCAACTGGGACGACCTGCTGGGTTTGGTGGCCGGCGTCCAAGGCGACCGCTACACGGAAGAAGGCGGGGGAACGGCTGCGGGCAGGACGGGTGGCGTGAATGTTCATGGCGTCCGCTCGCTTCAGAACAACTTCGTGTTGGACGGTGTGGACAACAATTCGATCTCCACCAACGTGCAGGAACTGACGACGCAGGTGGCCCGGCCTTCGGTGGACTCGATTCAAGAGTTCAAGATCAGCACCAATCCCTATTCGGCCGAGAACGGACGCAGCCCCGGCTCGCTGATCAGCGTGACCACCAAGGGTGGGACCAACGGCTTCCACGGGGCTGTGTACGAATTCCACCGGAATCGCGTTTTTGATGCCAACAACTTCTTTCTCAACCGGGCCGGCCGGTCCAAGGGACAGAACATTCAGAACCAGTTCGGCGGTAACGTTGGCGGCCCTATTGTCAAAGATCGCGCGTTCTTTTTCTTCAACTATGAAGGAACCCGGATCCGGAAAGGAACCACGCGTTTGGGCAACGTGCCACTGCCAAACGAGACTCGAGGCGATTTCTCCGCGGCGGCCGCAGCCGCCAACCGAACCACCTATGCGCCGCTGATCGACCAGGTGGGAGACTGCATGGGCCGAGGCAATCCGTTTCCCAACAACGTCATTCCGGATCGATGTCTGGACCCGGTGGCCCAGCGAATCCTGAGCCTCGTCCCCCCAGCCAACCTCACTCCTTCCTCGGGACCGCTGAACGTCAACAACTTTCTGCGAGTGCCCAGCATCACCGACGACACCGACAGTTACACCGCCCGGGGAGACTATCAGCTGGGAACCCGTGACAATCTCTTTGTCCGTTACACTTACTCCGACCGATTCCGTTTTGTTCCAGGCACGTTCGGCGGAATCATCGACGGGACTTCCACTTCAGCCTTTGGACGGCTTGGCATGAAGGGCCATTCGGCATCGATTGGCTGGAGTCGCGCCATAGGAAGTCGCGCTGTCAATGAATTCCGCATCGGTTGGGGGCGCAACGAGTCCAGAGCCAGACAGGATCCGTTCGGGCTCAATACGCTGGCCGAACTGGGTATCTTGGGCGTCTCCGATAACCCGGCCTATAGTGGAGGCGTCCCGGGAATCGTCATCAACGCGCGCGGCGGAACGGTGACTCCGGGCGCCGGCGGCGGACTGGATCGGCTTGGCTCGCCGGACTTCCTGCCCAAGTTTCAGGTCACGAATCAATATCAGTGGAGCGACACCCTGAGCCTGACCCAGGGCCGGCATCAGCTGAAGTTTGGGGCGGATTTCCGCGGCCCCATGCGCAATATTTACCTGGACGTGCCCGGCTTGCGGGGCACCTGGACCTTCGACGGACAGCGCAGCGGCGTCGGCCTGGCGGACTTCCTCCTGGGCTATCCCAGCAGCGCGCAGCTGTCGAATCTGGCAATCGTCGATCAACGGTTGTGGATGTCCTCCTGGTTTGTGCAAGACGACTGGAAGGTGCATCCCCGCCTGACGCTCAACCTGGGCCTGCGCTACGACTTCGCCACCTGGCCGTACGAAGGGGCAGACCGGATGACCAACTTCGATCCTCTGACCGGCCAGACGTTCACCCCGGCCAATTCGCCCTACGGCAAGAGTCTGGTCCGTTCCGACAAGAACAACTTTGCCCCACGCCTCGGTATTGCGTATCAACTGACTCCCAACATGGTCCTCAGAACCGGATACGGACGCTTCTTCATGCTCTTTGAGCGGGCCGGCAGCGAAGACCAACTGGCGCTCAATCTCCCCTTCTTCGTGAACAACGTGGTGGGCGTTGCCAACACCTCTCAAACCGCCAACGACATGCGCGTTCGCACGGGCTTCAACCTCTCCCTCAATCCCGGCGCGGTCAACCCGGTAACGGTGCGCCTGCGTGCCGTCAATCCCGAGTCGGTCAATTCCACCGTAGACCAGTGGAACTTTGGCCTGCAGCACCTCTTCCCAGGGGACTGGGTTGTGACGCTGGACTACGTGGGCACCAAGGGAAGTCATCTTTCGACCCTGCGCAATCTGAACCAGCAATTCTTCACGACGGGCGGCACGGGGACAGGAATCATCCCTTATCCGGCCTTCGGGCCCATCGAGTTCCGGGATAATGCGGCGAACTCCATCTATCACGGCGGGGAACTGACCGTCGAGAAGCGTTTCAGTCACGGCTTTTCCGTCCATAGTGCCTACACCTATTCCAAGTCGATTGACCATTCTCAGGAGCACCTTTTCAGCGGCGGGTCGAACAGCTTCCTGCAGAACGCTCGCAATCTGCGGGAGCAGCGCGGCCGCAGTGACTCCGATTATCGACATCGCTGGGTCACCAGTTACATCTACGAAGCCCCCTTCGGCAGAGGGAGAACCTACTTCACCAAGGGAATGGCCGCGCACGTCTTGGGCGACTGGCGGATCAGCGGCGTCACCAATCTCCGATCCGGCCGGCCCTTTACCATCTTTGCATCGGCAAACAACAGTCTGGTGGGGAACCGTGGAGGCCTGGCCAATGCCTTGGCCGACTGCGTCCGCGATGGCTCGCTGCCGGCCGACCAGCGCACGGTGGATCGCTGGTTCGATCCCAGCGGTTACTCCGTTCCAACGCCCGCTCGCCTGGGTAACTGCGGCCGCAACACCCTGGATGGACCGGGCCTGGTGAACTTCGACTTTGCCTTGGCCAGAAGCTTCCCTTACTTTGGCGAAAACCGCCGCCTGGAGTTTCGCTGGGAAATGTTCAACCTGTTCAACACACCCCAGTTCGGTCTGCCTGACCGCAACCGTTCCAGCAGCGGCATTGGCCGCATATCCAGCCTGGCGGGCGATCCTCGCGTCATGCAGTTCGCGTTGAAGTTCTATTACTAAACGGGCAGTCCCTTTCACCGAGCCAGCAGGTCCCGGACGGCGCTGCCGGCGCGCCCGTCCGGGACACTTCTGCCTGAATACCTTCGCTTCCCTCCTTACGGCCGCGAGATTCGCGAGAGCGCTTCCGGATCAGCCTCCATGCCAATAGAGCCAGAATAAGAGTCCGCTTCAGATCAATTGCTAGCTCCCTCCCACAGCGCTGGAAACTCACCGGCAGCGGTACTTTCGCCGAGTAAGGAGCCCCGGGACTCCCGCCGACCTCCCTTCCCCATCCTGACCAGGCAGCTGTTGAATTTGACCTGGGATCCACTTTCCAGGCTCGTCCCGCCCAAACCTGACGCCACACTCTTGCAACAAGGGAAAGGACTGAGGCAGACTAAGTCCTCACGCGGTACCCTGATGAGGGCATCTTATGTCTGCTCCGGCCAAACATTCGGCAAGGGTCTTTCTGGTGGATGATGACAGTCTGATCCTGTCTGCCCTTAGCACTTTTCTTGCGGTCGAAACCGACTATCACGTTGAAGCTTTCGACAATCCGCTGCGGGCTCTCGATCAGCTGCAGCGAGTACCCGTTGACTTGTTGATCTCCGATTACCTGATGCCCGGTCTGAACGGCATCGAATTCCTGAAGCGGGCCCGTGAGATTCAGCCCGACACACCCCGGATCCTTTTAACCGGCTTTGCAGACAAAGAGAACGCCATTCGCGGAATCAACGAAATCGGGCTGTATCAATACGTCGAAAAACCCTGGGACAGCGAGGCGTTTCTCTTGGTGATCCGCAACGCACTCCGGGAGAAAAGCCTTCGCTCGCAGCTGACCGCCAAAGTCAGGGCGCTCGATCGGCTCCTGCTGGACCATCGCCGGCTGGAGGAGCGGCACGACCAGCTGCAAAACGAACTCCGGATGGCCGCCGACGTTCAACGAGGTCTCTTTCCAAACCGGCTTCCAGAACGGGATGGGTTTCGCTTCAGTACCTTTTATCAGCCCTGCCGGGCCATTGGGGGGGATTACTACGATTTCCTGGAGCGCGAGCGCGACACGGTTCTTCTGCTGGCCGACGTGAGCGGTCATGGCATCCAGGCGGCCCTGACCGGCCTGTTCGTGAAGTCGGTATTTCAGGAGGCCGCCCAGGATTGCCGGGATGCCGACCAGCTCTTGCGTGAAATGAACGGCAAGCTGCATCGCTACCTGCCCGAAGAAATGTTCGTAGCTGCGGCCGTGATCACCATTGACTACGACACGGCCGGGGTACAGCTGGTCAATGCCGGGCTTCCTTTCCCGTTCCTGTTGTCGGCTTCTTCGAACCGGCTGGATGAAGTGCCCGTCGCCGGGGTTCCCCTGGGCCTTTTCGGATCAGAAGGTCCCTTCAGTTGCGAGAGCCGGGAATTGAGCCTGACCCCAGGCGATGTCCTGCTGGTCAGCACCGACGGTTTGGGCGACCTGCAAAACAGGGGTTCCGACTTTTTTCACGAAACTGGTCTACGAAGTTGCCTGGCGGGCCTTCCTGGCTTGGAAGGCGGGGAAGTGATCGCCCGGCTGACCCAGGAAGCCGCGCAGTTTAGGGAGGGGACGGACAGCCCGGATGACATCACGTTGTTGACCGTGACGCGAACCTGACGGCGCTGTGCGGCATCCGCTTTTTTGTCCTGTTTCCAGTTGAGGGTGGAGGGTTTTCAGGATTGGCAATTTGGCAAGCTAAACCGGACACTTCACGGACGACACTGAGGGTTGCCTTAGTCTTCCTGCTGTCGTCTTTGTTTTGCATTGGCGGCCAGGCACAAGCTAATCTGAGCGAATTCAATCGGACGCTCGTCGAGCTGGCAGACAAGCTCAGTGGAGCCGTGGTGCAGATCTCCGGAGATTCTTTCCAGCCGGCCATCCTCGCACCCGGTGGCGGCGAGTACGTGGCCCTTCGCCGCAGCACGGGTTCCGGAGTGGTGATCGGTGCCGACGGCTTGATTGTCACCAATGCCCACGTGGTCGAAGGGAACAAGCGTTTGCAGGTTCAGTTTGCTCCACCCGAAGCGCCGGAACGCAGGAGCATCGTGCGTCCGCTTGGCCGTGTGCTTCCGGCCCGAATTTTGGGCGTTGATCGGGAAACGGATCTGGCCCTGCTAAAGGTCGACGCGACCGGTCTGCCTTTCCTCGAGCTGGCCGACTCCGACCAGGTGAAGCAAGGCCAGCTGGTTTTGGCTCTGGGCAGCCCCGTGGGCCTGCCCAACTCCGTATCGATGGGAATTGTCAGCGCCGTAGCCCGGCAACTGCGACCCGACGACCGGATGGTGTACATCCAGACCGACGCCTCCATCAATCCGGGCAATAGTGGTGGAGCCTTGGTCAATATTGAAGGCAAGGTCATCGGCATCAATACCTTGATTGCATCCCAGTCTGGCGGCAGCGAGGGAATCGGGTTTGCCGTGCCCAGTAACATCGTCCGGTCGGTCACCCAGCAGCTTCAGGAGCACGGGGCTTTGTCGCGTGGGGATATCGGGGTGGAAGCCCAAACCATCACGCCGGTTCTGGCCGCAGCTTTGCGGCTGGAGCGCGATCAGGGTGTTCTTCTGGCTGACGTCATCCCAAATGGTCCCGCATACACCAGCGGCCTGCAGGCGGGCGATATCGTCCTGAGCCTCGACGGCAAGCCGATGGAAAATGCTCGGCAGTTCCTGATCAACCTTTATCCCAAGCCGCTGGCCAGTACGGTCCGGCTGCAAATTCTTCGGCAGGGCCAGAGGCTGGAGAAGATCGTGGTGGTGTTGAGACGGTCCGACGACCCCAGACGGTTTGAGTCGTTGGTCGACGAGCAGCAGAATCTTGTCGCCCGCCTGGGGGTGTTGGCCATCGAGTTGGACAAAACTACCCACGAGCTGATGCCTTGGCTCCGCCATCGAACCGGCATACTGGTGGCCAGGCTGGCGGTAACCGCCACCGGCCCGATGGACCTCCTTCAGCCGGGAGATGTGATCTACCAGCTGAACACGGAACGGCTTCACTCCCTTGATCGGTTTCGATCGTTGCTTGAAGGCTTCAAGTCTGGCGAAGTGATCGTGCTGCACGTTCAACGCGGTCAGAGCATGCGGTTCGTGGAGGTGCCGTTGAATTGAATCAGTCCGGCTAATCCTGCCGAATTCGGCAGCTAGGGCTCTCTTCCCTTCTGGCGTTCCGAACGACGCCGATTTGAAGGACGTGGCACGAGGCCACGCGATCCCGGCTCCAGTCTTTTCCAGTAGTAGAAATCGAGCCCTTCTTGCTCATCAGTCAGAAGTATGAGGCGGGGATGTCTGCCGCTATTGTCGACCGGCGTGTTCCACTGCTGCCACACCACCTGCTGCTCCCGAATGACTCTCTCTCCGTCCGGCTCGCGCCGGGTCATGACACAAGTCCTGATGGCCGCCGCTTTGGCGGAACTTCCGGACTCCTCCACTTCGCTTCCGCACGCTGGAAACGGCGTTGGCATATAATGGCTTGCGCGGTTGGCTTGCCTCCATGAGAGCCTCACGCGCAAGGCTAGATCGAAAGTGAATTTCTGGGGGCCGGTATCTCAGGTGGTTTTGATCCGTTCACGGAGGTCGAGATGTCAAAAATTCCCGTAACACGCCGTCAGTTTCTGTCCGAAAGCAGCGCCGCCCTGGCCCTGACTCTGGCTTCGACGCGCCCCTTGGGGGCCTCGCAGAGCCGTCGCCTGAGGATGGCGATCGTGGGCACCGGATCGCGCGGCACCCAGTCCTGGGGAAAACCGGTGGTCGCAACTTATAGCGACGTCGTCGAACTGGTCGGGCTGTGCGATCTCAACAGCAAGCGTCTTCAGGCCTCCAAGGCCCTGATCGGCACCTCGGCTCCCACCTTCCTGGACTTCGACCGCATGATTCAGGAGACAAATCCTGACGTGGTCATGGTGACTACGGTGGATTCCAGCCACTACCGGTACATCATTCGAGCCATGGAACTCGGGCGCGACGTGATCACCGAAAAGCCGATGTGCACCGACGAGGAACAATGTCAGGCCATTCTGGATGCGCAGAAGAAGACCGGCAAGAAAGTCACGGTCACGTTTAACGCCCGCTACGGTCCTGAGGACATGAAGGTGAAGGAGTTGCTGATGGAAAAGGCCATCGGCGATCTGATCTCGGTGGACTTCCACGAGTACCTGGACACCAGCCACGGTGCCGACTACTTTCGGCGCTGGCACCGGCTGAAGGAAAACTCCGGAACCTTGCTGGTTCACAAGGCTTCGCACCATTTCGACCAGGCCAATTGGTGGTTGGATTCCGATCCGGTCGAGGTGACGGCCGAAGGGGACTTGAATTTCTACGGCCGTAACAACTCCTTCCGCAGCACCCATTGCCGTGTCTGCCCCTTCAAGCAGCAATGCCGATTCTACTGGGACGTCTCCCGGAATCCGGTTTATGTCAAGCTCTACACCAACTGCGAAAGCGAGGATGGCTATCTGAGAGACGGCTGCGTTTGGGCGGAAAACACCAACATCTACGACACCATGTCGGTGCTGGTCAAATATGCCAGCGGCGTTCTGCTGACCTACACGGCCAACACCTACCTGCCCTACGAAGGACAGGCGGTAGCATTCAACGGAACCAAGGGTCGCCTCGACTACCGCTTCTTCAAGGGCGGCGGCTTCGTGAACAACGAGCTTCGGCTGACCCGAAGTTTCGGGCAATCCGAGGTCATTAAAGATATGGCCACCCGCCGGGAGGGAGAGCACGGCGGAGCCGACACTTCGCTGCGTGATATGATTTTTAGAACCGCTGAGACCTCGGACCCTTTGAACCTTCGCGCCGACTTGCGGGCGGGGGCTTTGGCCAGCCTGGTCGGCATCGCAGCCTATCGAAGCATCGAGCGCGCCGGGCAGAAGATCAGGATTGCCGACCTGGTCAAGATCTGAGGGTGACGCGGAGCTTGGGGGGCGCGCTTTCTTTATCCCGGCCGGCGGCAAGTCTCGGCCGACTCGGCAAGCATTCGGCCTGCCAACAGGAGGAAACATGTCGATACGACCCGTCAAGCGAATCAACCAGTCACAGCCTACTCTCGAAGGGGCCGGCGTCCGATTGCGCCGGGCTTTCGGTTTCGGGACGACAAGCGAATTCGACCCCTTCCTGTTGCTGGACGACTTTCGAAACGATCATCCCGACGACTACCTGGCCGGATTCCCCTGGCATCCGCATCGGGGCATTGAAACCATCACCTATGTCTTGGCCGGCGTGGTCAAACACGGTGACAGCCTGGGCAATCACGGAACTTTGGGAGCCGGGGACGTACAGTGGATGACCGCCGGCAGCGGGATTCTCCATCAAGAGATGCCTCGCGGGGATGAGCAGGGCCGGATGCATGGCTTCCAGCTGTGGGCCAACCTGCCTTCCTCTCTGAAGATGACGGCTCCCCGCTACCAGGACGTGTCTTCACGGGATATCCCAGAAATTACCGACGACGACGGGACCCGGGTGCGAGTGGTCTGTGGCAGTTTCTGGGGGAAGAGGGGTCCGGTAGACGGGATCGCCGCCGATCCCCGTTATCTGGACGTCTGGGTGCCGCCGGGCCGACTTAAGACGCTGCCGGTGGAGACATCGCGGCACGCTTTCGCCTACGTGTTCGAGGGAACGGGCAGATTCCAGGATGCCTCCGAGCCCGTGGCCGTCCGCACCGATATTGTGGAGGCTGCCGCCAGCGAAAGCCCCCGGGAAATCGGGAACCGCTCACTGGTGCTCTTCGACAGTGGAGACGAAGTGAGGGTTCAGGCAGGAGACAAAGGCCTTCGGTTTCTGCTGGTGTCGGGCCAGCCGCTGGGCGAACCGGTGGCCTGGCGCGGGCCGATCGTCATGAATACCAACGAAGAACTGCAGAAGGCCTACGCCGAACTCCGCGACGGAACGTTTCTCAAGGAGCGCTAGCTGAACGAGGTGGCGGGCTGACATCCGATCTTCCGGCTTCTGCCGGGCCAATGCGTAACTTCGCCTTCCGGAACAGGCTGCCCCATCTCCAGCCGGGCTGAGTGCGTCTCCTGAAGTTTGGCTTCGGGAGAAGCCGGAAAGTTCATGCGCTTTTCCAGATCGACAAAGCGGGGATCGGAGCGAAAGGCGTCGAACCAGGGTTCGACGCGCATGAAGACCAGCTCCCAGGCTCGCATGGCAAAGGCCTCCTCCAGGAGCTGGAAGGCCCGATCCGTTTGGCCAACGCCCAGGCAGACATACGCCCTCTGAACAGGCGGAACGTACCACTGTTTGGCATAGCCCTCCAATTCCTCCAGAACCTGAAGCGCCTCTGGCTTTCTTCCAGCCAAGCCGTAGGCGTGACCCAGCCCGGCCAAGACCTCGGCGGTGCGGTTGGAAAGCTCGACCGCTTTCTCGTATGTGGGAATGGCGTTCTCGAAATCCTTCAGCTCCACGTAGGCCATGCCCAACCAATCATGAGGCCAGGGGAGCGTCGGGTCGAGGGCCACGGTAGACAGCATGTGCTGCTTCAGTTCCTTGAACCGGTGCGCAAAGTAAAGAATAGCCCCTTTGCCGACTTTGAGGCCCGGAGCAGAGGGATCGAGTTCTCCGGCTCGCGTGGAGGCGGCCAGGGCTTCCTGGTGCCGTCCCATGGCCGACAAGTAGAGGGAAAACCAGTGATGGGACCGCGGCTCGCGCGGGCCCAGCTGAATGGCCAGCAGCAGCTCTCGCTCGGCTCCACGCCAGTCCCAGTCCAGTAGATTGACCAAGCCCAGGGCGGTATGGGCCAGCCCCAGCTTGGCATCTATCGACACTGCCGTTTCAGCCGCAGCTCGGGCCTTGGGAAGTGCGTCGTTTCGAGGCCAGAAACCGAAGCACCATAGAGTGGCATAGACTTCGGACATCTCGGCATAGGCCCTGGCATCAGTAGGATGGTCCTTCACCCTGGCTTCATATTGAGCGGCCAGGCCCGCAAAGGCGTCACGAAACTTCCTGCCCGGAAATCTTTCATCCGGCAGCGGGCTGTGGATCGAATCCGGTTGGCCGGAGAAGCGGTCGTCGACAGCCTTCTGGCAACCGGCGGCAGCAAGCCAGACAGTCAGAACCGGGAAGAGACAACTTTTCAAAACTCTCATGTTCACTCCGAGAGGGCGTGACAGCCATCGGCTGGCTAGAAAATGCTACCTGGCATTCTTCTCCTTCGCCGTGCACTCGGCAAGGAGAATCGGAGAATCGTGCCGTAGCCGCAGGCTCGTTGCTGGGTGTCAGCGTTATCGAAAGCTGAGCAGATACCACTATGGATCGTCCGCCGTGCGGCCCGCCCTCTCCCCGCTGTCGCGGGGCGAGGGCCAATATCGAGTCCTGGCAGGCCTTCGCGCAGCGCGATCCCAACCGGCGTTGGGGGAAGCTCGGAGCCGACACCAAAGTCAATTGCCGAGATCCCCCCGTAGAGTTTTCGCGGTAGTAGGTGGCGAACTTGTCGCGGTCGTTGGCCGTGGCCGGGCTGAGCTCTTCGCCGAAGGGATAGAGGCACGTGCTCTGCAGAACGATGTTCGAGCTGGCGGTTGCGAAGTTCGTGCGCATCCGGACCGAGCCCATCCGCTCGGTTACCGGCGCGTGTCAAGTTCTGCCAGCGGCTATTTTTCGAACGGAGCCACGACTTTCCCAGTCCTGTCGATATAGACTCGCTTGCCACCGGTTCCCACAATCGCAAGTCCATCGCGAAAGCCCCACCAGTCCAGTGGAATATCCGTGAGGTGGACGGTCTTGCCATCCTTGTCGATGAATACGCGGTTGCTATCCTTTTTGGCAATCGCGAGTCCTTCTGAGAAGTCTGTCAATCCACGGAACGTTGGGGCGAAAACGTACCGGCCCGATTTATCAATGGCCCCTTTCCTCATCGGAGCCTCTTCATCTGCGGGAGGTTCAGCCACAACGGCCAGACCGTCCGAGAAGCTTCTGCACGTGTAGAACTGGAGCGGAATAGAGAAGCTT
Source organism: Acidobacteriota bacterium (assembly GCA_040753175.1). Taxonomy (GTDB): domain Bacteria; phylum Acidobacteriota; class Terriglobia; order Versatilivoradales; family Versatilivoraceae; genus JBFMEW01. Next base: position 270,037 of record JBFMEW010000004.1, on the reverse strand, counting down.
CCCAGTTTGTCAATGTACCCGCACTTCCCCTCGACCATGACCCAGGCCAAACCCTCGGAGAAACCCTCCGCCAAATCAAAACACTGGTCGAAGGCAAACTGGGCCTGCCGGTTGATGTACCGGCACTTCAAATCTCTGCCTCGCACCCAGGCCAGACCCTCGGAAAAATCATCAGCCATCTCCCAGGGCTGATGCTCGATGGTCATCCTTCCCGTCCGGTCAATGAATCCGAATCGAACGTTCCGGTCAGCAAACATCGATCCCGATTCAATCAGCAAGCGCAGACTGTCTGTCAAGACCCGGTAAGGGAAGGGCGGCAGGGTCTCCCCAGGACAATACATCACACGTGCCAAGCCCTCATGAAACTCTCCTGCTGCCTGGAAGGAGGGCGAGACCACAAACCGACCCTGGCGGTCAATGAATCCCCATTCCTTCCCCACCCGAACCGGGGCTAGACCCTCCCGAAAATCGCCACCCTCATCAAATGTCGGCTCAATAACAAACTGTCCCGTCGGATCGATGTAACCAACCTTCATTTCTGTCTCTTTCCGGACATAGACACGACCCCGTTGTTCGAAGAAGGCACCGGCCCAGTCGAACTGGGGTGGAATGACCACCTGGCCGTCTCGCAGCATGAATCCCCACTTGTCCCCGTAGTGAACGCGAAACAGAGAGTCGGCACCTTTTGGTTTCGAAGGGTCTAACTCCCTCTCGGCCATAGCCAGGGCCAAGGGCGAAAGCAGACATAGAGAGGTCAATACAAACCTCTGCAGCATAACACCACCTCCGACGCCCCTACTTCTTACCTGGAAAACAATTCTCCATGATGGCATCGGCAACCGGGCAAAATGAGGATTTCTATTCTGGCAATGACAGCGCCTTCTACTGGCTTCGGCACTTTCCGGTTTGCGGAGGAGCTTGGTTGCTTAATCACCCTTCAAGGCCACCAAATTTGTCTGGCCTTATTAGCTGACTTCGTCGGGAATCGATTCTTTTCCACCGAGTTCCGCTTTCAGCCATTTTTCAGTCTTGTATCCCTTGCCATTCGTCCACCCGAGGGCTCCCCCTCCTGGGCGAATGAGACTCCACATCATCTCGTTACTGCTCGCAGGAAAAACCTCCAGTGTGTAACCTCCTGCAAGATTGATCCGAAACCCTCCATATTCATCGACCTCCACTGACTGCGCAATGAAATCCGAGCCGGTGTTGATGATTTCTCCACCCCTGATTTCCCCAAGCAACTCCCTGAGTTTTTGGTCCTGAAGATGGCCAGTTGGCATGTCTACTCGCCAATCGGGATCGCTGTGATCGTCAGCCGGGAGAGAGTAGTCGTCCAGTCCAACAAGGATCGCTGCGTCTTTTGTTATTCGCCACGCACATTCGATATCGAGTGTGTAGCAGCACTCATCGGTTGCTTTGTCGGAGAAATTGTCGGAGAAGTAGAAGTATCGTGTTGCAAAAGCATTCCAGCATTTGACTAGCCTTAGCCCAATAAGTTGCTTCAACCCTTCTCTGACTTCGTCAGCCTGCGTTTCAACATAGCTCATTGGCATAAAATCTCTCTCCACGCTTCTAGGAGAACCTCCCAGGGTACCGTCCCACCTGGTCCTTTTTGACTCCTGATAATCTCGTGTACTCTTTCTTCGTCACCTGGTTGAGGAGAGCGACAACCTGGTTTCCTCGAGTCATGCCCCACGAGTCGGTGAGGAACGAGGTTCCTAGCACCACTTTGTCTGTCAACTGTCCATTGGCGTCCAGCAACACAGCCGCTCTGTCTTGACCCACATATTGCCTCAGACTCATCGTGCGACCTCAGGCTGTGTGGAGTGTTCCTCGTGGGCGGTGCCGTCAGCTCCACCGATTAGGGAGTAGGGCCCCCGCACAAAGCCGATAATCAAGACGAGGATTATCGCGCTAATCAGAATCCACATTACCTACTCCCCGGCGGTATTCTGCACCACTAATCAAATCCTGAGGGAGACTGTGCGGCGACCGAGAATCTGCCCCCCTCGATTCGTCGCGGTCATCAAAGTTACAGCGAAAGGGCAGGAGGTCAAGCCGATTTGCCAGCCTTCCACCACAACGTTCCTTCAGGCAGATGGCCCCTGATTTCCCAGGGTGTGGCCGATCAAGGAGACTGCTGACTCGCAGAGAACGGAGTCAATCTGAAGTTTACCTCGCGATGCTTGCGGGGGAGCTCTGCCGAAAGGTTCATGGAAGTTGTATCCACGATGAAGCCGGCCTTGAGTGCGTAGATTACATACTGGCCTGGCTGGTCTATATCGACACAGTATCTTCCGTCGCGGTCGGTCTGTCGTTTGAATCTCACTCCCTGATTAAATACGCTTACGGCCGTCACGGTTGCTCCCTCTAAAGCTTTGCCGTCGGATTGGCGAACGGAACCTCGGAGTTGAATCGAGGGTAAATCCACCAGCTTTCCCACGACCAATCCAAAGTTCAAAAGGACCGTCTCATTCTCTCGGAGCAACACGGTCTCCGTCACCGCCTGAAACCCCCGATAAGCCACTTTCACCATCTTCTCGCCTCGGGACAGGTTCCCAGCTTCATACTCACCTCCGTCGTTTGTGAATATGGTGCGACGCTCTCCCCCTTGACTCAGGACTTGAACCTTGGCTCGCCGAATTGGGCTGCCGAAGAGATCGGAGACGGTACCATGAATCTTGGCACCAGCTGATCGGGCTTCCTCAACAGCGCCCCTCGAAGATGCCATTATGAACGCCAGGAATGAAGCAGTTAGTAGGGCTTTCATAAAAATTCATTTGAAGCAATGGTCAATGATCCGTCACCACCGCCGCATCTTCCACGCCTCCGTAAGCATTGATCTGCCTCTGCCGGATCAGGGGTAGCCACGACGAACGCGCTGTGTGCGTTCGTCGTGGGCTTTTCCGAGCACCCCACCATCTTGATGGCGATTTTGCAGCACAGTGATCCAAAGCCCACGACCACCGCAAAAGCGCGGTGATCGCTAAGGCGCAATCCAAACCAAGGAGGGTGACGTTCCGACTTTCCGTTGGTATACCCGGTCACCGATCAGATCAACGACCAGAATGCCTTCGTTAGCGCGGCCGGTTGCCGCGTACAGCCATCTTTCGTCACCACTGACATTCAACGACCAGAAAGGAGTGCTGACGGCAACTTCCTTGGTCTGCCGCGCGCCTTCAGTGTCAACGACGTGAATCCTGTCCAGTTTCTTTTGACGATCTTTCAAATCTGCGGATCCGAAGTAAACCCGCCGTCCATCCGAAGAACCGGTATAGCAACGTGTAGGAATCGTCCGGCCCGGCAGTCCCTCAAAAACCTCTGTTTGATTCCAGGCATTGTTAGGATCGATGCGGTACAGGGATCCATCGGTCATCAACACCACTGGGAATGAGGATCGCGGGTTCAGGTAAAGCCATGCGGCTCGCCGGTAGTTGTCCCTTTCTGTGAGCGCATGCGGCGAACACGCCCTGGATGACAAGTCTTTTCCTTGAAGGGTGGTTGCGAACCTGAGGCGCCAAGGTTCACCCGTGCTGATCTCAAATGCTTGAACCTGATGGTGCAGCAGCGGGGCAAGAAAAAAGATCCATGGCTGAGAACTCCCCACGAACACCACGCTCGACTGGGGAACCAGGATGTCTTCTCGTATTAGGTTAAGCCCAGCGCTATATACCCCCAAACTTCCCACCTTCTGAATCAGTAGCCGCTGTCCTTCCGGCGTCATCGCCATCGTCGAGGCAAGCGGTACTTTGTGCATCGATCGCTCGCCAAGCTGAGCGCTCGCCTCGACCTTTCCTGATTGCGTGTCGACCCTCCAAATCCGAAGGCTACCCGCTACTCCAGCAGAGACGTAAAGCGAGGAGCCGTCTGGCAGCAAGGCCAGATCGGGATTCTGACCGGTCTCGATTTCGCCTCGGATTTCCCAGCGCTCAGGATCCATCACCCAGATGCGAGGTTCTCGCGCAACCGGGTCCAGCACATAAAGCCAGCCAGACTGGACTGCAGTCCAGCGGTGGATTCTAAGGCCGGCAGTTTCGCTGGACTGAGCCATCAAAGAGACACTGATTCCACCAGCCAGGGCCACAACTCCCATGAAACCTTTAACCCAACTTACGCTCTGCAGCTTCACTAGGTCCTCGATCAAATCCTGAGCCTTGACAGGCTGGCTAACGATAGCTGAGAGGTCGTCAAAGCGGAAATCTCACTTCCTCACTGACTCCGCCTTCACCTCCCGACTCTTCCTCCAGACCGGACCGTCCAATGGCTATCTTGCTCCTCGATGACAGGCGCTCGGCCTCTGCAAACAACGAAAACAGTTGTTAGCTACTTCGAGGCTGCCACTGAACCGCTGGGTGTTCGACAGGAGTACGGCAGGAGCGACGATGGTCAGCAGAACAGTCGACAGAGAAAACAATCTGCAAGGAAGCCAGCCCGTCTGGGAGTCACGCCTCCGGCCAGGCTTTGCCGCATTTCTAACTGGCAGAATTCGTCATCCTGCTTGAGATGCTGCAGCGGTCCCGTCAGGATGCCCCAACCACCCTGATGACCGTTTTGCGGCACGCTGAACAAAATGCCCACGACCACTGCAATAGCTCGGTAACCGTGGCCACCAGGTCGGTCAACTGCAGCCGGGCGTTATAGGTCCTGGTGTCATCGTACCACTCGTTCGAGCTGTTGATGACCCACCCGAACTTTCGGTTGCGTGGACCGGATGTTCGTGTAGCATGGACGATGGCGCGGCCGCCATTTTTTTTGACCTCGAGGCACGCGCCAAGCTTATCTCAATCACGAAAGGACACCCGCAAGTGAGAAAAAGCCTGTTTCCTTCGATCGCGCTTTCAACTTTGATCGCCGGATTGGGAGCCGTCTTCGCGTGGCAGGTGCAGAATCCGAAGCTTCCGGATCCTTATCACACGCCTTCGTCCAACAATGGGCCCAGAGTCGTTCCCCGCCCCACTGAGGCCCGACTGACGCTGCCCAAAGGGTTCTCCATCGAGGTCTACGCGGATGGCTTTGAAAGACCGCGCTTCATGGCCGCCGGCCCCGGCAACGAAATTCTGTTGAGTGACAGCACCAAGTCCGGTTCGGTCTATCTGCTGCTCGACAAGGACCGCGACTTTAAAGCCGAAGAAAAGGTGAAGCTGTTGGAGGGACTGGACCGGCCCTATGGTTTGGCTTTCTGGAAAGACTATCTCTACGTGGCCGAAACCACTTCCTTGAAGCGATACCAATACGATGCCAAGAAACGAAAAGTGTCCATGCCCGGCGAAGAGCTGGTCTCGATGAAGGACTTCGATAAGGGGCACTGGACCCGCACGGTTTTGTTCGATGCCAAAGGCGAGAAGATGTACCTGACGATTGGCTCCGGATCGAACGTGGACGCGGGCGAAGATCCCAGGCGCGCGGCCATCAATCGCTACAATCCGGACGGAAGCGGTCATGAGATTTTCGCTTCCGGCCTGCGCAATGTGATCGGTTTGCGCTGGCATCCCGAATCCAACGCCCTTTGGGCGGCCGTCCAGGAGCGCGACGGACTGGGCGATGATCTGGTTCCCGATTACTTCACCTCGGTCCGGCAGGATGGTTTTTATGGTTGGCCCTACGCCTATATTGGGCCCCATGAAGATCCCCGTCGCAAGGGAGAACAGCCGGAGCTGGTCCGGAAGACCATCGTCCCCGACGTGCAATTGGGCGCTCACGTGGCCGTGCTGGACGCCCTGTTCTACACGGGAAAGCAATTCCCCGAGGAATACCAGGGTGGGGCCTTTCTGGCGTTCCACGGGTCCTGGAACCGGTCGCGGCGAGTGGGTTACTCCGTGACGTTCATCCCCTTCAAGAATGGGCAACCGCAAAGTCTGCCAAAGGAGTTCCTGACCGGATTCATGCTGGATCCCGACCAGCGCGAAGTGTGGGGACGGCCGGTGGGGCTGTTCCAGCTTCCGGACGGGTCGCTGCTGGTTTCCGATGACGGAGGGAACAAGATCTGGAGGATTTCTTATCGTGGTTAGGCCTCGCGAGTCATTGGCTCTGGACAGTCTCGACGGCCTCCTACCAGCCAACGGTCCCCGCCTTGGTGCCGGGAGGGCGCTCGCTCTCCCGGTGTTACCAGCCTGCCTCTGAAGAAGCGAACATGCGCTGGACGCGACTTTCCCTGATTCCGATTGTTCCCTGCTGCCTCTTCTTTTGTGGGCTGTACCCCGGCGGTGAGGCTGGCCCAGCCCGGAAGCAGGAGGCTCTGCGTTTTTCGCATCGTCTCCATTTGACTCTGGAGGCAGTCAACTGTGAGACCTGTCACGTGAGCGCCGGCAGCAGCGAACTGGCAAGCGACGACATCCTCCCTCAGGCCTCCACCTGTCTGGGCTGTCACAACGGCGTGCGGGCAGCCCGGCACTCAGGCAGCGAGGACTTTTACCGCTTCAACCGCTCTCCAAGGCTCGTGCTCTTCAATCACAGGCAGCACCTTGAGCTTGGGAACCTGGCTCCGGTCTTAAGCGCTGCCATTGATAATCGAACCTACCTCTCGCGCTCGACCGAGTTCCGGACCGAGTTGGAAACCGCTAATGCCTGCCAGGCCTGTCATCGGGGCCTGAGAGAGGTCGATGCCACCGGCCCTCACAGCTTTCCTCAAATGGCCGATTGTCTGGTGTGCCATGCAGAAATCGAGCCACCGTTCAGCTGCGAACGTTGTCACCCCTCAGGAACCCGTATCAAACCCGAATCTCACACTCCAGACTTCATCGACGTCCACTCCTCCGGCAAAGCCAACCTCGATAAGGCCACGTGCACGATTTGCCACGGCAGGAATTTCCGCTGTATGGGGTGCCACTGAACCGGAAGTTCGCGCCCCAAGCGCCGGCGCCAGGGGGAGAATTAGGGTTAGCAGATGATTTTCTTGCGGACGGCGTACAGCACGATCTCGGCTGTGTTATGCAGGTCCAGTTTCTGCATGATGTTGGTACGGTGGGTCTCAACGGTGTGAACGCTCAGCTGCAGCAAGGCTGCGACTTCCTTGTTCGTCTTGCCTTCAGCCAGCAGCTGGAGGATCTCCCTTTCTCGTTCGGTTAGCAGATCATAGGAATCGGTGAGCCCCTTCCGCCGAAGCTGGTACACGTGGTCTTCGAGCAACGTCTCGGCGATTCCAGGACTAAAGAAGGGCCTTTGTTTCGAGACGGCCTGGATGGCCTTTACCAGGTCTGTCTCAGCCGAGTCTTTGAGAAGATACCCTTTTGCACCGGCGCTCAAGGCTCGAACGAGGTACTCCTCGTCGGCGTGCATACTGAGAATGATGACCGCGACCTTTGAGTTGCGTTTCAGAATTTGGGCTGTGGCTTCGATTCCGTTGAGTTGGGGCATCGCAATGTCCATGATCACGACGTTTGGGTCGAGTTCTTCGGCAAGCTGCACTGCCTGGCGTCCATTGGCGGCTTCGCCCACCACCTGCATCCCCGGTTGTCGTTCCAGGAGAAACCGAAGCCCTTTGCGTACAATCCCATGATCGTCGGCCAGCAGAATCCGGAACATCAGCTCGCCTCCTGTCGCAGCGGGATCTCGGCAATCAACTGAGTTCCCTCCCCGGCTTTTGAAGAGATCGAGACCTTGCCTCCCAACTCACGTATGCGCTCCTCGATGCCCACCAAACCCAATCCCTGGCTGCTGGAAGTCTCTCTGCGGAATCCAACGCCGTTGTCCTCAACCGAAAGAGTGAGGGTATTTCGATCACCTCGCAAACCAACTTGAATGGAGGTGGCTTGGGCATGACGGGCACAGTTGGTCAGCGCTTCCTGCACAACTCGATAGGCACATGTGCTCTCCGTATCGGAAAGGCTCTGGAAATCTCCATCAATCGAGACGGTGACCGGCACTCCACTTCGACGCGAGAACTCGTGAGCCTGCCACTCGATCGCCGCGGGCAGACCCAGATCGTCCAAAATCGAAGGTCGGAGCCCCATCGCCAGGTCGCGCACCGCGTTGATGGTCTTGCGAGTAATGTCCCGGGCCTCAGACAGGTGCTCTTGAAACTGATGGCCGTCGGAAAGACGAAACTCCTCCAGGTTGCCCAGTTCCATCCTGAGGGCCGTCAGCATTTGGCCTACTTCGTCATGCAATTCACGGGAGATGGATTTGCGCTCCCTTTCCTGCGCCCTGACCAGCTGATGAGAAAGCAGCCGGAGCTCCTGCTCCGCGCGCTCAGTGCGCTGGCGCTGTAGTTCCGCACGCCGCTCGAGTCGCGAGCTGCGAAAGATGCTGACGGCGGCCGCTCCTAAACCGGTAATCAGAGCCAGGAGGGTAATCCTCGCCAGATAGTCCTGAAATTCCCGTTCGCTGGCAGCCACGTTTTCCCGTTCCTGCCGATAGACGACTTCATTGAGATCCTGAATCTCCGCAGCGATGGTCAACACGGCATCCAGCTTAGGCAAGACATGCTCCAGAAAGTGAGAGCCTTCCATTGACTTCTCAAGAGGGCCCCAGGAGAACATCGGTTCCAGGCGGCTCCAATAGGTCTCAACCTCGCTCCGCAGCTGGCGCAGCATAGCCGAGTCTCTCAGGTTCTTACCCCGCTGCAATTCTTCCAAGTGCTCGGACATTGAGGCTCGGATCTCGATCAGGCGCTGTGGGTGACCGGAGGTGCTCTGACCGGAGGCGTCTGCGATGAGGTCTCGCACCAAAATGTTGGACAGGTAAAAATCCAGCTGCAACTCGCTCAAGAGCTCTTCGGTGTGTTGAAATGCCTCATGGACGGCAGAAATCTGTCTATGAATCTGAGCCGCCCTGCGATGGGCCCCCAATCCCAGCAACCCAATCAGGACCAAAAGACTGCCGAATCCGGCCGCCAGAATGGGCCACGTTCGTTTTTTGTCGGCTTCGACCAAGCTCACGGAAGGATTCTAGCAGACGGGAAGTAGCTCAAGCTGATTCGCTCGACCGGAAGATGATCGGTGAAAAAGCAGGCTCGGTCAGCCCTGTCGGCTAGTTCTTTCGAAATGGCAGGACGGAAATGAGTCCAACCTGCAGAGTGTGATTGAATTCGAGGACTCGGCCACTGCGTTGGGCCACAATTTGATTGAGGTAACCGACCTCCAATTTGAAGTGCTCCCCCAATTTCTTCCCGACAGCGCCATAAGCCCGGTTCTGGTCGAAGAGATTGGCCGCCGCGTTCTTTCCGAAGTTCACGAAGATCTCGTCATAGAGCCCAAGGTACCAGCCCGAGGGTCCAAAGGGCAGGTCGGCTCGCAGGAGATAACGGAACCGATTTTCGAAGCGCCAGGATTCGACCTTGGGCGGAGTTCCGCCGGCGGCGATCACGCCAAGGAATCGCTGCTCCAGGCGATAGCGGTGCTGCAGGGAGACTTTTGCTGCCAAGGGCTGCCGAAGAATGACCTGCTGAAAGAGCCGGTGTTCCGGAAACCGAGAGCGCGCTGGGAAGTCTCCGTAGGGATGAGTCTCGACAAAGGCATAACCTCCGGTCACCGAGATGTGCTCATTGACCCGGAAGTTCACTCCAGGACGAAGCAGCAACTGCTGCCACCGCTTTACGACTTCGTGCCGTCGCCACTGACCTTCCAGGTGAATACCCCATCGATCACCCAAGGGGTGATCACCGAAGTACATGAACCAGCCGTTTGCGTTGTGATCGGAGACCCTCCCCGGGGTTTGGGCCGACGCCGTGCTCACTCCAATCAGGCACGTCAGAAGAACTGAGAGAGCCGGTCTCATAAGGTAATCGTAGTGTCCATCTGAGTCAGTGGGAGATTGGAAGGCGATTCAATCTATATCGTCAGGGTGACGGCAACAGAGATTCGCCCGGACCGTTGCGACCGGGGTCTACGGGAGTGCAATCCTCAAGTGGTAGCCGACCCCACCCGCGCTCTTCATCCAGCCGCACCAACCGTCGCCTGCACTCCCATGGCTCGCACTGAGCGGAACCGAGGCGCCCACGTCAGCGCCGGCCGGACAAATTTCGGCTGAACTCCTCAGCTTCCCATACGGATTCGAAAGGCTTCAGCCACTCCTCGATCTGCTTCTCGATTCCAGCAACATCGCCCGAACGAAGAACATCCTCTGAAAAGTGAAACACGAACTTCGTGGAAGCGTGCTGGAGATTCTGCTCCGTTGGCGCTCTCTGAGGGTCCGAATCTTGCCGGTCGGCCTCTTTGGGAGCCACCCGGTTGAGGGTGTGGGTCCAAAGCTCGATCGTCCTGCCCTTGAACTTATGATCCAGAATCACCAAAACCTGACCTCGCTCCAGGTAGGCAAACGCCTTTTGTTCGGGCGTTTTCACGATGGCGGTCCCCTCTGCAATCTCTACTCTTCCGTAGTCGTCGAGATGCCAGACTCGGGGATAGGGCTTCTGCTGAGAAAGGGTGTGAAAGGCCCGCGCGGGGACGTGATCCCGCAGCAGAACCAGAACCGTTCCGGGCTCGCTTACCTTTCCCACCCTCCAGTCCGGGGTAAGTCGAATGCGGGATGCTGCCAGCCGCTCTTTCAGTTCGCGCTGCGCCTGTTCCGGCATTAGATCGGCCCAGACAGAAGCCGGCCATCCAAGCATCAAAACGAAGGCAACGGCACAGCTTGTTTTCAAATGAACTCGGTTTGTCATGCTCCTCTCGCTCCTTCAGACTCACCGGACCGTGCCTCAGCGCCCCCTTGAGGCCGGTCTTTTTCGATCCGGTTTTCACTTTAAGAGATCCGCGGGGAACTGACCATACAGTCAATAGGGGATGTCGATCAGACGGGCAACTCCTTGAGGCTCGGACCGCTGGAGGATGGCTCGGGAGAGGATTCGGCATGACCTGACCAGGACGACAACGCTCCATGCTGTCCGGTTAAGCCCTGGCAGATCAAATCATCAGCCATTGGGCTTCAGGGAAAGGTAATCGGCGATGCGGGTATCCAAATCGGAAGCACAGAGCACATCGCGGATGACAGCTACCGAGTCGATTCCGATTCGGAAGAGGTCGGGGGCCCTCTCGGCGGTAATTCCGCCAATAGCCACCAGAGGCTTGGGCACCTGGCATCGCAGCTGGCTGAGGACCTCGCAGGAGACGACCGGATCCGGCTTTTCTTTTGATCTGGTTTCGAAGACCGGACCGATGGCCACGTAGTCCGCGCTGGTTTGCGAAGCTAGCCAGGCCTGCTCCAAGCTGTGAGTGGAGATGCCGACAATGGCTTGCGGACCCAGGATTGTGCGCGCATCTTCCACGGAAAGATCGTCCTGCCCCAAGTGCACGCCATCCGCTCGGCTGAGCCAGGCAATGTCTGCGCGATCGTTGACAACGACCTTCAGCTGGAGCGGGCGCGACAGCTCCACCAATCGGTGGGCTTGAGCCAGGAACTCACGGCTGGAGAGATGCTTGGCTCGCAACTGAACCAGAGACAGACCAGCTGCTGCAAAGGACTGGACCAACTCTTCCAAAGGCCGCCGGTTGAGTTGGACATCAATGATGGGATAGAGGCGCGAAAGCTTCCAATTCATGGCACACGGTTAAAACGCTCCATGAAGCGGGTATCCAACCGCCCGGCGAGGAAATCGGGATCGCGCATGATTTTCTGGTGCAGCGGAATGGTCGTTTTCGGCCCTTCCACCACGAATGTTTCCAATGCCCTTTCCATGCGGCGGATCGCCTCGGGCCGGTTGGGGGCATGCACGACGAGTTTGGCCATCAAGGAATCGTAGTAAGGCGGGATGACGCACTCGGAGTGGGCCGCTGTTTCGACGCGAACTCCGATGCCGCACGGTACATTAAAGGTGGTCACCTTGCCGGGGCAGGGCCGGAAGTTCTCGGGGTCTTCGGCGTTGATCCGGCATTCGATGCTGTGTCCGCGTGGAGTGAGATGGTCGTTCAAGGCTAACCGGGCGCCGGCCGCGATCATGATCTGCAGCTTGACCAGATCCGTCCCGGTCACCATCTCGGTGACGGGGTGCTCCACCTGGATACGGGTGTTCATTTCCATGAAGTAGAAGTTGTGATTCTCATCCATGAGGAACTCCACCGTTCCGGCGTTGGAGTACCCAATCTCCTTTAGCGCCTTCTCCACCTGACTTCCCATCTGGCTGCGGAGCTGCTCGCTGACGGCGAGCGAGGGCGACTCTTCCAGCAACTTCTGATGGCGGCGCTGAATCGTGCACTCTCGTTCTCCGAAGTGAAGGATCTTGCCGTAGTTATCGCCCATGACTTGAAATTCGATGTGGCGTGGGCGCTCAATGTACTTCTCGATATAGAGGTCCGGAACTCCAAATGCCGCCCTGGCTTCGTTCTGAGCCGTCGGGAACGCCGCGACCAGATCCTCCGGCGTGCGAGCCACTCTCATACCCCGGCCGCCACCTCCCGCGGAGGCTTTGATGATCACCGGATAGCGAATGTCCTGAGCCACCTCCAGCGCTTTCTCCGAGGTCGGAACAATTCCACGGCTGCTCGGCAGGATGGGGAGGCCGGCCTTCGACATGGCCTCCAGCGCCTTGGCTTTGTCGCCCATCAACCGGATGACGTTGGGCGTCGGCCCGATAAACTTGATATGACAGGCTTCACACACCTCCGCGAAATAGGCATTCTCCGATAGAAAGCCGTAACCGGGATGGATGGCATCCACGTTCGTCACTTCGGCAGCGCTGATCACGCTGGGAATCTTGAGGTAGCTTTCGGTGCTCTTGGCAGGGCCAATACACACGGCTTCGTCGGCAAAACGAACATGAAGCGAATTGCGATCCGCCTCGGAGAAGACAGCTACCGTCTTGATTCCGAGTTCCTTGCAGGCATAGATCACGCGCAAGGCGATCTCGCCGCGGTTGGCGATCAGTATTTTCTTGAACATGGGTCCCAGTAAAAGCCCTTGGGGAGCGTAAAGCAGGGCAAAATGTGGCGAGGGTCGCTGTCGCTAACCCTTCTTGGAGGGACGGATGCCGAACAAGGACTGGCCGAATTCCACCGGCTCGCCGTTTTCCACGTAGATCTTGACAATCTCCCCGCTGACTTCGGCTTCAATTTCGTTCATCAGCTTCATGGCCTCGATAATGCACAACACGCGTCCGGGCTCGATCGAATCGCCCACCACTACAAAAGGCTCGGCGGTGGGGTTGGGCGATCGGTAGAACGTGCCGACGATGGGCGATCGGACGATGAAGAGGTCCTCATCGTTCTGGGCCAGAGTTTCGGATGGAACCTTGAAAGGAGCCGACACTTCGCCCGGCCCGACCGACAACGAGGCTCCATGGAACGGAGCCACCGATTGTGAGATGGGAACGGAAACCGAGGAGGTGACTACGGGAGTGCCTTCTTTCCGAATGCGGACTTTGACCCCCGCTCTTTCCACTTCGAGCTCCGCAATCCCATTCTGAGCCACAGCCTCCATCAGTTCTTTAATCTCTTTGATGTTCATCAGGCCTCAAGTCTCCCCGTCCCTCGGTTGTTCGCACGGCTGCCTCCGCTTCTTGCACGCATCGGACTGTCGGCAATAGCGCGTAAGTATAGTCAGATGACCCAGGAAATACAATTTGTTTCGGGGATGAAGGTCCGTCGCAGCGCTCTCTCAGGCGAACTCTTCGGCCAGCACATGCTGCGCCTTTCTGAGTTCGAATCGGGCCCGCCCGACGTTGCCGTCTGGACCCAGAACGATCAAAACGAAGTAGTCAGCGGTAATCATCCGAGTGGCAATCACGCGGGAATCGGTGGACACCACCAACTCTTGCAGAAGGCCGAGAGCCAAGTCGTTGACCTTGGAGGCCGAGTTGCGAAGTAGAGAGGTGTATTCGGCCGCCAGGGTTTCGACGTTGGCGGAGGGCTCGAGGATGCGTTTCTCGATGGCGATGCCATCCATCCCCATCACCACGGCAGCCTGTGTGCCTTCGACCTTGCTGACAATGGAGTCCAGGACAGTTCCAAACATAGCACCACCCGAGCCTGGCTACAGGATCTTCGGAGACAGGAAGAAGATCAATTCCTGGGTCTGTTTGTTCACGGACCGGTTCCGGAAAAGGTTCCCAATCAGCGGGATGCTGCCGAATCCGGGCACCTGACGGATATTGATCTGCTCGTTGTCGATCAGCACACCGCCCACCACCACGGTGCCGCCATTGTTGACCAGCACCGTTGTTTTAGTCTGCTGGGTGTTGATGGTCGGAATGCCCTGCACCTGGCGCGAAAAGTCAGGAGTGGAGTTCTCAATGTCCGTAATGAGAATGATGGTTCCTTCTTCCGTGATCTGGGGCGTCACCTTGAGCTTGAGGGCGAAGTCGAAGAACTGAACCGAAACGGTGTTGTTCACCGTGGTCTGCACCGGGATCTTCAATCCCTGTTGCACGAATCCTTCGATATTGTCCTGGGTAATGATCTTGGGCTTGGAGATGAGCTTGGCGTTGCCTCGTCGCTCCGCGGCCGTAATGAGCGTGTCTATGATGAAGTTGTTGGTGAAGCCACCAAACAGGCTCAGGCCGCTGGTGGGGGCATTAGCTCCCAGGTTACTGATCAGCGGAATCGAATCGTTGGCGCCGCCTGACTGGCCCTGGTTGATGGTCACGCTGGGCGGAGGTACCCGAGCGAAGGGATTGCCTGGCACGGCTCCCGAGAGCTTGTTCTGGGAGTTGTTGCCGGCCACCAAGCCGATCTGTACCCCGATGTCTCGCAGGAACTCGCGATTGGCCGCCACGACGCGGGCTTCGATCTCGACCTGCTTGATCTTCTTATCCAACTGCGCAATCAGGGCATCGATGGCCGGAAACTTTCCAGGGATGTCCGAGATGATCATGGAGTTGGTCCGTACATCCACGATGATGTCGCCGCGGGGTGACAGGACTTTCTTGAGGACCGTACTCAGATCCGCAGCCTTGGCATAGCTCAGGACGCGAGTCTCAGTCTGCAGCTCAGCCGACAGAACCCGGGCATCCGCCAGGCGCTTTCGCTGCGCTTCCTCGGCTTCCAGAGTTTTGTTGCTGGCAATTCGCAAGACGTTCCCGTCCAGCTGTTTGCCGAGAGAATTGTTGCGCAACACCACATCGAGTGCCTGGTCCCACGGTACGTCGTTCAGAAAGATGGTCAAGGCGCCACTGACATCCGGATCCAGCACGATGTTCAATCCGCTGATCTCTCCGATGAGCCGGAAGAAATCCTTGATATCGGCGTCCTTCAGTTCCAACGAGATCAACTCTCCCGAATAGGTGGGGGCTTGCTGAGGAGTCACCTGCGAAATCACCTGGCCCCCGGTCTGCTGTGCCGCGACGGTCTGGCCCAGCACAATGGCGGGCTTGACGGGCGCTCCAGCTGACCGGAGAGGCGCCGGAGTCGCGGATTGGGTCGCGCTCTTGGGGGCTGCCGAGACGGGTGGCGGCGGCGCCGGGGCCTGAACCGGCGCTGCAGCGGCAGTCTGGACCGGCTTGGATTGAGGCGCCGTCAAAGTGTTTGCCTTAACGGGAGCCGGAACGGGCGCTGGGGCTACGGTCTGCGGTGCCTTGCCGATTTCGGCCGCGGGTGGCGGCGGTGCCGGGGCCTGAACCGGCGCTACAGCGGCAGTCTGGACCGGCTGGGGTTGAGGCGCCGTCAAAGTGCTTGCCTTAACGGGAGCCGCAACGGCAGCTGAAGCTACGGCCTGCGGTGGTTTGGCGATTTCGGCCGCGGGTGGCGGCGGAAGCGGCGCTTGAAGCCGCGCCGCAGCAGCAACCTGGACGATCCTGGGTTGGGCTCCCGTCAGGTCCGTTTTGAGTGAAGCGGGAGTTGCCACGACAACCGGCTTCGGGAGCGGAGGTCGAAAACTGACCGCTGCCGGCTGGGGAACCGCACTGACCGGAGCTTCTGGGAGAAGCTGCACGATCTGCGCGTCGGGCACCTCCTTGATCGGCTCGGGAGCTGGAACCTGAACCGGTCTCGCAACCGGAGCAGACCTTACCGACAAAGCAGTCAAAGGGGGTGGTGAAACCGGCAGCAATTGCGCGGTCTGAATCGGCTCGACTGCGTCGGCTAAAGGCTCTTCAATGGTTTGAGGAATGCTGAGGCCGGCCCCTGTAATTGGAGTTTCCGTGTGAACGGGATCTGCAATGTCCTCCGAGGCAGGTCTCTTCAAGGCAACGCCGGGAGACGTCTCGAGGTCCGGAAGGGCGGCGCTTTGACCGGCGGAAAGGTCGGCCTGAGACGACTCGGGCCGCGGCTGGCCGACTTCGGACTCCAAGGCGGGCTCCAAGGTAGCCACCGAAGGCGGCGTTTGATTCCATTCGTCCAGTTGCTTATCCAAAAGAGCCAGTTGGGGCTGGCTTCGCTCCTCGACCGATGGCAGCGCCAGGGGGACTGCCAGGGGCTGCGGAGCGGCCCCCTGTCCAGCATCGGGGAAGGTAATCACCCAATTCGGCTTGGCGCTAAGACTAATGTCGGAAGCCAGGGTCGGTTCCAGAGCGACCGCTTTCTTCCACGGGGAGACTTTGGCCGCCGACTTCCCTGTTCCGCCCTGAAGAGCGGTCTGGCGATCGCGATCCTTTTCAAAGCGAACCGTCAGTCCGGAATCGGTCGCTTCCACTCGGTAGGAAGCTTTGCGGGAGAGGTCAAAAACACAGCGGACCAGTCTGCCCGGCTCGACGTCACCATAGCCAAATCGGATTCTGCGGATGAGGTCCGACTGGAGGGTCACCAGCTGTTTTGACACTCTGTAAGTTGTGCCGTTCAGGTCGATGACCAGTCGCTGTGGTCCCCTCAACTCAAAGTGCTTGAAGTGCGGTTTGGCGCTGGTTTGAAGTTGAATGAGCAGCACATCATCTTCTTCGCTGACGCCCACCTCGTGCACCTCTCCACGGCCCGCCTGCGCCGTCGAGTGAGCCGATCCGCCCGTGCCGCGGCTGGGATCCTCTGAAAGAGATTCCGTAACCCTATCTTTTGGGGGCGTCCTTAAGACCGGCTCCGCCTCGGTCGCTTTCTGAGTCCGGTCGGCGCTGTCGGGATCTGGTGCGACCAGTTCGGCACCAGGAGCGGATTGGAAAACCCCGCGGAACGTCAGCCGCAGCACATTCCCATTCGTTTGCAGGGCGTACTGAACAGGTTGCTGGAGATTGAACTCGATACGAATGAGGTTTCTCGTGCCTTCGCCAATCTGGGAAACCGTCGCGAAGTCAACGAGCGAGGTCTTGAAATCGATGAAATTGCGCGACAGCTTAGACTGAGCCGCAGGCACATCCAGAATGAACAAGCGAGGGTTCGGATAGTAGGAGGTGTAGTCGAACTTCCGGTCGCCACGCAAGAGAACAACGGTTTGGCCGGGTGCGCTCCTGAACGAGACATCCTGCAACGAAGCCAGTCCGGCGGTCTCCGGGGATGCAGAGAGCCCCTGGTCTGGGGGTAACAACATCAACATCAGCAGCGCGCTGAAGATCAGATGGAGGCGTTTACTTCTCATCAGAGCCTTCTCCTCGCGTGGGGTATAGCTTCTTGGTCACTTGCTGAGTCAGCGTCTTGCCTTGACTATCCGTGAGCGTCTGGCTCAGTACGATCCGGTCAGGTCGGATCTCGAGAACTTTGCCGTCATAGAGGTCGTCTTTCGGGCGCATGAAGAAGGTCCGGTTTCGATATCCTTCCACAATTGCCATAGGACCGTCCTTGGTCCGCACAATTCCCACCAGTTTGAGCTCGGAAACCAGCTGACCCTTCAGACCTGGAGGTCGCACGATAGGCGCCGAGGTGGCCTGAATTGAGGTCTGCACGTCCAGGGTTCGGAACGGGTCCCGCCGGCCTTTGGCTTCGTATCGATAAGGGGGCACCGCGGCTTGCTCGGCTACCTGCCCCTGAGTCGGGCGCGGAGCAGCAGGAGCCTCCTTCTTTTCGGTCCTGGCTTGAGCCGAAAGAAAGGCCGGAATCACAACATGAAGTGCCAGCAGGGCAAGGGCAGTTCGTCTCATTTCTTGGCACTCCCGGCCTGTTGAGCCGCCGGGTTATCCAGGTTTTCTTTCTCCTGGTTGTACACGAAGGTGGTGGCCACGCACGTCGCGATGATCGAGCTGCCACCGCGTCGATTCTCGACGATCTTCAGGTCCGATACGTTGACGATCCGTGAAAACTTGCTCAACCTGTCGAAGAAGATCGCCAGGTTGTGATAAGAGCCTTCGACTTCCAGATTGATCGGCCATTCCGAAAAAAAATCCTTCTCCACTACCGGGAGGGGCTGAAACCGTTTGATCACCAGGCTGGAACTGAGTGCGGCCGCCTGAATCTCGCGAAGCAACTCATCGGTTTGCTTGGCTTCAGGCAGGATGATCTTAAGGGTGGCCAGCTTGCTGAGCAGTTGTTTGTTCTGGGTCATGAATTCCTGATGTTTTTGCTCCACCGCCTGACCCCGTTGAATGTCCACTTTGAGTCCGTCCAGCTGACTCTGTTTGACCGTGATCTGCTCCGCCGGCCCGGAGATGAAGAAATACCAGCCCAGTCCGACAATGATGACTCCAAACATGGCGAAGAGGCCCAACTGGCCATACCATGGCAAGTTATTCAAGTTCTTCAGATTCAGATCCATGTGCCAGGCCTTTTAGCGCTCACGATTTGGACGCGGGGGGTGCACCACCAGACTCGGGCTGGGGAACCAGATCGCCTTCGAAGGTGATCGAAAACGAATACCTGTTCTCAACTTCCTGAACGTTCACCAGGTTCACGTTGCGAAACCGTCCCACTCTCTCCAAGTTGGTGATGAAGTCCGCAATGACTTTTGGTGAGCCCATCACCATTCCGTTTAGTGTCACGGTGTTGTCCTTTTGAGTGAAGTCCTTAAGCCATAAACCATCCGTCTGCTGAACGCAATCGCTGAGCGTGTCCAGCACCAGCACCGGTCCGGACTGGTTCTTCTTCAGCGACTCGATGACCTCGATGCGGTTCTCCAACAACTTCCGTCTCTTCTCGAAAACCTCATTCTCCTTGAGCAAACTTTCCTGGCGGAGTTTTTCTTTCTTGGCCAGGTTGATCTGGCGGGTGAGTTCCGTGTCCTCCTGCGCCAGCGCGTTTTGCCAGAAATAGACGATGGCCAGAGAGATCAGCACCACCGACACGGCCATGATCAACGAGAGGGCCTGGCTTGACGGGGCCCGCACTGCCCTTGGCTTGGCACCCTTGACCTTGGCATGACCGAGCAGATTGATTTTGATCATTTGTCGAAACTCCTCAAAGCCAGACCCACAGCCACGGCCATACTCGGAGCCATCTCCGCCAGATATTCACCATCTACTCCCTTACCCAGCGGAATGCTCTTGAAGGGATCGAGCATTTCCACCGGCAAGTTCAAGCGTTGCTGCAACAAATCCAGTAATCCCTGCACGTTGGCGCAACCGCCGCTCACATAGATCCGCTGGATTTGCTCTCCGACGGTGGTGGCCCGGAAAAAGTCGAAGGTTTTTTGGATTTCCAGAAGCAAGACCTCCGAGACCGATTCCACGAGGGCTGCCACATTTGTGCTATCCATGCCCTCAATGGACTTACCCTTCTTGATGACCTCGGCCTCTTCGAAGCTCAGATTGAGTTCCTTCTGAAGGATGTCGGTAAACTGGTTGCCTCCTGCCGAAACATCGCGGGTAAAGAGTGGCATGCCGCCTTTTGTCACGACGATGTTCATGATGCTGGCCCCGATGTTAAGGAGCGCTACGGTGGCGTTAGCCGCGCTGCTGTAATTCGTCTCGAAGGCGTTTTGAATGGCAAAGGCATCGATATCCACGACCAGAGGCGCCTTGCCTGCCTGGGTAATCACATTGGTGTGATTGAGGATTTTGTCCTTCTTGACAGCCACCAGCAAAACGTCGGTGGTGTTGCCCGAGCTGGCCGCGCTCATCACCTGGTAGTCCAGATTCACATCGGTGATGTCAAAGGGGATATGCTGCTCGGCTTCCCATTGAATCGACTCCTGCAACTCCTCGTCGCTCATAAAGGGCAGCGAGATCCGCTTGACGATAACCGAATGTCCGGAGACCGAGGTGGCGACATTTCGGGTCTTGATCTTCTGCTCCGAAAAGATCTTGGAGATGGAGTCCGATACCGACAGCGCGTCCATGATCGCACCATCGACCACGGTGTCGCTGGCCAGGGGCTCCAGGCCGGCGTGCACCACCTCATAGCCTTTTTTCAGTTTGCGCAGTTCCACCGCCTTCACTGCGCTTGAGCCGATGTCCAATCCAACCAGAGATTTTTGTCGAGGTAAGAAGGCCACTGTGAAAGTTCCTATGACTCAGAACCTAAAGCGAAAGTATCGCAAGCTGAGGGGACAGACTTTATTTTTTTCCCAGTGCACGGTTCCTGCTCTTGGCTTCCATCCACTCGTCCAGGACGGTCTTCTTGAACCGCCAGCGATTCCCGAGTTTGAAGGCCGGGATCCGCTCCATCGAGACGTACTTGTACAGCGTGTCGGGAGAGATACCGAGGTACTGAGATGCTTCCCGAATGTTCATGACCTCTTTGGGTTGTGCCATGCGACCGTCCCCAAGAAACAGATTTTGTTCCTTAGATCGACAAAACGTGGCTGGACATTAGTACAGAAAATACAGGGTGTCAAGGTGCTTACTTCGGTATTTATTGGGGTTTCTTGGACGATCGTAGGGGATTTATAGGGGTTATTTCGGATGGGACTCACACCATGTAGTACGTCCTGTCCCGGCACACACCTATAGGCTGTGTGTCAGGCGGTGGCTCCGAAATGGCAACGGAATCGCAGCCGGGAAGGAAGGTTGTTGCTGTAAATCGCTGTGAATCGCAGGGATATTGTGGAGAGTTCTAGGGATTTCGTGCCTTCGATTGAAGCCAAGCACCGCCGTTCCAGGCCATGGACCAGGTGCCGGCAAAAGGAACAAACCGGGGAATACTTCCCAATCTCCAATTCGCGATCATCAAGACCGTTCGTCACATTAGCAGCTCTTAAGTATGTTTGGGGGGGTGGCAGGCCTGAGAGAGGGCGGAATGGACCACGGCGAGAAGCCCCGTGAACAGACACGCGGCCAACGACAGCCAGATTCTGACTCAGAACGATTTTATGCTTAACCTTCTGAGTCTTGATTAAGCACTCTAGCCTTAGCTTAGCGCCGATATGATGCCACCTGCCCGTCCGGGCTTGCGATGAACAGATGGTCCTTGGCAACACCGACAGATTCGGGGAACATGTGGCCGCGCGGATTGCCAGGCTCCCTCAGTACCTCAAACATCGGAAGCTCACAACGCATACTCCGCAGTACGTGCCCGTCGCCGCCTATTTTGAGTATCACGCCTCCGCTGCGGCGCCCTAACAGACATGCATAGATTGCTCCGTCACTTGCCACGGCCAGGCTGCTGACGACGACACCGTGAGGCCTTTCTTGAGCCGAGTAGACTTTCTCTCCTTCGATCACCTCAGGAATTGTGTCAAGGAGCCCTGATGCCCCACGTCTCCAAGTCTAAGATGTAAATTCGAGGGTGTATCTTGTCGAGTACTGCCAGCCGCTGTGCTCCGAGACTGGACAACTGAGGTCCCCTTCCTAATCAAAGGCGGCAAACTAAGCTTGACAGGTTCTCCGCCCAGGCGTCCCACCAAACGTCCCGAGGACGATAGCCTTCCCAAGGTATCCTCGCTGGAGACACAGAAAAGTTCGTCTCCAACGCAGCAGAAATCAAGAATGAACTCCTCCAGCGTAGTCGTCCTCATCAACTGACCACCAGCACTGTAGGTGAGAAAAGGCCGCTGTCCCTGGCAACAAACCTTCTAACGTGGACCTGCTCAAGCCGATGGGTGGAAGGTAAGCTGTCTCGGATGTCGAATGCGTCAAGATAAGGTGAGCTGACTGGCTCTTGCGCATACCCAAAAGCACACCAGCAGACGATCTGTAAAATAAATGTCCGTAATTGTTTCCTCCGCATACTGACTTCCTTTATGCGATTGCAAGTTCCCCCTTCTGACTTCTGAACCAGCCGGTTCATTCTCTAGCTTGGCCATCCCGATAGACATGTTCCGGAACTGGATTCAGCTTGTGATTCAGGACGAGGAGGCAGACAACCAGGGAAAACTGTCTGCCTCCCCATGGTGATCGTCAGAGGTTCTTTCACCCTAGAAATCGATCCGCAATCCCACCTGGATCGTCCGCGCACCTCCACGCAGCGCGCCTCCCCGAGTACTCCGAATCTTGCCGACATTGCTGGAAGTGATGTCAGTATCCGGATTCCCAAAATTGGGATGATTGAAGAAATTGGTCGCTGTCATTCGTAGCTGGAGCCGCTTCTGTTCATGAATGACAAAGTACTTGAAGAGACCAAAATCGAAATTGGCGATGCCCGGTCCCGAGATGACTCCAGGGGCACTGTTGCCAAAGCGTCCGGCGTTCTCTTGCGGAACAGCAAAAGCCGCGGGGTCAAACCAGCGGTCATTGTTGGGGTTCGAGATCTTTGGATTGCCCACCCGATCCGGCCTGGTGAAGTAGCTCCGAGTGTTAGAACTATCTACGCAGCACTGATAGGGAGTGTTGAATGCGCCGGTTTCAAAATTGAGAATGGCCGACATCTGCCAGTTGCCCAAAATCTGCCGGACTGCTGCCGGAAGACTCGATCCGTAGCGCTTTCCTGTTCCAAAAGGCAATTCGTACAGACCAGAGCCAACAAACCGATGGCGAGAGACCCCGTCCACATCTCCCATGTCGGACCGGCGATCGTACGGATTCTGGGCGCCCGCCCATGCAAAGCCGACCTCCGAGCTGCCCGGGGTGTCACTGAGATCCTTCATCCAGGTGTAGCCTGCCTGGAAGCTTAGCCCCTGGGTAAACTTTCGCTCCAGCGTGAGGTCGAGTCCGTGCCCCTTTTGGATACCGCCATTCTCGTCGAGCAGGACCTCGAAAAAGTTGGGATAGTTATAGTGGTAAGCATTATCTGGATTGGTGCTGGGAAAGGGTTTATTGCGGTCGCCTTGGTGAAGGAGCTGATTGGTCTGGAATCCCCGGTAACCGATCTTGGCCACAATGGAGGAGCCCAGCTCCCGCTCCACCGTCAGGCTCCATTGCTGTGTATAAGGCATCTGGGCATTCACAACCACCCCTTCCACGTTCTGAGTTCCAACGTCACCAAACTGGGTGAACGGATGAGGAAACTGGAAAGTCGGCACTCCGGCGGTGATGGTGTTGTAGAAACCTTCGTTGGAATGGAACGGCCCTCCGCTGAAGGGATCCATCGTTGAGTAGGTCAGGTGAGTAAAGTAGACACCGACACCGCCTCTGACCACGGTTTTGGAGCTATTGAACGGCTGATAGGCAAATCCAAACCGCGGACCAAAGTTGTTGCGGTCTCCTTTCAGCAGCGAGCGCTCTGGGAAACCGGCCTGCTGAGCCGTGACAATGGGAATGGATTGTGGGAACAACGGACTCACCAGAGTGTCGAGAACCTTCTGATTGGGCACCACGAGGTTCCCAGTCTTGGGATCGAAGGCATAGCGCATGTCGTATTTGTCGACGGGCGGCGTGAAGTAGTCGTAACGCAGCCCCAGGTTTAGCGTCAGCCTGGGAGTGATTCTCCAGTCATCTTGAAAATATAGGCCGAGCTCAGTCGACCGGTTGTAGCGCGGATTCCCACGTTCGTAACGGCCCGCAGAGTGCGGGATGCCGAGCAGAAAATCACTGTAGTCGTAGCCGCTCGCAAACCCATCGAAGCCCAGGGACCCGAAATCATTTCCGCCGGAGTCGGGAATGTTGATGCGGTTACGCCGGATCAGAGTGCCGGCTTTGAAAGCATGATTGCCTCGGATCCAGGTAAAGTTGTCCAAGAATTCGTAGGTGTCTTGGGCCCAGCCACCGGTCTGAAATTCGGAAAGGCCTGAAAAGTTTCTGAACGAGATGCTAGGGACACCGGACAACTGGCCTTTGTTAGAGAGGTCGATTCCCTGCAATCCGAAGGCGCGGACCACTTCTGCCCCATTGTGATAACCGTTGTACTGCGAGGCATCCCGGCTGAAACCCATGCGAAACTCGTTCAGCATCGTCGGCGAAAAGGTGTGGGTCTCGGAAACGTAGGCATTCGCGGTACGTCGCCATTGCTTGAATCGAAAAGCGGGCAGATCGCTGGTGAACACTTCGGGACGGGGCTCTTGGGCCAGGTTGACGCGCGTTGACAGACTGTCGCCCTGCCGTAACTGGTGGTCCACCCGAACTGTCTGCCGGCGAAACCCACTGTTGTCAGGCCGGAGGTCGCGATAGTTGCCGAAAATGTTATCGGCGGGACCGAAGTTGGGAAGCGGGATGAAGTTTTCATACTCCTGAATCTTCCGGGCGACCGGGCTGATGCGGTCCGAAGGGATGATATTCCCCGGGAACGGCAGGCCGGTCAGCGGATCCGTGACGACCTGATCTGGAAGGAGCTCGGAAAAATCTCCTGATCGCATCTTAAGAGTCGGCACATTACCCGTGGCGTTGTAGCTACCCGGGTTCTTGGTCCCTTCATAAGCCCCAAAGAAGAAGGTGCGGTTTCGTATAATCGGACCACCAAAGCTGCCTCCGTACTCGTGTGAGATCGGCCCCTTCGGCTTCGACGCAGCAAAGAAATCCCGCGCGTTCAGCGCATTGTTGCTGTTGAGGTAGAAGGCGCTACCATGAAGCTCATTGGTTCCCTGGCGGGTGGTCACATAGATGGTCGCCAGATCGGTGTATTCTGCCTTGGTGTTGCTGGACAGGATCTTCATCTCCTGCACCGCCTCCAGAGAGGCGGCCATCACCAACCCGCTCCAGGCACCCCAGGCCGGTGTCATCCCGGTCACGCCGTCAACGGTGTAGGTGCCGAAATCCCCGCGTTGTCCGCCAATCCAACCTCCACCGTAGTTGGAAGAAGTGAGATAGCGAAACTGCATGGTGTGTCGGTTGTTCAAGGGTAAGTTCAACAGATCCTCGCGCGGTCGCACGTCGTCGATCTGAGCATTCTCGGTGTTGATGGTGGGAGCAGAAGCCACCACCTCGACCTTTTGACTGACCTCGCCCAATTCCAGGACCGCATCAAAACGCACCGTTTGCTGAGTGGTGAGGGTGATGACCGTGCTGTGGGCTTCCTTGAAACCGGAACGGGAAATCAAAACCAAGTAGTTGCCCAACGGCAGGTTGGGAAACAAGTAGTTGCCTTCCGCATTGGTTTCGGTTTTGCTTTCGATCTTCGTGGCCGTCTCGGTCAGGGTCACAGCGGCGTTGGGAACAACGGCGCCGCTGGCATCTCGGACGGTGCCCCCAATGGATCCTCGAAAGGTCTGCCCCATCACAGTGAGTGAGGTAACGCCGGAAAACAATAGGCTGGCGAGGATGGTGAGACGCAGGACCGTCTTACCGTACTGCTTCACCGCTCCTCCGTTTAGCGTGAAAAAGTGCTGAAACATAGCTCCTCCATATTTGTAGGGATTCGGGGAATTTGTTTGAGAGATCCTTGCAAGAACTCCGAACCGGATGCTTCAAATTCGCGGCGTCAGATTCAGCCAGGACAACATCCGATTGCTGATGGCGGACCGGTCATTTGAGTTAAGGATGCTCGAATCCGAGGGCCGAAAGGCTCGTGAGTCAGACGATTCCTGCGGGCACTGGAAGGACTTCAGCGGTCAGAGACTGCTTGGATGCCGGCCTCCTGCCGGGCATTGAGCAGGGCCATCACATCATTCCAATAGCTCCCAACCACAGCCCGCACGATCTGCTTGGCTTGCTTCTTTTTCTCAGTAATGACCGCCCGCGCGATCCTTTCGTGGTCCGCCGCGGCCAGCTTCAGATCCAGAGCACCATCAGAGAAGAGCTTCATGAACACAAAAGGGAAGAGAGGCATGGTTGTCTGCGACAAGGCCGCCTCTAGAAAGGGGTTATCCGCAAACTGCCACAAAAGCTTATGAAACTCGAGGTCCCACTGGTAGAAGGCTTCGAAATCGTTCTCCTGAGCCGCCTTCTTCATGTTCTTCACCACCCCCAGCCAGGGCTCAGGGTGCCACTGCGAGCGATTCTCAATGGCCAGCTCAACCACCAGCGCTTCCAATTCAATGCGCAGGCGAAAGCTCTGGTTGATCTCCTTCGTTGACAGCGCGGCCACCCGACATCCGCGATTGGGAAAGCGGACCACCAGGCGTTCGGCTTCGAGAGTATTGAGCGCCTCCCGGACCGTGGCCTGACCAATTTCTAACTGGCGGGCGATCTTGGTCTCTACAATGCGTTCCCCGGCTTTTAACGCTCCGGTGAAGATCATCTCACGCAACACGTGTTCGACCTGCTTGGGAACGCTCTCCTTCTTCTTTAACGATCTCGAAAGCTCCAGCAGCGGTGACGGTAGTTGCCCGAGAGAGGACATAAGCTCACCCCTTAGATATAACCGCAGTGTTTCGAACCCTGCCTGGCTCTTCCCCCAAGTGATGCTTGCGAGAAACCCACACCGTCGTGCACCCCAGTTCCTTCCTGCGCCTGGCAGGGCTCATGTCACTGGATAACAAATCATCGATGATTTATCACTATCGAGAGGCCGTGTCAAGACTTTATTTGTCTGCCCTGCCGCTTCAAAAACCAAGCAAAAGCTGGTTGTGGGGGGGATGTTCAGGACCAAATTGTCGGCGTCAAGGCGCGCTGGAAGCCACCGGAAAAGCACCGTGTCGTCGCTCAAACAGACCCGGCGTCTTGAGCACGTTCTCGCTGCGCGACACCGCGCACTGTGCCGTCAGAATTCCATCAGACTGATCACCAGACGGTCGTTGAACAAGTCGCTGCGTGCTTCTATTGGCGTCTAGGATGACCTGCTGTACGGGGGCACGGTGCTTTCGAAACAGCGGCTTCCGGGTGAATTTCTTCGAAGGGCAGGACCTCTATGTGCTCCGGCCAATTCGCCGCCCCAAAGACTTCTTCCGGATCCAGCGCCGGAAACGCTGATACCAACGAGACGGCATCAGCCCGACGATTTCCCAGATGGGACCGCTTGACTCGTGCAGGCTCGCGCTGTGGGTCGCGCACCGCTTCAGCTGGCGCCGAGTCTTCGGATGGCCAAAGCGGCTTCCGAAATCACGTCCTTGTTGGAATCCTGCAGGAGGGGCTTCAGGTGTGGGATGGCCGAGCTGTCCCCAATCAGTCCCAGCACTCGACACAGCTGGACTCGAACCCGCGCGTCCGGGTGGTTGAGATGGCGCGTCAACTCACCGGACACCGGCTGGCCGAGTTCGATCAGATAGCTGCCGGCCTGTTCGTAGTGCATTCGTTCCGACAGCCCGGAAACCAGCCGGTCCAGGTACTCCTGGCGTCCCATGCGATACAGCGCGTAGCTCAAGGCCAGCTGCACGTTGAACTTCTTTTCGCCCAGGAAGGCACGAGAGACATCCTCCACATCGATGGGATCGCCCACACGCGCCATCCCTTCCGCGGCATACTGCCGGTAGATCGCATCCGGGTCCTTCAGAAGTCGGCGGAAAAGGTCCAGTGAGCTGGGATCTCCGATCAAAGAGATGGCCTGAAAAGCTCTAAGCCGCAGTTTGGTATCCGGGTTTTCGTCGTAAAGACGCCGAATAGCCGGAAGGGCAGCCGTGCTGCGCAGCAATCCCAACGTCAAAATGGTTTCATCGCGAACGCCTTTGTCCTGATCGTTGAGGTAGATCAAGATTTCGCTGTCGACGGAGGCATCCCTGATTTTGTACAGCGACCGCAAAATGGCCACGCGGACGTTGCTGTCGCCGGTCTTCATGGCTTCGATCATGCGCGGCAGCGCAGGCTTGGCCCGAAGGATTCCCAGGGCTTTGGCCGCTCCGACTCGAATGGCCATGCTGGAATCGAAGAGCCGATCGGAAAGGCCGTCGATGACCGCCGGCGCCACCCGGACATAAGACTCAATCACCAGCGGATCGTTTCCGACCTTATCGCTGAAGACGTTGATTTTCCGATACACTTTCTTGGCGATCCGAGTGATTGAGAATCCGGCGTCCCGATCGGCGTAGAGGTTGACCAGGGCAATGATGGACTCCTCACGCACGCTGTCGGACCTGTCTTTGAGGGTGGTCAGGAGCATC
The DNA here is from genome assembly GCA_040753175.1 of Acidobacteriota bacterium. Taxonomy (GTDB): domain Bacteria; phylum Acidobacteriota; class Terriglobia; order Versatilivoradales; family Versatilivoraceae; genus JBFMEW01. The sequence continues at coordinate 242,101 of JBFMEW010000004.1, read as the reverse complement.
GTGATGGCCGATTCGTCCTTCAACAGACCCAGAGCCTTGACCACCTCTTCCCGAACTTCGACGTCGGGATCACTGGCCGCTGCCAGGAGGGGCGGGACAGCCTCGCGACTGCGTGTTGCGCCCAGTTGCTGGGCAGCCTTTTTTCGCACTTTGGGATCCTGGTCGCGCAACTCGACCTTCAATTGATCGAGGGTCGGCTCGTCACCCCGCGCGGTCGAGCTCGGAAAGTAGCTTGCGGCCACGATCAGTGTCAGAACCAATAGAACCGAACGGTAGCGTCGTAGATTCACCGGCTTTTCTCCTTGCTGACGACTTCGTATCACAGTGATTATCGCCCTTCAGCGGCCCGTCGAGTGCCCGGCCGGGCTTGGGAGCGAGACTCTTTCACTCATGCTGGGTAAGACTCAATGATCGATCGGTATTTGACCCGCCCGCGGCGGGTCTGTTGGAAGATCAAGGCGCATCCGACAAAACTTCGGGAATTATTCTTAATCCTCGGATCGGATGTCTATACAATTTGTCTGGCTCACCGCTTTCTGGAGCCTTATTACACTCTGATTCCAAACGGCCATGAAACTGTTGCTTACCAACGACGATGGCGTCGACGCCCAAGGTCTGGAGTCGCTGTTGACGGTGGCCCGCGATTTTGGCCAATGCCTGATCCTGGCTCCGGCCGGTCCGGTCTCCGGATGCAGTCACAAGGTCACCACTCAAGCGGGCATCCGCGTAGAGCAGCGCGGGAAGGATCGGCTAGCCGTCTATGGTACGCCCGCCGATTGCGTTCGGCTGGCCATTTACCAGTTGTTGCCGGACGTGGCGTGGGTGCTTTCCGGAATCAACGAAGGAGGCAACCTGGGAGCAGACATTTTTCATTCGGGTACGGTCGCCGCCATCCGCGAAGCAGCGCTGCTCGGGAAGAGAGGCATTGCCTTCTCGCAGTATCGCAAGCGAGGAGTGAGCATTGACTGGAGACACACGGAAACCTGCGTGGCGGCAGTGCTGCCGATGCTGATCGCACGCCCATTGAGACCGGGGAGCTTCTGGAACGTCAATCTACCCGCCCTGCTGGACCCCTTCCAGGTGCCCGAGGTCGTCTTTTGCCCTTTGGATACCAGCCCTTTGCCGCTCAGCTATCGCGCCGAGGACTCGATCTTCCATTACGATGCCAATTACCATCTGCGGTCCCGGCAGCCGGGGACCGACACTGACCTGTGCTTCGGAGGGAAAATTTCCGTGACAGAGCTGACTCTGACTTGACGAAAAGAGCCTCGCGGCCGGTGGCCGGCAGGAAAAACGTATCACCTCGCCTTATTCTCGACATAAAAATAATAAATTTACTTGGTGGCAGCCTTCTGGCTAAAATAGCAGCTTTCCTATTGCTCCGCTTGAGTTTCTAGCTCGCATCGACACTTCAGGCGGAGGGGTCCTTGCTAGACCGTTCAGGAAAACGGCTAACTTGACGCCGGGCACACCGAAGAAGTTGATGCGTGTGTGCTGGAGGCGAGGCCGGAGGATTTTCGGCTCGCTGGAGAGCCGGCTCCGTGAGGAGGTCTTTCGATTGTATGGCAAACGGTGAGTTTCCTTCCAAGCAGGGTCTCTACGATCCTCAATATGAGAAGGATAGTTGCGGCGTGGGCTTCGTGGCGAACATGGATGGAACGCGTTCGCACAGGATCGTCCGCCAGGCCCTGGAGGTGCTTCTCAATCTGAATCACCGGGGAGCTTGTGGCTGCGATCCGGAGTCGGGTGACGGCGCCGGCATCCTGGTTCAGATTCCTCACGAGTTCCTGAGCGAGGTCACACCGGAATGCGGCTTTGACCTCCCGGGTAGGGGTCAGTATGCCGTCGGAACGGTTTTTCTGCCTCCTAATCCAACCCATCGACAGACTTGCGAGGAGATCATCGGCCATACCGTTCGGGAGGAAGGGCAGGAGCTGCTGGGCTGGCGGGATGTTCCAGTGGACAGTTCGGCCATCGGCAGCGTCGCCCACCAGGCGGAACCGGTCATTCGCCAACTGTTCCTCCGCAAGCACCCCGCTCTCTCGGAAGACCAGTTCGAACGAAAGCTTTACGTCATTCGCCGCCGGATTGCCACCATCATCGAAACTTCCGGCATGGAGGATGCCCACTACTTCTACATTTGCAGCTTGTCCTGCCGCACGCTGGTGTACAAGGGCCAGTTGATGGCCCAACAGATTTCCGCGTATTACCCCGATTTGAATGCCTCGTCCTTTCAAAGCGGGCTGGCCCTGGTCCATTCGCGCTTCAGCACAAATACCTTTCCATCCTGGCGGCTTGCTCATCCCTTCCGCTACATTGCCCACAACGGCGAGATTAACACTCTCCGCGGCAATCGTAACTGGATGCGTGCCCGAACGCAGACGCTGGCTTCCGACCTGTTCGGAGCGGATCTCAGGAAGCTTTTCCCGATCGTCACCGAAACAGGCAGCGACAGTGCCACCTTCGACAATGCCCTGGAGTTTCTGGTTGCCGGCGGGCGAACCCTGCCCCATGCGATCATGATGCTTATTCCCGAAGCCTGGAATAAGAACATCCACATGGATGCGGACAAGCAGGCTTTCTACGAATACCACGCCTGCATGATGGAACCGTGGGATGGGCCGGCCGCGATCGCTTTCACCGACGGCCGGTGTATTGGAGCGGTACTGGACCGCAACGGACTGCGTCCAGCCCGCTACATGGTCACCCAGAGCAACCTGGTGGTGATGGCCTCCGAGACGGGTGTGCTGGACATTCCTCCCGAGGAAATCCGGTCCAAGGGCCGGCTGCAGCCGGGAAAGATCTTCCTGGTCGACACCGAACAGGGTCGAATCGTGGACGACGCCGAACTGAAATCCACGATCGTCCGGCAGAAGCCCTATCGGCAATGGGTCGAAGCCAACCGCATCGAGTTTGACCGTCTGCCCGAGCCGGATCAGATTCCCGCTCAGGATCCCGACACGTTGCTTCAGCGGCAGCAGGCCTTCGGCTACACGGTAGAGGACCTGAGGTTGTTGATGGCTCCCATGGCTAAAGACGGGGAGGAAGCGGTGGGTTCCATGGGCACGGATACGCCGTTGGCGGTTCTGTCGAACCATTCCCAGCTGCTTTACAACTATTTCAAGCAACTGTTCGCCCAGGTGACCAATCCTCCGATCGATTCAATTCGGGAAGAGATGGTCATGTCGGTGGAGACCTACATTGGTCACGCGCAGAACCTCTTGTCCGAGACTCCCGAACACTGCCGGATGCTCAAGCTCTCCTGCCCGGTCTTGACCGACAGCGAGCTGGAGAAAGTCCGCCGGATCACGCTTCCCGAATTTCGCGCCGTCACGCTGCCGATGCTTTTTCCGGTCGGTCAAGGGGAGAACGGCTTGCAGCAGGCGTTGGAGGTGCTGTGCGAAAAGGCTTCGGAAGCGGTGCGCTCCGGATATAGCATCCTGATTCTGTCGGATCGAGGAATGGACCCGAATCATGCTCCCATTCCCGCACTCCTGGCCACTTCCGCCGTCCATCATCATTTGATCCGGGAGGGCTCCCGCACCCGGTGCGGGCTCATCCTGGAGACGGGCGAAGCCCGGGAGGTCCAGCACTTTGCGCTGCTGATCGGGTATGGGGCAGGCGCCATCAATCCCTACCTGGCCTTCGAGACGCTGGCCGACATGGTCAAGCAGGAGCTGTTCCCGCCGGAGATCACGGTGGAAAAGGCGCACAAGAACTACATCAAGTCGATCAATAAAGCCCTGCTGAAGATCATCGCCAAAATGGGCATCTCCACGATCCAAAGTTACTGCGGGGCCCAGATCTTCGAGGCTATCGGCTTGAATTCCCGGTTGGTGGAGCGCTACTTCACCGGGACCGCCTCCCGCGTCGAAGGCGTGGGTCTGGAGGCGCTGGCTTGCGAAGCGATCGAGAGGCACCGCCGCGGTTATCCAGACGAGCGCACGCAGCGGCCCCTGTTGGAGGTGGGGGGACAATACCAGTGGAGGCGTGAGGGGGAGTTCCACCTCTTCAATCCCGAAAGCGTCGCACGCCTGCAACAAGCGGTCCGCCAGGAAAGTTACCAGACCTTCCAGGAATACTCCCGCCTGATCAACGATCAGAGCAAGGCTCTCTGCACCTTGCGGGGCCTTTTGAAGTTCAAGGCCGGCACGCCGGTGCCCCTCGAGGAAGTGGAGCCGGCCCCAGAGATCGTCAAACGCTTTGCCACCGGCGCCATGTCCTTCGGATCGATCAGCAAGGAGGCTCATGAGAATCTGGCCATTGCCATGAACCGCATCGGCGGGAAAAGCAACACCGGCGAAGGGGGCGAGGATCCGGCCAGATTTCAGAAAGATCCAAACGGCGATTGGCGGCGGAGCGCCATCAAGCAGGTGGCCTCGGCTCGTTTCGGGGTCACCACCGAGTACCTCATCAATGCCGACGACCTCCAGATCAAGATGGCTCAAGGCGCGAAGCCGGGAGAAGGCGGCCAGCTGCCCGGTCACAAGGTGGACAAATTCATTGCGAAGGTCCGGCACTCGACGCCCGGCGTGGGGCTGATCTCTCCACCCCCCCATCACGACATTTACTCGATCGAGGACCTCGCTCAGTTGATCTTCGACTTGAAGAACGTCAACCCGGAAGCCCGCATTTCCGTCAAGCTGGTGGCTGAGATGGGCGTGGGCACGGTGGCCGCGGGCGTGGCCAAAGCTCACGCGGATGTGGTGCTCATCAGCGGACACGACGGGGGCACGGGCGCTTCCCCTCTGACCTCGATCAAGCATGCCGGCGTTCCCTGGGAACTGGGTCTGGCGGAAACGCAGCAGGTACTGGTCTTGAACGATTTGCGCGGCCGGATTGTCGTACAAACCGACGGGCAGCTCAAGACCGGACGGGACGTGGCCATCGCCGCTTTGCTGGGCGCCGAGGAATTCGGCTTCTCCACCGCGCCGCTGGTGGCCTCCGGTTGCATCATGATGCGCAAGTGTCATCTCAACACCTGTCCGGTGGGAGTCGCCACCCAGGATCCGGTCTTGCGGAAGAAGTTCTCGGGCAAGCCGGAACACGTCATCAATTTCTTTTTCTTCGTCGCCGAAGAACTACGAGCGATCATGGCTCAGCTGGGATTCCGGACCGTGGCGGAGATGGTGGGTCGCAGCGACATGCTGGACGTACAGGACGCGATCGATCATTGGAAGGCTCGCGGCCTGGATTTCAGCCGGATCCTGCATAAACCCGAGGTGCCGGCCCGCATTGCCACTCACTGTGTCACGACTCAGGACCACGGGTTGGAGTCGATCCTGGACCACCAGCTGATCGAACTCTGTCGGGGGGCCATCGGCAATAAGACTCCCCTTGAGCTGGATCTGCCCATTCGCAATACGCAGCGCGCGGTGGGTTCCATGCTCAGCGGGGAAATCGCCAAGCGCCACGGCCACCCAGGGCTGCCGGAAGACACCATTCGTATCAAGTTCACGGGTTCGGCCGGGCAAAGTTTCGGTGCCTGGTTAGCTCATGGAGTCACCTTGACCCTGGAAGGCGATGCCAACGACTATGTCGGCAAAGGACTTTCCGGTGGCAGAATGGTCGTCTTTCCACCTCACGAAGCCACCTTCCTGCCGGAAGAGAATATCCTGATCGGAAACACCGTCCTCTACGGCGCAACCGGCGGTGAGGCCTATTTTCGTGGGGTGGCGGGCGAGCGTTTTGCGGTTCGCAATAGTGGCGCCAGGGCCGTCATCGAAGGAGTAGGCGACCACGGCTGCGAGTACATGACTGGAGGAGTGGTGGTGGTCCTCGGCAAGACCGGCCGTAACTTCGCCGCCGGGATGAGTGGCGGCATTGCGTTCGTTCTGGACGAGGAAGACAAGTTCACGACCCTCTGCAACCACAGCATGGTGGACCTGGAACCGGTGACGGAGCGCGAGGACCTCGCCGTGCTGCGGGACCTGATCGAGAAGCACTATCGCTTTACGGGGAGCACCCCCGCCGCACGAATCCTGGAAAACTGGGACGAGATGGTGGCCCGTTTTGTCAAGGTCATGCCTCGCGACTATCGTCGATCGCTGCAGCAACTGGCCAAGGAGCGAGCATTGGCGGCCGCCTCCAACCAGAACCCTGAGCTGGCGGCAGCCCATTGATCGTTTTTAGAGCCGGACTCACGTGGCTGCGCCAGATCACCCCGGAGAATCCCAAACCAACGTCGCGTGAGTCTTGAATCCGAAGCAGGGGAGCGATAGAATGCCTCCCCCGCTATCGGCTGGAAGTGCCTGCCGGCAGTTCCTACCGCTTGTTGAAGCGCTGAGAGCCACGGCAGGTTCGATCGAGCAAACACATGGGAAAAGTCACAGGTTTCATGGAGATTGGGCGGCAGACGGCGCCGCGCCGTCCGGTTGAGGAACGACTCAAGGACTGGTTTCAGGTCTATCACGATCCTCCCGACGAGTTGGTTCAATCGCAGGGAGCCCGCTGCATGGACTGCGGCATCCCCTTTTGCCACACCGGATGTCCCCTGGGAAACATCATCCCCGACTGGAACGACCTGGTCTACCAGCAACGCTGGCGGGAAGCCATCGAAGTTCTTCACAAGACCAACAACTTCCCGGAGTTCACGGGATGGGTCTGTCCAGCCCCTTGTGAGGCGGCCTGTGTTCTCGGGATCAACGACAATCCCGTCACCATCAAGCAGATCGAACTTAGCATCGTCAGCCATGCCTTCCAGGAAGGCTGGATCCAGCCGCAACCTCCCCGGATAAGAACCGGGAAAAAGGTGGCCATTGTGGGCTCCGGTCCGGCGGGTCTGGCTTGCGCGGCTCAGCTCAACCGGGCAGGACACCACGTCACCGTGTTTGAGCGGGCCGACCGCATCGGTGGCCTTTTGACCTATGGCATTCCTGACTTCAAGCTGGAGAAGTGGATCGTGCAACGACGCCTTCATCAGATGTCTGAAGAGGGCGTTGTTTTTAAAACCAACTGTCACGTCGGAGTCAATGTGGCCGTCGACGAGCTGAGACGCGAGTTCGATGCCTTGGTGCTCTGTGGTGGCGCCACACAGGCCCGCGATCTTTCGATTCCCGGTCGGGAACTGCAGGGCATTCACTTCGCCATGGACTACCTGCCTCAGCAAAACCGGCGTGTGGCCGGCGACGTTCTCAGCGGCAACGAAATCACAGCCCAAGACAAGCATGTTGTGGTGCTGGGAGGCGGCGACACAGGTTCGGACTGCCACGGCACAGCCTTGCGACAGGGCGCGCTCTCCGTGCGCTCCTGGGAACTGCTTCCGAAGCCGCCGGAAGAGCGAACGCCTTCGATGCCTTGGCCCTACTGGCCGATGATTCTGAGGACCTCCACTTCGCACGAGGAAGGTGGGATGCGCGACTGGAGCATCAACACCAAGAGGTTCTCCGGAGTCAACGGCCAGGTGCAGAAGATCCATGCCGTCCGGATCGAGTTCGGCAGTCCCGACGCAACGGGGCGCCGTCCCATGACCGAGGTGCCCGGCTCCGAGTTTGAAGTGGAAGCCCAGCTGGTCCTGCTGGCCCTCGGATTTCTGGGTCCCGAAAAGAACGGCATGATCCAGCAGCTGGGGCTGAGGCTCGACGGTCGCGGTAATATCCTGGCGGACGGGGACTACATGACCAGTGAGCCGGGGATCTTCTCCGCCGGCGACATGCGCCGCGGCCAGTCCCTGGTTGTGTGGGCCATCACTGAGGGCCGCCAGGCCGCCAAAGGCGTGGACAAATACCTGATGGGCGCTACTTCGCTCCCCTGACGTTTCCGCTCAAGCGGAGCGGGATATGAGGTCGCCTTCAGCATGCCGGCTTCCCACCCCGATCCCGGTCTCTTTTCGTTTTCCAGACTGCTAGAGTGCCCGCATTGCTCGGGCTCGCATTCCCGCCGAGGAGGGCGCGCGGCCAATGCCTTGGCCTCAAAATTACACGCCTCTGGGCCATCTTCTTCTCTCCGCTTTGGTGGCTGCCCTGCCTGTGGTCGTACTGCTGGGGCTGCTGGCCTTCTGGCATGTGCGAGCCCACCTGGCCGCCCTGGCCGGGCTGTTCGCCGCCCTGCTGGTGGCCATCGGGATCTATGGCATGCCCTACCCGCTGGCCATGGCGGCGGCCGCCAACGGAGCTGCGTACGGCCTCTTCCCCATCGGCTGGATCGTGTTGAGTGCCATCTTCGTTTACGACATTACCGTGCGGACGGGGAAGTTCGAAGTCGTCAAGCAAACCATCGCCGGCTTGGCCAGCGACCGCCGCATTCAGGCGCTTCTCATCGGCTTTAGTTTTGGTGCGTTCATTGAAGGGGCGGCCGGTTTCGGGACGCCGGTGGCGATTTGCGCGGCGATGTTGATCGGTCTGGGATTCAAACCTCTGCCGGCTGCCGGCCTCTGTCTGATCGGCAACACGGCGCCGGTCGCCTATGGTGCGCTGGGAACGCCGATTATTGCCTTAGCCGGTGTGACGGGCCTTCCTTTGAATGACCTGAGTGCCATGGTCGGAAGACAGCTGCCCGTCTTTTCGATCATTGTCCCTTTCTGGCTGGTGTGGGCCATGGCCGGACGGCGCGGCACGGCCGAAGTTTGGCCGGCTTGCCTGGTTTCGGGTTTGACGTTTGCCATTCCCCAGTACCTGGTCAGTAACTACTACGGTCCTTCCTTGGTCGATATCGCCTCGGCGCTGATTTCAATCCTATCTCTGCTGGTGCTGCTTCGTTTCTGGCAGCCGCCTACCCCCTGGCGATTCCGCGATGAGGAGCCCCACAACCCCGGTACCCCTGCCGCTCCAGCCGCGCAAATGCTGGGCGTGAGCGTTCCGGCCGAGGCCTCCATGCATCCTTCCCGGAAGGAAGCCTGGTTGGCTTGGATGCCCTGGATCATTCTCTCGCTGCTGGTCTTTCTTTGGGGCGTCCCCGACTTCAAGAACTACCTCAATGGGTTGTCTATCCTCAAATTCCCCGTTCCCTATCTGGACAAGAGTGTATTGCGAACGCCGCCCGTGGTGCCTGTGGCCAGGGCCGAAGAGGCGGTCTTCACGTTCAACTGGCTTTCCGCCACGGGTACGGGCCTCTGGCTCTCCGGCGCTTTTTCGGGATTGCTGCTGGGCCTCAAGCCGATCGAGCTGCTGAGGATCTTCGGCAGGACATTCCTGCGCGTGCGCGTTTCGTTGCTGACCATCTCAGCCATGCTGGCCCTTGGCTTCACGACCCGCTACGGCGGCCTGGATGCCAGTATGGGATTGGCCTTCGCGAGCACGGGGTTCCTTTTTCCGTTTTTCTCTCCGATGCTCGGCTGGCTCGGAGTGGCGCTGACGGGGAGCGACACATCCTCCAACGTCCTGTTCGGTAACCTTCAGCAGATCTCCGCCCAGCAACTGGGAATCTCGCCGGTGCTGGCCGCCGCATCGAACAGTTCCGGGGGCGTCATGGGAAAGATGATCGACGCGCAGAGTATCGTCGTGGCCGGAGTGGCCACCGGTCAGCAGGGCAATGAAGGCGAGATCCTCCGATATGTTTTCTTTCACAGCCTGATCCTGGCGGCACTGGTCGGCGTGCTGGTCATGCTGCAGGCATACGTGTTTCCCTGGATCGTCCCGTGACCTGAGCGGCGGGAGGTCCAGTGAACCTTCACCCGTCGAATGACTGCCTCTGCCTGCGACTCATCTCAACCGGGCACGATCGAAGGAAACGCGCACCGTCCGTCCCCTGTCCTTCTCGACGATCTCTAACGCGTCGTCCTTGATCTGGATCTGTTGGACTCCCAAGAATCCGTCAGGAGTCCGGGCAGTGAAAGCACAGAACTTCTTAGACAGGCTCGAACGGGCATCCAGCCATTCGAAGGCGGGCGTATCGAAGAGGGATTCGACCTTAACCAACGCCTTCAGAGAACCGTGGGTGGGTGTGTTGCTGAACTCCAGCCCGCGGGTGAGCATGGGCGGCTGGTTGGCGCTCGCCGGTATATTGGCCTCCCAGACATTGAGCCACCGGAAGTCCTGCCTTCGGAACAGGTAGCCCAGAAGCAGGTTCATCTTGGGGTTAACCGCGGTGAAGTAGCCGAATTCCCGAGTCGGATCGACCAGGAAGTTGTTGACGAAACCGGACTGGGGGATGTCACGTACCGTGCGCAGGTTAATGACCTTCTCCGCCCGTCCCTCGGGCCACTGGACGGAGGCGCCGGAGGCGTCGCCAAGCATGCGCCCAACAGTCAGCGACGCGTCGAACACCGTGACGGCCTTTTCCAGAAACGGCGGGCCAACGGTCACATGCTCGCACCATCCCACCGGCCGATCGAGAGACGTCAGATTCTCGGCTCGTTCGTCGAAGTAGACCACCGGATGGCCTTTGAGCAGACTCAACGTTCGAACGAACCGCGTGCGGGACTCAGGCAGTTCGGCCGAGAGAGTCAGCGACATTTCCTCACTGCGCGACTGTTCCGAAACCTTCGTCCAGCGCACAATTCCCGTCTCGCCGTGATAGGTCATGCCGGCTCGGAACTCGGGTTCCGAAGGATCGCCCCAATAGGGGAAACACAGATTGTGGCCCAGCAAGCCGCTCATCAAGCGGGCTCCCGATCCGCTGCCGTAGAGCTCGCTGTGCTTCTTAGGATCGAATTCCGTGGGATCGATGGTCGGACGTGCCTGCTGCCAGAGCGGATTGACTTCCCCTTCCCCCTTCAGCACGAGCTCGGCAATGTGCCCTCCCACCTGCGTCACCGAAACTCGCAGAACGCGGTTCTCCAGCCGCCATACGTCGCGGTTCAGATATTTGCCGGAATCTTTGGCACTGGTTGTCATGATGATGAGGAAACCGACACCCAACAGTAGGCCAATCGGTCTCATAACACCTCCAGGATCGTCAGAAGTAGGGCCAGCATACAACGTGGCAACCCCTGTTGGACAGTGCGCATATAATAGAGACATTCCTGGCAGAAGGCACTGGCCAGAAAGAAGTCATCCTGGAACGGTATGGCCATGAACGTCTGTCGTGTCACTCTGATCTTTCTTCTCTGGCCGGCCGCTGTCCGCCCAGTCTGGGCGGGCCAGACAGGGGCCGGGCAAGCGGGCTTGGGTGGCCGGCAGCAGGCTGCAGCCGAAGTGAAGCCCGCGATGATCCAAGGCAAGGTGTTGGCTAGCGACACAGGTACGGGCCTTCGGAAAGTGACGCTAACCCTGTGGCCGGCAGAAAGACAGGAAGGCCAGCTCCCACTGACCACCAAAACCAATGAGAACGGGGAGTACGAGTTCAAGGACGTGGCGCCCGGCCGCTACAACCTGGGCGCCGACCGCAATGGCTACGTGCGCCAGACCTATGGCCAGCCGGCCTCCAACCCGGGCCCCTCGCCTGGGACGCCGCTGGTGGTCAAGGCCGGTGAGATCTTGAGCCGGATTGATTTGACCCTCATCCGAGGCGGGGCGTTGGAGGGAAGGGTGGTCGACCAGGAGGGTGAACCGGTCTCCAGGGTGGCGGTCCAGCTGTCACGCTACCGCACCGTGAGGAGCAGGCGGGCTCTCACACCAGTGGCGTTCGATCAAACCGATGATCGCGGGGAATATCGCCTCTTCGACATACCTCCGGGCAACTATTATCTGAGCGCGTCCTTACGAGGTTTTGGAACGCAGGAGGGAGGCTCCACCTACCTGCCCACCTACTATCCCGGAGCGCTGAGTCCTCAGGAAGCCACCAGGATTCAGGTGGCCCCCGCAGCCCAGCTGGCCGGCTACGATCTCGTTCTCTTCGAGGGCCGCGGCTATACCGTGAGCGGACGAGTTCTTGCGGCGGACGGGAAACCCGCCACCCGCGCTTTTCTGATGAGCATGCGGCTTCCGTTTCAGGGAACAGGCTCGGGGTTTGGCGGAAGTCCAATCGATGCGGAAGGTAATTTCCGAATGGACGGACTGCCGCCGGGAAGCTACCGCCTGACCGCCAGAGCCGAGTCCGGCAACAACCGTCAGGCGGCCAGCACCGTGGTGGACGTGGTGAACGAGGACCTCTCCGGCGTCACATTGATGCTCGGGCCGGGGGCCGAGATTCATGGTCGAGTTCTCTTCGATCAGCGGGTGGAGGACTTCAACGCCTCCCAGCTTCGAGTCGGTGTGACACCGGAAGATCCCTCACCGATGATGTTCGGCTCCTCCGGCAGTGGCGATGTCAAAGAGGACTATACTTTCAGCTTGAGCGATATCCCGGAAGGCCCCGGCCGGCTCTGGGTACGCTTGCCGCCCGGCAACGTATTCTTGCAGGCGATTCACCTGCAAGGCCGCGACGTGGTCGACCAGGCGGTGGACTTCAGAAACAATGACCAGATGAGAGGCGTGGAAATCATCCTCTCTGCCCGAGGTGCCCAGTTCTCCGGCACCGTCAGGCGGGAACAAACAGGAGAGATCATCAAGGGAGCGTCTGTTCTCCTGTTCTCTCCTGACCCTGAGCTGCGGGCCTCCAACAGTCGCTTCACCAGGATCACCCAAACCGACCAAAATGGCGCCTTCTCTCTCCGGGGCCTGGTCCCGGCGGAGTATCTCTCCTGCGCCCTTCTCAACTTTGAGACGGGGGCGGAAAGCGATCCCACTTACCTGAAAACTTTAGAGACACTGGCTCAGCGAGTGACCTTGGCTCCCAGTGAGAACAAGACGGAGTCGTTGAACGCGGTGCCGGCGCCGCCCATTGACTAGGCAGCGGAAGGCAACGATCAGAACTGGAAAGGAAAACATGAAACTGCCCATTTACCAGGTGGATGCCTTTACAGAGAAAGCCTTTGCCGGAAACCCAGCGGCTGTTTGTCTGTTGGAGTCGTCTCTGCCGGATTCCTTGCTGCAGAGCATTGCGGCGGAGATGAACCTTTCGGAAACGGCGTTCTTGAAGCGGCATGAGGACGGGTTCCAGCTTCGCTGGTTCACGCCCAGCGTTGAAGTGGACCTATGCGGCCACGCCACGCTGGCCAGTGCCCACGTGCTGTGGCAGACGAAGAGCCTCGCGCCGGAAGCTCAGGCTCGCTTTCATACGCGCAGTGGACTCCTCACTGCCATCCAACGCGAAGGCAAGATCGAGCTCGACTTCCCGGCGAAAGTCGACGAGCCCACTGAGCCGCCCTCAAACCTGACCTCGGCCCTGGGCCTCACTCCGCAATACGTCGGCAGAAACGAGATGGACTATCTGATCGAAGTCGAAAGCGAAGACGTGGTGCGCCGCCTGAAGCCCGACTTCAAACAGCTCCGCTCGGTCGGCCTTCGCGGCGTGATCGTCACGAGCCGGTCGGCCTCGCCCGAGTTTGACTTCGTCTCGCGTTTCTTCGCGCCTGGATCGGGTATTGACGAAGACCCGGTAACCGGATCGGCCCACTGCTGCCTGGGCCCCTACTGGGCTCGGAAACTTCGGAAGACCCAGTTCACTGCTTTCCAGGCTTCGGCACGCGGCGGGGTCGTTTACGTCCGTCTGGAGGGCCAGCGGGTGCTGCTGGGGGGCCAGGCGGTGACGGTTCTTCGAGGAGAACTCGACCTTCCGGCTTAACCTGCCTCTGTAGCGAGCCATGGCTCCGCGGCACGCGCTTTCAGAGTGGAATCCCATTGTCGAGTCTGCTGATTGTCGTGCCGGCCTATCAGGTCTGTCGAGACAAGTGCCGCGCAAGGGTGGTGCCCGATATGCGCACTCAACACGCAACCCCAAAGCGGGCGACAAAGCCAGATGATGAGGTTGGCAGGCTCCAAGATTTTCTGAACAAACGGACGAGGGGTCGCTCGACGTTAGATTTAAGGCGTCAGGGGGGCAGCACGCGACTCTGACCGTCAGTCAGCAACCGTCACGGCTGGGAATCCATCCCCAGCCGCCTGAAATCTCAAAGTCGGCATTGAAACCAGGACTCACGAAGGAAATGATCCGGAAGCCTGGCACCGAAAAGCTAACGGGTGGAAGCTTCTGCCGAGCCCAGTCTCCCCTCGCGCCATTTTCCGAGTTCTGCCAGAGAGATGGTCAGTCCCGGAAACAAGCGGACGGTGGCAGGCTCGTCCCGTCTGAACTGCGAAACCAGGTGGTAGTTGTGGCCGGCGATCTCGTAGACTTCCAGTGCCAGGCGGTCGGCATCCAGGATCCAGTAGTGGGGGACTCCATAGCGGGCGTACAGCGTCACCTTGGCACCCCGGTCGAGAGCCGCAGTCGAGGGTGAGAGGACTTCCACTACCAAATCGGGAGAACCCTGGATGTTGGCCTCGCTGATGATGTCGAGGCGTAGCTTGCCGATGAACAATAGGTCCGGCTGAACCACCGAAGTCGCAGACAGAAGAACATCCATCGGCGCAGCCAACACCACCCCTAGGTCGTGGGTGTTTACGTGTCCGTTCAACAGTGATGTGAGGTTGGCGAGAACGCGCTAGTGCTTCGGAGTCGGCGATGGAGTCACGACGTGATCCCCTTCAATGATTTCATGACGGTTCAGATCCTGTGGAAGAACACAGTAGTCGGCGTAGGTCCAAACGGGCTTTTCTGAGGAGTGCCGTGACATTTTAGAAACCTCTTAGTAACCTCGGCAGCGGGTTGCCTCATTATAGCCAAGAGACCGTTGAACAGCCAAAGCAGATGCGGTGAGGGGTTCGTGGCGCGCGGGGGAAGTGAACACTGCAACAGCTGAGTCGTCATCCTCTGATCCTAGGATGAAATAATCTTGGAAAGGCCGGTTGCAGGTCAACGACGCTGTCGTCTGTGTTGCCGGAACATCAGGTTTTTCCCAACAGCTGTCCGCTTGTGCGACCATGGCGTCCCAAAAACGAACAGTCCGGGCGAAAGCCCGCCCGGGTGATACGACCAAGTGATTGATCTGCCGATCTTCGCAACCTGCTGCCATACGGATGGGAACTTGCTTGACTGGGTGTCAGTTGCCGAGTCGTCCCCTGAACGTCGGGTTGATTGGCTTCGGAAAACAAGGCCGATGCGAAGCGTGACGCTCAGCACTCGGCGCTCTTCTCTGTCGCTGGAAACCTGACAGCTGCCCCCTGATACCTCTCTATGTACAACGACCTTCGTTTCATTCTTCGTCAACTCCGCCAGAATCCTGGCTTCACTGCAGTGGTTGTACTGACTCTCGCACTCGGGATCGGGGCGAACACAGCGGTCTTTTCAGTGCTCGACCAGGTCTTGTTGCGGTTGTTGCCGGTTAAGAAACCGCAGGAGTTGGTACTGCTGGCGCCCAGTGGATCTCATTACGGAAACAGCCTTGGAGCGAACACACTTTCTTATCCGATGTATCTTGATTTAAGGGATCATTCAGAACTGAGCCAGACTGTGTTTCAAGGCTTGTTGTGCCGTTTTGCCAGCCGCTTTAGCCTGACCTTCGCAGAACATACCGAGCGTGTGGCTGGAGAGTTGGTCTCAGGCAATTATTTCCGGGTCCTGGGGGTCGGCGCAGCACTCGGGAGAACGTTGACTCCCGACGACGACCGCACTCCGGGGGCACATCCATTGGTAGTCCTGACCTACAACTTCTGGAAAACGCGGTTTGCTTCAGATCCTGCAATCCTCGGTAAGACACTCATCGTCAATGGCAACAGCCTGACCATTGTCGGGGTCAGTGAAGCTCGTTTTGAAGGGGTGGAACTTGGCTTCTCGCCGCAGCTGTTCGTGCCCATCCAGATGAAAGCTCGACTGGTGCCCGACCCCACGGGATTCGACCTCCTGAGAGATCGTCGGACGCGATGGGTAAACGTTTTTGGCCGGCTCCAGCCCGGCATTACAGCGGCCCAGTCGAAAGCCGCTCTGGCGCCGGTGTTTTATCAGATCCTGGCAGCGGAAGTCCGGGAAGCCGCCTTTCGGAATGCTTCTCCATACATGCGGGAGCAGTTCCTGAAGATGACGATGGACGTGCTGCCGGGTTCGCAGGGCCGTTCCTCTTTGCGCGAACAAGCGGACAGACCGCTATGGATCTTGATGGCCATTGTGGGGGTGATGCTCCTGAGCGCATGCGCCAACGTGGCGGCCCTTTTGATCGCGCGCGCCACTTCGCGCCAGAAAGAAATGGTAGTGCGCCTCGCTCTGGGTGCAAGCCGCTATCGGCTGATGCGGCAATTGCTGGCAGAGAACTTTGTACTCTCCTTCTCTGCCGGATTGCTGGGCCTTCTGGTCGCGCTCTGGACGGCGCCACTGCTGCTCAGGTTCCTGCCTCAGGATGAGTCCTTTCTGAACCTCAGCATCGCGCCTGACGTGTATGTCCTCGGTTTTACGCTGGGGGTCAGCAGCCTGGTGGCCCTTCTGCTCAGTCTGGCACCTGCTCTGCCATCCCTGCAGTTTACTCTCATGTCGGGGTTGAAAGAGCAAACCGGGGCATCGACGGGAGGCGGTCACTTGCGAATACGCAAGTTGTTGGTCATCGCCCAGGTTTCTGTCTCACTGCTGCTGCTCGTCGCAGCAGGTCTTTTGGTTCAAAGCCTGCGCAACCTAAAGGCTGCCGGTCCAGGTTTCCCAACCGTGAATCTGATCGGCTTCAATCTGGATCCCTCGTTGAATGGTTATTCTTCGGAGCGATGCAAGCTCTTCTATCAGGAACTCCAGCGCAATTTAAGCTCCTTGCCCGGGGTTCGGTCAGTCGCGCTGGCCTCCATCCGGATTCTGGAGGACAATCAATGGGATAGCTCGGTGACAGTGGAAGGCTCCGCGGGAAAGCCCGGTGAAGAGTTGAGCCCGTATTTCAATTCTGTGAGCCCGGGATATTTCCTCACGATGGGAATTCCCCTGCTGGCTGGCCGCGACTTTACTCTCCAGGATACAGGGACCATTCCGCACCAGATAGGGTTTGCTAGTTTTGACTCTCCCAGGGTGGTGATGGTTAATGAGAGCCTGGCCCGTCACTGCTTCGGCGAGAGAAGCCCGCTTGGGCGGCGCCTTGGGTTTGGCGATGATCCAAACACGAAGGCCGACATGGAGATCATCGGCGTTGTCAAGGACGTAAAGTACGCGAACCTGCGTGATGAAGTCCCGCAACAGGTGTTTACACCCTACCTGGCTTTTCCCTTTGTGACCGCAATGACAGGCTACGTCCGCACAACGCTTGAGCCAAACCAAGTATTTTCCGCCATTCGCGCCGAAGTGAGGAAGCTCGATTCGAATGTGCCGGTCTATGCCATGAGGACTCTTGAAGCCCAGATCGACCGTTCCCTGACCAACGAGCGGCTGGTGGCCAGTCTGTCGAGTGTCTTTAGCACGCTGGTCGTGCTGCTCTCGATGGTCGGCCTATATGGCGTGCTGGCATTTACGATTGTTGTACGCACTCGCGAAATTGGCATCCGCATCGCGCTGGGCGCCCTCGGTGTGCAAGTCCTCCGGATGATGTTGGGACAGGGGTTGAAGCTGGTTCTGATCGGATTGATGGTTGGCTTGGTGGCAGCCTGGAGTCTGACACGCATTCTTTCGAGTTTTCTCTTCGGGGTTACAGCGACTGATCTCACGGTCTTTGCAGGCGCTACTTTGGGTCTGGGAATTGTTGCCCTGCTGGCCTGCTACATCCCAGCCCGGCGGGCGACTCGCGTCGATCCCGTGGTGGCGCTGAGATGTGAATGAGGCAGTGGCGAGATGAGTCGCTCGGCCACCGCAGTGCAAGCTGCTCGTCGGCCGAACGACGCTGGCTCCTCTTCAGGCCTTGGCTCTCCCCTTTTTTCTGTGGCTCGCCACTCGTCACTGGCCACTGATCACCTAAGGCTGTAATACAATCTTTTTGTACCTGGAGGCGTTCAGCCAATTCGGCTGGCCAGCGCGTGTCTCCAAAAGGAGTAATCCCATTCTACATCTTCAAAACGTAGAGCGCTTCTATGGGCACGGCGTAGAAAGGACCTACGTATTGCGGCGAATTGACCTCGACATCCGGGAAGGCGAGTTCGTCTCCGTCATGGGCCCGTCCGGCGCCGGAAAGTCTACGTTGCTGCATGTGCTGGGCATGTACGATCACGGTTGGAGCGGGGAATACCGGCTGCTGGAACACACCGTTCACCACATGACTCCGAAACAGCGGGCCGAGCTGAGCAAGCGCTACATCGGCTTCGTTTTCCAGAGTTACCATTTGCTCGATGACCTCACCGTGTCTGAGAACCTGGAGCTGCCACTTTCCTACCGGAACCTCCCCAAGTCGGAGCGGCAAGCGCTGGTGGCCGACATACTCGATCGTTTCCAGATTGTCGGGAAAAAGGACCTGTACCCTAACCAGCTCTCTGGCGGTCAGCAGCAGCTGGTGGCAGTGGCGCGGGCCATCATCGCCCAGCCAAAGCTGATCCTGGCGGACGAGCCGACCGGCAATCTGCATTCAAGTCAGGGCGCTGAGATCATGGGACTGTTCCAAAAACTGAATACCGCCGGTACCACCATCGTCCAGGTGACCCATTCGGAGAAGAACGCTTCCTATGGTCATCGCATCGTCCAGCTCTCGGATGGCTGGGTCGTGAGGAACTGAAAGATGAAGTTCACTCGTCGCCGTTTGAGTCCACTCCAATGAAGGCCGCCGCATCCCTTCCAGCACGAATTCTTGTGGCCGACGATCAGCCGCCCATCATCGAGGCCTTGCGCCTGCTCCTGAAAAACGAAGGCTACCAAGTGGCAACCGCCCACTCCCCGCAGTCCGTGCTGGCCGAAGTGCAGGCCAGAGACTACGACGCGTTGCTGATCGATCTGAACTACACTCGAGACACCACGTCGGGCCGGGAGGGGCTCGACCTGCTGTCGCAGGTGTTGGCCCTCGACAGCTCCTTGCCGGTGGTGGTGATGACCGCCTGGGGAAGCATCGAGCTGGCGGTAGCGGCCATGCGTCGGGGAGCGCGAGACTTTGTGCAGAAGCCTTGGGAGAATGAGCGACTGCTGGCCATCCTGCGGACCCAAGTGGCCCTGGCGCGAGCCCTGCGGCGCGGTGAGCGCCTGGAGGCTGAGAATCGGGTCCTACGATCACGGGAAGAGCCTAAATTGATTGCCGAGTCTGCGGTTATGCAACTGGTTCGGGAGCTGATCCAGCGGGTCGGGCCTTCCGACGCTCACGTGCTGATCACCGGCGAAAATGGCTCCGGCAAGGAAGTGGTGGCGCGCGAGTTGCACGCGGCTTCCTTGCGGGCCTCCAAACCCATGGTCACGGTCAACGCCGGAGGGCTTTCCGAGGGAGTCTTCGAGAGCGAGCTGCTTGGACACGTGAAGGGGGCCTTCACTGACGCGAAAGCCGACCGGGTAGGGCGTTTTGAGTTGGCCGACGGAGGAACGCTCTTTCTGGATGAAATCTCGAACGTGCCGCTAAACCAGCAGGCCAAACTGCTTCGGGTTCTGGAAACGGGGCAGTTCGAGCGCGTGGGCTCCTCACGGACGAGACGGCTGGACGTTCGGGTGCTCTCGGCGACCAATGCCGATCTGGCGCAGGAGGTGGCCTCGGGCCGCTTTCGCCAGGACTTGCTCTACCGCTTGAACACCATCGAAATTCGCCTGCCTCCACTACGGGAGCGGCTGGCCGACATTCCCCTGCTGGCAAACCATTTTCTGCTCCGACACACTCGGCACTACCGCAGGAAGGCCCTGACAGGATTTGAGGACGAGGCCATGCAAACGCTTCTCCGTCATCCCTGGCCCGGTAATGTCCGCGAGCTGGATCATGCGGTGGAGCGGGCAGTGCTCATGGCCCGCGGCACGCTGATTCAATCCAGCGATCTGGGCTTGAGTCCCGATCCGTACGCCTCTCTCCGACTCGAAGAAATGGGCCTTGAAGAAGTCGAAGCGGTGCTGATCCGAAAAGCGCTTTCGCGTTGCGAAGGAAACGTCACTCGGGCGGCTGAACTGCTGGGGCTCAGCCGCAGCGCGTTGTACCGCCGGCTAGAGAAACATCGGATCCCCGAATAGACGGAGGCGGCCATCACCACTGTGTTCTTGGGAGTTGTGAAGAACTCAGATTCAGACCCTTTCTCCAATCTGGGGGAGGTTTGAGGGTGGAGGGAGCCGAAGTTCTGGCGTTCTCACGGCCTCTCGAAAAGAGCACACGGTGAAACACGTCGATTCAACCCAATGAAACCCAGCCTTAATCGTAAATCGGCCCACGGCCGCAGGCTGACCTACACACGACGCATCGCCCTGTCGGCCCTGTTGGGTGGAATCCCGTCCGTTTCGGTGGCACTGGCTCTTCTTTGGAGGGACGACTACTCCCCCAAGCTGCAGTGGACCCTGACGGGACTCATCCTGACATTCTGGGTGGGTGGAGTCTGGCTGCTGCGGGGCAAGCTGGCTTACCCACTCCGCACGCTGGCCAACCTGCTGGAAGCCTTGCGCGAGGGAGATTTTTCACTAAGAGCGAAAGGTGCGGGTGATCGGGACGCGTTGGGCGAGGTCCTGCGGGAGGCCAATACCCTTTCGGATCTGCTGCGCCAGCAGCGGCTGGATGCTGTGGAAGCCTCGGCTCTGTTACGAACCGTGATGGCCGAAATCAACGTGGCGATTTTTGCCTTCGATGGAACGGGCCGGCTAAAACTCATCAACCGGTCCGGAGAACGGCTGCTGGGGCAGGCGGCCGATCGGTTACTGGGCCAACGCGCGGCTGAGTTGGGACTGTCTGAATGCCTGGAGGGCGAGCCCAACCGCACACTGGAAGCCGCTTTTCCGGGTGCAGAAGGCAGGTGGGGGCTGCGGCGCAGCACCTTTCGGCAAAAAGGGATCCCCCATCACCTGCTCGTGCTCTCTGACCTCAGCCGACCGCTTCGCGAGGAGGAACGCCACGCCTGGCAACGACTGATCCGCGTTCTGGGACATGAACTCAACAACTCCCTGGCACCCATCCGGTCGACCGCCGGCACTCTGGCCAACCTTTTGCGGCGCAAGCCTCGCCCGGGTGATTGGGAAGAGGATCTCGCGCAGGGGCTGTCGGTGATTGCGGGCCGCTCCGAAGCCCTCGGCCGTTTCATGGGAGCCTATTCGAGACTGGCCCAGCTGCCGCAGCCCCAGTTGCATAGGGTAAGAATCGGCGATTGCATCCGGCGGGTCGCCCGCCTGGAAACAAGACTAGCGGTCAAGGTCCAGGAAGGGCCTGAGGTGGAGATTTTGGCCGACGGAGATCAACTGGAGCAGTTGCTGATCAACCTGCTTCGAAACGCGACCGAGGCGGCCTTGGAAACCGGCGGTTCGGTGCGGGTGGGGTGGGCTCGCAGTGGATCAAACCTTGAGGTGCGGATTGAGGATGAAGGACCCGGAATCCCCAGCTCGTCCAACCTCTTCGTGCCGTTCTTCACCACCAAGCCTTCCGGCTCGGGCATCGGTCTGGTCTTGAGCCGCCAGATCGCGGAAGCCCACGGGGGCAGCCTGACTCTTGAGAATCGGAGCGAGGGATTCGGCTGCGAGGCCCGGCTGCGGTTGCCGATCGGTCCGGTTGAAAGGGCGGCAGGAGGCCATTCATGACGTGCACTTCGGAAATCCTCGTGCAGAACAGTCCCGAATGCCAGGCTGTGGATTGTGCGGTGTTGGGACGCACCACCTGCAAAAGCGAACACCCGGACCGGGTTGCTGTTGCTCGATATCACTCTGGAATAGCGATTTAGCTCACAGATCCGGCGTGGCATGCCACCTGCCTCCCATGATGGCGATGGCTTCGGACCCAACGGCGCTGGAGCTCAGGTTGGATTCCTTTTGAGAACCACTGCTTGGAAACATGGACATACGCCGCCCCTCGCAGGCTCGCAAGAAAAGAATTCTCAGGATTCTCTACGGGGGACTGGGACTGGCGGCGGTGACGCTCATTACGGTGACTCTGTCGAAACTGAAGCCTGCGGCACCGCTGGTTGATCGAGCCACAGTTTGGACGGACCGGGTCAAGCGCGGTCCCATGGTTCGGCAGGTGCGTGGCTTTGGAACACTCGTGCCGGAGGAGATTCGCTGGATCCCGGCGTCTACAGAAGGCCGGGTGGAACGGATCCTTGTCTTGCCCGGTACGGAGGTCAAAGCCGACACTGTTCTGATCGAACTGAGCAATCCGGAATTGGACCTGGCGGCGCTGGATGCTGAATTCCAGCTCAAGGCCGCCGAAGCAGCGCTAACAGATCTGCGTGTGAAACTGGAGAGCCAAAAGCTGGATCAGCAGTCACTGCTGGCCAGGACCCAGGCTGAATTTCATCAAGCCAGGTTGCGGGCGGATCGAGATGAAGTACTGGCCAAAGAGGGGTTGCTGCCTGACCTGGAGTTGAAACTCTCCCAAGTCACGGCCCGGGAGTTAAGCAACCGTTATCGGTTGGAGCAGAAACGGTTGGACATCAGCTCCGTGTCCATCGAGGCTCAGCTGGCCGCTCAGCAGGTTCAGGTCGAGCAGTTGCGCGCCGTACTTCGGCTGAAGCGCAGCCAAGTGGCGTCCTTGCGAGTCCGTGCAGGCGTGGAAGGGATGCTCCAGCAATTGCCCCTGCAGGTAGGCCAGAGCGTCAGCCCGGGGACTAACCTGGCCCGGGTGGCCGAGCCCGGCAGGTTGAAGGCCGAGATCAAGGTGGCGGAAACGCAGGCCAAGGACATCCAGATCGGGCAACCAGCTGAAATCGATACGCGCAATGGCGTCATTCCGGGAAGCGTCCATCGCATCGATCCCGCGGTCCAGAACGGAACGGTGACGGTGGATGTAGCTCTTGGGGGAGAGCTACCCAAGGGTGCCCGGCCCGATCTGAGCGTCGAAGGGACCATCGAGCTGGAGCGGATGGAGGAAGTCCTGTTCGTCGGCCGTCCAGTGTTCGCCCAGGAAAAGGGTACAGTCACACTCTTCAAGCTCTCGCAGGACGGCCGTGAGGCCGAGCGGGTCCAGGTAAAGCTAGGGCGTAGTTCGGTCAACACGATTGAGCTACTCGGGGGACTCCAGGTCGGTGACGAAGTGATCCTCTCCGACACCAACGCCTGGGATGCCTACGACCGAATCAGATTGAACTGAAGACAGCGACACTCGCTCTGGACTTGGCCCTGCGCAGTCGAAGATCGCCGCCTTGCGAGCCGCGACTTCAATGATGATGTGAGTACCACCTCGGCCAGCGTCGGGCCACGGCACCTGTCCCTGCACGGCAGAGTGCCCGCAGCGCGGCGAGGGTCGGTCATCATGAGAGCAGGACTCAGCAGTAGGAATTTCAGCAGAGAGCCCAATATGGACCAAACCGATCGCTCGCTCATTCAACTCGAAGCGGTAACGAAGATCTTCTTCACCGAGGAAGTGGAAACTCACGCTCTCTCTGGAGTCCATTTGGAGATCCGCCAGGGCGAATATGTCTCAATCGCGGGACCGTCCGGATGTGGAAAGTCAACGTTGCTGTCCATACTGGGACTATTGGACAGTCCGACCGAAGGCAACTACTGGCTGACTGGCAAGCCCGTGGAGAACCTCAAGCCTCGCGAACGGTCGCGCATCCGGAACCGTGAGATCGGGTTCATCTTCCAAGCCTTCAACCTGATCGGCGATCTCACGGTTTTCGAAAACGTGGAACTGCCTCTCACCTACCGCAACATGCCTTCCAAGGAGCGCCGCGAGCGCGTCATGGTTGCACTGGAAAGAGTGGGCATGGCTCACAGAGCTAAGCATTACCCCTCACAGTTGTCTGGCGGGCAGCAGCAGCGCACCGCGGTAGCACGGGCACTAACCGGGAATCCCTCGATTTTGCTGGCTGACGAACCTACCGGCAACCTGGACTCGGTGAACGGAGAAGCCGTCATGAACCTGTTGGCGGAGCTTCACCAGGAAGGCACCACGATCTGTATCGTGACCCACGACCCACGCTATGCCAAGTGCGCCCAACGTACCGTGCACCTGTTTGATGGGCGCGTCGTGGAGGAGACGATGGAAACGTAGCGGCGAGTGGCGGGAGTAGAGAGGCGGAGCGGTGACTGCAAGTGGTGCGGGCCAAATTCAAGAGAACAGTCATTGATTCTAATTAACCAGAGTTTACCTGGTGTTGGTACAGGAGGACACTCCGCCACAGGAGACCGAATGGACTGGAGGTTTCATGAATAATGCCCGATTGCTCTTGCGTGCCGCTGGGCGCGATCCGCTTGCTTACATAGGCATGGTCTCTAGTCTAGCCATTGCAATCGGCGCGAACACTGCAATCCTTGGTGTCGGCAAGAGCCTTCTTCTGACACCAGTTCCTCTTGTCGATATCAGTAGGTTTGTTTACCTCGATGGGTTAGCTGAACCGCCGGTTGGGGATGCCGTCGCATGGTGGAGTCAACTGTCCGGCTTGGAGCATCTTGGTCGATTCGGGACGGGCTACGTTCCGTTCGACTCCGCAGAGGTGAGTGACCGGGTCCGGGTTACGTCCGTATCAGGAAGGTTCTTTTCTCTATTTAATACCAGACCCTATCTCGGTAGAACATTTACCAACGATGATGATAAGCCTGGTCATCATCGAGTCATGATCGCAAGCCATGGATTCTGGGTTTCATACCTGGGAGAAAGCTTGTCAGCCATCGGGATGCAGGTTAGATTCCGAGGCATTCCATACACGATAGTAGGCGTAATGCCGGCAGGTTTTGTGTTCCCCAGCTCTTCGCAAGTCTGGACTCCCTGGGCATCATTTACAGAATTGGCACTGACCTCCACCACACCCACTGCGTCACGCAGAAGAACATCTGGGTGGGTGGGTAAGCTCAAAGACGGTCGGTCGATTTGGCAGGTGCGGGCGGAAGCAACTACGCTTCTCTCAAACATGAATCGAAGCTTTTCCCCTACTAGTCAGGTCAACTACGGTGAAATTGTCTCCGTTATGCCGCTATTGGATTTCATGGTTCGAAACGTGCGGCCTTTTATGAGACTTATTGCGCTTGGCGGTTTCTTTGTGTTTCTTCTTGGCGTAATCAATGCTTCGACGCTCCTTCTCGGACGGTTCCTTTCGCGACAAAAGGAAGCAGCCATCAGGGTGGCCTTGGGCGCAGCCAGGGGTCAACTGTTCCGTCAGATCATGATCGAGCCGATTTTGATTAGTTCTTTTGCTGGTATCCTTGGATTTCTCATAGCCGTTTGGTCAGTGAAGCTTTTGAGGTGGTCCGCGTTTCAGGACTATGTAGTACTTCCTCCACAGAGCGCCAGCTTTGACTATTCATTACTCCTGGCTTGCGTTGGCGTATCGACATTCGCTGGCATCCTCACTGGCTTGGCCCCGGCGATAAGTATAGGCCGGTGCAATGCTAACCACCTTCTGCTTGACCGGACAGGCAAAGTAACCGGGCAAAGTGCTCGCCTGATCCGGCGCGCTTTCATCACGGCCGAAGTTGCGTTAGCTGGGACGTTGCTTACGACCGCACACCTGTCGTGGAGGAGTCTTGCGAATCTCACGAGCAGAAACCCAGGGTTCTTTGCTGAAGGGCTGCTTACAGCGGAGGCAGACTTCTCCCGGCTAAGGGAGAATCAAAGACTGCAGAATCAGAGAGAGCTGTTGCGAGCCATTGAGGAATCGTTTGGCGTGGAAGTGGCAGCGACAACAACCAGGCTGCCACTAGTGAATGATGCGAGATCAATGCTGTATTTGTGGCACCGGAACTTTAGCACAGCCGCTGAGTACTACTTGGTTTCCGGTGGATACTTTGACACGATGAAGATCCCTCTTACCCACGGGCGTTCCTTTGTCGAAAGTGATCAACATGTCATGATTATCAATGCCAAACTGGCAGAGGCTTTGTGGCCAGGGCAAAACGCTGTGGGTCAGCACCTGCGATTGGATGGCGAGACTGTACTGCGCGAGGTCATTGGCGTAGCAGGTGATGTGATGGAACTTGGGATTCGAGACCACCTTCCTCTCCAAATCTATCTCCCACACACAAATCCCTTCCGGAGTTTCGCGCCTCCTTTTGTCGGAATAGTGATTCGATGTGGCAGGAACTGTTCCGTAGTCGAATCGAAAATGAGGGAGCAATCAACATTTATATCTGGAACAGCTGCTTTGTACAACTGGGCTTCCTACCAGAATCTTGTTTCTAAACCACTAATTCCCTTAAAACTGCGGACCGCAATAGTCAGTGTCTGCGCAATGTTCGGACTGCTGATTGCATGCGTCGGAGTGTTTGCGCTGGTGTCTTATGTTGCGCTATCTCGTTCCTTCGAACTGGGTGTCCATGCGGCGTTCGGTGCTAATGCCAGAGACATCTTCTGGATGGTCATGTATGAGGGACTATCCTATGGAGCACTTGGTATTGTCATCGGTGGCTGCTTAACTTTGTGGTTGGGAGAATTAATAAAGAACATCGTTTTTGGAATGGAGCCTTTCGAGCCGGGAAGCTATGCAATCTCGGCAGTTATAGTAATGGTCTCGGTACTGATGGGATCGATTTTGCCATCCCTCCGGGCCACACGTCAGGAACCGTGGCGAATGCTTCAAAAGGCGTGAGACAGCGGTGAGTTGTCACTGGGTAAAAGTCGAAGTCTGGCAAAAAACTCTGGCCCAGTACGAAAACATCCGCAAATGAGTGCTAAGAGTTGTGTGTTCAGCGACATGATCCGATGGTCATGACTCGGCGTTCTCGGCATTGCCTTACGGTCTCTCTAATCTTAGCTATTCCTTTGGTGCTCTGGGTCTTCGCGTATCTGGCACGCGTGAAGCGCCATCAACAAAACATGCGGACGAATCAAACCCAGCATTGGTCGGGGGTTTGTGCCCTGGACGGCAAAGAGTATTCTCATGGCGCCCGGAACCGAGTCGATCATCACAATCTCCCGACTATCAAAACCGGAATAGCGTGATTCCCGACTCGAAGCCAGCTGACACACAAAGCCGGCGCGGACTCAGGCAAACCTAGCGAATCCTGCTGTAGGTATGAGGGACGGTACGGGTGTTGTATTGGGCCTGGTACTGGCGGTGGGCGCGGCTGTCCGGAAATCTCTCCTCAGAGCCGTAAGGGTAGCGGCTCATGCCGTGGAACGGCAAAGGAGCGACGGTATCCGGCACCCCCGAATGCAGATCCATGTCCTTGCCGAACCCGTCGCTGTAGAACAGGAAGGTGCGCTTCCATCCCGACGGCAATGAGGGGAGGCTGGCGGCCTCGAAGTCGATCTGGATCTCGTCTCCGTTACGCATGATGACGTACTGATCCTCCTTTTCCTGGAGCAGCGGCGTGACATCTCCAAATCGCGTGTAGCTTCCCGTGTGGCTTTTCCAGGGTGCCACGGGATCGATGACATCGTAGTTGTAGATCCGCGGATTCTTCCCATCCGGGGTGAATTCCAGCGGAAAACCACGAAAACGGAGGTCGGCCCTGGAGGGTTTCAGACGGGTTTCGCGAACCGAAGCCGGACCGGAATAAGTATTCACCAGGATCTGATCCCAGTAGATGCGCATGCTGGTGACGATCCGAACCCGGTAGTCCTGGCTCAGGAACTTGCCGGTCAAATCGACGATCATGGTTTTGGGTAAGCCGGCCGGAAACCCCATGCGTGGAATCACGGTTTCCCACTCTCCGCTCGAATTCTTCACCTGCAGATAAGGCGGCACCAGCGTGGCGCCCACCTGGGAAGCCTGGTAGTTTGCCGTGGAATCGGCATAGTCGATCCACGCCGTCATCAGCAGGTTGACATTCCTGGCATCGGACAGGTCGCCCAGATCCAACACCAACTGGTGCTCTTCCGCGTATCCCTTCTGCCGCAGCAGCGTGAAGTCGGACACGCAGTTCCGATCGACATCCGTCAGCAGCGGCAAGACGTTCTGGGAGTTGTTTCCCCAAGCCGCGTGGGGTGGTTTGGAATCGCGAGCAACGAACAGCCGATGTTCCGGAAAGGGCGGCCCGGGCATCAATCGCTCGTTCGGATAAACTTCGACGTCGGCAGGATGGTCCACCACCACCAGCCCGGCCTGGTCGATAAACATCACCTCTTCCAACTGGTTGTTGATGCGGAGGGAATAGGTTCCGTCTTTGAGCGCCAGTTGATCCGAAGTAATGCGAATGTACTCGTCCGTGTCCGGCGTATTGAACTGGCCCGGCGCCAACAGGTAGCCGATGGCGCTACCACCCAGAAAGTCTGTGACGAACTCGTATTTCCGGCCATTCCACGTGTACAGAAGGGGGCAGGATGTTCCCTTGCGGTCCAGCTCATTGACCAGCTTGGTCTGGTTGATGGGAAGGTTGATTTCGGACTGCAGGACTCCGCCCGGCCACAGCAAGCGAAGGGCATCCACCGCTTTGTGCCGGCCCAACCCAAAAACCACTTCCGGCGCGTTTTGAGACAGGTAGCCGCTTCCCCCGTTGATCTCCACTTTTTGCCAGAGCGTCCCGGCTTTAACTTCGATCTTGGTCCCGATGCCTGACTTGTTGCTGTTGGTTCCCTTCAAGCGGACCTTGATCCAATTGTTCTGGTTCCCACCGTCGTTGCGCAGCAAAACCGGCTGCCCTCCGGCCACCGTCAGCAGGATATCTATGTCACCATCGTTGTCGTAATCGGCAACGGTGGCACTGCGATAGGATTTGCCTCGAAAGGCCGTCAGGCCGGCCTTGCCGCTGACATTCACAAACTTCCCTTCGCCCTGGTTCTCCCACAACTCGGGACCGGCTTGCGGCGAATCCGCAGCGCCCAGGGATCCATTGACCATCAGCAGATCGATATCGCCGTCGTTGTCGTAGTCCAATGGCTGCGTCATCCAGGTGAAAGAAGGAGAAGCCGGTGCAAACGGCCTGGCCGTCTCGAATTTGCCGGCTCCCAAGTTACGGATGACGATCGATTCAGAGCTCTGAGAGGAAGTCAGGATGAAGTCCATCCACCCGTCCTTATCGAAGTCTGCCACCGACACGCTTCGGCCTTTCAAGCTCGTCAGGGCGGGCAGACCGGGGAGAACGTCCTGGAAGGTTCCCACGCGCTGGTTGCTGTAGAGATGGTTCTGCGCCCCGGCGACAGCCCAAAAGTCCACGTCCCTGCGGTTATCGAAGTCGGAGAATACGACGGAGGTGAGGTCTTCGGACGGGAGCCGGACTTTTGCCTGTTCGGCCACATCGGCGAACTTGCCGGTGCCGTCGTTGCGGAAGAGATGGCCGTCGCCGTCGTTCAACCGGAGCGGCACCACCGCTGAGTCCTTGGGTGCGAGGACGGCGTTGCCCACAAAGATGTCGAGATCGCCGTCATGGTCAAAATCGACCAGGGCTGCTGACGAGTGAGCGTGATGGCCGCCATCCACTCCTGCATCCTGGGTCACATCCGTGAACGTCCCGTCGCCGTTGTTTCTGTAGAGCACGTTGGGCCCCAGGTTGGTGAGGAACAAATCCGGGTGGCCGTCGTTGTCCACATCCCCCCAATAGGCTCCCATTCCAATGCCCTTGAATCCAATGCCCGCTTTTTCGGTGACGTCCGTGAAACCTCCCTGCCCGTTGCCGCGATAGAGAGTCCCCCGGGCACCGCCGGACGATGCGTTGGCAAGGTAGAGGTCCAGATGGCCGTCGCCGTCGAAGTCGCAGAAAGCCGCGCCCGATCCGGCATTAGACGGATCCTTGGGAGAACCCAAGTCGGCCTGGTGCTGAAACCGGATTCCCGACGCAGCGGTGACGTCTGTGAACTTCACAGGTTTGGGCGGCGTGGCGTCGGGCTCCTTCAGCAGCCCCTTGATGTCGCGGTATTCGCCGATCGCCAGCATGTACTGTCCCTGTTCCCCGTATTGAGTGCCGGTGGAGCTGATGCCGCCGTTCTCGCGCAGCCGGGTAAAGGCCTCCATCACTTTCTGGCCCTCTTCCTGCGCGCCTTTGCGGATCAAAGTGGTGGCCAGGTTATAGTGAGCTGCAATGTCGTACGGCGACAGCTCCACCACCTTCTTGAGGTAAGTTTCCGCCTGGTTGTAGTCCTGTTTTTTGAGATAGATCTGACCGACCTGATAGAGCGTGATGGAATCGTTCCCATCCTGCTCCAGGATCTTCTTGAAGGCTT
The DNA here is from genome assembly GCA_040753175.1 of Acidobacteriota bacterium. GTDB lineage: Bacteria > Acidobacteriota > Terriglobia > Versatilivoradales > Versatilivoraceae > JBFMEW01. The sequence continues at coordinate 212,292 of JBFMEW010000004.1, read as the reverse complement.
CCAGGGACAGGTCCATCTGGTTTTTGTTGCGGTAGATCATTCCCAGCGCAAAAAGCGCGTTGGGCTGGGTGGAATCGATGGCCGTGGCCCGCTTCAGAAAGGTCTCCGCCTCGTCAAACTCTTGAAGATAGAAGTGCGCCAACGCGGTGTTCACGAGGGCTGGAACGAACTTGGAATCGATCTGAAGACACTTCCCGAATTCGGTGATGGCTTCGCGAAAACTGAACTGTTCCAGGTAAGCGATACCAATGTTGTTGTGGTAGATGAGCCCCTCGGTTCCAGAGGGCGGATCGGCTTGTTGCGCGGCGAAGATCCCCAGCCCTATCCGGTGCGGAATCCACAGAATTCCTATCAAGAGAAAGCACCCGAATACGACCAAGACCAGGCGCTGTCGCCGGCGGCGGAGACTTTCCAACTTAGGACTCTTCATCGTGTTTCCTTTGTTTCGCGGAGCGGTTCACACACCAGCGCCTCAGGCTGAAGACGGGCAGCTGGTGGCGGGACGCCTTATTCTAGCACGTGAATTGAAGGGAAAGAGTCGAATGGCTGATGGCGATTTGAGACTGGAATTGAGGAGCACGAGCCCAGCAGAAACCGCACCTGTTTCTGCCATTCCGCCGCGCGCGTTCCGAACCTACCTGCTCGCGCTCCCTTCTTTGGCTGTCAGGGTCTGGCCGGCAGTCACGTTGGAGAACTTATCAACCACGCCGCTGGGCCACACCACCTCCACCGAAGGGACCTTGTCGAGACCACCCAAACCGAAGGTAAGTGCCAGTTCATTCTGAGAACAGTAGCTGCTCCCGCTTTTGACTTGCTGCCAAGCCACGCCTTTTGGTAGGTGCAGCTTGACGACCGCGCCGATTCCGTCCCGGTTGCTCCTAGTGCCGACCGTCTTGACCCGCAAATAACGATTGGAGTTGCCTCCATCGTTGCGATAGAGATAGACAGGCCCGCCGTTGGTGGTCAGCAGGATATCCAGGTCCCCATCGTTGTCGATGTCTCCATAGGCCGCACCTCGGCCCACCTTAGGCAGTTTCATCCCGGCCCCGACCAGGTGGGTCACTTCCACAAATTGCTTGTTGCCACGATTGTGGAAGAGGTGAGGCGGCTGCGCGTAGCTCACCCGTTTCTGGACCTTGTTGATGTCGTTCTCCACGTGGCCGTTCGCGACGAAGATGTCCTGGCGGCCGTCCAGATCGAAATCGAAAAAGAAGCAGCCGAAAGCCAGAGTCAACAAGCTGGCTTGTCCCACCGTCGATGCCGGGGCTTCGTCGACGAAGAGCCCCTTGCCCTCGTTGTGATAGAGGTTCAGCATCTCGTTCGAGAAATTCCCGATCAAGAGACTGGCGAAACCGCTGCCGTCGTAATCGGCAGCATCCACTCCCATGGCCCCTCGTACCGTTCCGTCTTCACTGAAGGCAATGCCGGCAGGAACTCCATTCTCTTTGAAAGTTCCGTTCTTGTTGTTGATGTAAAGCTTGTTCGGCTGGGTGTCATTGGCCAAGACGAGATCCGGCCAACCGTCATTGTTGGCATCGAAGACCGCAACCCCCAAAGCCTTGCTGGTGGAGTCCATCAAGCCGGCTTTCTGGGTCACGTCCGCAAAAGTGCCGTTCCCCTGGTTGCGATAAAGGCGGGAGGAGACGCCCTTGTAGGACTCGGGCGTGCAATAGGACTTGCTGGTGCCGTCGAGCGTGCAGAAGATGTCGGTCTCGGCCGACCACTGAACATAGTTGGTCACGAGCAGATCCAGCTTGCCGTCTTTGTCGAAGTCCAACCAGGCGGCACTGGCTCCATAGTCGCCTCCCCCGGCCCCCGACTTCTTGGTCACATCCTCGAACTTCCCATTGCCGAGGTTACGGAACAACCGGTCTGGGCCCAGGGCGCTGATGAAAATATCGGGCCAACCGTCGTTGTCATAGTCTCCGATGGCACACCCCATACCGTAGAGTTCTATGGCCAGCCCCGCTTCGCGGGTCACGTCGCTGAAAGTCCCGTTCTTGTTGTTACGATAAAGGGCAGAGTAGGTGGTGCGCCGTTTGTGACCGGGCCAGTCCATGCCGTTTACCAACAGGATGTCTTGCCAGCCGTCGTTGTTGTAGTCAATAAAGCAGCCGCCGGCACCCATTGTTTCGGGCAGGTACTTCTTCCCGAAGGCCCCCGTGTTGTGCTTGAAGGTAACACCCGCCTGACGGGTGATGTCGCTGAACTGCACACGAAACGGTTTGGTCGCGGGCCTCTGCGATTGAGACGCTGCCATCGATGACCACAAGAAAATCAGGGCAGCCACAACACCAGCACACGCGGCTAGCGTTCTTTGGGGCCGAAAACGGGGAAAAATTTGATCGCAAGGTGTCATAGTCTTAGGGTCTGATTCGAATCGAGCCAAGCTAGGCTTCGCTCCACTCTACAAGAAACTGGGACGAGTCTGAACACCGATCAGGGAGAAGGCGCCAGTCGGGAATAGTCATTCCGGCCTGAAGAGAGAGCCTTCCCCTTGGCCCGGTCCAGTGGTACCGACACATGCTCGTGAACCGATTGTCTCTCGTTATTGGCTTCCGGATGACGCAGGCGAACGGGCCCGGTAATGAACTGAGCCGACTCATCGGCCTTAAACCGCAGGTACAGCTTCTTCTCACGTTCTGCCATTTCCGTGTTCCCGAGCCCCTGGTAACAAAGCATGAGATTATAGTGAGCCTGGAGGTCCTCCGGATCAACCTTCAAAGTTTCCAAGAACTCGTTGATGGCTTCCTGGTACTGGCGCTTTAAGAACAGGATGCGGCCGGCCTGGTTGCGCACGACCCGGTCCCGCGGGTACTTCGAGAGCGTTTTCCGGAAGTGTTGCAGCGCCTCATCGTATTTCCCCTGGGCTTTCAGCGTGAGTCCATAAAAGTAGTGGCTCTTGGCCAGCTCGGGGTCTACCTCCAGCGCCTTCTTGAGCACCTCCTGCGCGCCGGCTGTATTCCCTTCCTGAATTCGAGCCCTGCCCACGTTCACCCAGCCGTCCGCGTAACGGGGGTCGATCTCGGTCACTTTCATGAAAGCCGCCTCGGCGGCTTTGAGGTCACCCTGCAGCAGAAGGCCGATCCCGTAGTCGTTCCACCGTAAGAGGTCGGTTTCATCGTGCTTCGACGAGGTGGTAGGCCTGGCAGCGTTCTTGGCCACAACCCGAAGCTCTTTGCGGTCCTCGGCCATTGTCACGATTGGAACATTCGGAATCTCTCGGAGCTTTCCAGATACTCCTGAGAGATCGCCGGTGAAAATCCAGCGACCATCGTCGTAGCCCTTGCCGAGATCGAATCCGACGTGGAGCGGATCTCGAATTCCGGCAAAGGCCCACTGGGTGTTCCACCAAGAGAACTTGCGATAGTTCAGCTTGGCCTTGAGGAAAATCTTGTCCCCGCAGTCCTCCGGGATGTTGAGGCGATAGTGCACGGTGTCGGCTGCGCCCGGAGGAATCAACCGCACATACAAAACGGAGCGCGCCGCCCAGGCGTTGCGCTTGTTGATCATATTGCCATGCTCATCCAACAGGTAGGAGCGATACATATGGGCACCCGCTTCGACGGCCCCCCGCCCTTCATCCTCCACCATGCCGCTCCAGAATACGGTCCGGCCTGTCTCGTCGAGCGCTTGAAGCTCTACCCACACGTCGAAGGCATCCACCGTGCCACCCGGGAAGAAGTGGCCGACTGTGCGCGTGCGGACGACCACATCCAGACGAACGGAATCCCCGCGTCGAACCACCGCGTCGACCTTGTCGAGAGGAGCAAGAACCACGGCCGGAGGTTCCGTCACAAAGCTGGAGCTGCCAAAGGATTCCGATTCTTCTCCCACGGCGAACGAGCTGGAGAGCCGCATCGACTCGTTGGACCGACCGGGGACTCCAGCGCCCGCTTCAGACGCCAACGTCGTGCTCTCGGTCATTGCGAAAATATCGATGCTGACGTGCTTGTCCTTGAGGAAATCCATCACAGCCTGCAACTGCTTCTCGTCCTGATTGGCGGTCGGAACGGCAGTGTTCGCCGCGGCAAAACGGTGGGAGTGGACTTTGCCGTTGATGTTGCCCATATCCTTTGAGGCCACCATCGGCATGTGACAGTCCGCACATTTTTGAGGCTGCTTGGGGTAGTAGAAAGAGCGGGCGCCTTGCCCCGAGACTCCGCTGGCCTGCCAGTTGTCGTAATCGTTAAAGCCTCGTAGCCAGCGGTAATCATTTACCGGGGCATCCAAATGGACTTTATGGCAACTGGAACAAAACTCCGGGGTGTCGTCCCGGTGAAAGGGTTTCATGAATGTCTTTTTGTGCGGTTCAGGGTCCACAGTCACAATGAAGTCATGCGCCCACTGCAAAAACCCGCTTTCACTGGTGGCCATGTCGTGCAGCGGCGGATACTCGATCACAAACGCGCCGTTTCCCATGCTGTTTTTCACGTGCACGATCGAATGGCAGGAGGTACAAGCGAGACCGGCTTGAGCTTCCGGAGTGTTAATGATCTTTTTAATCGGCTGATCGAATTTCCCGTTGAAGAAGACCGCATGATCATGGCAGCCGGCGCACCATTTGGAGGGTTGGACACCCGCCACGTCCTGCATGTACTCGATCGCCTTCCGATACCACTGGTTGTTGAACGACGAGAAGTGGTGCATCGACGAGTTCCACTGGTCGTAGATGTCGGGATGACACCGCTTGCAGGTCTCCGATGTCATAAAGAAGTTCGACGGAATCGTCTTCCCGGAGGTCGTGGTGGCTGAGGAGGGAAAGAAGGGACTGTTCCGCCCATCTCCTTCGTCATCCATCGACAAGGGTGCGGTAGTCGGGTTCTGGATGCGATCGTTCGGCAAGGGATTGTAGTGGCGGTAGGTCCTGACGCCCGGAGGCAGTAGGATGAGGACGGGTAATGCCACGGCATATCCCTTCCAGGCGAATTGCCAGACCCCCCGCGAAACACGCCGGGCTTGGGATCGGATCGCCAAACCGATCAGCACGACAGAGAGGAGCGCCAGCAGGATATGCACATGGAGAATCCAGCGGTAGGGGGCCAAGGCTCCAATCTTCATCAACACCATCGCGGGCAGGGCACTGGCCACAAACAGCAACAGCCCCCATCGCCCGGATGGCGGCAGGCTGGACGACCGACGCATCAGCCACCAAATGGCCAGCGCCGTGAGTACTAAGCCAAGAACCATGTGCAAGACGACGTTGGCAATGTAGAATAACGTCGGCTCAGCGGTCGGCCAGATATAAGCAGTATTGACAAGGAGGATCAGGAAGGCGGCAATCGCCAGTTTGGTCCGTTTCATATGCACACGTCGATCGCTACGGGTGGGTCATACCCGAAAACCAAAGGTTGGTACATGAATGCTTCAATCTACAAGGCAGCGAGGAAAAATTGTCACGGTTTTGTAATATCTCCCATTGCCAGTTTTCAGGGCTGCCGGAAAATGGCACCATGTCCTCATTCATTTTAAGGAGTTCACCTCACGTTTTCTCGGAGTGACTGATGCCTCATCTTCCTTTGCCGGTTCGAATAGCTGCTGCCGTCCTGCTGGTCCCGCTGGCGTGCAATGGAGTTTTAGCTCAGGGTGTCGCCGTTCCCAGACGCCACGCCCGTCCGGCTCCTCAGACGAAGATTGACGTTCCCCTGCCCAAGATCGAGTTTGTGGATGTGGCGGCCAAGGCCGGCCTGACCGCGCGACACGTTACCGGGGCCGAGATGGACAAGAAGTACATCCTGGAGACCACCGGCAGCGGCGTTGCGGTTTTCGATTACGACAACGACGGGTATCTGGACATCTTCCTGGTCAACGGAACCACACTGGAGGGCTTTCCGGAAGGCAAAGCCCCGACAAATCACCTCTACCATAATAAGAAAGACGGGACCTTCGAGGACGTTACCGAGCGGGCGGGTCTGGTCCGGTCTGGCTGGGGTCAGGGAGTCTGCGTGGGCGACTACGACAACGATGGAGCCGACGACCTGATGGTCACCTACTTCGGACAGAACGCACTCTACCGCAACATGGGAAATGGGACGTTTTCCGACGTGACGGCAAAGGCGGGCTTGCTGCACGACCGCACCAGATGGAGCACCGGTTGCTCGTTCCTGGATTATGACAAGGACGGCGACCTGGATCTGTTTGTCTCGAACTATGTCGATTTTGACATCAAGAAAACCCCTCCCAAAGGCGCCAACCAATTCTGCCAGTGGAAGGGTGTCCCCGTGATGTGCGGCCCCCGCGGGCTGCCAGGAGGCACCAATCTGCTGTATCAGAATAATGGAGACGGAACGTTCAGCGATGTCAGCGAAAGGGCCGGGGTTCACAAGCCAAGCGGCTACTATGCGTTTACATCGCTGGTCTCGGACTACGATAACGACGGTTGGCCCGACATTTACGTCGCCTGCGATTCGACGCCCAATATTCTCTACCATAACGAAGGCAACGGAACGTTCACCGACATCGGCCTGATTTCGGGCACCGCGTTCAACGAAGATGGTCAGGAGCAAGCCGGGATGGGTGTTTCGGCAACCGACTACGATCACGATGGGTTCTTTGACATCGTCAAAACGAATTTCACCGATGATACTTCAACGCTGTATCGCAACAACGGCGACGGGTCCTTTACCGACGTCACTTACCCGGCCCGCCTGGGAGTCAACACCCGGTTCCTGGGATGGGGCACCGGCTTTCTGGATTTCGACCATGACGGCTGGAAAGACATCCTCATGCTCAACGGGCACGTCTATCCGGAGGTCGATCAACTCAACGTTGACAGTCCCTACCAGCAGGAGCGAGTCCTCTACTGGAATCTCGGGAATGGAACCTTCCTCGATGTCTCGTCTAAAGCGGGTCCGGGCATTCTGACCCCTCGATCCTCGCGAGGGGCGGCTTTTGGAGATCTCGACAATGATGGCAGGATCGACGTCGTCGTCAACAACATGAACGACACACCGAGCCTTCTCAAGAATTTGGGTGAGACCAAGAACTGGTTGCTGATTCGGACGGTGGGAACGCAGTCAAACCGAAACGGCATCGGTGCACGGGTCACCGTCTTCGCAGGCAAGATGAAGGCTATGGATGAGGTACGCAGCGGCGGCAGTTATATCTCCCACAATGATCTTCGGCTCCACTTCGGCCTCGGCCCTGCCACCCAGGCAGACCGAATTGAGGTGCAGTGGCCCAGCGGACGCCAGGAGCTCTTCCTCAACGTCAAGGCCAACCAGATCTTCCAGCTCGTGGAAGGCAAAGGCAAACCAGTCAATCAATGAATACCCCCTGGGGTTCTCCGTACCAATTCTGAAACAGGCGCGTCCTTTCGGGCGTCTAAGAGCAACACCGTCACGGGCACAAAGGAACGTGTCGGTGCCCACACAGCTTGTGACGGGAGGCCCTTATTCGGGTATAATTCAAAGTGCCAGAAGGGGTTACAAGTTCATCGCGGGTGTTAGGAGGTATCGACCCGCGGAGCTGCAATCGTTGTGAGGGGATGGATCCCCGATGCTGATGAGACGATCATGACAGGTTGACCATTTGCGGAAAATCGAAAGGAGAGAATCCATGCACGGCAGGTTCTACAAGTGGCTGCTGATACCGTTCCTGTGGCTGACTTGCGGGGTGACCGGATCAGCTCAAGAGAAGTTTGAAGTTGGCCTCTACGGAGGCGGTTCCTTTTTTTCTACTCCCTATTTCGTCGTCAACACGCCTCAAACCACTCCTATCCCTCATTCTTTCGTTAATGGCGGAGTGCTCGGCGTGCGAGTCCGGGAGAACATCACCGATCATTTTGGGTTAGAGCAATCGTTCAGTTTCCTCGGCAACAACAATATTGAGCTTCCGGGAGCGCTGGTGGGCTCACGGTTTCGTCAGTTCTATTTCAATGCAAACCTCTACGGATACGAGGCTGAATCCAAGGTGCGGCCCTACTTCTCAACCGGGGTCGGCTGGAGCTTTTTCAGCCCGACCGACGACGGCAAAGCCTCCTCGGCCAGCGCCATCCGGACACTGCTAGGCACCAGCAGCAGCCCGCTGGACGGAGACAACCAGTTTCACGTCAACTTCGGCGGCGGACTGAAATTCAAGCTGACTGATCGCTTCGGTTTGGACTTCAGCGCTCGCGACTTTGTGCACAAATCGCCGACGCTGGGCTTTGCCAGCGCTTCAGATCGGGAAACGATCCACAATTTCCAGCTTCAGGGCGGATTCCTTCTGTTCTTTGGTGAGGGCAAGCCCCCCGTTGTTCACAATTTCTCAGTTGCGCCGACAATCGAGGCTGAGAACACGTCCCTTTGCCCGGGTGATACCACGACCCTGCGAATCAGCGCCACCAATTCCATACCGGAGAACCGAATCACCTACAAGTGGACAGTCAAGGGCCAGGAAGTGGCCGGCAGCGGTCCCGAGTATCGATTCACGGCACCGGGAACCCCCGGTCAGTACGAGGTGGGAGTCCAGGTTTTCTACGACACTTCTGCGTTGGACAAACGGCAGCTGAAGGCAGTGAAGAAGAATCCCGGAGCGCCCGTCGATCGGATGATCGCTTTGTCCGTGAAGGAGTACAAAGCTCCGCAAGCCAGTGTGACTGTCGACCGGGCGTCGGTTCAAAGAGGGGAGCGCGTGCGCTTGACCGGCGAGGCGGTGGGATCCGAATGTTCCGGCCAGCTTTCCTATCGCTGGACCGTGGACAAAGGAAGACTGGTGAGTGGAGCGAACCAGGCTTCAGCGGAATTGGATACCTCCGACGTCGGATTCAGTGAAACCCAGCAGGGTCGCCAGGAACAAAGGGTGTTGGCCACTTTGCAAGTAACCGACCAAAAAGGCGGTAAAGCCACGGCATCCAAGGAGGTGCTGGTGAGCTACGAGGCGCCGCCGCCCGCCAAGCCCAAAGCCATCCAGCTCTCCGACATCAACTTCGGGCGGAACAGCGCTCGCGTCAACAACTGCGCCAAGCGGGTGCTGGCCAATGAGCTGTATTCCCAGATGACGGATTCCCGTTACCGCGACTACGACATCGTTCTAGTGGGCCACCGCGACGCGGGAGAGCGAGAAACCCTGAGAGGAAGGCGGCGCGCCCCGACGCTGGATCGCGAACGGGTCCTCAATACCGCCGCGTTTCTCACCGGCAAGGGCGACACTTGCAAGGACATCGAGCTGACTCGCATCAGGGTGTCCTGGGTTGGCGCCGATCAGAGCAGCGAGTTCAAGTCGACCTTCTGTGATGTGTCGACCAGGGAACGACGAGCAGATTCCGTTTCCAGGAGCGATGAAAAAGCCAAGAATCGGCGGGTCGAGATCTGGCTGGTGCCTAAGGGTGCGGACCTCCCCTCTGGCATTGGAACGGCAGCAGACGCTCCTCGAGATGAGATCATCAAGAAAGGTTGCCCCAGGTAACGCCCATCGTCCAGTTCGGAGCCCCGGGTCAGGGGCTCCGGGCGTGTCAGCTCACACAGCCGGCCTGCGCCATGCACCCCTCCGCGGTTGCCGCTGTTTTTGCCCCGGGCAACGGAACTTACCGCTACAGGCTGCCGCAACAATCCGGAAAAGCAGAGCAGCGAAGACGGTCGATCAGCGATCGGGCAGAGAGGCAGAGATGCCAGGCAAACTGATGGGCGTGGTTCTGGCGCTGTTCCTTTCGGCCGTGCCTGCAATGGCGGCCGAGTGGCGGCCAATTGGACCGTATGGAGGACATGCGCTCAAGATCGTTCTCGACTCCCAGGAGCCGACTCGGTTGTACGTGGCTACCAAGAATGGGCAGCTGTATCGAACCTTGGATGGGGGCGAACTCTGGGAGCCGATCCAACTCCCAGCCTACGGCGACGTGACCATTCATGCTCTGGCCATAGACCCCGTCAAACCGGCCACACTCTATGTCGGAACGGCCAAAGGCTTTCTTGGTTCCGGCGGCCAGGATACACCGGGTATTCTCGTCACTCATGACAGGGGTCACTCGTGGAGTGTTATCGAGCCCACGCTGGGTTGGTCCGTCCTTTCGCTGGCCATCCACCCGCATGACCCCCGACTCATCGTAGTGGGCACGCTGGAGGGCGTGTTCATGACCTCAGATGGAGGTCAGAGTTTCCGGAGGATGTCTCCACCTCGGCATTCGGAAATCAAAAACATCGTTTCGGTTGCGATCGACACCCTGGATCCGCAGATCGTCTATGCCGGCACCCCACATCTGCCCTGGAGAACCACCGATGGCGGCGCCAGCTGGACTTCGATTCATCGGGGAATGATCGATGATTCGGACGTGTTCTCGATCTGTGTGGACCGCACCGCACCGGCGAGAGTCTATGCCAGCGCTTGCAGCGGCATCTATCTCAGCCGGACGCGTGGCACACAGTGGGCGAAGATGCAGGGTATTCCAGGCAGTAACCGGCGGACGCATCTCATCCTGCAGGATCCCGTGGACCCGGCTATCCTGTATGCCGGAACGACGCAAGGCTTGTGGAAATCGAACGACGGAGGAACGGCTTGGCTGAAGCCTAATCCGTTCCCTTACGCGGTGAACGGGATTGCCATCGATCCCACCAACCATCTGAGACTATATCTGGCCACAGACCGCAGCGGAATTCTCAAAAGCGAAGACGGAGGGAAATCCTTTCGGGCCATCAACCAAGGATTCGTGAATCGTAACTTGACGGCGCTGTGGGCTGAGGGCCCGCTCTACGCGAGCAGTGCCTACGACGGCGATTTTGGAGGGATTTTTCTGAGCCGCGATCACGGAAACAGCTGGATCCTTGAAGCAAACGAGTCCAGTCTCAAAGGAAAGAACGTCATCGCCTTGGCGGTGTCTCCTGTCGATCCCCAGATTCTATTTGCGGGAACCTACGAAGGCTTGCTTCGCTCGGTCGATGGCGGGCGCAAGTGGCTGCCCATCGGCGGAGGCGTTCCCCCCGCCCCGTCCTCCCGCACTTTTGCTGACAACAACAAAACCGGCGAACCGGCACCAGAGCCCGGCCGTCTTCCTGAAGTCAAAATACAGCACCTGGTCTTTTCCCGTGGTTCCCAGTCCATCCTGTACGCCGCCACCGATAAAGGGCTGTTTTTCACAGAGGATCACGGAACAAGCTGGAGGAGCGTGTCGTCCTTGCCGGGCGGTCTCTCGATCTATCGGGTGGCTCTGCACCCGACTCGAATCCGGCAGATCCTGCTACTGACGTCATCGGGCATCTTCCACTCGGAAAACAGCGGACAAAGTTGGGAACACGCCGAACTGGATCCGCACCTTCGCATTCTGGATGTGGCGATCAACCCTGGAAAACCACGCTTGTGGGCCGGCACGTCCCGAGGACTGTACCGTTCGGATGACAATGGGAGGAGCTGGAGCCCCCACCACACCGGTCTGCCGCTGGCGCCCATCGACCAGATTTTGGTCTCGGAAGGGGATGGGGAACTTTACGCGCACGCAAGTCGCGGGAATCAGCTTTACCTGTCTTCGGACGAGGGAGAATCGTGGCAGCGGCTGGAGCGCCCGGGACTAGAGGGAATTCCCATCCAACGGCTGTATCGGCGCCGCTCAGGTGAGCAAGAGCTGTTCGCGGTCACCCAGAATCGGGGGATCTACTGGCTGGACCCCAGCCTCTGCGTGGCCGCCGGCCAGCCGCGACATCCGGGCAAACGTTCAAAAGACTAACGACGGCGGCGCTCAGGTGGTTTCGGAAGCTCGGACAGACGTTTCTTGATCTGACGAAATTCGGCTGAATCTCTGCGAAGGCTTTGGGTACCCGAGAGGGATCGTATCTCGCCGGAGACATTGGCGACTCGCTCGGAAGGACTCGGGTGTGTCGAAAAGAAGGTCTCCAACGTTCCGGGCTGGCTCTTGCGGAGTTTGTCGAGTTTTTGAAAGAACGTCACCATCCCGTCCGGGTGATACCCGGCGTCGTACATGTTCCGGACTCCCAACCGGTCAGCCTCCCTCTCGTCGTCCCGGCTGAACTTCATGAAGGCCGCGTTGGCCCCCAGTTCCGCTCCCAATCGCGTGATCCCGGCCAAGCCGCCCTTGTTACCCAGAACAGCCCCCAGCACGCCCAGCCCCAGGCTCGTCAGACTGGCTTTTTTAATCTGATCGGCACTGTGGCGGCCTACCACGTGTCCGATCTCGTGGCCCAGCACGCCGGCCACCTCGCTTTCATTGTCTGCCGCTTCGAGCAGCCCCCGGTTCACGTAAAGAAAACCTCCGGGCAGTGCAAAGGCGTTGATCTCTGAGCTGTTGACAACTTTGAACCGGTATTTGAGGTGGTTCCGTTTCGAACGCCGCGCCAGCTTCTGTCCGAGCTGGTCGACGTAGCCGGAAACAGTGGGATCGTTCAGAATCGGCATCTCGGAATCGACTTTTCGTGCTGCTTCCCTGCCCAATTCAATCTCCTGCTCTTCCGAAAGGTCGAACAACTGTGCCCGAGCCGGAGTCGGCACGTATAAGATCAGAGTGCCAGCCAGTAATGCCGACCCAAGGTGATTTAATCTGAGCATCGCTTCTTCTCCGAACGCATTTTTGCTTTCCTCCAACAGATATGCTACATATTAACTCATTCCAACTTTTCAAGGAGGCAACGTATGAGAACCAAAGTCGCCTGTCTGCTCAGCTTGGCCCTGGCCTTCTCGTTCACGCTTTCCCTAACAGCGGGAGAGGGCAAATGGACAGGATGGATCACGGACGCCAAGTGTGGCGCGAACGGCGCGAAGGCAGAACACAAGCAGTGCGCGCTGAAGTGTGCGGAGGGGGGGCAGAAGCTGGTGCTTTACAATACAGCCGACAAGAAAACCTACGCACTCGACAACCAAACCTTGGCCAAGGAACACGTGGGACACGAAGTAACGGTTCATGGCAAGGCTGATGCTGAGGGCAACATCGCAGTAAGCAAGATCGAAGCAGCCGGGCACTAATAACCGGAGCGACAGGCGGTTTTGCTTTTCTGAGGCAGGGGTTTTACCTCTGCCTTTTTTGTTCGTCGGAATAAACGGAGCATCTTTCGACATATAGATTTCGAGCGGGCGTGTTGTCGAAGCAAAACCGGCCGAGTGGGTCAACGGCCACTCGGTTGAATTCCCAACTTCAGCTTGCAGGCTTGTTTTGGGCATCCTTTCCAGTGACCGGCTCCCAAACCGCCAGGGGTTCTTAAGCGGCGGAACGGGTTGTTGCCGGGTCTCACGGAAGGGCGTGGCTCCACGAGGAGGCAGGGGATGGCGAACGTGCACTTGTTTGGGCAAGTTCAGTGCGTTCGGACTCGACGGCACTTCGACGCTTACCTCAGCAACCAATTAGCGGCTGAAACCCAACAAGAAGTCTCAGCTCATCTCCAATCCTGCAGCAACTGCTCGGCAGAACTTCAGGATCGAGCCCAGCTCAGGCGCTCTCTGAAGAACGCCGTCTCCTCCACACCGGTTCCGGAGGGTCTTCGAAGTCGCATTCAAAGCCAGCTGCGCAGTACCCTTCAGGATCAACCCTCTCCAACGCGGAGAAGCCGTTGGCCGTTGGCCGCCGCGGCCGTTCTACTCCTCGGTGTCGCCGGCTTCGGGTTGGCGCGCCTGTGGTTAAGTGAGCGTCATGCAGGGAACCTTTCGGCCAGACGAGCCGAGCGACCTGCTTCGCGAACCGAGGTCACCCAGCTGCTGCAGGTGGGGCTGGGAGATCACATCCACTGCGCCGCGGGAACCTGGTATGAGGGGAAGGTTGTGACCTCACAAGAGATGGCCGGACAGATGGGAGAGGACTTTGCCGGCCTCATCCCCCTGGCCCTCGATCGTCTGCCGAACTATCGCACGGTGCAGGGCCATCGCTGCAAGGTTGACGCCCGTGAATTCGTGCACATGATTCTCAAGGGTCAAGGATCGACGGTGTCCCTGATTGTGACGCGGAAGCAAAGCGAGTCCTATCCCCGGGAGGTTGCCGCCCGAATCATGGAGGCGGCAGGCGTGCGGATCTACCACGATCGACTGCAGGAGTATGAAGTAGCCGGTTTTGAGACGCACGACTTCCTGGCTTATGTGGTCTCAAACCTAGAATCGGCCGAGACTCTCCGCATTGCGTCGCAAGTCGCGCGCCCTATGCGGGACCTGCTGGTCGCATTGGAGACATCGGGAGACCGGGCTGCCGACGGCGGGGTGCGGTTCGAATTGTTGGTCCTGCACCGAGAGCGGTTGGACAGGCAGCTGCTCTCACTCTGAGTCGCCGGCTTTGGAAGCCTCAAGCCAATGCTGAAGGGGTTGGGTTTCCGGCTTCTCTCCTGCCGCCAGGTACCCAACCCTACGCTTGGCGGCCTCGATCCGGTCCTCGCAATCCGTCACGGTAACCTGGTCTTGACCAACGAAGCTGCCGGAAGCCAGGTATTCTCTGCGATAAAGTGAATAGCATTCGCTCCTCAAGTGCGCCAGCATCTGGTGGGCATTCCTGTTCTTGCGCTCCTGTCTCAAACGAGCGATGTCAACGGGCCCAACCACGATCTTCTCGCCGGGTCCGGGCGAGGCCTGAGTGAGGATTCGACCATCGTAGTCCACTACCATGCTGCCGCCGGGCCACGAGAAGGGGGGATAGTGTTTCAGACTGGCCCCCTGGTTGGCGGCCACCACGTAAGCGGTGTTCTCCAGAGCACGACAACGGTTCACAACGCTCCACCAGTCCATTGGCTCGGTCGTTCCGAACGGATCCATATATGCTGAAACTCGGATCAGGACTTCCGCGCCATTGGCTGTCAACTGGCGCAGCGGCTCCGGGAACAGCCAGTCATAGCAGATGGCGACGCCCAGGCACCCAATGGGTGTCCTGGCCACGGGGAACATCTCTTGGTCATACCCAGGAAGGTCATGAGGGCTGGTGTGGACCTCCCAAGGTATCCAGGGGTTTACTTTCCGATATTTGAGCAGAATGCCCTCCGGACCAATCAGACAGGTGGTGTTGAAGAGGGCCTGCGGCCAACGGGCGTCGGTCTCCAGAAAGGATCCGGTCTGGACATAGATCCCGTAATCTCTAGCCTTGGCCTGTATCCTTTCGGTGTGCTCATTGGGGATGGGGACGCCGAGCTTCTCGCGAAGCTCTCTGAGGGTAAGGTAGACCGGCGCCGCGTGAGCAAATTCGGGAAATACAACCAACTTCACGGGATAAAGAGGAGCGTATCCGACCACCGCCTCGTCGATCATCCTCAGAATGCGCGCGGTGTTGTCGTTCATCTGTTGTCGGTTGGCCGGATTGGGTTGGTCCGTCTGGCACGCCGCAGCGTAGTACTGGAGACACTCATTCATAATTGTTATTCCGTGGACATGAGTTGATCACGAACGGTCAGGTTTCAATGGGCGGCATCGGATTTCAAGGACAGCCGTCCGATCGTCCAGAGAATTTTCACGCCGGCCTGAATCGATCCGGCGATCGTTCCTGAAACCTTCGACTTCCCGATTCGCCTGCGGTAGCTCACCGGTACCTCGATGACTTTCATCCCGAGCCGAAGAGCTTTCACCTGCATTTCAACGGTCCATCCAAAGTTCGGGTCCTGCATCTGGAGTCGGTTCAACGCCTGGGCTCGAATGGCACGAAACGGCCCCAGGTCCGTGTAGCGATGTCCGTAGGCCAGGCGGATGAGTTCGGTCGACAGCCAGTTCCCAAACCGCTGTTGCGGGGTGAGCGAGCCTTTCTCAGCCTGACCCAGCACCCGAGAGCCGATCACCAAGTCGGCCCTTTCCCGATGCAGGGCCTCCAGCAGCAGGGGTATCTCGGCCGGAAGGTCGCTGTAGTCCCCATCCATGAATACGACCACGGAAACATCTGGGGCCAGGCACCGCATGCCCGCCAGGCAAGCTTGACCGTATCCCTTCCTGGGTTCGGCCACCACCTCGGCGCCACTCCCGGCGGCGACCTCTGCTGTCCGGTCGAGACTGCCGTTGTCGGCCACGATGATTTGCTGGACCGCCTCGTGGGGGATCTCCGCAATCAGCTTTCCAATCGCTTGCTCTTCATCGCGTGCTGGAATGATGACCGCAACTTTGCTGGCTGGCATCCGGTACAACCTCATCGCAAAAACCGGACTCTATCTTAGCACGCTGCCGGCCCCGCTCCGGTTGGAGAGGCCGTTGTGACATGGCTCCGGTTCGCCGGGCCGGCAGGTCGGCCGCGGCACGAGGGAAGTCTGGGAAGAACCCTGAGAATCCACGTGGTTGAGGCGACTGGTGAATTATGCTATAAACAGGCTTCGCTGGATCCAGCTAGATCTCCTGGAAGAGCAGAATGATGCGGGAAGAATATGAGTTGAGTGCAGATCAGGGTTCGGCGGCCCCCGTGAATCTGCAGCCGCCGACTTCACTGGCAGCTGAGGTTGGGGCCTGGCTGAAGGACATCCTCATCGGTGTGGTCATTGCCGTTTTGATGGTTGTTTTCCTTTACCAGCCGGTCAAAGTGGAAGGCACCAGCATGCAGCCTGAGCTGGCCGATCAGGAGCGGATTTTCGTCAACAAGTTCGTATATCACTTCGAAGAGATCCACCGGGGCGACGTGGTGGTTTTCTGGTATCCCAAGGATCCAAGCAAGTCGTTCATCAAACGGGTGGTGGGGATCCCCGGGGACACCGTAGCCATCCGCAGCGGGCGGGTATACATCAACGGCGGTCCGCTGGATGAGCGCTACGTTCCTCAGGGTTACCAGGATTTGGACTCCTACCCGCCGGTTCACGTCAAGGAAGGTCACTTCTACGTGCTGGGCGACCATCGGAACGCCAGCAACGACAGTCGGTCCTGGGGACTGGTACCTCGAAAGTACATCTATGGAAAAGCCGTGTTCAGGTATTGGCCGGTCGAAAAAGCCGGCTTTATTCAGTAGACATGAACCACTCGCGGCTTGGGATGGTCTATCCAGGCGACACAACCCTTTTCCCATTGCCGCCGGGGCAAGTGGGCGACTTAAAGCCGGATGATCGGGTGTCCGTCACGACCCAGACACAAGCCGCAGCAGAGCGCACGATGTCGCCGTTTGACGTTAACATCAATCACCTCAGGGAGAATCAATGGAAGCTTTGCTCGCCTTGGAAGACGGGCTCACCTTTAGGGGAAAATCGTTTGGCGCCCAAGGAGAAACCTCAGGAGAAATCGTTTTCAACACCTCTCTCACCGGCTACCAGGAGATTTTGACGGATCCCTCCTACGCGGGCCAAATCGTTGTTCTCACCTATCCCCTCATTGGAAATTACGGAATTAACCTCCAGGATGAAGAGTCTCGGCGTCCTTATGCTGAAGGGTTGGTCGTTCGGGAAATAACGGAACTGCCCAGCAACTGGCGGCAGCAGATGTCGCTACCCGAGTATCTGAGAAAGCATCATATTGTCTCGATCTCGGAAATCGACACCCGTGCGCTGGTTCGCCACATCCGGGACCACGGTGCCATGCGGGCCATCATTTCCACCCAGGATCTCGACCCAGACTCCTTGCTGCGGCGGGTGCGCGAGCTGCCCGAGATGGTCGGCCGCGACCTCGCCAAGGAAGTCACGTGTCAGAAGCCGTTCCATTGGCAGGATCCTTCCCTGGACATCTTCCAGAATCCGCGGCACAGTGGTGCCGTCCCCCAACCTGCCAGAGCGGAGGATCTGCCGTTCCGGGTCGTGGCTTTCGACTTCGGCATCAAGCACAACATTCTTCGCCTGCTGGTGGATTCGGGCTGCCGGGTCACGGTGGTACCGGCTCACACCTCTGCCCAGCAAGTGTTGGACATGGATCCCGATGGGATTTTCCTGTCAAACGGTCCCGGGGACCCGGAACCGGTGACCTACGCGATTCAGACCGTGCGGGAATTGATGTCGCAAAAACCGATTTTCGGCATCTGCCTGGGCCATCAAATTCTCGGGCTGGCGGTGGGGGGACGGACCTACAAGCTAAAATTCGGCCACCATGGCGGAAACCATCCGGTCCGGCACTTGAAGACGGGAAAAGTTGAGATCACCGCCCAGAATCACGGGTTCGCTGTGGATATCGATTCCCTCTCCAAAGAGAACATTGAAATCACCCACATCAATCTCAATGACTACACGCTCGAGGGTTTCCGGCACCGCCGCTTTCCTCTATTCTGCGTGCAATACCATCCTGAAGCATCCCCCGGGCCGCACGATTCTCGTTACTTATTCGATGAATTTCGATCTTTGATGCTGCAACACAGGGAGCAGAGGGTTGTCGCAAGCGACTGTTGAGAGCGGGAGACAGGCGGCGCGCCACTGCAGGCATCAGGTCACACCCTTCATGAAACACCATCCGGAATCCCAGCATGCCCAAGCGAACTGACATCAAGAAAATCCTCATCATCGGATCCGGTCCGATTGTGATCGGTCAAGCCTGCGAGTTCGATTACTCCGGGACTCAAGCCTGCAAAGCCTTGCGGGACGAGGGCTACAAGACGGTACTGGTCAATTCCAACCCAGCCACGATCATGACCGATCCCGAGATCGCGGATCGGACCTACATCGAGCCGCTCACCGCCGATTATCTGGAAGCCATCATCGCTCACGAGCGGCCCGACGCCGTGCTGCCGACGGTGGGAGGCCAAACGGCGCTCAACCTGGCGGTGGCCCTTTCCGAGAACGGCGTTCTGGACAAGTACAACGTGGAGCTGATCGGCGCGCAGATCAAGGCCATCAAGGTGGCTGAGGACCGCCTGCTCTTCAAAGAAGCGATGCGCGAAATCGGCCTGGAGACCCCTAACAGCGGAGTGGCCTATAACTTCAATGAAGCCCTCGAGATTGTGGAGAATGTCGGCTACCCCGCCATCATCCGGCCTTCCTTCACGCTGGGAGGTACCGGTGGAGGGATTGCATTCAACGCCGAAGAGTTCGAAGAGCTGGCCCAGCGAGGCTTGGACCTCAGCCCCTCCCACGAGATTCTCATTGAAGAATCGGTGATCGGCTGGAAGGAATTCGAGCTGGAAGTCATGCGCGACCTGCAGGACAACGTGGTGATCATCTGCAGCATCGAGAACTTCGATCCGATGGGAGTTCACACCGGCGACAGCATCACCGTGGCCCCCATTCAAACGCTGACGGACAAGGAATACCAGCACATGCGGGACGCCGCCATCCGGGTGATTCGAAAGGTCGGTGTGGAGACGGGCGGATCGAACATTCAGTTTGCCGTCAACCCCGACACGGGACGCCTGGTCGTGATCGAGATGAACCCGCGTGTGTCTCGCAGCTCGGCACTGGCGTCCAAAGCCACCGGTTTCCCGATCGCCAAGATCGCCGCCAAGTTGGCTGTCGGATACTCACTGCACGAGATCCCTAACGATATCACTCAGAAGACGCCGGCCTGCTTCGAGCCCACCATTGATTACGTCGTCACCAAGATTCCCCGCTGGGCGTTTGAGAAATTCCCGGAAGCAGAGCCGGTTCTGGGCACCCAAATGAAGTCCGTAGGCGAGGTCATGGCCATCGGGCGAACCTTCAAGGAATCGTTTCTGAAGGCCATCCGCTCACTCGAGCATGGCCGAAAGTTGGGCGCCGAGAAGATCGATCCGGAACGGTTGCGCGCCAAGCTGCTGACTCCCAATCCGCAAAGGATCAGCTACCTCAGGTATGCCCTGGAGGAGGGGCGCCCCATCGAGGAACTATATCAGCTCACGCGCATCGATCCCTGGTTTCTGCGGCAGCTGCAGGAAATCGCGCAGATGCAGGGCCGCCTCAAGCAACAAACCCTCGACAGCCTTTCGGCCGAGACGCTGCGCGCGGCCAAACGGATGGGTTTTTCGGACCTTCGTCTGGGCCTGCTTCTGAAGTGCCATCCGGATGAGGTCCGGCAGCGGCGGAAGCAGGAGAAGATCGTGCCTGCCTACAAGAGAGTCGATACCTGCGCAGCGGAGTTCGAGTCGTTCACCCCCTACCTCTACTCGGCCCACGAAACGGAGTGTGAGGCGGCGCCCACTCGAAACAAGAAGATCATGATCCTGGGCAGCGGCCCCAACCGCATTGGTCAGGGCATCGAGTTCGATTACTGCTGCTGCCATGCCTCGTTTGCCTTGAAGGAAGACGGCTACGAAACCATCATGGTGAACTGCAATCCCGAAACGGTGTCCACCGACTACGACACCTCGGATCGTCTGTACTTCGAACCGCTCACGTTCGAAGACGTCATGCACATCGTCGAACGGGAAAAACCCGACGGAGTGATTGTTCAGTTCGGAGGACAGACCCCTCTCAACCTGGCATTGGGGCTCCAGCAGGCCGGGGTGCCCATCATCGGCACCTCGCCGGAATCCATCGACCTGGCAGAGGACCGGAAACGATTCGGCAAACTGCTCAATGACCTGGACATTCCCCAGCCTCCTTCCGGAACAGCCGTCACTTTCGAAGAGGCTTTGGTCATTGCTGAACGGATCGGTTTCCCGGTGTTGGTACGCCCCTCTTACGTGCTGGGCGGCCGAGCCATGGTGATTGCTTACGACAGCCGGACACTGGAAAGCTACATGGATGAGGCCGTGGACGTCTCCCAGGACCGCCCGATTCTCATCGACAAGTTCCTGGAGGATGCCTTCGAAGTGGACGTGGACACCTTGTGCGACGGCGAGCAGGTGGTGATCGGCGGGATCATGGAACACATCGAAGAAGCGGGAATCCACTCGGGCGACAGCTCTTGCGTGCTGCCCAGCTACATGGTCAAGTCCGAGCACCTGGACACCATGAGACGTTACACCCGGATGCTGGCCCGGTCGCTGAAAGTCGTGGGGCTCATGAATGTCCAGTACGCCATCAAAGACGACGTCGTTTACGTGCTGGAGGTGAATCCCCGAGCCTCGCGCACCGTCCCGTTTGTCAGCAAGGCCACCGGCGTGCCTCTGGCCAAACTGGCTGCCCGTCTGATGACCGGCAGGAAACTGTCGGAGTTCGCGTTACCGGATGAGCTTCCGGTCCGTAACTTCTTTGTGAAATCGCCCGTCTTTCCGTTCGCCAAGTTTCCAGGCGTGGACACGATCCTGGGCCCCGAAATGAAGTCCACCGGCGAAGTCATGGGCGCTTCCGACAACTTTGGCCAGGCTTTCGCCAAGGCTCAGATGAGTGCCGGGGTCATGTTGCCCCGTTCGGGAACGGCCTTTATCAGCGTCAATCAACATGACAAGAAGAACGTCATTCGCATTGCGCAACGCCTGCATGATTTGGGATTCAAACTGATTGCCACTCGCGGAACCAGCGCCGCGCTGAAGGAACACGGAATCCCGGTCGAGGTTGTGTACAAAGTCAACGAAGGACGGCCCAATATTGTGGATTTGATCAAAAGCGGCAAGGTCGATCTGATTCTCAACACCCCGCTTGGTAAGGATTCCTTCTTCGACGAGCGAGCCATCCGAAGGGCCGCGATGCACTATCGCATTCCCTGCATTACGACGCTTTCGGGAGGCGCCGCCACTGCCAGCGGGATCGCGGCTCTGCAGCAAAACAGGATCGACCCCCGCGCCATCCAGGAATACCACGAAGTCCCCCACGAATAAGGGATGCCCCTCTCCGGAAGCTATCGCCTGCCCCCCGCTGGGCTGGTGAGCGGACATCAATTCGTTTGCCTGAGCCTTCCACTGCAAGGGGTTCGCCGGTAGGCTTGATCGAACTCGTCCCGGAGAACGTGCTTATCCTTCAGTGTGCCGTCTCCCAAGGTTCCGCTTCATCAGGACACTCCGGGCCGACGCGATCACAGCGCAGACCGTGTCAGCCACCGGTTTTCAAGAAAGAATATTCTCCCTTGTATCAGGGGATCTGTAACGGTACCCTACGCCTGCTTCTTCCGAAACCCACGGCTCGCGTCGCTCCTGAAAGGATTGTGTCGTGAAAAAAAGCTCTCGCTTCGTTCGGCTGGCGTTGGTCGTGTTGCTGCTGAGTCTGTCGGATGGGCGCTCAGCCCAAGTGTCTCCCGAACCCGTGACCCGATTCCGGGCCGTGAAGGCCTACAGCCTGTTCATCACGGTCAAGTCCGACGACGACATGAAGGTTGAGTTTCAGGGTGAGTCGATGGAGCGGAAGTACAAGGAGGAATTCACAGCCCGCATCGACCTGACGGAACGGCACCTCGACAACGACTATGTCCAATGGGAAGGCGAAGGGGTCGCGGAGCAGATCTTGGAAGAAAAGCGCAAAGAGGTTCACGCCGGCGGTCACTTCGTCCAGGAGACCCAAGCGGTCGGACAAGGTAGCTCCAAGACCAAGGTTAAGCTTTATATCGATGAACTCCAGAAGACGTTCCAGGTGTGGGTCGATACGGAGTACGTTTCTGGAACACTGAGTGGTTCTCGAAAGGACGATCCCAAACCCACCGAACCGATTTCGGGCGATACCGTGCTGTCAACGACCGGATTGCGCTGGGTGCCGGAAACTCATCCGCTGCCGGCCTCCGGACTTGCGTTGAATGCAGACATGCCATATCCCAAGGAGCAGTGCGGAGACTACCTCAAAGACTTTGAGACGGCACAGAGTCACTTCGATCATGCGCACCTGGGCAGGATCAAGATAGAACTCGCACCGCTTGAGGCTAACCCGCCGAAGCTGATTCTGACGCCGCCCGAAGACTACTCCAGGTGGCGGCCGACGCCTGACCCTGCGAACCCTTCCCAGCCCAAACCACCAGTAAACGTCGCCGCGATCGACGGTCCTGGCGACCTCACTCGCTTTATGCTGCAGGCTCGCGTTTCGAATCTTTTTCCGATCGTTTTCCGGTCTCTTGACGCATTGCAGGTTCAAAAGCGCTCAGGGAAGCAAGGTGAGGAGGAACTCGTGTTCGGGCCATTTGACGTGTCCTGGGAAGTGGTTCAAGGCAGCAGTCGGTCAAAGGTCTTGAAGGTGGTGTTTCGTTTATCGGAGGTCAGCAAATACCCGGGATGGTGCATGAATTATCCTCCTGTTTCGACGCCTGACCAGCCGGACCTGGATTTTGTTCCGCCAACGACACATGCGGATTGGACTCTGGATCGCAATTCCCAGACGCTTACGATCGTGGGCCAAACCGCCCAGGCTGGACGAGGAAAGGTGCGGCTGCAAGCACTGGACGGCGCCGCAATTGGAGTCCTGACTGCCGAGGCAGAATTGGAGGGCAGAGCGAGGCCTGTTGCTGCTGAGATCCAGGGTAATCAAAGCTCTGGACGGCTCCTGATTCCCGACCGGGACGAAGGCATGGATATTGCCAGAGGATGGAAGGCGAAATTCGCGAGAAACATGGGAGACAACGCAGACGAGGACGACCAACCGGAGGGTGACGGCCAGAAGGGCGATGGCCTAACGGTTTGGGAAGAATATCGCGGTTTCTTTGTGGGAGGCAAATGGAAAGACTGCGACCCAAGGAAGAAGGATCTCTTCATCGAAAATACGATTGGCCCGGATGCTCAGGGTGGAATCGACCTTTTTGGCAAAGTTACGGAGATTGTCCTCCACGACAAGCTCATACCCAATGAAGAGCGAAGGGGCGACCGCGTCATCAATTTCAACAAACGGGATGATCGACACCAGACGGACCAGCACTGCCTCGTACTAAGGAAGAGCCCGGCCTCCGACAAGGGTTTTATTAAGGGTTATTTCTGGAGGGAGATCGTGTTTGGAGTCGAAATGGGGCCACCCAAACACGTTGATTCGGTCTACGTAATGATGGACCTGCGCGCGGAAGAGTCGTTTCCTCTCGGCCCCGGCGACCCAGTACCGCAGAACAAGCAAGCCAGTCATATAGCTCACGAGTTGAGCCACGCAGTCGGAGTTTGGCACCATGGCGACAGTGACAGTAATTCACCCGTAAAGTGGACGATAAAGGAAGTCAACGGGAACCTCCAAATCTTCGAGGATGGATCTCCAATTACTGTTCTGCGGGAGGACCTGACGTCGATTACCGTACCCAGTACTGACTTAACTCTGCCCACTATAGGGTCCATCTTTCCTCAGTATTCGAGCGGCCAACGGGAGGCACTCATTCTATTGGGCACGCAATCTGGCCAGCATAGCGGCAACGAGGATTGCTGGATGAAATACGACATCGCTGATGCCTATGCATACCTCAAACGACCTGCTGACACCCGAATCTGGCCCTCTTATCTCGAACCAAAGGGCATGATGCTGTGCAATTCCCGCGATGGAGTTCGATCCAATCACACGCTCCACAAACCGCACTCTCGATATGGTTCAGCCGCGCCAAAGCGCGGGTATTGCATCCACCAAATCGTGGTCAGTGATCGTTGGGAATCGAAGTCGCGATGACCCTTGCTTGGACAAGCGCGGACGTGAATTCAGATGGCATCACAGAACTTGGTGTATCTGGTGGAGATTTGGCGATCTTGAGAGAAACCCCTTATGCAAAAGAACTCTCGCCTGGTGCACCTTGTGTCTGTCTCTCTGTTCCTCAGTCTTTGGGGCGGGTCATGCCTGCGTTTCCGCAGCAACGCCTCCCGACCGATGGGCCGTGCGCGGATTCAATGGCCTACCAAGCCAAAGGACGATGGATTCGCGGCACCGATTTGATGTCGGACCTGACTTTGCCGTTTCAAAAGGAAGCCAACAGGAGGTTGGACGAAATACACAGGATATTGGAGGAGATCTACCCGTCACCCACGGGTGTGGACGCTGTTTGGCATCGTGCCAAGGGCCATATCTTGTTTGCGGAAGACGTAACCCGGGTGAAGGGGATTCCCGTTGGCGGTTACTACTATACTGCTGCTTTCTTTGCTTACATCTGTGACCCATACAGCAAGAACCAGATGATTGCCGGATATCCTGGCGAAACCGGCACCTTCGTAACGATATCTGCCAACTGCTTTTTCCCCTGGGGGCACGGCATTTCGGATGAAACCTGGACGATCGACGGCCAGCCGGTGACGCGCCGCGCTCCCTTGAAGCAGATGTGGAAGGGATATCCCCTGTTTCATGGCGAACGCGGATCAAACACGCGTGCCGTGCTGATCCACCGAAAGGGAACGCTGCCCTACATACCCGTGACCCGCAAACAGTACCTCGATCATTCCATCCAACACCTCACGCAGATTTTCGACAACTTGATCATACCTCTCGCCGGCTGCCCGTTCGCAGCCTGGAAGAACAGGAAGCGGAAAAGAAGCGGACTCTGGAGAAGTATGAAAGAAGTTTTGGCAAGGACCCCAAGAGGTTGAAATCGGCAATTGATTATTATCTGTCGGGCTATCAGACCGATCAACAACGCAGAGATGAACAGGTGAGCAAACAGATTGAAGGCAAGGGTAGTATCCTGAAGCGCTATCAGGACGAGTTGGAGAAGACCACCCGAGAAGGGCTGCTTGACAGCCCGGCCATCATCTTGCTGGTGCATTCGCCCGATCCAGCCATGCCCATTTTCGTGACAGAGGCTGAAAATGGAACCCTGCTGATCACCGAGAACCCGGCGTATTTCCGCAAGGACTTACCAAAGTACGTGCCCCAGACTCTGGTCTTAAGTTGGTCATGGAATGACTGGGAGTCGCAGAGAAATATCAACAAGATTGTCGAGGAGAGCTTTCCGGTTGAGAGATTACAGGCGATGATCGATCGATAGAGAGCGGTCCACTAGCGGGACCACTTCCCGAATGAGTCCAGCAGCCGATTCCCTCGCCCTCATGGAAGCACAGGAACCGAAACCCTTTTCAGTCAACCGAAGGGGAAGAACCGAGGAGCCGTTTGACGCGTGATCGGAAATGGCGTGGAGGCTCCCTTCGCACCGGCAAAAGCTCCCTTCGTTGGAACTCGCTTGAATCGGCCAAGCACGAGACGGCCGCATCCCGCATTTTCACATCTTCACGAACTCCACCCTCCGGTTGTTGGCCTTGCCTGCGGCGGTGTCGTTTTTGTCTGCCGGCTCACTTTCGCCTTTGCCATCCGTCTCCATGCGGCCCGCGTCGATTTGGAACTCAGAGGTAAGCACGTTCTTGACCGATGCGGCCCGGCGCTTGGACAGGTCCAGGTTCTTGTTGTCGTCTCCATCTGAATCAGTGTGGCCGACGATTTTGACCTTTAAGTCGGCATTCTCCTTCAGCACCGTCGCGACGGATTTCAGGGTGCCATAGGATTCAGGCTTGATCCGGTCGCTGTTCACATCGAACAAAATGCCGTGGGTCACCCACTTGCCCTCGGTAAGCAGCTTGTTGCGCGTGTCCGGCGCCCCGACGGCCAATCGCAGGTTGCTCAGGTAGTAAAACGAGTCCGCCTCGACACTGTGGACATAAAAAACGATGGCGTTGTAAGTGGCGCCGGGCACCATCGCCTTGGGGACGTCCCAAATCTTGGCATCGTTGAAATAGACCCGCACCCGCTCCTTCTGCCGCCAAACAGAAATATGAACGTGCTTCCCCTTGTCGGCGAACTGAGGGGTCTCCGCGCTCGCTGCCGAAGCGCTGGTTCCTTCTTTCCTGGATTCAGAGGTCGATGCGCCCGGACCGGCAGTGAACGTGTAGCGATCCGCGGTATGGAAGCTTATTAGCTGTTTTGGATTGTCCATTAGCGCCAGGCTGGTTCTAATCGCTGGACCACTGAAAGGAGTGCTGGTGAGCAAATCGAATTCGAGTGTGAAGTTGTCGGGCAGGGTCGGTGTCAACTCGGGAGCAAACACGCCGGCCTGGGTGAACTTGAGCCAGCGTCCAGGCTTGCCTTCAATAGTGACGATCTCACCGGCTGCGTTCGTATCCCACCTGGCCGGGAAATCGCCAATTTCGCCATCCATGAAGTCCTCGAATCCAACAATCTTCTCTCCGGGCACAAAATCAAACTTACTAAACGACTTGATGGAGGCGGGATCGCTTGCACCCGCACCGTCCTGTGACTTCTGGCTTTTGGCCTCCTCCCCCGAAGACTCCGGTTCCTCCTGGGCCGGAGCGTCTTTCTTTCCGGACTCCTTGACGGACTCGGCCTCTCTTTGGGCTTGGGCCTCGGCTTCCTTCTTCTTCTGCATGGCTTCCTTGGCTTTCCGCGCCGCGTCCCTGAGGCCGCCAAACTGCGCCGCATGCGTCTGCACGCCGGAGCCAAGCATCATCAGACATAAAACCGTCACTGCCACGCACTTCCCCCCTAAGGATTTCTCGCGCATCGCAATCTCCTCTCGCTCCGGGTGAGTAATACCAAACTATGTTAGGGACAAGGGGCTGAAACGGCACTGAGCTTAGAAGGTCAGAATAGCGAATGTCAAGAATCTTGCGGAATCACTGCGTCCGGTGCAGGAGACGTTGTGAAGGGGCCAAGGAAACCGTCAGGATAGGAAATCCCCAACTTGCCTGACACCACGCTCAGCCATTCATCAGTGAACGCGGAAGAGGGACGTTGTGAACTCCATCCTTACTCCAGCACCGGGCCTGGATGACGAACTCAGTACTGCTTTCCGGACCTTCCTGAGGTCGAGGATCCCCGCTGTTCGGCCGGCAATCCGAACCACTCAGGAGCATGGCTGACCACGAACTACTTTGCTGAAAATGAAAGAGAAGGGGTTAGAATCGGCACCACCTAGTGTTGTGACAAGGCGATGGACCAGTGTCAGGAGGACCCCACTCATGTGCTTGGAAGTGGCGAAACCACACCATCATTCGCGACGGACATTTCTGCAGAAAGCGGCCATCGGAGCCTCCTTGATCTGCGCCTTTGGCCCGGGCTGGAAACGTTTGCTGGGAGCTGCCAAACCGACACATGCGGGATTTGATCTGCTGGTCAAGGGCGGAAAGGTTATCGACCCGTCACAGCAACTATCCGGCCTGCGTGACATTGGTATTCGCGATGGCAAAGTGGCAGCCGTCGAGGAGAACATCAGCGACGATCAGGCGATTCAGGTGCTCGACGCGCACGGCAGAATCGTGACACCGGGCCTGATCGATGTGCACGTGCACGTCTACGAAGGCGTGGCACCGCTGGGGATCCCCGCCGATCCAAACTGTATCGCCAAAGGCGTGACCACGGTGGTGGATGCCGGTTCTGCCGGGGCGCATACCTTTCCCGGATTTCGGCGCCACGTCGTCAACGTGGTCGACACTCGCGTGTTCGCGCTCCTGAACATCTCCGTAGTCGGCCAGTCCACTCTTTCGCTGGACAATCCCTTCGGTGAGCTGCTGAATCTGGGCTATGCCAATCCCCAGTTGGCCATCCGGACCATCGAGAGAAACCGCGACGTCATTCTGGGGGTGAAGGTCCGCCTGTCTCGCAACATCGCTGGAGACCACGACCTGGAAGCGCTGAAACTGGCCAAGGAAGCGGCCTCTGCGGTCGGCTTGCCGCTCATGATCCACATCGGCGATACCCACACTTCCCTGCCGGTCATTCTATCGGAGCTGACCAAAGGCGACGTGGTCACACACAGCTTCCGGGGAGGCGAAGGAGGTATCCTGGACGACCGGGGCAAGGTGCTCAAGGAGGTTCGGAGCGCAATGGCCCGGGGAATCCATTTCGACGTTGGGCACGGCGCGGGAAGTTTTTCTTTCGACACCGCCGAAAAGGCGCTCAAACAGGACGTGGTGCCGGGAACGATTTCAAGTGACGTGCATCAGTTCAACATCAATGGCCCGGTGTTCGACCTGGCCACCACGCTGTCGAAGTTCCTCTATCTGGGACTCACCCTGGACGAGGTCATTCAGCGGGCAACCACCAACCCCGCTCACCTCTTTGGATTTCCCAAGGGGTTAGGCAGCTTAAGAGTCGGTGCAGACGCGGACATTGCCCTGTTTTCGCTGATCGAAGGAGATTTCCAGTTCGAGGATGCCCTGAAACAGACTCGGCTCGGGCATCAAAAGCTGGTTCCGGTCGCCACCGTGAAAGCAGGAAGGATCTACGGATCTGCCGTCATACCCGTGGTTCGCGCCGGCTAGCCACTTCACTGCGGCGGCCACTCCGCCGCCATTCTAGCCCTCAGCCTGGAGGCCTCTCGACAGCTGCCGTGTGGCGACAGGCACCTCTGACCGGCGCCTTGAACCGGCTGCTACTTTACCGGAAGGTAGATATGAGTCACCAGTTCCGCTTCCGGGGTCTTGGCTGGGTCGCTGATGTACTGATTCCATGAGCGCCCGTTGCTCTCGATCCCGCTGGCCGCGGCGAAAGCAAATAGCTGGTCATAAGAGGCGGTCAGATTCTGATAAGGACCTTTGTGAATAGCCCTCAGCGCTTTTCCCGAATAGGTCGTTCTGAACCCGACCGAGCCATGAGCGGTACCAGGATTCCGCGGTATTCTGTCGACCGGAATCGCCGCGTCAAATCCGTAGCCGGAGTCATCCCACCTGGTAGTGATGGTCATCGGGGGTGCAACGTGCGAGAGCTTGTGAGCCTGCAACACCTTTTCGATTTCAGCGAAGGCCTTGCCAATGGCCATCGCAATCTCTTTCGGCTCCTTGATGCTGCTGGCCGAAAGATAGGCAATTGAATGTGGCACAACCTCCACCTGCTCGACTGCCAGGCCGGAAAAATCCGCTTTGGGCAGTTGTTCCACGAAGGTCTTCAGGGCAGCCAGTCCTTTTTCATAGTCAGGTCCAATCATCCGGTCGAAGAACAACCCAAAGTACCGACTGACCGGATTCAGCCCCAAGTCGGTGTCGAAACCCCACGTCACCTCCGTCAAGCCATTTCTGGGCACCAGCGTGAAGAAGGCGGTTGCGGCTCCCTGGGCTCCAAAATCGAGTTTGGTTTTCACCCAGTCCCACTTCCGGCTCTCGATGATCTCCTGACTTCCGCTGCCGACGCTTTGACTGTCGCTGGCCCAGCTGAGCTTCGCGCCGACGCCGCTGTCCGGACCCGAGTGCGTATACCGGGTCTGGGGATCCAAGGCATACCACGGTGACCATTTGTTGAAGTTCCGGAAACCATTCAGGACCGTAAACACCGTGGCCGCGGGCGCCTCGATCTGCGTCTTCCGCTCCACGTGTACGGTGGCCGGCAGGAACAGCGCGATGAGCGCCAGCAGGATCGCAAGGACAGCCAATACCAATGCGACCCTCTTGAGAATCGCCATGGGCGTCTCCTTGATTCTCCTATTCCGGATATGATACTTGGCAGACACTACCACTCCGCCATTCCCTGGTCAATCCGTGCAGGCGGTAATGTTGAAACTCCACGATAGGGTCCTCTGAATAACTCGACAGGGTAGCAAGGGGTTGAGGCGCAAGACGGTGATGGACGAAGTGGTGTCAGGGAGACGGACACTGAGCTCGGCAGCAGAGGTGTTGCAGATCAGCTATCGGCAGTCCCTTTCCGTCGCGTAGCGACGTTTGAATCTAGCCCGGCCTTTCAAGGCCGGGAAGATAAGGCGAAGCCCGATCCAAGAAAGCCTCGGCTTGTCAATGTCAAGATCGGGTGGGTTGCTCGACGAAACACCGGACGAGCCAGGAGTCAAACGGCAAGCCGGCAGGCTTGCCAGCTTTTAGCCGGTGGTGAAGCGCAGCGCCACCACCGGCTGGCGACGGCAACGCCAACCGCACTTGGGAGCGCGGGCGTCTCGCTCGCCCCACGCGCCCAAGGCGTGCCACCTGCCGCGAATTGATGAAGAGTCGTGGCGAACGGTCTGCGACCCCTGCGGGGGTCGGGTGGATTGGATGAGTAATCCAGGGGTGGCGCGCAGGGCGCCACCCCTGGCTAATGGCTGACCAGCCTTCGGCTTGTCAGCGACCCTTGATCCTAGCCCGGTCTTTCAAGGCCCACAGAGGCGGACCAGATTCGGACAATAGCCGGGGCACGAGCGCGCCTCCACTCAGGCCGATTTCCCGGGGGACATGGGAAGTGATGGGGATTCCGCCGCATTTTGTTTTAAGATACGGGCACACCGTTGAATGATCCGGCGTCACGAGCAGTTCTTGCGAGCGTCGACGCCTCTCTCAGCGGGTGAGCGCGACTCAGTTCAAAAGAACTACCCGAGCAGTTGTTCCGGGACGAACATCCCTTGAAAGAAAGGTTAGACCCCATGCATCGCAGGAAATTTCTCACAGCTGCGGGCCTGACGGCAGCCGGCTTCACGGCGGGGTGCGGCAAAGGAAGGCCGGGCGCCGAGCCAGAACTGCCGAGTGAACTGGGCGTCCGGCTGAGCCCTTATGGTGAACGGTCGAAGTTCGAATCGGCCCGGCGGTTGGTGCCCGAGGTGAAGCGGCCCGAGATCGGATCGTCGACGACACCGCTGGCCGACACCGAGGGTATCCTCACGCCATCGGCGCTCCATTTCGAACGTCATCATGCCGGAGTCCCACAGATCGATCCGGCCGCCCACACTCTACTGATTCACGGTCTGGTCGACAGGCCTACGATCTATACAGTTGAGGAATTGAAAAGGCTGCCCTCGGAATCGCACATCTACTTCGTTGAATGTTCGGGTAATTCGGGACGCGAGTGGAAGTCTCCCGGTGCCGGAGATGTGCAAAAGGGATTTGGGCTGGCCAGTTGCAGCGAGTGGACAGGAGTGCCGGTTCGCCTGCTCCTGGAGGAATCCGGTTTGCAGGCCGGCGCCAAATGGATGCTCGCGGAAGGAGCCGATGCGTGCAAGCTGTTCCGAAGCCTGCCGCTGACCAAGGTCTTGAAGGAGGGCCTGGTAGCGTATGCCCAAAACGGGGAGGCCATCCGACCCAGCCAGGGTTATCCGCTGAGGTTGATCGTACCGGGCTACGAGGGCAACACCAACATCAAGTGGTTACGACAATTGAAATTGGTCGACCAGCCTTACATGGCCAAGGACGAGACGTCGAAATACACCGATCTCATGCCGGATGGGAAGGCCAGACAGTTTACCTTCGAGATGGATGCCAAGAGCGTCATCACCCATCCGAGCGGGGGTCGTAGGCTGCCCGGACCCGGATTTTACGAGATTCGCGGACTGGCTTGGACCGGAAGGGGCCGGATCGAGAAGGTGGAGGTCAGTATCGACGGGGGAGTGACCTGGAGAGCGGCGCAGTTGCAGGAGCCACGCCTGGCGATGGCATTCACGCGCTTCCGCCTGCCCTGGGAATGGGATGGCCACGAGGTGCAGATCACCAGCCGGGCCGTGGATGAATCAGGCTATCTTCAGCCTACGCGTGAGGAACTGATCGAGGCGCGCGGTTTGAATTCCAACTACCACTACAACGGAACCAAAGTCTGGAAGATTACGCCGGACGGGGAGGTGCACAGTGTGTAAGCCGGCTCTCCTCCTGGTGTTTCTAACGGGGTTGGCGATGGCCCAGTCGCCGAAGTACAAGCTGGGGAGGCCCGCCACCCCGAGCGAGATGGCCCAACGGGATCACTTCGTGTCACCCGACGGCAAGGGCTTGCCTCCAGGCAAGGGGACCGCAGCGGAGGGGAAAGCCGTGTATGAGCGCCGATGTGCCTTGTGTCACGGGGCCGAAGGCAAAGGAAAGGAAGAAGCGGCATTGGTTGGCGGCCAGGGAACTCTGGCCTCGCCCAAGCCGTTGAAGACTGTCGGCAGCTATTGGCCCTATTCAACGACTCTGTTCGACTACATCAATCGGGCCATGCCCTTCGACAACCCCGGACTCCTGAGCCATGACCAGGTCTATGCCGTGTCGGCGCTGATACTCTATTGGAACGGACTCATCGGCGAGCACGACGTGATGAACGCCTCGACCCTGGCCGGAGTGGGAATGCCCAACCGCAACGGTTTTGTGACTGACGACCGCCCGGATACCGAAAAGAAGAAAAAACCCGGGCTGTCACCAAAACGAACAGCGAATCCTTAGCACCCGAAACTGCGGCTCAGCGATGGCGATCCCTTTTGACACTTTCTCCAGGGCCTGATCGCCGGTCCACCCTCCAGAGGCAGATCTTTGCGAGCCACGCTTCCTTAATCATCTCCATTCGCCCTGCATCATGAAGGCAGCCCAGTAGTAAGGAGACTGCCAGCGTCTCTCTTTCCACATCGACACCTGAGCGGCGCGTAGAGCCGCGGCCGGCCGCTGGCCGCCATGCATCAGGCCCGCATAGAAGCGCTTCATCAGCTCAGCCGTTGCGCGGTCGTCCACGTTCCACAGACTCGCTACCACACGCGGGGATCCCGCGTACATGAAGCCACGAGTCAAGCCGATCAGGCCTTCGCCTTTGATCTCGCGACCCAACGCCGTCTGACAGGCCGACAGGACCACCAATTCAGCTCCAAGCTTGAGGTTGTAGATTTCATGGAGACGCAGAAAGCCGTCTTGTGGCAGTCCGGCGGCGTCGACGAGAGAAAGGACAACTCCAGAAAGGTCCGGGTGCTGGTTGTTGAGCAAACTGTGGGTCGCGATGTGCACGACTCTGTAGCGACCCATTTCCGAACTGGTGGCCGTGGTGCGGCTGGCCGCGAAATCGACCGCCTTCAAGCTCTTCCCCGGTGGCGCCAAAGCCACGATCGCTTCGGCCTCCTGCCGGCTGAAGCGCAGTCGTCTGAAGACCGGCATGCCTGATTCGGCAGCCGCTCGTTGAACGTCAAGGACTCCTTCCGTGTTCGAGTCCGCATCGCTCGCACGCGCCCGTTTAACGCCGACCCGATCGGATTTGATGCGGGGATCATCCGCTCGAAAAACGGGATCGGCCAGTATGGCCACCGCTTCGGGCGCGGGTGCTTTTTGCTTGAGTTCATCGCGCAACACAGCCAGCACGGAAACCGAAGGCAGGTTTACGATTTCATGCTCCACGATCAGGACTGGGCTCAGACCTCCACCCTTTTCGGAATGCCTGCCGGAGACAGCGGGTCTCGAGGACTCGGGCACGGGCAACGCACCGAACGGAACGTACTGCAAGATCCCCTCGGCAACAATAACGAGGCGCTTGTCCGCCAGCAAGGTGACCACCGGTCCCACGAGTATTCGACTTAAAGCGGTCGCGGCCTCAAGGTATTCGGCCTCGGCTCGAGCGAGGCGCAACGCCCTTTTCTCAGGTTTTTCCGAGGATGAGTTCTGGTTGCGTGCGGTCAAGAAATCATAGACCTGGTGCGCCACCTGTTCGATCTCCGCTCGCCTCGGCAGAACGTAGCTGGTCAGTGAGTTCGGGGTTACGGCCCAAAGGAAACTGCGTTCTTCTCCCAGTGAATACTCCAGAAGTAACGACTCCGCGTCCAGGATCTGGCCTTGAATCTGTCCCATCGTCAGAACTGGGGTCTGCGTCAGAGCGGCATAGTGCGGGCTATTCAGGCGAATTCGAGCCTGTACCTGTTGGAACGTTGCCAACAGCGAGTCCACCTCACCTTTTGCCGCGGAGGCTTGCTCGTTCGTGTGTTGGCCGCTCAGCAGCTCGGTCAACCGGGCGGCCTTGGCGTTGATCTGCTGTTGCAGCGCCCGTTCCTGCTGCAGTAGTGTGGGATCCACACCTTGCCGAATGTTGGCGTAGGCTTCCGTCAAACTCTCCAGGAGGCCTCGGGCTCGTCCCCGCTCGCTGGCCAGAAGCCCATCAGCCGCATAGCCCTCGTTCGGGTGAGCCTCATGCAAGCGCATGAGGATATCCACGTAGAACTCATAGGCTCTTCGATGCGTGGCCAGGTAAGAGGCCCGAAGGTCGTGGCTGGCAACCTGGGCCCGCAGCGTCTCGACGATCTCGAGTGCGGCCTGGGCATGAATGCGAGCGGCAGCGAGGTCTCCAAGCGCGCGGTGAGCACGAGCCAAACCCAACAGCGTGGTTGCCTCGTTTTTTCGGTCTGCAATCGAACGCTGCAAGCCTAGCGCCTTGGCATACTGCTCCAGGGCTTTTTCATGCTGGCCCATCGAACTGTATGCCAATCCTATGTTGGCGAGGGTCTCCGCCTCTCCCTGGCGGTCGCCGACCGCACGTTTGATCGCGAGGGCCTGGTCGTAATACTCCAGTGCCTGGCGGTACTGGCCCAATGACCAGTGAGCAACGCCAATGTCCAGCAGCGCATAACCTTCTCCCCAGCGATCTTCAACGGCGCGTTTGAGGGTCAGTGCCTGGCGGTAGTAATTGAGTGCTTCTTGCGTATCACCCAACGCCGCCTGTGCCAATCCGATGTTATTCAACACCATGGCTTCCAAAAACCGGTCAGCAATCTCGCGCGTGATGGGGAGGGCCTGGTCGTAGTAGTGCAGTGCTTTTTGATTCTCGCCCAGCAGCCAGTGCGTCCAGCCCACCGCCGTCAATACGGTCCCCTCGCCTTGACGATTCTTCGTGGCTCGATGCAGGGCGAGGGCTTCGGAGTGGAAGTCTTGTGCCTTTTGGAATTCGCCCATTTCCTGATAGATGTTGCCCATGTTGCCCAGCGTTATGGCCTCGCGCCGCCGATCCTCTGCGGAACGCCAAAGTTGGAGGGCCTGGTTGTAGTATTCGAGGGCTTTCGGCCACTCGGCAAGCAACCTGTAAGCGATACCGGTGCTGTTGAGCGTAACGGCCTTCCCTTCTCGGTCTCCGAGTGCCTCCTGTATCTCGAGCGCCGGGCTGTAGTAAGTCAAGGCCTTGTCGTTTTCTCCCAACAAGCTGTGAGACTTTCCGAGGTTGTACAGAACCTGGGCTTCCAGCAATCGGTCTCCCACCTCACGACTCAAGATCAAAGCCTGGTTGAAGAAGGGCATGGCCTTTTGATTCTCGTCGCGCAGCGAGTGAATCGTTCCAATACCGTTGAGCGTACCGGCCTCTTTCTGCCGTTCGCCAAGGCTGCGCAGCAGCGGCAGGGCCTGGTGGTACGCGTCCAGGGCCTTTTGGTTGTCACCCAGCACCCGATAGGTCAAACCAAGGTTGTAGAGCGTGTGGCTTTCCATCCGGCGGTCACCGAGCGCCCTCCAGCGGCCCACAACCTCAACATACTTTTCAGCTGCTTGTTGCTGCGACTCTGAGGATCCTCGCCGCAGGATTCGGGCCTCCAAATAGATGACCTGAACGGCGAGACGCTGCCGGTCCGGCAGCGAGGCCATTCGCTGCTCGTCGAGGCGGACTTCATATCGCCCAATGGAGGCTTGCTTTGAGCGTGGGCTCACCTCCAGTCGATAATTGCCAGACGTCTCCGATATCCAATCGATCTGCTCTCTTCCCCCGGTGAAACTCTCATCGTCATACTCCGCAAGGGGCCGGCCATCCGGTCCGATCAGCGTGGCCACCAGGTCCACCCCACGCTGCTCGAGGCTGATCCCGATATACTCGCCTGCTGTTGAGTTGAATTCGTAGCCGTGGGATTGCCCGCCTCTGATCTCCCTTTCGACCGGAATTCCCCGAGCGAGAGCGGACGTATCCGGCTTCTCCTGTGCCTGCCCAAGTGCGGGCCCTTCCAGTGCCGCCAACACCAGTTGAAGGAGAGCCAGGGCAACAGTTCTGGGGCCAAGAATCGGAGAGAGTCGGCTCAGTGGAACGCGACGACAACCAAATCGACGAATCATATTCGGCACTCCGGAGAGCATTGCAGCGCGACGATAAGAATCGGCCACACTGCTGTCGATCTGCCTTTAAAGGAAGCACGGGTTGGCCAATCCTACCACTAGAGGCGGCCGTCCATCTAAAAAACAAGGGAGGGGAGAGCGCGGTCGTTGTGGGTGGAACTCGTGTCGGATTCGTCCCAGTCTTCAAAGGAGGTGTGAAACTTGTTCAGGGGCCTGGGGAGGGCCAGCTCGTGAGCCGGTTTCGATCGGCAGCGTTTACTTACAGTGCTCGGAGCAAGCTCGCCCTCCATTAATCAAGTTCGACCCATGGAGCCCTGACGGGCTCCCCTGGCGTTCTCAGCTGCCCAAGGAACCTGACAGCAAAGATTCCACTTCCTTAACAGCCGGGGCACTTCTTGCAGGCGTTCCCTGGGCAGTTGGGGCTGGACGTGCAGACACAGGTGTCGTACAGATCGCAATCGGGTGGGTTTCTGGCGCCCTCACAGCCGGTGCAGTTCTGGCACCACTGCTCGCCGGCAGCCTTCCCGAAGAAACTGGGCGGTTGTATCAGCAGGCCACGTCGGCTGCATCCATCCGTACCCAGCAGGCAGGTAGACCGAACCAGCACCACCTCGCCCGTAGTTCCGGGATTTGTCGGGTTGGGTACGTCGGGAACCAGTAGTCCTTCAATCGTCCCTTTCTGGATTTGGGTACCGAAGTCGGGTGGCAGCTTCGAGAGACTGATCTTGTTCTTGGAGAGATAGGACGAGACTTCGGAAGAGGAAACTCGCTTGCCGTTCCCCTTGTAGCCGGTGCCCAGATAGGTCGAGAGCGCACGTCCAGCAAGTGTCTCGATGCTGAGGGTATCCTTCAGGGTTTTGGACTGCGAATAGGCCCCAGAGGCCGTCAGGCCGTAAACGAGCACAAGGCTCAGATAGATCGTGATCCTGCGGTGAGACTGCATATGGGTACCTCCTGTCGAAAGAGTTGTCGATGGATCGCCTTCAGTGACCGCCTAGTTCGCCCACAAAGGAAACCTCAAACGGTCGTGGACGAAACCTTTGTCGTCGCTCTCGTCGGCCCGCTGCGGCTGAATCCTCTGCCTCTAACTGTCAAAAATCCGCAAAACATTTCAGGAAGTCTCAGCGAGATACCGCGACCACTGCGACAACGCCGGGCGGTCGATACAGTCGTGGTTGGACCACCTGTCTTGAAGTTTCGGGGGTCATGGCTTGGGACCGGCAACCGATTCCATCTTCCACGTTCGCCACTCGGTCTCCGCGGCGACCGCGCCCTTCTGATCCACCGCCGCGACGCGCCAGCGCAGGGGATCGCTTGCCGCCGACTGGACAACCCAGGGGGGCAAGCGATAGACGCCGACACCCGGCTGAAGCAAGGCCGTCAGCAGTTTGTTACCCTGCAGATCTTCCACCTCGACTCGATAGAGGAGCGGACCTGCCATCTCCATCCAAACCAGATTGACCGTTTGCCCGGCGGGAAGGACTGCCCGGTCGAGAGGCTCCACAAGGGCCAACGTCCCGGCGGCAGGCAGCTGTGAGTGGGAACCGCCGACGAAGTATCGAAGGACCGGCAGGGGAAAGCCGGCTACGGCCCCGCTGTGGACGATGCCCGAACCGGCTCCTACCGCCACCAGGCTGGAATCGCTCTCTCGATCGTCACTGGCCTCAATGCGCAACAGGATCAGATAGGGCCCCTGTACCGTGGTGGGCAGCCGAGCGACATCCGGTCCGGACAGCGTCATTCTGCCGGACGGTGGCAAGAAGAGATTGAAGCGCTCCAGCTGTGTATATCGTCGCTGGGCCCCCCTCCGTTCGACAGGAAGGGACGCCTCGGTCAAAAGGTCCACCGCCTCCGGCAGCTCTTCCCCCGGCAAGACCACTTCCCACCGCCCCTTGAGTCGGCCCGTCCCGTTGTAGCTGATCTCGGCCTTGATGGAAGGCAGCCGTTCTCCCGGTCTGAGAAACAGCACGGGCACTTCCCTGGCGAAGGACAGCTTCACTTCCGTCAAAGCAAAGGGAGAGCGTGCCCCCCCTTCGGTCATGCGACAGGTGACAACGACATACTCATCGGGCCCGCCACGCAGGTTCAGGAAGCGCCGAACGTAAAAGAAGGCGGAATCCGCTCCAAGCTGGGCAGCCTGAAAGGCTCGCCGGGCCACGGAAGGCGGAATGGACATGATGTCGGTGAATCCCCCTGTGCCGCTTCGGGTGGAAAGGTTGAAGCGGGCCGGCAACGTACCAAAGATGGTGGTTGGGTCACACTTACTGCCGAGGTCCGGAGTGGCGGGAATTAACTCACCGCACCAGGTAGCCTCGGCCGGCTCGTAGTCGGTGACTCCGCCGAAGGTCAGAAAAACGGTGGTTGCTCCCCGTGAATTCACATTCACTCCAACGGGGTTGACCCGAATGCGTTGGGCCAGGATATGACCGCAACTCAGTATCAATAAGCCGATGATGGTCATCGCGGTGCGCAAGTTCTTCACAAAGTTTTCCTCCTGGACGTCTCGATGCCTGTCATCAGAAAAACGTGATATTCATGCCCACATTTACGGTCTGAAGTTTGGTGAGGCTGCCAAAGCCAAATAGCCGGTCCAAAGTGCGTGCGTAACGATTGGCGTACCGGATCGACCATTGGATCTGGACTCGTTTCATCTCGCTCTTCTCGTAACCGGTCCGATACGACCACTGCACATCGACTTCGCCGTTGCGGATCTGGCTCAGTTGCTGAAGATCGCCGGCCGTCGTCCCGCTCAGTGTGGCCATCAGAGCCATCTGCGGGGTAGGACGCCAGTTGAAGGTGACGCTGGAACGCCACAAATGATCGATCCGATTCTGTTCGAAGTTCCGCGTGCTCTCCACGCTGACGTCGTAATTCAGGTCCAGCTTGTCGTTGACACTGCCCCCAAACCCCGCGCCGTTCACCAGGTTGCGCAGGTCTGCCAGCTGTCTTCCCGGCTGGTTGTTGTCCTGGGAGGATCGGTTGAAGCGGTAACTTGCGCGATAGCGATCAAACTGCCACTCCAAAGTGGCATTCTGGTTGACGCTCATCTGGTCCGGTATCTGGCTGGGGTCGCTGAAGCCCGGCCCGGGCGCCGTTCCGAGACCCAGTTGATGGGTTTGGTTCCAGTTCCAGGAAGCGGAAGCCGGCAACCAGCGCACCGGCTTGGTGGGTGACAGAAGCGAGGAAACAGGGATCGAAGCCAGAAAGGTACTCTGGCGGGTCAGGACCTTCAGGATCGATTCCACGTTCGACAGGTTGTTATGGCTTCTCAGGTGGCTGGCAGCCAGGCTAAGTACCCCCAGTGTGGCCGTCAGATCGACCTGATTCTGCAATCGGTCCGGCTGAGTGAAAGCGGCCACACTGCGAAACAGTGGATCGACCTGCTCATAGCGGTAAGTCAGAGCCAGGTTGGCGGTTTGACTCTTCCCAAATTTCCGATTTTGAAGGGCATTCCAGGTGGCGTCCAAATAGCGGGCCCTTTCGGTCGATTCACGAACGGGCACCACGGACTCGCCTTGCTCCAGAAGAGGATCGGAAGGATTGACGAACCGACTGCGGGTGAAGCCACTGTCAAGTCGGAATCGCTGGGCTTGATCACTGGCAACCAGGCGCGCGCTGTTGCCGCGACTTCGTTCGGCATCGTTGATCACTCCTTGGTCGAACCCGCTTAACGGCAAAACGGCGCCGTCCAGCAAACTGGCCTCGAAGCGGACCCCTCCCGGCCGCTTCGGCAAGATCTCAAAACCCAGCGTACCCGCCAGAACCTGGTGCTTTCGGTTGTTTAGCCCCAGGAAATTGTTCCATCCCACAATGCTGTTCCCGTTCAGGGCCGCGAGGGAAAAATCCATCCAGGATCGGAGGGGAACGGTGATCTGAAGGCCTCGGCTGGCAAAGGAATTGATCAAGTGACGCTGCCCGCCGAAGTTGACGTGGCCCATCTGGAGCCGGGCCCTTCCAACTTGAAATACCATCAGGTAGCTGGACAAATCCACCCTGGGTGCCGAGTCTCCCAGCTGACCGAATCGTAACGCCTCACTTCGAAAGCTGCTGCCGGCCAGATCAAACTGGTTCTGCATGCCAAACATCCCGCGATTGAAGCTGCTGTGGAGTCCTGCTTGCACCACACCGTCCATAAAAGTGGCCCGTGGCACAGGGCCCGCTTCAGGGAAGTGAGACTCGGCGGCCTGCGATTTGAAGCCTACAGTCAGCGTGGGTTTCACCCGGAGGCGAGAGGGCTCGTCAACGGGCTGAGACACCGCAGTGCTTGGCCGGCGGTCTCCTTCGCCGGAAATTTCGCCTTCCTGGTTCCCTCCGAGTTCGGCTAGGACGCGGACCGTCCACCGCGCCGCTTCCTTCCACTGATTACCGGCATTGACCAAATAGACCACCACGTCCCAGACTCCCTCCGGAAGAGGAAGCACTTCGGGAGCATATTTCACGCCGTTGGGAGTTTGCACCAGCAGCCCGGTTACGTCGGCTTTCCCCACAAAGACTGCTAACCGACCGTCCGGCGCCGAAAGAGATCGGCTCGTACTGATTTCCAGCAGCTCGTTCGGAGCAATCGATTCCCTACCCAGCACGTTGAGCGAAAAGCTCAGTTCCTGCTCCGGTGCTTGGGCCAGGAAGTTGACTGCGGCCAGCTTGAACAGCAGGAAGCCCATCACCAGTCTCATTGTCCAGTTTTTGAACGATGGCATTTCGATTCCAAAATCCACAAGGCCTGCAGTCCTCGCGTCCCAAGGCCGGCTACCGGACTACAACGCAGGCGTGAAGAGAACGGTCATTCTTCCTCTGACTCTGGACTGCGTATCATTCTGGATTCGTCCGACCCAGCGGCTGCCGGCGTCGAGCTCCGATTCGGTGGCTTGATGTTCGATGCGTAGGGCGCTGGGGCCCTGACGCTTGGCATAGGTTCTGGCCAAACCCGGATGAGTGAGGCTTAGCGTGAGAGATACCGCCTGAGGTCCATTGGGTGACAGCGGATCCGTTTCCCAGGACACCAGCAGTTGGATTTTCCCGGGCGCGGGGATGACAAAAGGAATCTCTTGAGCGTTGCCGGAGCCGACGAGGGTGAACTGAGTATCAGCCAGAGGATGCGGAGCGGCAGGAACGGTGATTCGCAGGAGTCCTTTAAACTCGCCTTGCTCAGCCCCAGCGTTGGACACTTTTACGACCCAATGAGTACGCCCCGACTGGATCCAGCGTTCGATCTCCTGGTCGGTGGTGCGGTACTCCAGACGCAGTGGCAAAGGACCCTCGCGACGGAGGACTTCGACTTGGTCCGGCTGCGTCACGGTCAGCCGGACTACCGAAGACGTCGACTTGGGATGGGCCGCACCAGAGACGACCTCCACCACCAGGCGTCCAGGGCTTAGCACTCGAAACTGGGTGCTGAACTGGCTCTGGGGGCTTGAGGCCAGTGCGACCGGGAACTCGAGTGTCCGCGTGTTGGCGGCGGCCGGCAGGATGAGAAGCAGTCCCAGCCACGGGGCCGGCAGGCAGGACCACAATCTTCTACCGATAGAGAATTTCATGGATCCTCCATCGTGCGTGAGACGGTTCTTGAGGGCGCTCACCGGATCCTCCTCAACGGACGCTTGCCACAGAAATGAAAAGGGCTGCAAACGTTTGCTGTGACAGACCTCGAACGGTATTTGAAACGACCGGCTGAACACAGGGGCCTGACTTGGCTACCTGTCACCCGGTCCTCGACTCCAGTTCAGGTACGCAGATAGGGCCGGATGGCCGCGCGGCCGCCGGGCTCGACAGAAGTTGCAGGACTTTCACTGGAGAGCACCGTGGCGGCCACGACCAAGAAGGAAACAGATACGGGGCCAGCCGCATCCCGCCTACGGAGTCATCGTGAAGTTTCCGGTCCTCTTGTAGGGGGCGGCATCCCGGTAATCGAAAACACGTCCTTCTGCGACCCCGGTACAGGTGGTACAGCCCCCGGGCAACTGTCTCAGTCTGACCACTAGATCCCTCTGCTGGGTCCCGGACGAAAACATGACTTGGTTCAAGGTAGCGTTGGGGTCGAACGCGGTACCGGGTTCCGCTTCAAAAGCGGTGCTGGGGTGAACCTGCCACTTTATGATCTCGCCCGGCAAAGAGAAGTTCCCGGGACTACTGGAGCCACCCGAGGCAGGCTGAGTAAGACGAATTCGGATCGTCAGCACACTCCCGATGCGGATAGCGTTTCCGGTAGGGAAGGTGACGGACTCGATGGCGTTGGGACCGAGGATGGTG
Source organism: Acidobacteriota bacterium (assembly GCA_040753175.1). GTDB lineage: Bacteria > Acidobacteriota > Terriglobia > Versatilivoradales > Versatilivoraceae > JBFMEW01. The sequence goes on along the minus strand of JBFMEW010000004.1, from coordinate 169,841 downwards.
TAGGCCTGTCCGGCTCCATAGCAGCCAAAGGTCTGGTTGGCCGTACAAGCGCCTGGGAAAGAGTTGTCGAATAGCACGATTCGCCCGGTAGCCTTGGACTGAGGGGTGGAAAACGTCAATCGCACAACGGCCGTGGTGTCATTCGAAGAGAGGACTTGTGCTTGGGTGGTACCGGGAGGGCTCGTACCAATCAGCTCCAGTCGGGTTCCAGCTTGGGCAATGTTGGTGCCGGTCAGGGTAACGTCCACCTGGGTGAAGTAATCTGACTGCCGAGGCACCGCGTTGAGGCCGGAGACCACGCCGTTTCTCAAGATTCGGAGGGTGAACGAATAGCTGGTGGATCCATGGCTGATGGTGATGGTTCGTTGCCCAGGCGCGGCCGTTGCGCCCACCGCGATTCTCAGGTTGATTTGACCCGTGCCCACGGTAAAGCCATCGGCAACCAGCTTGGTCCCCACAATCGTTACCGTCACCCCGGCGCCGCTGGCTGAGGCGGAGGTGCAGAAGTTCACATCCTGACCTTTCACCTTCAGCGTCCGGGTTTCCCCTTGCTCCTGTGGAATCGGGCCTTTACCGGCGCAGCCCTGGGACAGGTTGGCGCACATTCGATCGTCTTGAATATGGGTGATGTCGGCTAAAGCCGGTAAACTCAGCAGGCCAAGCCACAATCCTGCGGCCTGCAGGACAGTTGAAAAGGTTTTGTTCATGAGCCTTCTCCTCTGGAAAATGGTTAGCTTCTGCTCCTACTGGCTGAAACCCCGAAAACATTTCAACGCTCGTCTCACCGCTTGTTGCGAAGACTCCCCTCTCTCGCAGTGGTCAGGCAGACCTCTGGCTCTCGCAACCTTTCGATGTGGGAGTTGAAGATCAGCTGGCTGTTCCTGCTCGGAAACACCGATCAGTTGCAGCCCGCGGCAAAGGTGCTCTTGAAGTTCGGCATCAGCGGATTGAGGTCGAGTCCTTTCTCGATATCGAAATCCACGATCTTGACGGATGAGTTATTCAATACCCGTAAGCTCCAGGCCCCGCTCATCAGCGCGTCCTGAGCAGTGACGAGGTAGGTGAAGTTCACCTTTGGGGTCCTGTCCGAAGGCGCGTGCTGGGAGAACCCGGCCTCGCTGGCTGCCACGGTTCCGTTGGGCCTAATCAGGGAGACGGTCAGACGGAAGTAGGAATTGAGGTGCGCCAGGTCGAGCGGATCGGTATGCCACTTGGCTCTAATTCGGAACGTTCCAGTGCCCGCGATCACGCCACCTGAAGTCCCCGCCAGCGCCCTGGTGGCGGTCGCTCCAGCGTTAAGGCTCAGCGTGCCTCCCTCCATGTCCAGGTTCACGGGACCGGGAGGGTTGTACAGATAAACAATCGTCCCAAACACCTTGACCGGCGGACGTTGGGAGTTGGCTGTTCTCACGCGGACTCTCCAGGTGCTCGGACAACCAAATTGACTGGAGAAGCTTTGATTTTGGAACGCCACCGTCTGCATGCCCGTCGCGGCCGTTGCGTTCTTGCTGGCGATCAGGGGACCGTCAGGCCCCGTCGTCCCGACACTTTCCGCGCTGGCCTGGCGAACTTCAATCACCACCGGAACGTCCGCGCCGCCGGCATCACGCTGCAACTGAACGGCGACGTTGACGCTGGTCTTTGCCGGCACGGTCAGTGTGCGATAGTGGCTGTGGTCTTGATTCGTTCCGGGACCGAACTCGAAGGGACTGTTCTGTTGCTGGGCTGCCATGACGGGCGACACCATCAAAGCCAGGGTGAGTCCTGCCAGGCTGGCGATCTTGGGAAACAGCACTGAACCGAGTGTTTGAATCCGTGGCTGATACATGACTGACTCTCCTTGTTGGTTTGTGTTCTGTTCTTCTTTGCTCAATGACCTTGGCTCCTCCTGCTGCCGGAATCCTATGCGATCGACCTGACTGATGAAGCCGTCAGGGCCGATCAGACCCGACGATTTCTTACCTGCATCCTCTACTGGCGAATTCGCCGAAAAGATTTCACAACTTGTTTGCGAGAGGCCCGCCGCGTGGCTGCAAAGCACCGCGGCAAGCAGTGGGGACGGCTGACAGCAGCGGCTAGTTGGTCACTGGATCCCGAAGGGGGGCGAACTGGAGGGGCCTTGACCATTCAGCGGAGACTGCTACGCAGATCGCCGGCGTCATCCTTCACTGCAACCTCAGCGACAGGAACGGAGAGAGTGGAGTGCAGGCATGAAAGGGGAAGGGTTGAGAGAACCTGAAGATCGGGGAGCCGAACCGCTCGAATGGAATGGGGGGCTCTTCGCTGTCGCGGGTGGCAGCCAGCTCGGGACAACGCGACGCTTGCGCTTGATGACAAAGCGCTGGGGTCTCAGTGGGAACAGGTCAGTCAAACACTGGAGTCGTCCTGAAACGCTTTCGTGGCGGGTGTCTTCACTCGGTCAGACAGTCTCGTGCGGGTTTATCGCTTCAGAATGCTGAAGTAGTAGTATCCGACGTCTTCCAAACGGCCTTTCTCAACCAATCCGCGCAAGGTCAACTCATGTTCCCCGGAGCTGACCAACTCCCCCGGTAGAACCAGCGAAATGGCCCGGCCCCAATCCACGGGTCGTGCCCTGAGCATATCCTGACTCCAAATCAGGTTGCCTCCCGCGGTGCGAAGCTCAGCGCGGTAGCTCCGATAGTCCAGGTCGGTTTCGAGGTCGAGTTGGAACTGAAGCTTTGCGACGGATCGAGGGACGACAATTCGGGTCGGTTCGTCCGTGCCCCTGACCAGGCCGGGAGAGAGCACGAACGAGGCCATCAACGACCCGACCCCGGATGGCGCTGGAGCCCGCATCATCCGCTCTCTTTCCTGTTTCAGTTGGTCCGCCAGCTCGGCGGACTGCCTTTGCGCCGTCTCCAGCAACTGCCGGCTTTCCGCTTCCGATTCCCGCAGCCTCTGGTACTCCGCCTGCATCCGATCCAGCGAATCACGCAACCGGACGGTTTCCCAGATGAGCCACGAGAGGCCCAAGCCGACGACCAGGCCTATTGCAGCCAGCGAAAACCTGACGGCAGGCACTTGCCCAGCCAGCCACACATGCAGCAACCGCCACCACGGAACGCTTGGTGTCACGGGCACGGCATCCGAACCGACGGGGACCGGCGAGGCGGCAAGCCGATTCAGCGCTCGGGCAAAGGTGACCCGGCGCTGCCGGGGGGCGCTCCCATAGCTCTTTTCGAAGTGGTGCCGTTGCGTCGGCTCAAGTTCGCCTCGAAGGTATTGGTCGATCAACTCCTGTTCGGTGGCACAGAGGTCTTCGAAGACTTCGTCACTTGAGAAAAAGCGCTCTTCGAGTTGGGATTTCTCCTCTTCGGAGCACTGCCCCAATAAATAGCGGACGAAGAGCGCTTCTTGATCAGTCTTTGTTTTCATCGTCCCCACCGTTCACGCCCTTCCCCACTTCGTTCTGGCGAAAAAGGGGATTTCGTTTCACGATTTCTCGCGTCCGAGGCAGTCTTCCACACAAACGGCCAGGGCTTCGCGGATGCGATGTGCCTTGATCCTCAACGCATTAAGGGGAATACCCAGCCGATCCGACAGGTGCTTTCGGCTTTCGATTCGCTCGCCTTTCTCGCCCTGATAGTACCCCAGGATGCATTCCTGCTGACCGGCGGGCAATTTGTCCAGACACCGCCTCAAGCATTCGACCTGCCGCTCCACTTCGTCGGTTTCGATCGAATCCAATTGCCGATCCGGCAGATCGCCCAGAGCGGCCTTTTCTTTCTCCCTCTGTTTGAAAGCCTCCAGCAGCACCAGCCTGGCCACGCCGTAACAATAGCTATGGATGTCGCGTATTACCTCTCCTTCGCCAATCTTCCGTACCAGACGATTCAGCGTCTCGTCGGCGTATTCCTCTGGCGAGGGACAACCGCGCCATTCGAAGAATCGAATCAACTTGCATCGGATCTTCTCGTAGCGTTCCCCGGCCGTATCCCGGTCAGGATCCAGGGACGCCAGAAACTTGTCGAACGCTTCCTGAGTGACATACGACTTGAAGGTCTCGCTGGGGGCCGTTTCACTCATGGTCAAGCACGCCCTCGCCTATTTCGCTGTACCCACCTGAACTAAGAGCCAATGAAGTGTGCTTCACGAATCCCCTCAAGACCAACGCGCTTTGAACCGAGCGGTCGGAAAATCCCACGCGTCGCCGCAGCCCGGGCCGGCAGCCTCAGTCGCGGATCGAATCGTACTGCGAAGCTACGGCACCGGCTCACGGTATGTGTAGCTGCGAGAGGAGTGCTCCCATGACTCGACACCCGCACCTGCAAAAGCCGCAGCCGACTGCTCATTTGCCTGAAGTTACAGAACACGGACGGAATGCGCTGGAGATTTTATCAACTTGCCGGGCCGCCGCCAACCACCAGTTGATGGCAGCAACAAGCCTCTGGCGGGGAATTGTTCAAACGGACCCTCGGCCGGCAACTCAGCCAGGCAGGCCTTCTTGCAGACCATCACGGAGAGATGTCTGCGGCGAGTCATGGCAGGGAGGCACATTCTGAAAATCACTCAGCTCTGTGGACAGCCCTATCGCTTTCTTGATAAGCTTCAGCCATCGTATTTGACCGTCCGCCCATGGCCGGCCGATGCAGTTTCAAGGTCTCGGGTTCGGTTCCTATCTCGCCAGGGCTTTCAGGAGAGCCTATGGTTGTTGATGTGTTGGAGCGTCGGTCTCAGCAGCGCGCCAGGGTGAATTGGCCTGTTGAGTTCACCGCGACCTCTACGAATCACAAGCTGATTCATGAAAAGAGCAAGCTCGTGGACTACAGCGCCACGGGCGCTTGCCTGCTGACCATGTCGAGTGTGCAGGTGGGCATGCAGTTGACCCTCCACATCAGCCTACCCGTCAGGATGTCCAGACCGCTGGTTTTGAAGGGCAAAGTGGTTAGAGTAGACGAGAACTATGACGTCGCTCGGTTGTTCAATGCCGTGGCCGTGCGCTGGGTGCTCTCGTCCCGAAGGCCTTCGATTGCCCCTATGGAGTCCAAACCAGTGATGAGCGGCGTCAATTGACACCAGGGATCGAATGTCGATGGGGATTCGAGCCGGAGCCGCCGCGGGGTCAAGTGGTCGCTTGGTGCTATAGGAAGTTCGTGTACGAGATCGCCCGATGAAACTCTTTAACTGGAAAGATTGTCCACAGGAACAGATGAACGATTGGTTGTCCCGCAAGTTTGTGACGGGGCAAAACATCACGTTGGCCCAGCTCTTTCTCAAAAAGGGCTGCATTGTTCCCGAGCACAGCCATGAGAGCGAGCAGCTGTCTCACGTTGTCGTGGGCTGCCTGCGTTTCGCGGTCGATGGCCAGGAAACGGTGGTTCGGTCCAACGAAGTCCTCGCTATCCCACCCAACGCCAGGCATCGGGTTGAAGCCATCGAGGACACTCTCGTTTACGACATCTTTGCTCCCATCCGGAAGGACTGGCTGGATGGCTCGGATGCCTATCTGCGTAGGTGAGTCTTGTCGCCGAAAGGAGGAAGAATGTATCCATCCAGGCTTCGTCTCTTGTTTCCGATCGTGTTGGTGCTGAGCGTCAGCCTACCGCTGTGGGCGCAGAAGAATCCGCGCACAACGGCCAAGTTTGAGAGCTCCGGCAAGTTCGTGATGATTGAATACGGCAGGCCTTCATTAAAAGGGCGGGATATGCTGTCCCAGGCGCAGACGGGAAAAGTCTGGCGAATGGGAGCAGACAAGTCGACCACTCTGACCTCCAGCGCCAAGCTCAGTTTCGGAAAAACCAACTTTGCCGCAGGGTCCTACAGTCTTTGGCTGAGGAAGATCGACGAAAAAACCTTTCATCTGGTTTTCAATCGGGCTGTGGGGGGATGGGGCACTGAATACGATCCGACACAAAACGTTGACAGTGTTCCCTTGGATTGGTCAGAGGGGTCCGAAAGTGTTGAGCAGTTCACCATCAACTTAAACCAGGTCGGTAAAGGCGGTGTTTTGGAGCTGCTTTGGGGAAAAACCGTCCTCAAGGCCGACTTCGTCCTCAACTGATACCCAGATTCTCAATCTCTCATCCGGAGTGATTTTAATGTCTCGATATTTCGTCACAGGGGCGCAGGGTTGCATCGGCGCCTGGATTGTCAAGAACTTGGTCGAACGCGGGGATAGCGTCGTGGTCTATGACCTCGATACCCAGCCCAAGCGGCTTTCGATGTTACTCTCGTCCGAACAGATCAGCCGCATCCAGTTTGTGCAGGGCGACGTTGGCGATGCCGACCGAATGACGGCTGTCATCCGCGAACAGCAGACGTCTCACTTGATCCACCTGGCCGGTTTGCAGGTGCCCTCCTGCCGGGCCAACCCGCGCCTAGGGGCTCTCGTCAACGTGGTGGGAACCATCAATGTGTTCGAGGCAGCCCGCTCGGTCGGCAGTCTGGCCGGATTGGTGTATGCGAGTTCCGCGGCGGTTTTCGGACCGGATGAAGACTATGGCGCCAGCGCTCTGGATGATCAGGCGCCCCTGTTGCCCCGAACCCACTATGGAGTCTACAAACGCTGCAACGAAGGCAACGCGCTGATTTATTACCTTGACAACGCTCTTTCCAGCGTCGGCCTTCGGCCCTATGCGGTGTACGGGCCGGGCCGGGATTTCGGTGTCACCTCGGGACCCACCAAGGCCATGAAGGCTGCCGTGGTGGGACGACCGTACGAAATCAAGTTCGGTGGCTCGGTTTCGATGCAGTTTGTGGACGATACGGCCAAGATTTTCATCGCCTGCGCAGAAAGCGGGAAGTCAGGGGCCCGCGTCTACAACATCCGAGGCGCGGTCGTAGATGTTGAAGAGGTCATTCGGGCCATCGAGGAAGTGTACCCACGGTCCCGAGGCTTGATTCGGTGCACGTCTAACCGTCTCGGAATTGCCGCCAACCTGGCTGAAGAGGGTTTGAAGGACGAGATTGGCACGGTGCCGTTTACGTCTCTCAAGGATGGGATCGCCAAAACCATCGAGATTTTTGAACGCTTACAGCAGGAGGGCCGACTGGACCTCTCCGATCTCGACACCTGAGACTCCGACCATCATCGGAATACTGTGAGTTCAACCATGAAAGCCGCAGTTCTGGAAGCACCCCAGAAGATCTCCGTGCGGGAGATTCCTTCCCCAGCGCCCCTTCCGCATCAAGTCCTGGTACGGGTGGGCGCCGTAGGATTGTGTGGAACCGATATTCACATCTTTCGGGGCGAAGGCAACTACAACATGGCTCCCTCCGGGCGCGTCATTCCGCTCGAGGAGCAGCCTCAAATCCTGGGCCATGAGTTTTGTGGGCTGGTGGTGGACACAGGTGGGGAGGTGAAAGGCGTACGGCCCGGAGATCGCGTCGTGGTCGATCAAGGCCTCAACTGCTACAGTGCCCAACGACAGCCCATCTGCGAGTACTGTGACACCGGCGATTCCCATCAGTGTCAGTTCTACCAGGAGCACGGCATTACGGGCGTCCAGGGGGCCATGGCCGACCTGGTCGCCGTTCCAGCCGTCAATACCGTGGAAATTCCGGAAAACCTCGGTTTTGCCGAGGCGGTAATGTCTGAACCGCTGGCCTGCGTTCTCCACGCCGTGTCGTTTCTGGAAAGAGCGGGCGGCCGTTTCACGTTTGATGGCGAACGGAAGATCCGATCGATCCTGATCTGTGGGTCTGGGCCGGCCGGCCTGCTATTCGTACAGTACCTGCGGAATGTAAAAGGGTTCCAGGGATTGATCATCGTCGCCGACACGCAGGACGGCAAGCTGGCTCTGGCTCGGCAATACGGCGCCGAATGCCTCAACGTGTCCCAGGTCAACCTGATTGAAGCGGTCGCGGAACTCACGGCCGGAAACAGGGTGGAGTGCCTGATTGACGCTTGCGGCAGTGCTCAGGTCTACGAACAGATTCCCTGGCTGTTGCGTAAACAGGGCACCGTTCTGCTCTACGGCCACGGTCACCGCGGAAAGGACATCGGAATCATCAACCTCGTGCAGTTTCTCGAACCCACGCTGGTCTCTCCCATCGGAGCTTCCGGGCATTTCACATCAGACCATCGGCCCGCCATCTATGCTGAGGCCGCGGAAGCCATCCGCTCCAGGACTATTGATGTGAAGACCATGGTCACGCATCGTTTTCAGGGGCTGGAAGCCATCCAGCAGGCCCTGACCACCGAGTATTCCCGGCCAACCTACATCAAAGGAATCGTCCAACTGTCCGACTGAAGCCGGGGCGTCTAACCCGAGCCTCGACGGACTCCGGAAATCCGGACGGGCAAGTCTAGCGGTGTGAGGTCCTGCCAGACCCTGATGTCGCCCCTAACAGGAGTCCAGCGACCACGGACGTGGAGGCGTTTCCCAATTCAGTTGATTGATGCCATTCGGGCGTGCCCAGGGGCTGCCCGTCAAAAGCTTGGTGACGGCCGCCACGGCCTCCAGCTGATACTGTTGATTGGAATCGAACTGGATTTTCACGCGGAGCCTCCTTGGTTCACGCGGAGACGCGAAGGCGCGGAGGGCGAGGGAGTGTAGTGATTGACGATTCGGTGTAGACCTTCTTTGAGTGTGGCGCCGCCGAAGTTGATCAATAGGCCCACGGGGAGGTTCATGAGACGCAAGTAGGTCAGCGACTGTTTGGAATGCACCGGGGCCAACTTCTCCACCGATTTCAGTTCGACGACAACCATGCCTTCGACCAGGAGATCGACGCGAAACCCCTCATCGAAGTGCATGCCATCGAAGTCGAACGACACGCAGACCTGCCTTTGCACCCGAAGCCCGTGCCGTTCCAATTCGCGCGCCAACACAGCTTCATAGACGGACTCAAGCAGGCCTGGACCAAGACCCGTGTGAATCTTGTAGGCCGCATCGACCACGATGCCCGTGATGTCATCGATTTCTCTTGCCATCTTCTTCCCTCCGCGTTCTCTGCGTCTCCGTGTGAACCTGGATCTTCACGCGGAGCCTCCTTGGTTCACGCGGAGACGCGAAGGCGCGGAGGGCGAGGGAGTGTAGTGATTGACGACTCGGTGTAGACCTTCTTTGAGTGTCGCGCCGCCGAAATTGATGAGAAGTCCTACGGGAAGGTTCATGAGTCGCAGATAGGTTAAGAGCTGTTTGGAATGAACGGGGGCGAGCCTTTCCACTGACTTGAGTTCGACAACGACCATTCCTTCGACGAGCAGATCAAGTCTCAGCCCCTCTTCAAAGTGCATTCCGTCGTAATCGAACGCAACGACGACCTGGCGTTGAACAACCAGTCCGAGGCGTTCCAGTTCCCTGGCGAGGACCGCTTCATAGACCGATTCCAGCAGGCCCGGCCCAAGCGCAGTATGAATCTTGTATGACGCATCGACGATAATCCCGGTTATCTCATCAATCTCTCTGGCCATCGTGTTCTCCTCCGCGCCTCCGCGTTCTCCGCGTGAACCTGGATTTTCACGCGGAGCCTCCTTGGTTCACGCGGAGACGCGAAGGCGCAGAGGGCGAGGGAGTGTAGTGATTGACGATTCGGTGTAGACCTTCTTTGAGTGTGGCGCCGCCGAAATTGACGAGAAGTCCTACGGGAAGGTTCATGAGTCGCAGATAGGTTAAGAGCTGCTTGGAATGAACGGGGGCGAGCCTTTCCACTGACTTGAGTTCGACAACGACCATTCCTTCGACGAGCAGATCAAGTCTCAGCCCCTCTTCAAAGTGCATTCCGTCGTAATCGAACGCAACGACGACCTGGCGTTGAACAACCAGTCCGAGGCGTTCCAGTTCCCTGGCGAGGACCGCTTCATAGACCGATTCCAGCAGGCCCGGCCCAAGCGCAGTATGAATCTTGTATGACGCATCGACGATAATCCCGGTTATCTCATCAATCTCTCTGGCCATCGTGTTCTCCTCCGCGCCTCCGCGTTCTCCGCGTGAGCTTATACCGTCTTGAAGCTGGTGACACACTTGGTCTTAAACGTCTGCACGGCATTTGCTTTCAATTGATCGTTTGGTGGATCATCCGGCCCATGTCCCAGTAGAGCCGGACCAGTTCAGCATTCGCCGCTTCGATTTGGTGGGGATTCAGGTCTACCTGTGCGTCGGAGAGCACAGCCGTAAGCTTTTCGACGCTGTCAGAAGCGCAGCGCCGAGTCAGCTCGTGGGCGATGTACTTGGCGTGAAAGTCAGTCATCATTGCCGCTCGACTCGGATTGCCCGGCGGTGTTTCCCAACGAGGCAGGTTGCCTAGACAGGCGTGGATCCTATTTGCTCCTTCTTTCTCGGTTGGACCGCCGGCCGTGAGCGACCCCGTGGACTCGATGCTCTTCGACGCCACATTCTACCAGCGCCTCGGGACGAGTGTATCTGCATTCTTGCTCTTCCGGTAGTTTCCGGCTTCTTCCACTCAGTTCAATTGACCCCGTCTGTGAGCCATGGCAACCCGGCTGACGCTTGGGTTTGTACCACTGTCCGGAGCATCGGCCCTGCTCATTTAGGGATACTTCACGGAGGCAAGCTAGATGTGAGGCTTGTGCGAATCTGTGCACTACGGGTGGAAGAGGCGACTCGTTTTGACGGATGAAGAGCCGACCATCGGAAACTACCTTGAAAGAAGATCGCTCCCGCCCAAGACGCATCCAATCTGTTCAAAACAGCTCGAAACCACGTCCGGGCTCAGCAACCAGGATTCGTCCATTAGTCGACTAGTTGATGCGGCTATTTTTGCTGTTGATTGAGGCGAAGGCGGCCAGTGCCTTGGCTCTAACGTTGTCAGCCGGTCGCGGTGCCGCCGGGTCCGGCTGCGTTTGGAAGCTGAGCAAGTTCCCAAGAGCGTTCTCAGCCTGATTGAGTTTGTGGTTGATGTCGGTAAGAGTATCGGAGTAGTCCTGGACTTTGTCGCGAATCCGCTCCAGGGACTTCTGGCTTTCGCTTCGGCAGGTTTCCACGAGAACCTGGCGTTCGTAGGTCTCACGCAGCTTCGACTCCAGAACCGCTACCTGGTCAGGATGCAAGGAGAACCCGTCGATCCGGTCAATCAAATCGGAGACGCGCTTCTTGAACTCCGGAGATATCTGGTACTGCTGGTTCAGTTGCTCCAACAATCTTCGCAGCGAGCTATCATTGGGCATCGTCTTGTCTCCAGAGGTGAAGTCTTTGCCGGATTCTGGAACCGGCGCTTCAGCACTGCTACCCGATATTTGGCAACCTGGAGTCCAAAGAGAAGAAACAGGACGTTCGTGTTTCTGCCCCCTCTATCGCCCTTCTAAGCCTCTAGAAAACAGGAAGTTGGTTTGGACCTCAAAGAATCCCCTATCTCCTGGACGGAGCTGGTTGGGAAAAGAATCTCCACACTATGGCAGGGTCGTTCCTCTCCAGGCGTTCCGGATTGGGCGGAGAACAAATCTCAGCTCAATCGCTCCACGGACGCGCCCAGTGCTTTGAGTTTCTCCTCAATCTGCTCATAACCGCGGTCGAGGTGGTAAATCCGATCGATGAGCGTTTCGCCCTTCGCTACCAATCCAGCCAGGACGAGCGAGGCGCTGGCTCGAAGGTCAGAGGCAATGACGTTGGCGCCGCTGAGAGGCGTTTTCCCCACCACGATGGCCCGGCCGCCTTCGATTTTGATGTTGGCTCCCATCCGTATCATCTCGCTGGCGTGCATGAACCGGTTCTCGAAGATGGTTTCGGTGATGACCGAGGTGCCTTCAGCCTGCGTCATCAAGGCCATATACTGGGCCTGCATGTCCGTTGCAAACCCCGGGTATTCGGCTGTGGTGACATCGCGGGCCCGAAGGCCTCCCTGTGCGCTGACTTTGAGGTGGCTCTGGGATTTCCGTTCGATGCGGACTCCGGCCTCCTCCAGTTTTTCGATGACGGCAAGCAGGTGGTCTGTTCGACAATCGCGGACCTCCACTTCACCCCCGGTGATGGCGCCGGCCACCAGAAACGTGCCGGTCTCAATGCGGTCGGGGATCACGGTGTGGGTGGTTCCATACAGGCGATCGACGCCATGGATGCCAATTCGATTGGAGCCGGCACCTTCAATTTTTGCTCCCATCTTGCATAGCAATGAGGCCAGGTCCACCACCTCCGGCTCGCAGGCGGCGTTATGCAGCACGGTCTCGCCCTCGGCCAGCACGGCTGCCATCATCAGATTCTCGGTTCCCGTGACGGTAACCCGATCGAAGACAATCTCCGAGCCCCTGAGCCGCTTGGCACGCGCTTCGACGTAGCCGTGCTCGATCGCCACGGTAGCGCCCAGCTTTTCGAAGCCTTTGATGTGCAAATCGATCGGCCTGGCGCCGATGGCGCAGCCACCGGGAAGAGAAACGCGCGCACTGCCAAACCGCGACAACAGTGGCCCCAGCACCAGCACCGACGCCCGCATGGTCTTGACTAAGTCGTAGGGCGCTTCGCAAGAGCTGACTTGCTCCGCGGTAATCCGACACGAGTGAAAACTGTCAAGGGTGCTCACGTCTGTCTGGCAGCCCAGTTCAGCCAGCAACTTGCCTGTGGTCAGGATATCCCGCACCGCAGGGATATTGTGGAGGGTCACCTGATCGGGAGTCAGAAGGGCCGCGGCCATGGCGGGAAGGGCGGCGTTCTTGGCTCCGCTGATCTGGACAGTCCCCGCAAGGGGCCTGCCTCCCCGAACTAAGAGTTTTTCCATGATGTGAACCTCGATCGCAAAGGGACGGAAGATCTGTCAAGGGTCAGCGGCACGATACGCAACCTGCCCTTCGCAAATGGTGAGACGCACCTGGAGATCGGCATCCAGCAGCACCAGGTCGGCATCGTAGCCGGTTTCAATACGGCCTTTACGATCTCCCATACCCACTGCCTCGGCCGGATTCCGCGAGGTCATGGAGACCACGTCCTCCAAAGGCAGGCCGGTCCAGGAAACCATGTTGCGAACAGCCTGGTCCTGGCTGAGCGTGCTGCCGGCCAAGGCCCCCTCGGCATTGCGGCAGACTCCGCCCGAGACTTTGACCGCAAAGCTGCCCAGCTGGTAGTCCCCATCGGGCATGCCCGCGGCGCTGATGGCGTCCGTGATCAGCAATACCCTGTCCGCACCTTTGCAGTTCAAGAGGACCTGAATGGCCGCAGGTGCGACATGCACGCCATCGGCAATCAGCTCGGCCCAAACCGGCTTGCTGGTGAGGACGGCACCGACGATGCCGGGTTCCCGGTGCGTGAACCCCCTCATGGCATTGTAGGTATGCGTCGCTTGTGAGGCGCCGGCCTGGATGGCTTTCACCGCTTCCGCAAAAGTCGCGTCGGAATGGCCCACGGAAACCAACACGCCTTGAGATCGAACGTGCTGCAAGAACTCCATCCCACCCTCGACTTCGGGTGCCAGGGTGATGAGCTTGACCTGCTGACCCGACATCTTGACCAGTTCGTCGAAAATGCGCGAAGACGGTTTCAGGATGAATTCAGGTGGATGGACCCCCCGCTTGCCGGGGCTGATGAATGGTCCTTCCAAATGGAGGCCCAGCATCCTGGCTCCCCCCAGATCCTCCGCCACGAGGCCCCCGAGACTTTCTACGGCCCGCAGCATGGCCATTGGTGAAGCGGTGACGGTGGTCGCCAGATAGGAGGTTGTGCCATGACGGGCGAGCCGGCGGGAAACCACCTCCACGGCCTCACGGCTGCCCTCCATCAGGTCACGCCCACCGCCCCCGTGAACGTGGACATCGACGAAACCCGGAACCAGCGTGAACTGCTCGCAGTGCAGCAGTTCGAACTCCGGGTCATCGAAGGAGACGTTGAATCGACTCCCGACTTCCAGGATTTTCGGCCCCTCCACCAACACCACTCCTTGGGAGACAACCGTGTCGGGAGTGATGACTTGACCTGCCAGAATGGCCAGTTTCTTCATGATGGGATGGAGTGCGGATTCAAACCGCTTCCCCGGCCGGAAGCTTGAGCGCCGTGCGCAAATCGTTACCAGAGCGATCCAGGAGTTTGAGCGCGGTCTTGTACGAGATTCCTTTCTTGAGCATGACGACGGCGGCCTTGATGTCGCCGCTGGATCGAGCCAGAGCCAGATCGGCGGCACGGTAGTCCACGCCCGCGATTGCCATGATAATTCGGCGACCGCGCTCGCGCAATTTCTCGTTCTTCATCTGGACATTGATCATGAGGTTGTCGTAGACGTAGCCCAACCTGATCATGGCTCCGGTGGTGATCATGTTGAGCACGAGCTTCTGAGCCGTGCCGGCCTTCAAGCGTGTCGAGCCCGTTACCACCTCCGGCCCCACCACCGGAGCGATGGAAACGTCGGCCAGTCCCGCCATCAGCGACCGGGGATTACAGGTGATGCTCAGAACCTTGGCACCTCTCGATCGGGCGTATTTCATGGCTCCCACAGTGAACGGTGTGCGGCCACTGGCGGCGATTCCGGCAACAACATCCCGGCTTGTGATCCGTTTCTTCCTCAGTGCTGCGGCTCCAGCCGACTCGTCATCTTCGGAAGCCTCCACGGACTGGTAGGTCGCTTTCGTCCCACCGGCGATCACGCCCTGCACCAACTGCGGAGAGACTCCATAGGTGGGAGGGCACTCGCTCGCATCCAGGATGCCCAAACGTCCGCTGGTTCCAGCTCCTACGTAAATCAACCGCCCACCGGACCGAATCGCTTCGACCACCAGATCCACCGCCCGGGCGATATGGGGAATCTCGCGACCCACCGCCAAAGGGACCTTCCGGTCCTCGGCATTTAGGATTCCAAGCATGGCTTCGGTGGACCGCTCATCGATTCCCGACGATGCGGGATTTCGCTCCTCGGTCAGCAAGCCGGAAAGGAGCAGCCCCTGGCCGCGCCGGCGATGTCCTTTGCGCTCGGGACCGCCGCCTCCCGTCTGCTTTCTTAGAGGGCCCTTCGAGGATGAAAGTCGCTTGGTCATCGAATGTCCAGAGGTTGGAATTGCTGAGAGTAACGGACGGCTCCTCGTCAGAGTGTCTTGGTGACCTTCTTCAATAATCTGGGCCGGTCTGGACTCAGGCCTTTCACCTCAGCCAACATGGCAGCAAACAATTGCCCTGGGATGATGTAAGGAATCGGCGAGAGAAACTCATCAACCCGCTGCGGAATGCGAATCACCTGCGAGGCCGACTTGAGAATGGAGGACTCGCTGGAGATC
Organism: Acidobacteriota bacterium; assembly: GCA_040753175.1. Taxonomy (GTDB): domain Bacteria; phylum Acidobacteriota; class Terriglobia; order Versatilivoradales; family Versatilivoraceae; genus JBFMEW01. The sequence goes on along the minus strand of JBFMEW010000004.1, from coordinate 154,732 downwards.
ACCAAGGTTTCGGCCTTGAGCTCCTTGAGCCTGCGAGCCAGCTCCACCAGATCGCGGAAGGCTTTCCCAGGCGGGGCAAAGAGAATCACGGGGAAGTCCTTCTCGATCATGGCCACCGGTCCGTGTAGAAAATCCGCTGAGGAAAAGCGTTCGCAAACTACATAGCATGTCTCCATGAGCTTGATGGCCAGCTCGTAGGTGTTGGCATAGTTCAGTCCCCGCCCAACCACCGTGCAGTGGTTCATGAAACGAAAACGGTCCACCATCGATCGGATGGCCGGCGCCAAAGTCAGTGAGGCATTGGCCAGCTCCGGAAGCCGTTGCAGGCGGTCCAGCCCCCTGCCTCCGTTCAAGCCGCAGGCTAGCATATGAAACATCAGGAGCTGTCCGGTATAGGTCTTGGTGGCGGCAACGCTCTTCTCCTTTCCGGCCCGGATGAGGAGGACTTCTTCCACTAATCCCGTCATCGGAGATCTGGCCTCGTTGGTGATGCCCAGCGTGTGTGCCCCTGCTTTCCGCGCGCTCTCCAATACGAAGTTGATGTCCTCTCCTTCTCCCGACTGGGAGACTCCCACCACCAGGGCGTTCTTCAGGCGAAGCCGGGCGCGATACAGCGTGTGGACCGACGGCGCCGCCAGTGCAACGGGAATGCCACAGGTAATCTCGAGGAGATAACGGCCAAATAAGGCGGCGTTGTCGGAGGATCCCCGGGCCACCAGGACGATCAGGGGAACCTGCCGCTCCGAGAGGAACTTTCCGACCTTCAGGACCCGGGCGCTTTCGGCCTTGAGCGTGCGCGCCAACGCGCCGGGCTGCTCGTGGATCTCTCTTAGCATTAAAGACATGGTTTCAAAATCTCGCAGCCTGCAAGACTCACAAGCGTCCTTCAATGGCCTTGACCACGGTATCCGCCACCAGCCGGCGGGCTTGCTGAATCCTGTTATTCTCCCGTGTCGGATGAACGCGATTTGTCAGTAAAACGACAAACAGCTCGCGCGTTGGATCAATCCAGATGGACGTACCGGTAAATCCGGTGTGGCCGAACGACTCTCCCGAAAACAAGTCCCCAGCCGAGCTGTTGGCTGAAGGCGTGTCCCATCCCAGAGCCCGGCTGCTCCCGGGCGGGAAGTCCTGGCGCATCGTAAAGCGACGGATGGTACCCGCTTTCACGATGCGTTTGTGATCGTAGATGCCGCCGTTCAACAGCATCTGGCAAAACACCGCCAGGTCTCCGGAAGTGCCGAAGAGTCCGGCATGAGCCGAGACCCCACCCATGGCATAGGCGTTTTCGTCGTGGACCTCGCCCCGGATCAAGCGGCCACGCCAAGGATCATTTTCGGTGGGAGCCGTTTCTGGACGCAGGTTCCGCGGCGGGTTGAAGAGAGTCCGGCTCATCCCTAGGGGTTCGAAAACGATTCTTCGGGCCAGGTGGTCGAGGCTGTCCCCGCCGATCTTCTCCAGAATGTCGCCCAGCAAGATGATGCCGAGATCGCTGTACACGGCCTTGCTACCTGGCTCATACTCCAGTGGGGTCTGGAGGATTTTCTTCACAAATGCGCTCTTCCCCTTGATGTCCTTGTAGAACGGGAGATGAGCCGGAAAGCCGGCACTATGCGTCAGGAGGTGCCGGACGGTAATCTTGTCTCGGTTCTGTCCGTGAAAATCCGGGTAGTAGCGTGTCAACGGATACTCAAGCTTCAGCTCACCCTTCTCCAGGAAATGCATCGCCACCGGTGTGGCGGCCAACACTTTGGTGAGAGAAGCCAAATCGTAGACCGTGGTCTTTGACACGGGCTTTCCGGCGGAAGAATAGTCCAGTCTTCCGAACGGCTTGTGGTACACCAACTGACTTCGATAGCCCACCGCCACCACAGCTCCGGGAAAGACTCTTTCTCGAATCTGTTCCTCGATAATGCCGTCCAAGGCGCGCAGCGGCTCCACAACGGGCTGGAGGTCAGCGGTGGGGACTAAAACCAGGCGTTGGTTCAACCCTTCCCTGGTTTCCCCGGCCCGCACCGGAGCCACGTCAGGGATGGTGACGGGCAACTTGCCACGAATCGGGATCTCACCGAAGAGGGCCTTGACCGCCGCCACTTGCGAGACGTCGGCGTTGCTGAAGGTACAGAGGAAGGCAGGCAGTTGAGGAACTTGTTGGATAATGTACGGATTTCCCAAAGCCACTGCCACCACGGGATTCTGTAACTCAGACAGCTCCTGCATCCATCCGGCCAGCCGCTCCGGCAAACCCACCTGACCGGATCCGGTCACCACTCGCGCAAAGGCCGCGCAAACGACCAGATCGGCCCCTCGGACCTCCCGCAGCGTACGGCTCCAGTCCTCGTCTTGAGAGGTGATCGAGATCCGGTCGAAGCGAACCGAATCGACGCGTTCCCGCAGCGCCTCCTGAAACGCCGCTGTATCTTCCTGTTGATCGCGGCTCAGAATCATCAGGGCGTGGACAGAGCGCACCCGGCGCAGGTCCTGAGGGATCCACTGCTTCACATCCCGAACGAGCGTGATGCCTGCCTCGGCCATCTGCTGGGCCTGGCGTTGCCACTCCGGATCGGCCACTTCGCGGCTGATGGCCACCGCGCGTTTTTGTTTCTGGGAAAGACCCAGCCAAGCCTTGGCGCGCAAGATCCGTTCCACGGAACGATTGATCCGCTCCTCGGACAAGCGCCCGTTCTGCAAAGCAGAAAGCAACGCCTGGTGCACCACTCCCACATCCGGGGGGTCCAGGATAATGTCAGCCCCGGCCTGGAGGGCTCGAACCGCCGCGTCGCCGATCCAGTAACCATCCGAAAGACCGGCCATTTTGAAGGAGTCGGTCACAATCAGGTTGTTGAAGCCCAGCTCTTCCCGCAGGACCCCCTTCATGATCCTCTCCGACAGTGTGGCCGGCAACTCAGCGTCCCCTTCCAGCGCCGGGACGGCCAGGTGGGCCGTCATGATGGCCTGAACTCCCGCCTCAATGGCCCTCCGAAACGGCACCCATTCCAGTGCCCCCAAACGGGCGCGAGAGGCCGAGACAACGGGCAGCTCCAGGTGGGAGTCAGTAGCTGTGTCTCCGTGTCCGGGAAAATGTTTGCCGGTGGCCATGACTCCACCTTCCTGGGCGCCGCGCACGAAGGCAGCGCCCATTCGGGCCACCAGTTCCGGATCTTCTCCATAGGATCGAATGTTGATGACCGGATTGGCGGGGTTGTTGTTGACGTCCAAAACCGGTGCGAAGACCCAGTTGACACCCAAAGCTCGTGCCTCACGAGCTGTGATCTGGCCCTGGAGATAAGCAAAGTGCTCGTCGCCGGTGGCTCCGATGGCCATGTTCCAGGGTAATGACACCGTATTACGAATGCGGAAGCTGGCACCCCGCTCGAAATCCGAGGCGATGAAAAGCGGCATTTTGCTCATCTTCTGCAGCTTTTCAATCAGAAGCGCCGACTCGTAAACGTCACCAGCAAACAGAATGAGTCCGCCCACCTGGTACTTCTGAAGGTCTCCGGCCAGTTCCCGAAATTCAGGACTGGAGTCGTTCAGATAAACTCCCCGAAAAGCAGGCATGATCAGCTGCCCAACCTTTTCGGAAATCGTCAGTTGGCGCAGCGTCTTCTTAACCCAGCTGTCGGATCGGGAGGCTGACTTGGCCGACGAGGCCTTGGTCTGCGCGGTCATAGCATAGGAAGCCAGGATGATGCTCAGGAGCACGATGCACCCCGCACGAACTCCTGAAGGGAGGTGTCTTAAAGCAGAAGACATAGTTGTTCATATCAATTCGGCAAGCGTTAAGGCAGGCAAGCGTAACAACCACAAGGTGGCCATACGGCCAGCACTATACCACAGAAGCGCCTTTGCGGTTGGCTGTTGCCCGTGGCTTGCATCCGGATCAATCTGGTCTAGAATCAGACAGACCGAAAGGAGGCATGAGATGACCGATCTTCGATCCTATTTCAGTCAACTGGAACCCAGCCTCATCGAATGGCTGACCGACCTGGTCAACTTCGACTCCCCCTCGGGAAACAAGGCCGCGCTGGATGCCTTGGCGCGGAAGCTGGCCGGTCACTTTGAGCGCTGCGGTGCAACGCTGCGGTGGGTCCCCAATTCGGATACAGGAGACCATCTTTTGGTTCGCTTTGAAGGCGACGCCTCCAAGGCCCCGGTGTTGATTCTCGGACATCTGGATACGGTCTGGGAGATCGGCGAGGCGGAACGCCGGCCGGCCCGCCTTGAAGATGGGAAGTTGTTCGGTCCCGGCGCGTTCGACATGCGAGGCGGCCTCACCTTGATGATGGGTGCCGCCAGCTACGTTTCAAGCCATCCAGGCCAACTGCAGCGACCGGTGACCCTGCTTCTCAGCTCGGATGAGGAAGTGGGCAGCCACACGTCTCGGTCCTTAATCGAGGCTGAGGGCAGGCGCCACGGCTTGGTTCTCGTGCTGGAGCCCTGTCTGCCGGGAGGCGCCCTCAAAACGGCTCGCAAGGGGGTGGGAACGGTTATGATTACGGCCCGGGGCGTGGCCTCCCACGCGGGCGTGGACTACGCCAGGGGCGTGAGTGCCATTCGGGAAATGGCCCATCAGATCGGTCGGATCTACCAAATGAACGATCCGGACAAAGGCACCACCCTCAACGTAGGGGTCATCCGAGGTGGAACCCGCTCCAACGTGGTGGCGGAGCGCGCAGAGATGGAGGTGGACTTTCGAGTCTGGACCGCGGAAGAGGGCCAGCGCATCGAACGGGAGCTACGGGAACTGACACCCACCGTCGAGGGAACGACTCTGGAGGTCACAGGGGGTTTGAATCGCCCGCCGCTGGAACGTTCTCCTGCCACCATCAAGCTGTTCCAGCGGGCGAAGTCCTTGGCGGCGGAAATCGGCCTGGAGCTGCAGGAGGGATCGACCGGCGGAGGCAGTGACGGTTGCTTCACAGCCGCTTTGGGCATCCCGACCCTGGACGGCCTGGGGCCCGATGGCGCGGGGCCTCATGCCCTGCACGAACATGTTCTCGTCGAAAGCCTGGCGCCACGCGCTGCCCTCTTGACGCAGCTCATCCTGAATCTCGACGCGGGGTGACGGTCTAACGGGCGTGACGCGATCCGCAGAGCGACCCTCCGTCAACAGGGGACCGGCTGCTGCGACCGGATCGCATCGAGGATCAACTCTTCTACTTTGGACCAGACATCGGGATCCAGTTCCATTCTGGCATGCGCCACACGGCCGATCTTCTTGTGCCAGGGGACAGCGGACAGGTCGATCTTCTTGCCCTGATAGCTGTACCGAAAGTTTCCCAGAATACGGGTCTTCGATGGATCCTGAGCCCGGATCTCGGGCTCGCCTCGGATAATCCAGCCGTCTCGCTGGAACAGGTTTGCTGCGGAGGCCACATTGGGTGGGATGAGCGCGTCCCCCCGGCCGACACTATCGATCTGCACGGTCAGAGCCACGGGAATGGCCAGCTGCTGGAGCTGACGAGCTAACTTGACCACAGCCGCTCCGCCGAAGCTTTGTCCGTAGAGAATCAGACGAACGGTCCGGCATTCAGCCGCGTCGAGGACGCCATCGTCATTTCGATCGAATGCCTCCTTCACCAGCTGAACGGCCAGCCGACGCTTCCGGTTCTCCACGGTTTCGACATACACACCGGGCAGCGTCTTCTCCCGCAGCTTGATGGCTAGTTGGCGGATACTGCTGCGTTCTTGATTCCAGGGCTCCCGCCCTCCCAAAAACCCCAGCACCAGGACGGATTGCTCTCTAAGCGGCGTGGGCGTGATGAAATGATGGTACCGCTGACCGCGGGTCCAAACACAGGCCGTAAACAGAACGGCCGACAGCAAGAGCCACCTTGCCTGGAGTGGTAGCGCCATAAGGCGGCTCTGGAAACGGAGCATGCTACTAAGATACCCGATCGGCGGCCGCCTAGGGAGAGCAATGCTCTTTGGGCACAAAGCCCACGACGAGCGAAAGAGCAATGACCGGACCGATCAAGGTCGGGTCTGCAGGAAAGTCCTCCGTTGAACTCAAACGCTTGACCGCGAGACGGATGGGGGGGCTGCGCCGACCGACCGAATGAACACCAGGTGCTAGACCGAGCCGGCGAAGACCTCGGGTTGTTCGGACGAGATAGGAACCGACACCGCACCGTCATCCATCGGCTGATCGAGCTGCTCCTTCAGTTTCCGCTCGTACTCCGCCAGCCGAGCTTCGATTTCCTCCGCTTTCATTCGACGCTGAACGACATCCTCCCGATAACGTCTCAGGAAGTACTCGATGGTTTCAACGCGGATCTTGATCGACCCTGAGGGTTTGTTCTCATCCAGATCCTTGAAACAGAAGTAGGGAGTGCCCGATCTTTCGATGATGCCCTCGATCACACCGTAGATCGGGGCGTCGTGACCGCATTTGAAGTTCGACACCTCCAGGGCCACTAGGTTGGGATGTCGGGCCGTAAACTTGGCGGCCCAAATCTTGTGATTCGTGCTGGCGGAATAAGAGTTCTTCCATACATCCGAAATATCCAGAGGATGTTTGATCACCCCAGCCCGTACTTCCTCCCCGAAGAGCCGCTCGAGCAAGTCCTCATCCATCGGAAGAGTGCTCTGCGAGAAAATGGGATAGCCAAGCTTCTGGAACTCGTCCATGATCTCGTGATTCAAACCCGGGTCGTGATGATAAGGCCGGCCCAGCATGACGATCCCGATGCGATCTTCCCGCTCTAACTGGTCCAGCACCTGCCTGGCTCGCCGCCGGATACCCTGCTCGTATTCCTCCAGAGCGCGGAATCCGGCTTCGATCGCTCGATCGTTCTCCTCGACGGAGAGTCCCAGAATCGGCTCCCAGGCCTGATGCATCTGATAGGCCAGCAACTTTCGATCGGTGAAATTGAGGATGGGACTCAAATACTTCACACCGGCTTCGGCAAAGGCGTCATGCTCCTTGGTGTAAGCCGCTCGCACGGTCTCGGGAGTAGCGGTGACCGTAGGACAGGCATTGATTCCGGTCAGATTGACGAGAGAGGAATGCAGGACGTCCACCATCGGGAAGAAGATCACGTTCAGCGGCTTGTGCTGAGACTTCACGGTCAGCAGGTTGTGAACATGGGCAATGCCGATCTTGGAGGGATAGCACGGGTCGATGGCACCTCGGCTCGAACCGGCGCGATAGAGTTCGCTGCTGGTGTAGTCGGAATAGATGATGTTCTGGGACTTGAGACCCAGGCTCTCCAGATAGGCGTTGAACATCGGGGCGTAGACATACTGGTTCAGCAAACGCGGAATGCCGACCCGCAGGTCCTGCCGGCCCCGCATCTTGGCGACTCGCTCCCGCGTGGCCTTCGAGGTTAACCACGTGACGGCCGGCACGGGATCCGCCACACTGGGGGTGCCCCGGAAGCGAAAAGGCTCTCGCGAAGCAATCTCCACGAAGTTCGGGTGCTGGTTCTTGAGCGAGTCCAAACCTGCTTTGATTTGCTTCATCGACTCCATGTCTTCAACCGTGCCTTTTTCACAGGTGGCGATGATCAAGCGCTGTTCGTCTTTTTGAAGGGGCACTTTGGAAACATAGGTGAGCGGCACAAGATCCGACGGGGTCTGGGCCTTGACGTCGATAAAGGTGCGCAGGCAGTTGTTCTTGCAGAAATTGCAGCGGGTATCCTCGTTGCGGGTGGTGCGGTAGGAAATGTTGCGAACACCATCCAATCCGATGAAGGTGGTTCTTTTCCCGTTCACCCACAAACGGCGGGCCTCCACGGCCGCTCCAATTGCGCCTGACTCCCCGCAGTGCTCATGCACAATGATTTCCGGTTCTGTACCGGCAGCCCGAAAACTGCTGCGAATGAAGTCTACCTCCGACTTAACCACCGCCAGGTTGTTCTGGGTTCCGCCTTGCAACACGAAGCGCTTACCCAGAGCGGCCAGATTAGGAACGCTGGCCACATAGAGAAAGACATTCTTGGGCAGCACCGCGGCCAACCCGGCAAGGATCTCCTCAGATCGCCATCCTTGCCGCTGGAAGTTCACGATGTCGGACTGCATGAACACCGCGCACCCATATCCAAAGAGCGGCATGGCCTCGGCCGAAAAAGCCTCGTCGGCATAGCGTTCCACGGGGAGGTTGAAGCCCTCAGCGGTCGACTGCAGAAAATAGCCGTTGCCGGCCGAACACTGGGTGTTGAGCTTGAAGTCCTTCACGCGTCCGTTCTTGAGAATGATCAACTTGATGTCCTGCCCCCCCACGTCCACGATCACGTGGGGATCTTCGTAGAACTTCAAAGCCGACTCGGTGTGGGCTACGGTTTCCACCAGCGCCACATCGGCTTTCAGAACATCTTTGAGAATGTCCTTGGCATAGCCGGTCGTGGCCACGCCCAGGACATCCATAGTGGCCTGTTGCGACTCCACCTGGTGCCGCAGGTTTTCGAACATGTCGATGGTGTCCTGGATGGGATTGCCGTTGGACAGCTGGTAGGCCTTGCACAACACGTCGCCGTCCTCAGACAGCAGCACAGCTTTGGTGGAAGTCGAACCGCCATCCACGCCAACGAAGCCCCGCACGGTTTGCCCTGGAGAGAATTGGGCCGGATGGAATTTCTTGCGACGGTAAGCCTCCTTGAACAGATCGAGTTCCTCTCTCGTCTTCACGAGTCCGCGGCTGCCCGACTTGGCCTTCTCTTCGGCTCGCCCGTAGTCGATGTAGTAGCGGAGTTTGTCGGTGCCTTGATACCGGCCTACGTCGTCCTCTTCGTCCTTTCCGAACTCAATGGCGCCGAGGGCGGCGAAATACTGGGCGTTTTCCGGGACCTTGATGAGCGCTTCCGGATCCGAACTGTCGGGGACCCGGACCTTCCGCTCCTCCCAGGTTTTGGGGATATTGGCCTGCCAGGCCTCGCGCATTCCTCGAATGAAGGTGTTCGGTCCACCCAGGAGCAGGACGTGCGGTAACAAAGTGTGACCTCGCGTCAGGACCGTCAGGTTCTGAAGGACAATGGCCTCGAAAAGGGAGGCCATCAGCTCGTGAGAGGGCGTTCCGACCTTCTGTAAACTGTTGATGTCGGTCTCGGCAAAGACCCCGCACTTGCCCGCGACCTTGTGCAGTTTGATTCCGTGGTAGCACTGTTGGCAGAGTTCATGGGGCGGAATCTTCAGTTTGGCATTGATCTTATCGATGACCGCACCGGTGCCTCCGGCACATTTGTCGTTCATCGAGGGGATCTTCTTCTTCCGGCCCGTCTCCTCGTCATTGCGAAAAATGATGATCTTGGCGTCCTGACCTCCCAGTTCGATAACGGAAAAGACTTCCGGATGGAGCTTCTCTACAGCCAGAGAGACAGCGGTGACCTCCTGCACGAATTTCGCGCCGGTCAGGTCGGCGATGTTGCCACCCCCGGACCCGGTCACGAACATGCGCGTGTTGCGGCTGGAGATCCCGATGTCTCCTTCGATGCGACGAAGAAATTCCAGAGCCTTTTCGGGCTGTTTGGTCTCGTGACGCTGATAGTCCTGCCAGAGGATCCGATCGGTTTTCGGCTCGGCCACCACCGCTTTGACGGTGGTAGACCCTATATCGACTCCGACCAGGTATTGAGGATTGATCGTGGACATTGGCATCTCTCCCCCCTAGTTCTTGGCCGCCATGGCCGGAACGACCGATCGCGACCGCCGCCACAGACGGGAATCTTTGTCCATGCGATCGCTCACGTGGGCAACGAACTGTGCCGCCGTTCCCGCAATCCCCGGTCGATGCGGAACAATATAGAAGGGACGCTTGAGTTCGGGATGCTCGGCCACATAGGCCTTGATCTCTTCCAGGCGCTTTCCTGTGGTCTGCAACACGCTTTCGAATTCGGACCGGGCCTTGGCCTTGGCTTCTCCAAGGGCCATCTGAACCCGACTGTGAGCGTTGACCTCGCCCTCTCCGGAAGTCTCGATGGGCAGGAAGATCATCTCCCGAAACTGGTTGATGACCGCGGATTGAACCCCATCGGACTGACTGGAAGGCATGCAACCGAACGGTTTCAGAGCCAATACCATGTGAACCAGGTTGTTCACGGTGTAGTAGACGTTCTTACCGATCTCCAGATGCCCCTCTCCACCTCGCGCGAACTTGTTGTAGAAGGGAGCCGCTAAACGAGCCAATTCCTTTTGAGGCACCAGCTCATGGGTGAGACCTCCCAGGTGGCGAGTGACGCGATGATAGAAGTATCGCCACAGCGCTTCGCCAACCGAGATCGCCATAAATCTTTGAGCGTACCCCAGTTCGAGCTTGGCACGTCGTTTCAGATCCCACCAGGGAAGCCTCAGCTGGTGAGCTTCCACCGCCTTCTTGCGCTGCTGGTTGTACTTGCCCTGGTACATCAGGTAAGCCGCCCAGGTGGCGATCGGTTCCACCAGAACCTGAGCACCTTCCCGCTCGAGGAAGGCAAACATGTTGAAATTTCCGTCTCCTTCGGTCGTCTGAGCCCAGAATTCGCCCACGATCTTGACGACCGGCTTCACTCGGGTTCGATCGACCTCAATGGTGTCAATCAACTCCTTCGCCTGCCGCAACGCGTCCACATACACGTCGCCGTAGAGGTGCTCCCGAATCTTGCCCAGCGTGTTGAGCGTGTTGCGGAGAGTCTTTTTCTTCTCCAAGTAACTCTTGAACCGGCCCGAAACGGACTCCATGATTTCAAAGGGCGGCCGCTCTTGCAGCGTCGCGCACAGGATCTCCACCATATCGCGAAACACCTTGTCCGTTTCCCCGCGATTGACCTCGAATGGCCGAATCTGGTAGCTCAAGTCCTGAATCACGTCCCCCAGGTGGAAGGCATTGAGCATACCCAGACCAAAATCGACGTTGAACCGCAATCCTGGTTCTCCGCAAGAGGCTTTTAGGCCATCCTTGTCGTGGAACAAGAGAATACGGAATCCGTCAAATCCCGCATTCTTGAGAGCAAATCGGTATTCGGCCTCGTACATGCCGAAACGGCAGGGACCGCAGGAACCGGCGGTGAAGAAAACGTAATTGTCCAGGATCTCCTGGCGCGACAGGCCCTGAGATTCCAGGAGTTGAAGATGCTGAACGAGATTCCCTACGGTGAAGTAGGTGGGATTGCATTGACCGTTGTTTCCATATTCTTTGCCGGTTTGGAAGGCGGCCACGTTGGGCGTGGCAAGGTTCTCGCATCGGTATCCGCTACCTCGAAACACCGCCTTCATGAGCTCTTCATGTTTCCAGGTAAGTCCTCCGAATAGGATCGTTACCCGCTTTCTTTCTTCGGCGGTGAAGGGTCTTTCTATGGGGCGCTGAAAATGCTGCACCGTAAGCCCCGCCTCGCGGCGAAGCCGTTGCTTTTCGGCCTCCAGACGTTGCTTAAGCTCCTCCGGGGATTGGATTGTTACCAGCTGCATAACTCCTCCATCTTAACTTGGGATACGGATTTGCGACGGAAGCGAAATGGGGTTGGATGAACTGCATGATTCGAGTGGGCACTCCACACGGGATCTTGCCGGAAGACGAGAAGGTCTCGCTCTGAACAGGCCACTCAGGCCTCAAAGTGCATGGGAAGTGAGTAACCATCGTGAAAAGGTGACTCGCTCAGCCAAAGAGCCAAACCGGCAGCGGATGCTTGGAAAGCATCTTCCGTGATTGTTGAAATTTTATGCACTAATTTCAAGGCGTTGCAAGAGAAGAAATTGCCTAGAATGGATATTTAAAACCGAAAAGCGCCGTCACCTGAATCCAACCTTGCGGAAGCGGGGCAGACCAACCGCCGGAATCCCACTGCAAGTGGGCGAAAAGAGGCAAAAGGAAGATCTGATGAAAGCCAAACCATTTCTACTTGTCGTCGTGCTCGGAGTTTCCGTTTCGGCAAACGCGCAAGGATGGCAGCCGCCGGCCGACCGGCAGCGCTGCCCTTCGCGTTGGGGACCGGCCGACGAGCGCGGCTCGATGAACCATCAGCGGCCGGAAGCCGTCCTGGATGCGGCAAAACTGATTCGCACGGGTGAGGTCATCGAGCTGGGACACGTTCTGAACTCGGCCATTCCCCTCTTCGGCACCCGACGCTTTGATTTGCACACGAAGCGGACCTTCATGAACACGCCTCCAAACCGGCGCGGTAGTAACGAGGAGATCATTATCACTGAACTGGGACAGGTGGGCACGCAGTTGGATGGGTTCGCCCATCAAACCATTGGGAACTCTTTCTACAATTGCATCGATGTCGAAGCGGCCGCCACTCGCTCCGGTTTTACCAGGTTGGGCATCGACAAGGTCGGAATGGTCTTCACCCGTGGGGTTCTGATCGACGTGGCCAGGCTCAAACGAACTGAGAGTCTTGCGGAGACCTACGAAATCACGCCCGACGATCTGCAACAAGCCTTGACTGAAGAGCGAATCGAGCTGCGACCCGGTGACGCCGTCATCATCCACACAGGGTGGGGACGCCTGTGGGGACGAGACAACGCACGCTTTCTCAAGTCGAATCCGGGCATTGGCGTCGCCGCCGCGGAATGGCTGGCCAAGCGGGATCCCATTCTGGTGGGGGCCGATACGGGGCCGGTGGAGGTCTCTCCCAATCCCGATCCGGAGTTGAGTAGCCCCGTTCACCAGATCATGCTGGTCCAGTATGGGATCCACTTATTGGAGAACCTCAAGCTGGACCAGCTCGCCGAAAAGCGAATCTACGAGTTCGCCTTTGTCATGCAGCCGCTGAAGATCCAAGGCGGCACCGGCTCCACCGTCGTCCCCACAGCCATCCACTAGGGCCCGATGAGCAGCCGTCATCTCGTCGGGCCCGAATCCCGTCCAGACCAGCGCTGTCAGGAGCCGACATCAGAAGGTATAATCCCACGATACAAAGAGAGTTGAATGGGACCTGTCATTCCCGAAAGGAAGAAATAGATGAACACACCGCCTTCCCCGGAAAGGATCATGCAAGTCGGGCTCGGGTTTTGGGCCTCCAAGACTCTGCTCAGTGGAGTGGAGATGGAGGTCTTCACCGAACTGGCCAAACATCCAGAGGACCTGAAGACGCTGCAGGGCCGGTTGGGCCTGCATCCCCGCTCGGCCCGGGATTTCCTGGATGCGCTGGTTGCCTTGGGATTTCTGGAACGAGTGGACGGAATCTACCGGAACACGCCCGAGACCGATCTGTACCTCGACAAAAAGAAGTCCTCTTACATCGGCGGCGTCTTGGAGATGGCCAACCACCGCTTGTATGGGTTCTGGAACCATCTGACTGAAGGCCTGAGAAACGGCAGGCCCCAGAACGAGCTAAAAGGCGGCGGCGAACCCCTCTTTACAGCCCTATACGCCGATCCGGCACGGCTCAAGGAATTTCTTTCGGCGATGACCGGGCTGAGCCGCGGCGCCAATCTGGCAATCGCCAGGCAATTCCCGTGGAAGGACTACCAGCGCTTTGTCGATGTCGGAACGGCCCAGGGCGATCTGGCCGCCCAGGTCGCTTTAGCGAACCCCCACCTCTTGGGTATTGGATTCGATTTGCCGGAAGTCGAGCCTATCTTCGAGGAATACGCCTTGCAGAACGGGCTCTCCAAGCGGATGCGATTTGTGGCGGGAGATTTCTTCAATGATCCTTTGCCCAAAGCCGACGTTGTGATGATGGGGCATATCCTTCACGACTGGAGTCTGGACGAAAAGAAGAAACTCATCGGGAAGGGCTTCGAGGCCGTGCCAGAGGGGGGCGCGCTCATCGTCTACGAATCCATTATTGACGACGACCGATCCCGGAACAGCTTCGGCCTCTTGATGAGCCTCAACATGCTGATTGAAACTCAGGAGGGCTTCGACTACACGGGTGCGGATTGCCAGGGCTGGATGAAAGAAGCCGGATTCCGGGAAACGCGAGTGGAGCAGCTGGTGGGCCCCGATTCGATGGTCATCGGAATCAAGTAGACGGTTCGCCGGGGGCGACCCTGCCGAAGACAACATCCTGGTCCAGCAAAGCAGGGTGCGGCGTCAATTCAGATAGACCAGATCCTGGTCGGGGTGCTCCAAGGCCAGCGCCAAGAGAAGGTAGTCCTTGACGTGCCGTGTCAGCAGGAAGTTCTGTTTGACGTGCTGGTAGCCGTTCTCTCCCATCTGCTCGCAGAGTCGGGGGTCGGCTAGCAGCTGCAGGGCCCTCATTCCCGCGCCCTGCGGAGAGTGCACCAGAAAGCCGGTCACGCCATTGATGACTTGCAGCTTGATCCCTCCAACGGCGCCACCGATCACCGGCTTCCGCTTCCACAAGGCTTCGCTGACGGTCAGTCCAAAGCCTTCCTTGACGGACTTCTGCATGATGAGCGTTGACCCCCGCACCAGAGCGTTGATCTCCAGATCGCTGAAAGGTGGCAGCAGCAAGATGTGAACGTCGGGATCGTCCCCGGCAGCCTCCCTCACTTCCGCCAGGACAGCTTCTCCTTCCGGATCGTCGGTCGCTCCACCCCCGGCCAGGACCAACTGGCAGTCAACCCGTTTCTTGGCGAAGCGATAAGCCGTGATCACCCCCACCGGATCTTTGAGTCGATCGAAACGCGAGATCTGGGTGATGATGGGCCGCTTCGCATCGATCTGGTGTTTGTCGAGAACCCGGCGAATCTCATCTTGGCTCAGCGGCTTGTTCTTGTCGCTGAGGGGGTCGATGGAGGGAGTGACCATGAACTGGGGAATGGACAAGCTCTGCGCGAAGTCGGGCATGGAGAAGACGGAGGCGTCATATTGCTCAACGTACGGCTTGAGAAAATTCCAAACTCGCGGGTCCGGAGCCGAAACGTCGATGTGGCAACGCCAGATCCACTTGTGGTCCGCCTCGTACTTGCGCCGCACCAGGCCCGCCGGCTGCGGATCGTGAACCACGATCACGTCGCAATTCAGCCGCATGTCGCGGAGGTTGATTTCGGTGTTGGCTCGAAACACCTCAAACATTTCCTCCTTGATGTCTTCTTTCTTGCCATGCAACGCATTGTGAAAGGTCTTAGTGGCATTGTAGAAAGCTTCGTCTCCCTTGATGACGTCCCAGTAGGCTTCGATTCCGAGTTCCCGCAACAATGGAATCAAACGCGTCAGGATTTCGGCCACTCCTCCCCCAACGGAGGTGGAGTTGATGTGCTGCATGCAGCGGTGCCTGACCTTAGCGGCCGCCACCCACAGTTCATCGATCACATCTTGACCGACGATCGGCACGTAGTCCTTCAGTTGAACGGGCATGATCAGTTGGTGCGCGCGCGCGTTCCCAGCTTGATGATTTCAGAGCGCAGTTCTTCCAGGCTCATGACGTAGGGGTCCAGCCGCTCGATGGCCCTTGCCAACCCCTCCTCCCCCCTTCCTTCCAACCAATAGGAGAAATCATTCGTGAGGCGTTCCAAGCGCAGCCGCGCTTCGAAGAAATGAAAGTATAGCGACCCGATGGTCACCGAAGTCAGTTTTTCGAAGAAGTCCTCGACACCATGGGCCACCACACCCGTTGGCAAGACGAAGCTTTTGGACCTGCAGAAGTGGAAGTCGTTGCCGGGCGGACACTCGCGCACCCGATTTCCATTCGTCCTCAGCGACTCTTCAATGCGCTCGATGATGGCCACCCGAAGTTGTCGGATCGTGGAGAACTGGAGCAAATCGATGGAAGCCACCTGCTCCGCCAGTTCTTCCTCCTGCAACGCCTGTGAAATCCAGAGCGCAAAGTCGTTGTAGAAGAGAGGCTTCTCGAAGTGGTGCGAAAGGTACTGCTGATGCGTGTGGTAGAAGATCGACGCGCCGGAAACAGTACGAAGGCCCTCCAACAATTGCGGCAGGTTGGTGGCGCGAACCCCGGTCAACAGAACCAGGCGGCGCTCCGTGTAGAACATGAATGGCTCGTTTCGATTCATCGTTCGCACCGCACGCCGGCCGCGCGACCACGACACCAAAGGCTCGATCCGCTCGCCGACAAGACAGAACTTTCGCACTAACGCGGGATGGTTGGCAAGGCTGAAACGGCGGTGGGAACCAGCGCTGGTCTATGCCGCTAATGCCGTAGCTCGCACGGCTTCCAGCACTTTCATCAACTCATCGATTTGTGCTGGTGTGAAAATGACGTCCGGCCCGCGAGGCGTTAGGTCGGTAAACGGCGACTCATAGAGCGCCCGGGGTTCCACCATGCCGTGTTCCGTTAAATGATTGATGATCAGGTCGATGAACTCGATCTGGTTAGCCGCCAGCGTCTTGCCCGAAATAAACCCGGCCATCGCTTCTTTGGCTGCACCCCGATCCATGCCCACCAGGGACCGCACGAACAGACCAAGTCCTTGCGACTCATCTGCGGCGCGGCGAATATCCTCGTCTTCTCCCAACCCGCTCTCGGCGAGCATCCGCTCCAGCTCAGCCAGATCGCTCGTCGTGAGGGGTTTGTTCGTCCGTAGCTTGTGAATGGCCACGTGATCGAGGTGCGCCCGCAGGAAGGCTTGAGCCTTGGCGCGAAACTTGGCGTAGTCGGTACCCACGGAGAGGCCCGGAAGATCGACTTCGCGTTCAGGCCCCATGAGATCCTCAAAGTTGGAGTAGACCGGTATTCGCTGTCGCTTATCGATGAGCTGGATCAAATCTCGCAGACGTCGGCGCAGCACTTCGAGCATGGGGATGGTAACGTCCTGCCACCAGGTATCCGTTTGCACGTCCTGAATGAGTGCCATATGCTCTCGGACCATCGGAATGGCCGACTTCTCTTCCAGGAGCCCGGCGATCTCCTTGACCCGATCACGCAACCGGTCAAAGCCCGGCTCGTGGCGCAGCAGGCATAGTTGAAGGTTCAAGACCAGCAAATCGAACCGTTTAGCTTCCTCGTTCTCCGGTTCGAGCTCGGAGGGAAGGCCGGCCACCTCGTCTGACAACTCGGTCAAGGCTTCCTGCGATAGGGCCGTCCAAGCCTCGGCCCTGGCGTATTTCTCGACCAGGCGCCGGTGCGGCCGAACGACAAAATTCTGGACGTTCATGGCGGCCACCTCGCCTTGCAGGCGCTCGGCTACGGCTCGCCGAACCTCACCTTCCGTCTTCGGATCGCCATACCTCACGGGCGGCTGCTTCACCACGGCGGCCGCACCCTTCTCTTCGCGCTGGTCCAGCCCGGCGATCAGCTCCAGCCTGGTTCTGAACAGCCGCTGGGCCAAAGATTCAGCCACCGCACCCTCGGTTGCGGGGAGATCCTGGCTGAAGTACTCCAGGTTCTGGCAGTAGTCGAAGAGATAGAAGAACTCCTTGTCCTTTCCCGGCCCAAACAGATCCGGACAAAGGCGCGTGCCCCGTCCCAGCATCTGCCAAAACTTGGTCTTAGATCGCACCAGCTTAAAGAAGACCAGGTTGACCACCTCGGGAATGTCGATTCCGGTATCGAGCATGTCCACCGAGATGGCAATGTGGGGAGCCTTCTCCTTGTTCGAGAAGCTGTCGATCAGGCTTTGCGCGTATTCTGTCTTGAAGGTGATGACGCGCGCAAACTCGCCCTGGTAATGCGGATAGTTGGCATTGAAGCGCTCCACAATGAACTCCGCATGGACCTGGTTCTTGGCGAAGATAATGGTCTTGCCCAGCCGGTCTCCGTCGGCCGCCTCGTCGATCAGCCCCATCATCGTCGGGTAGGTCGAGACGAAGACGCGGCCCTCGGCCTCTTTTTCGGTCACCAAGTTCACAGGCGAGGCGTCGGGTAGGTGGCGTTTGAAGGCGTTCACCGCCTGTTTGACGAGCGCCACGCGGTCCGCCAGGAAGAGGACCCGCTTGACCCAGTTGCAGCGCATGAGCAAATCGCACAGCGCGATCACCGTACCTCCGGGTCGCGGCAGCTCGCGGGCATCGAAAGCGAGGCCAGGCGCCGGTCGTCCTGCCCGGGCATAGGTGCGAGCGAACCAGTAGGTCACATGAAAGAGCTCCCGCACGGCCGTCAGGGCGTCCGCTTCGGGCACGGAGCGGTGGCTGTGCACCGCCCGGTTGCCGAGCGTGTTGATCAGCCGCGCCTTGCTGAACACGGCCTCGCCCGCCGTCCGCGGGTCGGCGTGGACCGCGGCTTCGGCCTTCGAGGCCGCTTCAAAGACGGCATTCCATTCACGCTGGAGGAAGCGAACTGGCTCATGCAGGGCTCCTGCCTTTTCGCCGCGCATCCAGCCGAGCGCGGGTCATACGCTCGCGCAAGCCCCCCTCCTGAAGGAAGGCCTGCTCCAACTGCCGAATCTGGCGGTCGAGCAGGTAGTTGGCCTGATGGATGAGGCAGATGACGATGTTGGCCACAACCTCCGCCGGCCGGGTTTCAATGTACGTCCTGTAAGTCTCATAAGACGCATCGTTGTTACTCCCCAGCCTCCTCACAAACACGGCCTTCCGGGAATCCTTGTCCCAAAGCGGGTAGCCGCCAGCCCGCAGAAAATCGCGGTAATCTTCCAGCAGCTCCTCCAGGCTGGCACGGGCCACGTTCATCAGCTTGATCTCGGCTTCCTTGGACGTGCCTGAGGCCATGCTGCCCTCCACGATGTTCTGCTTTCCTGAGCGCGCCGCCTGGATCATCTGGTCCACGGTGCGGTCACGTTTGTTAAGGAACCGTTTGCAGAACTGTACCGTGGCGTCATATACGATGAGCGCCTTCCGGTACGACAGTAGATCCTGGTAGCCTCCATGTGGTGGAATAAACCCTCGATGGACACCCTTGTCCTTGTCAGCCCACTGCCCATCGGCCCTCTTGGTCCTATTTGACCTATCGTGGTCACCGCGCATGGCTAGAGCTCTCCCCGGAAGGCACGGTGTTAGAGAGAAGAAAAGAAGGATTCAAGCTCGGCAAGGCCCGCGAGCTGGTGGTTCCTTACCGCATCACGGGCACACACCCGCTTGGCTCCTCAGATCGGGCCTCTGCTTCCGCTCTGGCTCTAAGTCCTCAGGATGTCGCCTGAATCTTCAGTAACAGGCTGCCTACCGCGCCTTCGATGGAGTAGGCAACCACATGGAAGGCAGACTCCATGATGACCAGGTTCAATGAGAGAAACGTGAACGTGAAGTATCCGTAGAGGTTGCCGAGTACGGCCGAGAGAATGGCGACGATCACCCCCAGCACCACGCCACCCTTGATCCCCTTTCCCAGGGTCACACCAACCTTGGCCAGCAGGAAGGTAAATACCACGGCAAAGATCAGGTCCACTGCGAAATAGGCTGGAATCACTTCCCGGAACAGGCCCGGATGGGCAGCGGTCATGCGCTGGTACTCCTGCATCGCAATCTGGGTGTAGAAAGCCGTGTTCAGAATGACTCGCACCAGCCATACTCCCCCAACCGCCATCATAAAGCGCCCGATGTTCATTGTTCTGTCCTCCCGTTTCGAGAAGGATTCGCGACAATTTGGATCGTGCCTCTTCCCAACGGTCGCGCTTATCGGCACATGCAAAGGCCGCTGCCCTCGACAAGTAGCCATCAAGTCATCAGTGTTTGGCGATGAGGAACACACTATCTTTTTCCTGCGAGGGACCCATGTCAAGGAGAAAGCCAACCGGGGACTGGGTTCCCACTAGATCAAAGTTCCACATGCAGGAGCGGGTGCACACCACGGCGGCGTTCTTGTCTTTTCGACCGTTTGGAAGGCCCCGCCGATACTCCAGTCCAAAACAAGACGGAACATCCGAGCAGCAGCGTTGAGGGGGCTTTGGAATGCCTGCAACCAGATGCTTGGAACCTCACACAGCGGTAGCGGAGGAAAACTGAACCAGAGTGGTTTTGGGACAGTCAGGACGCGAACCACTTCACGAAGCGCGACGGGTGGCGCCAAATGCTCTTGAAATTCTAAGAAAGTTGGTCGGGGCGAGAGGATTCGAACCTCCGACCCCCTGGTCCCGAACCAGGTGCTCTACCAGGCTGAGCCACGCCCCGACGGCGTTAGGAAGGGAGAAGTTGTTTGGAAAGACCGGCAGTCATCAAACTCGCTCTTTCAAGCCAACCTTCTGCAGTCCGGTCGGCCTTGATCGGCGTCACGGAAATATAGCCCTGACTGACGGCCACATAGTCGTAGTCCTGCGGCAGCAGGTGCAGTTCCTGCTGTAGTTCCTGATCAATCCAGTAATAAGTCCGACCTCGAGGGTCTCGATTCTCCACCACAATGTTGCGCATATTGCGGTGCCCCTGGCGCGTCACTCGAATGCCTTTAGCTTCCTGGGCCGGAACATTCACGTTGAATATCAGCCCTGGCTCAGGAGGATCGGCCAGCAAGGCTTCGGCCAGCAGGGCGGCAAACCCGGCAGCCGCCGCGTAGCCTTGCAAACTGGCCAATGCCGTGGACACAGCAAAGGCCGGGATCTGGTAATTCGCTGCCTCCAAGGCGCCGGCGACAGTGCCCGAGTATCCGATGTCGTGTCCCAAGTTGGGGCCCCTGTTGATGCCGGAGATGACCAAGTCGGGGAAGCAAGGCAGGAGGTGATTGAGGGCCATCACCACGCAGTCTGCCGGGGTTCCATTCACCGCGTAGCGTCCGGCCTCCAATTCCTCCAACCGGATCGGATCGTGAAGCGTCAGCGATTGGCTGCAGGCGCTCCGCTCGCGGTCGGGAGCCACGACGGTGACATCCCCCAATTTCGAAACAGCCCGAGCCAGCTGATCAAGGCCTGGCGAGTGGATGCCATCGTCATTAGTAAGCAGAATGCGCTTCAAGGATTGTCCCGTCACAAATGGTCGGGACGAGAGGATTTGAACCTCCGACCCCACGCACCCCAAGCGTGTGCGCTACCAGGCTGCGCTACGTCCCGACACAAAGCCGGAATCTAGCACCTCCGATTCAGGATTGTCAAGATACCGCGCAGTTCCTCCTTGACCTGTTCAACCACTTCGCTCGGCGGCTTGGCAGGCTCTGGAACAGTCTTTCCGCCTGCGGGCGCGGGCGGAGGCGACGCCGGCACAGACTTGGGGTCAGCCCCCGCTGAAAGCACCCGACGCGCACCGGCAATGGTAAAACCGTTCTCATACAACAGGCGCTTGATGGTGACGACCATCTCCACATCTTTCTTCCGGTACATTCTTCGCCCATTCGCGCCTTTAGTCGGCGAAAGTGAGGGGAACTCCTTTTCCCAGAATCGGAGGACGTACGGTTCAAGACCGAGCAGTTTGCAGACCTCGCCGATTCGAAAGAAGAGCTTGTTCGGAATCTCGAT
Organism: Acidobacteriota bacterium; assembly: GCA_040753175.1. GTDB lineage: Bacteria > Acidobacteriota > Terriglobia > Versatilivoradales > Versatilivoraceae > JBFMEW01. The sequence continues at coordinate 133,615 of JBFMEW010000004.1, read as the reverse complement.
TGTGGAGGTCAAACCAGGTTTGGCACTGCCAATGGCCATAATGGACGATGCCTTGCTTTTGGACCGGCGGATCCAGGGTTAGCCACCTGCCCGAAGACTTTTCTGTTTGATGATAACCGGACTGCCCGCGAACCCAAAACGCTCGCGAATACGGTTGACCAGATAGCGCTCGATCGAGAAATGCAGCTTCTCTTTGCGGTTCGTGAACAGGGCGAACGTGGGCGGCGCCGTCCCTACCTGGGTCATGTAGTGGATCTTGACCCGCTTATTGAACGGTACGGAGGCCTTGGACAGAGCCGCTTTCTGCAGGAAGGCATTCAATTCTCCCGTCCCGACCCGCTGCTTGCGAGCCCGAGCCAGGTCCTCGACCAACCCGAGCAGTTTCCCCATCCTCTGCCCGGTCAAGGCCGAGACAAAGATGATGGGAGCATAGTCCAGATAACGAATGCGATCCCGAACGCGCATCTCAAAACGGTTGACGGCATGGGTGTCCTTGGTTACCGCGTCCCACTTGTTGACCACCAGAATCACCGATACTCCCATTTCATGGGCAAAGCCGGCGATGGTCGCGTCCAGGGCGGCCGGGCCCTCGCTGGCATCGATGACAATCAGAGCCACGTCCGATCGCTCCAGGCTCTTTCTGGCCATGATGACACTGAGCTTCTCGGCGAGCAGCGATGTCTGGCTCCTCTTTCGAATTCCGGCCGTATCCACAAACTGGTAGGGGCGGCCGCGGTAAACAAACAGGGTGTCGACCGCATCCCGGGTTGTTCCAGGGATCGGCGACACAAGCACTCGCTCTTCGCCCAAGAGGCGGTTGAGCAGGGTCGATTTCCCGACGTTGGGCCTACCCAGAATGGAGACTCGGGTGACTTCTTCCTTCGAATCCTCAGGCTGGCTGCGACCGCGCGGAAGGGTCCGGACCACATCATCCAGGAGCTCCGCAACATTCAGTCCATGTTCGGCCGACACCGGAAACAGCCTGTCGAAGCCCATCCTGTAGAACTCGTGACACTCGTCCATGAGCTTCACATGGTCGCATTTGTTTGCGACGACGAACACGGGCTTGGACTGAGAAATGAGGAGGCGGCCCAGCTCCAGGTCCACCGGCGTGAGACCGGCACGACAGTCAACCACAAACAGGATGGCGGCCGCTTGCTCCATGGCGATCTGGGCCTGCTCGTAGATCCTCTGGGGTATGATCTCCTGGTCGCCGGGCATGATGCCTCCGGTGTCCACCACCACAAAGCGGGTACCCAACCATTCCGCGGTTTCCGTCAATCGGTCACGCGTCATCCCCGGCTCATTTCCCACCAGAGCTTTGCGTTTGCCACAGATGCGGTTAAAGAGAGTAGACTTGCCTACGTTGGGGCGCCCAATGATCGCGATGGAAGGAACCTTCAAGTAAACGACCTCCCGGGATCTTCGATACAGGGGCCAGTATAGCGCAGATCTGACGGGACGCCCCCGTCCGTTGGAGGATAACGACCTTCCACAGTCCTGGGTTGAGAGGATTGGCGACACAGCCGGACGAGGGGGGACTTCCACAAACTCGTTTTCCGCCTCCCGGCGGACAAAAAAAAACGAGGGGAACTCTCCCCCCGTTTTTCGGATACGGTGTATCAGCGATACTCGGCAACTCGCTTGGCTTTACCCCATCTCCAGCGCGAAGAGAATCGCGCCAATCACCACTGTCACAACAGCCACAATAATGGCTGCCTCGGTGAGCCGTTCTTTCCAGGTCTTACGCCCTGCAACTTCAGGGTCATCGATCTGTTCAAACATGGGATTACCCCCTTTCAGCTACTGGATGAATAGAACTGGTATCTAACGCGCGGCCATTGAGACCTCACCTGGTCAGCGCAGGATAACGGCTGTGAATATTGCTAGTTGGCATTTTACCTCAAGTCAATCCGCCAGCCTAAAGAAAACGGAACAGCTAAAGGTTACAGGCAATTTGATTTCAGGCGGAATTTCACTAGAATACGACCGTTTGATCCGAGGAGTGGGTGGAGGTCGAATCTGAAGATCCTTGACGTTGGGTGCGGGCTTAACAAACTTCCCGGGAGCGTGGGATTGGACATTGTGCCTCTGGAAGGGGTGGATGTCGTTCACGACCTCAATCAGTTTCCCTACCCCTTTGAGGCCAACACCTTCGATGGAGTGCGAATCATCCATGTGATTGAGCATATCCAGTCCATTCCCAGGACGATGGAAGAAGTCCATCGAATCTCAAAGCCGGGTGCTCAGGTCCAGATTGTCACCCCACATCACAGCGATGCCTCCTCGTGGCAAGACCCCACACACATCTGGCACCTCAACAGCAGGTCGTTCGATTGTTTCGAGGACACCTCCATCACCAGCTACTACTCGAAGGCTCGCTTCAAAGTGGTCCGCTGCGAGGTGAAGGTGCTGAAACTTTTTAAACTATTGGGGTTCGAGTTCCTCATTAACCTGCAGAACCGGCATCCCCGCTACCGTTCGATTCGGAAGTTCTGGGAACAATATCTCTGCTACATTGTGCGCGGCAAGGTCATGCACTTCAGCCTGCAGGTCTTGAAATGACTCGAAGATGACCCGACTGCTCCAGGTTGGGAAGAAGGCTGCGTGATGACGGGAAAAAGGGAACTGGCAGTGGTCTTGGTGAGCGGAGGCATGGATTCGTGTGTCTGCGCGGCGATCGCCCATCAGGAGTTCGACCTTGCCTTTCTCCACGTTTCTTACGGCCAGCGCACCGCCCAGCGGGAGCTGAAGGCGTTTAACGAGATCGCAGATCACTACGGCGTTGAAAGAAAACTGGCTTGCTCGTTGGATCATCTAAGTCGGATAGGCGGTTCCAGTTTGACCGACCTCAACACGCCGGTTGAAAAGGCCGATCTTGAACGGCGCGAGATCCCTTCGAGCTACGTTCCGTTTCGAAACGCTCATTTTCTGGCCGTGGCCACGTCGTGGGGAGAGGTCATTGGAGCCCGAGCGATTTTCATCGGAGCTGTGGAGGAAGACAGCTCGGGCTATCCCGACTGTCGCCCGGAATACTACCGTATTTTCGAGCGGCTCATTGAAGTCGGTACCCGGCCCGAGACACGCCTCAGGCTGGTCACACCGGTGATCGGGATGAAGAAGAGCGACATTGTTTTGACCGGTCACCGGCTCGGAGCGCCGTTTCAGCTGACCTGGTCGTGCTATCAGGCCAACGACCTTGCATGCGGCGAGTGCGACAGTTGCGCCCTCCGACTGCGGGGGTTTCAACAGGCCGGAGTGGAGGATCCGATTCCCTACGCACATCGATGAAAATTGTGTAACTTGTGCGCGTATCCTACGCTATATTAGGAAATCGTGAGGCGATTATTCTGATTTGAGGGAGGCTTTACATGTCAAAACCGTTTCGACAGATTTTGTTGTGGCTGGTTTTGGCCTTCGGTATTCCATTAACTGCTCCAGTTGTGTGGGCCCAGACGGGCTCTCTGGAAGGAGACGTCAAAGGCTTTGACGGGAATCCGCTGGTCGGGGCTCTGGTCAAGATTGATCGAAAGGATATCCGGCAGCATTTCGAGGTCAAGACTGACAAGAAGGGGCACTACTTTCATGCCGGGCTGCCGGTGTCGCTCTATCGGGTGAGCGTCCACCAGGATGGGAAGGAACTGTACTTCCTCGACAATATCAAAGTTCCTTTGGGTGATACGGGCCGCGCGGACTTCGACCTGAAGAAAGAAATGGAGCGAGCCCAGTCGCAGCCTCGGGAGCTTACCAAGGAAGAGCAGGAGGCCCGAGCCAAGGCAGAAGCCGAAATGAAGAAGCACGACACCATGAAGGCTCATTTCGAAAAAGGGCGCGAGCTGTTCATGGCCAAGCAATTCGATCAAGCGATCGAATCGTTCCGGCGTGCCGGGGAGTTGGACCCCAAACAGCATGTGATCTTTGCCAACCTGGCTGAGGCCTATAAGAACGTTCGCAATTACGACGAGGCCATTTCGAACTATCAGAGGGCTCTGGACGTTTTGGGCCAGGCAGAGAAACCGGATGCCGCGACCCAGGCCAGCTACCACATGAATGCAGGAATCATCATGGGAATGGCAGGCCGGCTTGAGGAAGCATCCGCTGAGATCAAGAAATCCGCCGAGCTCAACCCACCCAATGCTTCTCAGGCCTACTACAACTTAGGGGCGACCCTGGTGAACAACAACAAGCCGGCGGAAGCGGTTGAGGCCTTCAAGAAAGCGGTTGAAGCCAATCCCGGTAACGCCGATGCCCAATACCAACTGGGAATTTCGTTGGTGGGAATGGCTCAGGTGACGCCGGACGGGAAGACAATTCCCGCCCCCGGCACCGTCGAAGCCTTCCAGAAATATCTTGAAGTGGCTCCCACTGGGCGATTCGCGGAGCAGGCTAAAGGAATGATCGAGGCTTTGACCCAGACGGTGGAAACTAAATTCCAAGCTGAGAAGAGTGGGAAGAAGAAGTAACGCCTGTCTGAATGAGAGGGGGCTCCTCAAAGAGGAGCTCTCTCCTTCGGTCATGGCTTGAGCGGTACGGAGTTAGGTATCCGTTTCCGTCATTTGAAAACTGTCAACGTTCCAGTCGGTCTTGCCTTCCTTGGTCATCAAGGTTGCCTCAACCGTTTTGAATCCCTGCCTGCCCCGCTCAACCTGGTAGAGTCTGACCCGAATCTCGACCTCGCCCATGGCTTTCTGAGTCAAGGCTCGCACGTCATAGGCCGAGTAATACGGATCCGTGGGGCCAAAGAGCACGCGCTCCATTTCGGCTGAATCTTTGAAACGCCCCTGGAAATCCTGCGTGGTGTTTTGAATGACAGCCTTGGAATCTCTGTTGACCAAGGCTCTCATAAACTTCTTGGCCGCATTGAGCGCGAACCTGGCTCTCTTTTCACTCTCGATGTTGAACGGTGCGACCTTATCTCCCGGTATGGACTTTACAAATTCGATCTTGTCGGCCAGCCACTCATTCCTGAATTTCACAAACTTAAGCTTTTCCACCTGGGTGGCGGAGACCTGCTCATTGAGGTCAGCCCAAAGGCTTTCCACGGTCACCTGGAACTCGTCATCACCAGAAACCGTGAGCGACTTTAGGTCAAAGGTAAAAGCCACGACCCGTCCGCTGCGAACCCGAACCGAAAGCCGCTTGCTTTTGAGGTATTCGTTCTCCAGACTGGCTGTCATGAGCTTGCGGGCTTCGACATTGTGATTGAGCGTTCGGGCGGACATAAACGCCTCAACGGCACTCACACGCAGGTCGCTCGAGCCGTCTTGAGGCGCAGATGACATCACCTGAGCCGCCACTGCATACAGGAAAGAGAAAGTGAATGGAATAATCCAGAACCGTCTCATCAAGGGTACCCTCCGGCGCTTTCGAGTCGCACACTCCGGCGGCAAACGATATGTTAGCATAGATCGCGCGCCCCACTAGCGGGGTGGAGGTCGCCGCCTGAATGCCCCCCAAAGCCCCTTCATCTTTCTCAACCAGCCGGTTTCCACAGGGGAAAGACCGGGTGACTCTCGACCGTGCCTTCTCCAAGGCGGGAATGTGCTCGAGGACTGACGCGCTTCGTAAGATACAGTCGGGACAGGTCAGCGTCAATGGCCGAGTGGTGCGCGATCCGGAGATGTGGGTTTCCCAGACTCGCGACGTCATCCGGCATGAAGGTCGTGCCCTGCAAGGAGCTACCAAAGTATATCTGATGCTGTATAAGCCCAGGGGTGTAGTGACCACTCACCGCGACCCCGACGGACGCCGGACGGTCTACGACCTCCTGACCGACCTTGAGGCGTGGGTCTCCCCGGTAGGCCGGCTCGACAAGGACACTTCGGGGATGTTGCTGCTGACGAACGACACGCAATTCAGCGAGGGGCTGACCAACCCGGTGAACAAAGTTCCCAAGACCTACCAGTTGAAGGTCAGCTTCAACCCCACAGAAGAACAGTTGGAGATGCTTCGAAAGGGGATCTTCCTGAAGAACGGCGAACGCACGCTTCCCAGTAAGGTTCGCAAGCTTCGCTGTTCGGAGAGGCATGCCCACCTTGAGTTGGAGATCGTGGAAGGCAGGAATCGCCAGGTTCGCAGAATGATCGAAGCGATCGGGGGAAAGGTTTTGAAACTGGTGCGCACTCGAATCGCGACTCTCACGCTTGGCAACCTGCAGGTCGGACGTTATCGTCCGCTGAACGGGCGGGAAGTTCGCGAACTGAAAGCCCTCTTCAAAATCGGCCGTTTGACAACGGGTGGCGATTCCGCTTAAATGGGTGAGCAAGCTCCTTAATCGGGGCCCCGAAAGCCATGCGAGAGCGGCCCAAACTCAAACATTTTCTTCCTCAGATCACCGAGAAGATCGTCTCCACGTACCAGGACTGCCAGGTCCCTTTGCACCATTTGGGTGACACGCCGTTGCCCTCCCGGAACAGTGTGGTTCAGATTTTGGAGATTCTCCAGGAGATCTTGTTCCCTGGTTATTTCGGGAAGAAGGGCCTGGACGCCAACAGCATCCGATACCACATCGGAGATGCCCTGGAGACTGTTTACGAACTGCTGCTCCAAGAGACTTATCGCGGGATCCGCCACGGGTGTCATCTATCCGAAAGTGTCTGCACGCACTGCGAGGACATTGCCGAGCGGCAGACGGTGATCTTTCTGGAAAAGATCCCGCAGCTTCGGACGGCCCTGGCCCGGGACGTGGAATCGGCCTATGACGGCGATCCGGCCGCCAGAGGCTACGACGAGATTATCTTCAGCTACCCCTGCATTTTGGCGATCATGGTCTATCGGATCGCGCATGAACTTCACGTGCAAGGCATTCCGTTGTTGCCCCGGATGATGACCGAATTTGCCCACTCCAAGACCGGCATCGACATTCACCCGGGAGCCCAGATCGGGGACCACTTCTTCATCGATCATGGTACGGGCGTGGTCATCGGAGAGACCACCATCATCGGTCGGAACGTGAAGATCTATCAGGGAGTGACGCTGGGCGCGTTGAGCTTTCCCAAAGATGAGCAAGGCAAAGTCATCCGAGGGAAGAAACGCCACCCGACGATCGAGGATTACGTGGTGATTTACTCAGGCGCTACCGTCCTGGGCGGCGATACAGTCATCGGAAAAGGTTCCGTGATCGGAGGCAACGTCTGGCTGACTCACTCGGTTCCTCCGGGAACCAAGGTCCTGATTTCCGAGCCGCAGCTGATCATGAATCCCCTACCCCAGACAGTCAACGTCTAAGCGCCGATCCTTATTCTTGACCGCAACGAAATGATCACCCCCGGGACTTGACACGCCCGGGCTCCCCCTAGCGGTGCGGTGCAAGGGAGTCAGGTTTTGCCGGCCACTTTTGCCCGCTCGACTTCTCTCGCGCATCCGTCTCTCAAGCAACTGGGAATCGGCAATACATCACAGGAGGACATATGGAACGGAAATATCGACAGCGGGGTTATATGGACCGCAGCGGTGATCGGGAAGAGAAGCGGTCCCGGCCCGCGCCGTCTGAAAGGACCAAGGGCTCGGGAGAGTTTTCATCCCGGCCCATGCCGGGCTTTCATGACGTCATCCGGTGCGCCATCTGCGGTGCTGTGGTACGCGAGGTCGGCCCCGACACGCAATGCCCCAAGTGCCAAGCTGAACTCCACAGTTGCAAGCAATGCCGCTTCTTCGACACCGCGGCTCGCTATGAGTGCACCCAGCCGATTCCGGAGCGAGTGGCGCGAAAAAACGCGCGCAACAACTGTACGTTTTTTCAGCCAACCCAGCGGGTCGAGCGTGAAACCTCGTCCGCTTCAAGCCGCCCGGACGACGCCCGAACAGCTTTCGAGAAGCTGTTCAAAAAGTAGCAGGACCAACCTCCTGACTTGGACCTGCCCGGCCGCCTCCTCGAGTGACGCCTCCCCTGGCTCAGTCGAGCGGCTTGCTTTCCCTGGTAACCCCGGACCTCCTTGGACTCCCTTGTCCGGTTTGGCTTCCCTGTGCTATTTATAAATCCTCTTTATGATTCGCCATGACAGGTAGCTGCTCTCATGAATCTCGATCAGATTCGCAACTTCTACGAGGTAGCTGTTCACAAGAGCTTCACCTTGGCTGCGGAAAAGTTGTACCGTACGCAACCCGCCATCAGTACGCAGGTTCGTATCCTCGAGGAAGAACTGGGGGAAAAGTTATTCGACCGAATCGGCAAAAGGATTTGTCTGACACAGGCCGGGGAGATCCTGTTCACCTACGCCGAAAAGCTGCTGCGTCTGCATGATGAAGCCAAACTGGCCATTACCGAGTTAAATCAGACTCCGAAAGGTAGAATCCAGGTGGGGGCCAATGAAGCCACCTGCATTTACGTGCTGCCCCAGATATTTGCGTTATTCAAAGCCAAGTATCCCGACGTTCAGATCAGCATTTACCGGAACTTCTCAAAGAAGGTGGTGGACAAGGTCCTGGACAACCAGTTGGACTTTGGAATCGTAACCCTCCCCGTCAGTGATCGTGACGTACACATGATACCTATCGCAGAAGATGAACTCTGGCTGATAACCTGTCCTTCCCATCCTCTGGCCTCACGTCCTGCAGTCAGCTTGAATGAGCTGATCCCCCACCCCATCATCTTCCACAAAGCCGGAACGACTCGGGAGCGCCTGATGAAGCATTTCGGAAAGCTCTGGGACAAGCTCAACATCTCGATGGAGCTGGCCAGCATCGAAACCATCAAGAAGTTTGTTTCGATTGGGATGGGAGTCTCCATCGTTCCCAAGAGTTATGTCACCGATGAGGTCCAGCGAGGCAGCTTGCGCGTGGTGCGAATCAAAAACCTGAAGCTCCTTCGAAAGCTCGGCCTGATTTACAGAAAGAATCGCTATCTGTCACGGGCGGGAAAAGCCTTTCTGGAGGTCGTTGAAGAATACTTGAACACGAAGTAATTGAACGTTCAGTTCGAACCGGAGTGGGATCGTGGGATCATTTCTAAGGTGGTTGAAGTCTCTGTTCTTTGTCATGGAGGAGGTGGAGACTTTAGAGGAACCCAAGGCGGAAACGTCGGAGGCCCCACAGCCTCAACCGTTGGTTTCAAGTACGCCTCCTTCGGATTCTGAGGCCGACGTCCGGTTCCAGCTGGTAGAGCGGGTTGTGTGGACCCCAAAGTTGCAGAACTGGTTCGCAATGGCCTTCGTAGTTCTTGCGCTTTGGTTCATCTTCACAGCAACCTTTACGGACGCCTCCCGACGCTGGGTGCCTTACACCCCGGAGCTAGCCCAGTTGCTCGTTCCGGAGGTTGGGGAGGGAGAGGAACCGATTGAGCTTCTGGAGCTGACCCACACTTTGACAGAAACCTCGATGCAGATCGAAGGCAAGCTCAAAAACGTGACGGATTCTCCCCTGAACCTGCGAGCCGTGGTTTCAATCGGTCTTCGCACAACCGTCGTCCCCGTTGTGCGAACGGTGGCAGTGGCTCCCAACCCCGTGGAGGCCGGGCACGAGGCGCTGTTCCGACTGGAAGAAGTCGTTCAGGACCAGCCCACAGGGTATTCGGTCAAGTTCGAGTTGGCCAATGGGGCGCTGTTACGGCACAAAGACGCCCGCGGGCAGCCCACTTACTGAATCGGCGTTGCGGGCCGCAAAAGGTTTGGCTATAGTGCTTTCCTGGGCGAGTTCGACACCCCCAAAAGCGATGCCATGATTGAAAGCATTCGACTTCGACGCAAACTCCGCTTCCTTCACCGGCGGGCCCGGGAACTACGCATGATCGCACGGGGGCTGATGTCGACGCGACATCCGATCTTGGCCCACATCATTCCCGTGCGCCGGTGCAACCTTTCCTGCACCTACTGCAACGAGTTCGACGACTTCTCAAAACCCGTTCCAACCGATGTGATGATGGCTCGCGTGGACCGACTAGCCGACCTGGGCACGAGCATTATCACCATCAGCGGCGGAGAGCCCCTTCTGCATCCGGAACTCGACTCCATCATTCAGCGCATTCGATCACGCGGCATGATTTCCGGGCTCATCACCAACGGCTATCTGCTGACCGTGGCCCGCATCCAACAACTGAACCGGTCCGGCCTGGATGGTTTGCAGATCAGCATTGATAACGTGAATCCAGACGAGGTTTCGAAGAAAAGCCTGAAGGTTCTGGATAAGAAGCTCCAGATGTTGGCGGAGCACGCCGAGTTTGGAGTCAACATCAATTCAGTGTTGGGATCGGGAGTGGCAGACCCCCGGGACGCTCTAACGGTGGCAAGGCGGGCGGTGAGTTTGGGATTCTCCAGCACGCTTGGGATTATTCACGACGGCACCGGGCAGTTGAGGCCGCTCTCGGAGCTGGAGCAATCCATTTACCGGCAGGTCAAAAAGCTTGGCCGTAAGTCGTTCTCTCGCCTGGATGGTTTTCAAAAGAACATCGTCAAGGCGCAGCCGAATGATTGGCGCTGCCGCGCCGGAGCTCGCTATCTCTATATTTGTGAGAACGGTCTGGTCCACTACTGCTCACAACAACGGGGCTACCCTGGCATTCCTTTGGAACAGTACACGCAGAGTCACCTGGACCGGGAATTTCGTACCAAAAAAGGTTGTGCCCCGTTTTGTACCGTCTCCTGCGTCCAGCAGGTTGGCATGATGGACAACTGGCGCTCCCCCCAAACGCTGGACCCAGCAGAGCCACAGTCGTCGGTTCTGGTGCAGCTCGGCGTCGAATCGCATTCCAAGTAGTCAACGCGTTTGTTGCCTTCATCCCGTCGCTTCAAAGCGAGCCGCAACGAACTGTTTGCCTTCGCTCACCTGCCCTGTGCGGACGACTCGTCCCCGCGCCTTGCGGCCCGAGAAGAACTTGGCATGGCTCGCATCGGTGGGATAGATGGTGATGTCGAGCGTGTCTTCGATCCAAGGTCGGTTCTTGATAAAGAAAGCAACGCCGGTTTGGCTGATGTCGTACACTTCAGCGTACTCGGTAAAGGGATAGTCGAGAAGGTCCCGGCCATCGATGATGACTTTGGAGTTGTCTTTGACTCGAGGCGCCGAGCGCGTATTCAAGATTTCAGTCACAGTGGCTGCTGCCATTTCTGACTTCCCTTCAGCTCAGGACTCAGAACCATCTCGGACATAAGATCGGCCCGTTTCGACTTTTGTTTAGCCCTCTGTGAGCCTTCGGCAGACTTGCTCCTTGCCCTCGGCCGAGGCAACTGGTACGCTCTCGCCCGAACCATCAAGGAGGTGACCCGGTGTTGAAGGATAAGTTTGGTCTCGTCTTAGGAGTTGCCAACCGGCGCAGCATCGCCTGGTCCATCGCCCAGGCGTGGCACCAGTCAGGCGCAAAACTGGCCTTCACGTACCAGGGCGAGCGACTGAGAGAAAATGTGGAGGAGTTGGCCTCCGCCTTTGGAGAAAGCACGCCCTGCTACGCCTGCGACGTGACGCGAGATGAGGACATTCAAACGGTCGTAGAAAGCCTAACGCGCGACTTCGGCAAGCTTCACCTCATTCTTCACAGTGTGGCCTTTGCTCCGCGCGAAGCACTGGAGGGACAGTTCATCCAAACTTCGCGTGAAGCCTTCCGCATCGCCCACGACGTGAGTTCCTATTCACTGCTGGGGGTAACCCGAGCGGCTTTGCCGCTGATGACGGAGGGAGGAAGCGTTGTGACGCTCAGTTACTATGGTGCCGAGAAGGTTGTCCCCCATTACAACGTGATGGGAGTGGCGAAGGCCTCTTTGGAAGCCGTCGTCCGCTACCTGGCATACGACTTAGGGAGTCTTGGGATCCGGGTGAATGCGATCAGTGCCGGACCGATGAGCACCTTGGCGGCCCGAGGCATCAGCGGGTTCACCGATATGCTCAAACACCACGCCGGCCATGCGCCGCTCAAGCGAAACGTCACCAGCAAGGAGCTGGGCGATACCGGGCTGTTTCTGGCAAGTGAGATGTCGGCCGGGATTACGGGTGAAGTGCTATACGTGGACTGTGGCTACAACATCATGGGGATGTGAAGGCGAGGTCGGCCTCTCACAAAGACCGACTCGCCTCCTCTGTCGGACGATCACTGGGCGGCTGGAGGAGCCGTTTTGGAATCGATGTCGAACGTGATCATGAACCCGTTGGTCCCGCGAAACTCGAAGGGCTTACAACCGGCTCGATAGGCTTCCACGACGTTTGGCATCAAGACGAATCCATCGTTTCTGGGCACGCCCCAGTATTTGAGATTCTTGATCACAACCGGTTCGGCAGCCACGTTCGAGTTGGCCATGGCCTTCAAGGCGACTTCTGCGGTCTTTCCCCCGTCGATCACGGCCCTGGCTTCGGTCTTCTCCGCCTTCCAATCGATGCTTCCCTCTGCCGTAGTGAGACTATTCCATTTCACGGGATAGACATGGGCGAGGATCGCTTGCACGGCTTTCCTTTGATCTGCGCTCATGCCCTTGTCAAAGGTCACCACGGCCCAGTCCATCTGACCATGGCTGAAGTCGCCACCTAGATCCCCAGCCACCCAGAACTTCGCTCCGTCCAGTTGGACACCTCCGTAATGCCCCTTGTTCACCTTGACAGCGTTGTTGAATCGACAGAAGTGCCCTTTATCATGTCCTCCGTGGCCTGTGTGTTCGGCGGGCTTGGGGTTGAAGTAGCATTGGCAGAACATCGGACAGGAACAGGCTTCGATGATCGAGGCGTTCATGTGCCATTCCGCGGCAGGAGGTGGAGCGCTCTTGACGATCCCGGTCTGCAGGCAGAAACAAGCCGCAGTGAGAGCCAGCTTCGTCAGATTTCGATTCATTTGGTTCCTCCTTTTATGGAAAAATAGGGCGCTTGTGGGTCTGAGGGAGCCGGATCGTATGCGAGAGAATGGGCCGCAAGAATACATCCCTCGATACTCCTTCAATCGCCCGTCAAAACAAGATGGGTAGTGATAGGGTTTTTACGCCTAGAGGTTATCGTGCCTCGTAATGCGAGTCAAGAAGCACGAGTGAAGGCCTCAGGGACGCTTTGTTCCGAACCTAACTGTGGCAGCGCTCTTTCAGGCACTCGCCCAATCCCAAGGAGAATTTGAATGCAGTCACTCACTGGAAAGATCCGAGACACGTTGAAGAAGCCCGGTCGCAGATATTCGATCCTGGCGCTGGTTGGTCTTTTTGCTTTGAGTCCACTCGGTTGCTCGCGTGATGGCTCTCAACCCGCTGAGGAGTCGGCCTCTGCGCCACCCTCCCCTTCACCGGCGCTCTCTTCAGCACACCAGGCTGCGGAAGGTAAACGAACGATGGGGCCATTCAAGGTTCAGGTTCCAGCGGGATGGCTTGAGCAACAACCATCTTCCTCGATGCGCAAAGCGCATTTTGTCCTTCCAAAGGTCGAGGGAGACGAGGTCGATGCTGAGTTGATCGTGTTCTATTTTGGCATGGGACAAGGCGGGTCAGTGGAAGCCAACATCGAACGCTGGATCGGCCAGTTCGGTCAACCCGATGGCTCGTCCTCGAAAGACAAGGCCAAGACCAGCAAGAAGGAGGCCGATGGCTTTCCCATCACGGTTGTGGACGTGAGCGGCACCTATCAAGCATCCATGATGCCCGGCGCTCCTGAACGGCACAACAGTCCCGGATTTCGAATGCTGGCCGCGGTAGTAGAAACCTCGGAAGGTCCTTGGTTTTTCAAGCTCGTCGGCCCCCAGAAGACGATTTCACACTGGGCGGAAAGCTTCGATCAGTTTCTAAACAGTGTGAAGAGGACCTGAGGATCGATGGCCAAGCGATTCTTCACCTACTCCAGTCTAGAAGAACTACAAGAAGCTGCCCGATCTCTAGGCCTGGCTCTTCCGCTCGAGTCAAGTCCAGCAAAGATCAAGCAAATCCTGGGAACCCCTGTTCGCATCGGTTCGGCTGTGGCCGGAAATTCGATTGCGATCCATCCCATGGAAGGGTGTGATGGAACGCCAATTGGGCAGCCCGACGAACTCGTGCAGCGGCGCTATGAGAGGTTCGGCCGGGGCGGAGCCAAGCTGATCTGGTTTGAAGCAACTGCCGTGGTTCCGGAAGGGCGCGCCAACCCTCGCCAGCTTCTGATTAACGACTTTAATGCCAAGTCTTTCGAGTCGCTATTGTCCCGAAGCCGGCGGGCGCACAAGGAGGTTTTTGGAAGTGCGGACGATTTGGTGGAGGTTCTGCAGCTGACGCATTCCGGCCGGTACAGCACACCCCTACCGCTCGTCGCACACCGGCATCCTGTTCTGGACGGCGTGACCTTTTTGGATCGGAAGCGGGGAGTCCTCATTCCGAACGATTATCCTGTGCTGAGCGACGGATACCTCGAGCAGCTTGAGGACCGATTCTTGGACGCAGCCAGGCTCGCAAGCAAGATCGGCTTTCGGGGGGTCGACATCAAGTTGACGCACGGGTATCTTGGAAACGAGTTGCTCGCCGCTAAGACACGTCCCGGTCGCTACGGCGGCCCCCTGGAGAACCGCACTCGCTTGGCTCGTAACATTCTGGCCAAGATTCGGAGCGAGCTCGGCCCCGATTTCCTTCTGGCCTCACGACTTGGGGTTTACGATGGTGTTCCATACATGTTGGACCCGAAATCGCAGGTCGGGGTTCCGCGACCCTATCCGACACCCTATCTGTGGGGATTTGGAGTGCGAGAAGAGGATCCTTTGACGCCTGACCTCACGGAACCGAAGCAGGTCATCGACCTACTTCGGCGGAACGGGGTCCAACTGCTGAACATCTCGATGGGAAACCCCTACGCCAATCCGCACATCGGCCGCCCGTTTGAAAAACCTGACGACGGAAACTACTTTACTCCCGAACATCCACTCATTGGAGTGGTAAGGCACTTCAACATCGCCGCCGAACTCCAACGCACTTTCCCGGACTTGGTCATGGTCGGAACGGGCTACAGCTGGCTGCAACATTTTCAGATTCAAGCTGCCGCCGCGAACATCCGCGATGGCGGAATTAGCATGATGGGAGTGGGCAGAGGAGCGCTGGCCTACCCCGAATTTGCCCGGGACGCCCTGGATAAGGGCAGCCTGGATCCTTTGCGCACGTGCAAGACGCTGACCTTCTGCACTTACCTGATGCGACAGAAAGATCATCCCCTGGGCCAATTTCCCACTGGGTGCCCCCCGTTTGACAAGGAAGTTTACGGCCCAGTGATCAAGGAGGCGAGGTCGGCGAAGAAGTAGGGTGGAGATCGCGGAAATCTACTTTAGGCGAGAGAGGCTCCGGCTTTCGGCCTCTGGACCTGCGGGAAGTACATGTTCAGCACGTCTCCAATGTGCTGAAGAGTGAAGGGCTTTGGGATCACCGATACGGGCGAAAGATCCAATACACTGCGGAATAACTGATCCTCTCCGGACAAGGCCGTCACAATCACAAAGACCAGCTCACGATCGATTTCCTTCAAGAGCTTCAGCGTTTCCACTCCACTCATTCCCGGCATGCTGAGGTCTAGAAACACCATGCGGAAGGAGTCTCTGCGGGCAAGCTCTAAGGCCTTCTCGCCACTCTCGGCCAGCACCGCTTCGATGCCGTGCAGTTGAACCATTCGATGAAGGGTCTTGCGAACCACTTCCTCGTCGTCAACGATCAGCACCCTATCGCGACCAGTTTGAGATCTGACTGCTTCAGCGGTACCCGACAGCCAAGCATCGATCTGGGACTTCCTGAAACGCAAGCTCCCGCCAACCTTCAAGGAGGGGATTTTGTTCTGACGAGCCAGAAGATAAACCGTCTGTTCCTTGAGCTTCAAGTAGTCCGCGACTTCTTTGACAGTTATTAAGGAATCTTCCATATCCCTCCTTTAATGATGAATTACTTGGTCAAGTATAATGTTCTTTCGTTAAAGTTGTCACCAGGATATTAACGTTTGACCAATTTTTGAAGTTTTCAGAACGGAAGTGCGATCTTCTCCCTGCTGACACGCGTCGATGTGACTTTTTTTCCGAACAAGAACCCGGCTGGAACCGATTCGAGTTGCTCCTTTGGCTCGGGAAAGGTTCCGCCGTTGCTGCCCAACGAGTCATCACAGACCTGGAAAAACAATGGACGTATTCAAAGGCTTTGACCGAACCTTCAAAATCCTGGTGGCAGACGACCAGCCCGAAAACCTTGAGTTGATGCTTGAAATCCTGAAGTCCAGCCGATGTATTGCGTTCGTGGCAAGGACTGGGAGGGAAGCTTTGGAGCGAGCCTTGGAGGTCGAGCCGGATTTGGTGTTGCTGGACGTGATGATGCCTGAAATGAGCGGCTACGAGGTTTGCCAACGGCTCAAAGCCGATCCCAGAACTCAGCTCACACCTGTGGTCATCGTGACAGCGCTTCAGGAGTTGGAGGACAAGATCCGCGGAATTGAGGCAGGCGCGGATGATTTCCTGAACAAACCCTTCCACGTTGCTGAGTTTGTGGCCAGAGTCCGTTCCTTGCTCCGCTTAAAGCAGATCACCGACGAACTGGAGACCGCGGAGACGGTTCTGCTGAGCATGGCTCTTGGAGTGGAGGCGAAAGATCCCAACACCATTGGTCACTGCGAACGACTTGCAACCTATTCTGTGACATTGGGACAGCAGTTGCGTTTGGATTCCGAGGCGCTCAAGGCTCTGAAACGGGGCGGTGTTCTTCACGACATCGGTAAACTCGCCGTTCCAGACCGGATTCTTCTGAACCGGGGGCCGCTGTGCTCGGAGGATTGGGCGGTCATGCGCCAGCACACCATCATTGGAGAGCGAATCTGCCAGCCACTTCGTTCCTTCCGCTCGGTCTTGCCCATCATTCGGTATCATCATGAACGGTGGAATGGCAGCGGTTATCCAGACGGGCTGAAAGGCGATGAGATTCCCGTGACAGCGCGGATCCTGCAGACCGTCGATGTTTTTGATGCGCTGCGCTCCGAACGGCCGTACAAGCCCGCATTCGAACACGGCGAAGTACTGCAAACCATCAACGAAGAAGCCCGAAGGGGCTGGCTTGACCCGGAGATCACCTACGAGTTTATCCGTCTGGTAGAGAGCGGCGCATTACCGGCATAGGCAGCTCAGTCCGATTTCATCGGATGGCTCATCCCACCTGCTACAAGCCAAAGTTCTAAGCTTCCTACCGGCATCTGCCGAAACAGCTGGCCAGGTACAGCCGCTGACGACTGTATCTCGACCTTGAAATCATTCCCAGGACTCACCGTGAACGAAACACAAAGTCGGCCTGCTGTTCTGGTCTTGGACGACGACCCAAACGTCTTGAACATGCTGGAAGCAGGCCTCCAGGACACTTACTCCGTCAGCGTATTCTGCGACCCGGAAAAAGCCCTCTGTGCCATCACGACCGGAGATTTTGACGTGGTGGTCACAGATGTGATGATGCCATACGTCTCAGGATTCGAGATCCTGCGCCGGGCCAAAGAGGCCAATGAACTCATCGAGGTAATCTTACTGACTGGAGAACTGCCTGACAAAGCCCGGCCCGCCGTCAGTGCTATTCAAAGCGGGGCGCACGATTACCTGCTGAAGCCCGTGCGGATTTGGCAACTAAAGTCGGCCATCGCCAAGGCACTCGAGAAGCGGGGGCTCAGACTGCAGAACAAACGGCTGATTCAGGAGTTGGTGCGCCTGGCCAACACCGATCATCTGACAGGCTTGAGTAACCGGCGTCACTTCTACACGCAGTTCTATCTGGAGTACGAGAGAACCACCCGGTATCAGCGGCGCTTAGGTTGCCTCATCCTCGACGTGGATCATTTCAGGTCGGTCAATGAAGCCTTCGGACATCGCTGCGGCGATCTTCTGCTACAGCGGATGGGGGAGCTCATCATCGGCAATTCCAGGGCCAGTGATCTGAAGGGAAGGCTAGGTGGGGACCAATTCGTAGTCATCCTTCCCGAAGCAAACGGTGGGGGGATGCAGGGCTTCGCCCAGAAGCTGCATCGACTCGTTCAAGAGACCGAGTTGACCTTTGGCTCCGACGTTGTCAAGCCGACTGCAAGTGTCGGCTGGGCAATTTATCAGGCTGGAAACTACAGCTCAGCAGATGAACTCATTTGTGCGGCCGATATGGCCCTGCTGACGGCAAAACGCGAGGGTAGAAACGGCATTAGGCCGGCGGCTCAGCCGGAAGACCTCACCCCTCTAGCCTCATTCATCCCCAACCTCGATCCTGGGCTCAGTGTTCCACAGGACAAAGAAGCTGCCAGCACATCCTGACAGGCTACTCTGAGACCGCGGCTTTGATTTTTCCGACCTTGACCTGCGGAGGACGTACGACCGTGTCGTTCAGCCGATAACCACGGGCCACGACTTCCAACACCTTATTGTCTTCTGATTCGTCTTCAACCCCAACCACTTCAATGGCTTCCGCCAATTCCGGATTAAAGGGCTCCCCTAATACAGCGATTTCTTCCAGCCCAATTCCGGCAAATGCTGCCGTAAACTGGCTTCGGATGAGACGGACCCCCTCGAGCAGGCTCTCGAAACTTTGAGCCGTCTCCGATGCATTAATGGCCCTCTCCAGGTTTTCCAAGATCGGGATAAAATTGCGCGCTACCTCCGCTTTGGCCTGAGCCAAGCGCCGATTGTATTCGTTCTGGATGCGCTCTCGTGCGCGGGACACCTCGCTCAGTGATTCCGCTTTGAAAGCACGAAACGAAGCTGCCATCTCTTCCGCCCTTTTCTGAGATTCGGCCAGCTTCTGCTCCAGCTCTTCCACATAACGGGGCTTCAGAGAAGAGGGAGGCTCTTCAACCGATGGCTCTTGAGCATCAGGCTGGGCCCAAAATCTCCGGTCGGTCACCCGAATCGGTTCTGGATCAGACCGTTTGACTTTGACTTCAATCGGAATGCCCTGCGACTCGTCTTCTTGCCGAGAAACGTTGTTAGTAGACTCATCCACCATGTCGTCACACTCACCTCAATCTCAAATGTTCCCCCAAATCTTAGTTGAACTTCTCCTACAAATCCAGCCGCAGCGCTCATCCATGCTGCCCGGCTGGGAGCCGGCCGGGCAGCCAGACAACTGAAATGGATTCAGACCACTCGAGTCTGCGCGTCAAACAGGCTTTCACTCCGCGCACTTGAGCTGTCTGGAAGGCGCCGCTTTCAGGATCAGGATAGGGAGACCTTGATTTGCTTGGGTTTGGTTTCCTCGCGTTTCGGCATAGTGAGCTTCAGAATGCCGTCCTTGTATTCAGCGCGGATCTTCTCCTGGTCGATGGTGGTGGGCAGCGAGAAAGATCGAGAAAAGGATCCGTAAGCGCGCTCGATGCGATGGAAGTTCTCACGCTTGGCATCGCGCTCCAAGGCTCTTTCTCCGCTGATGGTAAGTGTGTTGTTTTCAACCTTGATGTCGATTTGATTCTGGTTCACTTCGGGCAGTTCCGCCTTCAGAATGACCTCGCCTTCCGTCTCATAGATGTCAACGGGAGGACTCCAAAGCGCCGAGCTCAAGGCTTCATCGGTCCCGCGAACGCTCCGCATCGAGTCATCGAACAAACGGTTCATTCGGTCCTGCAGCGTCAGTAAGTCCCTCAGGGGTTCCCACTTGGTGATTGTCATAGACCTCTCCTCCATCACTAAGGTTTAGTACGCGCTCCTAAATAAAATCTGAGTCCTGATTTGTCAATTAACCCCGGGAGCCATCCGTGCTTTTTTGTTTTGGCCATTCCTAATTGAGTGCCCTCAGGAACAGGCACTTGAGGTAGTGCGTTTCAGGCATGGAAATGAGGAAGGGGTGGTCGCGACTCTGGCTTCGCTTGCACACGACTTGGATTTGGCGTCCCGCGTCGGCTGCAGCCTCGACCAGCAGGTTCAGAAAGAGGTTCTCGTCTATCAGTTGAGAGCAGCTGGAGGTGACCAGAATGCCGCCGGGTTTGAGCAGCTTCAAGGCCCTCAAATTGATCTCCTTATAGCCCCTGAGTGCGGAATCGACCTGAGCACGTGACTTGGCGAAGGCCGGCGGATCCAGATTAATGGTGTCGAACTTTCTCTTGAGATGATCGTAGAGGCGCAAGCGGTCGAAGGCGTTGTCGACCTCAAACTTGACGTTTCGGGCGTCGTTGAGGCCGGCATTGCGACTGGCTTGCTCGATAGCCGATTCCGAGATGTCGACCCCTTCGACCGATTGGCAGGACTTTGCCATATGAATGGCAAATGCTCCCGAATAGCAGAAGCAGTCCAGGCCCTCTCCAAAGGCCAGGTCCTGCAGGAGGCGACGATTCTCCCTTTGGTCGAGAAACGCTCCCGTCTTTTGTCCGGAGCTGGGCTGAAAATGAAAGCGCAATCCGTTCTCGGAACACACGACTTCACCAGGGTCTTCACCGTACAGCACCGCCGTTCTGGACTCCAGCCCCTCCAAGCTCCTGATTCTTGTGTCGTTGCGTTCGATGATGGAACGGGGCTGCAGAAGATCCCTGAGAATCTGAACGATCATGGGCTTAAGGCGATCGGCTCCCTGGCTGAGCGTCTGTAAACAGAGGATGTCTCCATATTTGTCGACGACGATCGACGGCAAACCGTCCCCTTCTCCGTGCACGACGCGATACACTTCCGTACCAGACACCACCCGCTTACGTAGACTCCAGGCCGACTCGACCCGTTGCCGGAAAAAGTCCCACCCAACTTCCACCTCCTCGGTGGTTAGAATCCGAAGGCTAATCAGAGACTCCGAGCTGAAGAAAGCCCGGGCCCAAGGCCGCCCTTTCTTGTCCTCGACTGAAACGATGCTACCGGGTTCCGGCGCTCCATCGCGGTCCCAAGGGAGCAGGTCGCTCCGGTAAATCCACAAGTGCCCGGCCCGCACTCTGTCGACCCCCTTGGCTGAGATCCTTACCGTATCAATCACACCGGGCTCCTCTCGACTTCGGTTCGCCTGTAGGTTACCTTAACGGGGCCATCGCGGAAACGGGAATCCCGCCGGCAGATCATGGAAAACATCGACATTTCTCATTTCGACTATCACCTGCCGCTGGAGCAGATTGCACAACATCCTCTCGATCACCGGGACTCCTCCCGTCTGATGCAGATTGACCGCCGGAACGGAAGCATTGGTCATCATCGTTTCAGTCAACTTGCGGATCTGCTAAGCCCTTCGGATGTCCTGATTTTCAATAATTCCAAGGTGATTCCTGCTCGTCTTCTCGGCCACCGTTTGGGCCTCAGTTCTGAAAGCTCGAGGCACAGACCCTCCGCCCGCATCGAGGTGTTGCTGGTCCGAAGATTGGATCCGCTCGTCTGGGAAGTCTTGGTGAAACCCGGAAGAAAGATCCGAATCGGCGAACGCATTGAGTTCGGCGAAGGACGTCTCGTCGGCGAAGTGCTCGAACGGGGTGCCTACGGGCTGCGGACGGTCCGCTTCACCTGCGCTGAAGACTTTGATCACGTTCTGGACGAATTGGGACACGTACCGTTGCCGCCCTATATCCAAAGGCCCGACCAACCGGCAGATCGATCCAACTATCAGACCATCTTCGCCAAGGTGCGAGGCTCGGTGGCGGCGCCTACCGCCGGGCTTCATTTCACGCAGGGTGTCTTGGATCGCCTGAGAGCAAAGGGAGTCGCCTGTCATGAACTGACCTTGCATGTAGGGTTGGGAACGTTTCAGCCGGTTCGCAGCCAGGACCCGTCTGAACACCGCATGCTGCCGGAACGTTATGAGATTTCACGCGCAACCGCCCAGGCCATCAATCAGGCCAGGCAGCGCGGGAAACGGATTCTAGCCGTTGGGACAACCACGACTCGGGCGCTGGAAGCTGCGATTCGAGTGGGGCATGGCGAGGTGTTGGCGGGTTCCGGCGAGACCGACCTTTTTATATTCCCCCCCTTCGAGTTTGCGTGTGTGGGGGGAATACTCACGAATTTTCATCTTCCTCGCACGACGCTCCTCATGCTGGTCTGTGCATTCGGTTCCACAGACCTGGTCCTGCGAGCCTATCGCAAAGCGGTCGAGAGGGGGTATCGCTTCTACAGCTATGGAGACTGCATGCTGCTGCTTTAAGACGGCTTTGAGGGTCAGGTGTTGATGTAGTTGGGACCGCCCCCACCCTCGGGGGGCACCCAGGTGATGATTTGATACGGATCCATGATGTCGCAGGTCTTGCAGTGCACGCAATTCGACGGGTTCAACTGAAGCTGTTTCGCCTGACCATCGTCGGCGGAGACGATTTCATAAACATTAGCCGGACAAAAACGCTGACAGGGGTTGGCATACTCCTGCACGCACCGGGTACTGCAAATGTCAGGTTGTGCAATCAATAGATGTGCCGGCTGATCTTCCTCGTGCTTTGTTCCCGAGTAATACACATTCGTGAGTTTGTCGAACGTCAGGTTTCCGTCCGGTTGAAAAGCCGTCGTGCCATTTTCTTCGCCGGCGTATGAGGCAGCTCGCTCCATCCGTTCGTGACCGGCTCGACTCGGCAGCCGGTCTCGATAATCCCTTCCGCCTGTGATCATCTGCAATCCCGTCCGGAGGATTCCGGGGATCAGACCGTGATCGAATGCCTGGCGGAAGTTGCGAACCCGACGCAATTCCTCACCGACCCAACTGCTCTGGAGCAGATCCCCGAAGCGCCCAAGTGTTTCCGCGGACAGATCGCCCTGTTGAAGTGCTTGAAAAATGGTCTCCGCCGCCAGCATGCCGGACTTCATTCCTAGATGAATGCCCTTCAAACGTTGAGGATTGACCAGACCGGCACCATCCCCGACGATTAGGCCACCGTGACAACTGGTCTGAGGAATGCTGAAATAGCCTCCTTCCGGGATGGCCTTGGCACCGTAACAGGCAAGCTTGGCGTTTCTAATAAAGGATCTGATCAACGGGTGCGTTTTGAAGCGCTGAAACTCCAGGTGAGGATCGAGAAAAGGATTTCTATAGTCGAGCCCCACTACCAGACCCACTGAGACGAATCTTCCCATCTGGTACAAGAATCCGCCTCCGTAGGTGTCGGACCCAAGAGGATAGCCAAAGCTGTGGATCACGGTGCCGCTGGTCGAAGTTTCGTCAGGCAGTTCCCAAACCTCTTTGACCCCGATCGCATAGACCTGTGGGTTACGTCCTTGGTCAAGCCCGAAGCGCTGGAGGAGCTGTTTAGTCAGCGATCCTCGTACGCCTTCACCCAACACAACGACCTTGGCCAAAATGTCCACGCCGGGTTCGTAGGCGCGTTTCGGGCGCTTCTCACGGTCGATGCCCCTGTCACCCGTCCGAACTCCAATCAACCGATCTCCGTCGAATAGCAGGTCCGTCCCGGCAAAGCCCGGGAAGATTTCGATGCCAACTTCCTCCGCTTGTTCGCCCAGCCACTTGACGAGCCGACTGAGAGAAATAATGTAGTTCCCCTCGTTGCGGAATGCGGGCGGGATGAGGGGGAATCGAAATTGTCGTCGAGCGGTCAGGAAATAGAGCGCGTCTTGCTCGACTGGAACACCCAGGGGGGCCCCTCTCTCGGCAAAATCGGGGAACAGCTCCCGTAAGGCACGAGGGTCGAGGATGGCTCCTGACAAAGTGTGAGAGCCGATTTCGCGCCCCTTTTCGATGACGGCAATGGTGATGTCTTTGAGCCGCCCCGACGAATCGTTCTCAGCCAGGCGCCGGAGGAGAATGGCGCCGCAAAGACTGGCGGGGCCAGCACCCACGAAGAGCACGTCTACCTCAAGCGATTCTCGATTGGAATCCACCGTCTAATCCCTCGTCCCTGGCGAATCCAAAGTCCGCCTCCACAAATCTCTCTTGATTCTGACATCTCCCGAAACCCTGGCCTGACAGGCAAGGCGGTGCGAATGCAGGATGCCGGACTCTCGAAGCAGCTCCTGCTCGGGCAGGGACATGCGGGACAGGTTCTCTTTTCCGGCGCAAATCTCCACCCGGCACGTCGTGCAAGCCGGAACGCCTCCACAGGAATGCAGGATCTCTATTCCACCGGACAACGCGGCTTCCAGGAGGCTGGCTCCAGCAGGAACAAGTACCTTCATTCCCTCAGGAAGGATGGTTACGCTCAGCAAGGTCACATCACCCCCCCCCATGCACGCGAGCTGGCTAACTATATCACGCGACGGTCCAAATCCTCTTCTTGTCCGGCTGTGCCTTATGCTAAGTTAGTTCGGGTTTTGAAGAGTTGCCGGCGTGTTGTCAGCTAGAGTCGGCGCGCCGAACCCGCTGCCGTCGCGAGTCCCATTGCGCCCGTAGCTCAGTCGGATAGAGCATCTGCCTTCTAAGCAGGGGGTCGCAGGTTCGAGTCCTGCCGGGCGTACCAAGAATCTAGAATCCTCTCCATTTGGAAATTGACGTTCAATTTGGTTAATCGCCCCCGAGAGTGGCAGCGGGGTAACGCTACTTTTCATTCAGATTCAAGTTCCTGTGTCGCCATTGCGGCGATCCCGTCTGCCATTCCCTTCGTCTTCGTCGGCCCAATGTGACTCTGCTAGGCGCCCTCTTCGCCCTTGAGCGGACGTTTCCTTTGCGGAGAGTGAACAGTTCTCAGGTTAGTCAGGCAGCCTGCCGGGCCTTGTTATCTGGAGCTGTGGGAACGCGGTTGTTCCCCCAGACTGGGACCGATCGGTAATGATGTGTGCCAGTCTCCCGCGGAGAACGATCAACTATTCCCGAACGGTAACAGTTCGTTGACTTTCGCCCCCAGCATATCCTAGTATTCCCGTACGGTAACATTGGGGGTAAGCTTATATGAGATACACGCCAAAGGAAGTCGGCAGGGTGGTTAAAGAAACCAGGAGGAAGCTGGGCGTAACGCAGAAGGATCTGGCCCTTACGGCTGGCACCGGTCTGCGGTTTGTTATCGACCTCGAGAAAGGCAAGGAAACCTGCCAGATCGGAAAAGCCCTGACGATCCTGCACACTCTGGGAATCCTGCTGACGCTGACGCCGCCCTCGACGCGATAAGGGAAGAATAGCGCATGGCAAGAATCCTTGACGTCTATCTGCATCACGAACTCGTGGGTCACCTTCGCCAGGACAGGGGCGGCCAGATGGTGTTCGATTACAACGATGGCTGGCTGCAGAAACCCAACGCCACACCTTTGTCTCAGTCATTGCCGTTGAGGAGGGAACGTTTCCGACGCAACGAATGCCGCGGTTTTCTCGCTGGCATCCTGCCCGATGAAAGCAAGCGCGAGATCATCGCCCGCAATCTCGGCATCAGCGCGCGCAATGACTATGCCATGTTGGACCAGATCGGAGGTGAGTGCGCGGGCGCGGTCAGCTTTGTCCGGTCTGGAGAAAATTTCCCGGAGCGCAACTATGGTTACCGGAGGCTGTCTTCCCAAGAACTCGCCGCGATGCTGAAGGAATTGCCAAAACGTCCGCTGCTGGCGGGCGAGGAGGGAGTCCGCCTTTCGCTTGCCGGCGCCCAAGACAAAGTCGCGGTGCACGTCGAGGGCAACGAGATTTCACTCCCACTGGGAGGCGCACCAAGCACGCACATATTGAAGCCTGCAGTGGAACGCTTCGAGGGCGTGGTTTTCAATGAAGCACTCTGCATGGAGCTGGCGGCAAGGGTCGGCCTGCCGGCCGCAAAGGTGGAGATCAGGAATGTGGAAGGCATAGAGTATCTGCTGGTGGAGCGTTATGACAGGATCTACAGTGAGCATCCAACCGGAGTTCTCTCCCTGGAGCGGCTTCATCAGGAGGATTTTTGCCAAGCCCAAGGCATCGTTCCCGAAACGAAATACCAGAAAGAGGGCGGACCTTCTCTCAAGCAATGTTTTGCGCTGGTGCGCGAAGTCTCCTCCGTGCCTGTTATCGACCTGTCACGGCTTCTTGACGCGGTGATTTATAACTTCCTCGTCGGCAACAACGACGCCCACGGCAAGAACTTCTCGCTGCTGTACTCCGGAGTGGGAACGGCAACCCAGCAAACCAGGCTGGCGCCGCTTTACGACGTCGTCAGCACGGCCTACTATCCCGAGCTCAGTAAGCAAATGGCAATGAAAATCGGCCGACAGTATTCCTTGGACAAGGTGACGCCGAAAGACTTCGAGCAACTCGCGGAAGAGGCTAGCCTGGCCACGCCAATTGTGAGGAGCCGCGTACCGGAACTGGCTGAAACCGTCAGCACTAATCTCGATAAAACAGGAATCGAACATCCGGTTGCGCAAGCGGTCGCGGTGCTCATTCGCAAACGCTGCGACATTGTCCGAAGCCGAGTCTGGAGATGATGCCCGGGACGCAACCCCCTGGGCCCTCAGCTCGGATGATGAAGGCTGAGTGAGTGCACTGACACATCGATTGGAAGGCAACCATATCGAGTTCGATGAGTAAATCATTGACTCCATCTATTCCTCGGAAACGATCGTAGAGCTGATCAGGGATCGATCGATTCTGCACCGATGCAAATCTGAGGATAGATGAACCGTTATCGCTCTGTGCCACACCTCGTTAATCCAGGCAGGTCGTGGCTGATCGACAGGCGTGGGAAACCAACCCTCGGCCGCCGCAACAGGCTGGAGCGATGCGCACAACTTTCTGAGCCGTAAATAGCGAAGTGCCAGTTCGCAGCGGCACCGCTGCTCGGTCTCAGCGCCTTTGAGATCGCCCGATCTCGCGAGCAACCTCTGATTCAGCGCATCTGAATCGTGCGGTGCGCCGGAGTCAGCAATGGGAACAGAATCAGAGAGTTGCTGAGCGTAGAAATGTGTTGCTCTCCCAAGCCAGGAGACTTATCATGAACGCGAGTTACCTGCCGAGCAGTTCGGACACGCCGGATGATAAAAATCGCGACCGCGACAGCGCCCATTGCTGGGGTAAGGTGCACTCGGGGGTGTAGGTTGTCAGTGGAGAATCTGGGTTCTGGAGTGATGCAGCATGGACTGGTTCGAGGTTTGTGCGCTCGGTATCCTGCTTCTAACTTTGGGTGTTTTGTTTCGAATTGAAACTGCTTTGTCGACTGAAATCCGACTCCAACAAGACAAAATCATTAGTCTCCTGGGCGACGTCAAGGCGGAATTGAGGTGGTCAGGACGGGAACATCGACTCCACGCGGAATCTGCTTCCCGAAACGCCGTGGTGAAGCGCACGCCGGATGTCACCAGTCGAGAGCAAACGCGAGATCCGATCCGACCTGACCGCCAGGCTTAGCCACGATCGAGGCCTGCCGCCCGGCCCTTCAGGAAGTGCTTCTTGTCGTTCCAATCGGGGAGGGAGCGGCCTCTGATCGCGTTCATGACGGATCCCGTCTCGCACCATTTGAATTGTGATTTCGTTCTGGTAGAGTAAAGAAGACGGTGCAAATCGAATGAAGCCACTCGCGTGTAGCGCCTGCAAAAAAAGGCTGGACCCCAACATCGACTCGGTGGTCTATCTGGGATGGGGGCAGCGATGCGATAACAGGCCGGGGCCCAACATCGTTTTGGCCTTTTGCTCAACGACCATGGAACAATTGGACCGGGGACTGACGAGCCCCTGTGTGGCTACCGCCTTGAAGCTGTTGTTGGCCGCCAAAATCACTCCGATTCCAACGACGTTCGATCAGTGGCAGATCTCGGCTTCCTTGAACACACTCAATCACGCCGAAAAGCAGCAGTTGGAGCCGCTCCTCATCCGCCAGGAGCCTGAGTTCACATAGTCGTTAATCCGTCCAGCGTCGGTCATTCGCCACTACCCCTTCATTCTTCCAGCCACAGTCAAGTGGCGGTCTCCTACTTCTGCCACGGAGAGATGTTCGAGTCCGGCCGCAGCCAATTGTGACGCCACTTCCTCTGCTGTAAAGGCCGCCAGCAGGGAATGATAGAAGTCGCGCTGCAGGATGCTGGGCTCTTGGGCAGCATAGATGGCAACCAGCTCCTGAGCTGTTTCGATGTCGGGTGGGCGCCGAAGATCCATCACGAAGACGGGAGCCTGGCGGCAGGCAAACTGACACACGGCGGTCCACAGCACGGAGGGATCCGGTAGATGATGCAGAAGACTGTTGCTGATGACCACGTCATAGCAGGGGCGCGGGAGCGACGGTGCCGGTAGACTCTGATGAAGCAGCTCAATACGGCTCTGCAATTCGGGAGAACGAGAAAGCCAGTTCCAGCCTTGCTGGAGCATAGCGGCGGCGCCATCGATTCCATGGATCCTGCACGAGGAGTAAGCCAGCGCGAAACGGCGGCTGATGTCGCCGGGACCACAACCCAGATCAAGAACGAAGCCATCAATTTGAACTGCGGGAAACTGTTGCTGAAACAGGTCGACGAATCTTCGGTGTGGTTCTTCAAAATCGGCTTCGGCATAGGCCCTGGCCTGTTCGGGATCCTCCATCAACTCCGGCTCCAGTTGTCGTTCCACGCCTTCCTCCTTTTCTGACCCTAGCTTGTCACTCAGAATTGATAAGACAGTTTCAGTGCTGTTGTTCTGCCCAGGCCCACGGCGGTGCCGGAAAACAAGCCGTTGAAGTTGACCAAATAGAAGCGGTCGGTCACGTTCACCAAATCCAGCTGGACCGACAGGCGCCGCTGTTCCTGGCCATACAGTCGAAGCCCGGACGACACATCGAAAAGCAGCCTCGGCTTCACCCGACCTCGGGACAGATCAACCCGCTCCAGCAGCAAACGGCCCGATTCTGATGTTGACTCGTCCGGGGTCTCCGATAGTTCCACTGGCAGACCGCTCTCGTAGCGAGTCCCCGCCGCC
Source organism: Acidobacteriota bacterium (assembly GCA_040753175.1). Classification (GTDB taxonomy): domain Bacteria; phylum Acidobacteriota; class Terriglobia; order Versatilivoradales; family Versatilivoraceae; genus JBFMEW01. The sequence continues at coordinate 105,053 of JBFMEW010000004.1, read as the reverse complement.
AACCACCATCGAGAGTGGCTAGGCTGATAGTGGAATCGAGCGTTCGCCGTATTTCGTTGATCTTGCGACAAGGGAAACCTAAGGCCCGACTCCAGCAATTCCCTGGCTTCTTCGCCAATGAACAATCCTCCCGTCACCGGAGAAGAGCCATAGCCCAATAAATTGGAATAGCTGGCGTAAGTGGAGAGTCCCCGCCAGGAAGGCAACTCGAGGCGCAGTTCGGCTCCTCGAATCTCAGCCTTGGCGATTGTGATTGGAAAGCTCAGTCCCGTATTGAAGAAGACATCATCATCCTCAAAGTTCCAAACGTCTCGACGGAAGACCTGTCCGCTCAGCCGAATCTCTCCGGCCAACATCTGAGTAAAACCAACCTCATAAAAATTCCCCCGACTGGTAGGAACCGGCTTCCCGCCGACGGCACCCGCCTTGGTAACGGCCTGGAGGCTGCGAGCCTGCGCTGAGGAACTGAGCATCAGGCCCTCGGTGCTGGGAGTCTGCAAGACGCGGTCGTAGGCGAAGTGGAACCGCGTGGAGGTCGATGGAAAATGGTAAGCTACTCCGATACGGGGGCTCACTCCGTGGGCTCTGACCAGAAAGCGATAGCCATCGTAGCGAAGACCGGCCTGAACGGTCAGATTCCGCCAGCGCCAACGGTCCTGGGCAAAGAAAGAATATTCAAAGGAGCTTCGCCGATCCCGAAAGACGAAAGGGTGTGCCGGTGTGTAGTTCAAAATGGCAGCTGGCCCATCCTGTGTCTCAAAGAACTCCGGCTGCGTGACAGAAAACTCGAAGTCTTCCGAGGCCGGAGCGAGCAGAACGTCTCCTCCCAACTTCAGCTCATGATCGCCGCGGACCCAACTGACTGCCCCATTCATCCCAAGGACCTGTAACTGAGTGTTCAACCGGCTGATACTGGGCACCGCGTGCTCATTGCTTTTCAACGCCGAGGCTACCGCTCGCCAAAAAACACCCAGAGTGGTGGTGGCCTGTGAAGGATAATACCGGTCCCACCGCACCGTCACTCCTTGGTCATGGGACCTCCTGACCTGGTCTTGACCGGCCTGGTCCTGAAACGGCTCATTGGGCACCTGAAGATGGGCCCCGTTTGTCCAGGCGGAGAGCCGCAAAACCGAGTCGGTGGTGGGAAGGTAGTCCAACCGGAAAAATCCTGAGGCAGCGTTGGCCTGATTGTGCAAGTTCTCCAGCCCAGGAGGATCCAGATACCGATCTGTGTGAGCGGCACTTCCCGCCAGCGCGATGTTCCACTTTTCGCAGCCTCCGAATAAGCGAAGGGTGGAACGGAGAAGGTCGTGACTGCCTCCCTGAACATCGAACTCGTTTCGAACAGCATGATGACCCGCGGCTGACGTCACTTTGACGATCCCGCCCAACTTACGACCATGCTCCGCCGGAATCCCGGCCGTGATGACCTCCACAGACTGCACGGCTTCGGCCAGCGGAGGCGCAGCAAAGCCTGGGGCACGCTTTTCAGAGAGGGGCACTCCATCGATCACGAACTGCGTCTGGTATTCGGATCCGCGCGGATGGAGGATGCCGTTGGCTTCCAACACCCAGCCCGGCAGCGATGCGATCAGGCTGGTGGTTTCACGGTTGGGAATAGAGAACGAACGCTGCCTGAGCTGTTTCTCTCCCAGGTTTAGGTGATTTCCTGTCTGCTGCGGATCCAAGGGTGTCAGGGAGTCCTCAACGGCGACCTCTTCGGCAAGACTCCTGACCTTGAGGTGGAAGACGTGCTTCAGCGTGACCTCTGAACGGATCTTGATAGGAACCGCGATGGGGTCAAATCGATCGTCCTGGACAGTCGCCAGGTACGTTCCGAACGGAAGGTCTCGAAAGTCGGCTCGCCCATCTTGATTTGTCAATGTCCTCCCGGAAAAATGGGTTTGATCGCTCCTCAGTTCAATCTCGACACCGGCAACAAGCTCTGACTGCTGATCCCGAACCTCGAAAACCGCGCGTCCGAGCCGAGTTTGGGCACCAATCCAGGGTGAGCTGAACAGAAACATCGCAAGCAGTAGACCTTCTTTGTTGAGACCGAACCGGTGAATCCGCGCCCTGAGGTTCATGGTCAGGGTCCTGGCTCCTGGAAGACCCGCTCGTCTTCGAGCCTGAAGGCCGTCAACATCCCTCCCCGCACGCAGTTGCTGTCCAAAGCGACCACGCCTGGTTCGCGATGGAAGTCCAAAGCCGCCCAGTGCCCGAAGATCACATTGGCCGAGGCTGTCCTTCGTGCTGGAAAGCGAAACCACGGAATCAATCCGGGGGGAAGCTGATCCAGCGGACCCACAAACGAGGGAGCCGGCCTGGCTTTGATATTCAAAGCCCGAAGCTGGGTCAGCACCCGAAGGGCCTGGGACGGTCCGGCCTGATCGAACCGAGCGGTTCGTTCGCTAGCTCGGTCCCGCATGACTGCCTCCAGTAAGTCTGCTGCCTCAACACCCTGCAGCATTGCCGAAATCTCCCCGCTGAGCGCCAGCACTCGCTCGATTGTCCAATCCGGAAGCAGCCCTGCGTGAATCATCAGGTATCCCTTCTGAGACCAGGCCAGAGGCTGCCTTCGGAGCCAATCGAGGAGCCGATCGCGATCCGGAGCCTGCAGCACCGGCATCAGATCGTCTTTCGGCTTGGCTTGAACCACACCCAGGTGGCGCGCCAGAAGGTGCAGGTCGTGGTTGCCCAACACCGAAACGAGCGAACTCCCTAATGAGGAAGCCCATCTGAGCACTTCCAACGAGCAGGGACCCCGGTTGACCAAGTCGCCCACCAGCCAGATGTGGTCGGCGGCCGGATCGAATCGCAGTTGGGTCAGCAGCCGCCGGAGGGCTCCATAGCACCCGTGGATATCCCCGATGACGTAGGTGGCCATGGCACCCTAAGTTAGCAGCAATCGCCTGTTCGGTGAATTGCGAAATGGTAACTGGCTTTCCAAGGGCTTGTCGGCAAGGCACCGGCCACCGAAGCCAAGTCCCAACTAAATCATACATAGACAAAGGTTTCCGCTTGCAAATCGTCACGTTTCTCTGGTAGTGTCGAGGCCAACGTGTCTCTGAGCAACCCGCTAGGAACTCGGTCTATGACAGCGTCTCAAGAGACGGCGTAACGGAGACTCACTTTTGAAACTCAAGTTAAAGGTTGAAGCTGGTCCTGTCGAAGGATTGGCTATCGAGTTGAGGGTGCTTTGGTTTTGGCGATTCCTAACCCATCATCACTAATTCAATGAAGTCTTCTGAACCGCTGCTGAGGAGTGTCATGCAAAAGAAATGCGTCGTCTGGCTGGGTATGCTGATCCTGAGTGTCCCGCTCAACCTCTGGGCCGAGGACAGATTTGGCTTTGAAATCGGTGGCTTTGGCGGCGGCGCGATCTGGCGAGAGCGCACGTTCGAGATCGGCCCACCTCAGGTACCGGCTGGAACGCCACACATTCCACTTGAGTTCAGCTACAACAACCAGGCTGTTTACGGGGCTCGCTTCAATTTCCTTTCACGCGGGATCTGGGGAGGAGAAGTCTCCTACGGCATCCAGAACAACACTTTGGCTCTCACCCGTCAGGGTCTCGCCCCCCTGGAGTTGAAGGGGAACATTCATCAGTTTTTCTACAACACCATCTTCTACCCGTTTCGTTACGAAGGGTCCAACGTGCAGCCCTTCGTCACAGGTGGTATCGGGCTCGCCAACTACCGGATTGACGGCGAGTCTCGACGGCAACCCCTGGCCCCTCCTGGATTGGACAGCTCGGACCGGCGCTTTGCGTTCAACTACGGGTTCGGCGTGAAAGCCAAGTTGAATTCCCTGATCGGTGTCAGGGCCGACTTCCGGCACAATTTCTCCGACGTCCCGAGCTTCGGTCTTCCCAAGGAATCGTCTAACCCGGCCCAGTTGGTTTTGCCAATCCAAGGCAAGTTGCAAAACTTCGAGGCCTCTGCCGGTATCTATCTTCATTTCTCCTGGAAACCAGACTGAGGCCCGGCAGTTCAGGCAGTTCAGTTGCGAGTGGATGCGATGTGGAAATCCAGATGAGGTTGGCTTCTATGAAAGCAATACGATGGATGTGCTTGAACTTGTTGGCCGCGTCGATTCTCCTTCCGGCTTCTTTGGCGGCCCAAAACCCAATTTATTTCCCATATGTGGTCAACGATGCGCAAACCTTGACCGAGTTGATCTTCACAAATGCTACCGGTCGAGATGCGACCATCGCGTTGACGGGCTACCAAACGGACGGCACCGTTCGTGCCAGCTCGCAGAGTCCTGTCTTCGTTCCGGCTAACGGTCAGGCCGTGGTGAGTGCGGGTACCTTTGGCACTTTTCGCGGCTGGGTGCGTGCCGAGAGCAACGCAGCCGGTGTGGCGGGGAATGTCCGAATAAGCTCAGCGGACGGTTCGGCTGTCGAAGTGGCAGAACCATCGAACCCGTCCACTGAAATCGTCCTCCCGTTTTTGGCTCAAGGGGGGGGGAAGACCACGGAGATCTCGATTGTTAATCCCACACCTTTCATTACTCGAGTCAGCTTAGCGCTTTATCGATCATCCGGTCAGGCCATCGGAAATGCCGCATCGTTCGACCTGGGACCCTTTCAGACGAAGCAGGGTTCCCTTGACTCGATCTTCGGCCAAGACCAAAGTTACGATGAAGCATCTCATCTGATCGCCAGGTCGACTCCTCTCAGTATCTTGTCGCCCATCGTGAATCTGGTAGGCTTTGAAGTAGTGCGAGGGTACTTCTCTATTCCCCAGAGCGTGTTCGCCCGCACCGATTGGGCGGCCCTCAGCGCCATTCCGTTGACCTCCGGCGGATCAAACTTGATCGTTCCACACGTGGTGAGGGGCCTGAACTGGTTCTCGCTAATTGGTTTGGTAAACACCACGGCCAGCGCACAGAGCGTCACGTTTACGTACAAGCTCGATGACGGAACAGAATTCGTTGCTGCGGAAGCGGTTCCCGCCCAAGGGTCGCTCCGCCGGACGGTCAAAGAGCTGTTCCCAGAGGACCGGAACGATCATGGCACGCTGTTCATCAATTCGAACGGTAATCTAGCTGGTTTTCACGCTGTGGGCTTAAGTTCCGGCGTGTCCATTGGTGCCATGCCAATTGCGTCGCGAGGGTTGCGGACGTTCGTGTTCCCTGTGGAGGAAGAAACCAGTGTCTCCGGCACCGGTGTCGTGCTCAAGAACGATACTGCCACCGACGGGCTCGTGAGTCTCTTCCTGATATCGCCGCAAGGGGCCACCATCGGTACGCGTTACGATTTTCCCATTCCTGCCTTCCAGCGTCGGGTAGCCAGCGTCAAGCAGCTCTTCCCCGAGGGACTCGATCAGTCTGGGAACTACGTTTTTGGCGAGGCCACCGTACCGTTGTTTACGCAGGCAGTGGTGGGCAATCCCAGTTCTACCCTGAGCCAGCTGGTGGGTCAGCCGGTGGCCGGCTTTTCTCCACCGGCTCAATCGGTGTTTGGCGTTCGCGGTACGGTCGTGGATCACCTGACGTCGGCGCCGCTGGCGGGAGTCACCCTGACGCTGTCCCGACTTGGGAGTTCGTCCAGAACGACCACGACAGATGCAAATGGCGAGTACCTGTTCGCCGGCCTGGATGCGGGTGAGTACACCCTCATGCCATCCCAACAGGGAAAGATGTTCTCTCCAACCGGTCTTCCCTCAGGAGCCGAGTGGGACGGATTTCAAGCCACCAAGGTTAGTCTGAAATCGTCCAGCGAACGAATTGATTTCCGCACCACGGATGCCCCGGCGATTACCGGCATTACGGTGATCACCACCGATGACTCCGAGCAAAGGACAGCCGGTAACAATCCGGATGCCTACGCCATCTTTGGAACGGCGGAAGTCAGCCTGAAGATCGAGGGAGAGAATCTTGTTCAAGGACAGCGCGTCTTCTTCGCCAGCATTGACCTGAATGCGCTGACGCCCTTCAACATCAGCTATGTCGACTCCCGCACGCTGTTCGTGAAGCTCGCTCTCGACAACCCGACGGTTTTGGAAATGCTGGCGAAAAACGGGTTCCACGGGCGGTATGACATGCGCGTCAGTGGACAAGCTCCCTTTGACAGCTTCCGCAGCAATGCCATGCCGTTTTATGTGGTGCCTCCTCTTCCTGTGCTGACGTCGGTGATCAGCAGCAGCACGGGTCGAGCGGAGACGTTCGCGCGGTACGAAATCAACTCGCCAGGTGAGACGCTTCGCGTTCTCGGATTTGGATTCCGCCCGGGCGCCCGCGTGCTCTTCAATAGTGGAACCAATCTGAACGGGGTCGAGATCGACACCAAATACATTAGCCCGAACGAATTGGAAGCCTACCTGCCGCCGCAAGCCTTGAGGTTTGGTGGGCTCTTTGTTCTTCGGGTTCGCAACGTCAGCGAACTGCCTGAAGTTTCAGGAGAAGCGGTCAATTTCCAGATCAACAATCTGCGGCCTGAAATCTCCTCGCTGGATCCTCCAGGTCCCCTGGAAATCCTCGGTCCTGGCCCTGGCCCGGTGCTGATCGATCTGAAGATCAACGGCAGCAACTTCCACCCGGCCGGCGGAACAGACCTCGGGACCACGGTGGCCATCACCAACAAGATTCCCGACATCTTTCCCGCGATCGTTCCGGTGGGTGGGCCTTCGCAGTGTATTCCGGTCAACGGGAGAACCGTCCTGCGCGTGCGCGTCTTCAACACAGCAGGCGTGCCGGTTGCCGGAGTGGCTGTGCGATTCACCGCACCTTCGATCGTAACGACGACACCTTCCGGCTCATTTCCAGGAGGCGCCAGCACGGTGACTGTGTTTTCGGATGCCCTGGGTTTCGCGCCTCCGTTGACGGACAACTCCTCGACTTTGTTCACGGCTAATCCATTCGCCGGAGCCTACGTCGTATCGGTGGAGGCGACCGTGGACGGCTTTCCGCTTTTGGCCGTGTTTAACTTAACGAATCTGAACCCGGGTGAAGCCTGCACTACCCCAGGCGCCGGTCAGGTTACATTTGTGAGTTCCAGTCAGATCATTGTGACCGGGTTCCCCATCACGGGTGGAGGCACCTACGGGGTGGTGGTCGCCAATTCAGCTCCCGGTGGAGGAATCTCGAAAGAAGTGGAGTTTATCGTCACCCAAGGTCCGGCGAGCAGCGTTCCGAAGTTGCCGTCTGACCCCGGCAGTGCGCTCTCGCCATCCAGCCGTCCAGCCGGTTCTAATGGCTTCAACCTGACTGTATCCAGGGACACTTCGGAGGGCGCGCCTTTCCAATCGAACGCCTGGGTGAACTTCGGCACGGTACGACTTAATCGGGTTGCGGGAAATGGTGACAGTATCGTCGTGTTCGTACCCGACTTCCTCATCGCGTCGCCCGGCATTGTGCCCATTACCGTTACAAATCCGGGTGGTGCCGGCAACACGGGAGGAACGTCCAACAGGGTTCTGTTCAGCGTGACCAACCCGTAGTTCAGGTCAATAGGCAATAAGCTCCGGCGGTCGGGTGTTGTCGCCCCTTGAACGGTTGATGGGACCAGCATCTGGCCGCCGCTTTTTTTTGGCGGTGATGACGAACTACTACGAAGCCCTAAACGTCCGTCCCGACGCAACCGAGGAGCAGATTGAGGAGGCCTTTCGTCGTCTGGCACGGAGAGTTCATCCGGATCTGAATCAGGATTCTCCCAAAGCGGCTGAGGACCGCATGAAGCTGTTGAACCGGATCCGCGAGACGCTGACCGATCCGGCCAAACGGGCGGCCTACGACCGGCAACTGGCCGCAGAGGCGGCCGACCGGGAAAAAGAACGATCCTCCAAGACCCGTCGTTTAGGCCGCTGGCTGGCCTACAGCCTGCTGGTAGCGGCTTCCTTGGGCATCATCGCCGTGAGCTTCTCGATTCTGCGACAGCCCCCTGTTCCCCCGCCGCCCAAAATGAACGAGGGCTCCGACCCGGTTGAATCGCCTGTTTCCGAGCCTGTGCCCGTGCGCCCTGCAACCCCTCCGGCGGGCCCCAAACCATCTCCTTCCAGGAGGACCCAGGCGCAAGTGATCCAGCCCGGATCCTCGGTCCAAGAGGTCCTCGAGGTGCTAGGGAACCCAGAGAGGATTGAAGAGCTAGGGGATTCGGGAACCCGGATCTTCTTCTACGGCAGATTGCGACTTGTCATCCGAAACGGAAAAGTGGTTCAGGGCAGCGTGGGTCAGTGAGTTGCACGAAGCGCCAAGGGCAGGAAGCCGGGCGCTGTTGCAGTGACCCTCCCTGTCCGGCATGGACTCTAAATTTGTGTGGACTCCTGCCGGCAGATCGAAGCTTCCCCTTCTCTAATTGTTTCCCGCCGGCAGCCGATAACATCGTTTGAGGCTCTCGGGATCGATATTCCCTGGTCATCCTTATCGACGGCATGTTTTGGATCAAACGCCCAAAGATTCTTCATCACGTCCTGCTCGTGCTGATGCTGGTCAGCATTTGCCCGCTAAGTTTCTACGGCTGGCAATTGATCCAGATCAACCGTGAAAAGCTGGAAACCAGCGAGAAGCTGTCCCAACTCATTATTGCCAAGTCTCTCGCCGGAAAGATCTCCCTCTATATCAGCAGCTATCGGGATCAAGTGCGGGGGTTCGCCAGTGCGGTGGAACTGACCGGCGGACTCCTGGGGATGGATCAGTCGAACGGCAACCTGCTGCTGCGCAAGAAGCTGCAGGAGTTCGTCACCCGGTCCAGGAATCTTCTCTACATCAATATCGTGAACACGGAAGGCAAAGGCGTCCGAGCGGGCAGTTACAGCGAGCCGGACTCCATGGTCCAGCGCTTTCTGACCACGGCTTTCCAGGAAGCCAGCAAGGACCAGCTATACATCAGCGAACCGCTGGCGATCGATGTGGGCAATCAGGTGCAGCCGGTCATCATCATGTCGACTCCCTTGCATGCAAGCGGCCGCTTGATCGGTGTGACGACGGTGGTCTTGGGTCTCGATGAACTGCTTCACTGGGTGAGCGAGGACAGTGTAGCCGGCAAGACGGTTTTCGTGGTGGACTTCACCGGGCGTATCGTCGTTCACCCTGACCGTAAGAGGGTGCTCACCGGCATGGACTTCGCCAGCAGCGACATCGTTCATGACTTCACCGATGCCTGGCAAGCCTCCCGAGGCAACGTGCGGGTTCCGGGAACGCGGCCATTCACCCTGCTGGACGGAAACGAAGAGAAGAGCATGCTGGGAACGTATTATCCTATTCCCGAAACTCTCTGGGCGGTGATCGTCCAGATCGATTCCAGAGACGCGTTCGCCACGGTCACTAAAATGAAGGAAGAGACGGTCAAGTGGGGCAGCTTGATGCTTTTGCTGGCCCTCCTGGTCGGTTCCATCAGCGCACGCTCCATTACAACTCCCGTCCGGCAGCTGGCCGAAGGGGCCAGGGCCATCTCTCGTGGCGATTTTGCCCCGATCCAAATCAAGAGCCAAACCGAGATTGGAGAGCTGGCCGAGACGTTCAACAAGATGACGGACGACTTGAAGAAACACATCGAGGAGATCCGTCGCGCTGGCCGACAGCACAAGGAACTGTTTGATGGAACCATTCGGGCTCTGGCAGCCGCCATCGACGAAAAAGACCCGTACACTCGGGGGCACTCCGATCGAGTCACCAGTTACTCTCTGGCCATCGCCCGTCACATGGGTATCGATCCGATCTCCATCGACTACCTTCGAATCTCGGCCCAGCTCCACGATGTTGGAAAGATTGGCATCGAGGACCGAGTGCTCAAAAAGCCCGGGGCGTTGACCGCCGAAGAATTCGAGCTGATGAAGCAGCACACCGTCAAGGGTGCGAACATCATGAAGCCCATCGAGCAGATGCGGGAGATGATCCCTGGAATGAAGCATCACCACGAACGGTGGGACGGAGACGGCTATCCGGATCGGCTGCGAGGGGAGGAAATCCATTTGTTCGCCCGGATCATCAGCGTGGCCGACACCTTCGATGCCATGACCACCAATCGACCCTACCAACAGGCTTTCGACTTGGAAGCAACCGTGACCAAGATTCGAGATAATGCCGGAATTCGCTACGACCCCCGGGTGGTCGCAGCCTTCCTTAAAGCGGTCGAATGCGGCGACATTCAGCTCAGCAGTACGCCTGACCGCGCTTTGGCCGTTTGAGATCCTTTCCAAGCAGCCATCACACTATGGCTCTGGCAGGTCTCTCTTCCCGAAACCACCTCCAACCCCAGTTCCTCGGGAATGGGATAGCACCATGAGCGCCTACTCAAGCATTCTCCAGCACATTCTGAGACAGGTGGAGGGAGCCGTGGCAGTGGGCTTTGCCGACTACGAGGGCGAAACGGTGCAAATTGAAGGCCGCCTCGAAGATTACCGGCATCGTCTGCTGCTGGCCTACCAGGGGATCCTGTTTCACAATCTGGCCGAGCAACACGCTGGGGAATCCATGCAGTCCATCACAGCCGTTTACGAAGATCTCACGACGGTCATTAAACCGCTCCGACGCGGATACTTTCTGCTGCTCACCCTGGACAGCCGGAAGAACCTTTTTCAGGCCGACGGCTGGCTGAATTGGGGGGCGGAGCAGGTGAACCCAGACATCTGAAGCCAGCGCGTCAGCATGGTCGAAACGGTACGACCGCCGGTCCCCCCGCCGCCGGCTGTGTTATCATCGCCTCTGCATCATTCCCGAAGGCTTGCGGGTTGCAGAAGTCTCGGGGCCAGGAGCACATCATGGGATTTCTGTTTGGCGAGAAGCAGGAAAAGAAGGAAGGGTTCCTCTCGAAGCTCAAGGCCGCTGTCCGCTCCACCAAGTCAAACCTGGTGACGAAGATCGAGGACGTGGTCAAAGGCAAGAAGGAAATCGATGCCGATCTCCTCGATGAACTGGAAGCGATTCTCATCGGGGCCGACATCGGCGTCGAGATCAGCAGCAATATTCTGGAGGTCATTCGGGACAAGGTGAGTCGGCGTCAGGTGAATGACCCTGCCCAGTTGAAGATGCTGATCAAATCGGAGCTGAGGCAGATCCTCCAGGTTTCCTCCCCACCTCCTGAGAGCCGGCCGGAAAAGGATCTCCACGTCATCATGGTGGTGGGCGTTAATGGAGTCGGCAAGACCACCACCATCGGCAAGCTGGCGAACTTACATCTTCAGGACGGCAAGAAAGTTCTGATCTGTGCCGCCGATACCTTCCGGGCCGCGGCCATCGAACAGCTGGAAATCTGGGGCAAGAGAGTGGGAGTGGAGGTTGTCCGTCAGAAAACCGGTTCCGATCCTTCCGCGGTCCTCTTCGACGCCTTGGCGTCAGGCAAGTCGAAAGGCGTGGACATCGTGATCGTCGATACGGCGGGTCGACTGCATACCAAGGATAACCTGATGCGTGAGCTGGATAAGATGAAGAGGATCGCAGCCAGAGAAGTGGTGGGAGCCCCGCACGAGGTGCTCTTGGTGATCGATGCCACCACCGGCCAAAATGGCCTTGTGCAGGCCCGGGAATTCACCAAGACGGCGGGTGTGAGCGGTATCGTGCTGACCAAACTGGATGGTACTGCCAAGGGGGGCATCGTCGTGGCCATCTCCAAAGAACTCAAAATCCCCATCCGCTACGTCGGTGTGGGCGAGCAGGTAGACGATCTCCTGGCGTTTTCGGCGGACCAATACATCGATTCCCTTTTCGAGAATGAAGCAGCCTAGACGGTGGTCTTGGTTCCGCCTGGCCGCCCTCCTGCCCAGCTATGGCCTCCACCCGGGATAGCCTCTTCATGCAGCGAGCGCTGGAGCTTGCCCGGCAAGGCAGAGGCCTGGCCAGTCCCAACCCCAAGGTCGGGGCGCTCCTGGTCAAGGATCACACCGTAGTCGGCGAAGGCACTCACCGCTATGCTGAACAGAAGCATGCCGAAGTCTGGGCGCTGGAGCAGGCGGGGGAACAGGCGGTGGGCTCCACGCTGTACGTCAATCTTGAACCTTGCAGTCACGTGGGCCGGACTCCTCCCTGCGTCGACCACATCATCCAAGCCGGCGTGCGTTGCGTGGTCGCCGCTATGCAGGATCCCAACCCCCGTGTCTCCGGTAAGGGTTTCGAGCAACTCCGCCGTCACGGCGTGGAGGTCCGGTCGGGCGTGCTGGAGGCCGAAGCACAGAAGTTGAATGAGTCCTTTTCCAAGTTCATTCGCACGGGAAGGCCGTTCGTGGTATTGAAGGCCGGTATGACCTTGGACGGAAGAATTGGCTTTTCGTCGGGGCCGACTCGCTGGATCACCAGCGAAAGGGCCCGGGCGGAAGCCCATCAAATCCGACTCGATTCGGACGCAATACTGGTCGGTATCGGAACCGTGCTGAAAGACGACCCGCTCTTGACCGACCGAAGCGGAGAGCCTCGACGCCGGCCTCTGGTCCGCGCGGTGTTGGACACGCATCTTCGTTTGCCGCCGGCCAGCCGCCTCATCCAGAGCCGGTCTGAGGGTGATATAATCGCCTTCTGCCTGCAGCCGCCGGATCCAGGCAAGACGAGAGCGCTCGAACGTAGTGGCGTTGAGGTGCTCGCCGTTCCTGGGGAGGCAGGACGAATCCCCTGGTCCGTAGTCTTGGAGGAATTGGGACGCCGGGAAATTCTTCAGTTGCTCGTCGAAGGAGGCTCAACCATCCACTTCGACGCCCTCCGGGCTGGCGTCGCGGACAAGATGGTTTGCTTCGTTGCCCCCCGCGTCCTGGGTGAGGCCGGCACCATTCCCTTTGTGGGAGGCTCCGGCTTCGAGCCGCCGGAGCAGGCGCCGGAGCTGCGATTTGCAGAGGTGGCCATGCTGAACGATCACCTCATGATTGAAGCGTACATCGACCCCACACACGGCAACTCATGACGCTTACTGCGGGAAAGTAGACGTTTCCCTGCGCATCCGCCGACCATGTTCACAGGAATCATCGAAGAAGTCGGAACCGTGACGTCGTTTCTTGTTGCGGAGAGCACTGCCAGAATGGAGGTCAAGGCGATCGGTATCGCCGGGAGTCTTCAACTCGGGGACAGCATCGCAGTCAATGGAGTTTGCCTGACCGCAAACCAATTGAGCCCCCGATCTTTTCAGGCAGAGTTATCCCAGGAGACGCTGGCGCGTTCAAACCTGGGCCGCCTGGCAAAAGGCTCACTGGTGAACCTGGAACGCCCGCTCCTTCCGACCAGCCGATTGGGTGGTCATTTTGTGCAGGGCCATGTTGACGGGGTGGGCGTGGTACTTGCCGCCAATCCCCAGGGGGACTTTGCGGTCTGGAAATTTTCCCTCCCGGAGCCGCTGAGGCCGTATGTGGTCGAAAAAGGATCGATTGCGGTGGACGGAATCAGCCTTACGGTAGCGCGGTTGTTGCAGGATGGCTTTGAAGTCGCACTGATCCCTCACACTCTGCGGAACACCAATCTTAGGGCACGTCACCTGGGGGAGGCGGTAAACCTGGAATGCGACGTTCTGGCCAAGTACGTAGAGTCCTTCCTCACGCGACAAGCGGATCGCTCTCAGACTTCCCGACTCACTGTCGACTACCTGCGAAGCAAGGGGTTCTGAATTCACGTGCCGTCAGATCTCACTGACCCATGAACACGTATTTCTCCTCTATTGAAGAAGCCATCGAGGATATCCGGAATGGCAAGATCGTCATCGTGGTTGACGACGAGGACCGCGAAAACGAAGGCGACCTGACGATTGCGGCCGAGAAAGCCACACCCGAGGTCATCAACTTCATGGCCCTTCACGGTCGAGGACTGATCTGTCTGTCGATGACGAGCGAGCGCCTGGATGAGCTGGGCATCCCGTTGATGGTCAACGACAGCAGCTCCCGTGACGGCACGGCCTTTTGTGTCTCCATCGAAGCCCGGCATCATGTTTCAACAGGCATTTCGGCAGCAGACCGGGCGCACACCATTGCCACGGCCCTCGATCCGAACACCAAGCCCAGCGACCTGGTGAAGCCTGGCCATGTTTTTCCGCTGCGGGCCAGAAAAGGAGGTGTGCTGATTCGGGCGGGCCAGACCGAGGCCTCGGTGGACTTGGCCAGGATTGCCGGTCTCAAGCCTGCCGGCGTCGTCTGCCAGGTCCTGAACGACGACGGCACGATGGCTCGAATACCGGAGCTCCACGAGCTGGCTCAGAGGTACGGTCTGAGGATCGTGACCGTTGCAGACCTGATTAAATACCGGCTGCGCACCGAGAGTTTTGTGCACCTGGTCGCCGAGACCGAGTTACCGACAAGGTTCGGGACCTTCCGCATGCTGGTCTTCGAGTGCGAAATCGACAACGAAACTCACGTTGCCCTGGTGTATGGAAACATCGATCCTCAGCGGTCCGTTTTGGTGAGGGTTCATTCGCACTGTCTCACCGGAGATGTGTTGGGCTCCATTCAGTGCCAATGCCGCGCCCAAATTGAAAAGGCAATGGAGATCATTGCGCGTGAGGGGTGCGGCGTGTTGCTTTATATGCACCAGACTGGCCGCGGTTTCGATCTGGTGAAGTCGGGTGGCCAGGCACGCATCGCTTACCACGGAATGCCGGAAACCGACGGAGAGGCGTACAGCATGAGGCGAGCCCAGCGGGACTATGGAACGGGAGCCCAGATTCTATCGCGGCTGAATCTACGAACCATCCGAATTCTTACCAATCATCCGCGTAAGATGGTCGGGCTGGAGGGCTACGGACTCCGGGTCGAGAAACAGGTTCCCATCGACATCTGAACCGGATCGGAAAGGGAGTCCCTGCCTACCGGTTAGCGCCTGGTTCTGCTGGAAGACTTGAGGGATCGGGTTCTGGACCGGCTCGCACTGGTCGTCTTGCGGCTCGGCAGGGGCGCTTCGGCCAGACTCGCCCAGTACTCGGACGGGACCCAATGGCTCATCGAGTAGTCGCCCGAACTGCCGTGCGGCTCGAAATATTCGCTGACGCCTCCGCATTCAGCAATCAGGTCCTTGAGGAAGTTGTCTTGCCATCTTCGATAGGCCGGCACCCATCCATGGGTGTTGAAGATGGCGTACAAGAGAGGTCCTTGATCACGGGTGTAAACCAGACCGGCCAAGGCACTCACCCCACCGTCCTTGGATGGGTTGGTACCGGTTTTACCCAACACCGCCCCCTGGTAATCCGGGTTGCGGAAGCGGCCCCACAAAGTGCCCTCGTCGACTCCCGCCACGGGCATGATGTCTCGCAAGGTCATGCCCTGTGCCTCCAGCCAAAAATGCAGCCCCCGCAGCATTTTGACGGCGGCCCGAACCGACATTCGGTTGTACTCGAGCCCTGAGGGCCGGTCGACATGGATCTCAACCGGATCAATCCCGACCATCTCAACCAGAAACTGTTCGACCGCTTCGGGGCCTCCCAAAGCATCCCCTAACCGGTCAGCAATCTCATTGACGCTGTGCGCGTTCTGCAGCCAAAGAATCTCAAGCAAGCTGGACGATTGATGGGTTAGGAACTCCACCTTGGCGCTCGCCTGAACCGATTCAGCGTCTGCGAGCCGAGCCTTCTCTTTCACCTGAATGCCCTGCTGGAGAAAGATTCTCCGCAACTGGTCGGCCGACCGCTGACGTGTGTATCGATTGTCGAGCGAAAAGGGTCCCGCAACAACCAGCCCGCCTTCAACCCTTCTCAACCCCCGGCGAGCCAGCGCTCGAGCCAGGTTCCTGGCATCCTTAAGCCCGAAAGTCGGATTGCCATCGCTCACCAAGTAAACATTCCCGCGAAGGCTTCTCTTGGCCGAATCGAGAGGAACATCGCCGTAAACGGAGGTTCGGAAACGGTAGTCCGGACCAAACCGGTAGAGCGAGGCGAATGAGGTCGCCAGCTTCATCACCGAGGCCGGATTGAACGGAACCTCCGCGTTCCATTCCGCCAGGATCCTGGACCCGTCCAGACTCTCCACCAGGATTCCCTGGGTCTCCGGACTGTAACGCCGCCCCTGGAGTTTGCTTAGCGCGGTTGCCAGAGCTTCGGTCTCAATTCGGGTCGGTTCCGAGGAAGCGGTCTCGCGAGCCGATGCCCCTCCACTCACTTCGCTGGTCTGAACGGGAAGAAGAATCGTTGCGAGGGCAAACAACAGGATCTTGCGCTTCATTTTCGGTGAATACCGTCTCCTTGCTGGTCGCTATGAGAACAGATTGGTAACCACTCGGCTCATTCCTGGCGTGGACTGGAGGAGTCTAAGGAAATCCAGTCGGCAAGTAAAGAAAAAAGCTGTCAATCGACTGACCCCACGCCCTTTAGCGATTTCCAAGAAGATCAACAGGTCAAGCTCCATGCAGCTTTCTCTTCGACCCCTCCGCCCTAAACCTTATGGCCAAATGCAGGATATCATCCAAAATCGATAAATTCTTGGATTCTTTTGACCCGCTGTCTCGACGGGCATCGATCCTGTGGCCAAAGGCCTGATGACCCCGGACTATCTCCGGAAGACGTAGTAAGCGTGTCCGACTACTGCCGTTGGCTCGGTCCGAGCCAGCCAATTCTTAGGGCCCTGCCCGTACAACTGGTTTAGGAGCGCCTTGGCCCTGGCCAGGCAATGGCCGCTAAGAATCATGGTTCCCTGGGGCGGCTCCGCGATGTCCGCTATCCGGCTGATGTTTTTTCCACGCACTCCATAGTAAGCCGGGTCAGCCGTGCCAAAGTAACAAAGCCAGAAGTCGCTTATTGAGTTTCGTTCGAGATATTCCTTCAATTGAATGAGACTCTGCCCCCAGTCGACGTTGGAATCATCCAGCCACTCTGTGCCTTTCTCAGTTCCACCCGCGATCTGGTTGAAGTAGGAGAGTTGATCGGGATAGACGGCTGCATATTCGGCAACGTGCCAGGCCAGCAGGACTGCCAGCGTAGCCAGCCAGGCGGTTTTCCAGCGAATGATGGCGTGTACCACTCTTCCCATCGAGATATAGACAAAAGGCAGGCAGGGAATGAGGTAGCGCACGCCTACGTTGTCGGCAGTCATGGAATAGAGGAGGAAATAGGCCGCCGCGGGAAGAAACAGGAAGGCCTCGTCCAACCAAGCAGCCCGGCGGCCGCGCAGGAAGGCAATGCAAGTCAACCCTAGCAAAACCAGCTCGGGCAAGGGCGTCTTCACCAGCCAGGCCGCAGGCAGATAGTACCACCAGCCTCCTGACTTCAGCTCTCCCAGCAGGAAGTAGGGGTAATTTGGATCGTGATCCTTGTTGATCGACCGAATACCCTGCCAATAGAGGGACGGATCGGAAAACAAGTAGATCAGCCACACCGTCAACAAAGCAACTCCCAGCATCGCCAAAAACGATCTTGTCGAAGACAGAGCGGGTCGAAAGTAATCCTCGAATTTTCGCTGCCGCTCTGGACGAGGCTTCCCAAGGGTTTTTGTGGAGCGGACCTTTGACTGATTCTGCCCGCGGTCCGCGGGACCACCCTTCCAGACAGCGAGCAACACCAGCAGGTAGGCGATGGGAAGCAGAACGATTGCCGAAAACTTGGAGCCCAGCGCAAGCCCCAAGACAAAGCCCGACAAGATCAGGTGGCGTCGAGCGCGGCTCTGCAGATAGCGCCTCAGCCAAAAGAGAAAGAGCGTTGAGAACAGGGCCACCCCGACGTCGGTCGTGATCAGCATCCCATGCGCCGAGAGCGTTGGATTGAATGCGCAGACGATCAACGCCAGCAGCCCAGCCGGTGGTCCCCACAATCGGGCAGCCCAAAACATCACAAGCGCAGCCAAGGCGCCGTACATCAGGATGGCGGGCATTCGCCCCCAGAAGAGTAAGCGATAGGCATCTTGGGAAAACAGAAACTCGCGCCCAAAGGTCCACTCGAATGATTGCTCAAGACCAGGGTTCTCCAGAACCGTGTGATCGACTTTGGCAGAAAGGTTCAGAAACAGAAGAGGAACCGCGCAAATCTCCTTGATCAGGGGGGGATGCTGCAGGTTCAGGCTGATCACCCCTACCGTCAGATAGCTGTAACCCGCCGGCAGATGCGCTACTTCGTCGTATGTCACCGACTTCCCGTCGAGAGCCAAGACCA
Organism: Acidobacteriota bacterium; assembly: GCA_040753175.1. Classification (GTDB taxonomy): domain Bacteria; phylum Acidobacteriota; class Terriglobia; order Versatilivoradales; family Versatilivoraceae; genus JBFMEW01. Next base: position 87,076 of record JBFMEW010000004.1, on the reverse strand, counting down.
GCAGGAGTATGGCTGCAATCAGGACCAGCGCGGCAAACCATCGAATCAGACTTGTTTGGCGAGCCAAGGCGATCATCCGTTGCCGCTAGGCGGAGCGTGAGGCGTGATTCAAATTCACCGGTCTTCTTATCCTCCAGATCGTCTGAATGACCAAGACAGCGATCCAAGTGGCCAACGCACCAAGGCTCAGCATCAAGCCTCGATAAAACGACGCAGGCCGATACACGAATTGCACGGAGTGGCGACCCTCCGGAAAGTCAATGCCCCGAAAACCGTGCCCCACTGTGAAAATCGGCTGCTCTTCTCCATCGAGGAGTGCTTTCCAACCTGGATACGCGCTGTCAAGAAGCACCAATTGACCTCTCCGTAAGGCGCTGGCTTCCATCACCACCTGCGAAGGGGAGTAGTGCTTGATCTCAACTTCAGAGACTGACGATCCCCCGACGCCTTGCCCAGCATCGAGAGGATTGTTGTGCGGCGGCTCCAACAGAACAGCGCGTGGGAGGAACCGATTCAGCCTGTAGATTCGCAGGGGCTGACTGCTGTTCAACTCGAAAAGGGCATCGAGAGAAAGCAGAGAACTCTCAAGCTCAGTGACGGAGAGAACGTAGCCAACGTTCAGTTCCGTGAGGATTCTCAATTTGTCGTCGATCTGTGCCGCTTGTCGCAGCTCCTGGCCAATCTGCTGGCTATTCAGCGTTTCAAGCCTGTCAATCGGATTGAAGACCGAATATTGAATATGATCCTTCGCAGCCAGAAACTGATAAAGGCTTAGCTTTCGAAAGATGGCCACCCACGCCACCGAGTCGCTCTGACCCAGGATCGGGGGATGCCCCCGCCACGCGTCTGGCTCCCAGGAATAAACGCGAAACGGCTGTTCGTCCAATCGTTTTCTCAAGTACGCCGCGGCTGGAGCAGTCTCATAGAAATCGCCGCTGATGACGGGGTTTATCCAGAAATTGCTGATGAAGGCATCGAACAGCAGAAACATGATGGCTGCCGTTCGAACGATGGGAATGCGGATGTTTTCCCAGCCCACCAAGACCAGGAAGACCAGAAACACGACCAGATGGAGCTGAAGATGGCGAAGGGCTTCGTTAAAGATCGCTCGGGGGAGCTTGAGGGTTTCACCCTGGTACTGAAAGAGCAACTGGCCTGACCCCAACTCCGCTCCGGTCAGCACGCCGATTCCACGGTCGAACCAGAGAGCTGAGCTCACCAGCAACACCAGCCCAATTCCGGAAAGAAGTAGCCTCCCCCTCAGCTTCGATTCCCTGTCACCTGCCTTCCATCCCATGCGCAGCCGGTCCAGGGATTCCAAGCCAAGGCCGGCCAGCAGCGAACCGCTCAGGGCTACGACGTAGAGGTACTTCACCGGGTACCGCCCATAGCGAAAAAGCGGAACATGGTCGAAGAGCCATTCCAGAACCGGCGTGTGTTTCCCCAGGGCCAGCGTCAAGGCCACTGCACAGGAGGTGAACAAGGAAAGTGCCAGCCACCGCTTCTGGGAAGTCAAGACCCCCAGCCCGGCGAGCAGCAACACAAAACCGCCCAGATAACAGGAGAGAAGGTACGGTTCTCTGCCGTCGAAGAAGACATTGCCCCAAGGTGCGGGATGCGACAGCCGAAAGTACTCACCGAAGAATCGGGGCACCACCAATTGGATGAGGGCTACAGGATGCTGCGACCAAAAAGCGATGACGTCATAGCTCAGCCCTCCTTTCCGCCCCGAATTCTGGATCAACTCCCAAGTTGGCAGGATCTGGACGCTGGCCAACAGAACACCACTTGAAACGGCAATCAGGATGCGGCTCATCGCGGCCACGGGTCTGAGCTTCGGGGGGTCCGCCCAGAATAGAAAAGCCCCCCCTATGATGGTGAGGAACAGCGCCGCGGCCAGAAGAGACAAAGGTTCCAGCAAAAGAAAGAAACAACCGAACGACAGGCTTGTGAGCCCGAGTTCGAGCAGGGAGCCGCCCTTCATCTGCCGAATCGACAGCCAAGCCAAGAAGGGAAGCCACGCGGCGGCCGGCAGAATGTTGAACAGATTAACGAAGGAAAGTGTGATGCCGCAGAAATTGTAGATGCAGGCGGCGGCAAAAGCCGGCACCTGCCCTATTCCAAACTCCCGGGCCAGGAAGAAAACCGCCAGCCCGGCCATGATGGTGTGCAGGACGAAGTGCAGATCGAATGCCAGATCAAACGGTAGAGTCTGGAAGAGAATCTGAGTCGGATACAGGGCCATCGAGTTGGGGTTGGCCAGCAGTGGTTGTCCCATTTGAATATAGGGATTCCACAAAGGCCACTCCCCGTTCGAATAGGCCTCCGTCACCAGATGCTTGAGGGGATAGTGGAAGAACGAGACATCCCTGACAAAGAAGGTCTGGCCCGTAAAGAGCGCGTCGCCAAAGAAAACCACGTTCAGGAGAACGATCAGGACAACCCAGCCCCAATTGCTCCGCTGCACAGTCTGGACTCGGGCCGCTACGGACGCAAGGATGCGAAATTCCAAAAGCAGCGCCTCACGAAGGATGTCGACTAGTTACGAAGCCGTTTTGTCTAGCGCCTGCAACTCCTGCGAGGATGTCAAGGGGTACAGGTCTTCGCATCGAAGAGATGAGTTGAGGGATGGAAGTCAATCCGCCGCCCTGCTGACACTCCGGGGGACCGCCCCGGAAGCCGCCCGATCCGGTCCGCCAGTCCCCTCCCATAAAGAGTCGATTCAAGCCATTTAGCCGCGGACGGATTTGGACTTCGCCGCGCTCTCCGCTGGGGCGCTGGAAGCCGCTTCAACGGCGGCGACGGCCCCGGGGAGATTGAGAATCTTTCGAAGCTCTTCCTCCACTTTTTTCCTGATGTCGGTATTCTCTTTGAGGAATTGCTTGACGTTCTCCCGTCCCTGCCCCAATCGCTCACCCTTGTATGAGAACCACGCCCCGCTCTTCTCGACGAGGTTCTTGTCCACAGCCAGATCGAGCAGATCTCCTTCCCTGGAGATTCCAACCCCATAGATGATGTCGAACTCGGCCTCTCGAAAAGGTGGGGCGACCTTGTTCTTCACGATCTTGGCCTTGGTGCGGTTGCCGGTGACTTCGTCTCCGTCTTTGATCGATGCCACCCGTCGAACATCCACGCGCACCGAGGCATAGAATTTCAAGGCCCGTCCGCCGGTGGTGGTCTCCGGATTCCCAAACATGACCCCGATCTTTTCCCGGATCTGATTGATGAAGATCAGGCACGTTTTGGATTTTGAGACGATACCGGTGAGTTTCCTCAGAGCCTGTGACATGAGACGGGCCTGCAGCCCCATGTGGGAGTCCCCCATTTCTCCTTCCAGTTCGGCCTTGGGCACCAGTGCCGCCACGGAATCCACTACGCAAACGTCCAGTGCACCGCTGCGCACGAGCATCTCGGCGATCTCCAAAGCCTGCTCTCCACTGTCGGGCTGGGACACCAGGAGATTGTCCACGTCGACGCCCAGCTTTCGAGCATAGACCGCATCCAAGGCGTGCTCGGCATCGATGAATGCCGCCATCCCTCCTGTCTGCTGGGCTTCAGCGATGACGTGCAGAGCCAACGTGGTCTTGCCGCTGGACTCCGGTCCGAAGATCTCAACCACTCGCCCCCTGGGCATACCGCCCACGCCGAGGGCTGAGTCCAGCGAAAGGGAGCCCGTCGAAATGACTCCTCCATTGGTCAGGGCTTCGCGGCTTCCCAACCGCATGATGGAGCCTTTGCCGAACTGTTTTTCAATTTGAGAGAGTGCCAGCTCGATGGCACGTCCCTTCTCCGTTTTGTCGTCTGCCATAAATCCCCCGTTGAGGAGACATCCCGCGTGGTCTCCAGCGATTGAGTTAAGAAACTTTGCCGTGTTGGCTTGATGACTGGTGAATGGTTCGTGGTGGCGGGATCTACTTCCCGTCGACGCCGTCCCCCTTCCACTTCACATCCGATTCCGGACGGCGGAAATTGAGCTGGAGTTCGTCCTTGACCAGGGTCTCCATGCTTTTATCGTTTAGAATCACATTCAGGCTCAAATCGACACTCGATCCGCCCTTGAGTCGGTTCTTGAGAAAGAGTTCCAGAGTATTTCGATAGCGAAGCTCGCGCGGATTCAGGTGAAGGGCGGTCTGGAAGCATTCCTTGGCTTTCTTTCTCCAATTCTGTTCCAGAAACGCGAGTCCCAGCTGAAAGAAGGCCTCGTGACAGTTTGGGTCCATCTCAATGGCCTTCTTCATCAGGCGAATGGCGTTGCGAACCCGCCCCTGCCGCGAGTAGATGGAGCCGACCAAAAGGTACATTTGGGGGGAAGGTTTGAGGTCCAAGGCTCGGGCAAAACAACCCAGCGCTTCCCCATCTCGACCCAGCGAAACCAGCACCGACCCCAGAAACAACTGGGCAGAGAGAGACGACTGGCAGACGTCGACGGCCGTGGTCAGGAACTCGCATGCACGGTTCAGGTCGCCCTTTCTTCGGGCCAAGAGGCCGGTCAGAAGGTTCGCTTCAAAGTGATAGGGATTGCTCCTCAAAACCTGCCGCAGATGCCTGTGGGCATCGGCGAAGTTCTCAAACTCGTAGTAGACCTTGCTTAGAAAGATTCCCACCTCATAGTTCTGGGGATCCGTCGAGAACGCCTTTTCAAGCACCTTGAGGCCCTGCTGGTAGTTTCGCCTGACGAAGAACCTTCCGCATTCCTCGATCAGATTGGCAAAGCGCAGGCGGTCCTTTCCCCGGAAGGCGTTCAGAAAAATACGCTTGCTGGATTCGAATCGCTCCCGCTCCTGGTTGTCGAGCAGTCGCTGAGTGACGCGCTTTTGCCAGTCCCGTCCCAGGTCCCGTTTGCTTACAATCTGCAACCTTTTCAGGGCGTCGGCAATGGACTCGATCATCGCGTGGTCGTTGAGACTTTCCGCCGCCAACTGCTGGACCAGATCCTGGATCTCGTTTAACCGCTCATCCAGGCGCCCCATTCCATACTCGAGAGCGCTGATCCGCTCCAGAAAATGTTCCTCCAGAATCGGCAGGGCGTTGTGCTGCCGGTCGGAGTAGGACATGATCATGAGGCGGGTCCCGCACTGGATGCAGGTTTCATCGCTCATCTGGTTGACTGTCCCACACTTTTGACAGAGGACCATCTCGACTGCCGCTCCTATTGTGAATATCGGTAGAAACCTTCCCCGCTCTTGCGGCCCAGCAAGCCGGCAGACACCATTTTTTCCAACAAGGGACAGGGCCGGTACTTGGAGTCCCGAAACCCCGAATAGAGGGTTTCCATAATATCAAGACAAACATCCAATCCAATCAGGTCCGCCAGGGCCAGCGGCCCCATCGGATGGTTCATGCCCAACTTCATCACGGTATCCACGGCCTCCACGCTGCCGACGCCTTCGTAGACACAAAAAACGGCCTCGTTGATCATCGGTATCAGCACCCGGTTCGACACAAATCCCGGTGAGTCGCTCGCCTCAACCGCGGTCTTCCCCAGGCGTTCGGTTAACTTGAGCGTGGTGTCCAGCGTCTCCCGAGAGGTGCGATAACCTCGAATCACTTCCACCAGCTTCATGACAGGAACGGGATTCATGAAGTGCATCCCGACCACCCGATCGGGTCGCCCCGTGACGCCTGCCAGCTTGGTAATGGAAATGGAGGAAGTATTGGTAGCCAGAATCGCTTCCCTGGAACAGGTTTGATCGAGGACTCCAAGGACCTTTTTTTTGATCTGGAAGTCCTCGGGGACAGCCTCCACCACAAATCCCACCTGAGCCAACGAGCCGATCTCGGAGGTCAGTTGCAAACGCGGCAGGATCTCCGATTTCTGCGACGGGGACAGCCGCTCCTTTTGGACCTCGCGATCCAGATTTCTTTCAATCGATCGATGCGCCTTTTCGAGTTGGGCCTCCATGGTGTCGCACAGGATTACATTCAGGCCCCTGACGGCACACACCTGGGCGATACCGCTACCCATGGTTCCGGCGCCCACAACTCCGATTTCCTTGATCTCTGCCGTCATAAATTCACCGCCATTCTAATGTTTCAAAGGTGAAGCTTCAAGGTACAACTCCCCCACAAACTGCAGGCCTGGTGTTCCTGGCCGGCCTGGGGTCGGAACCCCAATGACATCCAGGCCCGGCACGGTCGCCGGCCTCTGAGAAGCCCCGAATCGAGAGCTATCGTTCCACCGCCACTGCCACGGCATTGCCGCCACCCAGGCACAGGGCTGCGATCCCCCGCCGCACATCCCGCCGGATCATTTCATGAATCAGCGTCACCAGAATCCGAGCACCGCTGCACCCGATCGGATGGCCCAGCGCCACCGCCCCGCCGTTGACATTCACCCGCTTTGCATCCAAGCCGAGTTCTTTGATCACCGCCAGAGCCTGAACGGAAAAAGCTTCGTTGAGCTCGTAGAGGTCCACCTCGTCCTTTTTCCACCCCAGCTTGCCCCAGAGTTTCTGGACCGCTGTCACAGGGGCCATCATTACCATTTTGGGTTCTACCCCGCTCACTGCCTGTCCCTTGATTGTTACCAGGGGCTTGCATTCCATTCGTTTTGCCTCGGTCGAGGAGGTGACGATGCAAACCGCCGCTCCGTCGTTGGTACCGGGGGCGTTTCCGGCTGTGACGGTTCCATCCTTCTTGAACACCGGGTTCAATCGCTTCAGCTTCTCCAGACTCGTGTCCTCTCGCGGGGACTCATCCCGGTCAAATACCATCACCGACCCATCCTTCTGGCGAACCTGAATGGGCACGATCTGATCCCGAAGGCAGCCCGCTCGCGTGGCGTCCACGGCTCTGCGGTGGCTCTCCAGTGCGTATTCATCCTGCTGGTGGCGTCCAATCTCGTACTTGGCGGCGACAATCTCGGCAGTCTGCCCCATGTGGAAGTCTTCGAAGGCATCCCAGAGTCCGTCATGGATCATGGAATCCACGACCCGGCCATCCCCGAGCCGGAGGCCCTCCCGCACCTTGGGAAGTAAGTAGGGGGCATTGGACATGGACTCCATGCCACCGGCCACAACCACCCGGCTCTCGCCTAATTGGACTGCCTGAGCCGCCAGACCGACGGCTTTCAAGCCCGAGCCACAAACCTTGTTAATCGTTAAGGCAGCCACCTCATGCGATAGCCCCCCACGCAATCCTGCTTGCCGTGCTGGATTCTGGCCCAGGCCGGCTGAAAGGACATTGCCCATGATGACTTCATCAACCCTTTCAGGTGCCAGCCGAAGCCGTTCCAGAGCAGCTTTGATGACGGCCGCCCCCAATTCCACCGCGGAATAACTCCTGAGAGAACCCTGGAACTTTCCAATCGCAGTCCTCAACGCTCCGACGATTACAGCTTCATTCATAGCCACCTCCCGCGTCCCATGTCGACAACTTCAATTCCATACACCATAAGGTCCGCTGCCCACTCTACATCAGGATAGCAAACCTTTAAGGACCAGACTTGCTCTAAAGTGTATGTTACGCTTTCGGCTCGGGTCCGGAACCAAAAGTCTGGACGTTATCGGTATGGATGGACCCTGAAGCCTGCTGATGCGGTTCCAGAAGGTTTATGACCGTCTATATATCTCCTATAATCTCCTTGGTAAAGGGAGGCTGATTGAACAGGCATTTCAAATGGTCGTTTCTCACCCGGAATGGCGGAAAGACAGCTCTGCTATTCCTGCTCATCGGGTGGAGCGGTTCTTCTGACTTTCCCCGGGCTCAGGAAAAGTCCGACGAGTCGGTGCTGCGCGTGGCGGTGGATCTGGTGAACGTGCTGTTCACCGTCACCGACAAGAACGGACACCTGGTCACGGATCTCGGACGCGAAGAGTTCGTGGTGGAAGAGGACGGCAAAAAACAAGAGATGACCTACTTTTCGAAAGAGGTTACCCTTCCCCTCACGCTCGCCGTACTGATCGATACCAGTCCGAGCGTGGAGCCCATTTTCGAACTGGAAAAGCAAACGGCCATCGAATTTCTCCACTCGGTTCTGCGAAAGGAAGACTTGGCGCTCGTGATGAACTTCGATCGAAGCGTGACGCTCGTTCAAGATTTCACTCCCGAAGTGCGGCGCCTCGAAAGGGCGATCCGGTCTTTGAGCATCAACACCGGCACGTCGGTACATGATGCGATCTTCCTGGCCTGTGACGAAAAACTGAAGAGGGAGACGGGCCGCAAAGCAGTCATCCTGATCAGCGACGGAGGCGACACTACCAGCAAGTTGAAGATCAAGGATGGCATCGAGGCGGCTCAGAGGGCTGACGTGATCACCTATGCCATCTCCAACCGCGTTCGGGGCTTTATCGCCCCCGGACGATACTACGGCGGAGATGACGGCACACTCAAGAAGTATGCGGAAGCCACCGGGGGCAAGGCCTTCTTTCCGTCAAAACCGCAGGACTTCAAGAAGGCCTTCGACGCTATTGAGGAGGAGCTGCGAAGCCAGTACAGTCTGGCTTACGTTTCGTCGAATCCGGCCAAGGATGGCAGTTTCAGAACTATCCGAATCAACTTGCCGGGCCGAAAAGACTTGAAAGTGAGAGCAAAGAAGGGGTACTACGCGCCCACATCCTAAAATGGGCCAACATTGGAGAAGACATGACCGCGCTGGTCGCCGCGCTTCTGGCGGTCTATTTGGGTTATTCGGAAGGTTTTCACGGGGATAACCTTTCCCTTCGACAGGAAGGCACGTTCCGGGGAGCCGTTCTGAGCTTCCTGGCTCAACCGAAGCGTGCGAGTGACCCCTCTGTTCAGAGGGCCCAGGCCATCCTTGAAAAATCCCTGGAGAGGTACGGCGGACAGCCTCAAATACTCGCCATTCAGGAAGCGATCTATGAATATTCGGTGGAGCCCGTAGGAGGCGAGCCGGCCAAGCCGATCTCCATGAAAACGTACTTCAAATCGGACACCTGTTTCCGAAGCGAAGCCCGCGGTGGGGGGCAGGATGCCGTCACGATCCTGAACGGGAATCAGGGTTGGGTTCAGGTGGGCGACACCACGTTGTCCCTGTCGGGAAAGGAACTGGACCCGCTCAAGAGGGGAATGATCGCCCAGCTGCGCCCGGAGCTTCTCTTGCTGACTTTTCCGAAGGTTCGGTACGAAGGTCGGGTCGAATCCGAGGGACGGCAGCTCGATCAGATTCTGGTCTCGGGGTTCCTGGGCGGGCAATACGTCAGAGGCAGGCTTTCGATCGATGCCGACACTTCTCTTCTCTACAAATACGAGTATGAAGCCGAACAAGACTCCCCAAAAGGGCCGGGCATATCCAGGGGAGCAGAGAAGTATTTGAAATACGGAGAGAAAGACGGAGTGAGATTTCCGCAGGAGATTATCTCGCAGCAAGGACGTAAAGTGTCCAAGCTGCTCGTCACGCAGGTGGCGTTCGCCCCTGGGCTGGATCCCAAACTCTTTCAAGACCCGACTCCGCCGACGACTGGAAAACCTTGAATGACACGCCGGAGTCAGTGGCTCACGCACCCTTACTTCGTCTTTTTTCTGGTCTTCTTCCTATCGGAAATTGCAGCTCTCCGGTTCTCGCCGGATTTCACCAGTCCCGTTTCTCTGATCCTTCAGTTTGGGGTGCTCTTGGGTGTCCCTCTTGCGGCCTGTCGCATTATCCGCTTGCCAGCCGGTCTCGCGCTCCGGCTGACCCCCGCGCGCGGGCGGGATCTGGGGCTCAGTGTGGGAATGGGCGTTCTGCTGAGTGCCCTGCTCGACCAGATCACAACCTGGCAGAAGCATCTGGATCTGTTCGACACAGCCACCGTCGAGTCCCGGATGGTTCAGCTCATCCAGGCAGATTCCGTTCAGCAGTGGCTTTGGCTCTTAGCCTTCATGGTGGTGGCTCCTGCAATTTGTGAAGAGGCCCTCTTTCGGGGCTACCTCTTGACTCGTTTACTCGAACCCAACGGCCGGTGGCGAGCTGTCCTGGTCACTTCAGCAATGTTCGGGATCTTCCACCGAAGCCTCGCCCTCCTCATGCCGGCAACGGTGGGCGGCGTGTTTTTGAGCCTCACGATCGTTCGCAGCAGAAGCCTTTACAACTCGATTGCCACGCATGCAACCATCAACCTGATGGGAGTTCTTAGCGCAAACTTCCCCAAACTTCAGCCGCAGCTATCCGCTGTGAGTAGCTTGGCGGTGCTGTTTCTGGCAGGCGCTGCCTCAGTCTGGATGATGGGATTCTACGGAAGGGATAACCTGACGGGTGAATCGAGCTAGCGGAGGGAGAAGTTCACTTCGATGTTGAGGGCCACATCCACCGGAATTCCATTCTTGTAGCCGGGACGGAACTTCCACTGCTTCAGAGCCTGAATGGCATTTTCATCCAAACCAAGTCCCAAGCTCCGCACAACCTTCAGAATTTCGATGGTTCCATCCTTGCGAACGATCGCTGAAAGAACGACTGTTCCCTGATACTTGGCCTTTCGCGCTTCCTCCGAATAGATGGGATCGACCTTGTAGATGACGGAAGGTTGGCTCACACCGCCGCCGACGCGGTAGACACCTCCACCAAATCCTCCCCCTTCACCTGGACCGACACCTCCACCCTTCCCTGGACCGACGCCGCCGCCCTCACCCGAACCAATGCCACCCCCAGTGCCGGGCCCACTCGATGGTGGTCCGGGAATTCCAGCGGGATCGCCATAATTGGGGAGGTTGATCTGAGGAAGATTGGCCAACTGCGGAGCGATCACGGTCGGTTCTACCGGCAACACCGGATCGGGATTCACGATCTTGGGAGTGGGAGGAGTCAGCTGCCGGTCCGCAGCCCTGGGAAGTCTTCCCAGCGAAGCCGGAGTGGGTTCCCGACGTCCTCCGCCGCCGCCACCGCCTGATTTTTCCCCTTGCACAGGAAGATTCAGAATCAGTTTGGATGGGTCAATCAGGGAGACATGAGTTTCGGTGGTGGAGATTTTCTTAGGGTTACCCATGAAAAGGACCGGAACAAACAGCACAGCTACTAACGCAACAGCATGGGCCAGCAACGAAAACGCCACCGAACTGGATTTGAACTTGTAGTCCTTGAAAACCTCGCCTACGTCGACGGGCTGAGCGGTGATCTCCAGGTCGGGCAGCTCCTCCTTCACGAACAAGGCCCGCATTTGGGAGAAAATGGTGGCGAACCAAGGCTTTTGCTCAAGCAGGAGATCGGCCGAAATGGGCTTGGCGGTGACGTGGGAATAATCCGCCGAGGTTCCTCCAAACGCAGTGCGGAAGTTATCGAGTAAGGTTCGATACCATGGAACCGATTCCAGCATTAACTCGGCTTCCACGGGCTGGGAGCTGATGTGGTAGACCCTGGGCTGGTTGACAAAGAGGGACTTCAGGTTATCTCTGAAGGCACCAAAGCGTGAATCCAGCTGCAACCGTAGCCTTGGCACCGGCACGTCGAGCGAGGGTCGCGCGGTCGGGACCGATTCCACTCCGCGGCCATTGTCTCCCGACAGCCGGGCCAAATCCCGTCGGGCTTCGGCCAACTCCGATTTGATGCGAACCGCGTGCTCGCTGTCCGGTCCCGCGGACCGCTCAGCATCGGCCAAAGCCGACTCCAAAAACTCCACCAAACTCTTTTGCTCGTCCAGCTGATTCATTTCACTCCAAAGAGCCTTCCCCGAAGTAACGCAAAGCCTTTTGCATTAGACGTTCACGACTTCTAAAGGGTTTCCTCTTTAGCATCGTCAACCGGGATGACCTGTTTTTCTGCCAAGCGGTGGGGCGCACACGAACAATCCGGCGATCCTGATTCTAGCATAGAGAAACGGAATTCAAAGCAAAAACTCCCCCACCCCGACCTTGCTCCGCGAAATTTCAGTCCAGTGTCTTCAAGCACTTAAGCTCTTAGTGGGCCCTCCACCTCCGCCTTCCCAGAGAACCAAACGGCCCAAGTCTCCCTCGCTTCAACATCGGCGGAGTCGCTCACGACTTGTGTTATATTTGCCGCGTTACCGGGCTGCTCTGATGACCACTGAATCGGCCACCTACCCTCGTTTTTCTCTGAACCGCGCTCCAGGCTCGATCGGTCGCGATCGGATCGAGGATTCAAGCGAAGGTGTAGCCGAGGGCCGGTCGCCGTCTCGGCTTCGCCGACCGGAGGCGGAGTCTTGGGAGACCCGCCTGCGGGGACCCGAGGTTGCCGACGCACCAGGAGTCCTATGGCGATACAGCCCAAACAACCTCTTTTATTCTTCGGTGTTATAGGGGAGACCAGCCATTCGGACATGAGAATTCTTATCAGCGACAAGCTTTCAGAACAGGGCGTTGCTCTGCTCCGTCAGGAGAAAGAGTGGCAGGTGGACGTCAAGACCAACCTGACACCGGCTCAACTGATCTCGGAAATCGGCTCGTACCAGGGACTCGTCGTGCGCAGCAACACAAAAGTGACCAGTGCGGTGTTGGAAGCGGCAAAAGGCTTGAGAGTGATCGGCAGAGCTGGAACCGGTGTCGACAACATCGACCTGGAGGCCGCCACCAAAAAGGGGATCGTGGTCATGAATACGCCCGGCGGCAACAGCGTGAGCGTGGCCGAGCTCACCATGGGCCTTCTCATGGGCATGGCTCGCTGTCTGCCTCAGGCCAGCGCTTCCACGCGCGACGGCAAGTGGGACAAGAAGAAATTCACCGGATTCGAACTCCAGGGGAAAACGTTGGGGGTCGTGGGCTTAGGCAAGATCGGGAGTGAGGTCGTCAAGCGGGCCAGAGCTTTCCAGATGGAGACACTGGTTTATGACCCCTACGTATCCGACCGTATGGCCAAGGACCTGAACGTTCGATTGGTCAGCCTGGACCAACTGTTCGAGTCGGCCGATATCATTTCTCTACACGTTCCTCTGGTGGAAGCCACCCGCAACCTGATCAACGCCCAGTCACTCAGCCGCATGAAAGACGGAGTGCGCCTGATCAACACGGCTCGCGGCGAACTCATCAACGAAGCAGACCTGGCGGCGGCCCTCAACAGCGGGAAAGTGGCCGCCGTGGCCATCGACGTCATGAGTCAAGAGCCCCCCGATCCGGGGAATCCCCTGTTGAAGCATCCCAACGTCATCGCCACCCCGCACATTGCTGCTTCGACTACGGAAGCCCAGGAGGTGGTAGGGGTGGAGATCGCGGATCAGGTTCGAGCTTTCCTGAAGGACGGAGTCATCCGCAACGCCGTCAACTTCCCGTCCGTTTCCTTCGAAGAATACAAGAAGATCGGACCCTTCGTGAGCCTGGGCGAAAAGCTGGGCAATTTCCTGGCCCAGATATCCAAAGGGCGTCTGGAGGAGATCGGCATACGCTACTACGGCGAAACGGTAGACATCAACACCAACCTCATCGCCAACGCGATTGTCATGGGGATTCTCAAGCCCGTGCTGTGCGAGAGCGTGAACATGATCAACGCACGCAAAGCCCTGGACGAACGGGGCGTCTTGCTGGTGGAATCGCGCAGCAATCGGGTCCGCAGTTACTCGAACCTCATTTCCCTGCGGATCAAGACCAACGTTCGGGAGGAGTGGATCGAAGGCACGATTCTGTCGCGAGACAACATCCGAATGGTATCTTTGGACGGAATCGATATCGAAGCGCCCTTGCACGGAACGATTCTGTTTATTCGCAACAACGATACCCCCGGTGTCATCGGCCAGATCGGAACCTTGCTGGGCAATAACCACGTCAACATCGCCAACTTTGCCCTGGGGCGGAGCGAAGGGAATCATCACGCCGTTGGCGTTGTGAACGTTGACAGTCCAATCAGCGAGGACCTCCTGAATCGGATTCGTTCCTGCCCGAGCATTCAGTTCGCAACCGTTGTGCAGTTGTGAGTCGATCCCACAGACGGCTCCTGCCGGCCCCTTGGGGCGCACTGAACCGATGCTGACGCTGCGATCGAAACGATGGCACTAGACATACCTCCAAGCCAGTTCCAGACCCTTGAAAAGGGACGGGTTCCAATCTCTCAGATTTGACTGAGGCGCGAAGTTCACGGGAGCCCTGTCAACCGGAACGGGTTAATTGACAGAAACGGGATACAGCTCAGATACCGGTTTGCCCTACGGCCCTGGTTCTTGTTGGCTGAGTCTGTCCGATCACAGCAGGCTTGAAACGGACTTGGCTAAGAGATGTTATTACGCCTTGACCCTCGATTGATGAATCAGATCGCGCAGCGCTGGTCTGCAATGCCCCTGAAATGGTCCGAGAATGTCCTGGTCTTGGGCATTGGGCTCTTGTTTCTAGCCCTTTTCTTTTACGTCGGACTCCTGGGTGGAGGCCCGCATCGAACCCTGATTCTCGATTTCTTCTTCGAATCCCTGCTGGTGGGGGCGGCCGTTCACGTTGCTCTTGTTTTTCTGACCCCGTTTTCCTTCCGCTGGCAAGCACAGGACCGTAAGGCTGAGAGCCCTGGCTTGACTTCCGACTGGGATGTTGAGATCTCCTATCGCCTCAGAGCCATTCCCGTTTTCATCTTGTTTGGAGTTACCTGGTTCGTGCTCCTCGTAACGGGCGGGGCTGCGTTGATCAAGTCGTTTGCCGGATTGACCATCCTCGCCCTGGTCCTGCTCTTGATCGGCTCCAGCGTGAGCCAAGGTGTGTTGGCCGGCAGCAGAGGAGCGGTTTCGCTGGCCTTTGGCATTGTGATGCTGTCGGTTCTGGGCTCTTATCTTGCCGCTTTCCACCTCTTTCGAGCATGGATCCTGGCACCGCTCTTGTTGTTCGGTCTGGTGTATGCCTGGAGGGTCTCCGGTCGCGATTTTGCCAACTCGGCCCGTATTCGATGCCGTGAGTTCCTGCAATCTCCCGTGACTGTTTCAGACCTGCTCATCTGGGCGGGCCTGTTTCTGTTTGCCCTTTTTATCTTCGTTGCGGCGGCGGCTCCGGAAACCAAGTCCGACGCCGTCCGCGTGTACTGGCCCTACATCAAGCTTTTGAAGGAACACGGAGGCTTCTTCGACAATCCTTACCTCTGGAGCTACATCATCCCCCAGGCAGGACTGACCTATTCCGGCTCGCTTCTTGTCCTCCTGGGGACTCGCGCTACCCGATGGTCGATGTTCCTGATTTGGGTGCTGCTTTTCGCTTTGCTGGCCGAGTTTGTGAGGCACGAGGCAGCCCCAACCAGACTACGTGGGGTGAAAACCTCTGTGGGACTTGGTCTGGGACTCATTCTCGCAACCGCACCAATCATGCTGTGGGTGACTGCCTCGCTGTATCAAGACGCCTTCGTCTGCCTGGTTCTGATGCTCCTGGCCATCGTCTGTGTTCAAGGCGAAACCACTCGTCCGTTGAGATTTTCAGCGACCGTCGGGGCGCTAGTGGGCGTCGCCTGGTGCACGAAGTTTACCCTGCTTGCGTATGCCGCTCCTTTGGCGGTCTGGGCTGTTTATCGCCTCTGGAAGAGTGGCGGCCATCTGTTGAAAGCGCTCCCGGTCACCGCAGCCGCCGCCCTGATGACTGCCCTGCCCTGGCTGTGGCACAGCTACCGGCAAGTCGGTAATCCGGTTTTTCCCTTCCTGACCGGTGTTTTCCCGTCTTCCGTCTGGCCGGGCGGAATCGGGAAAATGAATCTGGACCAGTTTGCCTTCGCGGACGACGCCTGGCTTTGGTGGTGGAGAGACCTCACCTATGGAACTTCGAGATTCTGCGAAGTTCCAAACGGCGGGCTGGGATTGATCCTCCCAACGCTTCTGGTCTTGCTGGTTCCAACGCTGTGGAAAGGAACGGTGGCCTCGCGGGCTTGCATTCTGATCGCTTCGCTGGGGACAGCTCTCCTCTGGTCACAAACCGCATACCTTCGCTATTGGTTACCCGGGTTATGGCTTGGTGTCTTGGCTGCGGCGCCAATACTGAATGGACAGTTGGCTCGGCTTCGCCCGCCGGCCCGCACCCTGTGGACTCTGGTGGTGCTGATGATTTGCTTTGCTCAACTGGCCATCGCCATGGTCATGAGTTGGGCGGATCCCAAAGGTTGGCCCTGGGACTTTTACACGCAAAAGATCAATCAGGTCACTTATCTCGACAGATACTATCCCGGATATGCGACGATCAGTCGAGTGCCCGAAATCCAGAGGGATTGGCCCCGGACGACCGTCACGTTTTTCGGCCCGGTCGCTCACCTCGACATCGAACCGGTTGAAGCCGCAGTAGCCAATCTCTTCCAGCATCGCGTCGTGGAACCCAGGGCTAGCATTCGGTTCCTGGGGTCCTTCGGCTCCAAGTATTGGCTGGTGGACCACTCGAGTCCGGACGTGATCTGGATGCGGTATTGGGGCATCCAACATGCCTATTGGGATCCGGAAAGTCTGGTTGTTTCGGCCGGGCCCTTGGCCGTCTATCGAATGAAGACGGCGGAAGAAGCGCTTCAGCGGTTCGACTCCCGGGCCGCTCCCGGAACGGATTTGCTGCTGGACGGCGGATTCGAAGAAAGCGACCCAAAGTGGCAGGCGTATTGGCGGACCAGCGGAAGGGTGGAGTGGCAGCACGAGCATGCTGGTCCTCAGAAGCAGAATGCCTTTGTCCGCCTGCAACCTGGAAGTCTGTACCAGATGATCGCTCTCCCAGGGGGATTGAAAAGGCTCGAGGCCGCTGTGCGGGGTCGCCTGGCCGCAACGGGGGCCGCTACGCTGCAATTCGATATGGATTGGAAAGACGCTTCGGAGGCCATCCTCGGCTACACCAGAGAAACGAAGCCGCTGAATGCAGAATGGACTCCTTTACGAATCGTCGCAGATATCCCTTCGACAGCGGCTTTCGCCTCGCTCTCGGTTTCGATCAAGGACGCATCGGTCCCCGTTGACGTCGACGACTGCCGGTTGCAGCCGCGCTAGGACCCCTTGCGTCCCACCACGTGACAAGCTTGGCGAGCGTGGGCGCTCGCCCTCGTTGTCTCCGGAGAAGGTGCAGATAGGCGCCTTCGAACCCCGATGGAAGGGGGCATTTCTGTATGATGGAAGGAAAGCGCATTGCCGTGGTGATTCCCGCCTTTCGTGTCGCCGGCCAAATCGGTGAGGTCATAGGAATTATTCCGACCGAAGTCGACGCAATCTTTGTGGTCGATGATGCCTCCCCTGACGACTTAGCCGAGAGAATTAAGGCCACGCCAGATCGCCGCCTGACGCTGTTGCGCCACGACGAAAACCGGGGTGTCGGCAGTGCCACGGTCACCGGAATGGCTGCTGCGATCCAGGAAGGATTCGACATCGTGGTCAAGTGCGATGGTGACGGTCAGATGAACCCCCAGGACATTCCCTATCTGGTGCGCCCCCTTCTCGACGAAGTGGCAGACCACGTCAAGGGAACCCGTTTCCATCACTTCCGAGAACTGGAATCGATGCCCAAATGGCGTTTCCTGGGGAATGTCGGTCTGACCTTCCTGACCAAGCTTTCTTCCGGCTACTGGAACGTACTCGACCCGGTCAACGGGTTTCTGGCAACCCGACGCGAAACCCTGCAAAGGTTGCCTCTTTCCCATCTGGCCAAGCGATACTTCTTCGAAATCGATCTACTGATCCGACTGAATATCATCGAAGCCCGCGTCGCCGAGGTTCCGTTCCCGGCCCGTTATGGCGATGAACCGAGTTCTCTCTCCCCTTGGCGAACGCTGGTAACCTTTCCGGTTCAGTTGGCGGCAGGTTTGGCCCGAAGAATCTTCTGGCGATATGTGTTTCACGACGTTTCACCGGTTGCCGTCTTTGGCATCACCGGTTTCGCGTTCTGCCTGTTTGGACTCCTTTTCGGCAGCTATCACTGGGCCAAGAACTCGGCTTTGGGCGTGGTGACCCCGGTCGGAACCGTGATGTTGGCGGTTTTGCCGCTGATTCTCGGATTTCAGCTCATCCTGCAGGCAGTTGGACTGGATATTCAAAATACACCCAAACCTGGATCGAAGAAAAAGGACGCCCAAGGTGGGGTTTCCGAGACAACCGCGAGACCGGAATCAGCCGGTACACTCGAAGGTCGCCCCGCCAACCCCCATGCGGACGGCGGCTAGCCTGAGCGCCTCGCAACAGGGCTTTCGAGGCGGCTTAACTGTCCGGCCCTATCTGGACACCGCACTATGAGCTTTTCCCCAACTTTGGCCGATTGGCTCTCGCTGCTGACGTTTCTTGCTCTGCTTTCGGCAGCGGGCCTCCTGACCGCCCTTCTAATCGGCCGGGCCCAAAACTCCCTCCTCAGGCTTTCGTTTCTGGAGCTGGGCCTGCTGGCGTCTGGCGCTTCCATACTGGTTGGGTCAGTGGTTCTGATCTTTACCGCGGAATTCGGCATCTTTCGAATTCGCTATTGGATCGCATTCTTGACCGCTTTCGACCTGCTTGCCGCGGTTCTGGTCTGGCAACGGAGTCGAACAGAAAAGCCCTGGTCAACCTTGGCTGTCCATCGCCTTGTCGAAGAGTGGATGGCGGTCCCGCTGCTGCTGATGGGTCTGTTCCTTTTTTTGCGAACCTCGGAGTTTATCACCGGCAGTCGCGATCCGGGAGAGTATGTCAACATCGCCGTGCAACTGTCGGATACTGGAACGCTTCGATTCAAGGACGACAACTTTGCCGGGATGGATCGCCCGGAAATGGAGTCGCTGTTTTTGTCCGCTCCTTTGAGTCAGGCGCCCTCTCCGGAACTCATCCCTGGCTTCTACCTTCTGGATCCGCACACCGGCTCAACTGTCCCTCAATACTTTCATCTTTACCCTCTCTGGCTGTCGCTGGCATACAAACTGTGGCGCTTTGACGGCATGTTCGCTCTGAATGCCTGCCTGGCGCTCTTGAGCTGCCTGACGCTGGTGCCTCTGGCCCGCACTCTGTTTCAATCCAGTCTGGCAGGCTGGGTGGCAGCCTTTCTGCTGGCCAGTAACCTGGCTCAGATCTGGATGGCACGGAGCCCCTTCAGTGAACTGCTGGTGCAAGCGCTGTTTCTCGTCGGACTGTGGCTGCTGGCTCTGGCCCTCCGGGAAAAGCATCGCCGCCTGGCCTTCCTGGCGGGACTTCTCCTGGCACTGACCGGTCTGGTTCGAATCGATTCGATCTTGCTGGTGGGGGCGGCCGCGCTTTCGGCACTCTTCATCTGGCTCTGGACCCCAGACCGGAACGTCGCATCCACGATTCGATCGTTTGGCGTCGCTCTGGCACTCGGAACAACTCACGCGATCGCCCATGCGGCGGTGTTTAGCCGTCCTTACCTCGAAAACGTCTTGGGCGTGACGCGTCGCAGCGGGGTGGCCACACCGGCTTTGGCCCTGGCGGCTCTCGTCTTGCTGGCGGCGCTCCTTGGACCGGCGCTCCGCAGGTTGCCGGCACGGAAACCGTTGGATCGAGCCTGGCTGGGCCCTGCCTGGAGCGCCGTTTGCTGTGTCCTCGTCGTACTGTTCCTCTACGGCTATTGGATCCGGCCGTCGCTCGGAGCAAGCTCGGAAACCATTCCACTCCCGCCTCCTCACGAGGGCTCTGTTCCGTTCTACAACGAGCTGAACCTGGTTCGGCTGGGTTGGTACGCGACCCCCTTGGCCTTATTCCTGGCGGCGGGGGGCAGTTTGATCGCTCTGAGGAGACTGATACTCAACCGCGATCAGATACTCGTGCCCTCCCTCATGATCCTGGCGGCTTACACAGGATTCTACCTGTACAAATCCCAGGTCTTCCCCGACAACTACTGGGTCATTCGACGCTACGTCCCAGTGGTCATTCCCGGCTTCCTGCTTCTAGCGGGCCTGACGGTGAGTTCAGTCCACCACCTTCGGCTGAGAGTACGCTGGTCGGGTGCCGATCGTCCGTTTGTCACGCTCTCCCGACTCAGCCTGGTTCTGATTGCAGCACTGGGACTGTGGCAGGCAAAACAGATCAGGCGGGCGGTTTCCTGGAGAGAATTCACCGGTGCCTTCCGGCAGATCGAGAAACTCGCGAGTATCAACCAGCGGGCGGACGTGGTTCTGCTGGAGTACGGCCCGGCTCAGGATTTCATCTCTAGTCCGCTCAAGGTTATTTTTCGGCAACGCGTCTATCCGTTGGCCACCTTGCAGCCGGATGCGAATGCCCTGGAGTCCCTCATCAAGGAGTGGACCGCAGCAGGTCAGAAAGTCCAGTTGGTGGCATTCGAGGAAAACACCGCACTACGGATCCGCAGCTTTGATTTCGTTCCGGCGGAGCGTTTTGAGGTGCAACTGCCGATCGTAGAACCAACCTACGAATCGCTGCCACACCGCCTGACCCACATCCGTTTTCCCGTTCACGTCTATGAAGTCCAGCCCCGCACCGAGCCCGAGGTTTCGATGACGGCACAACTTGGTTTCGGAGTGAGGACTGAGGGGTTCTTTCCCGCTGAGTTCAATACGGATGGAGAGGCCTATCGCTGGAGCCGGGAGCAGGCAAAGGTGGAGCTGCCGACTGTAGCCGACTCTCAGGATGCACTCCTGACCTTGCGGCTGGGCCGGGATATTCAGGGTCCGCTGCCGGACAGTCGAGTTCGCATTGCCTTCAACCACGTGCCGCTGGCGGAGCACGACCTGACCTCACGACTGGAGGTGGCCTCTTTCCGCGTTCCCCAGTCGCTCCTCAACCGCGAAGGCTTGAACCGAATCGAGTTTTCCTGCCGGACATTCTCTCCCGCGAACGGAGGCGGACTGGAGGACACGCGCTCCCTCGGCTTCATGCTTGCGGGTTTGAAGCTGCGTTCCTTGCAGGCCGTTTCGACCGACAATCCCTTCCAAATCGATCTAGGCTCCGAGACCGACCTGCTGGATGCCCATCTGGAAGGCTTTTTCGGACGCGAGCAAGGAGGCTACCGGTGGACCGCCGGGACCGCCCGCTTGCAACTCTGGACTCCCCTCTCCGGCGAGCCTCTCCAAATCTCGCTGCGAGCCGTGAAGTCCTGCCCGGATCCATCGATCCGGCAATTCCTGGCCGTCAACCTGGGCGACGTCCCACTCGGAAGGGCAGAACTCACGGGGACCGGTGATCGTTTCGAGGTGGTTACCTTCGACATTCCTTCCACCAGGCTGAGCCACCATCCCTCGGTCCTGTCACTGACCGTCGACCCGCCCTGGAATCCCAGCCAGGCCGGCCTCTCGAAGGACAGCCGGACCCTTGGCTGCGGCATCGACTGGATTCGCATCGGGAAACGACCCTGAACAACACCCGTTCTTGGTATCCGATGGCCGCCTGCACGCCGATCTGCCTTGGGTGCCCGTCAAAGTCTTCACCAAGCCGCGACGGAACCGTCCTGATGAAAGACTCGGGCCATGGGACGTGTTCCACCAAACGGGTACTTCTTCAGCGCCTCTTCGCTCAGCTCAAAGCCCAGGCCCGGCTTGTCCGGCAAGGGGAAACGCCCATCCACCATTCGCATGGCGGGGAAGCCCAGCCATTCTTCCCAGACTCGCTCCTTCATTTCAGGCTCGACGCCGCTGCAGATCTCTTGCACCAGGAAGTTTGGCATGGCAGCGTCCACGTGGACCGTGGCCAGGCCCCCGATCGGTCCTTCGCAGGCATGCGGCGCCATGGAGATACCGGAGGCCTCGGCCATCGCGCCTACCTTCCAGAGGGCCGTAATCCCGCCCACGTGGTTGATGTCGGGTTGCAGAATATCGACCACACCCATTTCAATCAGTTCTCGGCAGGAATACGAGGCGACCAAACGCTCCCCCGTCGCAATGGGAGTGGTCGATCGCCTCGCAATTCGGGCCATGGCCTGAACATTTTCGGGAGGACAGGGTTCCTCTACAAAAAGGAGGTTCAGCGGCTCCACTTCTTTGACCAGAATGGAAGCCACACTGGGACTGGTTTTGGCGTGGAAATCCACCCCAATGTCGATCTCCGGCCCCAGCCCCTCGCGCAACATCTGCATGGCAGCCACGGCGCGCTTCAAGGTGGCGCGCGTTTCGATCCACTCGTAATAGCCGGGAATTCCGCTCTTGAAGGCCGTCACACCCAGCCGGGTGGCATTCTCGCGCAGCTGCTTCAACTCCTCGAGCGTCGTGGCGCGAGCGTGATAGTACCCCCGCACACCTCTGGGATCGATGGGCCCTCCCAAGAGTTTGTACACAGGCAAGCCCAGCATCTTGCCGCGAAGGTCCCACAGCGCCTGGTCGATTCCTGAGATGGCGGAACCCATCACCGGCCCGGCCCGATAGAAACTGTGCACGTACATGGATTGCCAATGGTGTTCCACCTGCATGGGGTCACTGCCAATCAGGAATTCGCGGAAGTCATTCAGACATGCGATGACAGCTCCCGCCTTCCCCTCCAGCGTGCCTTCCCCCCATCCCACCACGCCGGCATCGGTTTCCAACTTGACGAAAACGTAGGGGCGATCGGACTCGGGAGTGAGCGAGACGCCGAAGGTCTTCATGTTCGTAATCTTGACCTTCGACCCGACACCGCGGAAAGCTTCCGCGCCCAAGGCATTTTGAGCCGTCAAAAGGGCGCAGGGGCAGAAACTGGAAGCTGCCGGCGCGGGGCCACCCATCGCGCCGCTGACGCCCATCCCAGCCAGACCCGTTAGAAACTGTCTTCGTCTCATGCTCCACGCTCCCTGTATTTCTCAAGCGCCTCTTCATTGACCGCGATTCCGAGCCCCGCCCCGGCGGGCAAAGCGGCGAATCCTTCGCGAACGGTCTCCACCGGCCGCTGGGTGATTTCCCGTCGCATCGTCCGGTCCGGTTCGGCTTCCGGCACCGGTATCTGCTGGATGAAGAAGTTGGGAAGGCTGGCAGCCAGATGCAGCGCCGCTGCCGTGCCCACAGGACCTCCATCGTGATAGGGAGCCACGGCAACATAGTAGGCCTCCGCCAGTGCGGCCATCCGGCGGATCTGTGAGAGGCCGTTCCTCGAAAGGCTGGGGCGCAACACGTCCACCACTTGCTCTCGCAGGAGGTTCTGGAAATCCCCGCTGTCCTGGATTTCCCTTCCAAAACCCAGCGGGGTGACTGTCTCGGCTGCAATCTTGCGCAGGGTGGCGAGGTTGGACAGTCGGCAGCATTCATCGAACCAGAGCAGATGGAGACCCTCAAACGCCCCGGCCAGGCTCGAGGCATCCCCTGGAGAAAGTCGGCCGGCCCCGTCCAAAACGAAATCGAGATCATCTCCTCCTGCCGCACGCAACCTTTCCAGCCGCTTGCCGACCGCCTTGACGAAATCCTGGCCGTGATTGAAGGCTTTGACCGGCGGCAGCGGCACCGCAAAGGCGCGGAATCCTGAGTCTCGGGTCCGACTCAGGGACTCGCGCAACGCCTCGTCAGACTCACCACTCAGGGAAGTCAAGGCCCGCGCGGCATTCCGCGTGGGACCACCCAGAACCTGATAAATCGGTGCCTGAGTGAATTTCCCCATCACGTCTAAGAGCGCCGTATTGACGGCAGCCTCAATCGCCGGGAATGGGCTCAGGCGATTTCTCATGACCTCATAGGAACTGGCGGGTTGACCCAGTACCACCCGGCGAGCCTTTTCCCAGTCTTCAGGCGTCAAACCGTTCCCCTCACCGAAACCAGTCAACCCAGAACCAGTCAGGACTTTTAATACGAAATAGCGTCTTCCCGAAACGGGCTCCTTTAGCGGGAACACCTGAAGGTCGGTGACGGTCAGTGCCTCGGGCGCGGGTTGCGCCGAGGTCGAGGCCTGCTGCGCTGCCGAAAGACTCGCCAGACGGACTCTCTTGTGAGACTGCTGAGTCATGGATCACCTCTTCAGTCATGAGGCACGGGCAACCGGCGCTGCCCGTCGCTCGGCCTTTAGTTGAGCTTCAGCCCAGGGACTGACCCGCGCACCCAGCTCGCCGAAATAAAAAGACGCGGAAGAAGACACGAGGTGAAGACGATGTGAGCGGTCACTTAGAGCGGCCACCACCTCTTGGGTTTCAGAACGCGCTTCCCATGATGCCCTCAGCGCTTGCCGGTAATCAACAGGAACCCGCCGTGGCCAGTGGGAAAGCGGTGGAAGCCGTCATACACTCTTCTGGGAGGGATCGGGCTATTTTCGCGCTTGCCCCGGTTCGCAGTACGGAACCCGGCCTTGCTGCCGCCACTGTCCCTGCCTGTACTCAACTCACTTGAGGTGTTACGATGCTGCATCAGAACATGACCGACTTGCGACATGGCGGTTCCGGCTGGCTGCTTCTCTTGATGGGGCTATGGTGTGGGTATGCCTGGGGCGCTCAGTCAACGGATGAAAACGATCGGCTGGTCATCCCGGATATCAACGCGCTGGAGGACTATCACGTTTTACCGGCCTCGCCGGCCTTGTCCCAAACATTGATTGACGCGGCCGAGTACGTTCTGCGCTGGAAGCTGCCTCAGGATCCTGCCAGCGCTCTGGCCCGCCGGTCGGAGGTGGATCGGGCGTTGCGAAAGGCAATCGGTCTCGAAAGGCTTCCTGAGCGAACTCCCCTGAACTTTCGCGTACTCCGCAGCCACGACATGGGGGACTACACCCTCGAGAATGTCCTCTTCTACAGCCGGCCTGACTGTCCGGTGCCTGCTAACCTCTATCGCCCCAAAGGGCCCGCAACCGCAAGGCGGCCGGCTGTGGTCTGCCCGCTGGGACATTCCCTGGATCAAGGCAAGGCCGATCGTGAGTATCAGATCTTCTGCATTCAACTGGCCAAGTTGGGATTTGTGGTTCTGACCTACGACGCCATTGGGCACGGCGAGCGTCTGATCTCGGGCAACATCCATCATGAAGCCGGCTTTGCGTTGTTGCCCTTGGGACAGACCATCGCCGGGTGGATGATCTGGGACAGCATGAGAGCCATCGACGCGGTGCAGTCTCTACCCGATGTTGATCCCGAACGAATTGGTGTCACCGGAAATTCCGGCGGCGGTTTGAACACCCTGTTCACCGCGGCGCTGGACCCGCGAGTCCGGGCCGCAACCATCGCCGGATACGTCTTTCATTTCAACAACTGGATCAAGTATGCCGGGTCTCACTGCACTTGTTGTTACCTGCCGGGCCTTTACCGCTCCATGGAATGGTATGAAGTGGCGGGCCTCATTGCCCCCCGTGCCGTCCTGATGCTCCAGGGCGAAAGAGATGCCATCTTTCCGATCAGCGGAGCCCGATTGGCCGGCCGCAACACCGAAGCCCTGTTCTCGCTTCTCGGACACCAGGGACAAGCCCGGTTTGACGGCATCCCGGAGCAACCGCATGCCTACTCCCGTCCCTATCGCGAACGGATGTATGGATGGATGCTTCGGCACTTGATGGACCGTGGAAATGGGGAACCGTACCCTGAAGGCCAAATCGTTCCGTTGGATCAAAAGGATCGCAGGCTGTTGTGCGATCCGGATGGAACCAACCTGGCAGCCATGCCGTCTGTAGTACAACTGGCGCGGACCCAGGGCCGACAGGCCATTGAGTCCCTCACAAAGCAGGAACCACAAGCGGTGCGAAATGCAGGGCGGCTGGCGGTTCGAGAGTTGACCGTTCCCCCTTATCAGGAGCCCCACCACCTGTTGGAGCGTTCCTTCGGAAAGATCGAGACCCCTTCTGGCCCCATCGAAAAGGTGTTCTTCCTAAGCGAGGATGGCCAGCCCATCCCCGGTCTGCTCTGGAAACCTCACAATGCCGCGGGTCCGAGCCGCACTGTGATCATGGTGGATGATCGTGGCAAGTCGGCGGTGGCTGATTCGGGTTTGGTCCAGCCCTTGCTGGCACGCGGACTGGCGGTGCTTTCGGTCGATCTTCGGGGACGGGGAGAAACGCTGGGCCAGAGCGGGACTCGCTTCGACAACAACTTCCATCTGGCCGTCCATTCGGTGATGTGGGGTCGGCCTCTGGCAGGACGCCGTGCTTTCGACCTGAAGCGGACGGTCGATTTTGTGGAGATCCGCGGCGACCTGACTCTCAACGACCTGACCGCTGTCGGTCTGGGCGACGACGCTCTGCCAACCCTGCTCGCCGCAGCCGGCGATCCTCGCATTCAGCGCGTAGCCTGCGCCGGATTCTACAGCTCCTTCGTCTCTCAGATGGTCCCAGCCAAACTGACGTCCAGGACCGACCTGGTGCGCGCCTGGAACTCAAACGCCATGAACTGGGGACGACTCGACACAGGTCCGTTCAAAGTCGACCTGGGATCCGTGATTCCGTCCATCTTGTTGGCTGCTGACGTTCCGGATCTGGCTTCCCTCCTGTTCCCCAGAAAGCTGCTCTTTTGCCAGGCTCGCGACCACCAGGAACCGCTCGCCGAGCAGCATGAAAGCCGCTTCCGCCAGGTTCTGGCGACTGTGAGCCCCCACCCCGGCGACTGGGCTC
Organism: Acidobacteriota bacterium; assembly: GCA_040753175.1. Taxonomy (GTDB): domain Bacteria; phylum Acidobacteriota; class Terriglobia; order Versatilivoradales; family Versatilivoraceae; genus JBFMEW01. The sequence goes on along the minus strand of JBFMEW010000004.1, from coordinate 60,881 downwards.
GCTACGCACCCGATCAACCGCTCAGCGCTGACCAGCTCATCGAGTGGTTGAACTCCCGCTGAGTCAGAGCCGGCGTGGCGATTGGTGTTTCGCCTCATATCTGCCATTCCAATCTTCACCGCCCTGGGTGTGCCGGAAGTCGGCTGGAAACCTCTGATGTGGTCAACAATGACGATGGATCCGGCGACGGTCGGTTGATTCAGATCGATCGCTTGCCGCGCAGAGAAGATTCCCAGCCCCGCAGAGGCGCAAGTCCATAGCCCAGGGCAAGCGAGCCTTGATCCTTCATCGGCTTGTCGAGATACATCACCTGCAGGATCGGAGCCTCGAAACCGGTGAGCAGCTTGCTGGTGACGATGACGAATCTCAGCGGGTCAGCCGGGTCGCGAAAGCGATCGAGCAGTTTTTCCTCAGCATCCTTATCTCGGGCGGTCAAAGAGCGGCAGCTTGGCCCTGTCGGGGTTGACCGTCAACCCTTCGAAATGGCGAACGACCTGATGGCTACTCTTGGACTGGAGGGCTGAAGACTCATGCGGGTCTCGTCATCCTGGTTTTTGCCGGCGTGCTACGGTTCAGTCGCATCCTGATCATGATCGCTTCCCGCCGAAGGAACAAGAGTAAGACGCTTTCTGAATCGGCTAATTGTAGAGTGAGACGCATCTCTTGCCTCGATCCAGCCCGCGATCTAGGTGTAGAATATGGGTACATTAGAGTAACCGATAAAGCTATGATCGATCGAATCACAGTCAATCCTAAAGTTCATTTTGGCAAACCCTGCGTCAAAGGGACGCGTATCACGGTTCAGAGTGTCCTGGAGTTGCTGAATGAAGGGCTCTCTTTCGACGCGGTCATCCACGATTATTACCCAGACCTCCAGGTCGACGATATCCGCGCCTGCCTGCAGTACGCCATCGCGCTGGTATCGGCCGAAGATATCCACCTCTCACCGATTCAGGCATGAGGTTTCTCCTGGACCAAGACATTTATGCAACGACGGCCCGCTTGCTTTCCGACTCGGGCATGACGTTCTTCGTGCGGCAGACATCGGACTGGCGCAAGCCGACGACGAGGAACTTTTGCAGGCAGCCCAGAACCAGAATCGCCTGTTCGTCACGCGAGATCGCGATTTTGGCGGGCTGGTCTTTGTCAATGCCATGGGTTCCGGAGTTCTATACCTTCGCGTGTTGCCTTCGAGCCAAAATGCGGTCCATCAGCAACTGAAGCGTGTTCTTAACGCTTACTCTGAGGAAGAACTGAGGACGGCGTTCGTTGTCATCGAGGCCGGTGGCCACCGATTCAGACGAGTTCCGAACCAATAGTCTCCAACGCTCCTCGCCAGATCTCAGAAGTCTCGCTTGCTCGCTCCTAAATTAGTGCGGCCTCCCTATGCCGTTTCAGGGCGGAGGCCCATAGCAACTCTGCTTAACCTCCTTCGAGTCAGTTGCAGTTAGCATCGGAACCCTCCTTTGGCCACAGATGCAGCCAAGAATCGTGATATCAATAGGATGTGAGTCCTATCCCAGAAGACTCTTGACACAAATAAGAGTTGAGATTCACGATCATGGGCTTGAAAAGATTCAGGCATCGGGAAGTGATGCTTTGATCCCGCCACTCAAACGAGGGAGCCACAGGTCGTCGTAGCTTTTTCCCTCGCTCCATTCCGGAGCCCGCCTAGCAGGTTTGGGAAAGAAAGGGCGTGCTGATGGCAGCAAAAGAGCCCGTCCCCGAACACTGCCAATCAGCTGCTGGCCGCAGGTCATAGTCAACGCTGCGCGCAGAAACGACTCCCAGCCCCGCAGGGGCGCAAGACGATAGCCCAGGGCAAGCGAGCCCGGCGAGCGCCGCCCTGGGTCGGGTCGCGACAAAAAAGCCCTCTCCCCCGCGATTCCGTTCTTGCGGTCAAGGATCGCGCCCCAAGCGGGGGAGAGGTTGGGGAGTGGGGGCTGACGGAGTGTGCCCGCGCCATTGCTGCTCGCTGGGCGAAACAAATGCCACCAATGCGGCATCCTTCTCATCGCGCGTCTTGAGGTGGTCGGCGACGAAATTGCGGACTCGGCTGCGGTCGAACGACTGCGGGGAGGTCTGCTTAATGCGGTGGTGGCTTATTCTCGGTTCATGATTTCTTATCGGCGCGGTAAACGGTTTTCGGTTCTGCAACGCGTTTGCCTTGGCCGAGGGGAACCAGCGACACCCGGACGGTGGCACCCAGTGCTTCGGCAGCACGTCGCAGCATGCTTAATGAGTGTCCTTCATAACCGGGTGACTCCAGGCGGCTGATCTGCTGCTGTGAGGTTCGCAGCTTGCGAGCTAATTCCTTTTGGGAAAGCCCGGCCTTTTGCCGCAAGGCTGCCAGCTGCAGGGCAACATCCCAGGCGATGCCGGCGTTTCTGAAGCGTTCGGCAAACCGGGGATCCCTGAGTTGCTCTTCCAGGTACCGGTCAAAATTAGTCTTCTTCATACTCCGCGCCTTCTTTGCCAGTCTTTCATCCGTTCCACGGCAGCCTTCTTGTCCCGCGCCGGAATATCCCGAGCTTTGTTCCGAATGCCATGCACAAGGACAATTCGCCGCTGCCGCGTGAAGAAATAGAGAACACGCGTATTCAGTTTCCCCACGTGCCGCAACTCGAAGAGGCCCCAACGGGTTTCGACAAGGGCGGCCTATGGTAAAGGCGATGACGCAACTTTGTCAGCCCGGCAAGCACAGCTGCGAAATCGTCGGGATCGCTGAGCCGAAGTCGATCCAGAAAGTCCTGGACGGGAGACCGCCCGTCGGGACTTACATAGAACTCTATGGCAAATTCCATGCGGCATCAACATCAAATTTGATGTGGAACCCCATGAGTTTCTGCAAAAACTCATCTGGGCAAACGCCGAGGTGTTGCGCCCTCACTCACGGAGTGCCGGCCGGGGTCTGGGCTTCGAACACACGTGAGGGGAGCTTGACTTCCTTGGGCACGGTCTTGCCGTTGAGGATCTCCAGAGCCGTGCGAACCGCTTCCTGGCCGCCGGTGGGGTATTCGAAACTGGCGGCCAGGATGCCCTGGCTGACATAAGCCTGGCCCTCCTGGGGCAGGGCATCGATTCCCACAAAGAGCATGTCCTGCTCCCGCCCGGCGGCTTTGGCAGCCAGATAGGCACCATGGGCCGCGGGATCGTTGTGGGCATAGACCAGGTCGATTTTTTGAAAGCGGGCCAGTGCGGACTCCATCTCTTTTCGAGCCTCGGGCTCCAGCCATTTCATGTCCGCCTCGAAGATCACCTCAATCCCACTTCCGGCAATCGCCTCTCGAAAGCCCAGGTGCCGATCCTGACCGGGAGTGGAGGTCATCAATCCCTTCAGTTCAACGATCTTCCCCTCTCCCTTCAGGCGCCGGCGAACCCACTCCCCGGCGGCCTTTCCAATCTGGCGATTGTCCGCTCCGATGAAACAGGTGTAGTCCTCGCCGGCGATTCTGCGATCCAGCACGATCACGGGAATTCCTTTGCGGTAGGCTTCCGCAATCGGAGGCGTGAGCGGCACGGCTTCTTTGGGAGAAACGATCAGCACATTGACTCCCTGCCCCACAAACTCCTCCACCTGGGCCCGCTGGCGCAGCGAATCATTCTGGGCATCCTTGAACAACACCTGGACTTCAGGGTGTTCCTCGGCGGCTTTCTGGATGTCCAGATTCATCTGCACGCGCCAGGGCTCTCCCAGATTACACTGGCTCATGCCGATCTTCCATTTTGCACCGGCGGGAGTGCCGCCGCCGCTCTGCGGTTGCGGGCTCCCTCCGCACGACACACAGAACGCCAACAGCAGCGGAAGGACAACACCGAAGATCGATCCGCGCCCACCACGAGTTCCAAGAGCGTTCAGCCTGTGATTCCGGATTTGCATTTGCACCCTTGCTCCTTAGTTTGTAAGAACGGGTGCTACCGTTGCCGCCGTTGAAAAAGCACGGCAGTCAGCACGATGGCGCCCGTCATCATCAGCCGTGAGGCTTCGCTGACGGCGTTGATGCTGAGGATCTTTTCCAGGTATCCAATCGTGACCGTGCCCAGCAAGGTCAGCCCAATGCCTCCACGGCCACCCGAAAGGCTGGTCCCTCCCATCACCACAATGGCGATGGCCGTCAACTCGTATCCCATCCCCGCTTCGGGGTCGCCTTGCATTTCCTGGGCCGCCTGGCAAATGCCCGCCACCGCTGCCAGAAGGCCGCTCAACCCATAGGCCAGCAGTTTCATCCCCGTGACCGGAACGCCCGACAGTCGTGCGGAAAGCTCGTTCCCGCCGATGGCATACAACCACCGACCCCAGCGTGTTCCGGCCAGCAGAACCCAGCAAACCAGAATGCAGGTCAAGAACACCACGGTCACGGCCGCCAGGTTCTGATTCAGAAGTCTGGCGCTCAGTAACTCGAACACCGGAGGAATGGGAGCCTGCTCGAAAGTGCCGGCGGGTCCCAAAACCGTTGTGGAAACCTTCTGGCCACCCGAGACCCACTTGGATAGGCCCCTGACAAACACCATGGTGGCCAGAGTGGCGATGAAGGGCTGGATGGCAAAGCGGCCGATAAATCCTCCGGCCACCGCTCCACAAGCCAGTCCCATTGCCAGGCAGGCCGGTAGGGCCAGTCCCGCAGGCCATCCCTGGTGAATCGACAGGAGGGAGACACACACGGCGCTGAGCCCCAGCACACTGCCGACCGAAAGGTCGATCCCCCCGGCCACGATGACCACCGTGAGGCCGCTGGCCAGGATGCCATAGGTTGAAATCTGACGCAGCATGTCACGGTGGGTGTCCCAACGGAAGAATGTTCCGTCGGCGTTGAAGACCAGTCCCAGTGCAAAGATGAACAAGAGCGCCAGCAGCGCCCTGGTGAAGGCCCCTTTCAGAAACCGGAAATCTCTCTTGAAGGGTTGCCTGGACTTCATCCCGCCTTCCTCATACCACCCATCGCCGCCGTCAGAACGGCTTCCTGTGAGATCTCACTCCCCTCAAACTCACCGGCTAACTGACCCCGATGCAGAACGATCACACGATCCGACATGGCCAGCAATTCCTCCATTTCCGAGCTGATGAAGAGGATGGTCTTGCCGCTTTCGGTCCAGCGATTCATCAGTTCATAGATTTCATGTTTGGCCCCAACGTCCACTCCTCGTGTGGGCTCATCCAATAAGAGCACCTGCGGGTCCGTTAGAATCCAGCGGCCCAATAAGACCTTCTGCTGGTTGCCGCCAGACAATTCGCGCACCGGCTGGAGGTCGGAAGCAGCCTTGACCCGCATGCCAACCATCTGAGACCGTACCAACTCCCTTTCCCGTCCGGTCCGCAACCATCCCCACGGCGAGAGGTCTTGCAAGGATGCCAGCGTCATGTTCTGGGCCACGCTGAAGTCCATCACCAAGCCGGACGCCTTCCGATCATTGGTCAGCAATGCCAAACCATGACGGAGAGCCTGCCGTGGAGAACCGATTTGTACGGGGATTCCATTGATCCGCACCTCTCCGCTGACCCGCCTTCCCCGCGCGCCAAAAAGGGCCAGCAAAAGATCGCTCTTCCCCGAGCCTTCGAGTCCGGCAATTCCAAGGATTTCGCCTGCCCTGGCCGTTAGAGACACCTGATCGACACGAAGTCGCCGGTCACCGGCTGGATCGGGAACGGAAAAATCCCGCAGGCGCAGGCGTTCGTTGCCTCGCAGGGTGGAGCGCGGCGGAAACTGCTGGGCCAGTTCCCTTCCGACCATCCACTGAATCAGCGTGTCCCGCGGCAGATCGGCCGCGCTGGAAGCCCCGATCCAACCTCCATCCCTGAGAACCGTGATGCGATCGCTGATGCGGTAGATTTCGTCCATGCGGTGGGAAACGAAGACGACTCCGCAACCGCGGCGCTTGAGGGTGTCGACGACCTGAAACAGTCGCTCGCAGTCGGTCCGATTCAACGAACTCGTGGGCTCGTCCATGATCAGGACGCGAGCATCGCGATTCAAGGCCTTGGCAATTTCCACCATCTGCTGCACGGCCATGGGAAATTCCTCCACGGCTCGGTGCACGTCAATCTGCAGACCCAGGAACCCGAGCAGCTCCGATGCCTTCTCTGCCTGACTCTTCCCGTTCACCCACAGTTTTCCCAGGACGTTCTCACGGCCGAGAAAGATGTTGTCGGAAACCGACAAGGAAGGGATCAGCGAGAGTTCCTGGTGGATAACCGAGATGCCGCAAGCGGTGGCATGTTGCACCGATGCGAAACGCACGGATTTCCCGTCGATCCGCACCGTGCCCCGGTAGTCCTGGTACACCCCTCCCAGAATTTTGATCAGCGTGCTCTTGCCCGCACCGTTCTCACCGCACAAGGCGTGAACTTCGCCCTGCTGGAGCCGTAATGAAACGTTGTCGAGAACGGGAGTACCGTCAAAGGCGATGCAGATACCCTCGGCGGAGAGGAGAGGAGGTCGCGAGTTCATGGCATCATTCAACTGCAGCTCTGACCCGCCGGTCTCGCGGGTGCGCTGCATCGTAGCAGGATGACCTCCCTTGTGGACAAGGAAAATCCCATGCAGGTTCGGCCGTGTGGATACCGCCGATGAACACAGACCCACATCGATAACGACAGGCTTGGTGGGCCTGGGATCCTTTGAATTGGAGGACTTCAGGGATCCCCTCCCTGACGCCAGATCCGGCAACTCAACTGGCACCAGACCCAATACGTTCAAACCCTACAGGAAACCGTCAGGCAGCCAGGACATCCGTCTGATTCGCGTTTCTTCGCGTCCATTCGCGGATCCACTTCCTGGCTTCCCAAGCACCACAGCCGCATCTGTTTCAGCGACTGAATGGATGCTCGGCCGGCCGGGTCAACAAAGCCAGGAACACCAGTCGTCTCAGAACGAGCACGCCTCTTCCGGCCTGAGTCATCGCGTCTTGCCGTCAAAGCCTCCGCTAATCTTTCGAACGGCCTCATCTGCTGACCAGCGAACGCGCACCTGGGCCTGTAGTTTTTTCAACGCGGGCAGGGCCGGAGCAGCCTGCGGACCGATGGCGCCCAATGCTGAGGCCAGATTCCTAAGGACGTGGACCTCCTCGCCAGGCGCCTGACATGCCTCGATGAGGGCAGGCAGGGCCGGAAGCGCACTGCTTCCCTGCTGTGCGATGGCGTCGGCCGACATCAGGCGCACGTTGGCATTGTTGTCTTTCAGCCCGGAGATCAGCTTGTTCAGCGCCGGCAGTGCGGCCGAACCGGCGTTGCGGAGACTGAGTGCGGCCAGCCCGCGGACGACGGGGTCTGGGTCGCTCAAGGCCTCCGAGAGACGCCGTGAGAAGGGAGCGACTTGGGTGCCCATTTGAGTGAAGGCCCAAGCCGACGCAATTCGTACGGAGGGGTCGGAATCGTCCAGAGCGGCTGTAAGCACTTGAGCGTGGTTGACGGCGCCGGCACCCAAAGCTCCAATTGCCCGGATCTGCGCGGCCCGACTTCCGCCCATGGGGGACGGCGCAGCCACACGCGCCAGAACCAAGGTGTCGATCCCCAGATTGAAGCCGCTGGACTGTGTCTGCTTCCCCTGGCAAACGAAGCTCAGCACGTGTCGTCCTTTGGAGAGCTTGTGCCAGCCCAGGAGATGGTCTACGGCAACGTAAGTTTCCACGTTGTACAAGGGCAAGCGGCTCGTAGCGCTGTTGTCGGCTGCCGGCTCCTGTTCCAGTTCGGAGTCTCTGAACGACCGCTGACCGTCGAGCAGGGGTGAGTAGACGCCGTAATCCGGAGCGTGAGCGATCTGCGCCAGAAGCTCGTAGTAGCCCTCATTTTCCACCACGAAGGGAATGTCCAGTCTGGCACCCGGTCCCTCCGCCTGAAACCGCAGGAGGTCGCGGGACCAGAAGACTTCTTTTTGAACGTCTGCCTTCCCCCCCTGTGTTCGGATCTGGCCAAGCAGGCCTTCGACTTCGATCTGAATGGCGTTTCCATGAGGGAGGCGTGCCGCGCCATAGGGCGGCTCCGGCAAGCCTTTGGCAATCCCTTCCTGATACCAAAAGGCCACCGTGGAAATCAGGTCGGCCCGTTCCTCGAAGGCGGAACGAACGGTTCCGTCGGGCTCGTAAGTCCAGCCGGCATGTTCGATTTCGAAGCGCAAGGAACGGGTGAATGGAACCGGGTCCGTCAGGTGCCAGCGGTAGGCGCACATGCGCGATCCCAGGCTGGTCCCTTCGGCCACAGGAACCCCGGCGTAGGGGCCGGTATCGACTCGAAGCCCCCAGGCGTCGTTGAAGTAGTCCTCGCTTCCTGTGCCTTCGATGCTGGGGTACGACTCCCCGTCCACATAGAAGAATTCATCGCCCTCGCCAAACCACCCCGGCTGGTTTTGGATGATGCTGAAGACCGTTCCCACATAGTGGCCTTTGCCTTCCGCGGCCAGGATTTCATAGTTTTTGCCGGCCGCCGCCGGCAGGGCCTGCCGGTAGTGGGCATGAAAATAGCCGGTGTTCGCCGGCAGGCTCTTCATCTGCTGCCAGTCCACGTGATAGTAGAGGTTCGACACCCGGCGCCGACCTTCGTTTGTCACGGTGATCCTGCAGGAGCGTTGGAACGGCATGGGCCAATAGCAGTTCCGAGACCGGCCTTCCGAGCTGTCTCTCACCAAAAGCGACTCGACCGTTCGCTCCATGCCATGTCCCACCGCAAAGAAATCCCCCACGGGGGCATCCACACTCGGAGTGGAGCTCCCATCGTAGTAAATACGCAGTCGCAACAAACGCGGCCATCCATACTCGTTGGCGGCAACGGTCATCCAGATATGGTTGACTTGGCCCGGTCCCTGCAAGTCGGCGATAACGACCGTCTCTCCCGGAATCGGCCTCTTGCTGTCGTCGTTGCTCAACCAGTCGGGATTGTTGCTGGACGACCGGTACGCCTTGAAGTCCTTCAGTTCAGGCAGCCCCTGAATTCCCGTGACGGACTGGGCCAAGGCCTGGAACGGCAGGCTCAGCGCCAGAAGCCACAGCCAACAACCGCAATGGCGCGGCATAGGTACCCTCCTATGATGTTTTGTCCACTACAACCTGGTTTTCGTCTTTCGCAAGACGAAGAAACTGCTTGGTATCTCCTCCTTTCGATATACGGCAGCGGATGGGTCGTGGTAAGGGTGCGTCACCAATCGACGAAACGTTTATCGTGCCAACCCGCCCCTATTTGGCAGGCTCTCGTTATCAATTGGTGTCGAGAGCGTGGAAGAGAGAGCCACCCGCCCCCAGTCATTCGATGACCTGCGTGAGACCTGCTCCTCTTCCATGAATCTTCAGGACAATGGATGATCGATAGACTGTGGTTCTTTGAGAACTCATGTGAGGCCATCAACGTTGTTCGCAGACTTTCACACATTCAAAGAAAAGGTCTTCGCACATGTTGTATGTAGGAATCGATTGGGCCAGTGACCATCACGATGTTTGCCTTACCAATGATTCAACCCAAACGCTGGCTGCATTCCGGATTGCTCCTGGCAGCCAAGGATTTGAATGCCTTCACCGTGTCATTAAAGAACACCAGGCTGAACCGCCGCAAGTCTTGGTAGCGCAGGAGACGAGTCGAGGACTGCTCGTCCATGAGTTGTTGCGGGCGGGTAACCAGTTTATGCCATCAATCCCAAAGCCGTCAGCCGTTACAAATATCGCCACGTGGTGTCGAAAACCAAAAGCGATTCGCTCGATGCTACCTGTCTGGCACACCTGCTCACGACCGACCGGGATCGGTTCCCGATACCTTAGAAAACTCATAAGGAAAAGCGCCCCGACGCAGTCGGGTCCTCCTGGTTGGTCGCAGCCAGCAGCCCCTGCTCGAACTCGGCCGGTGGCAGATAGCCGAGGGCCGAGTGCAGGCGCTTGTGGTTATAGACTTTCTCCAGAAACACGCTGATGTTGGTCCGGGCCTCGGCCAAGTACCGATATTCGGTCCGGTAAACTTCCTCGTACTTCAAGGTCTTGAGAAAGGACTTGCAGGCCGCATTGCCTCAAGGATGGGCTTGGCATGACAGGCTGCTCCGGAGGCGGTGATCGCAGAGCAGTTGGGTGTAATCGCGGCTGGCTTACTGCACACCGCGATCGGAGTGATGCACCAATCCAGGCGTGGGTCGTCGCCGTGCCAGCGCCATGCGAAGGGCCTGAAGGGCCAGCGCCGCTTCCCCAACCCCAGAAGGGCGTTTCCTGGCCCCTGGCGAAACTCCCGGCGCCAGCGGGGCGTAGTTGTAAAGAAGCACGAGTACTTTCGAGCCATCATTCGTAGCATCAAGGGACTGGGTCAGGGGAAAATCACGCCGGGCCTCAGCACCGTCAGAATCAGAGTGAAAGCCAGGCAATGTGACAGAGCCGGTTCATAACGTTCACCTCGTTGGAAATTTGCGAGATGACGCCTCGGACCCTTGGCTGCGATGGCTTTTGATTGGCTCTGAATCGATTTTGGGGAAACGTTCCTGTGAAGACAAGCGCTGCGAACACATCAAGTTGCTTCATGGCCCTCACCTCCGAGTGGGGAATGAGGCCGAGCTGGATGTCGCGACTAACCCCTCTTGCTTTGAAAGCTGCTTGTAAACCGTCTTTACAGGCCTAAGGCGGTCGGAAAGCTAGAAAACTATCACCGCAAATATTTCTTGGACGGGCTCAACTGGAGACCTAGCCTGGGACACGGTGCTATAATCCGCCCCAAGGGTCTTTCACCGCTAAAGACATCGAAGGGGCAAAGTCCATGCCCTCCAATCCTCAAGTCACGATGTTGTCGCAGGCGTGGCGTGGAGGAGACCCCAAAGCTCTGGATGAGCTGGTCCGTCTCGTCAGGATGGAAATCCATCGACTGGCGAGACTCTACCTAAAACGCGAGCGGGTGGGGTCATCTCCTGCAGACGACTGCACTGGTGAACGAGGCTTATCTGCGACTCATCGACTGGAAAGGTGTCAGCTGGCAGAACCCGGCCGATTTCCTGGGCGTGGCAGCGCAACCCATGCGGCACATTCTGGTGGACTTTGCCCGCAAGCGTCCGTTGGCAGAGGGAGACCAGGAAGCGGTGCATGTTTCCCTGGACGAAGTTCTGCATCTAGCGCCCGGGAAGAGCGCCGAGGTCATTGACGTCGGGGACGCGTTGAAATCTCTGGCAACCTTTGACCCCAGAAAGAGTCCGATCGTTGAACTTCGCTACTTTGAAGGCTTGAGCGTTGAAGAAACGGTCGAGGTACTCGGCGTTGCGCGGATTACAGTCATCCGTGAGTGGAATAAGGCAAAGGCCTGGCTTTATCGCGAACTGTTGAACAACAGTGACAAGTGGCGAGTGGCGAGCAGGCTCTCGAAGTGTGCGATAGCGGACAGCCGTGAAGTGTCTCAAGAGAAATCTAGTACTCAGTTTCGAAAGTACGTGGCGTGGTGGTTGCCAAGAATCCTTTGCAGATCAGCGTCATAGAAGAGTCGTGAAAGTGCGTGAACTTATGAAACTAAGTACTAGTCTCGTCACTAGCCATTAGTCACTGATCATTGCCTCGATCTCGTCACCTGTCACTCGCCAATGTTCTTATGAACCCTGAGCGCTGGCAACAAGTCGACAAGCTGTTGGAGCAGGCTTTGGAACAGGAGCCTGATCGGCGAGGGGTGTTCCTTGATCAAGCTTGCAACGGGGACGCAGCCCTTCGTCAAGAAGTGGAGTTGCTGCTTTCAGCTCATGAGAAGGCTGAAGGCTTCAGCGAGATGGGACCAATGTGGACGCTGGAGAATAGAGTTGAAGAAGTTCGGAACCTGACGGGCCGGCAGATTGGGCACTACCAGATTCTGTCTCGCCTCGGTGAAGGCGGGATGGGAGTTGTCTATAAGGCACGCGACACGCTTCTGGCTCGAACAGTGGCTCTTAAGGTACTCTCGTCAGAATTAGTCAACGATCCTGAGCACAAACGGAGGTTTGTGCAGGAAGCCAAAGCGGTTTCCTCTTTGAACCATCCCAACATAGTCACCATCTACGATGTTGCTACTGACCAGGGCGCTGACGTCATTGTCATGGAGTTCGTAGCGGGTCAGACGCTAGGCGAATTGATTCCGCGGCGTGGGCTGAAGTTGAGCGATGCGTTGAAGTATGCGGTGCAGATGGCCGACGGACTGGCGAAAGCGCACGGCGCGGGGATCATCCATCGCGACATGAAGCCAGGAAACGTCATGGTTAGCGAAGAAGGGCTGGTCAAGCTGCTCGACTTCGGTCTCGCGAAGTTGACTGAGAGACCACAGCTCGGGGAAAGGCTGTCTACAAGTTCGCTGCAGCCGCAGACTGAGGAAGGAATGATTCTCGGGACGGTTTCCTACATGTCTCCGGAACAAGCGGACGGAAGACTTGTCGATGCCCGTTCGGACATCTTCAGTTTCGGTTCGGTGTTGTACGAGATGGTCACAGGACAACGAGCGTTTCAAGGCGATTCCAAAATGTCCACGCTGGCGGCGATTCTGAACCAGGAACCGAAGCCTGCCGGAGAGATCGCACCAGCTCTTCCCTACGATCTGGAGAGGATTATCACGCGCTGCCTCCGCAAAGACCCAAGCCGCCGGTTCCAGCACATGGGCGACGTGAAGATAGATTTGGACGAGCTACGTCAGGCCGCTAGCGATCCGGCTTTGGACTCGCTCCGCCAAACACAGCACCCGAGAGCCGACCGACTAGAATCCTCGCTAAAAAGAATCAAGCGGCGCAACCTGCTTGCATGGATCATCGCAGGGATCTCTTTGTTAACAGCAATCCCCTTTGCAGTGGAGTATTTCCGACATTCACCGGCAGATCTGCAAAGGGTCAAGCTGTCCGTGCTGCTGCCAAAAGAAAGGGGAGAATGCTACGCCATCTCGCCCGACGGCAATCAACTTGGCTACACTGCGACAACTGGAGACAGGTCACAACTCTGGGTGCGACCGCTGGATTCTCTATCTGCCCGGCCGCTGGCAGGCACGGAGGGCGCCTTGGACCTGTTCTGGTCGCCGGATGGTCGCCAGATCGGCTTCTTCACCAAGGACAAGCTCAAGAGAATTACGCTCTCAAGCGGCGCCGTTACTCCACTCTGCAACGTGGCCGGGTTGACGACGAAAGGAGGCACCTGGGGGGACGGGGAGATTGTCTTCAATCCTGGAACATCAAGACTCCATCGAATCTCCGCTTCCGGGGGAGAGCCGACTCCGGTGACGACGTTGGATCAATCTCGTGGCGAAAGAACTCACGCCTGGCCCTGGTTCCTGCCAGATGGACGCCACTTTCTCTACTATGTTTCTAGCTCGCAACCTGACCACCAAGGAATTCATGTTGGCTCGCTTGACTCCACAGAGCGGAGGCGTTTGGTGGGCGCCATGGGCGCGGCGGCCTATGCGCCTCCCGGTTACCTGCTGTTTGTTCTGAATCAGATGCTGGTAGCTCAGCCATTTGATCCTGACCGCCTGCAAATCACGGGTGAACTACTTTCGGTAGGTGAACAGGTGGAGCAAACCGCGGGATATTTGGCAAGGTTTTCAGTCTCCGCCACTAATGTGCTCACATTTTGGCGTCCGAGCAACGTGAACCTCCAGTTGGTCTGGTTTGACCGAGCAGGCAGACAGCTCCAATCAGTGCCCGCGCCAGGTAATTATGAGATCTATCGGTTGTCACTGGATGGAATGCGACTTGCGGGGAATCGCATCGACCCCGAAACTGGACATAACGACATCTGGCTACTTGAATTGTCGCGAGGAACACCAACACCCCGGAGGGTCACTGCCGATGCTTCTTACCAGGATCGTCCCGTTTGGTCTCCTGACGGGACTCGACTTGTCTTCTCATCCGGCCGTGGGGAACTTTATCTGAAGAACCTGAGCAGTCCAGAAGAGGGTCACGCCCTACTCAAATCAGAAACAATAAAGCACCCTCAAGATTGGTCGCTGGATGGACGGTTCATCCTTTACACCAACTTGGATTCGAAGGTCGGTCAGCAAGATCTGTGGTTTATACCATTATTTGGAGATCGACAGCCGGCGCCCTTCCTGACGACGCCGTTTGAGGAGAAACAAGGGCAATTCTCTCCAGACGGACGATGGGTGGCCTACTGCTCGGATGAGTCAGGCAAAGACGAGGTATACGTGCAAAGTTTTCCTGTAGCTGGCAACAAGGTGCTGATTTCCACTAGCGGCGGTACAGAACCGAGATGGCGTCGTGACGGTAAGGAGTTATTCTATCTCGCCGCCGACGGCAGGCTCATGGCGGTGGAGATCCTGAAGGCTGGTCCGACTCTTACGGCCGGCATTCCGAAGGCACTTCCAGTCAAAACTAGACGCAGGGCAAGGGCGAGTTACGCTGTTACAGGTGATGGGCAACGCTTTCTGATTTACACTGCAACCGACGAGCCTCCCATCATTGACGTTGTGCTCAACTGGACCAGAGGCCTAAGAGAGCAGAGGTGAAATCGTAGTGCGAACTGAGTCCAGTGGACCGGAAAAGAGCGTTAGTAGTCCCTTACACTGCGCGAGCTTGCTCCCGCTCTGGAGTTTGGACATTTGTGAAGCGGCAGGAGGCCGCTTCTTCCTTAGAGAGCCCCAACGGGGCGGCGGATTGTAGCCCAGGGCCGCGCACAAGGCAGGAGCTACGGGACCGCCGTCCCCGCCTGCGCCGCCCTGGGTCAGCGTTCCAACCAGTTTCTACCCTCTCCCCCAACACGTTTTCCGTTTTGGGGGAGAGGAGTGAAATCGGCGGAAATGCCCACCCAGGGCGGCGCGCTCGGCCTCCTGCCGCAAGTGGTAGAGTGGAAGGTTGAAAGCGGGAGCAAGCTCCCGCACTCCAAAAATCGGACGGTTCCATCCTGCCGCTCGCGGGCCTCGGCTTGGCCAATCGATCAGGAGGGCGCCGCTTCGGCCCAGTCGAGAATGACCTTTCCTGAATGTCCCGAGCGCACCACCTCGAACGCTTGTTCGAACTGCGTGTAGTGAAAGCGGTGAGTGATGACCGGAGCGATGTCCAGGCCGCTTTGCAGCATGACGGTCATCTTGTACCAAGTCTCATACATTTCGCGGCCGTAGATGCCTTTGATGGTGAGAGAGTTGAACACCACCAGATTCCAATCGATCTGGGTGTGCGGTTCCGGGATGCCCAGCATGGCGATCTTTCCGCCGTGGCACATGTTGGCCAGCATGCTGCGCAAGGCTGAAGCATTGCCGGACATCTCCAGACCCACGTCGAAGCCCTCCTTCATTCCCAGTTTCTTCTGAGCGTCCTCGATCTTTTCCGTGCGCGCATCGAGCGCCAGGGTGGCACCCATCTTCTTGGCCAACTCCAGCCGATAGGGATTCACGTCCGTCACCACCACGTGACGGGCGCCGGCATGGCGAACCACTGCCGCGGCCATGCAGCCGATAGGGCCCGCGCCGGTCACCAGAACGTCTTCGCCCAGAACATCGAACGACAGGGCCGTGTGGACGGCATTCCCCAGGGGATCCGAGCAAGACAGCACGTCCATCGGAAGGTGTGGGTCCGCATACCAAACGTTGCTCATGGGAATGCACAGGTACTCGGCGAAACAGCCCTCGCGGTTCACGCCCACTCCCCGCGTGTGCGGACACAAGTGACGCCGACCCGCCAGGCAGTTGCGACACAACCCGCAGACCAGGTGTCCCTCACCACTGACCAGGTCGCCCGGTTTGAAGCCCGTTACGTTGCTGCCCACCTCTGCCACCCTACCCACATACTCGTGGCCGACCACCATCGGCACGGGAATGGTCTTCTGAGCCCAATCGTCCCAGTTGTAGATATGGAGATCCGTGCCACAGATGGAACTCTTACAGATCCGGATCAGTACGTCATTGATGCCGACCGGAGGAACCGCCACTTCTTCGAGCCACAACCCGGACTGGGCGTGCTTTTTAACCAGTGCTTTCATCGTTTTCATTGCAAGACCCTGAATAGAGTAATGTCGAGTCGGCGGAGCCTGCGCCGGCGACATTCTCCGACAAATCGGTTTCGTTTGCCAGCCGGCACGTGAACTCCTTCGGTCACCATGGGGTCACGGCTGGGCAGGTCCTTCCGGGGTCTTGTAGATGACGCCGTCTTTCATGACAAAGGTCACACGGGTCATCACCGAGATGTCCTCAAGCGGATTACCCGCCACCGCCACGACATCAGCCAGCTTCCCCGGCTCCAGGCTGCCCAGCCTGTCCTGCCATCCCATCAGCTCCGCCGCCGTGCTCGTTGCCGATTTCAGCGCCTGCAACGGCGGCATCCCGTAGCGGACCATCCAAATGAATTCCTTGGCAGCCGTCTCATGACCTCCGTCCAAATCGCTGCCGAAGGCGATCTTTACATTCAGCTTGAGGGCCCGCTGAAAGGTGTCGCGGTGCCGGTCGGTGGTTCCGGTCATCCTCCGGCGCTCCTCAGGCGTGACGTTCGGCTCATCCATGAACTGCAGGTAGGCCATCAGAGTGGGTACCCAGTACACCCCCTTCTCGATCATCAGCTTGAAGGTCGTGTCATCGAGATAGATGCCGTGCTCCAGGGAGGCCACTCCGCCCGCAATGGCGGTCTGAGCCGCGCGGCTGTTATAAACGTGGGCGGCTACTTTAGCATCGACTTTGGTCGCTTCCTCGACAATCACTCTCACCTCCTCAAGCGAGAAGGTGGGCTGCGCCACCAGCATGTCCGGGTTGGAGCGTCCTCTCCGGCGGTGGTCGATGTAGATCTTGATCAGGTCGGCACCGTGGCCCAGCTGCTCGCGAACCGCCTTGCGGACGCCGTCGACCCCATCGGCAATCTGGGCTCCCTTGGGAACCTCGAAATCCGGCGAATACCCGTAGGGCGAATACCCTCCCGTGATGCTCAGAGCCCGAGTAGCGCATTGCATACGGGGCCCGATGACGATCCCGTCGTTGATAGCCTCGCGCAGAGCCACGTCTCCGTAGCCGGCGCCTTCCGTCTCAATGTCTCGAACCGTGGTAAACCCGGCCAGCAGGGTCTTGCGCGCCGACACCGTAGCCCAGATGGCCCGGTACTGCTGCGACTTCTTGAGCAGCGCCTGGTCGTAGTTGATTCCGTGGAGGAACATGTGGGTGTGGCAGTCGATCAACCCCGGCATCACGGTGGCTCCGCTCAGATCGATCACCTTGGCGCCGACTGGAATGACCCCGGACTTGTCCACGGCACGGATCCGGTTTCCTTCAATCGACACCACCACGTTTTCCTGGATCGCCGGCATCTTTCCGTCAAAAAACCTTCCGCACCGAAGGGCGATCAAATCCGGAGTCTGACTGCTGGCTTCCCGGCCCAGCAACCCTCCGATCAGCACGAGAAATGGAAGAACGAGTTTCTTCAATGGCCGCATCAACGCCGTACCCCCTTTGAGCCCTGCCACCTTCCGTCGGTGGGAGATGGATCTTCACGAACGAGGCGACCCAGCCTCTGCCTGTCCCCACCGCGAGACAGAATGCCGGCTGAGAAGATGTCAGGCTGGGTGGCCGTCTTCAAAGAAAATATCAACCGCAGGATGCAATCATCGATGGTAGCCGACTGTCAAGACTCTTCCTGAACCGGGTGCGGGCATCAGGAGGGAGCTCAGCCGTAAGCTCCGCAAACTTCGGGAGCACGCTGACTGTGGTGCCGCTTTCAGTTCGGAAAGATCCATCGGTCAAACAACAGCCCAGACTCAATTTCGTTCATCGACTGGCGAGGCCTGCAGACGCCGTCCACGCTGGAAACTTGCATGAAGCGATTCCCTTGCGACTCATTAGCGGCCGTGCCCATGACATCGCCCTTCGCCTTTGATACGATCTCCGACCATGACGCTCGCTCTTCGTTGTTCACAGCTTTACAAGCGCTACGACAACAAGCTGGAGGCCGTCAAAGGGCTCGATTTGGAAGTCCAGGTTGGCGAGTGCTTTGGGCTGCTCGGCCCAAATGGTGCCGGCAAGACGACAACCATCGAAATTCTTGAAGGCCTGCTGGAACCGACATCCGGCGTCGTGGAGATTTTGGGCCGACGTTGGGGAAGAGACGACATGACGCTGCGCCAGCTTCTGGGAATCTGCCTGCAGGAAACAAAGCTTCCCGAGAAGCTGACTGTTTTGGAAATCCTGCAGCTGTTCCGCAGCTTCTACGCGACGGGGAAGGACCCTGCAGACATCATGCGGAAGGTTGCCCTCACCGAGAAAGCGGAAACCTGGGTCACCAAGCTTTCAGGGGGTCAAAAACAGCGGCTCGCCGTGGCGTGCGCGCTGGTAGGCAATCCTAAGATTCTCTTTCTGGATGAGCCGACAACTGGGCTGGATCCCCAGTCGCGGCGGCAGCTTTGGGATATTGTGCGCGAATTCAAACAGAACGGTGGCACCGTAATGTTGACCACTCACTACATGGATGAAGCCGAGCGTCTCTGCGATCGCGTCGCGATCGTTGATCATGGCCAGGTGATCGCACTCGGCACACCCGCCGAGCTGATCGCCGGTCTTGGCGGGGAGCACGTCGTAGAATTCACTCTGGATGGCAGGAACGAGTTGCGGACTGACGTGTTGTCAGGTCTGAACTCCGTGCGGTCGGCGCGTTTGGAGGGAGAATGCTATTCGCTGAACGTGGGGGAGCCTCACCTTGCCATCCCAGCCTTGATCCAGTTCGTTCGCGATCGCGGGCTGACCCTGGCGGCTCTCACGACTCGGCACGCCAGCCTGGAAGACGTCTTTGTCACGCTGACGGGAAGACACCTGAGAGATCAATAACGGTGCGAAATTGCCGGCCGAACACCGGGTGGGAATTCGCGGACTGAAATCATGAGACAGTATCATCCTCTCCGGGAACTGATTTTCTGCCGTTTTCGCGAATTCGCGCGGGAGCCGGAGGTTGTGTTCTGGGTCTTCGGGTTTCCGCTGCTGCTGGCCATCGGACTGGGCATTGCCTTTCGCAATCACCCGCAGGAGAAGATCTTCGTGGGAGTCCTGGAAGATCCCGGAGCTGCGGCCACCGTTGAACGGCTGAGAACGAACCCTGTGATTCAACCTGAGATTTTATCGCCTGAGGCGGCCGGTAAGGCGCTGCGGATGGGAAGAGTGTCTCTGGTTTTGGCTGTGGGAAGTCGCGTCGAGTACCGCTACGACCCCACACGGCCAGACAGTCTCCTGGCACGCTCCATGGTCGACGCGGCCCTGCAAAAGGCGGCCGGACGCAAGGACCCCATTCAGGTAAGCGAAAGGCCAGTGACGGAACCCGGCGCGCGGTACATCGATTTCCTGATTCCCGGCTTGCTGGGAATGAACCTCATGGGTGGCGGGATGTGGGGTATTGGATTCGTCATTGTCGATATGCGAAGCAAGAAGCTCCTCAAAAGAATGATCGCCACACCCATGAGCAAGTCCGACTTCATGCTGGCCATGTTCGCGAGCCGCCTGGTGTTCATGCTGTCGGAAGTGGTCGTTCTGTTGATCTTCGGCTGGCTGGTGTTTGGGATGATCATTCGCGGGTCCTTGGCCGGCATTTTGACGGTCGCCTTCGTCGGCTGTATGAGCTTCGCCGGGATCGGTCTGCTGGTGTCGAGTCGAGCGAACAAGATCGAAACGGTCTCTGGTCTCATGAATCTGGTGATGCTTCCCATGTATGTCCTTTCGGGCGTCTTCTTTTCGGCGGAACGATTTCCTCAATCGGTCCAACCGCTAATCCAGGCCCTGCCACTGACGGCCCTGAACAACGCCTTGCGAGCCGTGATCCTGGAAGGTGCTCATCTCTCGAGCCAAGCCGGCGCCCTGGCGATCATGGGGGCCTGGGGTGTGGTGGCCTATCTCTTGGCGGTACGCTGGTTCCGGTGGAATTGACATGGAGGGAGGATTGGATGCGCTGGACAGGTTTTGTCCGGCCGGTTCGAACTCCAACGGATCGAGTCGGACCTCTCGCTAGCCTTGCCGAGGAGGCGGTCGTCGTAACGGCTGAGGCGATCCTTGATTCCCCGTCAGGTCGCATCCCTTCACGGATACCGTGCCAACCGCCTGCGGCCTGAGGGGGCGGCACATCGCGAGGGAAACACCCGGGTATCCGATGACGTCACAAAGATCCTCACCTTGGGTACCACCAGGCGGCAAGACCATGGCGATCGCGTCAGAGCAGGGTGAGGAGGTAGGTGTTCTCCGGCGCCTGCACCGGTGAGTAGATCTCTTTGCCCGCCAGAATGGCGGAAAGAAAATACTCG
Source organism: Acidobacteriota bacterium (assembly GCA_040753175.1). Classification (GTDB taxonomy): domain Bacteria; phylum Acidobacteriota; class Terriglobia; order Versatilivoradales; family Versatilivoraceae; genus JBFMEW01. The sequence goes on along the minus strand of JBFMEW010000004.1, from coordinate 40,730 downwards.
GCCAAGCCGGGACCGGCAGCGAACGGCCCCAGCCAGGCTTCGTAAGTGCGTCTTCCCAGGTGGCCGGCGGGAATCCGCTTCCACCGCCTTTCGCCGCGTGTTCGCGTGTGAAGTGTGACCTGGTCGGCAGCGTCCTGGCCGTCCACTACGACCATGACGCGAACCTTTTCTCCCCGCAGGAGCAAGCTGGGACGGGTCGGCACGATGAGACGCGCCAAACTGTTGGCCTCGGGACGCAGGACGTCAGCCAGAAGCGTCTCGGTCTCTTCGGGAAGCTCGCCCAGATACTCCTTCATCGACAGGCGGAGGCGCACCAAGGCCAGGCGGACCAGTTTGTTATGGAGTGAAGCCAGAGTGCCCAAGTCGTTGCGGGTGGCTACCGTTTTCTGAAAGGCAAGCATGGCTAAGCGCACTTCCGGAGCCAGTTTCAGCCAAAGAGGCACCCCCTCCGCCAGAACCCGTGATCGCGCTTCTCCAGTGGGAGCGGATGTCTTCAGTTCTCCAGCCTCCTTCAAGACGTCGTGCAGCTGCCTGGCCAGGTTCCAGGCGTTGGTGTAGTGCACCATGAATTCCAGGTGACCTGCCAGGTAACCAAGCCGTTCCCGCTCGTTGGGCGATGCCGCGTCAGAAGTCAATTCTCGCAGCGCCGCGGTCACCTCTTCCTGGGATTCCACGACTCGGGGGTCGGGCACGGCGCCATTCCAAAAACTGAATCCTTCAGCGTAGTCTCCTGAAAACTCCTGGGTGACGGCATGCCCGTTCTCGATCCTTCCCGTCCAAGTCGACAACAGCTTCCGGTCGCGGTCCGCCGCATCCAGCAGCTCAGCCAGCCGGGGGGCCCTTGCCGCTACAGCCTGGGTCCGCGCATAGGCTGCGTAATACTCCGCCGGCTGGAGCTTGCTGTCCCAGCAGGAGCGGGCCAGAAATCCGGCCGTGGGATCGACAATGCGATGACGCCAGTGGATGCCCAGCAATCCCTGGCAACCATATCGCTCCGCTCGTTCCACGTCCTGTCGGAACCGATGAACGTGAAGCTGTGTCAGCCACATGCCGGGATCATCTTCCAGCCAGGGAATGGGCCACCGCTCGCGACCGTCCAGCTTCCCGAAGACCTCGTGGATCGGATCCCAACCCAGCGAATCGCTCAGGCAGGAGAAGATGACATTGCCGGGCAAGGTCTCGTGGAAGTGCTCAAAATGCCGCGCCACACCTCCCCATCCGGCCAGGACCAGCTTCTTTCCTGGCGCATGACGCTTGAGGAAGTCGTGGGCCTGTTGGAACGGCGTCACAGAGAGGGGCTGTCCGCTTTTGCGGCTGGCCCAGTTCATGCTTTCGTCCTCCCAGAGCCAGACGTCGTCTACCTCCGGATAGGCTTCCAAAAGCTGCGCCAGGCGCGTTTCCAGCAGGTCGCGAGCCGTCCGTGACTCCACGTCGAAGCGGGGTCCCGTCTGCCCCGCAGGCCGTTCAAGCCTGACCTCCGGCGGCAAGGCCCGCAAGATCTCGTCCGGAATCTGGTACGGTTCGAATCCAATTCCGATGCGCAGGCCCAGTTTCTTGGCATGGCGATAGGCCGACTGCAACAGCTGTCTGGTGCGCTCAGCCTGCTCCCATGGATCGCGCGCAAACCGGGTAGCATCACTCCCAAATACTTCCCCGTCGTAGAATCGGGAACCTCCCATTCCGAACTGAGAGGTGCGCTGCGGCAGGTATCCCCATCGATGGGTCGCGGTGGTGTCGAGAAAGGCCAGGTGCCCCACTCCACCATACTCAAGCGACAGGTAAGACTCCGCCCATTGGTAGGCCCCAGAGTAAACGTGCATTCCAAAGGTGTTGAAACGCATGCGCAACATGGCTTCGAAATAGGCCCGAAAGTCCTCCTCATTGAACACCGTGATGCAGTTGAGAAAATCCGGCCAGGGTAGCAGACCACGGACGCCCAGTCGCGGAACCGATTCCCAGGCTTGACCCGGTGGCGGAAGAACCCATTCTTCCAGCCGGGTCAGCGGATAGGACTCGCCGTCGATCCCGAAGAAAGCCCCCTGTCGCTCCAGAAACTCAAAAACCGAGTAAAGCAGGGCCTCTTCGCTGGCCCCCGAAAGCAGAACGCGACCCGGCTCACTCCGGATCCGGTAAGCCTGGGGGTGCTGAAACTGGGCCGGATCCGTCCGCAGCACAAACAGCAGACCTGTTGGATGACTCCGCTCTCCCCGGCCCGACAGGCGAACCTCACGATCCGGCTGGAGGCGTGCGATCCCGCGCAGGAGTTCCCGCTCAGCCAGTTGTCGTCGAAAGTCGGAAGATTCGCTCGCCTCGATGCGCAGCGCCCCACCGGTTTGTTGGGCCATAGCGATTCCGGCTGCCGACAGACCCGCAGCGGCAGTCTGTAGAAAGGTTCTTCGAGAGCTTTTCGTTGGTCTCATGGCCGTCACCATGGTTAATGAGCAACCGGATTATCGAGGGTCCCGGCGGCTCGGGCAGACTCTTTGGCTTGAAGAGGGAAGTCGGACGAACCTGGAGTGGTGAGCCTTATACCCACTTCAACAAAGCCAGAACATAGAAAAACGCCGCCAGGACTCCGGAACTGGCCAGTGTTACCACCAAGCCATAACGCATCATTTCGCCGCGGTTGACGATACCGGTCGCCGCAATCAAGGCCATGCGTCCCGAGGCCGATGGCAAGGAGTAACCAAAGGTTGTGGCCAGCGTGACGGGCAAGACCAGCTGCACCGGATTCAGCGAAGGGTCGGCTTGGGCCAGGCTGATCAGAATGGGCACAAAGACGGCGGCAATGGTGGTGTTGTTCATCACGTTGGTCAGCAGCGCCGACAGATAGACCAGAATCAACATGCTGGCGAACAAGGGAGGCCCGCTGACCAGGGGGGTGATGATTCCCGCAAACCAATCCGTGGTGCCCATCCGGTTAAGGGCTTCGCCCAACGAGAGTCCAGCGCCGATGATCAGAAAGATCCCCCAGCTCACCCCTTTCACGTCTTCCCAGTTCAGAATCTGTCTGACTGCCAGATAGGCCACGGCGCCGACCGCCACCATGGCCGCCGAAAGCAAGGTGGGAGGCAGGCCCAAAGCCGGTTCGATGAAGGACCCACCCACCCAAAAGAAGGCCGCCACGATCATGGTCCAGATGATTTCCCAGTCGGCTGAGCTCATCGGGCCCAGCTTTTTCACTTCCGCTCGGGCGGGCTCCACGTCCAGACTCCGGACGTCGACGGGCACCAGCCGCAGTAAGATCCAAAACGTCAAGGGGAAGATCAGCAAAAAAGAGGGAAGGCCGTAAAGGAACCAGCTGACGAACGTCCAGCGCCGGATCTGTACCAGGAAGCCGGAGGCCACGGCGTTGGAAGCGGCGCCCATGATGGTGACCATACCGCCCAGGCTGGCGCTGTAGGCAATCCCCAGGACCAGCAGAACCAGCAGGCGCCGGGCTTTTTGAGGATCGGGAATCTGTTTCGAGATGGTCAATGCCACGGGGATCAGCACGGCCGCGGTGGCCGTATTCTCCACCCACATCGACAGCACCGCGGCAATGCCCATCAATCCCAAAAGCAAGTTCCGCACGCCCCCACCGGAGGCCACAATCGTCAGCAGGGCCAGGCGGCGGGTCAATTTGTGACTGCGCAGGGCCTCAGCCAGGAACAGGCTGGCCAGGATCAGAAACACCACAGGCCGCGAGAACGGTTCGAAGACTTGATGAGTGGTCCCAATCCCGAGGGCCACTTGGGCCATGGCCACCATCAGGGCAGCGATCGGCAGAGACACCGGCTCCAACGCCAGGATGCTCGCGGTAAAGACGAACAAGGCCAGCGCGCGCTGCCCGCCCGCGGTCAAACCTTCCGGGGTAGGCAGGAGCAAGACGGCCAGTGTGAGACCGACGACCAGCACAAACCGGCTCAGCGGCCCCTGCATTCCCTGAGAGCCGCGAGCAATCAGTGGCTGCAGCACTCGCAGGCCCTGGAAAATCGCCGATGCGCTCTCGGCACGGGCGGCCGAGGAAAAACCGGACAACAGGTGCCGAAACGGCACTGTCAGAAGTCGTATTCCCGACTGGCCAAGGCCCGCTGCAAAGGTCGCCAGCATCGGCAGATCCAGCTTCATACGACCCCTCGGGATGGCAGTTCCGGCTCGTGTGGGTGACCGTTCACCGACGAGCCGGCGATGTCTCGCAGACTCGGGTGGCGAACGGTGGCGCGCAGAGACCGCAAGCCCTACCAGGCTTCGAGCCAGCCGGGCGGCGAAATTCACAAACACAGCGTTTCCGGAGCGGGGTTGCGGTCCCTGCGGATCGGAATTCATCCTGCGGCCTCGGATTCCCGTTGAATCACGACTTCTTCCTCGGTCAGAACCCGGTTCGGCAGCGAAACCAGCCCCTCCCGGGTTTCGATGAGGGACTTCACCGGCCCGATGCTCACCAGCCGGCCTTGGTGACTGCGCACCACCAGGTTCTGGCCCACAACGAACTCATCTTTGGCGTGGAACCCGGCCATCAGATCGTGCGCCAGCTCCCGGCTGCCCAGCCCCAACGCGACCGCCAGAGCCAACGCGGCGGCGGCCACGATCACGATCGTGGCTGTTGTCAGCAGCTGGGTGCTCACTCCCAATTGATCCACGGCCAAAATGACGATGAACACCAGCAGAACGTATCGAACAATCTGTCCGACGAGAGGGCCTGCGGCCACTCCGGATTGGACCGAGACCGCCCCCACTCCGTCGCCCACCAGACGCGCAATCAAGCCGCCCAGTAGCAGGATAAAACAGGCCGCAATGACCTTGGGGAGGTAGGCCACCAGCGCGCTCATAGTGCCCGCCAGCCCCCGTAAGCCCAGGCTTTCGGAAGCGGCCAGCACAAACAGCAGGAACACAATCCAAAAAACGATACGAGCCAGCAAGCCGGCAACCGACGAGTCGATACCCCATCCGGCGAGCGTCTGACTGGCGCCGGAGCGTTGGGCCAGTCGGTCCAGTCCCAATTTTTTCAACAATCCGCCCAGGAAAGCTTGTACCAGGCGGGCTACCACCCACCCCAACAGAAGCAAGGCCAGGGCGCCCGCTAAGGCGGGCAGCCAGGCCATGACGTCAGCCGTGATTCTTCTCAAAAGCTCTGCCCAAGATTGCGGATCCAGTGTCATGTGTCCTTCCTTTCCTTGGCAGACGGCAGCTTAGGGCCGCCCATACCCCTTCCCGGAGCATTGAAACCGTTTGCTCCTGCGCCTTCATCTGCGCCGTGCCGTTCGCGCTACCTCAATCACCGGTACATCGGCAATGGCTGCCAGCTCGTCTCTGAGCGCTTGGGCCAGAACGTCCATGCCCGGAGCGGCACCCAACCCCATATCCTCTGTGGCGCTCGCCAGCAAGACCAGGTCCGGCTTGGCTTGATCCAGAATGAACTCCAGCGTCAGGGGAGTCAGAGCCTCGGTGAAGTCGACGGACTCGATGATTCCTTCCTGAATCGCAAAGGGCTCCTTCCGCGGATCGAGCGTCAGGACTTTCAACCGCGGATTCTTCTTCAATTGGCGCAAGACCTGTGCGCCGGTGTGCCCAGCGCCTATCACCAACACAATCATGAGCCCCCCTTTTTCGCCTCCCGCCGAAGCGGCATCGGGTTAGGCGTCACCACGACCTGGAATCATTCCCAGACCCCCCGCTGCACCGCTAAACCTCCACCGGCGTCGAGACTGAACTTGCTGTCTATCGCTAGGGCTCGCCTACCGCGAGGACCCGTTACTGGGATGTTGACGAAGCGTTGTTGTTTAAGAAGGGAAAGAAGACGCCGGGCCCACAGTTTGTCACTTCAAGGTCGGGGCAGGGCGGATGTTCCTACGGCTGCGGCGTTCGAGCCGCACTCGTATTATACCGCCCTCGAACAGAGGCGCTCAAATCGGAAGAGCAGGCGGATACCGATTTAGCCCGCTCGAGAGGTGAGGGGGAGAAAAGTTCGTTCAGACCAAGGTGCACGCAAAGAAAGAGGGGTGGAATGGAATGAAGCATCACTCATCAGGCTGGGCCACCACCTTAGGCTGGGAGAGGCCTCCGCTATTTCCAATCAATGGCCTCGAAAAGAGCCAGCCGGGCCGAGCCCGGCTTCAGGCTGCCCAGCCGGCTCGACCCCAACATCCACTGGCGACCCTTTTACTGATCAGACGGCGGCGGGGCCTGTCCCGACCGGCGATTCCTACGCGCTTCCCAGCGGGATTTTCTTTCTTCTTTCAGCTGCTGGAGTTTCTGTTTCTGATCGGGCGTCAACAGCGCAAACATCTGCGCGTGGCTGGAGGCTTGAATGCCGATCAACTGCCCCATCAATTCTCCCTGCTGCCCAGCCAAAGTCTGAAGCGCAGGCCCAGTTTGGCCGGCTTCCACAGCTGCTCGCAGCTGTTCACGAGCCTGTCTCAGCTGGTCGCGGATGGGCTCAGATTCCACTCGAGCAGTTTCCCGGATCGACTCGAATTGAGCCTTCTGGGCATCGGTTAAATCAAGCGCCATAGCCAGGGGACCTTCAAACCCAAACCCGAAGCCGTGGCCTGGTCCTCCGCCTGGTCCTCCTCTCCGAAATCCCTGGGCATCGGCCGTCGCAACCAGGCCCAGCGCCAATGCCAGGCCCACTCCGAACAGCCCGAAATATTGCCTCCATCGATTCACTCTGAGCATTTGACCCTCCTTGAGTAACTGTCTTCCATACACACTCTATAAATACGACAGATTTGAAATGGTAGCGGTAAAACCTGCGTCAGACCGCTGTAAAGATTTGTCAAGATCGACTTCAGGCGGGCGATCGCATGCTTGCGCGGGATGAGTTCCTGCTAGAATCGGTTTGAGTTGCCCGCCCCAACTTCGCTGGGCTCAAACGGTTTCGGAGATGTCCTGAGATGAACCGCCTGCTGTTGATCGATGACGACGTTGAGCTGTGCGCACTGGTCTCCAAGTATCTCGAGGCCGAGGGCTTTCTCATCGATTCCATCAACAATGGAGAGGAAGGTGTCCAGCAAGCTCTGTCAGGGCGCTATACGCTGGTGATTCTTGACGTCATGCTGCCGGGCTTGAGCGGATTCGATGTCTTGCGGCAAATCGTCGCTCAAAGCGACCTCCCCGTGCTGATGCTCTCTGCGCGCGGAGAAGACGTGGATCGGATCGTAGGCCTGGAAGTGGGAGCCGACGACTACCTCCCCAAGCCGTTCAATCCTCACGAGCTGGTCGCCAGGATCCGCGCGATCCTGAGGCGGACCGGTCAGAAGAAATCCGCCAGTCCCGAGGTCCCGCACCACGAAGTCATTCGGGTCGGCGACATTGAACTGGACAAGAATGCCTGGAAGGTCCAGCGGTCGGGCGAGGCCGTCTCGCTCACGGCTCTGGAGTTCAATCTTCTGGAGCTCTTCCTGCGGGCTGCGGGACGGGTGTTGTCTCGCGAGGAGATGTCCAAACTCATTCTGGAGCGGGAATTCGACCCGTTCGACCGGAGTCTGGACATGCACGTCAGCAATCTCCGCAAAAAACTGGGGCCGCAGCCTGACGGTTCGGAGCGCATCCGCTCCGTGCGGGGAGTGGGTTACGTTTACGCCGTCCCGGCTCCACCAGAGTCTTGAAGCCATGCGGACCCTGTTTCTTAAAATCCTGGTTTGGTTCTGGCTGGCCATGGCCGCAGTGGTAGTGGCCCTGATTGTCATCTCGGTGATCACGACCAATCCGGAATCCCGCTGGCGGCGCCCCATGACGGGACGCCGGATCATGATGTTCAGTCGGGCGGCTGCCGCCGTTTATGAAAGAGAAGGGAGAGCTGCGCTGGCCGAGTTCATCGCCAGCGCAGAGGGGCCTTCCCGATCGAATCTCTTTTTCTTCGACGATCAGGGAGAGGAGGTGGCCGGGCAGGAAGCTCCGCCGCCCATTCGAGAGCGGGCCCTCCAGGCTCTCCAGAGAGGAGATGAAGAACAACGCATCGAGCCGTTCAGGCCTGGGCGCCCTCGGGCGCCGGGACCGATCGCTTATGTTGTCCGAAGCCCACTCGGGCAGCGTTACGTGCTGGTCACCCGCCTTGAACCGGAGGGATTTCCCCGTGGACGACCGGGGCCCCTGTTCTTCTGGATGCGTTTGCTGGGAATCCGTGAAGTGGAGACCCACACTCTGGTGCTGCGGGCCATGGCGGTCCTGGCCGTGGCCGGCCTGGTTTGTTACGGTCTGGCGCGCTACCTGACAGCTCCTCTGGTGCACCTCCGACAAGCTACACGACGGCTGGCCTCCGGGGACCTCAAGGCGCGTGTGGGCGATCAGCACGGAAGGCGGCAAGACGAGCTGGCAGACTTGGGCAGGGACTTCGACCTCATGGCCGAACGCATCGAGTCGATGGTGGCGGCCCAGCGGCGACTCTTGAGCGACATCTCCCACGAGCTGCGCTCGCCGCTGGCCCGCATCAACCTGGCGGTCGCGCTGATTCGCCAGCGCCAGCAACCTTCCGAAGACGCGGAACTGGATCGCATTGAGCTGGAGGCCAGGCGCCTTGACACCTTAATCGGCCAGGTGCTCACCCTGGCAAGGATGGAAAGCAACGGCGAGGAGCGGCTCCGGCAGCCACTCGAGCTGGATTCGCTGGTTCGGCGGGTGGCAGATGACGCAAACTTCGAGGCGCAGAACAGCAACCGCTCGGTCCGAATTACGAGCAGCGAGCCCGTGACAGTCGAAGGCAACGAGGAACTGCTGCGAAGCGCCGTCGAAAACATCGTTCGCAACGCGGTCAGGTACACTCGCCCGGAGACCGAGGTCCTAATCTCCCTTTCCCAGGTGCGGGAAGGAACCCAAACTCTCGCCTCCCTCCGGGTGCGTGACCACGGCGACGGTGTGCCCGAGTCCCAGTTGGGCCATCTGTTTCGTCCCTTCTATCGCGTGGCCGAAGCGCGAGAACGGGAGAGCGGGGGCGTCGGCCTCGGTTTGGCCATCGCAGAGCAGGCTGTTAAATGGCATCGCGGCACGATCAGAGCCTGCAACGCGCCGGAGGGGGGATTGCTGGTCGAAGTCCAGCTTCCGGCCTCGGCGCCCGCTTCTGCGGCAGAGGAGCGGCAAAGCTCTTCTCCTCGCGATTAGACACTCTCACCACGGGATCCCGCAGCGCCACACTGCCCATGAACTCAAGAATGGAGCCTGACAAAAGCTCTATCTGCCCCTCACCCATCGCACTGGAAGGAGCGGCGCTTCTCTTCACTCCGCGGAGAGACCTCGCAGTCCTGTCTTGCCTTCAAGTCCATGACCTTTCACCGCCCCAAATTCCCTGCTTCGTTGGCGTCAGGGTCTGATAAGCTCGGCAAAGTGGCCCATTTCGGATTGAGGCTTTGGAGCGATGCCACGGTTCTACCGACGATCGAGGAAGGCCGGCTTGCCGCCCGGCACACTGCAGCCGCCCGTAAAAGCGAGGCGAGAGGAAGTTCAAATCTCCCTCTTCTCCTATTCAGCGGAGAAATGGGAGAAGGTGGAAACCAACAAGATCGAAGAAGTGCTCGCGCATCCGGATGGGGCAACCGTGCGCTGGATCAATCTGGACGGCGTTCACGACACCGGACTTCTGGAACAAATCGGAAACCGCTTTGGAATTCACCCCCTGGTTCTGGAGGACATTGTCAACACGGACCAACGTCCCAAAATCGAGCAGTACGAAGATTTCGTGTTCGTGGTTCTGAAGATGCTGCGTTACACGGATGAGCGGCGGACGGTGGAAGGCGAACAAATCAGCATCTTGCTGGGATCCCGCCTGGTCATTTCCTTCCAGGAACGCCCCGGCGATGTGTTTGACCCGATTCGCCAGCGCATTCAAGCTCGGGACAGCCGCATCCGCAAGAGCGGTGCGGACTATCTCGTTTATCGGCTGCTGGACACGATCGTGGACAATTATTTCGTTATCCTGGAGAAGCTGGGAGAACGAATTGAGGACCTGGAGGCCGAGCTGATAAACCGTCCCTCCCGGGAAAGTCTCCAAGAAATTTATCACCTGAAGCGGGAAGTCATGTATCTGCGCAAATCGGTGTGGCCGCTCAGAGAAATCTGCAACAGTCTGGAGCGAGAGGACTCCCCGCTCGTGACCGAGTCCACCGAGGTCTTTTTGCGGGACCTCTACGACCACACCATCCAGGTGATGGACACCCTCGAGAATTTTCGGGACATGTTGACGGGCATGCTTGAGATCTACATGTCCAGCATGAGCCAGAGGATGAACGAAGTGATGAAGGTGCTGACGATCATTGCCACCATCTTCATCCCCCTCACCTTCATCGCCGGCATCTACGGCATGAACTTCGACCCTGAGTCCAGCCCCTGGAACATGCCGGAGCTGAAGTGGCGTTGGGGATACCCGCTGGCCATGGCGGTGATGGTTCTGTTAGCTGTGTCGATGGTCGTGTACTTTCGAAAGAAGAAGTGGCTGTAGCCGGTCGCGGGGAGCAGCGCCGCTCTGAGATTAAGAGCTCCGTAATAGAGGAGGGTACGCATGACGTTCTCGGAAGTGTCATCTTTGGTTGAAAAAATCTTCAACGTGACGCTTTTCGAAATCAACAAACAGCCCATCACCGTGTCCAACCTGATCATGTTCGTGGTGGTCCTCAGCGTGTTTGCCATCCTATCAAGGATCATCCGGAGAATCCTGCGTGGACAGGTCTTTCCCCGCCTGGCGATCGAAGAAGGGACCCAGTACACGCTTCTGCGAGTCACGCACTATTTGATCATCGTGACCGGGGCGTTGGTGGCCTTTCAGTTCATTGGGGTCGATCTGACCGGACTGGCAGTGATCTTTGGGTTGCTTTCTGTGGGAGTCGGGTTCGGCCTGCAGAACGTGACTTCCAACTTCGTGGCCGGCTTGATTCTTCTTTTCGAGCGCCCCATCAAGGTTGGAGATCGCATCACTGTCGGCGACACGGAAGGCGACGTGGTGGAGATCAACATCCGATCCACCACCATTCGTTCTTTGAACAACATTGCCATCATTGTGCCGAATTCAGAGTTCGTCTCTTCCACGGTCATCAATTGGACCTACGGCGATCAAAGGGTCCGCCTGGAGATCGACGTCGGTGTGTCTTACAGCTCGGATCTGGACACCGTGCTGCGTTGCCTGGGCGAGGTCGCCGAAGAGCACCCGGAGGTCCTAACCAGTCCTGCCCCAGAGGTGCTCCATACCGGATTTGGCGACTCTTCCTGGAACATGCGCCTGCGCGCCTGGATCGGGAATCCCAAACGCCACCCGCAGGTGCGCTCCGCGCTGAACTGCGCCATCGTTCGAAAATTCCGCGAGAACGGCGTGGAAATTCCCTTTCCACAGCGCGATCTGCACGTCCGGTCTCCACTACCGGTGCCCCTGGCAACGGCGGTCCAAGACCAAGGTTAGCTTTTCCGCTCGCCCCTGTGTGACGGCGGAATGGAGTTTTCCAGGCCTTCTCCCCGCTGGGCGGGGAGAAGGGGGACCAGCCTCCGGGCGCGGTGGATGAGGGCAGCTGTTCAGAGAGTCACCTCACACAAATCCGCAACGCGGAGCTCCAGGAGTTTCCAGCCCATGGAGGCAAGCCGGAGGCTTGTCAGCCATTAGCCAGGGGTGGCGCTTCGCGCGCCACCCCTGGAGTCCGAGCCTCCCACCCAATCCCCGACCCCGCAGGGGTCGCAGACCGTTCGCCACGACACTTCATCAATTCACGACAGCTGGCACCCATTCGGCACATGGGCGGGCGAGACGCCCGCGCTCCCAGGCAGGGGTGCTCTGTGACGGGATACTGCCTTCTCCCCGCTGGGCGGGGAGAAGGGCGACCGGCCTCCGGGCCGGTGGATGAGGGCCTGATCTGGCGGAGCCACCCCTCACCCGGTTCGCTACGCGGACCCATCAGGCTGAGTAGCCAGACACACAGAATTGGAAAGGGCCGGAAGGGCCGTTTCCGCCGTGGCTACAAGCCGGTTCTCACTGCAGCCTCTTCGATGACGGAGTCTGGCGGTACCTCCGAAGCGCGATCCACAGGTCTCGCCGAGCGGCGAAGGTCGTTCGTTACCAGGCGAACGTTTTCCGTTTTCCGCCCCTGCAGGCGCAGGTAAACCTGGTTGCCTTCCGGTGCGTGACTGCCCTGGATCCATGCGTGACGCGTGTTTCGCAGGAGCAGGACGGGATTGCTGTTGGCGGCTCTGAAATCGGAGAGCTTCAGGTCCTGCACGTCATCGCTGACCAAGGCCGGACGGAATTCCTCTCTCTCCGGCGCGACCTCAACGTCCAGGAAGCGAATGTTGCGAACGTGGCGGCAATAGAAGGCATAAGCCGGCAAAACGCCAAACATTTTGTATTCGGGATAAGCCTCGGCCAGTTCTGGAATCGTGAGGCCCGTATCCGCCTCGGTTCCTCCACCTTCGAAGCGGATGCGAATGTTGCTCAGCGTGACGTTCTCCAGCGGCCGCTCCGCCAAGCCCACCACAGCACAACCGATCTTGTCGGCGCCGGTGGCCTGAACATTCTGAACCACCACGTTCCGCAGCCTGCCCAGCCCTGGATTTGGCGCTCCCTCGTAAGGCGGGCGAGCTCGGTTGCCCAGTCGCAGAAAGATGGCCGACCGCACGTCGCGCATCACCAGGTTCGAAACGGACACATTCTCGAGCAGGCCGCCATCGACCAGCTCAAGAGCCAATCCCGAGAGGTGCGTATCGTAGATCGAGCAATTGCTGATCACGATGTTGTCGAAGCCTCCCACGCTTTCTGTCCCCAGTTTGAGGGCGTTGCAGTCGCTGCTGAGCACGCAATTGGTAATGGTGACATCGCGGCAGGGTTGAGCCAGCGTGCTTTTCAAAACGATGGCGTCGTCTCCGGACCACACTTCACAATCGGAAATCCGAACGTTCCGGCAGGCGTCGATGTCGATACCGTCGTTGTTCTCGTTGCAGCGGCTGTGAACGGCCAAGCCCCGAATGGCCAGATTCTCGCAGGCCAGGTAATGCTGAACCCACATGGGAGAGTCCTTCATGGTCAAGTCCGCCACTTGCACGTTGCGGCAACCCACCATCCGGATCAGGTAGGGTCGCACCCGATACTCTCCCCGAAAGGCGCCCCCCTGCCCGTCGATTGTCCCTCGTCCCAGCAGCGCGACGTTTTCCAGATTCTCCCCATAGATCAGGCTCTGGTGAACGTACGTGTCGGTATAACTCCGCAGAGCCGGCTGCACGGAGGGGTAGTCCTCCAGGTTTTTGCTTCCCAGCAGTGTGGCGCCGGCTTCGAGCTGCAGCGATACGTTGCTCTTGAGAAAGAGTGTGCCCGTGCGATAGGTCCCAGGCGATACATAAACCAGGCCGCCGCTGGCCGCCGCCGCGTCAATGGCACGCTGCAAGGCGCCCGTGTCCAATGCCTCTCCGTTGCCTTTTGCCCCAAATGCGCGGGCATCGAAGACGCCGGAGCCTTCAAAGATAGCGGGATCGGCAAACCCAAACCGCGCGGACGTGGCGATGCCGGCAGCCAGTCCGGCTTGCAGAAAATAACGTCGACCGTGTTGAATGGCCATCATTCCCTCCTCGCATCTGATCAATAATCGCGGATGTTGTCACTCTATGGGGCAAGACTCGTCGAGTGCAGATGCATCGCCGCAAGGTCTGGGGCGAGGGGTGCATGGCATTTCCTGACTTGTGCCGGTCTTGGGGGCCAAGGCGCTTAGGAGGCCGGCTTGCGTTCACCGCAGGGATGACGCGCCACCTGGTCCGCCGAAACGCGCTCGCAGGTTCTGCAGCACTTCGGCCGCGGTTGAGACCCAGCCGAATTTCAAGGCGTGGTTCTTCAGAGCGGCCTCGTGCAGGTCAGGCAAGTAGGAAGAAACGGCGTCGGAAACGACCGTGGTCCGGTAGCCAAAATGAAAGGCCTGCCGGGCCGTCTCCTCCACGCAAATCTGGGTGACCGTACCCGTGATCATCAGCGACTGTACTCCCAGAGATTGCAGCAACCCATCGAGACTCGTGTTATGGAACGCTCCATAGCCATATTTGTCGATGATCGGGTCGCCCGGCCAGGGAGCAATCTCGTCGATGATATCCGTACACTCCAGCTTGCGGTCGACATCGGCATAGAAGCGCTGATGGCCTCGCCGGCAAGCCAGGGTGGGGGGAGCCAATTGGGGAGAGAACTCCCAGATGAGAGTACGATGAGGCCCCGACAAGAACCGTGTGTAGATCACCGGGATGCCGGCCTGACGGCAAAAGGCGATGAGCTGTCGGTGTTGGGGGATGGTGCTTCGGGCGGTGGGCACTTCCATGGGAGCCCCTTTGCGGACAAAGTCATTTTGCATGTCCACAATGAGGAGCGCCGGTTTGGTCCAGCGATCCTGCGGGTCGGAAATCCCATCCGATCTCAGTGCTGTCGCGCTGCAGAGGACCACGCCAAGGCTGAGAATCAGAATCCTCATCATCTCTCTCCTTCTGAATGGAAGGCTACGAATCGCGAGGCCCTGCCTTTTGCGACGGCACGTCACTGAAGGTCCGCGAAGTAAGTACTAACACTTGCCCGAAACCCTTGTCAATTCGACTCGTTTGGGCTCGGATGTTGGGACAAAAACCATTCCCATGTCACTGGCTATCACGGCCTCGTCCGCGGCCAGCCTGGAAAAGAAGCGTCAGAGAAATTCGCCCTTTACAGAAGGCAGGCTAGACGCCGGGACACTGCCTAAAGAGTTCCTTCCCGGCGTCGAAGCTGACCGCCCCTTTTCCACTCCCCTGACGATGCTGGAACGCAAGAATCCGGCTACAATCAGAAGCATGCCAGCCAATCTCACACCTCAGTATCTCGAAGCAGAAAGGCGGTACAAACAAGCGGCCTCAACCGGCGAGAAGGTCCAGGCCCTGGAAGAGATGCTTTCAATCATTCCAAAGCACAAGGGCACCGAGAAACTCCAGGCCGACTTGAAATCCCGGTTGAAGAAACTGCGGGCTGAGTTGGAAAAGCCCTCGGGCTCAGGGGGGCGCCATGACACATTCGACGTCGTTAAGCGCGAAGGAGCCGGCCAGATTGTGCTGCTGGGAGCCGCCAACACCGGGAAATCCTCATTGCTGGCACACTTGACCAACGCCTCGCCGGAAGTGGCGGCCTACCCCTACACGACTCGTCTTCCTCAGCCCGGCATGATGCCCTTTGAGAACATCCAAATCCAGCTGGTCGATCTGCCGGCGATCGACCGGGAGTTCTGGAAACCACGGCTGTCAGGGATTATTCGAAATGCCGATGGGGGGTTGCTGCTGGCTGACCTGGCAGCCCCCGACACTCTGGAGCAGGTGGAAACGACGATCGCGATCCTGGAGGAAGCCAGGATTCATCCGGCATCGGCGAGGGACGATTCTTCTCTGACCGGCGGCGCGGCGCTGCTGAAAACTCTGCTGCTGGCCAGCAAGAGCGATCGAGATCCGCAGGGTAGCGCCGTCGAGGTGTTGCGCGAACTTTACGATTCGCGTTTGCCGGTGCTGCCGGTTTCCACTTCCGATCCTCAAAGCCTTGCCACGCTAAAGGTTCGACTGTATGAAATGCTCGGCATCATTCGCATCTACTCGAAGCCACCGGGTAAGAAATTCGATCCGGGTGATCCCTTTGTTTTGAAGAAGGGCTCTACCGTCCTGGAAGCGGCCGCCCACATTCATAAAGATTTTGCCGACAAGCTCAAGTTTGCACGGATCTGGGGCTCGGAAAAATACGACGGTCAGATGGTTCAGCGCGATCATCTTCTGGAGGAAGGCGACGTGGTGGAGTTCCATATCTAGGCTGAGATGTCCATTTCATTCCGGCACAAAAAACCCGGTCCCTTCCGTCCATCGTCCAACAACCTCCAATGTTTTTGGGAAGACTCAAGAGTTCTAGCCTCGTCCGCCACCACCGGTCGCAATCTTCAACTATTCACCTGCAGCCCTTGGCCTGAGTCATCGCCGTTGCCGGTGCCGCATCCTGCCTGACGTGAGCCACCTCGAACGGCGCCACAGGACTCCCTTCAAATCTCCTTTCCCAGGCGGTCCCGACCTTCAGTAGCGGAATTCCTCCTGCGGCTGACACTTTTTTGATCTTCTTTACGGATTCTTTACACCGCCGTCCTCGTGCTCTGCATCTCAATCAACTGAAAGCGGCCACTCACCGGGCGGCCTCTTTTCTGCCACGGGAGGCGAATATGAGAAGCATTGGAAACTTGACTCGACTCAGCATCCTCACGCTGCTTTTGGCTTGGCCCCATCCTGCTTCGGCAGGTCCTCCAAAGAACTCGGATGTTGAGAATATCGGCAACCGGGACATCAACAAAGGCAGCTGGAACTTGATCTCTTTGGAGAAGGAGATGGCTTTGGGCCGTGCCCTGTCTCAGGAGATCGAGCGCCACTCAAAGCTGATGGATGACCCGATCGTCACCGAATACATCAACCGGCTGAGCCAGAACCTGGTCAGAAACTCCGACGCCAAAGTCCCGTTCACAGTCAAGGTGATCGATTCCGACGAGATCAACGCCATGGCCTTGCCGGGAGGGTTTCTCTACGTCAACTCCGGCCTGATCACAGCGGCCGATGCCGAAGCCGAAGTGGCAGGCGTCATTGCCCATGAGATTGCCCACGTCACGGCGCGCCACGCCACCGAGCAACAGACCAAGGCCACACTGGTCAACTACGCCAGCATTCCGCTGATCTTCGTGGGAGGCGGCCTGGGGCAGATTCTTTCCAATGCCGTCGGCTTTCTCATCCCGCTTCAGTTCCTGCAATTCAGCCGCAAGGCGGAAACCGAGGCGGACTACCTGGGCCTCCAATACATGTACAAGGCCGGTTACGACCCCACGGGATTCGTTTCCTTTTTCGAGAAACTGCAAGCCAAGGACAAGAAAGCCCCCGGCAAGCTGGCGGTGGCGTTCTCGACCCACCCTCCAACGACAGATCGAATTGAAAAAACGGAGGTGAATATCGCCACTGTCTTGCCCGAGCGGGATCAGTACATTGTCAACACTTCCGAATTCGACGCGGTCAAAGCCCGACTGTTGGCGCTGGAGAATCGCCGGAAGCCGGCCGCGGACGATCCCAAGCGGCCCACGCTCAAGCGCCGCAACCATCCCGATGATCAGGTAGAGAACGGTGAGTCAGACGACGAGGGCCCGCCGGTGCTACAGCGGCGCACCCTCTCGTTTCGCGTCCGCGCTGGAGTGAGGGAAGCGGCCTCGCCTTTTCATTCTGCCAACTAGCTGGCTCGCACCGGCTGCCCTCACCCCGTTCCCCGGGGGTGATGACAGACTCTTTACGATTCCTTTGACCCAACCATCGTCTATACAACCGGGGCGGGCGGGAAAAGTTCGAAGCACTTCCGCCTCCCGTCGGCCCACTTTCATCAAACTCAACCATGGAGGATCAAGAATCATGAACAGACACTCTTTGATGCCGGCCGCGCTCGCCGTGCTCTCGGCCGTCCTGGTGGCAGGCCAGCCGGCGTCGGCCCAACCCCCCGGGAAGTGGGGCATGGAAGGCGCCCGCATGGAACGCGGCGGCGAAGACCGCCTCGAGCGTTTGGACAAGGAGCTGAACCTGACCGAGGACCAGAAAGCTCAGCTCAAGTCGATCATGGAAGACCAGCGGAAAGAAATGCAGGCGCTGCGGGAGGACGAGTCCCGGTCCCGCGAGCAGCGCATGGAAAAGATGAGGGAAATCCGGCAGTCCACCTCGTCCAAGATCAAGGGCATTCTGGATGCCGACCAGGCCAGGAAGTTTGAGCAGATGGAGAAGAGGCGGGGAGAGATGCGGAAGAAAAGGGGGGATCAGGGTCGCCGTGGCGGATTCGGCAGCCAGGAAAGAAACCTGTGAGCCCAGGATGTCAGTTCGTCAGGGACCTCAGCCTTGTCGTGTATTGGCCCGCCGGGGTTTCGGCGGATCGCCACCGTTTGCAGAGTCATCCCGGCCAGATCCTCAAATGTTCCCACCCCAGGTGAGGCTCCAACCCAAGGTCATTCCAAAGTGACCGGGTGGTTTCACGGCGTGAATGCCTCAATGCGTTCGGCTGCTGTACTCAAGATTGTTCAGTCTCGACGGCGCGGATGCCGGCGGCGCTGGGGCCAGCAGGCGAAAGAGGGTGGGGGCAAAAGTGGAAGTCACCATGGCCAGCACAATCACGCTGGCTCGCAGGCCCTGATCCAGCAATCCCAGGCGGACGCCCAGGGCAGCCACCGCAATCACCAGGCTGAGGCGGGCCGACAGCAACACGCCGGCGGCCACCGCTTCCCTCAAAGTGAAACTTCGCACCACAAGGAGCAAGGAAGGAATCAATTTCACAGCTACCGCAGCCAGGAGCAAGGCCAAAGCCCGCAGCATGACCCCCGGTTCCAGGAGGGCCTTCAGATCGAAACTCAGACCGACGTTGATGAAGAACACGGGGATCAGAAATCCGTAGGAAAATCCGGCCAGTTGCTGTTCGAGCAAACCACGATGTCGGAAGACCAACGCGAAAACAGTTCCCGCCAGGAAGGCGCCCAGAATCGGCTCCACTTCCAGAGCGTAAGAGAGCCCGACAATGATGAACATGAGCGCCAGACTGGCCCGGATCCCCAGTTCTTGCGGATCATTCGCGCTGAACAAGCGGTCGAACCACTCGGGATACCACCAGGCTACTCTCTTCAAGATGACCAGAATCGCGGCAGTCACGATCAGGAGTGCGGGAATGCCCAACAAGCTCCAGCCGAAGCCGTGCTCATGAATCAAAGCAAAGGTGGTGACACCCAGCATGGTCAGGAAGTCCGCCAGCAAAGCGGAAATCAGAACCAGCTGGCCGAAAGGCGTTGCCGCCAGGCGAGCATTTCTAAGGGTGGGCACTACCAGGCCGACGGAGGTGGTCGCAAGCAGAAAGGTCACAAAAGCCCCATAACCCAGAGCATGAGCCGCCCAGTAAGAGAGAGTCAGCGTCAACGCAAAAATGGCCGCCGCCAGAATGAGCTGGAGCGGTCCTTTGCGTTCCAGCTTCCCGAAGTCAATTTCAAATCCCGAAAGAAACATCAGGAGCAGGAAGCCAAACTCCGCCAAGAAATCGAGCAACTCTGATCGGGAGATCAGCCTTAGCAGGGCCGGACCAGCCAGAATTCCAAAAGCGATTTCGAGGGTAACGGCCGAGATTCGGAGTCGGGAGGCGAGCAACGGCAAGATAAAAGCCGCGGCAGCGATGGCAATGACCGAGGTAGCGTGATGCACGGCTAGGACTCCAGGACAGGCACGATCAAAATGCTGTGTCGCGCGCGAAAGGCCACATGGCTGGCGATGTCGGCGTGAGAGAGATTCGGCGAGGCGTGGTCCACACCCAACACCACCAGATCCGACTCAGACTCGCTCTCCAGAAAGGCCCGCACGAGGTTTCCTCGTCTGATTCGGCCCGTGACGCCCACTTGTTGCATGGAGGCTTCCTGTTTGAGCCAGCCGATTTCCTGCTTGGCCCGGAGGGGGGCGCCTGGCCCGGCCACAAACAAGGGATCAATCACGGCCATGCCGATCAAGTTCGCCCGCGTGAGACGGGCCAAATCGATGGCCGCCCGAACGGCAACCTGGCCCGCGGCTGTCCGGCGGGCGGGCGTCACGATCCTGGTGTAGGGAAACGTTCCACGAGCCATCAGGATGGGCACTTTGAACTGGCGGGCCATTCGAACGGTCCGGCGTGCCTGCCAGCGCCCGACCAGCCGCTTTCCGATCTGGGTCCGCACGACAACGGCACCCACGCTCTCTTCCTTGCCCAACCGCTGCAGCGCCCGGAAAGGAGATTCACGAACCGCCCGGTAGCGAACCTCGACGTCTCCGGCCATCTGGCTGGCCTGGAGAAGAAGCGTATCAATCCGGGCGGCCTGGTCCTCGTCTCTCAAAAATTTGGGATCGCGGTGGACCAGCAGGAGCGATGTGGCTCCACTGTTCCTGACCAGATAGGAGGCTTCGGCCACCAACTGGTTCACATCGTCTTCGGAGTCCACGGGGACCGCCACGCGCTTGCCATAGTCCAGCGGAAAGCGCGCCTGTCCCGTCGTAAAGGTGCGTACAATTTCCGAAAAGGAAGCCCCGTGCCCCACCACCGTGACCAGATCGCCCTCCTCCAGGACGGTATTGCCATGGGGAATGATGAGGCTGTTGGCACGAAGCACGGCCCCGACAATCCAGCTCTCCGCATGCAAATCCCGCAATGGCTTGCCTCGCACCGGGGAATCATTGGCGATCCGAAATTCGATGGCCTCGGCCCGACCCTCGGCAAAAGCCATGGACGTGATCCGCCGGTGTTCCAACTGAAGTTCCACACGCCGTGCGACCAGGCTATCGGGAGAAAACACCGGTACATCCAGTTCGCGGTAGGAGGGAAGGCGTTCGGCTTGCGCCGCCACCGCCACCACACGCAAGACTCCGGCGGCCTGGGCCAAGCGACAGGCCTCAAGATTCACCTCGTCATTGTTGGTGACGGCGACCAGCGCGTCGGCTTCCGATAGACCGGCATGCTCGAGAACCAGTCGGCTGCTGGCATCCCCGTGAACCGTGAGGACCGGTCGAATCGTTGAAAGACAGGAGAGGGCTTCCGAGGAGCTGTCGACTACCGCGACCTCCCATGACTCTCCCAGGCGCCGCAAGAGTTCGCGCGCTGCTCCGCCGCCCCCTGCCAGGATGACTTTCACGGTTTCTTTCCTTTCATTCAAAACCCTGCGGGCGGCGTTCAAAAACGGCCACGGCTTCGCTGGTCATCCATCTTTGTCCGAAATCGGATTGAGTGCCACCAGACATGCATGAGAAACCGGCATTAAGCGCGATGCTATCAATGCCCGGAGAGGCCGGTCAACTCCGATGGCTCCCATCCGCGCTCAGCGCCTCAGAACCAGGAATCAATCGGCTTCGGCAAAGCGCCTTGGCTGCAGCCTGTGGTCTTTCGTGGCTGCAGCTCTCTTCCACCCGCCCGAACAGTCTACGGCCGTGGTCGCCGGCTCACAATCATGATAGTTTGTAGGAGGTTGCAACCGAATTCCGCTTCCCGATCGAATCATGCGAGTCTCCTTCCTTCTTGTTTCAGTTCTGATGGTGCTGAGCGCCGCGCCGGGTCCCAAGGGCCATCGCTCAACTTCCGGGGTCGTGTTCCGGTGCGATTTCGAGTCGCCCGAGTGGTATCGGGAGTGGGGCTTGAAAGAAGCGGACCAGCATCTCGACACCGTGATGGAGGACCCGCACCGCAAATTTGAGCCCTGGCGGGGCAAAGCACTCCGGGTGCGCATAGGCCGTGGCGAGCATTACGGTGCGAATCTGAGCTACCGATTCAAGGAACGGTTAGGACACGAGCCGGAGGAGATTTATTTCCGCTACCACCTGCGGCTGGCGGATGACTGGAATCCGGAGAGAGGGGGAAAACTGCCCGGGATCAGCGGCACCTATGGCAGGGCAGGCTGGGGTGGACGCCCCGTCAACGGCCGCGACGGGTGGTCTGCCCGCGGCAACTTCCTGCCTTGGAAAAACAACCTGACTCCCATCGGCTTTTACTGCTATCACGCCGACATGAAAGGTCGCTACGGCTCGGTCTGGACCTGGGACAGAGAGCGTCGTGGCTACCTGGAAAACAACCGCTGGTATGCCGTCGAACAGTATCTCAAGTTGAATACACCCGGACAGAACAATGGCATTCTACGGGGCTGGATCGACGGGAGACTGGCCTTCGAAAAAACAGACGTCCGCTTCCGCGACGTTGAGGACTTGAAGATCGAGATGGTCTGGATCAACGTCTACCAGGGCGGCACCAGCCCGGCGGCCAGCGAAGACCACCTCTATCTCGACGACGTGGCCATCTCCCACCACTCCCCTGGCGCCACGTCCCCTTGACTGAACCCACGTCAGGCACGCTTCAGTCTTCCACCGCCGCCACAGATTGGTGTCGCGGCCATTCTGACCGCCCGCGGCACAACCTGGGGCCCGTGCCCTGTGTTAGACTGGTGCCCCTGCTTGAGTTCAATCAGAACGAGGTATGATCGGAGGAACCAACATGAACGCAGTCAAGCTCATCCCCACCAGCCTCACCCTACTGGTTCTGGTCTTCCACCTGAGTGTTCCGGCGGATACCGGTGAGGAGGTACGCCAGGCCGAGCAGAAATGGGTGAAGGCCGTCACGGCCAAAGACCGCTCGGCACTCGAGAAGATCCTGGCAGAAGACTTGGTCTACACCCATTCGACCGGCTTGGTTGAAAACCGGACGCAGTACCTCACAGCACTAAGCAGCGGCCAGCAGAAATACACCTCCATCGATTACAGCGATACGGTCGTCCGCAGTTACGGTTCCACAGCCGTCGTGACCACGGAGGTTAGAATGACCGGCACGACCAAAGGCGAGCCGTTCGACAGTCGGCTTAGGATGATCCACGTTTGGTTCAAAAACGGCTCTGGCTGGACACTGGTGGCCCATCAGACAACCCGGCTGCCCTGAGCCGGCCGCATGCCGTTCCCGCGCCGGGCTTCAAGGTTTCCGTTGCAGTGCCTCGATCTTCTCACGGTGCTCCTCCACGAACCAATCATCCAGGAGGGGCAGGAGCTTGATCTGCTTTTCACGCGGCAAGTCGAAAAAACTGCTTGGGATTCGGCCGCGACAATGCGGGCTTTGACAGCGGCACTCCCACTCCTCACCGCCGTGGCAGTTCAGCACGTACTCGCAGGTGATTTCCTCGCCAACTGCAATCGGCCGCAAGGCAATGAGATGGCGGATCCCTTGACGGCTCTTGACGAAGGTATTGGGGTCGCAGCTGGAATTGATGTACCGTTCCGGCGGTCGCATCAGGACTACCCGTCCTCCAGCCAGGTAATCGCAGTGGTGGGGGTGCTCACCCCGCTCGGGGTTCAGCGGATGGTCGGCATCCACAACGCGTGAGTCGTCGACCAACAGGACTGTCTGCCCAACCTCAAATTCTTTGGCCGCAAAAACTCCCAACCCTTGGATCGAGGACAGCTGTATCCGCACATCGCCAGTCATCCTAAACTCGCTCCAGTTTCCGTACCGGCTTAGGACCTGCCCTTTAAGGCGCCGGTTCCTGGAATAAACGCTTCGGTCAACCACGTTCCCAAAACGCATCTTCCCTTGTCAAGACTCTTTAGAAATGGCCTTGGGATGATCCAGTTCACAATGCGGCACGCCCTTGCTTTGCTGCTGAGTGGGCGCGCAAACGACTTCTACCCCCCGGGGGCCGGGCGCTTGGGCCTGGCGATTTCCCGGAAGCGGAGCCTGTGATCGCGATAGAGAATTTTTAAGCAGCCATCCAGCCGTCGAAGCGGACTGTCGACCAGCCATTGAGCACAGGCCGCCCGGTGATCCAGCCTCTGGAGGATCAGGAAGGTCAAACTTATAAACCAAGAGGCAAGAGCCCTCAAGAGACTGAACGGTCAAGATACGTTGTTTATAAATCAATCTATAAGAACTATCTTGACAAACGAATTTCATTCACTACAATGCTCACATTCATTGGTATGACCATCTAACCTTGATCGCTGCGAGAGCAAAATCTCGAGCGGAGGAGCTTGCAACTGACGCCAGCCTGGAGACCAAGAGCTCGCTGTCGGAGAGGAGAAGGCAAGGTTGGCCGGCCTGGCAGTTGATGGCCGGGAAAGCAGTTTCAACACGATGGGATCGACCCACCACATCAGCCGGCCGGGTGACGTGGCGGTGATGCACCGGATCGAGCAGGACGGGAAGCCGCGCCCGGTCATGAGGCGAAAGCCGGGCGCACCTGGCCCAGGGCGATTGACTTGCTTCGTACACCGTAACCTTCAGCGAGAGTAAGAATAGACAAGGATGCCAACTTGAGCCGGCCGGAACGCATTTCCCCTTGTCTTGGCCCTTCAAATGAAGGAAGATTTGCCCACAATCTGTGAATCTTAGGTCGCCCCGATCTTCAGACCGGACTGAAGAAACCGAAGGAGTTGTTTTTCTTGGACTAAACCTTTTCAACGAACCCTGGCTGGCAAGCCGCGGGAAACTCAGCAAAACGGAGTCATTCACGCCTCCGGACCTTCCAACATGAGACCAGCTCTTCGCCAACGAAACCTTTTTAGAAACAGGATTGGACGACCCGGTAAAGCCCGAGCCGGGCATTCGCGCTTGCGCGATAGCCACTGCAGTCTGGCTCTGGTTTCGATGCTGGTCCTCCTGTGCCACCCGGCAGCAGCCCAGGACCCGGCCCCCCAGGATTTCTTCGAAAGGCAGGTGCTGCCCATCCTGCAACAACGCTGCATTGGCTGTCACAGCGAAGCGGCTCCAACCAGCGGGCTGTCTCTCGAATCACGCGAGGCGTTGCTGGCGGGGGGGAACCGCGGCCCCGCCGTGGTTCCGGGCGATCCCGAGGTCAGCCACCTGATTCGAGCATTGAGTTACACAGCCGACTTGAAGATGCCTCCAACCGGCAAGCTGCCCGACAGCGAAACGGCCATCCTGACGAGCTGGGTGAAAATGGGACTGCCCTGGTCCGGGGCCTCGCCTTCTTCCGGAAAGCCCAAACCCCGGGGCTCCACTCACTGGGCTTTTCAACCGATTCAGCGCCCGCCGGAGCCTCCGGTCAAAAACCTCAGCTGGGTCCGGAACCCGATCGATCGCTTCGTTCTGGCCCGGCTCGAGCAGAAAGAGCTGGCCCCCTCTCCCGAAGCCGACCGGGTCACGCTGATCCGCAGATTGAGCCTCGACCTCACGGGCCTGTTACCCTCTCTGAACGAGGTGGACGACTTCGTTAAAGATGCCAGGCCGGATGCTTATGAGCGCCTGGTGGACCGGATTCTGGCTTCGCCCCACTACGGAGAACGGTGGGGGCGCCACTGGCTGGATCTGGCTCGTTACGCAGACTCCAACGGCTACAACATCGATGGCGCCCGCGAGATGTGGATGTATCGGGACTGGGTCATCGCCGCTCTGAACAGCGATCTTCCCTTCGATCAGTTCATCATCGAACAGGTCGCCGGAGACCTGTTGCCGCAACCCACTCGCGATCAACTGGTGGCCACAGGTTTCCATCGCAACACTCTCCTGAATCTGGAAGGAGGCATTGATTTTGAACAGTACCGCGCCGACGCGGTGGCAGACCGGGTGGATACCACCGGGGCCGTTTTCCTGGGTCTGACGCTGGGATGCGCCCGTTGTCACGACCACAAGTACGATCCCGTCTCACAGCGGGAGTACTACCGGCTCTACGCCTTCTTCAACAGTATCGACGAAATGAGCAGCGAAAAGGGGGAAGCCGGCCGCGCAACCGCCCACGAGCCGATCTTGGAGGTCGGCCAGCCCGGAGACTTCAGGCGGCGAGAGGTGATCCGAGCCCAGATTCGAGCGCTGGAAAAGGAGGCGGCGGAACGCGAGCTGGAATGGGAGAGTCGCCTGACGCCGGAAGAAATTCAAAAACTTCCCGCCGACGTGCAGGAGGTCTTCAAGGTTCCGAGGGCGGAACGAAACGTCTTCCAGAACGAGGCCCTGAGGGAGGCATTTCATAAGTATGCTCCCGAATATCAAGACCGGCGGGCCGGGATCGAGGCCTTACGCGAGTTGGAGCCCAAGATCCCCAGCACGCTCATCATGCGGGAGCTGCCGACCCCTCGTGAGAGTTACGTTCACCTGGGTGGAGACTTTCTGCGCCGAGGGGTGACGGTCACCCCTGGCGTCCCGGCTGTTTTGCCGCCCTTGCCCGCCCAGGAAGGCGCCAACCGGCTGGACCTGGCCAAGTGGCTGGTGAACCCCTCTCATCCGCTCACACCTCGCGTGACCGTGAATCGCGTCTGGCAACGCTATTTTGGGAAGGGTCTGGTGGAAACGGACAACGATTTCGGAACGCAGGGTAGCCCTCCCACTCACCCGGAATTGTTGGACTGGCTGGCCTCGGAGTTCACCCGAACCTGGAGCCTCAAGGGCCTTCACCGACTCATCGTGACCTCCGCCACCTACCGGCAGTCTTCGCAGCACCGGCCCGACATAGAGAAGGTGGACCCGGAGAATCGCTTGCTGGCCCGCCAAAACCGGTTGCGGCTGGAGGCCGAGGTCATCCGGGACGTTGCCCTCTCGGCCAGCCGCCTGCTCACGCCCCGGATCGGGGGCCCCAGCGTGTTCCCCCCCCAGCCGGCGGGAGCCAGCAAACTGGGTCAGATTCAGCGGGAATGGGTGACCAACGAAGGGGCCGACCGCTACCGGCGGGGCCTGTACACCTTCTTCTGGCGCTCCAGTCCACATCCGGGGCTGATGGTCTTCGACGCACCCGACTCGACGACGACTTGTACCCGGCGCAACCGCTCCAATACGCCGCTGCAGTCCCTGACGCTGTTGAATGACGAGGCGTTCTTCGAAGCGGCCCAGGGCTTGGCCGTCCGCGTCGCGCAAGAAGCCCCGCCCTCGGCTGCTCAGCGAGTGCGGTGGGCGTTTCGCTTGTGCCTGTCTCGTACGCCGCAGGCACTGGAACAAAAACAACTGGAGGGCTTCTTCGCCGCTCAGCTCGCGGACTTTCGCAGGCACCCGGAGGAATCACAGAAGGTGTTGAAGCCGAACTCAGTCAAGGATGTGGACGCCGCTGAGCTGGCGGCTTTGACATCCGTCTCGCGCGTCCTGTTGAACCTGGACGAATTCATCACTCGCGAGTAAGGGCACTGAATGGCCGCGTCCGCAGCGCGGCCGGCCGGCGGAGAGAGGAAAAGAAGTACCGCTTCGAATGGCGGGGCAGTCACGAAATTCAAGCAGGGAGTGATCTCATGGCTTCGGACGACCAGGATCTTCTTCTCACCACCCGGCGTCACTTTTTCCGGCAGTGTGGTATTGGGCTGGGTCAGGCGGCTTTGGCGTCACTGACGGGTCCTCCCAGTCTGTGGGCCTCGACTTCTTCCATCCCCAACCCTCTGGCTCCCAAACCACCCCACTTCTCACCCAAGGTGAAGAGCGTCATTTTCCTGTTCATGGCTGGTGGTCCCAGCCAGCTGGAACTGTTCGAGCACAAGCCCAAGCTCAACCAGCTTGACGGGCAGGCGGTGCCCGACTCCTTTCTGAAGGACAAGCGCTTTGCGTTTATGGACACCTTCACCAAGGAGAAACCCAAGCTGCTGGCCAGCCGGCGGAAGTTTGCCCGGCACGGCCAGTCGGGCCGCTACGTCTCCGAGCTTCTCCCCCACACAGCGACAGTGGTCGACGATTTGGCCTTTCTATCCGGTGTTCACACCGAGAACTTCAATCACGCTCCTGCCAAGATTTTCGTGAACACCGGCTCTACGCGTTTCGGCCGGCCCAGCATGGGCTCGTGGATTGGGTATGGCCTGGGAAGCGAGTCGCAGAATCTTCCAGCCTTTGTCGTGCTCCAGTCCGGTCCCCGCGGGCCGCGGGCCGGCGCCCTGAACTGGGGCAGCGGGTTTCTTCCCACGACCTTCCAGGGGGTTCCTTTTCAGAGCGGTGGCGAGCCGATTCTGAATCTCTCCAGCCCACCGGGAGTCAGCGCCGGACGCCAGGCGGCAACCATGGAGGCCATCTCGGCTATGAACTCGCTGCGCCTGGCCTCCACCGGAGATCCGGAAATTGCAACGCGCATCGCCGCCTACGAAATGGCGTTCCGCATGCAAACCAGTGGGCCGGAGCTGATCGACTTTTCGACGGAAAGCCCGGACACGCTCAAGCTGTACGGCGTGGAGCCGGGCCAGCGATCGTTCGCCAACAATTGTTTGTTGGCGCGCCGGCTGGTAGAACGCGGCGTCCGCTTCGTTCAGCTCTACCACACAGACTGGGATCACCACGGCAACCAGGGTACGAACCTGCTCGATTCGCTCGACCAGATTTGTCGGGAAATCGATCAGCCGTGCGCAGCACTGATCAAAGACCTCAAACAGCGGGGCCTGCTCGATCAGACCCTGGTGATCTGGGGCGGCGAATTCGGGCGGACCCCCATGGGAGAACAACGGGAAACCATCGGGCGCAACCATCACATCGACGCCTTCACCATGTGGATGGCCGGAGGAGGAATCAGGCCCGGACAAACGATCGGCGATACCGATGAACTCGGCTTCAGTGTTGTGGAGGACCGGATTCACGTCCACGACATACAAGCCACCATTCTCCACCTTCTGGGAATCGACCACACCCGCTTGACCTATCGCTTTCAAGGCCGCGACTTCCGCCTCACCGATATCGGAGGAGAAGTGATTCGGAAGCTGCTGGTCTGATCCGTCATCCCTCAGGGGCGTCTGGGGCTGGATCTTCCGAGCGAGACGGAAGAGAGTTCGCGAACGCCCGGACCGGCTTGGCCAAAGACGGATGGGCCGATTCTCAAGACATCGTTCACCGCCGGCAGCGACTGCGAGACCAGGATCGCCAGGCTGACCGTAGCCACCGTCAGGGAAAGAGCGGGGGCCAGCAACGTCCCGAGCCGGCGCACCAGAGAATGGCTGCCGGAGTTCCTCGCTGTTTTGGCTGCGGCAGCCAGCAAGGCCGCCAAACACATCCCCAGCAGTCCCATCAGCATCCGCCTTGCCCAGCTCCTGTCCACGGCATTCGCCAAGGCCCAGTAAATGGGCACGGGCCCCCGAGCCGCAAACACCAGCATGATGACCGCCTGCCACAAAACCAGGGGAACCACCGCAGCCAGTCCGGCAGCCGAAAGCGCGGGACGCCGCTCTCGCGGGACGTCTGCCATTCCCCTCCAAACGAGCCACAAGATGGCGCTGGCGCCAATCCAGGCCAAAAACACATAGCCGGCCATCGCGGCCGCCAACAGGAACCCCTGGTAGCCGATAGTGAAGATGGCCCCCGAGGTTGCGCAAAGGACCAGGACAGAGAGCCCGGTCGAGAAGGACCTCTTCCAGCTGCCGCTGCCCAGACTCGTCCACACCCAACCCAATGCCATCACATTCAGCAGCGACACAAGGCCGGCGACGGGCCTGAGATAGACCATCCTTTCATCATCGCGAATCATCCTGGCCAGATCGCTGAGGTCCAAGGGCGGAAGATGAACCGAGTGACGGTAAGCAGCCAGGTGAGCGGCGCAGTTTTCTTTCAAACCCAGCAATGCCGCACGCCAATCCCGATACGCCCGTGTGTCGCCGGTGAGGGCCCATTGATAGTGATTCAGAAAGGTCTCGCGGTAAGAGTTGAGTACCCGAATGACGCTGGCCTCGTAATCCAGACTCTCCAGCAGTCGATTCCGAAAGCCTGAGGGTGAGAGGCTTTTGGCGCCCGCGACCATCTCCTTGAGCGCCTTTTCCGCCGCTCTTCCCTCCTCGATCGCCTCAGGCACATCCGCCGCGACCTCTCTGAATATGAGGCTTTGCACTCCGTAGGCCGTGCTCGGTCGGGTCCACCAAAACCACAACATCGACGGGATACTGTCCAACCCAAACAAGCCCGGCGCTCGTTTGGCATAAGCCTCGAAATAGAATGCCTTTCTGACCACATCGCTTGAATGGTTCAGAACTCGCGCCGCGATCTGGCGGTCGGCGTCGTCGAGGCGCTGTCGTTCCAACCATTCCTGGAGCACGCCCGCCACCTCGCGTTCGGGGTGTTGCACCAGCTGCGCATAGGCAAAAACATTCAGATCGATCCACTCGTCCGGGCCGTTACATCGGTAGTACGTCGGGGCCTCAAACAGAAAGCCTCCATTGGCAGACCAGATGCTGACCCCGGCGAGCTGGGGCTTCCCCGTAAAAAAACGGATGTCGGCTGCAAAGGAGGCACCCCGAAAGTTGGGAAACAGGTTGAACCCCTCGAATTCGCGGCGCGCTTGGAATTCCACGATCTGCTGAAGCCCGCCTATGCCGATTGTGGCGTTGCGAGGCACGAAATCGTAGAAGTCCATGGCCACATGTTTGATGACGGTAAGCAGGTCCCTTCGCCCATAGAACGGTCGAAAGACAGCTTCATAGAGAGCCGGATCCGTATGAAGGCGCCCGATGGCCCCCAGTCCGATGGTCCAGGTTCTGAAGAGCAGGGTCCGCCGGTAGTCGGTTCGTCTGTTGAAGCCCTCGACGGCACTGAGGAGTTCCCGGATCAACTTCTGCGCGTCGGGAACAGTCTTGATCAGAACCGTGCTCAAGTAGCGGGAGTTGGGGTCGTCGTAGGCCCCACCCCCTTCTCCGATCCTGACGCTGATCCCATCCACCTGCAAATCTTCGAACAGCTCCACCACGCCTGCCCGGTAGGCCTGCCACAAGCGCGGATTGTCGAGACTCAGCCCCTCCGGACCCAGGTAGTCCCTCAACGGCGGAGTCCAGGCCGGGAAGTCGGTTTCAACGATGACCCGCAGGCCCTTGGCGTGGGCCGCCCGTATCAAGCGCCCGAAGTAGGCTTTGTAAAAGCGATGTCTGAGCCGGTAGGGATCCCTTCGGCCATAGATGACCTCGGGCCCTTCCGGCACTTTGTCCAGTGTTGTCAGATGCAGCAGATTCCCCACAATCAGCCCGTTGTAGCCCATTTCCCTGACGGAGTCGCAGTAGCGTAGAAACCGCTCGGCGGCTCTCTCAAGGTGGCCGGCGTCAACGTATGGTGGAGTAGCCAGGTCCATGTGGGAATAGGGCATGGACCACGATCGCACGGGCGTCTTACGCGCATCGAAGAAGGGACTGATCCCGTCGATCAATATCAGCGGCTCGGCCATTAAAGCCGTTTGCCAAAGGCCTAGGCCTAGAAGAAGCAAGGCCAGAAGTCCGCCAGGGCTCACGGGTCGAGCCGGCCGACCCACTGACCGCTTGAGCTTATGATCGCAGCTGATTGAACGCCCTCCTTCCGTGCCCGCCCCCGGCTCGCGCCGGTTTCAGGAGATGATTCCTGCCTCGGCTCCACTCGAGTCTTTATCACAGGTCGGCCTCCATCCCATCCCTGCCGGGCGCAGATTTAACGCGCTATTCACACCCAGCTTATCCGGAGGAAACAGCCACAACATATAGTCGTTCACAGCAACGGACACTCTATATGTTGGCGCTAGCGAGGACAAGGCTCATGCGTAGAGAACTGAAAGTTGCGGTTTTCACAGACTCCTACGATCAGGTCAACGGCGTTTCCAACGCCTTTCGCCAGTTGGTGCGCTACTGCCGTCAGGCGGGTCGATCGCTGGATCTCTACACCGCATCGCATCATGAACCGTCGGTCGAGTCCATGGGCCCGGTGCGGGTGTGGCGCCAGAAAGCCGTCCTGCAAATCCCCTACTACTCGGATATGGCCTGGGATCTGGCAACTCCCAATTTCTCGCTGGTGCGACGCGTTCTGGACGAAGACTACGACCTCATTCATGTGGCAACCCCTGGTTCGATGGGACTCAACGGCTTGTATGCGGCGCATAAAGCCGGCTTGCCCTTGGTCGGTTCCTACCACACGGCCCTTCCAGAGTATGTCAGGCCGCGCGTCGAACAGTTTGCACGGAAATGGCACCTGCCGGCGTGGTTGGGCAGAACCGCCGAGGACGCCATCTGGCGATATGTGGACTGGTTCTACGGGCGTTGCCAGATTGTGCTGGCCCCTTCGTCGGAAACCATCCGTTCGTTGCAGCAGCGCTTCGGCAAACCCGTAGAGCTGTTCACTCGCGGCGTCGACACGGAGTGTTTTCATCCGCGGTTCCGCCGGTCGGGAAGCCGCACCAGAGTTCTCTACGTGGGTCGGATCTCGGTGGAGAAGAACCTGGAGTGGCTGGTCCGGGCTTTGGGCGACCGACATGATGTAGAGATCGTCATCGTGGGGGATGGGCCCTACCGCGCTCAGTTGCAGGCGCAGCTGCCACAAGCCTTGTTCCCGGGGTTTATGCGGGGAACCGAATTGAGCCGGGTCTATGCCTCCTCCGACGTTTTTCTGTTTCCTTCCCAGACCGACACTTTCGGAAACGTGGTACTGGAAGCCATGAGCTCGGGCTTGGCTGTGATTGTTTCCGATCGGATGGGACCGAAGGAACTGGTGCGTCAGGGCGAAACGGGCTTTATCGCCGGTACGGAGCAGGAGTTCTCAGACTATCTGAACTTGCTACTGACGGATGCTCCCTTGCGACAACGCATTTCCTGCCGAGCCAGGGAATATGCCCTGACCCGCAACTGGCAGGCCGTCTTCGAAGATCTGTTTCGACACTACGTCAGAGTTGCCGGTGGCACCGGACCCTTTGCCCAGCCTGTTCTCCCGGCAGTCCGGCAGCCGGCAGTGCGATAGGAGGGTATTTCGTGACTCTATTCCCTTCGAGCTTGAGACCGCCAGCCAACCAGAACCGGGTTACGCCGCCTGTGGCTGAGCTGATTGCCAAAGGTTGGCGGGTTGCGGATCTCCATGTTCATACGTTCTGTTCTTACGACGTGGTGAAAGCCCCATGGCTGCACCCGGAGGCACTGTATCAGAAGGCGCGTTCCCTGCAGATGAGCTACATCACGTTCACCGACCACGACACGATGGATGCCTACGATCTGATTGGGTGGGAGCGGGAAGGGCTGGTGCCTGGCGTGGAAATCAAGATTCACGATCGCCGGCGCGTCGGGCATACCATTCATGTGAACGTCTTTTCGTTGAATAAGCGCCAGTTCCTGGAGCTGAAGACGATCGCTCACCGGGACGCCAATTTGGAGCTGTTTCTCGAGTATCTCGGCGGGCACAATCTCCCCTGCGTCTACAACCACCCCTTCTGGTTCGAGCCCCACGAGAACCCCAACTATCAGGTGGTTCCCGACCTCATCCGTCTTTTCCCGGTAATCGAGTACAACATGCATCGCGTGCGCCGCAAGAACTCGCTGACGGTGACGCTGGCAGAGAAGCTGGAGAAGGGGATCGTCGCCACCACGGACACGCATACCGGCGATTTGGGTCGGGCCTGCACGCTTGCCCCCGGCGATACCTTTCAGCAGTTCTACGAAAGCATCCGCCGAAGAGAGTCTTGTCTGGTGGCTCAGGACCTGACACTGCAGGTGTTGTCGGATGAAATGCTTCGCTGGATGCAATTGATCTTCGAGCCTGACTTTTCCAAACCGCATACTCGGATCAAAACAGGAATCAAGAAGCTGGATCAAGGGCTGGAAGCGGTCATGAAGGGGGCTTTGAAGGATCGCCCCTTGCTGAAGCTGGTGTGCGAGCGCTTCGGTTACTTGGTCTCCTGGTCCAGGCTGCCTGCGTGGTGGTACCTCCAGACTCAGAATTCGAAGGCTCACCAGATTTCAAGATTGCTTCGAGCCGAGGGTAGGGTCTGATGCGCTCCACTGGCACTCCTTGGCCCTCTTGCAGGCCGCTCGCGAGATCCAACAGCCGGAATCGGCGGCAGTCCATTGGCCGCTTCGCATTGCTGAGCTGGTGTGCGGCTCTGTCGATCGCCGAGCTGCCCGATGCGGCAGCCGGCGCGAACCAACCGGCGGCGCCGAGTGCCCGTGTTTACCGCTACACCATGAAGGGGCGGGTGAAGCTCTTGTTTTTTTGGGTCGGCAAGGACCGCGTCGGGGGCGGAACCATCTCATTTCTAAGCCGGCCCGCCGGAGAGCAGGACTGTGCCCTCGAGGGGGTGGAAGTCTTATTTGGTTCCGACCCCAAGCGAGTGCCGGGCGGCATCAACCGCTGGGGATACGCTCAGGAGTGGTCTTGTTGGAAGCAGGAGAATGGGGCTCGTCAGTTGGACTTCACGCGTTTCGAAGGCTTCATGCGGCACTCCAAGGAGGAATCGCTGGCTCAGGTCAGGAGTTCCGACCGAAACGAGAAGTCGAACCAGCTGTTCTGGTACGACGGTATCCGAAGCACGGTCTCAGCCGAGGAGGCCCGCTCCGAGATTCACGTCTTTGCCCAGAAGCAAGACTTCGATTTCCGGAAGTCGCAAGTCGCCTGGAGAGCTTACCAACAACGCCGAAGCTCGGGGCCTCCCGACCGTGAGCAGAGTCTGCGCAACGCCGGGTTGTACAGGCAACCGTTCGGGTTCCTGACCGGCGTTCAGGAAATTTGTCGCCGGATCTCTCAGCAGTTTCGCAGTCAACCTGGGAACTGGACTCAATCTCGCTTTCAACTCCCTTACGCCTACCATGCCAAGGCTTACCTGCTCGAGACCACGGGGATTCGATACCATCCTGTATTCGACCTCGAGCCGGCAGGCGGAGATCCCCATTCGAACGGGAGCAGACCTCGCCGGTACCGAGACGTGGCGGAAGTCGAATTCCGGCTCTCCGAACGAACGTCCCGTCGTCCCCACTCTTTCTCCGTCTGGTACGCCCTGGAGGGCCCCGAAGCCGGAGTCCCACTGAAAATCGTGGATCGCCCGCGTTGGTGGTTGCAAGTGGAGTTGAATCTGGAGGCCACATCGGGAAGCGAGTCCCACTTGAGCAGTCTTAGTGGCATTGATCGCGAGGCGGGAAATTGAAATCGGACTTACTTGACGACCTTCAAGCCAGTCAGGACCGCTGCGGCGAAGGCAGGCTCGCACTTTCGGTTTCCGGAGTGCTTTGCCTGCTGGGCCGGAAACCCCACCGGCTGCTCTTGAAGCGCTGGAATTGGAAGTCGGCTGTCCTGAGTTCCTCGTTCAGGGGCGGCCTTTTCTTTGTGACGAACCTAAGCGCGGGACCGGCGGCCGCCTTCGCCGCTTTGGTGACCGAGGTGGTTTTCCGAGCGGCCTTCTCAGGTTTCTATGGCGCTCTAACTCAGGCTTTTCGGCACGTGCAGCCCAAGTGGGCCGCCACCTTGACCGCCATGGTGCTGTTGCCGATGGCCAACCATAGCGTGGAGCTGGCGGTTCATTGGCTAAGGGGAACTCCCGAGCTGTGGACCAGCATCGCCGCTTCTGCCGCCTTCACCTCAGTCTCCACCTCGTTCAACCTGTTTGCCATGCGCCACGGGGCCTTGATCGTGGGCGAAGGCCGGCAGGCACTTTGGAAGGACCTCCTGCGTATGCCGTGGCTGGTCTTTCAGTTCATCAAGGCCATCGGGGTCGGAATGAGACGATTCCTCACCGGCCAGGGACGTCGATCATCGCCTCCGAACCCACTGGTGCGACCCAGAGGCTGGCTCTCCGAACTTCCCGGCTCGAAACGGTCCTAGGCGGTCCCCATGCCCATCAAAACCTTGCACATTACGAACAGCTACCACGCCAGCTCCGGCGGCATTCGCACCACCTACCAGGCGCTGTTGCGTGCGGCCAATCAGCATCGCAGGCCGGTTCGTCTGGTGGTTCCCGGTGAACAATGCAGCGTGGAGGAGGTCGGTGAATTCGGGCGCGTCTACACCGTTCGCGCCGCCAGGCTGCCCATTGGAGACCCCCGCTATCGGACCCTTCTTCCCTCTTACCTCTGGCGCCGCGTTCACCCGTTGTGGTCGATCCTTCGCGACGAGAAGCCCGACCTGATCGAGGTTGCGGACAAGCTGTGCCTTCCCTATCTTGGAGGATTGTTTCGGAAGGGCTGGGTCCAATCCATTCCCCGGCCCACGCTGGTTGGCTTCAGCAGCGAGCGGTTGGACGACACGCTGTCCAGCTATCTGTCCTCTCATCCGCTGCTGCGCGGGTTTGCCCGCTGGTATCTGGGCTGTGTCTACCTACCCCAATTTGACGTTCATCTGGCCAACTCCATATACACCGCCGGCGAACTGACGGAAGCCAGGCGCCTTCATCACCATCGCGACGTGCTGACGGTGCCCATGGGTGTGGATTGCGACCTCTTTCACCCTGCCCGAAAGTCTGCGGCGGTGCGTCGTCTGTTGCTGGAGCGCGTCAAAGCGGGCGAGGATGCCGTTCTGCTGTTGTTCGCAGGACGGCTCGCTCCCGAAAAAAACCTGGAGCTCCTTCTGGAGACTGTGAAGCGTCTCCGCGGCGATACGGCTCGGGACTACCGGCTGCTGATTGCCGGAGAGGGGCCGTTGCGCTCTCGACTCCAGGCGGAGTCGGAGCGTCTCATGCCCGGTCGAGTTTGCTTTCTGGGACACCTTGGGTCGCGAGAGCGTTTAGCTGAGGTGGTCGCAAATTGCGACGTTTTCGTGCATCCGAATCCCCGGGAACCGTTTGGCATTGCCCCGTTGGAGGCTATGGCCTCAGGGCTTCCGCTGGTCGCTCCCAAGTCGGGGGGCGTGACGTCTTACGCCAATCTCAGAAACGCCTGGTTGGCCGATCCCCACGGCAGTTCGTTCGCCTACGCCATCCGTTCGGCGCTGGCGGACTGCCGGCTCCTGAGTGAGAAGACGATCGCCGCCCGTGAAACCGCCGTCGCTCACTCCTGGGAACACATCACCTCTCGCTTGTTTCGGCTTTACGATCAACTCCACCACAGGCGGACGGTGAGGGTGGCCGCGACACAAAACAGCAACTCCAATCCGAGGCCTCTTCCAGCGTAGATTCGATCGGTACTGCCATCCCTCAAGCAGGCCACAGATCGTAGGACGGGACGGAAGTTCGGATCAGCGACTGTCCAACCAGTCTGGAAAATCGACAAGTCGGTAGGCGGGAAAACGTAGGGAGGGGTGTTGAATCAATTGGGTGGAAACATCGGGGTTGATTCGTTCGATCGAGAACCGGGAGGTTCCGGTATCATCTGCAAGGACGAAGGCTTTCGCCAATAACTGATCGTCACTCCACCAAACGTCCTGGACCCGGAGGTCCTTTCGAACGGGGGAGTATCGGGCAAATCGGATGCCGCCGACAGTTTGCGTTTCCTCGGTCCGTTCCAGGCCGTCCAGAAGATTCCGGTCAAATCCAAGCATCAACACATCCGCCCAGCCTCGAACTCCCAGCACGTTGCGGAGCTCGCTTTCCTCATGAACGACGAGCTGACCCGAGGTGCGTTCGATTCGGACACCCGTGACCCGCCGGGCATCGCGGGGATTGCGCTCAAAGAGCCACTCACTGCCGTCGTCTCCCGATACGTGGATCCGATCAGCCGTTCGAGAAATGCTCTGCCGGATGGTGAGGGCCTTGCCCTGCACGGGGCGCAACTCGATGAGGGCTTGCAGAGTAAGCGGAGTGACAGAGGCTGCGTTCGGTGGAAGTTCGGGTGGAGGCGGAGGTGGGGCATCCGGTGGGCGGCGTGTGGAAGGCGCCAGAACAGGGCGAACGCCGCCGGCCTGCCCGGTGGAGTGGGAGACAAGGCCGGGCAGCATCAACCCCAGCGCAAGAATCAGGGAGGAACGACTCAGGATTTTGTAACAAGTTTGGATCATTCGAATGAGGGTTGGGGCTCCGGGGTTGGCACCCTCCTTGGCGCCACCCCGGAAGAAATCAGCTCACGGCAGTCCGAGAGCCTCTTTCATGACCTGGAAGATGTGTGAGTTCTTCACGGTGCCGCGGACGAGATCCGCACCAGGACCAATGGCGTAGATGGCGACATCCTCGCCGGAATGGGTCTCCGAACTCAGCGGAACCGTGGCCTCCTGCAGGTAAGCCTCGTTCCAACAGGCGATACCGGCAGCCCCACCCCGTCCCGGGAAAGGATCGATGCGGGGGTCCACTCTCGAGACGGTGCCTCGGTAGCCGGGCCCGTTACCGTAGCCCAAGATTGTGTAGGGTGTCCCATTTTCGTCTGTCGTTTCAGAGACGATCCCGGTTCTCTGGTCCAGATCGAACACGACATCGAGGATCCCGTGTCCATGAGCGGCAGCATTCGCGTAGGTCGGCGAGAACCCCTTGACCGGATAGGGGAGTTCCTGGAGAGGTCGAACGGGATATCCGGCGATGTTGAACACGTGGCTGTGATCCGCCGACACGATGATCAGGGTCTCGCGCAGGTCCACCAGCTGAGCGGCCGCGCCGATGGCCTGGTCGAAGATCTCCGTGTCCGTCAAGGCTCGGTAGGCGTTGCCTTCATGGTGGGCATGATCGATCCGACCCGACTCCACCATCAGGAAATACCCGTCTCGGCCGCCCTGAGTGGCCTTTTCCAATAACTGAATGGACTTCACCGTCATCTCGAGAATACTGGGCTCGCCACCCAAGTCGGTGGGTCGATCGTATTCGTACTCCATGTGACTCCGCTCGAACAAGCCCAGCACGGGCAGTCTAGCCTCGGTCAGCGCGTTAAATCCCGCCTGGTTCCAGACATAACTGTAGCCCGCCGCCATGAACTCGGCGCGGAGATCCCGATTGTCGCTGCGAGACCCATTACCGCCCTCCTCGTCCGCAACTCCCCTCGGGACAAAGAACTGGCGGCCGCCTCCCAGGAGGATGTCGACCCCATTGCCCAGCCGTCGATTGTAGGTCGGGTCAGTGGGCAAGGTTTGGAGGGCGATGGCATTCTCCTCGTTGCGCTGATTGATGTGAGCATAGGTGGCCGCAGGCGTGGCGTGAGTGATTCGTGCGGTGGAAACCACACCCACTTTCATGCCGCGCGCCTTAGCCAGCTCCAGGAGAGTCCAGGGTGCCGGTCCGTCGCCGTCCTGGTTGAAATCGTTGGGTTCGGTCAACGGGCCAAACCCAATCACACTTTGGTTGGTGTTAACACCTGTCATCATCGCCGACATCGTGGGCGCGCTGTCGGGAGTAATGGAATCTTGGGAGTAGGTGCGCGAAAGCGCCGTGTACGGGAACCGATCCATCACCAGCTCGCCGGCCACACCCACCGAGAACACGCGGGTGGCCGACACCGTGGAAACGCCCATTCCATCACCCACAAAGAAGATCACATTGCGGGCCTTGCGCTGGCTGAAGAGATGCCCGTTCTGGGCTTGCAACGCTGGCAGAGGGCCGGGAATGGTAGCGAACAATACAAGCAGGGTGATCGTTCGCTTCAAGCTTTTTCTTGTCATGAGTCACCTCGATCTTAGCGAAGAGCTGTCCTTCCTTTTTCTTGATGCGAACGCAATCTAGGGGAGAGGCATTGAAGCGGTATTAACGGCTAGTGAAATCCTGATGAAACCTGGCGGAGATTAAACAATTGGGACCTTAGCGGATCATGGCGCCGGCCAAGCGAGGTTCAGCCTATTCAAAGAGACGGCTTCTGGCCCTCACTGGACTGCCTATGGAACGGGAACGGAAGTGACTGGGTGAACAACGCAGAGGCTGGGATCAACTTGGAGGCTGAGACCTGCACGGCCCGGTTGACTTCCAGACCGGAGATCGCTACGATACGCCTGTTTTGTACCCATGGTTTAATGCCACAGCGTTCTCATGGCGGGTCATCACCTCGACGAATCCGTCATCCAGCGGGCTGTCAAGGAGGCGGCTCGGGCGGCCCAATGAACAAACCGGCCACGCCCCACGCGCTGCGGGATTCGTTCGCGACCCATCTGCTGGAGGACGGCTATGACATCCGGACCGTGCCAGAACGGGGCGGTCACAGCGTTGTCAAAACGACGATAATTGACACGCAGGTTCTCAACCGCGGCGGCCGAGGAGTCCTCAGCCCGGCACACCAGTTGGAGGTGACGCCCGGCCGCTACGTTGGCGCCGAGGCGCAGGAAGACGACGGGGAGCCGTTCGAGGAGAAGATGAAGCGACTTGTGGCGCAACTGCGCGAGCAGCAGGCCGAGGCCGCAAAGCTCGATGCCGCGATCGTCGCCAACCTGAAGGAGCTGGGGTATGGCTGATAAGAAGTCCATCGTTCCAGTGGAGCGTGTCGAGTCGCGCATTTACCTCATCCGTGACGAGAAGGTGATGCTCGACGAGGATCTCGCCGAGCTCTACGAGGTCGAGACGCGGGTCCTCGTCCAGGCGGTCAAGCGCAACATCGAGCGCTTTCCCGAGGACTTCATGTTCCAGCTGAGCCAGGAGGAATTTGATTCTTTAAGATCACAAATTGTGACCTTAAAGCCCGGACGAGGGCAGCAAATACCTTCCCTACGCTTTCACCGAGCAAGGTGTGGCAATGCTCTCAGGCCTCCTTCGCAGCGGACGTGCCATCCTCGTCAACGTAGAGATCACGCAGGCGGATGGTTTGAAGAAATCGAACTGGGGTGGCCTGCCGAGACACGTCAGCATTGGCGCACCGCGTGGTGGGCTGCAGCTTGCGTCATATCCCCGGGACTCGCAGAAGAGTTTAAGAGGCACATGATTGCAATACAGTGAGATGCAGCGATTTGAGTTGGGTGGTAGGCAGCGGGATAGGCTGCAGGCAATCGTGCCTACAGCGATACGATGTTGGGCATTTCACTATGAGGATCCAATGAGCGTCGAACACTATTGGATGGGCAAGGACCTGGCCCTCGATGATCTGTGGCAGGATTTCGACAGCGGGTCCGGTTACATCCAGAAGGTGGCCGCCAGCCGTCTGCACTTGCTGCGCCTATCGTTCAAGGAGCATCCGGTACGGCTTCCGCTGTTTGATCTGGAGGTCGTGTTCAAGACGGTCAAGGGCACTTTCCATGACGTGAAGGCCGAGTGCCTGACGCCCGAGGAGTACGATCGAGCGGCCCCTATCTTTCTCCACCGCATCGACCGCGGCTCAGGCATCTTTGAGTTCCTCGCGCAGTTTGACCCCTTGATGACGTGGGTGGTCGCCTTGGGGGCGGCCGCGACCTGGTATCGGAAGGCGCTTGCAGACGACCAAGAACTGGATGAGAAGCGGCTCACCTTCATCCGAACAAACTTCCCGAACGCCAGCACTGGCGACGTTCAGGCCTACCTGAGGGCGTGGACGACCTTCGGCCGCCGCCGGGTATTGCATCGCCTGATCGGCCAGCATCTCGGCCGCGTTGAAGTATCGAAGGCGCCGCACAACCCGGCGGAGTTGCCTGCAATGGTAGACATGAAAGTGGTAGTGGATCTTGGCCATGGTGAAAGGGATGCCTAACAACACTTATAAGGCCTCCCGAAGTCAAGAGAACAAATTTCGCCCTGAGGCTGGAAAAGAAAAATAGAAAGAGACTTTTCGAACGATCAACGACGATCCTGAGCGGTGACTCTGCTAGTTTCTGACTT
>JBFMEW010000003.1:0-527793 GCA_040753175.1 Acidobacteriota bacterium | reverse complement strand
TCCTGGCTGAGGAGGCCACAGGCTGTCTCGGCAGAGTCGCCCGTCCTGCCGGCTCCGGCACCTCTGCCTCCTGGGAAAGACAAAATAACCATAATTCACACGGGGAGTAGACAAACATCATAGGAGATACTATGACTGCAGCCATCATCAAGACGGATCGTGGAGATATCCATCTCGAACTGTTCGACAAGGACGCTCCCAAGACGGTCGCCAACTTTGTCAAGCTGGCCCAGTCGGGGTTCTACAACGGGCTCACGTTTCATCGGGTCATCCCCAATTTTGTGATCCAGGGGGGATGCCCGAAAGGCGATGGTACCGGGGGCCCTGGCTACCAGATCCCGTGCGAGATCAATCCCAACAAACACCTGGCCGGCTCACTCTCGATGGCCCATCGGGGTAAGGACACCGGCGGGAGCCAATTCTTCATCTGCCACTCGCCTCAGCCTCATCTGGATGGAAAGCACACGGTTTTCGGTCGCACTCCGGACATGGGGGTCGTGAACACAGTCCGCGCCGGCGACAAGATCACGGAAGTCGTTGTGCTGGAGAACCAGTAGACTGAGGGATTGAGGGGAGAAGCAACCGGCGCAATCGGAGAAGGCGGGACGCGTCTGGCGGATTACGTTAAGCGATGTTGACGGATGCGGACCGCAGCCTGCTCGAACAACTTGAAGGAAGTCTCGTTCAGCGGGTAGTCCACGTTGAAGACCACTTCCACGATGCCACAGTTGATGATCATCTTGGAGCACATCAGGCAGGGAGCAAAGGTACTGTAAATGGTGCCGCCTTTGACGCTCACTCCGTGGTAAGCCGCCTGGGTGATGGCATTTTCCTCGGCATGAGAGCACAGACATTCGTCGAGGCGCGTCCCGCTATTGGCTAAGCTGTTGCAGCGCGGGCAGCCGCCCTCGTTGCAGTTTAACGTCCCTCGCGGAGTTCCGTTGTAGCCGGTGGAGATGATCCGCCTGTCGCGCACGATGACGGCGCCGACCTTGCGCTTGATGCAGTTGCTCCGCATCGACGCCACCTGGGCAATCTTCATGAAGTACTCATCCCAATCCGGGCGTTCCTGCTTGCGAATCTCCCGCAGAATGCGCTGGCTCAACTTCTCGCCGGCCGACTCTTCCCCGTCTTCGAAACGAACCACCAGTTCGCCGTCTTCTGCAGCTCGACTGTCACCGACCCACACCAGTACGCCCCGGGCTGCCTTGAGCAGTTCGACTTCCCTCGGCGAGCCTGCGGCGGCAATGACGTGGTTCTTATCAGTCTCCAATCGGTCCAGGTTGTCACAAGACGCCGCATAAAAGCTGCGACTCACGAGCTGGTCTTTCAAGAGAGTCTTCAGATTCGAATCGGGCCCCAGCAAAGCGACGATCATCCCGTCCTCCAGAACTTCGAAAGGCTAGCACGAGTCCGGGCAAACCACAAAGATCGAAGGAGCCAATGATGATACGGTTTCTGCGGTCCGAGCCAACGCGGTTCACGGCGGGAGTGCCCTGACGATCTCAACTCGCCTCCTGGTTCCTGGTACAGACCCTCTTGTGTCATGTGGGTTGTCCGACGTTCCCCCTACATGAAGTTCCGCGTGTGCAGGGCCGACAGA
Source organism: Acidobacteriota bacterium (assembly GCA_040753175.1). Taxonomy (GTDB): domain Bacteria; phylum Acidobacteriota; class Terriglobia; order Versatilivoradales; family Versatilivoraceae; genus JBFMEW01. The sequence continues at coordinate 526,190 of JBFMEW010000003.1, read as the reverse complement.
GCCGTTGCCTGGCTTTCTTCGAAACCGATTCGGGTAAGCTGGCTCCGCCGTCCCAGGTCCATGTCGTGGAGAAGCTGTGCGACCCGGCGGCTGCCCTGCCGTAAAGCCTCATGCTCCCACCCTCCGGCAGCCAGTAGAATCAGTGCGTCCAGTACCTCCTGGTTGAGTCCAGCCGTATGCCGCAGCGCATCGTGGCGTCGGTGCACTGCCTGGGCCAGCTCGCCCAGCAAGGCGGGATTGCTCTTCACCGATTCCCTCAGATGGGCCACGCCAAAGGCGACGTGGCGGGCCTCGTCGTTGGCGGCCAGTCGGGTGATAGCTTGGGTGATGGGATCCGGCGCGTAGCGCTCGAGGAAACGCAACAGGGTCAGGAAGGTTCCTTCACCCATCACCGACAGCAGAAACGACGCGATTGCAAAATCAGGTTCGTCCACCAGGGTTTTGAGCGAAGTCTGCCCCCCGGCGGTGGATAACCCCAAACGATCCCTCTTGAGCAAGGCGCGCCGGGTGAAGACTTCCACATGACGAGCTTCATCGGCCGCTTGAACGGCAAGCAACTGCATGACCTCTCGAAAATGCGGATGCAGCTGCGCCACAAAGCGGCTCGGCACGATGAGGGCCGCCGCCTCATTCTCGATCAGGTAGGTCATTAACTGAACTACCGCATCCTCGATCTCTTCCGGAAGGTCGAACTGAGCCGACCACGGGACGGCAGTGTTGGGATCCCATTGCGCGGCAACGGCCTGACCGTAAAGCCGTACCGCTTCCTCTGCCCAGACCTGGGACTTCTCCGCCAGCTGGAAGCTGAACTCCGGCGCGCCGGCTTCGACCGTGGCCCCCCGAGCAGCCAGGCCCCAGCGCCGGGGCGGGTGCTCCAGTACGCCCCCGGGCTTCTGAGGATCCGGGTCCCCGGCCCGTTCGGCGCCCTGCCAGCGTGAGGACTCGGCAGAACCTCGCTGCAGATAGAAGCCACCTGCCTCCGCGGATGCCCGAAACCGATGTCCTTCGGCCCGCGCCCAAGCCTCCAGGTGCACGTCAAGATCCGGCGCCTGGCCCCGCACGCCGATTTCCTCACCGACGGGGACACTGGACAGTACGCGTTTGACCAAGAGGTGGGCGCCTTCACCAAAGCGCAGATCTCCGAGGTCGATTTCTCTCACGAGGTCAGCCTCTCCAGAAAGGGTGTCAGCACTCCAAATCGCTGGACCGCCGACTCCAGCGGGCCGTAGCCGTCGGTCCGTCCCGGAAGCCACTGCTTCAATCCTTCGAGGTCGAGAAGGGTGCGCACAGCCGGATCGGCGTACGACATCCCCAGCAGCAACTCCCGAAAGCGCTCGATCAGGTCGGTGGGACCCTCCTCAAAAACAGTGAAGTTACAGTGATCGTAGTAGGCTGTGCGCTCCAGTACTCGCACAGAACCCGTAGGCAGAATCCCCTGCAGAGTAAAAGCCAGGTAGTTGCTATCGATGAGGCAGGCGGCATCAACCTCGCCTCGCAGCAAGGCCTCAGCCGCATGCCGCTCTCCCCCGATGTGGTCACCGTGCTTTCCCAGCAAGAGGTCGAAGGTCACGACATCGATCTGTTGGCCCGCGTGGAGGCCTGCCTCCGCCAAATGACTTAGCGGGATCAGATAGGCTTGGGGCGAATCCTGGGCTCCCATGCCAACTCGCTTGCCGGCCAAATCGGCCAGCGATCGAATGGGAGAGCTGTCCTTTGCAAGGATCACCGAAGACAGGTCGCGGTCGCTATCACGCATGCAGATCGCCCGAGCATGGCGCCCCAACTTTTCGGCAGCCACCTTCGTTTGGAGCCAAGCCAGAGGCGAGTTCCAGGCCACCTGAATATGACCGGCCAGGTGCGATTCTACCTGCCGTTCGTAGTTGGAGTAGAGTACGTAATCAAAGTCGAGTCCGCGCCCGGCAAAGTATTGTCGGAACCCCTCCCAGATCATCACAACCTTCGGGTCGTAGGCGACTGCGCCCATCCGTAGTGTCTTAGCCGGACTCATGAGAACAGCTCCATGCCGCAGACTGCTTTGCCAATGAAATCGTAGAGTAGGTCTGTAGTCGGCCCCATGACCCCGGCCGCGCGCGCATCACGGAAGTAGCGTTCCACGCCGGTATCCTTGCGAAACGCAGCGCCACCGCAGACTCGCATGGCCAGGTCGAGAACCTGCGTTGCTCCTTCTCCAGCGGCTGCCTTGGACTCGAGGACTCTCAGGACGGCGTCACTGCGGCGGCTTTCCACGGCCGTCACGGTGTCGAGCAATAAGGTCAGAGAGGAATCGGTCAGGACCTTCATACGGGCAAGGTAGTTGCGAATCGTCGGCAGCGAGGTGAGGGAAGATCCGGTGTGCTCGTATCTGGAACTGTTGGCGTGGGCAGCGGTGCGCTCCACGGCGGCCTGCATCAATCCGATCGAAGTGGCCGCGTTGCACAAGCAAAAGGTAGGCAGCACAATCTGGAGCATAGCCTCCAGCCCACCGCCATCGGGTCCGAGCATGGCGGAAAACGGAACCTTCACGTTGCAGGCCAGTACGGGAGAGGAATCATTGCCGCGCAGGCCGAGCCCGTCGAAGGGGCCCTGGACGACCAGTCCATCCGCGTCGGCCGGCACGAGCCAGAGCGTAGACATCCCTTCGGCCCCAAGAGGTCGCGATGACCAGACGTAGGCCGTAGCTTGGGCGGCCGACGTCACCCAGCTCTTGTGGGCATTGAGAAGGACGGTGTCGCCTTGCCGTGTTGCGGTACTGGTTGGAACCCAGAAGTGGCTCCTGGAACCGGCCTCGCTGAACGCCAAGGTACTCAGGTGTTCGCCGCTCGCAGCCGCTCGTCTTATTTCCTGGGGAGCGAAAGCCTCAAGCACAGCCGTGCCTGAAAAATGCATCGTGATGACCATGGCGGTGGAGCCACAGTCCCTGGCCACACGCTCCACAATCGTCACGGCGCCGCGCAGTCCCAGCCCTAGGCCCCCGACTTCGGGGGCGCTCACAGCACCCAAGAGGCCGGCACTTCTTAATGCTGCGACCGATTTTTGGGGGAAAAGACCGCCTTGATCAACGGCTGCTGCCTCGGCGGCAACGACGGTCGTGCAAACCTGCTCCAGAACTTCGCGGTAGTCTTCCTGAGTCGCTCTCATCTTTCCTCGCAATTCCCGAAAGCCCGCCGGGCTGCGAGGATACAGTTATCTGACCTCCTTGCGGCAGGCGGCGCTTCGGCCCAACCCGATCCCGTCGGGTCTCATATCGATTCAGCGAAATCTCATGGGGCTCCTCTTCCTGCCTCAAGGACGTCTCATGCTACCATGCACAAGGCCGCTCGTGAACCGGGAATCCGGAGAGGCCGAACCCTAAGTCCCAATCGAACTCCTCGAAGGGTTTACATTCGAAGGGCCGGCCGCATACACTGTCAGGCTCGAAGCCCGGCACCCCGGTGGGAGCAGATCATGGAACTGGTTCACCCTGACATCGACCGTTACCTCAACTCTCTCATACCAGCCAGAGACGACGTTCTACAGGAGATGGAGCAACAGGGAAAAGACAGGGGATTTCCGATCATTGGGCCCCTGGTGGGTCGTCTGCTGTGCCAGCTGGCTCAGCTCACTCAGGCCGGCCGCATCTTTGAGCTGGGCTCGGGGTTTGGATATTCTGCCGTCTGGTTTTCTAAAGGGATTCGTCCAGGTGGGCGCATCATCTGCACGGATGGCTCCCACGAAAACGCTCTTGCAGCGAATCACTTCTTCCAAAAGGCGGGCATTGAATCAATGGTGGATTACCGGGTAGGTGATGCACTCAGCCTGCTGGACCAGGAGCCCGGACCGTTCGATCTGATCCTGAATGATATCGACAAGGAGGAATACCCCCAGGCTTTTCAGAAGGCGGTTCCGAAACTGCGAAAGGGTGGGCTGCTGATCACCGACAACGTTTTATGGCACGGGCGGGTGGTGAGCGGTGACGCCCAACCCAGCACCCAAGGTGTTCTCGAATTCAATCGGCTGGCCCACTCCTCTCCCGAAGTCCACACCACGGTCATTCCCTTGCGAGATGGTGTGGCTCTCAGTTTGAAGTTGTGAATTCGACGCTCCATGATCCACATCGGCTCTTATCAAATCCAATCGCTTGAAACCGGAAGGTTCGCGCTGGACGGCGGCGCCATGTTCGGGGTGGTGCCCAAAACCCTCTGGAGCCGGGCCACATCGTGCGACGAGTTCAATCGCATTCCCCTGGCGATGCGGGTCTTGTTGATCCGGTCCGCCGATCGGATCATGTTGGTCGACGTTGGATTCGGTCACAAGTCCGGGCAGAAATTCGAGACCATCTATGGTGTGGACCACAGCCGCTACACCTTGGAGTCTTCGCTTTCCGAATGCGGTATGCGGCCTGAAGAGATCACGGATGTCATCCTCACCCACTGTCATTTCGACCACATGGGGGGTGCGGTAAAACGGGAAGGCGACGAATTCAAGCTGGTATTTCCAGATGCCCGGCACTATGTGCAGCAGAGCCATTGGAGGTGGGCTTTGAATCCCACCGAACGGGACCGCGCCAGCTTTCAACGCGAGGACATCGATACTTTGCGAGATGGCGGCCGATTGACCGTGATCGATGGCCCCTGCGAGTTATTTCCGGGTCTCCACTTGTCCATCGCAAACGGCCATACGCCCGGCTTGCAGATGGTCAAGATCCAAGACTCCGAGCAGACCCTCTTCTACTGCAGCGACTTGATGCCGACAGCAGCTCACGTGCCTTTGCCCTACATCATGGGCTACGACTTGAATCCACTCACAACGCTGGAGGAGAAACGCCGGTATCTTTCCCAGGCCTGCGACGAAAACTGGATCATAGCCCTCGAGCATGACCCCAATCACGCCGCGATTCGAGTTCGGCGAGGCAAGAAAGGTTTTGAATTGGCTGAAGTGGTGAAGCTTTAAGAGGACTTCAAACCTGTCGGTCCCGGAACCGTTGCTAGGGCTCTTCTTCCTCTTCGACTCGAATCACGACTTTCGTGGTGTGTTCGCTGGGAATCGGCTTCCCATCCTGGTAGGCCGGGGCAAAGTCCCACCAGTTCTTCACCTCGTATAAGGCTCGCTCGGTCAGTCCGAACTCCAACTCATTCTCCGCAGTGGCTTCCGTCACCTCTCCGTTGGTGTCGAGCTTGACCGTGACCTCAACTTCTCCACCTTTCTTCTTCTTGAACGCCTGCTGGGTCTGCTTGGGAAAGGTGCTCACCAGTGTGACGGGGCCCCGCGTACCGGTCGTCGTGCGCGATACATCCACGGCCCGATAACGCAGGGTAGATCCGTAGATGTTCTTCCCATACAACACCCGCAGGTTGAAAATCTTCAGGTAATCGCTGGAGACTCCGAGATTGATTTTGGAGAAATTGTCCGTGAAATCCTGGAACTCCGACTGGCTCAAGGGCTGCAGTCGGAAAGCCGCATTACCTAGGTACAGGATTACCTTGCGAACCGCAATCGGGCATTCGAAACTGTATCCCAATTCCCATTTTCGGCTGGTCCGCTGCCGCACGCAGGCTTTGTCGTTGCCTTCGATCTTGGACTTGCTGCCGTCATAGAGGAATGTGTCGAACTTCAGCACGTGCCCCTCCGGCGCACGCAGGCTGACGTTCTCAATGGAGAAGCAGCGCCGACTGTCGCCCAAGTTCAGGACTTCAAGGAAGAATTCTTTATTGGAATTGAGCTCAAAGGCCAAGATCAGCTTGGCATCGATGTAGGCGTGATACTGGCTGGGGGCGGGCAAAAAGTCCGGTGTCGCCAGGGCCGAATAGGGCAGCGTCAGAAACAAGAGCAGGAAAACGAGAACGATCCCGCGGTGCGATGGAGCCGGACGCAGAGCATTAATGAACACAGACGCATTATAGCAAAGGACGGCAGGAACCGGTTCGCCTCGATCGGTTCAGGAGTGCCCGCGGGCCGTCACAGGCCACACGTCTTCGACCCGCGCACCCCTCACGCAATAGATTTCGGTGTAGAGGTTAACGTTGGGATCGCAGTGGGGCACGAGGAATTCGAGCCGGTCACCGACTTGAATTTCCCGACTCGGCTCCTTCAAGAGCAGCACGCCATGTTCGTCGCCCCCGAACTGAAACTCGACGCCTGAGCATCCCTTGATTTCAGGGCCGAACTTCCGGTCGGTCGCAAAGGCTTTGTAACCGGCATCCACGGTAGCTCGGTCCTCATGGTTTTTGCTGATGACCGTCGCCACAACACTGAGAGATGGGAGGAAATCGTCATAGACAGGGCCCCGTTGTCCCCCGATTCTCCGGTAGTCCACATCCATGAAGACATAAGAACCCACTTGAAGTTCAGTCATGCCCTCCAGAGCCGGGTCAATGTTATAGGTTCCAGTGCTTCCTCCCGAGAAGATCTCGAGAGCCATACCAGCCCGCTTCAACTGGGCGAACGACTCCAACGGCGCGGCCATCACGCCAACAGAATGAGCGCGGCGCTCCTCGAATCCAACGACGTGAGCGGAGGCCCCGGAATAGCAGTGGATGCCGCGCAGCTTGAGATGGGAAAGCCCGGAGATGGTTTCGGCAAGTCGGACGACCTTCTCCCCTGCCGGGACACCGGTCCTCCGCCCCCCGGGATCCACATCGATCAGCAGATTGAGAGTCACCTTGGCGGCAGACGCAGCCTGGCTCAGCTGAACGGCCTGCTCCGGACTATCCACGATAGACAGGGTATCGGGACGCCTGCGCGTCAGTTCTACCAGCCGGGTAATCTTGTTTCGGCCCACTAACTCGGAAGTGATCAGAATTCCGGAAATGTCGGCGGCCGCCAGCGCTTCGGCTTCATGGATGGTGGCTGTGCAGACGCCGAGGGCCCCGGCACGGATCTGGCGGCGGGCAATCTCAGCGCATTTGTGCGTCTTGGCATGGGGCCTCAATTGGACGGCCGCGTTTCGCGCGTGCCGACTCATGCTCTCAATGTTAGCTTCGAGAGCGTCCACATCCAGAAGCAAGGAGGGGGTGGGTAGCTCATCTGTGAAAACGGCCTTCCCTGACCGCAGCCTTTTTCGAACATCCTGCGTTGCGCGGGCCGCGAGCTTGGGAATCAGCAGCATGGGCGCTCCCAAGACAGAGGCCTGCCAGCTGGTCTGTATCCACTCTCTTCGATTTATCTTCATCACAAGATCCCCCTTCTTCGGTGTGGCTGCCGGCCTCGGGCGACCCTTTCATCTGTTCTACTCCATTCGCGGCTCCGGGTTGGCAGGCGAGCGGTTCTCCGGTCAGCGATCCTGGACGGTTAGCAGTAATCGGCTCAGTGACCTATTCTATTCGAAGTCGTTGCCACGCAAGACAGATAGTTGTTAAGTGACGTAAGTCACAGCCTAGCTCGCGGCGCTAGACGATACTCTGCTGGGAGGTAAGGAAACATGTTCATCAATCAAAACACAGTTGTCCGCGACGTGGCAGTGGCTATCCCGGCTTCAACCCGAGTTTTTGAGAAGCTGGGGATCGACTACTGTTGTGAAGGGAGCAGACCGCTGGGCGAGGCCTGTGAACGCTCCGGCCTCAACCTGACCGAAGTTGTGAGGTCGCTCGAGGCAGTCGAAAAAGAACAAGACGCGCTTACCAATTCTCGCGACTGGAACCGGGAACCATTGGCCCTGCTCATTGAGCATATCGTTCAGAAGCACCACGCGTTTACTAAGGAGGAACTGGGCCGGCTGACCACGCTGCTCGACAAGGTCATCTCGGCGCATGGAAACAACCATGCGGAACTGATCGATGTCCAACGGAATTTCGAGGCCCTGAGACAAGAGCTGATCTCACACATGTTCAAGGAGGAGCAGATCCTGTTTCCCCACATTGCGGCCATGGAGAGCGCCCTTGATCGCAAACAACCCCTTCCCCGTCCGCCTTTTGGATCAGTCCAGAATCCGGTTCGGATGATGGTTCATGAGCACGACCAGGCAGGAACGCTGCTTCAAGTCTTGCGCCAACTGACTACCGGCTATACGGTCCCTGACGATGCTTGCCTGAGCTACAAGACCCTTTACAGCGCTCTGGAAGGATTTGAACAGGACTTGCACCTGCATATCCACCTGGAAAACAATATCCTGTTTCCAAAAGCGGCGGAGATGGAGAAATCGATTCACTGACGACCCGCCCCGCAATACCGCGAAATCAGCGAGCTTTGATCGGTGAAGTCCGGACGACGCCACGATAGTTTGATTCCACTTTCTCGCGAGCACCACTACGGACTGATGGTGTGCCTGCGGATCCACCGTGGTTTGCCCCAGCATGGCTCGGACAAGGCTTGGCTGAAGGACCGAGCACGGAAGGCCGTGGCCTTCTTCGAGACGGGCTTAGTGGCCCACTTCAGGGCAGAGGAGGAAGTTGTGTTTCCGGCCATGACGATGTTCTCAGGAGCTGCCGCGACCCTGCAGCAGTTGACCGAGGAACACCGGAAGCTGGAGGGTCTGATCGATCGCCTTCGAGCCGCTCCGGTGAATGAACTGGGCGGCCTGCTGGCGGAGTTCGCAGATCTGCTGGAAGATCACATCCGAACGGAAGAGCGGGTTCTCTTTCCCGTCTACGAGGAACAGGTGTCCCCGCAGCAAGCCCTTCGAGTTCAGCAGGCTGTGCACGATCTCATCGGCGATGCGGGTCACTTCACGCGTCCGGACCTGCTGGAATAGACGTCACTCTTTCTCTTCTCGCCGGCCCTCTTCGAAATTTCGTTCACGCTGCGGCCACCTTTGGGCTATATTCCCGTCGATTTGTCTGCCACTCGGAGTCGGAGCTGGACTGGAGCTCCTGCTTCAATTCGGCCCGTCTGAGCGCTGTAGTCTTCCCCTTCCCACGAGAGGCCGGACTCGCCAATGGAAGGAGTTTCCGGTTGCTGCTGCCTGGAGAGGGAAATGCTCGTTGCCGTAGGTCCAAGCTGAAAGCGAGGCTGGAATGAAAGTTGCCGTACCGAAAGAAACTCACCCGGGAGAAAAGCGAGTGCCGCTGATCCCCGCCGGTGCTGAAAAGCTCACGAAGCTAGGTATGAAGGTCCAGATCGAAGCCGGCATGGGGCTGACCGCCGGTTACAACGATGCGGCCTACCTCTCTGCCGGAGCGACCGTCGCTCAAGACCTGCCAACACTTCTGGCAGGGACCAGCGTTGTGCTTCGCATCAGGAAGCCGCCCCTCGCCGATATCCCCCATTTGCCGGCGGGCGGCATTCACATCAGCTTCCTCGATCCCTTCAACGAGCGGGAGCTGATCGAACACCTCCGGAACGCCAAGGTCAGCACCATCAGCATGGAGATGATCCCCCGTACCACCCGGGCTCAAAAGATGGACGCCCTGAGCTCCCAGGCCAATCTGGCGGGCTATGTAGCCGTGATCCTGGCAGCCGACGCATCGGACAAGATCTTTCCGATGATGACCACACCTGCCGGCACCATTGCCCCGGCCAAGGTTTTTGTGATCGGTGCCGGCGTAGCCGGTTTGCAGGCCATCGCCACAGCCCGGCGGTTGGGAGCCCGCGTGGAGGCCTACGATACCCGTTCGGTCGTGGAGGAACAGGTGAAGTCTCTCGGCGCCAAGTTTGTCAAGATCGACGTGGGGGAAACCGGGCAGACAAAGGATGGTTACGCGAAGGAGCTCACCGAGGAGCAATTGGCCAGGCAACGCGAAGCCATGGCCAACAATTGCGCGCAGTCTGATGTGGTGGTGACCACAGCCCAGGTCTTCGGTAGAAGGGCCCCCAGGATCCTAACCGCTGACATGGTGGCTCGGATGAAGCCGGGAAGCGTGATCGTGGACATGGCAGTTGAAAGCGGGGGAAATGTCGAAGGGTCGGAGTGCGACCGGGTGGTGATCCAGCACGGCGTGAAGATCATCGGCCTGAGCAACCTCCCGTCACGCGTCTGCGTTCATGCCAGCCAGATGTACTCGAACAACCTGGTTGCGCTGCTGGAAGAGCTTTGGGATGGGGACAAGCAGCAGTTTGTCCTGAACCGGGACGATGAGATCGTTCGTGGGTGCCTGGTGACCCACGAAGGCCATATGGTGAACGAAACCATCCAACAGCGATTCAAGTAACACTGAACGCGCCGCAGGAGGCGGCAGGGTCAGCGGCCGGCAAAGGACTCACCCCGCCCTTCTTGAAAGGGAGTCGCTGGCGATCTTTCCAAGCTGGCGGACCGCATCCTCCACGGCCGCCGTCCAAGGAACTCCACAATTCAAACGGATATAGTTCCGATACTGCTGTTTGACGGAAAAGATGGTACCGGGAGCGATGGCGATCCCTTTCCGGAGGGCCCGGCGATAGACGTTCATGGAATCCGCGCCGCGTGCCAGCTCGATCCACAACACTTCTCCTCCAGCCGGTCGCGTGACTTTGGTTCCCGGCGGGAAGTGGCAGGCGACGGCCTTGGTCATGCGCCGAACCTGATCCGCATAAAACCGCCGCAGCTTGCGAAGGTGGTTATCGTAACCTCCGTTGCATAGGAAATCCGCTATGGCCATCTGGGTCACGGAGGCCGTGCCATCCGTTGAGACGAACTTCAGGAACTCCACTCTTTCCCGAAACCGCCCGGGAGCCACCCAGCCGACACGATAGCCCCGCGATAACGTCTTGTTGAAGGAGTCGCACAGGAGAACGAGCCCGTCCTGGTCAAACGCCTTGGCTGCTCGGGGGCGGGGCTCCGTATGCGCCAGGTCCCCATAGATGTCATTCTCAATCAGTGGAATTCCCCTTCGGCTCAAGAGCGAAACCAGTTTCTTCTTCTTTTCGTCGGGCACACAGCTGCCCAGGGGATTGTTGAAGTTCAGGACGAACAGGCACGCCTTGATCCGCTCCCGATCCAAAGCCCGTTCCAAGGCCTCCAGACAAACCCCTTCTCGGGGATAGGTAGCGATTTCCACGGCTCGCATCCCGAGGGACTCGATCAGGTGCAAAATCCCAAAGTAGGTTGGAGCCTCGATGGCGATTGGATCGCCAGGCTCGGCAACGGCGCGGAGACAACAATGCATCGCTTCAGTGGCCCCGCTGGTCACAACAATTTCATTGGGGGAAAGAGTGCAACCGGCATCTACCGCACGACGCGCGATCTGAACGCGCAAGGCCGGTACCCCCTGAATCGGGTCGAACAGAATTTCATGACGCAGGCACCGGCGCGCAACGGAGGCCAGAGACCGATGGACCCTGGCTGCGGGGTGATGGCTCGGATTGGCACAGGTGGCGCCCAGTCGCATCAAGGAAGAATGCTGATTGTCGCGAACGACCTGCATCACCAGCTTGCTGATCTCGACCTCTGCGGCTCCCGGCTCCGGTAACGCAATCTCCGGCTCCGGGGGTGGCGTCCAGCGGCGGTGTCGTACGAAGTAGCCTGACTGCGGGCGGGCTTCAATCAGTCCACGGCTTTCCAACAAACGGTAGGCCTGCAGGACCGTGGAGATACTCACCCGGTGCAGAGCACTCAGTTTCCTCACGGAAGGTACCCGCTCTCCGGGTCGAAGAGTTCCCCCCTCAATCAGACGAGAGATGCGGTCGGTGATCTGCTCGTACAGAAATGGAGCGTTCTGGGGAAACGGTTCAACCATACTTGCGGGAGTGAACATGCCTAATCATACCGCGGGACCGTGTGGATCCATCCGAACAGTTCGCACAATAGCTCAACGGCACAGTTCCAGGACATGCGTGTGAAGTAAGAAGGAGGAGGGCCCAGGCGGTGAAGAAGGCTGCACGCAGTCGCCCCCCCGGGAATGTCCTGCGGCCTTTCAGCCAAGTCAACCCGCCTAAAGCGAATAAATCTCGCTGTACTTGGACCTCAGGTAATTTAGGTAGGGACCAACCTGCAACGTCTCCCCCGTGGCTCGCTGAAGCAGTTCGTGCGGGAGCCGTTTTCGCCCGTAAACATGAATGTGCTTCCTGAGCCACTCTAGTAGCGCTGTGAAACGGCCCTCATCCATCTGCGAGCGGATTTCCGGAGAGTCTGATTGAGCCTTCTCGAATAGCTGCACAGAGATGACGTTCCCCAAAGAGTAGGTGGGAAAGTAACCGACCAGCCCGTTGGACCAGTGCACATCCTGGAGAACTCCTTCCGAGTCATTTCGCGGCACCACGCCCAGATAACTCTCCATGCGGGCGTTCCAGGCTGCCGGAAGATCTGCCACCGAGATCACTTCCTCCAGCACCGCAATCTCGAGTTCAAAGCGCAGCAGAACGTGAAGATTGTAGGTGATTTCATCTGCCTCGACGCGAATCAGAGAGGGCTCAACACGATTGATGGCACGATAAAAATCTTCCAGCGGAACATTCCCAAGGCAATCGGGAAACAGCGACTGGAGTCGAGGATAAAAGAACCTCCAGAAGGGTCGGCTCCTACCGACGAGGTTTTCCCACAATCGGGACTGGGACTCATGAACGCCCAGAGAGGCCGCTCCGGCAAGCAAAGTGCGCTCCAGCGACTCACTCACCCCTTGCTCGTACAGGGCGTGACCGCATTCGTGTAGGGTGCCGAATAAAGCCGTCGGAAAGAATCGCTCGTCGACCCGAGTCGTGATACGCACATCATGACGGGAAAACGAGGTGGTGAAGGGATGAACCGATTTATCCTGACGGCCGCGGCTCAAGTCGTAGCCGAAACGCTTCAGGATCTCGACGCCGAATTCCCACTGGCGCGCTTCTGCATAAGAACGGTGCAACACCGAGTCATCGACTCGAGATAACCGCTCTGAGATAGCCTGAACCAGGGGCACCAGCCCTTCCTTCAGCTCCCCAAAAACCCGTCGCAGTTCGGAAGCCTTGGCTCCTGGCTCGTATTGATCCAGCAAGGCATCGTAAATACACTCCTCAAAGCCCAGACAGCGAGCCAGTTCCCGTTGGAGGTGGAAGACTTTCTCAAGATCGGGCTGGAAAAGAGGAAAACTGGACTCTGCCCGGGCGCGCACCCAGGATTCCATGGCCATCGAAGAGGTCCGGGCAATTTCCGCCACCAGCGTGGAAGGAACCTTCAGGGCTTTGTTGTAATCCCTGCGAACGACCCGCACCAGGCTCCGTTCATCCGAATCCTGGTCGAAGCGCGCCACTTCTTCCGCCGCCCTGGCAAGTAGATCACCCACTTCGGGCGCCGTGAAGTGCTCGTGAGCCAGTTTCTCCAGGGTAGCCAGTTGATCTGAACGGGCCTGTGCTCCACCCGGCGGCATGTATGTTTGCTGATCCCAACCCAGGACCGAAGCAGCATTCCTCAGGTCAACGACAGTGGCCAGCTTCTCCTTCAGCGCCGAATAGGCCTTCATCCCGACTGGTACCTTTCCAGCAGGCGCTTGGTGGCCAGGATGCCTTGGTACTCGCTGAGTTCATCACCTTCGTATTCGATGTCGATGTACCCCGAGAACTTGCCTTCGTTCAGCACAATATTCATCATCTTGTCATAATCGATGTCCGCTTCATTTCCCTTGGCGTCGAACCGGTGCGCCTTGGCGCTCACTCCTTTGGCGAACGGCATGAGCTTGCGAATCCCCTCGTAGCGATCCACCCCATCGGGAAAGTTGCCGAAATCCGGCAAGGTCCCGAAATTCGGAAGACGAACGGCTTTCATCACCCGGACCATGACGTCCGCATTGGAAGACAGTCCTCCATGGTTTTCAACGATAACGTTGATCTTGCCGGCTGCCGCATATTCGCAGAGCGAAACAAAGGACTCGGCGGCCCGATTCACGAAATCCTCCACGCCTTTCGCGCTGGCGGCGTTTTCCTTGTCCTCTCCTTGCATGTTCACGCGGATCGAATGGCATCCCAGTTCGGCTGCAATGTCGACCCACTTGTGGTGGTTCCGCACCGCTTTTTCACGAACCGCTTTCTCACGATGAGCCAGCGGCCCTTCCGAGTCACACATGATCAGGAGGACCTTGACTCCCTCGTCCTCTGCGTTTTTCTTCAGCCTGCGGACATAGTCGTGAGTCGGAACTTCGAAGAGAGTATTGACCGGTTCAATGGCATCCAGGCCGAACGCCCTCCGGGCGATCTGGGGAAAATCGAGCATCTTGACCAGATTGGCGCGAACCGCCCGGTGCAGAGACCAGCCCGCCAAAGAGATTTTGAAGCGGGGGGTTTTGTCTGCCGGAGGCAGCGAGGCCGTCGCTCCGGTTGCAGCCAGCGCCGAACCTGCCAAGCCTGTCCCTACGGCTCCCGCCAAAGACTGCTTCATGAATTCACGGCGATCCTTTGAGTCCATCATGGGAATGCCCTCCTTTCGCAAGCCGTTGGGCGGGAGTATAGCACGTTGAGACACGCTCGAAAGGATCTCGGCGCTAGTCTAAGCCAGGCCTTTTAGCCTGGAGTTCTCCTTCTCCAGTTCCGCGCAGTCCTCTACCTTCTGAATCTGCCCCGGCCGGTGCAACTCTTCCTTGCAGAACCTTTCGATATTGCTATCCCGCTCTCCCGGAACTTCTCCCAGGATTCCTTCTGCTTGCAGGTGAGTTCGAATTGTCTAACTTCGCTCCAGACAGCCAGGAAGAACTCCACGGGATTCCCTTTCCTGTTGAACAGATGGGCCAGGGCCTAGTGCGTGACCAGTCGTCGCCCTTATCTGTCGGCACCCTCAGCTTGACGCTCTCCTGAGTTCGTGCTAACCATGCCAAGTAAAGTCTGTTGGACTTTCGGCAGGCACAGTGAGGAGACTGGCCGCCCCCAGAACCGGTTTCCCTTTGGTAGAGTCCCGTGGACAGACGAGAATTTCTGCATCTGGCAGCAACGCCGTGGCTGCTCCGCAGCGAACCTGCGCTTCCTGCCTATCGAGTTGTCACACCCTTTCGGTCCTCAGCTAACCCTGGAATGCCCGGTGCCTACCGGGGCCAAGTGGTCCGAGTTCGCGCCACGAGTTCCATCGACGAGGAAACCGAGAAAGTGGATCCGGCCGTAGTCCGCCGCATGATCTCGACGGGCATGCGAAAGCTCACCGGAGCAATGGACGACCAGAAGGCCTGGTCCACCTTCTTTTCACCCGAGGATGTGGTCGGCATCAAGGTGAACTGTTCGGGCGCTCCCAACATCATGTCCAGTCCGGAGGTGGTGGCGAGTATCGTATCCAATCTGCTGGCCGTCGGAGTTCCCCCGAACCGGGTCTACATCTATGAACGCTTTCAGGGACAACTGAACTCGGTTGGCTACGGCAACCATGTCCATCGAGGAGTCAATATCCTCGCGGTCGAGACTCAACGTGGTTCGATCTTAGGCTATGATCCACGCGTTTATGTGGAGGTCGACTTCTTCGGCGAGGACGACACCCGTTCGAATCTGGTTCGACTGGTGTCTGAAACGCTGACGAAGATCATCAACGTACCCAACATGAAAGAGCATCAGGCCGCCGGTGTGACCGGCTGCCTCAAGAACATCGCCTACGGGAATTTCTCCAACGTGGGCCGTTCGCATCGCTGGGAAAAGACCAACACCTACTCTTTCATTGGCACGCTGGCTGCGGTAGAGCCCCTCCCCTCCAAGACAGTATTGCACATCATGGACGGCCTGCGAGGAGTCTGGCACGCCGGGCCATTTTCCGAGCACCGGCGCTTTCGCTTTTTCCCGAAGGAGATCCTGTTCGGAACTGATCCGGTGGCCATGGATCGCCTCCTGATTGACGTTATCGAGGAGAAGAGAAAGCGTGAGAAGGCCCCCTCACTGATGGACCGATCCAGAGAGCGGGTGCAATTCGAGGGCGAGCCGGATCCCAGCGTCAATCGGTTCATTCGAGAGCCGGGCCACGTCGAGTATGCCTCGCGATTGGGCCTGGGTACTTGCGACCTTCAGCAAATTCGGGTACAGAATTTCCAGCTATGATGACTTTCCTGTGGTTGACCGTGCTCCTCCCGACGCTCTACTGGGATGGCGGCCCAGAAACCGCCCCTACCTTGCGGGATGCGGGCGTGTCCCAAATCGCGGTTCCACCTTCCACCGTGGCGGGCTGGCGGTCGGCAGAGGGAATAACCGTCGAAGCGGTGGACACGGCAAAAATGGAGAAGGTGCCGGCACCCTCGGTGCAGATGAAGGTGAACGAAGCCTCTGCGACGCGCAGCCCCTGGATCGATTCAAACGGCTGGCGTTACTTGCGGCAACCGGGCGTACGCTTCTACGGCCAGGCGAACGGATCATCCGCTGCTCTAGCCGCGGTGGAAGCCTATGTCTTCGGTGCCGAGCTGCTCCTCCATACTGATCCGGCGGGTCTAAAGCCCTTGGGAAAGGCGCTTGGGTTCTTGAGCCGGCTGGGAGAGGAGAGACTGCCCGACCTGGTCAATATTGGCTATCGTGACGACGGTTCCGAGGAATCGGCTGAGGTCATGAACATGTTGGTCCGCAGAAACCTCCTGTTCACGCTGGTGACCGCTCCCAACCCCACGCTCGACTTGAACGTGCAGCTGGGATCAAACGGTTATCCCATCGCCGAGGGGTTCGATCCAAGTGAGATGGCCCAGAAGGTCCGAACCGACTTGACGGATGCCAAGCGCCTGGTACGAATTTATGGCAGCGAAGCGGTTATCGCCCGACTGGGCGGCAACGCGCAGCGTGTTCGGGTGCACCTTTTGAACTACGCCGGGCTCTCCCGACCTGTTTATGGCTTGCGGTTACGCGTCCGAGGCCAATTTGAACGACACCGAGTCGCTGCGTTCGAAGATCCCGGCGCCGAACTTCAGGACTATCTGGTGGAACCCTCCGCCACAGAGTTCACGCTTGCGAAGCTCGGCCTGTATGCGGTGATCGATCTCTTCACCGCGCCCTAAGGAGTGAGCAATGTTCCAGAAACTTAGCAGTACACAGGTCCTTCGTCGGGGTCGTCTAACCCGTCGCGACCTGCTTCGGCGCAGCGGTTTGATGGCTCTCCCGGCTTTGCTGACAGAATCCACCCTGGCCGGAACACAGTCCGCGGTGGGGTCTCCCAAGACATCGGACGTTTATGAATCGATCGGAGTGCGGCCACTCATCAATTGCCGCGGCACTTTCACCATTATCAGCGGTTCCTTGATGCTACCTGAAGTGCGGACGGCCATGGAGGCGGCAGCTCAGCGTCATGTTCACCTGGATGAACTGATGGAGGCCATCGGTCAAAGGCTCGCCGAACTCACCCGCGCAGAATGGGGTATGGTCAGTTCCGGCTGTGCCGCCGGCTTGACCCATGCCACTGCGGCCTGCGTGGCCGGCGGGAATCCCGACCTTCATATTCGGATTCCCAATCTGGCGGGATTTCCAAAGGATGAAGTGATTATCCCAAAGCACTCGCGCAATGTTTATGACGCCGCCGTGCGGGCCGTGGGCGTTCGGGTGATCGAGGTGGGAACTACCGAAGAACTGGAAGCAGCTCTGGGACCTCGGACAGCGATGATCTACATTTTGGCCGGTCCGCGGGCAGATGCAGGGCCTCCTGCCTTCGATGAGGTCGTGCGACTGGCTGCCCGAGCCAACGTCCCCATCCTGGTGGACGCGGCCGCCGAGGTATTGACGGTGCCCTGTGTCCACCTCGAGAGAGGCGCCGCGTTGGTTGGTTACAGCGGAGGGAAATGCCTGCGCGGTCCCCAAACCGCAGGCTTGTTGCTGGGCCGGAAGGACCTGGTGCGGGCGGCCTGGGTGCACAGCGCTCCTCATCATGGATTCGCTCGCTCCATGAAGGTCGGAAAAGAAGAAGCCGTCGCCATGCTCAAAGCGGTCGAAATGTGGATTCGCCGCGATCACGCCGCCGAATGGAAGACTTGGCTGAGCTGGCTGGATCACATCGATCGGCGAGTCTCGCAAGTCCCTGGCATTCGCACTTCGGTTAAGGAACCGACCGAATTGTCCAACCGCACTCCGGCACTGGCGATCCGCTGGAACCGGTCTCGGCTCGGACTGACAGGTGCCGAGGTGTCCAAGTTGCTGTTGGCCGGTCAACCGCGCATCGCCGTGCCTCCGGAACGCGACCGGGACGAAGAAGAGACGGGCATCTCGGTCGTGGCTTACATGATGTCTGCTGGGGACGAAAAGATCGTCGCTGAACGGGTTCACGAGATTCTTTCACAGGCCGGAAGCCGGTCCCCGTCGCCTCCCGCCCCCCCAACTGCCGACTTGACGGGCCGGTGGGACGTTCGCATTCAATTCGCCAGTGGCACTTCTGACCACACCCTGTACCTCAAGCAGGTCGGAAATCACCTGGAGGGAACACACCAGGGAGACTTCGTGGCACGCGATCTAAAAGGATCGATCACCGGCAACCTGGTTAGTTTGTCCAGTTCGTACAGTGAGCAGCATGGCGATGCGCTGAATTTTCGCTTCAGTGGCTCCGTCTCGGAAGACGCGATGAACGGGACATTGGATATGGGAGAGTATTTGGGTGCTCGTTGGAGTGCCAAACGGCACTCCTATCGACGCACATAATCCCTTGAGGAGGGGAGACATGGCACATCTTCGGCAGGCAATTCGAGCGTATCTGGCGGTGTTGATTGCGACGACTGGCGCCGCCGCGCAGCCTAAGTACGACCTGCTGTTGCAGGGTGGGCATGTGGTGGATCCGAAGAGCCGCCTCAGCGCAGTCCGGGATGTGGCCATCCGCGACGGCCGAATCGAGGCGATTGATTCAAACCTGGACCCCAAGGAAGCCCTGAAGGTGGTCAGCGTGAAGGGATTTTACGTGACTCCCGGCCTCATTGACATTCATGTCCATGTGTACGCTGGAACGGGTGAGCGAAGCTCCTATGCCGGCGACAATAGTGTGTATCCGGATCCCTTCACCTATCGAACAGGAGTGACCACGGCCGTGGATGCCGGCTCTTCCGGCTGGCGCAACTTCGAGGACTTCAAAGCACGGATCATCGACCGCTCTAAAACCCGTGTTCTGGCGTTCCTGAACATTGTCGGCGAGGGTATGCGCGGAGGGGCCTTCGAGCAGAACTTGTCGGACATGCAGGCCAAGCCCACCGCAGAGATGGTTGTTCGCCACAAGGGCTTGATCGTGGGCATCAAAACGGCCCACTACGCCGGCCCGGAGTGGGACCCGGTGGAGCAGGCTGTGCAGGCAGGAGAAATCGCTCATGTTCCGGTGATGGTCGATTTCGGATCCAACCTCCCGGAAAGACCGATTGAGGAACTGCTGTCCCAGAAATTGCGTCCCGGAGACATCTACACACATGTTTACTCAGGAAACCGCAGGGAATTGCTGGACTCCGGCCACCTGAATCCAGCCCTGAAGAAAGGTCGCGAGCGTGGAGTCATCTTTGATGTCGGTCACGGCGGCGGCAGCTTCTTGTGGCCTGTCGCCTATGCGGCCATCAAAGAAGGGTTCCTACCCGACTCCATTTCAACCGATCTTCACGTTGGCAGCATGAACGCCGGCATGAAAGATATGCTGAACCTCATGAGCAAATTTCTGGCATTGGGTGTCTCGCTGGAGGATGTGATCTTACGATCCACTTGGAATCCGGCGCGCGAGATCGGCCACGAGGAACTGGGTCATCTGACCGCCGGAGGAATCGCTGACGTGGCGGTGCTGCGCCTTGAAAGCGGTGACTTCGGCTTCACGGATATGAATGGAGCCCGCCTCAAGGGAAAACTGAAGCTCTCTTGCGAGCTCACGCTCCGAGACGGCAAAGTGGTCTGGGACCTAAACGGCCTGACCCGCCCGGACTGGAACACCCTGCCTCCGAAGTACGGGAAAACAGGCGACCGACGCTGGGATGCGATCAGCCCGGCTGCAGGAACGCGACCATAATGCCTACCCGCGGCGCTGCGCAGATGCCCTTCCGAACGCTGCTCTTCCGCAGCCGAGCCGACCCCTGCAACTGAAGCTTTCTCGAAGGCTTTTAGTTGGAAGGGGTCGGAGGGCAGAAATCAGCCCCACCACGTTTCTCCCGGTTCAAGATGTGAGCGAACCTTGTCTTCGTTCAGTTCTACCCCAAGGCCCGGCTTCTCCGGAATCTGAATCATGCCGTTCTTGATGATTGGACGATCGTGCAGGATGAAGTCTACCCAATCCTCACCAAATCCCGCGCTGTATTCCTGAGCCTTGAAGTCCCGGATCGAAGCGGCGCAGTGAGCCGAGGCAATGAAGCCGACTGGGCTCGAAGCACAGTGGGCCGCCACAGGCATGTAGAAGAGATCGGCCAGGTCGGCAATCTTCTTGGATTCCAGAAGACCGCCGGATTTGGGGATGTCGATTTGGATGAGGTGGCACCCCTGATGGAGAATGAAAGGCTTGAAGCCATGCCGCGTATAGAGGTTTTCGCCGGTCAGGATAGGCACTGGAGACTGCTGCGTCAGCTTGATCCAGCTCTCGGAGAAATCGGGCGGCATGGGATCTTCCAGCCACATCGGCCGAATGGGAGCAACCGCCCGAGCCAGATTGAGGGAATCGATCCAATTCAGTTCCCAATGACAGTGCACGATAATGTCGGTCTCGTCTCCCAGCGCCTCTCGCAGATGGGCAAAGCCTTGGGCGTTCTTCGCCAGTTCCAGGTTGCTCAACTGCCGGCTATGAGCTGCGCTGGGACTTCGGTCTCTCAAGATATCCACCTTGACGGCAGTAAGGCCGTAGCGGTGGGCCTTCAACTCCGCGGCATAGGATCGGCAACTGGCCGGGTCCAGCAAATTCTCCGGACTGCGGGTCAGATAGGCCCGCACCTCCTTGCGGTATTGCCCACCCAATAGCTTGCAGGCCGGCGCACCTAACAACTTGCCGACCAGGTCCCACAAAGCGATCTCCACTCCACTGATGGCTGTGATGGTCACTCCCGCAATGGATCCGGCTCCGCCGGTGATCTCCACCATCTTGGTGTACAAACGATCGACGTCAAGCGGGTCTTCGCCGACTACCGCCGGCTTGAGGTAGTGGAGCATGACCTCTTTGATACCTCGTCCCCAGTACGCCTCTCCAATTCCTGAAACACCCGCGTCGGTCTCGACCTTTACCAGTGGCCAGTTGGCCGGCTTGCCGATGAGCATCACCTTCAGGTCCGTAATTTTGGTCTGATTCCGAAGAGAGGCTGCTGCCGAAGAGAGAGACCCGAGGAGGGGCACACCTGCGGCACCGGCCAGACTTGTGAGGAACCCTCGGCGCTTCATGAGCAATCACCTTGTAAGAGCCAACCGACAAGGATAGGAGAATTTAAGCGGACTCCGGCGCTTGGGATGCGCTGTTCATCAACCGCTTTTTCTTCCAGCCACGCGTTTGAACAGAAGGACGGCCTCGTACATCCATGGAGCCGGGACCGTTTCCCTACCACGATCCCATACTCGGTTCACAGGGAGTGGTTCCGCAAGGGACTGGTGGATATCGCGGAGCCGCAGTTATTCTAGCCCGACCTTGCGGGGGCGGCACGGCAAATCCGTTACCGCGGCAACCGTGTCCAGGCGAGTGAACCATCCCAGACCTTGAACTCGTCAAAGCAAGGCGATGCGCCCTGGTATCAGCGGCCGTCAGATCGCGTTTACCTTGCCTTCGTGCTGCGTGGATGGCCTGGGACCCTTTCTTGCCATTGAAGGAGCAGTCGACTAAACCTCACTCCAGCTGCGACCACTCTTGATCCACGTCTGTTTGCAGAGTACGCAGCGGAAGATTCTGTGTTGAGGTTTGGCCAATCGATCCAAGCGGCCGTCACACTTCGGGCAGCGATGGGTAAAAAGCAGCAGAACCCAGATCGAATCCCAAAGGGACAGCAGGAGGTAGATCAACCAACTCATTTCTCGTCCGCTGATTCCAACAGCCCGAAGCAATAAAGATGGGATCGCGTTCGCAGGTAGATCTTGCCATCCACGATGGCTGGAGTAGCGTAGCAGTCCTCTCTGAGATCGTTCAACGCCAGGACTTCCCAGTTCCCCGTCGCTTTAAGCACCGACACCTTGCCCGCTTCGCTGACCAGGTAGACCTTGTTGTCGCCGGCAACCGGGGAGGACCAGTAGTGTTCGGTGGCGCCCGGCAGTCGTCCCTGTTTTAGAACCGTTCCAGTCTCTGGATTGAGTGTCGTGGTGATCCCACCGTCCTTCACCAGGAAGATGACGTTTCGATACAACAGGGGCGAAGGCACGTTGGGTAGCGATTTCCGGTAGCGCCAGAGCACGTGGGTGTCGGTCACATCGCCCTTGCCCCCGGTGCGAATGGCTGCGATGTTGTTCTGAGCCGTGCGGCGGGCTCGCCGAAATTCCCACTCGCGACCACTCACCTGGCCATCGTGGTTGAGATCTTCATCCGGATAGATTCTGTGCTCGGACGCCAACTCGTCCAGCCCCAACCTGCCGTCTCGGTTCCTATCGTGCTGTTCGAGGATCTCTTCGAAGGAAGGAATCTCGGGCGGCTTTTCCGTGTCGCCACCAATCTCCCATCCGCTGACGTAGAGGATGTCGTCCTCGATCAGAGGAACCGATTTGAGCTGCCAGGCCATGCCTCGCACCCACCACAGTTTGCGGCCCGTCTCGAGGGAGTAGCCGGCCACCTGATAGGCACCGGGCACAATCAGTTCGGCCGGAGCGCCTGCGGGTCGGTACACCGCCGGTGTAGCATATCCCCGCGTTACCTCGGGTCGCGGCGTTTTCCACACCGGCTTTCCGGTCTTCTGGTCGACGGCAATGAGGTAGGAGTCGGTATCCTGGTCGCAAATCAAGATGACCTTGCCGTCGGCCAGAATCGGAGACGAGCCATGGCCGTTGACATTGTTGAATGGTCCCATCGGCAACCGCCATATCTCTGCTCCGCCGATGGTGTAGGCAATGAGTCCAAAATCTCCGAAAAAGACATACACTTGGCGGCCATCTGTGACCGGAGTGGGCGAAGTCGGCGTGTTGGTACTCTGGTACGGTTCGAACCGGTCTCGCGGAGCCTCCTGCTTCCACAACGTCTTGCCGGAGGCGCGATCGAGGCAAAGGGTCAGCAGGTTCTTGCCTTCAAAGGCCGTGAAGAAAATTCGATCGCCCCAGATCACGGGCGAAGAGTGGCCTGGTGGGACTGGGACTCGCCAGACCAGATTTTTGGAGGGTCCAAACTCGACCGGGAGGGGACTCGATTCGGAGATTCCGGTGCCATCCGGTCCCCGAAACTGCGGCCAGTGGTCGCAATGCAATACCGCCGCTCTCCAACAGAGAATCAGGACGGCCGAGCAGGCCAGAGTCCGAAGTGTCATGATTCGATCGATCCCGTCAGCTCGCTTTGTGAGCTGAGTCGAGAGGCGATTCCCCTCGCCCCAGAGTCTGCGACCGGCAGCAGGATCCAGGGCAGCGTGTGCTGCCGACAAAAGCGGATGCTTATCAGTTCAGGACCGATCTTAGCAGAGGGGGTCGGCCAACACCAACATTGAGGCGACCACTCGGCTGTGGGCTCCGGGTCCCAAGAGGGGATACACGGACGAACTGCCAAAGGTACCGGTGAGCAACACAGCCGTCTCGCACAGCTGGATGTTGGCGCCGAGGGTGTCTCCCGTGACGCCTCCGATGCGCCTCCGGCACAAGTAGCCAACGACACCGCTGATCAGGAGGATCACGAGCCAGCATTTGAGAACCTGCCAGCCCATTAGCGTCGTGCTGATGGCGACTGCAAGGAGGGTGGCCAGGAAAAAGTCCCACCGGTTCACCTCTTCGCTGATGACCTTTTGCTGGTTGGCTTCCCGCTCTTCCGGCACGCGAGCATAAGGGAGCCACACGCTTTGAAGGACCGGCGTCCAACGGGCCAGAACGGTTGCCACCAGCAGGTAGGGGAGAACCTGGTGGAGCTCGATCAAGCGAACAAGCGCCACAATTTTTAGCGCGATGAGGAGAATCAAAGCGATCGCACCGTAGCTGCCCACGGCATGGTCTTTCATGATTCTCAGTACCTGTTCCCGTGTGGTGCCTCCACCGAATCCATCGGCCATATCGGCCAACCCGTCAAAATGGAGCGCTCCGGTAACCAAAGCCTCGACAGCCAGTGTCAAGACCGCCACCACGGAGGCCGGGAAAAGGAACAGGAGTCCGTAAACAACCGCGGTTTCGATCAGGCCGACTAAGAGACCAACTAACGGAAACCACCGGCTTGACCTGGCGACGCCGCCGGCATCCAATGCTTGAAGCGATGGAACGGGAATTCTGGTCAAGAAGGAAACGGCCGTGAGGAGACTCTTCATGGATGTGCAGTCTCCGGCGCCGACTCGCGATCCGAGACGCCCGCCGATTCGAAGGTTGCCATCTCCGTAAAAGCCGCCACCGCCGAGCGGACCAGAGTCATGGCCAGCACAGCGCCAGTCCCTTCCCCGAGTCTCATCTGCAAGTCCAGCAACGGTCGTTGCCCCAGCCGCTCCCAAAGAAGCGCCTGACCGGGTTCGGGAGAGTGGTGGCCCGCGATGAGGTATCCCGCCACCCGGCGGTCGAATTCCACGGCCAGAGCAGCCGCGGCCGTGGCAATGAAGCCATCTATCACTACGGGACGCCGCCGGGCAGCCCCCGCCAAACAGGCTCCACACATCGCGGCAATTTCCAAGCCACCCAGCCGTGCCAGCAGACTCAGAGGGCTGGTTAGGTGCTTCTCATGGAGACTGATTGCCCGATCAATCGCCTGAACCTTGCGCGCCAGGCAGTTGTCGTCGGCACCCGTGCCTCGTCCTGAAACTCGAGCTGCCGGCAAGCCGGTCAGGGCTGCCGTCAAGGCGGCCGCGACGGTGGTGTTTCCAATCCCCATCTCGCCGATTCCAAGAATCCAGGCGCCGCTCTCGCAAGCGGCTTCAGCCTCTTCGATGCCGACCGACACGGCCATCTCGGCCTCATTCGGTGTCATGGCCGGCTCGACGCAGAAGTTCTTCGTCCCGGAGCGAACGCGCCGGCAGACGACGTTGGACAACGAGGGCAGATCATTGGCCACGCCCACATCCACCACGCGCAGGTCTATCTGATTGGCGCGGGCCAGAGCGTTGACGGCGGCTCCACCGTTTTGGAAGTTCACCACCATTTGCGCCGTAACCGACTGGGGATAGGGGCTGACAGCCTCCTGGCAGACCCCATGGTCACCCGCGAACAACAGCAGGGTAGGCCGGCTGACCCGAGGCAGGAGAGTTCTTTGGATCGCCGCACAGCGATTGGCGATCTCCTCCAAGCGGCCCAAGCTGCCGGGCGGTTTGGTGAGCGATCGCTGCCTGCGTTCCGCTTCGGCCTGCCATGCGGAATCGACGCCGGTAATCTCCGATAGTACGCGATCAAGTTTCGAAGGGCTGTTGCTGCTCATAACGCGTCCAGTCAAGCGACTTGCTTTAGCCTCTGCCACACTCGGCCAGGAGGCGCTGAATGCGCCCCACATCCAGCGCTTTCCGAAGGTGATCCGCCCAGCGGTCCAGCCGTTGCTCGCGTTCCGCGCTGACTGCCGCCAACTGGGCCGGAGGCGTCAGTTGAAAGGCCTCTCTTGCACGCTTGATGAGGGCGTGGCGAAAGACATCGTCGTCGAAAGCGCCATGCACATAAGTGCCCCAAACCCAACCCCCGTTGGATACCGCGCCATCGGCTATTGGTTCGGAAGACCCCTCCCGAATCAGCTCGGCAAACGGCCGGGTTTTCGCCTGATACTCAGTTTCACCAACGTGGATCTCGTATCCTGTCAGCGCTAGGCAACCGAGTGGCTCACCGAAGAGCGGAGCCTTTATCGTTCCGCGAATCCGTCGGGTCACCTTCTGCCGGCTCAAGACCGTCGAGATCGGCAGCAACCCCAGCCCTTGCCCAACGCTGCTGCGCCCGCCGCTCTCGATCCCGAAAGGATCCTCGATCCGCATTCCCAGCATTTGCATTCCTCCACAAATGCCGATCACTCCAAGACGTTTTCGCGATTGCCGGCGCTCCAGAATTGCCGAGGCCACGCCGGTTTGACGCAGCCAGTCCAGATCCTCAACGGCCTGTTTGCTGCCGGGGAGGATGACGATATCGGCTGCTTCCACATCCGCGGCTCTTTCCAGATACGCCAGGGCAAGCGAAGGCTCGGCAGCCAGCGCATCGAAATCGGTAAAATTCGCCAGATGAGGCAAGGCGACCACACCCACCAAGAGGCGGCGTGAAGGAGAGGCGTCTTCGCTCCCGGAGTGTTGACGCCAGGAAGCCGTGGCGCGACGTCGATCTTCCGCTGCGACTCCGTCCTCCTCGTCCAACGCCAAATTGTGCAGAAACGGCACCACGCCCAGGCACGGCTTGGATATCCTTTGCTCGATGGTCCGGACACCCGGCTCCAGCAGGCTCACGTCGCCCCGAAATTTATTGATGACGAAACCGGCTATCCGCTCTCGCTCGGCGGATTCCAACAGCTGCAAGGTGCCCAGCAGAGAGGCGAAGACGCCACCCCGATCAATGTCTCCTACCAGGAGACAAGTGGCCCCGGCGGCTTCGGCCATGCGCAGATTGACAATGTCATGGTCCTTCAGGTTGATCTCTGCTGGTGAGCCGGCGCCCTCCAACAGAATGAGGTCGTACTGGCCGGCCAGTTTGTGGTAGCTCTCGAGGACCGTAGGAAAGAGCTCCTCGACCCGCAACTGGTGATACTCTGACGCCCCCCATTCACCCCAAATGCGACCGAGGAGGACCACCTGGGAGGCGGTGTCGCAAGCCGGTTTCAAGAGCACCGGATTCATTTCGACACAGGCCGCGATGCGGCAAGCCTCGGCCTGAAGCGCCTGTGCCCTCCCGATTTCCAGTCCCTCGGGTGTGGCCGCTGAGTTGAGTGACATGTTCTGAGCCTTGAAAGGCGCTACCCGATAGCCCAGGTCTGAGAAGATCCGTCCGAGACCGGCCACCATCAATGATTTGCCGACGTGAGAGGCCGTGCCGAGGACCATCAGAGATTGCGCACTCATGAATGTCTGCCCTCAAGATTCGGATGGGCCCCGGTTGGCTGGCCTACCAGGCAGCAGACCATCGATTCCCGGGTTTTTCCCGCAAAGCGGAGTTGACGCCCGCACGCACTTCCAGCAGCCGACCCAGCAGCCAAAGGAGATCGGAAAGCCGGTTGAGATAAGCCAGGACCTCCGGCTGGAGCGGACCATCGGTTTCAGTCAAGCGAACAAGAGACCGCTCCGCTCGGCGGCAAACTGTTCGCGCCACGTCCAGAGCAGCCGCCTCAGGCAGGTCACCGGGCAGCGACCAATCGGCCAGAATGCCTTCTGTGGCTTCAATCCGCTGGAGGTGTTCATCCAGAAACGGCACCAAATCCAGCAGGCCGGGCTCGCTGGACACGTTCGACGCCGGGGCCGTCGTAACCGCCGCACTCAGGCGGAACAGATGACGCTGGATGGTTCGGATCAAATCACGAACTTCCTCGTCCCGGCAGATTGAGCGGGCAAAACCCAGTTGGCTGGTGAGTTCGTCAAGATTCCCGTAGGCTTCCACACAGGGATGCGATTTCGACACACGGACACGACCGATCAGATCCGTCTGGCCGGCGTCTCCTCTCTTGGTTGCAATACTCATAAGATCTCCACGCGGTGAAGTGTAATCCAAGCCACTCCGGATGTTTCCTACGCCAGGGGTCAACCGCAGCCACGAGCCCCTGGAATTAGACGGCTGCGTGTCGCTGCTGTCGACGCAGCAGCCCAAGAAAGACAATCCCGCCGACCAAAGCCGTGACGGCTCCGACCGGCAATTCTGCCGAGCCGGCTACGGTTCGCGCCAGTGTATCGGCCAGCATCAGAAAGGAGGCGCCCAGCAAGAACGAGCAGAAGAGGACCACCCTGACGTCCTCGCCGAAGAGAAGACGAACCCCATGTGGAACGATCAGCCCCACGAACGCGATCGTTCCTCCAACTGAGACCACTACCCCCACAACCAGCGAAGCCGCCAGATAAACCCACCTTTCACAGCGCTGTACCTGAACTCCGAGGCTTGCCGCGGTCTCCTCTCCCATCGCCAGAAGGTGAAGGTCTCTGGCCAGGTAAATGAGCACGATCCAGCCTGGCAGGACGAAAGCAAAGACCCGAACCACCAACCCGAATCCAACCACGTCCAAACTGCCAATGCTCCAGCGCAGGATCTGGAGTGCACGGGTGTAGTCGGTGAGGTATTGCAGGATCATGATTGCCGCCCCGGCAACCAGGTTCACCACAACCCCGGCGAGCAGGGTGGCGCCCGGCAGGGTGGTGTGGCCAAAGCGTGCGAGTCGGTAAACCAGAACTACGGCACCGAGGGCACCGGCAAAGGCCGTCAGGAACAGCAGTGGCACGCCTCCCAGACTGGCTCCCCAACCCAATGCGATTGCGCAACTCGCTCCCAGCGTTCCCCCCCCTGAGACTCCCAGAGTGAAGGGGTCAGCCAGCGGGTTTCGAAACAGCGCCTGCAGGGCTGCGCCGACCGCGGCGAGAGAAGCTCCAATCAGGGCTGCCATGACCACCCGCGGAAGTCTCAGCTGAAAGAAGAGCGTCTGCATGGTCGGGTCCCGGCTCAGCACAGCCGGATCCAGGAGCCGGTAACCCACGCCCAGTGAAATGACCGTGGCAACCACTAAAGTGAACAGGAGAAGCAAGAGCGAACGGGCCACCCGGGAGTGGGAAAACGAAAGGTTCACGAAGGTACCATCTGATTCGGTTGCCACGAGGGGCTGTGTGCAGGGTTCTGACATGAGGTTTAGGCTTCGGACCACACCAGCGTTCTTTGGCCCAACTTACGCGAGCGAATCGAATCGTCAGCGTACACTCGAGCCAAGACAGACTGTTTCAAGACCTCTTCCGGTGGCCCGTCGGCCTCCAGAACTCCGCCGCAAAGGGCCAACACTCTGTCGAAGGCAGGGTCCAGAAGTTGAAGATCGTGGGTGACCATGAGGACCGTCATTCCGGCACGCTGGCACTGGCGGCGCAGCACTCGAATCATTTCGGCACGGTGCTTCAGGTCTAATCCGGATGATGGTTCATCCAGCAGGACGCATTCGGGCTCCTGTGCCAGCGCCCGGGCGAAACTGACCAACTGTCGCTCTCCCCCGGAGAGTTGTGTCATGCGGCGGCCCGCAAGGTGCGCTACTCCCACTGTGTCCAACGCATGCATGGCTTTGGCACGATCGGTCGGATTCTCAAAATGGAAGCGCGAGGTGTAGGGAGTTCGTCCCGTTACGACGACCTCGAGAGCCGTAAAAGGGAAGACCACCGACAGGGTCTGCGGCACATAGGCAAGCCCCCTGGCCAGCTGGGTGCGCGAGACGCTCAGGATAGGATCTTCCCGAAAACAAACCACTCCCGAGGAGGGAGTCAGCAGCCCCGCCAGCACCCGCAGCAGCGTGGATTTGCCCGAACCGTTAGCGCCGATGACCGCAGTCATGGTGCCGGATCCCAACCCCAGCGAAATTTCCCTGAGAATCCACCGGCTGGCGGTATAGGCGAAGGTGACTTCGGTCGCCGCCAGAAGCGGCTTGGCATGTTCCCCACAGCCGTTATTTGGAACCATAATCGACAACCTCTGGATGAATCAGCCGGGCAAATCGACGGGCCGTGTCGGCCACGAACTGCGACGGGTGAAGAACCGAAGTTTCGCGTATCGGATAGACTCGCCCTTCACGGACGGCTCGTACCTCGGACAGTTCCTTCCACACCGAGGCAGGATCCTCGCCGAATCGGCCTTGTGGAGCCTGAACCATGTCGATGATGATTTCGGGATCGAGCACCAGCACGGCTTCCTTGGAGATTTTGACATAACCTCCGGAAGCAGGTGGCGCCACCGGATCTCCGCCCGCAATCGCGATGAGTTCGGTGAGGAAGCTGCCTTCACTGGACGCATACAGGTCCCGCAGCGTGCCGGGCAGGCGATCCACCACGCACAGAACGCGGGGCTTGTGCGCCCCCCGTGTCTTGGCTTGAACGGCGTCCAAAGTTTCCTTCGTGCTTTCAATGAGCGCCTGCGCCTCCTGGGCGTTTCCGGTGGCCTCCCCGATTAATCCAATCGCATCGAACACGTCCTGAAGATTCAGACCGTCCACGACGAGAATCCGGTATCCAAGGGCGACCAGCTTGGATTCCACTAAGGCAGCCTGGGGTCTGGCAATAATGACCAGATCCGGGGTTAAGCTCGTCAGTTGTTCTAAACTGGCCGTCTGCCAACTACCCACCCTCGGCAGGCGGTCAACACCGGGTGGAAAATCACAATAGTCCGAAACCGCGATGACCCGCTCGAAGGCGTTCACTCCGGCAAGGATCTCGGTAACATTGGGAGACAGCGAAATAATGCGTTGTGGCCGGCTTGCCTGTGAGGACCTGTCGACATCCGCATGGTCGCGACACGCCGTCAGAACGAACAAGACGACCAAGCTGAGCCCAAAGGATTCCCACCAGCCCCTCCAGCCCCACGGTGTTGAGAAAGCAGCCCGCCGAGCGAGGGGCCTGTCGAATCTCTGGGTCCACAGTGGCCCCCACATGTTTGGTCCACCTCAGACAACACTCAGAATTCGAACTGCAATCCCGCCGCAGCAGCCACTCCGGGAGTTCGATAACCGCTTTCATAGTAGGTTCGGTCGAATACGTTCTCGAGGCGAAGGTGCAGCCGAAGACTCCTCAAGTCCGACAGCGGGATACGGTGGCTGACGCTCAAATCTGCTTTCACGATTCCGTCGAACTGAAAAGCTCGACTGGAAAAAGTTGCGGGATTGAAGATGGGCGAGAGGTAGTCGCTTGATGCGATGAAATCAAAGCTCACTGCAGTCCGGGAGCCAAATCGCTGCAATGCGACCAACGAGAACTGGTGATCCGGAATGTTGAGAGACCGGATAATTCCCGGCAGGACGGGCTCGCGCTGGTCGGCATTGGTGTAACTGTAAGCCGCCGTCACGCTCACTGAGGAGGTCGGATCCACTGCCGCACTGACCTCCACTCCTCGAGCCAACCCGCCGTGATTGTTGCGATATCCTCCGAATCGCCCGAAAGGGTCGGTGACTGGATTGATGGCGCCTGAGAAATCGAACACGACGATCTCCTGCAGCCGGGTATAGAAGTAGGTACCCGAAGCTCGGACACGGCCCGCCGCCAGGGTTTGGTCGAATCCTGCATCGAAGGCTATGGATCGGTCCGGCCTCAGGCGCGGATCTCCAAACACGAAGTAGCCGAAGCTGCTGAAGAAGGTACCGTATCGCTCATACAACGACGGTGCCCGATAGCCGTTCCCAGCATGGGCACGCAACTTCGTCCCGGTGGAACGGAAGAAGTAGGCCACGGACCCATCGCCTGTGTAAGCCGTAGGAGGGGAGGTGAACCCCACACCTTGATAAGGGGCGTCTGTTGAAGGAACGAACTCCGGAGTCTTTAAGGAAAAGAACTGGGTGCGCACGGCCGCCGAGACCTGCAAACGGCCTTCCAGCCATCGCATCTGGTCCTGAACGAATACCGAGGCGCTGCGCTGTCTGGCCTCGACGCTGGAGCGATCGCTGAGCTGCACCGGGAAAGTTCGGTTAATGAAGGTTTCGTGTTCAAACTCGATCCCAGCCTGGATTGTCTGGACCCGACCGAGCTGCAGGTTGCCTTGGGCGTTGAGGGTGTGAATGCGTCCATCGAACTCGGAATTGGTGTTGCCGGGTTCCTGGAAACCCACTCCTGCCGGGCCGTTGGGATTGCTCCGGTCCGTGGTCAAGCCCTGATAGGTGAGGGTGTAACCGATTTTGTCGGAAGGCTGATGATTCCAGATGACTGCGCCGGAAAAGAATCTCGCGAGTCTGCGGTTGTCGGGATCATTGGCCGAAGGAAGGTAATTGGCGGAGCCTATGTTGAGCTGGGAGATCGGTGTCCCGTTTTCGTACCGGCGCAGTTCCGCCAAGGGCAAAGCAACCGCTGCAAGAATCGGAGCAGCTGGAAGCGTCCCGACAGCCTCCGGTGTGTTGTTTAGCTGGAGAAATGAGTCGGCTGCGTAGACTCGGCCGGAAAGCGTTGAGCGGGGGGAAACGCGGGCGCTGAGACGACCCTGTATGCTGGAGTTCCGTGCGGCGTCGTCTTCGTCCACGCCGCGGGAGACGTTCAGATGGGTCAACCCCAGGCTGTAGGTGAGCCGATCTTGTTTCCAGCCGCCGGCAACCTGGGCGCGGCTTCGAAACAGACCCAGGGAGCCACCTTCGGCTCCAAGGCTGCCTCGCGTGCGCCCACCCCCTTCTTCGGAAACGATGTTAATCACCCCGCCAATAGCATTGGATCCGTAAAGAGACGAGCCGGAGCCCCGCAGGACTTCGATGCGATCGACATCCGTAACAATAAGGTCTTCCAGCAACCCCGAGGCATCTCCCTGCGGCGCGGCAACATCACGAAGTCGCAGTCCGTCGATCAGGACGGCCGTGTCTTCATTTCTCAGCCCACGGGTCTTGATGCTCATGAGAGCCCCTGGCCCCCCCAATTGCTGGACCCGCAAACCTGGGACGTGGCGCAGGGCTTCGCCGATGGAGTATTCATTACGCTCGTCAACTTCGGGACGCCCCACGAGCGTCACAGCCTTCGAGACTTCGTCAACGGACTGGGGCGTACCAGAAGCCGTGACGACAATCTCTTCTCGCGGGCCGATCAGACGCAAGAACAATTCAAATTCGGCATCGGTGTCCGCAGCAAGGTGCAGCTTGTAGGCCTCGGAACGGGCAAACCCCTGCGCCTCGGCTTCCAGGACATAGTCGCCCGGTCGCAACCGGTCAAACCGAAAGGAGCCATCCTCCTTTGAGGTCGCCTTGAAACGTGTGGCGCTGTCACGCTGATAGACGGTGATGATCGATGCTTTAACCAGACCGCCCTGTGGATCCAGGACGCGGCCGCGGATCGACGCTCCAAAAGTAAGCGGCAAGGGGACCGTGAAGAGTAGCAGGAAAAGCAGGTAGACCCTGGCAAATCGTGGCAATGGCAACATAGGTTCTTTCTCCTTCCCTTCGAAGGCGATGAAGAAGCGTCTCAAGCCGGTTTCCTGACTCTCGGCCGGTATGCCTACTCTCCGAGCCTTCCCATCCCAAAACGCGGACAGTGGCGGGGTTCGGATTTCGTTGCCGTTCACAGTTGCGAGGGCAGTAGCGGGTTCTCACCGCACTTCCCGAACACTTGAAACGCATCAAGTAGTTGACGAACGAAACGAGCGAGGGAGCCACCCACTAAGCTGGTTCCCTCAGCCTTTGAC
Source organism: Acidobacteriota bacterium (assembly GCA_040753175.1). Lineage (GTDB taxonomy): Bacteria > Acidobacteriota > Terriglobia > Versatilivoradales > Versatilivoraceae > JBFMEW01. The sequence continues at coordinate 493,175 of JBFMEW010000003.1, read as the reverse complement.
GATCACCGGAAGGCCGGCAATCATCCAATAGACCCGATCGGCGCGGGCCGCAACCTCCTGATTAACCAACCCCTGCAGATCCCGAAACTGGCGCCCGACAGGAGACTGCGGGACCAACCCCGTGCCGACGTCATTGCTGATCACAATCAGCCGAGGAGGCAGGGGCCCGGCCACCATCCTGCGAAGTTCACCGAGCGCCGACTGCTCCAGTTCCTCTGGCTTGAGATCGCGGTTTTCCCAGCACCAGTTGCTAAGCCACAAAGTCAGACAATCCAGAATCAGTCCCTCGCAGGTGGCCGCATAGTGACGGAGAGTTTCGACGATGGCCAACGGTTCTTCGACCGTCTTCCAGGAGGACGGACGATGTTTCTGATGACGGAGGATGCGGGACCGCATCTCATCGTCGTCGGCGCGCGCTGTGGCCAGAAAAACCACGCTTGTCAGCCCATCAGCCAGCGACTGAGCAAACCGGCTCTTGCCGCTTCGCGCCCCGCCCAGAACAAAGGTGAACGACACTTCAACCTCAAATCAGGGCCGAAGCCAGCGCCGATATTGGAGTGGGGAGAGTGGGAGGGGGAGCGAATCCGTGAGGATGATCTTGCCATCCCGCGCTCTCGTGCGAAGCGTGGCATCAGCCGGAATGTTCAAGGCAGGTCTCCTGACTTGCAGGTCATAACGCGCTGGCAGCCTTCCCGTTTGCGGTAACAACAGTGGCTGAATCGTGCCAGCGCGCTCGCTGCTTACAGTGGCGCGACCGTGCGGGATTTCCACCCGCTTCCCTTTTCACTCGCCGGTTGAAGACGAGCACCTTGAACCAAACAGGGGCACTCTAACAAAAGCCGGTAAAACCGGTCAATGCATTTTGCGAACGGCATGAGACCGTCGGCTATGCGAGCGATCACCCAAGGCAGCTCTGTTCCGCCCCTCGTTCTGCTACTGGCTGTTGGCCGACGAGGGCAATGGATAGAGAATGTCAAGCACCAGCTGCCACCGCTGGCCGCAATGCTGCCAGATCCGCAGGTAGTGCCCCGTCTCAGCCACTTCGCCTCCGGAACCAGCGCGGATCCAGTAGCGACCGTAGCAGTAGCCCAAGTCCGCCGAAGCGCTCACCTCAACTTGCAGTGCTTCCGATCCCTGTTCGACATTCTGTTCCGCTAGGAAGTCGAGAGCCTTCTGCTTACCGACGATCGGGTGTCGATTCATTCGAAAAAGACGCAGATGGCTGGAGGCGTGGGCGGCTACGGCCGGAGCCAGGCTTTGGCTGGCGGACTGCTCGGAAAACTTCCGGTCGACCGCACGGAGCGCGGCCCGGCTAATCTCCGGATCGGGGTGTGCCCCGGCCGAAGAAGGTAAGGGGCACAACGCAACCTGGTCTTTCCAATCGGGGAAGGGCTCTTCGGGACCCGGGTTGACGGTGCCGAGATCGACCGCGACCCGCCAGGGTCCACCTCCACTCCGGTTCCAGACAGTCACATAATGCCCGAACTGATCAGGCTTGGCAGCTTCCGGCTCTTTTCGATATTCGAAGGGCCCGGTCGTGTAGCCCAGATCGCCGGCCTTCGAGACGGCGGCAAAAATGGGAAACCAGCTCAGCAGCCCCGCCTGGGCAGGCCGGTCCTTCCACCACTGTTGTCCGTTAACCGGACCTGAATGGAAGAGAATCCCATCAGGGCCAAGGAATTGAAGGAACGCCTGTCGGATGCCTTTGGCGGCTGCGGTCTGGGCGAAAGCACGCTCTGCTTCAACGATGGAAACCAGTTCGGAGGACACGGGCGGTGGGCTCTCAGACGTCTGTATAGCGCCCCAAAAGAGCACCAGGGCCGTGACACCATTCTTCATCACCGATTTCCCCCTAGCGGTTCAGAGATCAAAGCCTCCGACCTTGCAGGTTGTGCCCTCATTGATGTCAGCGCCAACCAGGATTCGAAGTGCGGCTTGATTCTAACGCCTTTTCAGCCGGTCAGGTGCGGTTTTGGCAACTTGAATCGGCGCCGGTTTCCTTACCTGGACGGGTTTGTGCGTCGGTTTCTGCCTGTGAAGGATCGAAGCCTTGCCTGCCGCTCGGCTTGTCGCCGTGCGCTGTTCGTGCTACAAACAACTCACGCGCCACTGAGGCCTGTCTGGGCTGGAAGTTTCAGCCCCCTTCAGCTGATTGCCTCCAATCGTGGAGAACTCTATGAATCGTTGCTTTCTTTTCGTCGTTCTTCTCGTTGCAGCACCGATGCTGCAGGCTCAAAACGTTTCGGTCCAGGAGTTGGTTCTGGACAATGGCATGAAAATCATGATGGTGCCGCGTTCCGGTGACCCCAACGTGGCCGCAGGATGGGTTGCCAAGGTGGGATCCGTCAATGAGCGTCCGGGAATCACGGGAATATCACATCTGTTCGAGCACATGATGTTCAAAGGAACGCACAAGATCGGGTCCAGCAATATCAAGGAAGATCTCAAGCTGATCGACGAAATGGATGCCGTGCGTGCCGAGCTTCGGGTGGAGGAACAAAAGCTCATTGAACGGCAGCGACTCGGGGAGATTGAGGATGTCACCGATCCGAAGAACCGAAGTCCCCGCCATCAGGAGCTTTTAGCCGAATACGACAAGATGCTGAAGCGACAGTCGGAGTTGATCGTAAAGAATGAGTTCGATCGCATTTACACCACGGCCGGAGCTTCCAGCATGAATGCCGGCACCAGCGAAGACTGGACCATTTATTACATCAACGTCCCCGCCAACAAGCTCGAGCTTTGGTTCTGGATGGAGTCGGACCGCCTTTCCAATCCCGTTTTTCGGGAGTTTTACTCAGAACGGGACGTGGTGCGTGAAGAGCGACGTCTTCGCATCGAAAGCACACCGACCGGCAAGTTCCAGGAACAGTTTGAATCGATCTTCTGGCAGTCCTCTCCCTATGCCTGGCCGGTTGTGGGTTGGCCCAGCGATCTCGAGGCAATCACACGGCAGGATGCCAACGCTTACTTCGATGTCAACTATGCGCCCAATAATCTGGCCGCTTGCCTGGTGGGAGATTTCGATCCGGCCCAAGCAGCGATTTTGGCAAAGAAATACTTTGGCCGGCTGCAAAGAGGACCCAAGAATCCGGAACCGGTAAGAACGCGCGAGGTCCCGCAGCTGGCGGAAGCACGAATGATTGCCTATGCTGACACCAATCCCGAAGCCGTGATCCGCTATCACACTGTAGCTGACGGGCATAAGGACGAGCCGGCGTTGGCAATCTTGGCCGATCTGCTTAACGGGCGAACGGGCCGGCTGTACAAGTCGCTGGTGCTCCAGCAGGATCTGGCCACCAGTGCCTCGGCAGGGATTGAAGGTAGGAAGTATGAAGGGTTCTTGGAGCTGCGAGGAGTGGCAAAGCCCGGCAAGAAACCGGAGGACGTGGAGGAGGCCCTATACCGGGAACTCGAAAAGCTGCAAAAAGAACCCGTCGGCGACAGGGAACTGCAGAAGGTCAAGAACCAGAATGCAGCCAATGATTTCAGACGTCTGCAGAGCAGCTTCTCGCTGATGCTGCAACTGCTCGTTCGCGAGGCCGGCCGGGGATGGCAGCATATCAACACGGACCCCAAGCTCATTCAAGCCGTGACCGCCGAAGATGTGAGGCGAGTCGCCAACACTTATTTCACCCCGGATAACCGCACCGTTGCGATCTACTACACCAAAAAGACCCTCGACAGTGACGATCCTTTGCTCTCCGGCTTGAGCGAAGCGGAGAAACAAATCGTCTCTCGGACTAAGTCGCAAGCGGCCCAGTTGAGCCGGGACCAGGTCTTGCAGGCTCTTCAGCAGGTGCAGGAGCACAGGGAGAAACGGCCGGAGCAGGAAAAGCTGATGCAGGTTCTGCAGAAGGTGTTCGAAGAACAACTCCAGCGTCTGGAAGGGAGAAAATAGAAATGCCGTGTCGGGTCACTTACTGTGCACGCAACGTTCTGCTGGCAGGACTCTTTGTGGCATTGGCGATCTGCCCGCTTGCGGCGGACCAGACGAATTCAGAGATTCCGGCTCACCCGAACGAACTGAAGTACGCGCCTCTGATCTACGAACCACCGACCGCAACCAAGTATCGGAAGGTGCTGCGAAATGGCGTCGTGGCTTTCCTGGCCGAGGATCACGAGTTACCGTTAATCAATGTTTCGCTGATTATCCGAACAGGACAATACTTGGAGCCAAAAGGGAAAGAAGGCTTGGCCTCCATGATGGCCAGTCAAATGCGACTGGGAGGCACCACCGGCCTGGACGCCGACGCATTCGATGAAGAGGTCGCTTTTTTGGCCGCCACCATTTCCAGCGGCATGGGGGGTACGCAGGCCAGTGCCGGACTGAATTCCCTCAAGCAGAATGCGGATCGCGCTCTGGAGCTGTTCTTCGACATGCTCCGCAACCCACGATTCCAACAGGACCGCATCGATCTCTACAAGAGGCAGATCCTTCAGGCTATGGAACGCCGGAACGATCGCACGGACGGCATTCAGGCACGCGAATGGAACCGCTTGATGTATGGAAACGACCACTTTTCCACCTCCCAATCCACCCAAGCTTCCATCGAATCCATTACTCGGGAAGATCTGCTGACCTTTCACAAGCAGTACTACCATCCCCGGAACTTCATCTTCGCTGTTTCAGGGGACTTCGACAGCGAGAAGATGGTGGCCCTTTTAGAAGCATTCCTCGAGAACTGGGAATCGCCCAAAATGAAGGTGCCTCCCGTTCCGAAGCCCAGGTACACCCCTGCGCCAGGGTTGTACCTGGTCAGCAAAGCAGAGGTCAATCAGGGCAGAGTGACCCTGGGACATCTGTCGACGACCCGCGACAACCCCGACTACTACGCTCTCTCCTTGATGGACGACATTCTTGGAGGTGGCGGGTTTACCTCTCGCATCACGGCGCGTGTGCGCTCCGACGAGGGACTAGCCTACAGCGCCCGCTCCAGTTTTGGGTTTGGAACTTACTACGATGGGGTGTTTCAGGCGAGCTTTCAATCAAAAAGCTCCACCTGTGCGCAGGCCGCGTCGATTGTGCTGGAGGAAATTGAACGGCTCAGGCGGCAGCCGGTTACCTCCGCTGAATTGGAAACCGCCATCAATGCCGCGGTTGAAATCTTCCCTCGATACTTCGCCACCAAGGCCGCTGTGGTGGGAACGTTTGCCGACGATGAATACACGGGCCGCAAGCCGGACTTCTGGTCAACCTACCGCGATCGCATCCGGCGGGTCACCACTGACGAAGTGCTTCGGGTTGCCCGGCAATACCTGCACCCTGACCAACTGCTGATTCTGGCGGTGGGGAATGTGGAAGAGATGCTGAAAGGAAATCCCGACAGGCCTGAGTTCTCCTTTGAAAAACTGGCCCAGGGTAAGCCGATCCGACGAATTCCTTTGCCGGATCCACTGACCATGGTGTACCCCAAGAACTAGCGGCCCGGAACGAATCAGTCCTTTGAATCGAATTTCCCCAGGTGGGGCTCGAAACATCGGCGGCAGCGGGCTTCATAAGTACCTGTGGCTCCCACCAGGACCCGGTCAGAACTCTCAACGAGCCGCTGCGTGTAATTGGCCGGATTGCCGCATTTCATGCAGATAGCCAGCGTCTTTTCAATGTACTCCGCCACGGCCAGCAGCTGTGGCATCGGCTCGAAGGGTCTTCCCAGGTAGTCTTTGTCCAGACCCGCTACAATCACGCGTTTGCCGAGGTCCGCCAGGTGATTGCAGACTTCAACCAGCTGCGGGTCGAAGAATTGCCCCTCGTCAATTCCAATTACCTCAGCCCGCCGGTCCAACTTTTCCAGAATCTCTCGGGCGTTGGAGACGACGTCGGATCGGATGCGCATCTCGCTGTGGGAAACCAGGTGGCCCTCGCTAAAACGGCTGTCAATAGCGGGTTTGAAAACCTGAACGCGCTGGCGGGCGATCTGTGCCCTCCTCAGCCGGCGAATCAGCTCCTCTGTTTTGCCGCTGAACATACTGCCGCAGATGACCTCAATCGATCCGAAATGGACTTGCCGCATAGGCTTCGGGGAGAAAAGGATCGGAAAGCTTTGCAACCTAATGCCTGAAGATTAGCACAGGCTCGCAGCAGGAAAAAGTGATGACTGTTTTTGGGGGGGAGAGGAACTTGTGGCGCGGGAGCACTCAAAAATCCGTAACAATTCTTCGAGGGTTGTATTAGTCTGCGAATTCAATCCCATTTTGCCAAGGAAACCTCATGCATCGAGAACCGTGTCGGTCACAATTTGTTCTTCGGTCAGGCATGACCTTCCTGATCGGCCTTCTGGTCTGGCTGACAACAGGCCTTCAGGAGGCGCTGTCGGGGGGAAAGCCGGTCGGCTCTCCCAACATCGTCATTGTCTTTGCCGACGACATGGGCTACGCGGACGTCGGCCTCTACGGGGCCAAAGGTTTCAAAACGCCACATCTGGACCGCATGGCGCGAGAAGGGGTACGGTTCACGAGTTTCTATGTGGGCCAACCGGTCTGCTCGGCTTCCCGAGCCGCTTTGCTGACGGGGTGCTATTCCAATCGTATCGGGATTCATGGCGCGCTTGGGCCTAAGGATCAGCACGGCATCCATGACGACGAAGTAACGCTGGCAGAGTTGCTGAAGTCGCGAGGCTATGCCACAGCTATCTTCGGAAAGTGGCACCTGGGACACCATTCCCAGTTTCTTCCTTTACGCCATGGGTTCGACGAATACTTTGGTTTACCGTACTCCAACGACATGTGGCCCAACCATCCAACGCATGGTGGGGAATTTCCTCCCCTGCCTTTGATCCATGGCAATCAAGTCGTGCAGACCATGCCGGACCAGAGTCAGCTCACCACCTGGTACACCCAGAAAGCAGTTCAGTTCATCGAGAAGAACCAGTCACGGCCTTTTTTCCTTTACGTCCCTCACAGCATGCCGCATGTACCGCTGTTTGTATCGCAGAAGTATCAGGGCAAGACCAAGCGGGGACTGTATGGGGATGTGATTAGCCAGATCGACTGGTCTGTGGGGGAAATACTAGGTGCCCTGAAGCGGAATGGCTTGGACCAAAACACGTTGGTGATCTTCACTTCGGACAACGGACCGTGGCTTTCCTACGGAAATCACTCGGGATCGGCCAAGCCATTGCGCGAAGGGAAAGGAACGGTCTGGGAAGGAGGAATCCGGGTCCCCTGCATTGTTCGCTGGCCGGGACAGATCCCTGCCGGCCGCCAGGTCGCAGAGCCGGCAATGACTATCGACATACTCCCGACCCTCGCCCGGCTCGTTGGAGCCGAGCCCCCGAAACACCGCATCGACGGAAAGGACATCTGGCCCCTCATGTCGGCGAAGCCAGGGGCTCGCAGTCCGCAGGAAGTTTATTTCTTTTATTACCAACGCTCGGAGTTGCAGGCACTGCGAAGCGGCCGCTGGAAGCTGATTCTGCCTCATACCTATCGAACGCTGGCGGGCCGACGAGGAGGTCGAGATGGAATGCCGGTCCCGTATGAGCAACGCCGGGTTGGTCTGGAACTCTACGATCTTGAAAAGGACGTTGGCGAAACGAAGAACGTCGCCGACAAATACCCGGATGTTGTGAAGCGCCTCGAAGCACTGGCCGAACAGGCCAGACAGGATTTGGGCGATTCGCTGACAAACCGGACCGGTAAGAACCTGCGAGAGGCGGGACGATTGCCCGATGCTGAAAGCAACTTGCAGCCCAATGGATGATCCGGAAATCCACGGTTTGGAGCGACAAGACATCTCAAGCAAAGCAGCGCTCTAACGGCGAGAGCAGAGGTGGATCAGAAGAAGGTCGACAAATGGTTTCAATCCCACGCATCCTCGTTATCTTACTGTGGTACTCAAGCCAGCCGCTTCTCGCTCTGGCGGGAACAGCAGTCCCTGATGCGCGGCCCAATTTCGTCTTCATTCTGATCGACGATTTGGGCTGGGCTGATCTTGGCTGTTACGGCAGCCGGTTTCACCGTACCCCCAATCTGGACCGCTTGGCTCGCCAGGGCATGCGCTTCATCCACGCCTACGCCGCCTGTCCGGTCTGTTCTCCGACACGAGCCAGCATCCTGACGGGAAAGTACCCCGCTCGGCTGCACCTGACGGACTGGCTTCCGGGAAGGCCGGACCAGCCATCCCAGAAGCTGGCTCGCCCCCTGATTCGGCAAGCCCTGCCGTTGGAGGAAGAAACTGTGGCGGAGGTGCTCAGGTCGGCCGGATACAAGACCGCGGCAATCGGCAAGTGGCACCTCGGCGGAAAAGGCTACGGTCCACAGCAACAGGGGTTCGACCTAAACGTGGCTGGGGATCACACCGGAACGCCCCTGAGCTATTTCTATCCGTTTCGCAAGGGACACTCGGTTATGCCCGGATTAGAGCGGGGGACAGCCGGGGAATATTTGACTGACCGGCTCACCAGGGAAGCGGAGAGCTTCCTCGAGAAGAGCCAGGACCAACCGTTCTTCCTCTACCTCTCGCACTATGCCGTGCACATCCCGATGGTCGCCAAGGCGGACCTGGTGGGGCGGTTTGAGGCCGCCGTTAATCCAAGCGATCCCCAGCACAATCCGATCTACGCGGCCATGCTCCAAAGTGTCGACGAGAGTGTAGGACGCATCCTTCAGAAGCTGGAGGAATTGGGATTGGATCAGAGAACGATCGTCTTTTTCACTTCCGACAATGGTGGGTTGTCTGTTGAGGAAGGACCACACACACCGGCAACTTCCAACGTCCCCTTGCGCGCGGGAAAGGGGTATCTGTACGAAGGAGGTATTCGGGAACCGCTGATGGTTCGTTGGCCCGGCGTGGTTCGGCCGGGCAGTGTTTGCAGGACCCCGGTGACGAGCACTGATTTTTTCCCAACGATTCTTGAGGCGGCTAAACTGGGACCTCGCAAGAGTGTGGATGGGACTAGTCTGGTGCCTCTCCTTCAAGGGCGCTCATGGCCATCACGAGAAATTTACTGGCACTACCCCCATTACAGTAACCAGGGGGGCAAACCAGGAGGAGCGATTCGGCAAGGTCGCTTCAAGCTTATTGAATTCTACGAGGACCAGCACGTTGAGCTGTACGACCTCGAGACAGACGCCTCTGAAGAACACAACCTCTCGGGAGAAAAACCCACGCGCGCTGCGGCGCTGCTCAAAAAGCTCCGCACATGGCAATCCGACGTCGGTGCGCAGATGATGACGCTCAATCCGGAGTACCGGGAACAATAGGCCTTCTGCGACGCGCTCGTCGAGAGCAAGCCGCGGGCATGCATTTTCTCCTTGGCTTCCTCGCGCCGGGCGGGAGGCTCTGATTTCCTCTTCCGCATCTTTCGAATCCTTGCCATACTCTTTGAGCGCATCCCAGCACGAGCGGGACGTTCGCCATATGTCTAAAACTTCGAAACTTCTGATCGTCTTTGGCTTCCTTGGGTTTCTCGCCTACGTCGTTTACTCCACCCTCGATCTGCACCAATACAGCTGCGAAGTTTGCATGGAATTTCGGGGTCAGACGGATTGCCGCACTGCAGCGGGTGAGACCGAAGCCGAGGCCGTCCGCACCGCCATTGAGAATGCCTGCGCTCAGATTGCCTCAGGCATGACCGACAGTATTGCGTGCACCCAAACCCCACCGAAGAGTGTCAACTGCAAACAAAGGTAGATCGTTGTGAAACTCAACAGATCAAGCGGCATCCTGTTGCACCCGACATCACTGCCCAGCCGTTGGGGAATTGGCGATTTCGGTCCCGAGGCTTACCGGTTCGTTGATTTTCTCAGGGAAACCGGACAGCAGGTATGGCAAGTCCTGCCACTTGGTCCGACGGGAATGGGAGACTCGCCTTACTCCTGTTTTTCCGCTTTTGCTGGAAACCCGCTGCTGATCAGTCTCGACCGGCTCGTCGAAGAAGGGCTTCTGGAGCCCGGGGCGCTCGAATGCAGTCCTCACTTTCCATCTGATCGCGTGGACTATGGCACGGTTTCCCGTTGGAAACTTCCGTTGCTTAAGCGGGCCTTCGACCGGTTTCGCACCACCGCTTCCGAGGCGATGAGAGCGCAATTCCAGGAATTCTGCTCCAGCCAGTCGTACTGGCTGCCGGACTACGCTCTGTTTAGGGCCCTCCGTCGCACTCGCAATCGGGCCCCTTGGAATCAATGGGAAGAGCCGCTCTTGAGCCGAGACCCGGAAACCCTCCATCGCTATCGGAGAGAGCTGGCTGCAGACATCGAGTACTACGAGTTCCGCGAGTACCTGTTTTTCCGGCAATGGTCGGACCTAAAGGCCGCTTGCTCGGGGGCTGGAATTCAGGTGATGGGGGACATTCCGATCTTTATTGCGCACGACAGCGCGGATGTCTGGGCACACCCGGAACAGTTTCAACTTGATGAGCATGGCCATCCCACGGTGGTGGCCGGAGTGCCACCCGACTATTTCAGCGCCACGGGCCAGCGCTGGGGCAATCCCCTTTACAACTGGGCCGTGATGGCTGAGTCCGGATATCGTTGGTGGACAGAACGATTCCGGATGTCGTTGTCGCTCTTCGATCTGGTTCGACTGGATCATTTCCGAGGCTTCGAGGCCTATTGGGAAGTCCCAGCAAGCGAGGAAACGGCCATCAATGGCCGGTGGGTTTCGGGGCCAGGAGTATCGTTCTTTGAGAGAATCCAGGATTCGCTGGGAGAACTGCCCATTGTCGCCGAGAACCTGGGACTCATCACACCGGAAGTGGAAGCGCTTCGCGAACAGATGGGCTTTCCCGGGATGGGCGTCATTCAGTTTGCGTTTGGGGGCGATCCAGAGGACAATCCCTTTCTGCCCCACAAGTATGAGCGGCACCTGGTGGTTTATACGGGTACGCATGACAACGACACAACCGTCGGATGGTGGAACTCCGCCGGGGATGACACCACGCTCGACCGCCGCCAGTTCGAGAGCGAGCGCGAGTTTGCCCGAAAGTACATGAACACGGACGGCCGCGAGATTCATTGGGACTGCATCCGCACGGTTCTGGCCTCGGTGGCCGAACTGGCAATCATCCCGCTCCAGGACGTTCTGGGATTGGGCAGCGAGGCGCGCATGAACATGCCCGCCCGCCCCGAAGGAAATTGGTCGTGGCGTTTTGATCCCAGGATGCTGACGGACGAGGTGCGAACTCGGTTAAGAGAAATGACGGTGATCTACGGGCGAGCGCCGAAATGGCCCAGCCGGCCCGGCCACGGAAGGTGATTCAAGCGAGATTGGACGGATCAAACAGGACGAGTGAGGGCCCTCGAAGCAGGCAGCTCTTGGGAGCGGTCATCCGATCTGTTTTTCGACCCGTGCCGGGTGATATATTTGGGGCGAGAACGGCCAGAAATGTTCAACCATCTGTTTGGAAGAAAAGCAGGCTCGCCGATAACCCTAACGGTTTTGATCCCGGGACAAAGGAGTAAACCATGAAACATGCAATCAACAGGCGCGTGGCGATGGGGACTTTGGGTGCCGGGCTGGCGGGAGCTTGGTCCGTCGGGCGGACCGGTTCCAAGCCCTTCTTGGCGCAAGCTCGATCCATCAAAGGCAACATCAGGCAGTCCATCTGCAAATGGTGTTACAAAGACATCCCGCTGGAGGAGCTGTGTCAGAGCGCAGCCCGGATGGGGTACCAATCCATCGAGCTGCTGACGCCGGAACAGTGGCCGATCGTCAAGAAATATGGGCTGACCTGCGCGATGGGATCGGGAGCCGGCACGATTGAGGTGGGATTCAACCGTAAAGAGAATCATGAGAAATGGCAGCACAATCTGCGCCAGCACATCCATCAGGCGGCGGATCTGGGCGTGCCCAACGTCATTTGCTTCTCTGGAAATCGGGCGGGAATGGACGATGAGGAAGGGCTTGAGAATTGCGTCATCGGCATCATGCCTTTGCTCAGCCTGGCCGAGAAAAAAGGCGTGACCATTGCCATGGAGTTGCTTAACAGCAAAGTCAATCACAAGGACTACATGTGCGATCGAACCGAGTGGGGCGTCAAGCTGGCAAAGAGGCTCGGGTCACCTCGTTTCAAACTCCTTTACGACATCTATCACATGCAGATCATGGAAGGCGATGTGATCCGCACTATTCGAGACAATTTCGAGTATCTCTGTCACTTTCACACCGGGGGCAATCCCGGGCGTAACGAGATTGACGAAACACAGGAGCTGAATTACACAGCTATTTGCAAAGCCATCGCCGAAAAAGGGTTCACGGGCTACCTGGCCCAGGAGTTCATCCCGCTTCGCGATCCGATGACCTCGCTCGAGCAGGCCTTTGGCATTTGCGACGTCTGAGATGTCCGAAGCCCTTCGCCGCATGACGGGAGAAGTCACCGGGAACACTAGCGGGTGTGAGGTTCTTCGAGGTAGGTGTATCCGTGGAGACCGGATTCGTAGAACTTCAAAAAAAGGGCTGCGTCTTCGAGTGAGATTCGTTTGTCGCGCAGGGCGCGCTCGACGTCCTTCCTCATGAGCGCCAGCAGTTCTTCCGAGTCGTACTGGACGTACTTCAAAACCTCGCGGACAGAGTCGCCTCTGACCACGTGATCAATGGCCACCTCGCCGTCGGGTTCCAACGAAACGTGCACCGCGTTGGTATCCCCAAGAAGATTGTGCAGGTCCCCCAGAATCTCCTGATAGGCTCCCACCAGAAAAGCGGCTAAATAATAGCTGCTGCCATCAAAAGGATGCAGCGCCAAGACCTTCTTCACATCGTGCAAGTCAATGAAGCGATCCACCTTGCCATCCGAATCGCACGTGATGTCGGCCAGGATGCCGCGCCGCGCAGGCTCTTGGTCTAGACGATGAATGGGCATGATGGGAAAGAGCTGGCGGATGGCCCAACTATCCGGCATCGATTGAAAGATTGAGTAATTGCAGAAATAAGTGTCTGACACCTGGCTTTCCAGGTTCTTGAGTTCGTCCGGCACGTAGTCCATTTCCAAAGCCAGCTTCAGAACCTTACGGCAGATGCTCCAGTACAACGCTTCAGTCAGGCTCCTTTGCTCCAACCCCAGGTAACCCAGGTTGAACAGATTCAGCGCGTCTTCTCGCAGCTGAACTGCGTCATGGTAGGCCTCGACGAACGTCTTCTTCGAGATGTTCCTAGAGATCCAGAACAAGTCATTCAGCGGTTGCGGCGAGTTAGGAGGCAACTCTTCCGGAATCCTGAAGCTATCGAACCCAGAGACACCCAGAACATTGAAGACGAGGACGCTGTGGTAGGCAACCACCGCCCGCCCGGACTCGGAAATGATGGTGGGATGAGCAACACCCGCTTCATCACAAACCGACTTCACGCGGAACACAATGTCATTGGCATATTCCTGCAGCGTGTAGTTCACCGACGACTCGAAGTTGGATTGCGAACCATCGTAGTCAATGCCCATGCCGCCGCCCACGTCGAGGTACTCCATTCGGGCACCGGCTCGCGTCAGCTCCACGTAGATGCGCGAGGCTTCGGTGAGCGCTTCCTTGATCTTCCGAATGTTGGTGACCTGACTGCCCATGTGGAAGTGAAGCAGGTTCAGGCAGCCTTCCATTCTCCGCTCACGCAGGTACTCCAGCGCCGCCAGAACCTCCGTGGAAGTCAGGCCGAATTTGGATCGGTAACCCGCCGAGGATTCCCAGCGCCCTGCGCCGCGGCTTGCCAACTTCACCCGAACGCCGATCTTGGGGCTGACCTGCAGTCGTTCCGCATACTTCACGATCAGTTCCAACTCGGTGAATTTCTCGACCACGGGGATGATGTTCTTGCCGATCTTCTGGGCCAGGATCACCGTTTCGATGAATTCATCATCCTTAAAGCCATTGCACACGATGGGTGCGTTGGTCCCGTTGGTAATGGCTAGCACGGCGAGCAACTCCGGTTTGGAGCCTGCCTCCAGGCCAAACCCGTATTCGCGTCCGAAATTCAGAATCTCTTCGACGACATGCCGTTGCTGATTAACCTTGATGGGATAAACGCAGATATACCGTCCGTGGTATTCGAACTCGCTGATCGCATTGCGGAAGGCTTCGTGGATCTCGCAGACGCGATGCTTCAGGATGTCCGTAAAACGGATGAGGATGGGTAACGCGATACCGCGGGTCTGAAGCTGGTCGACCAGCTTCTTCAGGTCGATGGAATGATCCAGACGCTTGTCGGGGTGAACCGAGATATTGCCATCCGAGTTGATCGCGAAATAGTCCTTTCCCCAGTTCTTGATGTTGTAGCAGTCGATGGAGTCCTGAATGGTCCAGCTCTCCATCACCGAGTAGGGACTGGTTGCTTTCGGTTCACCAGGCACTAAATCTCTACCTCCCCAAGCTGAAAATCCAAGTCAAAGCAGCGCAAAACTCTTTATAGCAGGAATACCCCCCGCATCAACTAAAAAATGAGAGACGTTCAGCACCTTCCGCCATTCCCGTCTCAAGAGACCGCCTTGGCCACTACATGTAGGGCGATGATGACGATGGCCGAGACAAGCATGTAGGGAATGACCTTCTCCTTGGGGGTCTTCATCAAGAAGGGAAGGCCCAGGTAAAAGAGATAGATTCCGTACAAGCCCGCCAGGATGCTCAGGGCGCCGAGGCCGGGTAAGAGCAGAAGTACGCCGGCAATCCAACCGGGCGTGGACGCGTAAGCAACCAGCTTCAAAGCATCGATGGTGGTGCCACTGGACTGGAAGGAAGGGGCTAGCTTCTCAATGACAAAGGCTGCCACGTAAACCCCGGCCAAGGCGAAGAGGTACTGAACAACCAAATGAGACAACCCCTCTTGTAGCCACAACCCGCGCCCGACAAGGATTCGACGTACCAGCAAGCAAAGCACGGGGATGGCTGCCAGAAGAAGGATGTAATCGGTATACAGCTGCTTCACGGTTGTTGATTCTGAGGCAATGACGGGCCATTCCAAAGCAGGCTTGGTGATGATTCTGGTCACGCGAGTCTGTAAGTCCATGGCTCCTCCCGCACACTTGGGTTGATGTTACTGATGGTCGATCCGGCTAGGGAAACCGCCCGGCCAAGCGGCGCACTCGATCCCCGTGGAGCCCCATGGCCTCGTACTGACCAGGATCGGGTGGGCGCCAATCTCCGATTAATTCAAGATTCTCCTGGAGCTCGGTACGAGTATTGGGAGCCGCCAGGACCACTGATGCAGCCGGGTGCGCGAGAACCCATCGATACCACTCCCGCGCCGATGGAGGCGAGAAACCCGAAGGATCCTCCGACGTTGCCTTCAGGAGTGCCTTCCAGCGGAGCGCCGTGAACGTGACAAGAGGGAACTGGAGCCTGAGTGCGAGCTCGAAGAGACGTTCCTCAGCACCGCGATGAGCGGCATTGTAGCGAACCATCAGCAGATCCAGAAGTCCTGATTCAAGAATCTCGATGAGGAGCGGCCGCTGATGACTGGTGAGTCCCAGCTGGCGGACTAAACCTTCCTCCCGTGCCCTTCGCAGTCCTTCCCAAGCTCCGCGGGGCCCCGTAATCTGACTCCACTCTTGTTGAGACTCCACGTAGTAGAAGGTGGCGACATCAAGATAGTCGCTGTGAAGGGTCCGTAACGCTTCGTCAAGTTCCCGCCGGATTCCGTCTGCATTGCGAGCCTCCAGCTGGGTGGCCACCACGACCCGGCGCCTTCGCGGACCCAGCGTCCGGACTGCCGCCGCCATTCCGTCGTTGTGGCCGCACCAGTTCCAGTAGTTGATGCCGTGTTCCAGGGCTAACAGAACGTCGTCGGGCTTCAGATGCGTGTTGCCACGTGTCGCCAATCCCAAACGCATCACAGGCGATGGAAGTCCGGGAAACTGGAAGAACTTCGGCATCGACATAGAATTAATGCGGGAAGGACCCCTTCGTTTTCGACGACAATTCCAACGGGTTCGTGGAGCGATCTGGCGATCTCGTTCAACTGCTTCCGGCTCGCCTCCAACCCTCAAGCTCCACGTTGCTTGAGTTCCTGCAGGGCCCGCAACACTTCTTCAACGTGCGTTTTCGGATTGACTTTGGGGAAGATCTTTCGAATCGTCCCTTGCTGGTCGATGATGAAGGTCATACGCCGAGCCAGACGATAAAACGCCAGGGCCCCGTAAGACCTGGTCACCTTCTTCTTGGGATCGGCCAGCAACGGAAAATTCAGGCCGTGCTTTCGAGCAAAGCGACCATGCGACTCGTGATCGTCCACGCTCACCCCCACCACCTGAGCCTCATGCTCCAACAATCGCTCCATATTGTCGCGAAGATCGCAGGCTTCTTGAGTACAGCCCGGTGTGTGGTCCTTGGGGTAGAAGTAGAGCACCACCCACTTTTTGGAGAGATAGTCTCGAAGCCAAACCAAGTTACCGTGCTGATCTTTCAGCTTGAGTTCCGGCGCGGGATCGCCTTCCTTAAGGTGAATCTGTGGGAACACTGTCAAAGCTCCTCCGCTGCTTTCATTGGGCTCGGAAAGTAAGCGCTCGGCATGAACTCACCGGGTAGATTCAGAATAGCTTCTTAGCTCCATGGTATCTGCGAGAGCAGGTTCGCTCCTTCATCTCAGAGAGACGCCGAGCCGGACCGGCGTTGCCCGTCGGGCCCACAGAATATCTCAGTTTTGCAGATGGATCAGACCATAGCCCTCGAGCCTGGGCAGCGTCAGTTCGGCGAAGCCATCCTTATTGACTATACTCAGAGGCTCCGGCGCCGCTGCCTCAGGGCTATGGAACTCTGCCTTTTGATACGCTCCCTTGACTCGAAGCTGTAACTCCTCGACCGGCCACCTTCCGTAGTTGATCAGGTGCACCGCCGTTTCGTTCGACTCCCCCAAGTGAAAAACGCGACCCAGAACTGCTGGTGCATTCCACATCCGAAGCGTTCTGGTGCCCTCAGGAAGCCAGTTTTTGAAATTGGAAGCAAAGGCGTTTGGGTCCGTGACCGGCTCTTTCAGGAGGATCCATCGACCCTCTCGAACTGAGTAAATCCATCCCTCGGGCAATGATTCCTTCAGAGGCCGCTCGCCGAGGACCGATTCCGGTCCGTTGGGAGGGGTGCTCACGACTGTCTTACCACGCTCGGCCAGTCCGGCAAGGTCGCTCAAGAAGGGTTTGCCGTGCGGTCTTAAGTTGACGGCCACGACGACGGGGAATGAATCCAACGACACTTGCCCGAGGTTGTCGGCCCGCTGGACCACGTACTCAATCCCGCGCCGGCTGAGGAGATTGAGGATCTCTGCACTATCCTCGGCGGTGTCCACAAGCACGGCAGCTTCGGCTGCTGGCCGTCCCCGGTAGGCCCCCTTGAGTCTGGACAGAAACGATAATGCGTTCGCAACGGATGCCCACTCTTGTAGAGCGGAGGTCTCCCTTTTGAATAGACCAAGCCTGAGTCGGTCGCTCACGTCAAGCAAGACGTTTGCGCCAAATGCAAACGCCTCCAGGACCGAAAAGGCCGCAGCAGAAGAGGTGGTGCTCTGGTTGAGCTGCGGCTCCTGGGTAGCAGGAAGGTTCAGGAAGATTGGCCGTTCTCCGGCGTAGGCTGCAGCCAGGTTGAATAGCCAGGCGTTGGAATCAATCCACGGTCCCTGGGAAGCCCCGGCCACAATGACATCACCGTCGCGAACATAGGCCGAACTGGGCTGTACTCCCGGCCACACTCCATCGTTCAGAACAAACAAGGGTTGGTCGGCGAAGAAAGCGGCCGTCCCCAGGTCTCCCGGAACGATCACGGCTGCTTGAGGCCACCCTTGGCGGATCTCCCAGGCCAGATCTTCCAGAAATCGGCGCAACAGATGAGGAGGCGTGGTGGAAGCCGACAGTCCCTGCAAGACGACGCCACTGGCTCCTTCGGCGAGCGCTTTTCGGGAACGCCAGGCAATCGTCTCTTTCCAGGTTCGGCCGGCCAAGTCCGACTGAAAGCAGGACAAATCCACGTCCTCCGGAACGAGCCCTTTCCGGCAGGGAACCGGTAGCCCGTCTTTTCCTTTCAGGACTCGGTCATCTTGCTTGGCACGCACAGCGGCTGCAAAGAGCTGTCCAGCGGAAACCGTTGCCAAAACGCCTATCCCGAACCCTCGAAATCGACTGAGAGCCGGTTTCAGCGATGCCCAGGCTTTTTGTTCTTCTGCCGCGCTGAGGCCAACACTCCAGGTCACCCAGACCCAGTTGATGCCGCCCTGGAGGAGGAACTCGAACTGGTCCGGCTGATACCACTTCCGGATCGCTTGCAAGAGTTCTTTTTGATCTCCAGTCAGGGTACCCAGCAGCTGCCGGCGTTTGGCCTCCAGGGGACCACCTTCCCAACGCACCATGCGAACGCCAGGGGAAGTCAGCGGGATGGGTTTGATCTCGCCCTGGGGATAGGCGTTTCCCACCCCAATAGTGACCACGAGAAGAGCCAGTCCCCAATGTCGAACCCTGTTTCGACCTGCATTCTGACTCGGGACAGTCGGGTGTGCGGTCACGAGTCTTCTCCCTCGAGGGCGTAGAGACTGCCTTCGCTCGTTGTTGCAAAGACCAAGCCTTCAGCCAACAACGGTGAAGAAAAGACGGTCGACCCGGCACGGGATCTGAATCTCGGCTCGCCGGTGGTCACGTCGAGCCCCGACAACGGACCGCTGAAAGGGGCGACGTAAACCAAGTCACCCACCACCACAGGAGTGGATCCAATGCTCCACGGAGTACTGAACTTCCAAATCTCCTCACCACTCAAAGCATTCAATGCGTAGAGGAATCCATCGGTCGAAGCAATTAGCACTTTTCCAGAGCTGAGACTGGGGGAGGATTGAATGTGCAGTCCCGTGCCGAAATTCCAGAGAATTTCACCGGATTCTCTGTTGCAAGCATACAAACGATAGTCGAAGGATCCGGCGTAAACGGCTCGGTCGTCAACCACTGGAGATGAAAATACCGGTCCTCCGGTGCGGAGTTTCCAGCGGACTCTTCCGTCCTCCAAGTTCAATGCCGCAATGTCACCGGCATCCGTGCCCACAAAGACCGTGCCGTTCGCAACTGCCGGAGACGAACGGACACGATGGTCCGCATGGAAGCGCCAGACGCTCCGTCCCTGTTCAAGATCCAGGCAGTACAGATAACCATCGTTGGAGCCCACATACACCCGATCGGCGACACAAGCTGCGGAAGACCATATCGCGCCGCCGGTTTCAAATGTCCACACGACCCTCCCGGTTTCGCGCTCAATCCTGTAGAGTTTTCCGTCGGCTGAACCAATGAGGACGTTTGAGCCGGCGAGTGCAGGCGAAGCCGAGACTTCGCCCCCAGTCGTCACGACCCAGCGCTCCCTGCCCGTCCTGATGTCGATCGCATAGATTTTGGAATCGAGCCCACCCACATAGAGAACATCGTCCGCCAGGGCCGGGGAGGAGCGAAAGCCATCGCGGACGTGAAACTCCCATCTAAGATTCTTGACCCGCCCGATCCGGCGCGCTTCGGCACAGCCTGTTCGAGCGGGATTGAACCGAAACATGGGCCATTCGGTTGGAACCTGTGTGGGTGGAAGCGCGTGGAACATGTGACGTAGCCTGGCGGTTTGGAGCTCGGTTTCAGGACACCAGCAACTGCTTCAGCTGAATCCTTTTCCTGTCGTGAATCCCAAGCCCAAGAGAGCCTGCGTAGTGGATGTGACCGGGCTCCCGATAGAAACGATTCTTGTTCGGATCGCCTCCGCGCTCTTCGCCTGTAATGATATTTTTCGGCGAGCGATCCCACAGTGAAATCAAGCCCTTCTCTCGGCGCTTGGCTTCAATGATATCCAGCTCGATTCGGTCGATGGCCACCGGGTCCGTTCCCAGATAAATCAGGCCTGGAAACCACATGTATTTCTGATTGGGGGCAAAGGGACCGCCGTGGTAAACACCACGCAAGCCATCCATGACCTGGAGCACCGTTTTCGAACGAAGCGGCTCAACGCGGCAAAGCTCACCGATGAAGGTTTTCGTATAGGTTTTGGTCCCCTGGTGCGAGCGGGCAACATTGTCGAAGGAACCATAGGCGATGTTTTTGAGACAGCCGGTCACGCCCGCGGCGCCATGATCCTTAAGGTTGGGGATGTTGACGATTTTCGTGAGTCTCTGGCTGACCAGCTTGCCAAGGTAAGAGCGGGTCTCTTCTTCGCCGAAGAAGCAGGTCTCATAATAAATGCTCTTGTCGTAGCTGCGCAGGTCGCCACGATCGTTTCCGAAACCGGTGACGTGAACTCCTGGTGGAACCGTCGCATGATAACCGGCCAAATCCATCTGGAAGGAGAACCGTTCGTACAAATAGATGTTTTGGAACGGAATACCCACGTCATTCAAAGCCAGAATGACGGCGTTCACGATTTCGGGCGATGAAACGCATCCGGGAACGCCGGAGGCGTTCACTTTGATGCCGACGATGTCCTGCTCATTGAAGAATACGCGCCAAGCTTCCCTTGCAGACGATGCTCCCGTCAGCTCAGCCATGCCGCGCCCGATCATTTCTTGCACAACAGCGAAGTCGACCCGATTATCCAGAATCGACCGAGAGCTTCGCGTTTCGATCACTCTTCCGGGAAACGGGCCAGGCATGCCCGTTCCCGGTAGCGGCGCTGCTGGCTCGAGCGCCGCCGCTTCTCGTTCCGGCGACTCCTCCGTCAAAACGGCCGCAGACACGAGGGAGGAAGAAGCAGCCGGTCCGACTGCCATCAATTTGAGGAATTCCCTTCGATTCCTGCCTTTTCTGTTGGCCATGCCCATCGGTGGCGAGTTCTTTTGCTAGAGATCCTTCATCCTGAGACGCTGAGGCGATGTTTCGCTTGTCGCACAACGGCCGTCGACCGGCGACGACCGGTTGGTTTCACTATAGCATGAGAGACGCGCACCACTGACTCTTGGGACAAGTCGGACCGCCGGTAGGGCTTCGGGGTCGAACGTGTGAGGAAGCCGTTGGCCCAGCGCCGGAGTGGGCGGAAATGGAATCGGAGAAACAGCACGAAAGAATTGCTCCGTGGTTTGGACGATTCTTTTGGCTCGGCACGCCATGTGGAATGGCTATGGCTGATTGCCTATCCCATGTCGGAGCAGCTCGACAGCTCGACAGGCCCGGAGTTGAGATTTGTCCTAAGATCTGCTATTTTCTTGGCCGATCGCTTTACTTGATCTTGAATGAGGAGGACAGTCAAGCATGCCCATTTATGAGTACCGCTGCGAAAAGTGTGGCGAACATCTGGAGGTCATTCAGAAGTTCTCCGACAAACCGCTTCGTAGCTGCCCATCCTGCAAAGGCCGCTTGACCAAGCTCATTTCTCAGACTTCCTTCCAACTCAAGGGCAGCGGCTGGTACGTGACAGACTACGCGCGAAAAACCTCGTCGCCCAAAAGTGACTCTACGGGGGATAAACAAAAAGGGGAATCGACTACCGCCGGTAGCGACAAGCCTTCCAAGAAAGAATCCGCGGCATCCTAAACTCTTTCAATCGAAAGGCCATCGTACGTTTGGAGAGGGGAGCTGCGCGAGGGGCATCGTTTGGTGGATCGGAGCGGTCGCGCCACCGGAGGGACTTCAGATAAAACCTCGCAATCAGAACAGCTTTGCAGGCTGCACTGCACCTAATCTTCCTCTCGCCTGTTTTGAACCACGAACGACCTGGACAAACCCAAATGCCTGGCACCTTCTGCCGACGCATGGCTGGTTGGTGACCACACCCGCCAATCACATCGCACCACCCACGCGTGGCGGAGGTCCAGCACTTCCACTGAAGCTTCTACGTCCCGCGGAACCCCCAGATGGATAGGGGTTAACGCAGTATCATTGATCACACCGTCAGCATCAAAAAACTGTAGGCCGTCCTTCATCCAAGCAACAAACGCCAGAGAGGCGTTTAGTAGCCAGGGACGCCCAACTCGCGCATGAAATAGTTGGAGATCAGATGTTCTAGGACGAGGTGCACCGATTCGACGTGGCCGTAGTGTTGGGCCGGCAACACGATCGATGCATCCAGCAAGGGTTTGACTATTCCCCCTCCGAAGCCCAGCAGACCGATCGTGAGGGCTTTCCTGGACCGCGCGTACTCCACAGCCGCCACGATGTTGGGCGAGTTGCCCGACCCGGAAATCACGAGCAACACATCACCCTGTTCAAGCCACGGCTTCAGCTGTTCGACGAAGATATGCTCAAAGCCTATGTCGTTGCCCACAGCCGAAATGAGTGCTGCATTGTCCGTCAAGCTCATCGTTCGAAAGCGCCTAGCTCCGTCAACGGAGGTCCCCTTCCCAAGGTCTGTGGCGAAATGGGAAGCGGTACTTGCACTCCCGCCATTTCCAATGATGAAGATGGTTCGATCCTTGTGGTAAGCCTCTCTTAGCAGCGCCAGGACCTGCTCGACTTCCTCTTCTGACACCTGATCAAGGCAGCGCCGAATCTCATCAAGGTAGTTGCGGACGAAGCTGTGTGGCAGCTGCCGGAGTGACTTTTGATGGGCGGCCGCAGTCGGACTCAAATCTTCCATGTTTCCCGCTTGATGTTAAAGATCACCCTCGTACCTTCTGATTCGAACCGAAAAGGCATTTCTTTGTAGCGAGCCATTGCTTTACGTACGTTTTCCTGTTTCTCGACAGGGCAGAATAGTAGCATGAAGCCCCCTCCCCCCGCCCCCAGGACTTTACCCCCGGTCGCCCCGGCCTCGCGAGCTCGTTGATACATGCCGTCCAGTTCCACATCGGAGATCTGGCGAGCGAGCCTTCGCTTTAGACACCAACCTTCATGTAATAGGTTCCCAACTTCACTAACCATGCCGGACTCGAGACACTTTCCAAGTTCCTGAACTTGTTCTCTCATGGCACGCAGGATGGATAGGTTGGTGGAGGTGTTTCGTTTCTGCTCTACCAGCACCTCGGCTGCAGAGCGAGTCCGGTTGGTATAGAAAAGCAGGCAGTGTGCCTGGAGCCGACGCTTCGTGTCTTCTGTCATGTCAAGCCGGGTGGTCGTTACGCTTCCATCCGAATGAAAAACGAATCTGCGAAAGCCCCCGTAGGCCGCAATGTACTGATCCTGCTTGCCGATCGGCTTTTTGAGGATCGCGGTCTCAATCCGGCAGGCCTCTTCTGCCAGTTGCCCAGCGGAAACCTGCTCTCCAGTATAGGTATGAAAAGCGTTCAGAAGTCCCACCGTCACAGAACTGGAGGATCCCAAGCCAGATCCTTCGCTAGGGATATCCGCAGTAGTCATAATCTCGATTCCGGAAGGAACTCCCACCAGCCTCATCCCCTCCCGGATCAACTCGTGCTTGATATCGTCAATTCGCTCCACGATCTCCTTATGCGTCCAGCTCAGCACGATCTTTCGGTCGTAGCGTTCCTTCACAAGGACAAATATGTACTTATCAATCGTCGTGCTAAGAACTGCCCCTTCCTCTCGCTCGTAGAACTCCCGGAGGTCGGTCCCACCACCCGCAAAGCTGACTCGTAGCGGAGTTTGCGTAATCAGCATCCTCAGCAGTCCTCTATCGTCAGTGTATCGGCATCTTGTTGGGCTTGGGCGTAGCTCTCCGGCGTACCAATATCCAGCAGGTATTCCGGCACGCAGTAACCCATCATATTTCCTACCAGCAAGGGCAACAAGTCGTGGCCGATGTCGCAGGGGGTGTGGGCGGGAATCAAATTCAAGATCGCAGGTGAAGCAAAATAGATGCCGGCGTTGGCCAAATTACTCCATGGACTGGCTGGCTTTTCGGCGAACTCGACCACCACACCATAATCACTAAGGCGCACAATGCCGCACTGCTCAGGGAATGATGTTCGGAACAGCCCCATTGTGAGGGGACGACCGCTGTTCTGATGAAACTCCCGCATTCGAGTCAAGTTCACGTTGGTCAAGTTGTCGGCGTAGAGTATCGCAAACTCGGACTCCTGGCGGATCCAATCTCCATTGGACCGGACCGTACCCCCACTACCCAGCAGCGTCGGTTCGAAGGTGAGCACAACCGTGAGGCCCCAGTCTCTCGACCGCACGAACTCACGTACTTTTTGATCGTGGTGGTGAAGATTGATCAACACCTGTGAAATCCCGTGGTTGGCACACAGTTCCAACCAGTACTGCAAGATTGGCTTCCCACGGACAGGCAGCAGGCACTTCGGAACGGAATCGGTCAGAGGTCGCAGCCGAGTTCCGAGACCAGCAGCCAAGATAAAGGCTTTCACACGTCCCCCCTTTGAGCAGACTGCTTCAGGGCCGGTTTGGCCTCGTAGATTCCCTCAATTAAGTATCGTGGTTTGCTGATACTGGAGTGATAAATGCGAATGAGGTACTCGCCAATGATTCCCGCGCAGCCCGTGAGCAGCCCAACACCGGCAATCAGAAAGGACAACAAAAGAACCACCAGATTTCGCGATCCCACCCAGTTTATCAAGTTCCCCAGAAACAGGGTCATTCCGATCAGCAGAGTGGTCCCGCCGATGAGTTCCACCACCTGGAACGGACGGCGTGCGTAACCGGTAAACAAGCTCATGAATTGGTTCAGCTGGGTGAAGAGGTCGTACCGGGATTTTCCACCATTGGCTCTCACCCCGTGTGACACATCGACCTCCGTGTACTTCAAACCGAGCAAACCGATGGAGGCTGTGAAGAAGCCACCCACCTCGGTAAACTGTGCAATCTCCTTCGCGGCTCGGTTGGTATAAGCTTTCAGAAAGCATCCCGTGTCGGTCTGTACCAATCCAGTTCGAACCGATATAAAGCGGTTGATGAACTTGGAGGGGAGCTTGCGCCGCAGAAAGGGATCTTTACGGTCCGACCGTTTTCCGCTCACAACATCGTAGCCCCGGCGCATGACCTCCAGAAGTTTGGAGATGTCGTTTGGATCATTTTGTAGATCGGAGTCCATTGAAATGACAATGTCCCCCTTGGCATTGTCAAAACCAGCGAAGGTGGCAGGATGCTGGCCAAAGTTGCGTCTCAGTTTGATGATCTTGAGGTGAGGATCGAGGCACTGAAGATCGCACAGGATCTCGAAGGAACGGTCCGTGCTGCCATCGTCAACCATGACTATTTCGTAACTCAGATCCAACGGTACCAGTGCCTTTGTGAGTCTCTGATGAAGTTCCTTGAGATTCTGCTCCTCATTCAAAAGCGGTATGACAATTGAGAGGTCCATCTCACATCCACCTTCGGAAATAGTTGCTTGCTGAGAGGATAGTGAAGTTTTCTTTTTGATAGGTACGAAGGGACGGGTAGTTGGAGACTTCGGTTCTTACCAAAACGAGTTCTGCCAATCCGTCAAACCAGCGTAAAGCTGCGTTGACGAGTCTGCTGCCAACACCCTTCCCCCTCATTTCAGGAGCCACTCCCAGCAAGACGATCTCACCGACCGTCGGATGTAATTCACGGTCCAGGCGGCAGGCCACAAAACCCTGCAGAGTGCGGCCGTCGCGAGACACGAGAACCGTATCAGCCAGACCCTCTAAGCAACAATTTCTAATCCACTCGGCGTGGAGACTGTCGCTATTCGACTTGGGGAGCCCCGTCTCCTGATGGAAACGGTCGCAAACGAACGATCGTCTGGCGATGCCAGCCAGCCGGCTGACCTCGCCCTTTCGAACAGCTGAGATATTCGAGCCGCGGACTTCTCGGACTTCATCGTGGGCGAAGTGAAAGCCCAAGGTCACCATGCCGGTTAGGTACTCAAAGCCGAAGGACTCAAGGATATTTGCAGCCGCTTGATCCCTCGTCGTAGTTCTACAGGTAACGTACCGGAACGCCCCAAGCTTGGCGCTCACAAATGACATCAGGCTGCTCAGAATATCGCGATTATGAGATGGCTTTCGTCCAAACCCCCTGAGCACCTCGATTGACCCGACTCGGATACCGAAATGACCGGAATCCCAATGACGTTCTCGTAGTAAGACTACTCCTTGAATTTCATCACCACGCGAGGCAATGACTACATCCCCTGGGGTCTCTTGAATGAATGCCAGTTCCTTTCTAGCTTCATAGCTCTCCAGAAGTTCTGTCCCCAATCCTCTCAGAAATCTCTCTTTGATTCTCGGCAGATCCGAGGTTCGTCCGACAGATATCTGAAGGCCAGAGGATCCCAACCGGGTGACAACGGACAAAAGCGTCCTTTCAAAGATAAGCAGTCGTAAGATCAGGTCGCTGATGTTGGGATTCCCAGGCCGATCGGTTCTGACGCGCGCGCCTTGCGCCACTGCCAGTACTGCCTGACGCCGTCTCGAACTTCAACGTGGGACCTGAATCCAATGAGTCGCTGAGCCTTCTCAGTTGAGCACTGGCGGCGACGAACCAAATTGATGTCGTGAGGTTCGTAAATCGGGGCTTCCGGGTAGTCGGTCACGTCCAAAACGATTTGAGCAAGTTGTTTGACTGTGGTCTCGACGCCCGTGCCCACGTTGAAAAAGTCATTAGTCACACTGCTTCTAAGTGCCAAAACGTTGGCGCGGGCCGCGTCCTTAACGAAAATGAGATCCATTGACTGGGAACCGTCCGAGAAAATGACAAGAGGTTTGCGACGCTCGATTCGGTCGAACCACTTAGGCAGGATTTGCGCGTAAGCCCCCTTGATGCCCTGCCGAGGACCATAGATGTTGTAATACCGCAATCCGATCTGATGGAGTCCGTATTGATGATTGAAGCTTGTAGCAATCTGTTCCGCCGCTACCTTAGTGGCGCCATAGAACGTAACGTTATTAAAGGGATGGTCTTCGTCTACAGGTAGCCGAATGGGATCTCCAAAGACGGAAGCCGAAGAAGCCCAAACGATTTTCTTTACCTTGTTCTTGACACAAGCCTGAAAAACGTTGAAGGTTCCCTGGATGTTGACGTCAATCGCCTTTTGTGGTTTGGCCCTGCTTTCAAGCAAAAGCACAGACGCCTGATGAAAGACAAAGTCGACGCCTTGAAAGATAATGTCGAGATCCTCTTTGTCCCTGATGTCTGACGTAACCACCTCGATCGGAATCGTATCCTGGCTCAGCGCGGTCCGAAGATTGTCTCGCGTTCCCTCCGAAAAATTGTCGACGACGATAATTTTGCGCGGGTTCTCCTCGATCAACGCGTCCACGATGTGCGAACCTACTGTGCCGGCGCCACCGGTAACCAAAACGACGCTTCCTGCAATTTCAGCCATCAGAGCACCTCAGTCGATGTTGTAATCAATGTGCTTGGGTCAGTGCGTTCACGACAGGAAGTCTAGGGATCGCGAGTATCCCTGATCCCCCCCTGCGTTGTCAAGATAGCCAGCACACCGCCATGACAGGAAGCTTATTGAAATCAAAATGATCCGAACCAACACAATCGCCTTTTTTGCTTGCGCAGGAACCCAACAGCCATCTAGTATCTGAACCAGATTCGACGCACATCAGCCACCGGAGGACGAGTGTTTCAGTACTTAAGAGCAGCTCTGGATTACAACCTCAGGCACTCAGTCCAGCACCTGATCCTGTACGTCACAAGCTTCTGCAATTTACGCTGCAAACATTGCTTCGTGGAGTTCGATAAGCAGGATTTAACTCTCGACCAGTTCAAGTTAATTCGAGATCAACTGGGTCCAATCCAGATCCTTAACATTGGTGGCGGAGAACCTATTTTTCGCAAAGACCTTGTGGAGATACTTCGGCTTTACTCTGACAGCGGATTTATTGGGATGCCCACAAATGGATGGGACCTCAAACGAACTCTGCGATTTCTGGACGAACTTTTCACTTTTTTCTCTCCCCAACGATTCGGATTGATGATTTCGATAGACGGACTCGAAGGACGCCATGATGACATTCGGGGAAAGGGTTCTTTTCGAAGAGCAGTGGGGACTTTGGAAACTGTCCGGAAAACGTATCCGGAAATGATTTTGCAGGTCAACACGGTTCTTACGGCTCAGAACTACCAAGAGATTCCGGAACTGATTGACTTTGTCTATAGCAACTATCGCCCTTCGTATCACTCAGTCCTGTTACTTCGGGGAACGCCGCTGGATCAGAGTGTCACTTTGCCCCCCATTCCAGAGATCAGAAAGTTTCTTTCCATCTACGAGAAATCGATCAGCCGATACGACTACAACCGATCCGGTATCACTCAGGTGGTGGCTAGGAACTACCACAGGTACCTCTGGGACCTGTCCATCCGAACCTTGGAAGAGAAGACCCAAGTGGTTCCATGTCTTGGAGGTCAGGCCCACCTGGTCATTTATTCAGATGGGCGAGTCGCTCCGTGCGAGTTGTTGCCAACGGTGGGCAACATAAAGGAAACCCCTTTGAAGGAAATCCTGTCTTCCACCAGTTTTGTCCAGGCGGTTCAGGGAATCAAGGATCGCCATTGCCACTGCACCCACAACTGCAACATGACTGACAACATTCTTTTCAACCCTCGAAACTATCCGCGGTTGATCGGCCTTCCGTTTGGAGGCTATTGAGACGTGTCTGAGCCGAGGGTTACGGTTGTGATCCCAACCTGTAACAGAAAGACTAAGCTGGCCCAATGTGTGTCCAGTCTCCTAAACCAAACTTATCAGGCCTTTCAGATCGTCATTGTCGATGACGCTTCTCAAGAGCCTGTTCTCAGGGAATGGTTTCCCCCCGATCTTGCAGTTTTCATCCTCCGTAATTCCAAAAACCGCAAACAGGCTGGCAGCCGAAACCGCGCGATGAGAGAGTTCCCTGCGGATCTCTACATTCTGCTTGACGACGATTGCTACGTAAGTGATCCCCGTTGGATCGAGAATCATGTGCGTCTTCATTCTCGGCACCCCTTCCATTTGATCGGAGGCCGGATTGAGAACGTCACCTCAACTTTGTGGGGTAGGGCCCGGGCGGCATTGACTCGAAATGGGATTCAATATGGGAACTTTCTGCAGACCATGAATTTGAGTTTCGACGCAGGTGTTCTCAGAGCACTCGGAGGATTCGACGAACGCTATGGAGAACTCGAGGATGTGGACTTCTCTCAAAGGGCCAGGCGGCAAGGGATCGGATTGATTTATAGCGACGCCATTCCGGTATGCCACCAGTTCGACGACCACCTAGGGGCCATTCTCAGGCGAAACTATCAATACGGCCTTTGGACCGTCCCGGTCAGAAAGGCCCAGAAGTTCGACGGGCATTGGCTTCTGCCGGGCAGTTTTCTCGCGAGCCTGTTGTACTATTTGCCCTTGAGTGTTCTGAGCACCTCAGCGCAAGTTCTACTGGCGCTCAGGGAGAATCCTTTTGTGCTCTTGCTGTCGCCGTTGATTTTTCTTTATACCCTTTGTCACAGTGCCGGTATTGTGCGGTATCACTGGAACACACGATCGGCACGAGCCTCCTCAAATCGTAATTCCGTCCCTGCTTGAAGCCAAATCTGTGGCTCTTTCGGATTCGAGCGGTGCTCCGGGAAGATGTTTGTTCCCCCCTGGCTCAGCCTGGGACTGCTGAGACTTGGCAGTGTCTGGCAAATTGTCCAAGGGTGTTCACAACGCTTCTCGGAAAACCAACTCAAACTCAGCCGAAGGGTGAAAAGGAGAACTCCCATTGTTTTACGTTCAATGGATGGCCGGGATCACCGTCATGTTCTGGGTTTCGGCGGTTTTGGCAGAATCAGTTTTCGACTCTGTTGAAGAACGAAACCTGCCTGTGGGAACCCGAGTGGGGCTGGCATTTTTCTTTTCTTTAGCTTGGTTCGCTGCAGCAAGCGTGTTGGTTTCCATTCAAATAGCCTGGCTCATGAGCGCCACTCTATTCCTACTTCACATGGCGTGTCGCAGGGGCGAGAGGTTGCGGCGATTTCTAGAGTTTCGGAACTGGATGCCACGCTACTGGATGTCCTATGTATCTTTTGTCCTGCTGACCAATCTCTTTCTATTACCGCTCCACATCAGCAGGGTATATGGCCCGTTTACCGAGGGTGGCGGCGATGTTTCGGTATATGCTGACGTCGCAAAGTATTTCACGGACCAGAGGCTGCCAGTGTATGGGTTGGACGACATATTCAATGATGTCCGCCGGTTCATTGGCAACCCCATGGGTGGAAGGCTGGAGCATCGCAGCGATATCCAGGCTATCGATCCTCACAGTGCAAATCCTCCTCAAGCAGATTACCAGTGCAACCGCTTCCTACTCACCAAGAGCTTTCCTTCGATACAATTCAGCCCCACTGCGCAATGGGCATTCCTGTCGGCGCAAACGAACCACGCTGTTTTCTTCGCCAATTTGTCGGTTCTCTACGCGCTGACGATCATCTCTTTCTGGGATTTTTTCCGGCCGTTCGGTAAGACGCCGGCGTTGATTGCCGGCGCTCTGGTTGCGACCTCGCACGGCCTGATTTCGGTTTTCTACAATATGTACTTTTTGCAGGCGCTAAGCATCGCGGCCACAGCCATTTTGTTGAGCATCTCGCCGCGAATTTCCCTGTTCAGCAGAGCAGGAGTGAGATCATTTGGTGTGCTAATGGCCGTCGTTCTGGTCGGATACGCCCACTTCATGGTCGTCATCTTCCCATTGGTCTTGTTGAGTGCCTGGATGACTCCGAGGCGATGGCTGCATCGAGGTGCTGCGACTCGGGATAACAGTTTGTCTCCGGTCGTCGGTTCTGACCGACCGATTCGCTCCCGACCAATCGCACCAAAGTGGTCCTCATGGCAAGAGCGCTTATGGACCTTCACTCAGGCCGCAGGAGGACAGGTAGTGGTTCTGGTGATGCTGTGCTGGGTTATGACCGGAACGATGGCAAGCATCGCCATGTACTTCCCGATCCTATCTGGCCTGCTGGATAGATTCACGGGCTCTTCAGCCCAAGCATCGACGCCCCTCATGGGCAGTGCCGTTCCTCCTTGGAGCTGGGAGTGGGGATCTTTCCTATTCGGGGCTCTCTCACAGCAACACTATCAACCACTTTCCAATCCCATTCCTCTGTCTTTAATTGGGGCCCGCCTATCGGTTTGCCTTGGGGCTGCACTGGCGTTATCGGGCCTTCTTCTGTGGACGATCCTTCTTCGGTTTCGATCCCATGGTACTGACCTAACGGAGGTTTCTCCTTCACGTTTAACTGATCCGGGGGCTCACGACGTGCGTTCCTTGGCTTTGTTCAGCGCTGTGAGTGTTGTTGCGGTGGGGACCCAGCTCGCAATAGCGCAAGGTAACCTCTACACGCAGGCCAAAGGCGCCCAAAACGTCTTGATCCTTTTGTACGCGGCGTTACTTCTTCCCTTTTGTGCGGCGCTTCTGCCTGCAAACAGTCATTC
The DNA here is from genome assembly GCA_040753175.1 of Acidobacteriota bacterium. GTDB lineage: Bacteria > Acidobacteriota > Terriglobia > Versatilivoradales > Versatilivoraceae > JBFMEW01. The sequence continues at coordinate 462,038 of JBFMEW010000003.1, read as the reverse complement.
CAGACCGATTCAGAGGGCAAGGAGATGTCACGCAATCTTCCTGATAGCGTTCTGCGTGAGCTTGGCACTTCCTCGCCTCCTGTTGGTACTAAGCCTAAGCTTTGGTCTGGACCGAAGCGGGATACTGGAACCATCCTATTTTAAGGAGGCCGCCAGAATTCGCGGGGAGGATCCAGACGCGATTGTTCTGATGGAGTCCAGGAAGAGCGCGGACATCTATCTCGCGGCCCAGCCCTTTCACGGAAGCGCGATGTTGCCGACGCGCCATCTAGCGTTGACGCAGATTTCCGTACGGCCTGGCAGACCACCTGGCGATGAAGTACTTGTCGATCATCAACGTCTGGCTTCAGACTACTTTTCTGAGAGAGACCTTCCACACCTGTGGCTGCTTTCGGCATCCGAAGGGAAAACCTCCTCATTCATGGGTAGGATTCGCTATTATCCGGTCTGCTGGAAGTCTCAAAGGTTAGAGTCAAACAGCACTGGGAAGCTGATACTCTTCGGTCACGATTACGAAGCCTTCTTTAAACTGGAGAATCGATTAGAAGGGAACGGAGAAAAGGGCTGGTTTTCCTATGTGAGGAATGGAGCCGGTGTCTTGCTGGTACCCTCGGGTCCGAGGCATCAACTAGTGGAGGTACTTGTGAAGCCCAGACACCCCACTCAGATGAAAACGATGATTGCCCAACTGTGCGAGCAGCCTGATTCGACACTTTGGGACTCTCCCGACGAAACTCACGTCATCACCGACGGCGCGCTCTTTGTTTACACATTTGACACAGTGAAACAAGGCCGTTTGCTCAAGCTGCCCCGGTACTGGGATGAATATTGGTTAAATGTTCGAATCAACAATCTGGAACTGCATCCGGACTGACGATCAGCTCTCCAATAGAGGTGAGCGGTTGACTTGACTTGGGGGGTACCTTCCCCAAAGTCTGACCAACCCAGCAGTCAACCAACTCAACTCCGATAGCGAAGAATCCGAGCCGGAACGCCAGCCGCAATCGCTCGCTCGGGAACATTCTTGGTCACAACAGCACCCGCTCCAATAACAGCGTCATCACCAATTGACACACCTGGCAAGATCACTACATTGCAGCCAACCCAGACTCTTTTTCCAATCGACACTTTCGCAAATTCCATTTTGTTAGCGTAAACAGGGACATCCAAACTCTCAATGGAATGTTGATTCGAGAGAATCGAAACGTTGTGAGCGATGATAGTGTCGTCGCCGATCGAAACCCCCCCCCGTCCGTGGATCAGAATCCCGTGGTTCAAGCTGACGCGCTCCCCAATTTCGATGTTCTCTGGGCCACTGACCGTCATCAGTGCAACGATGCGAGTTCCCTTACCAATATGGTTGAAGAAGAGCCTGTAAAACGAGGCTATTCCGCGAGCCCTCAAGTCCAGCCAGAGGTAGTAACCCAGGAAATTGATGAGCCTCCCCGTTAGAGTCTTTGCCTGTGGGACGTTACCAATGGGCATGATTTCCCCTCAGAGAAAATCTCCCCCAGAAGTTGATCACCACAGCTGAGTTGCCGGGGGCTGGACGAGTCGCGCTCAATTCGAGGACCCGCGTGGCTCGGCAGACTGAGTCAGTTCCGAACAACACGGATGCTCGCCACCATTACCCAAGGCTGGCCCGGCTGATCGTCTTCCGGCAACTTCTGCGGATTGATTTCAAGGAAGTGCGAACCCGCTTCGAGCAAAAGTTCCAAATCAAGATCGTGGAACTCCGGGTATTGGGCGGGGTCACATCGAATCTCAACGTGCTGGAATCGACTGCCGTCCAGACTTATCTCGAGGATAGAGCCATTCCTAACTTTCTCACTTGCGGCCGAGATCTGGAGTCTGAATCTGCCCCCTTCAGCTAGCCAGAGGCCTAACAACCCCTTGTTTCGCAACCACCTGAACTGCTGCCCTGATGCGAGGGGCAGGGGCGCATTCCAAGCCGGGCCAACCAAAAAAGCCTTGTCCCGCTCGGCCCCCTCCAGTCTGACTACCTTCCACTGGGGATTCTCAAATAAGACGTCGCCTTCCGGTTCCGCCAGGATATCCGGTTCTCTCCTGAACAGCTGCAGTTCTGGGAGGACGTCTTGGACTCGCTCGGTGACTTCCCAGGGATATGGTCCTTTATAGGTATAGGCAGTGCCTGTGTAATAGCGTTGCTCCAGGAAGGCTGTGTCCATGACAGCCATCTTGATGAAACCGTTGTACGACAACAAGCACACTGGTTTGTTGCGCGACCAGGGGGAGCTTTCCAGTGCCTCGCACAGCTCCAGGTCATAACGGCTGAAATGGAAGCTGTGCTCGGAGCCCTTGATTGCTTCACTTAAGAGCGCAACTTTGCACAACGCTGACACCAGAATGAACCCACCGGTCAAGCACCACCCAATGCGTTTCAAGCGTAACGAGGACCAATCGACGGCTTGGCTTCCCAGAATCAGGAAAAAGGGTAACAGATATAACCCAAGTTTCATCAATCGGTACTCGGTTCCACGTAGACTCCACACAGCCAACACCGCCAGGCATCCGAACAAGATGAATCCCGTACGAACCTTGGCTGACTGCCTTAGAGCTTGAGTCGAGCCCAAAAAGAGCAGGCTCCATCCAAGCAGAAGGCCCAGATCTTTGAGCGCCTGAGGCACCGCAAAGCCAGTCGCGTTTGTCTGATTCCATGGGAACAAGGAGGACGGGCCCACATGTCCCGTAAACGCAAGAAGGTAGTCCCAGGCACTTTGAAAGGGGACTGCGACGTCTACGCTACGGGTGGCGGTGGCAACAGCCAGAACCTTGACCAGACGCAGCATTGGCTGCACGGCTGGCCAGCATAAAACCAAGACAGCGCCCACCACCAGGCCAACCTTTTGCAGATGGAGCCAAAGCTCCTTAGCAGGGGGACGCGAGATGAACAGGTAGGAAACGATCATGCAGGTCCACAAGATCCCGTACAATAGAACCAGCGGCGAATAATAGACAAGAATCGTTCCCAGAAGGCCACCGAAACACAGCAGGGCCGGTAAGCTAATTCGCGGTTGTTTTGAGACCATGTACCCAACCGCAGAAAGAACACCAAGTACACCCACTGCCACAACATGGGCAAAATAATGCGCCATGGCTAACCAGAAGACCCCATTGGTGGCAAACATCATCAAACCGACGGTTACCTGACTGCTCCGTTTTGCTGTACTAAACACCGTCCTCATCAGCAGAACGGTGCCACAAACCGCAAGTGAATAGGCTACAGCGATGAGACTTGAATACCAGCTGAACGAATCGGTCCAAGGAGGACGAGCGCTCAACCAGAGTGCAACTCCACCGATGAGACTTGGCTGAACGATCCTTGCGTGAATAGCTTTTGAAAAAGACCAGCCGATTTCCGGGGGCACCGACTCGAGAGACCAGAGGTTGGAGGGATGTTTCAGGATCTCCAGCAGTCTGGAAATGCCCAGATAGACCGAAACGTCTCCTCCATTCAGCGTGTAAAGGCCTCGTCCATCCTGCAGCCAGATTGGCATGAGATAGGTAGCGCCGGCAGCGAGCGCCAAACAAAATAACCATCCTGCTGGCCGGCCGTTCCAGGGCGTCATACGTAATCGCCAGACCCCCAGACTGCCCGAAAGGAGCAGGAAGAAAAGGACCAGCCAATGATAGGAGGAAAAGGAAACGTTTAAGAACTGAACCCAGACTCCAGCCCAGATCAATATCCCCAAACCGCACGCCATCGCAACGATCCATTGGTCCTGAAGGCGAGGGACCAAAATGCTTGCCCAACCCCAGCCCAAAAGAACGACGATCAGCAATCCCAATACAAAATTCAGCAGTATCTCCATGAACCTTGGGCTACCGTTCAAAGTAATTGAGGAGGCGCTTCAACGCAACAACAGTATCTTCCACATCGGCAGGTTGCATTCCCGTGTGCAAGGGCAAAGTCAATAGTTGACGGTGGGCTGCGGTGGCAACAGGGAAGTCCTCTTCAAGCAGCGAGAACCGCTCGCGGTAATAGGGTTGCATATGAAGCGCATGATAATGAACCCCAGAACCGATGTTCTCCTGTTTCAAAGCTGAGACAAACTCATCTCGGTTACACCGCAGTCGATCGGTGTTAAGAAGGATCGCGAACAAGTGGTGCGAATGTCTTCCATTGACGGGATCCGGGGCCAGCAGTTTGATTCGGGGGTCCCCGATCAACAGCTCGCGGTAATGTTCCACCAGTTTTTGTCGTAAGCCGAGAAAGCCTTCCAGTCTTCGCAATTGGTGAATTCCGAGAGAAGCTTGGAGGTCAGTCAAGTTGTATTTGTACCCGATTTCAACCATCCCCCAAAAAGGAGATCCATCAGGAGAAAACCGCTTCCACGCATCTGTGCTCATCCCGTGGAGGCTGAGGATTTCCATCCGATCCATGGCCTCGTCATTGTCCCGGCAAGTAACCATACCTCCGTCACCGGTACAGAGGTTTTTGGTCGCATAGAAGCTGAAGCAGGTGAAGTGGCCGATCGAACCAATGTGCTTTCCGCAATCAATCGTTCCCACGGCGTGAGCCGCATCTTCAATGACCACCAGCGAGTGCTTTCGAGCAAATTCCAGGATCTCGTGGGAGCGACAGGGTCTACCATAAAGATGAACAGGAATGATCGCTTTAGTCTTTGGTCCCACCAAATCCTTGAGGTTTGACATTGACATTAAGAGCGTGTCCGGCTCGACGTCTGTGAAGATGGGAATCGCCCCAACGTAGCAAACCACATTGGCGGTGGCAACGAATGTGAGGGAAGGGATGATTACCTCATCTCCCGGGCCCACGCCGGCTGCGATCAAAGCCAGGTGGAGCGCCGCGGTACAGCTGTTCAAGGCCAGCGCTCGGTGAACACCAACATAGCAAGCAAATTCCTGCTGAAACTGCTGCACCTTCGGGCCCTTGCTCAACCACGTTCCGGACAAGGTGTCGAGCACTTCTGCTTTTTCCGCTTCAGAGATATCCGGCCGACCGATCGGCAGAAACGTTGCTCGAGTCGGAACACCACCGGCACAGGCGGGCAAATCCTTGTTCATCTGAAACTCCTTGTCATCTACAATTCCCGAAAGGGCTTCCGGAGCAGAACGGTGAAGTTAGACGTCATGATCCGGCTATTGGGAAAGTGGATCAGGATCAGGTCCAGAAACTTCAGTGGCCACAGGGTTGCGGTAAAGCAGAGAAACCAAAATGCGTGAAGACTCCGGGAGCCACAGCTAAGGCACAAGGAGAAGAACTCCGTCAGAAGCCAGGTCAGGGCTGAGGCAGGTCCACCCATGCATTCCAGTTTGATCAATTCGAATGGAGTGAATAGCTCTTTCAGTCCAGAGTCCGTGTATCTTTGAAAGTCGTCCGGAGAAGCATGGTAGGGCTGCATGAAAGGAATGTTGAAATGGGCCAGTCCGCCGGGCTTCAAAATCCTGTGTGTTTCCGCGACCAGCTGGGCTGGGTTTCTCAGGTGCTCCACGACGGCCACACAAGTGATGCCGTCAACCGATTCGGTGGCCAGAGGGATCCAGTGAAGATCTGCAATCAAGTCCACATTAGGTCCCGCCTTAAAGTCGATGTTCTTGACGTTGGCTGCGCTCCTGGAGACCCCACCTCCGAGATTGAAGAACTGCTTTTCAGGGGATGTCGCGACGAACGCTTTGAATTCGGCCTCCAAGCGATCATTTCTTAGGACCGGCCCGATCATGTACTGCAGGAAGTCGAAGAGCCTCGGATATCGTCTCAGGAGATTCTTGACTTCGAGGACCGGATCCATGCAGTTCGTCAGGAGAGAACAGTCGGGTTTTAGGATGACGTCGGTTCCATCGGCAACCCTAGGGGGCTCTGTACGCCGTATGACAGCAAGAGGCTTTATACTCAGATATCAACGGAATGTCTAGCGCGTGTTGTTGTCCCCGTCGCCGCATCAGATGAGTGAGATTGAGCACCTGGAGAGTTGTTGTACTTTCTGAATCGATCTGCTACTTTTTCCAGCCGTTGGTCGGCCTCGGCATTGAATGGTACGAGTGGTGAGGGCGATTCAGTAACAGGCATCCCCAAAGGTCGTTGTCAGGTAGGTTACTTAACCGAAAACCAGCCCCTTCAACCACCGCTGCTGGCGTGCCTGAAGACGGTAGGACTTCGCGCCCTACTCTTCGACTCTTTCAGCTGCAACCAGGATTCCCCAGTACAATCACGGAATGGACACCTTTCTACTCCTCTTCGGTGTGATCTCGTTGTTCTTCCTCTTCGGACTGGGGCCAACTCTGCTTTTACTTCCAGCCAAAGATAACTATCGCGTTCTCCTGATGCCGGCGATAGGGCTTTGCAGCGGAACTTTGTTCACAAATCTGTTGGCCTCCCTTGAATTGGAGGGGCGCACGATTGGACTGATTTCTCTGCCCGTCTTCGTAATCCTGGCTGTGACGGCAATCTACAGGGCACCTCTGTCGCGGCTGGAGCTTCGGAGCGTGGGCCTCCCGTTAGCAATTTGCTCGTTCGCTCTGCTCTTTCAGGGCTGGCCTTTGCTGGTGGCCGGGTTTCGAAGTTATCTAGGTTTCGGAAATCCGGATGTTCCCTTCTACATAGGTATTTTTGAGTATTTGATGGGCCATCCCTTCGGGTTACCGACAAGCGATTTCTACTCTGGCGGATACCAAAGTGCTGACCCCAGTGCCATTCTGGGCCTGTCCTACTTCTTCTCACTTGTCTCCCAGCTTACGGGTCAGCCGGTGGGGCCCCTCTTTTCTGTGTTCTGCGGGGCTCAGCTGTTCCTGATCCCGGCTTCAATCTTCCTATTCACGCGAATTGTCCTGGAAGGCAACCAGACCTCGGCTATCTGCGCTTCGGCCCTATCGATTTGCAGCTCCCTGACTCTCCTCACCTTCTGCCTGCAGTCACTTGGAGCATTGACGGTGTTGGCTACTCTGCCTGTGGGTTTGAGCCTGGCCGCGCTGTACTTCCGAGAGCCCACTCCGGGGAACGGAATCGGCGCCGCCATTCTTTTTTCTGGAATGTTTTATCTCTACTTCCCTGGGTTTGGCGTGTTGGCTGTTTTGGCATCGGCGACGGTCCTGGGAAGGGCAGCGCTGCGAAAACCGTTCCTGAAGAGCTCGGCCATTCTGGCGACCGGGATCTTGCTGCTCACGGCGTCGGTTTTCTTCTCCCACGCCTGTTCTGTGGCGAGGCGACTGCTGCATGAGTCTATGAGTGCCCGTCTCACGGCCCAGCAAGGGGACGAAATTCTGATGTCCTATGCCTTGACACTAACCGAGGAGTTTATCCCTTTTTTCTGGGGGTTGAAGGTTCCAACGTTGGAGATACCCTTTTTCTTTCGGACTAGAGGACCGGAGTTTCTTCTGCTCTTCCTAGTGGGATGCTTGCTGTTTGGGATGACCATATTTCTCTTCCTCCGTCGAAGTTGCTTTCAGTTACGGGCGGATCAGTGGGCTGCCTACGGCGCAGTGGCGTTGCTCTTTTTCAGCTACGGTTTTCAAGGCAACGGCTACGGAGTCTTCAAGCTTGTTGCCTGGGTGCATCCGCTGATCAGTGCCCTCCTTGGAGTCGCTGTCAGCAGTACTCTTGCGGATCGGATCCGGCTGAACAGCAAGCCCGCGAGGCTCTACCTCATTCCAACATGTATCCTTGCGTACGCCTTCTTTAATCTGTGCCTGGGTTACCGTGTGGGGTCTTACTCCCTAGGCAAACATCGCGGAGGTGGGATGCATAACCTGCCTGCCCTCTCTCTGGATGACTTTGGCAAGATTAGGGAATCAAAAACTCTGGCTCAAGCGGGAAAAGTGATCGTCGCCCTGCCAGATTCGGTTGTGCAACGATGGCTGGTTACCTTCTGGCCTTCCACCGATTCTCCGGTCCTAGTCCCTGATGCGAGGGCGCTACTCATTGCAGACAGCCAAACTCGGCCACCACTCTCAGTTATGGGGCGAGATATTTTGCACTGGAGGGACAGTTCCTACGATCTGATTTCATTTGCAGACAGTTCCCTCATTCAAGAAAGCCCCCGCTTCGTAAGATCCTTTTGGGAGGACACTCACAGTCTCCTTTACCCGGGCAAAGGCTGGTACCGGCCGGAGAGTGTCGCTGAAAGCACCCTCTCATGGCAGCGGAGATTCCGCTGGATTCGTAAACGGGCAGAACTACTCCTTCTGAATCCCGGCACACGGCGTCGTAAACTGAGTCTGGCTCTCACGGCTGGATATGGATACCCTTCTGATCGCAGGCACCTGCGAGTTTTTGTAAATGGACATCAGTTCGACAGCATCGAGTTCACGGGCTATGCGCGAACCACTACACGTCCGTTCACTCCTACACATCCTTGGACCCAGCTCGAAATAGAAGTGGAAGAAACGGTCAGACCGATCGAACGACAAGGGGGCCTATGGAATCGTTGGGTCCCCAGAGACCCACGCCAGCTAAACGTGGCCATTTCGGAAATCGGGTTGTTGGACGCCGAACAGCCTCTTCCCTCAGTGCCAGCTAGTCTGGCGCTGACCGACACAATGGACTTCGCAAAAGCCTGGATCAACGGTTTCTACCCCGATCTTTGGATCGGCGAAACCGCCACAGTACATTTGAACGTTCCGTCGCACCCAAGGCGCATCGAATTGAATGGAATGATGCCTTCAGTGTCGATCTATCGGTTCCCCTACTCAATCGAGGTTCTCGTCAACGGGTCTTTGGTGGGTCGTGTGGTGGTCTCCACTCCAGGAGATTTTAAGGTCGGTCTTGAGCTGCCTGAACTCGAGAGCGAAGATCTGCGGTCTGGCAAAACTGTTCAAGTAAGCCTGCGGCCAGAGAGTACTTTCATACCCGCTCAACTTGGAATCAGTTCAGACGCACGACAGCTGTCGCTTAGAGTCTACGGCATTCGAATCACTCAGGATTGAGCTCGGATCGAGTGATTAGGCTGGAAACACCTGGTTGGTTTCGGCTTTCCGTGAGCAAACTCCGGGCGCGTCGTCCAGGATCAGGTCTTGTGTTCGGTCACAAAACCTGTGCGATGGGGCCCGAGCTTGAGTTCCGCACGTTACTTCCATCGCCTATTTGCCATAAATACACGGAAGTATCCCCGAACAGTCCGAAGGATTTTCATCTTGCTCTTGCCGATTCGTTGCGAGCCGTCCAGTGGCATGGCAACTTCGGAGATGGTAGCTCCAGCCCGGATGAGCTTGGTCAAAAGCTCCACCATACATTCAAAGCCTGGACTCTCCACGATGCCAGCCCCGTGACGTTGCTGAAGGACTTTCAGGATGGGAGCTCGATATAGGCGGAAGAAGGAGCTCATGGTCAGGATTCCACGAATTCCCAAGAGCTCCTTGATCAAGGTATTCGCCACGTGGCTAAGAAAGATCCGAAATAGCGAAGTATGTGTGATCCCCCCGCCGTACATGTACGGGCTGGCCAGAACCACGTCAAATCCCTCCAATCGGCGCACCAGCATCTGGCGGAGCGTTTCCAGACGCGAGGTGTTGTCGCCTTCCAGGGTCACTACCCAATCATCATCTGTCAGACGGCCGGTCAGATAGCTGAACCCGGTAGCGAAGGCAGCGCCAGGACCCCGATTCTGCTCGTGTCGAAGGACCTCTACCCTGAGGTTGTCGTGATTCGCTCTGATCTGGTTACTGGAACCGTCCGTGCTGCCGTCGTCAACGAAGATAACTCGACAGACGAATTGAGCTTGAAGGCTGTTGGTGAGCTCACGTAGGTTGCTCAGCAATCTGCCCACGTTTGGAGCTTCGTTGAAGATGGGAATGATGAAGAAGAGTTGAGGCGGGCTCGTCATAGGGGAGCGGAAAGTCTGGCCTTATGAGGTCGTCTCGTCGGAACGATCCGTCCGGGTTTGGCTAGTTCTCGGATTCGGTTTCGGCAAAGTATCCTGGATTGAACTCCTTGATTCTTTCGAGATGGTCACGAAACCAAGCTACCTGCCGGGCCATGCCCTCCTCCAAACCCACCTTGGGGTAGTAGCCCAGAAGATAATTAGCCTTTGAGATGTCGAGACTGCGATGGCGTGGATCCTCATAGAGCCGCGAGAAGTCCGTGTAGGGAATAAAGCGGAGCTGCGGCTTCGTCTGACCTCCGGCTAAGCGCCAGACAAGGTAAGCGAGATTGACGATACTCACGGCGCCAGGGCTCCCTACATTGATCACCTCACCATCGGCGTAAGGTGTGTCGAATACCTTCAGCGTGGCGTCAATCGCATCCGAGACATGGGTAAACGGACGGGTTTGGGTCCCGTCTCCATGAATGGGGATGGGCTGGTTCGTCAGAGCGGATACGATGAACAAGTCCTGAGCCCCACTCAGACGTGAGAGGTGATAGGCAGGCCCGTATACACCCGAGTAACGAAGAATGGTGACAGGAACCTGGTACTTTTCGGCATAGGCGAAGCACAAGTGCTCACCGTACATTTTGGAGGCGGCTGAACCCCAACGATTGATCCGGGACTCCCCCAAAACCAGTGCGCTGGCCTCGGTGAAGAGGCTGTCGGGGTTCTTCCCGTAAAGATCGTCTGTGGAAGCGAAGATAACCCGGGTGTTTGATCTCCGGGCGCATTCCAACACGATCTCGGTTCCCTTCACGTTGACATCGAGGGTTCTCAAGTAGCCGCCATACCGGGGAATCTTCAGGGCAGCCAGATGGAAAATCAGGTCCACGCCTTGGCTGATCTGCTCCATCGCGGAACCGTCAAGAACAGACACTTCATGAAACTCAAAGTCCTCCTCGCCGAGTGAGGATTCAAGGTTGGGCAAGCACCCTTGGGACAGATCGTCGACGCCGCGGACTCTGTGCCCTTTGTCCAAGAGCGAACGGGCAAGGTGAGATCCAATTAAGCCCGCAACACCTGTGATGAGCACCGTTTTCTTCATGGACTGACTGTCCTGTCCTCAGTAACCGACCGCTGCCATTCGATCGTCTTCTTCAGCCCGTCTTCGAGATTCACCTTCGGCTCAAATCCGAGCAGTTCCCGGGCTTTCGAGATGTCTGGGACACGGTTGCGTACGTCCTCGTACTTGCCAAAGGTCTGGTAAGAAACAAACCTGAGTTTCGGTTCACCCTTTCCGGCAAGGCGCCACACCATTCGTGCCAAGTCGACGATGGAAATCTCCTGAACATTCCCCAAGTTGAAGATTTCCCCGGCGGCGCGCTCAGAGGAAATGGCTCTTAAGATGCCGTCCACGTGATCACCAATGTAGGTGAAGCTGCGTGTCTGTCTCCCGTCACCATGAATCTCCATGGGCTGATCACGAAGAGCCGCATCGATAAAGACCGATTGAGGGCCGCCCCACCAGGTCGTGTTTTGGCCGGGTCCATATCCTCCAAAAAAACGCAAAGCCGTGACGGGCACCCCATGTTCTTCCTGGTAGGCGAAGGCGTAGTGCTCATCCATGATCTTGGAAACCGCATACGCCCAGCGTTTCACGTTGGTTTCGCCCAAATAAAGATCGCTGGTTTCGGAGAACGGTAGATAGGGATTCTTGCCGTAAACATCTGAGGTCGAGGCAAAAACCACCCGACTCTTATGGTGCCGGGCCGCCTGCAGCACCGACTCAGTTCCGTGAACGTTGATGGCCAGCGTGTCGAGCGCGTTTCCGTAACGGGGAATCTTGAATGCCGCCAAGTGCACCAGCACCTGCGCTCCTCGTGCCAAGCGAAGAATCACTTCTCTGTTGCGGACGTCTTCCTGAACGAACTGTAACCTCGAGTTCTTAAGGTGAGGTTCCAGATTGCGGAGGGTGCTCTGCGAAAGATTATCGACCGCGCAGACCTGGCAACCCCTTTCCAGAAGCGCAGCACACAAGTTGGAGCCAATGAATCCGGCAGCGCCCGTCACGAGAACTCTTTCCGGCTGGTAGGTCATGGGCCTCAGATCCGAGCTTGTTTGACTATCCCGCGTAGAACCGGCGAACACTGGAAACCACAGTTTCTATTTCGCTATCTTCCATCTCAGGAAAGATGGGGAGGGAAATAATTTCCCGTGAAACCGCTTCCGCGACAGGAAATTTGTCGTCCGGATCGACCTGCTGGCGAAAAGCGGGTTGCCGATGTAGCGGTATCGGATAGTGAACGGCGTGGGCAATTCCACGATTCTTCAGAAACTCTCCCAGCGCATCTCGCCGATCGGACCGGATGGAGTACTGATGGTAGACGTGACGTACACCAGAAGCCACGTGGGGTACCACGATTGGAAGTCCGGACAATCCCTGATCGTACTTCCGCGCCACCTCAATTCGGGCTTGGGTCCATGCTTCCAGATACGGCAACTTGGCCTTCAAAACGGCCGCCTGGAGCGTATCCAGGCGGCTGTTCACGCCCAGGATTTCATGTTGATATTTGGCGCGGGAGCCATGAACGGCTATCATCCGGCAGCGACTGGCCAGCGACTCATCCCGGGTAATTAGGGCGCCGGCGTCTCCGAAGGCCCCGAGGTTCTTACTCGGGAAAAAGCTCAGGCACCCCACATCGCCCATGGTGCCCGCAGGACGATCGTGATAGCGTGCCCCGATCGCCTGAGCCGTATCTTCGATCACGTGCAACCCACGATCTCGAGCCAGGCGCAAGATGGGATCCATGTCCGCGGGCTGCCCATAAAGGTGAACCGGAACGATGGCCTTTGTCCGGCTCGTGATTTTCTCTTCGAGCTGATCAGCTTGAAGGTTGTAGGTCCGCGGGTCAATGTCCACATAGACCGGACGCGCTCCCAATAGGACAATCGTCTCCGCAGTGGCGACAAAGGTAAAGGGGGTGGTGATAACCTCATCTCCGGGACCGATCCCCAGAGCCATCATGGCAATCTGGAGAGCGTCCGTTCCAGAGCCACATCCCACCGCAAAGGGAACGTCGAGATAACGGGCCAAGTCGACCTCGAAGTCACGAACTGCCGAACCCAGGATGAAATCGGTTCGCTCCAAGACCGACGAGATCGCCTGGTCGATCTCGCTTTTCATGCTGAGGTACTGCCGGTGGAGGTCCACCATCTTGATCGGTTTCATTAGGCCTCTTTCAAACGACTTTCTGGTTTGGGGATTCCCACGCTCTCTGCAGCGTCTGAACGATACGTTCCGCGGTCTTACCATCCCACAGGGGCACGTGAGCCCGGACGCCGATGCCTTGTTGCAGCCGTCCGTCCAAATACTCGAGAACGGCGGAAGGGCTGAATCCGGCCAGAGTGTTGGTCCCCAGTTCAAGGGTCACCGGCTGTTCCGTGGTATCACGCAGGGTGAGACAGGTCACATTCAGGTAAGTCGTTTCCGCCTGCAGGCCGCCTGAATCCGTCAAGACCACTCGTGCATGGCGGACAAGGCACATGAAATCCAGGTATCCCAACGGCTCCGTCAGCACAAGCCTGGGGATGTTTCTGAGACGATCGATCAAACCACCCTGTCTGAGATTTTGAAGTGTTCTTGGGTGCACTGGAAATACCACCGGAAGTCTGTGCTCGACCATCGAGAGCAGGGCTACAAGGTCCTGCAGTCGCGACGGGTCGTCAACGTTGCCAGGGCGATGGAGAGTCACCAGGGCGTAACCGGAGGGGTCTAGCCCGAGCCGCTCCAGAACATCCGAACGGATGATCTTCTCCTCAAACAGCACGAGGGTATCGATCATGATGTTGCCGACCAGGAAAATCTTGTCCCCGGATACTCCTTCGCGCATCAGGTTCTCGACGCCCGCCCGTTCGGAAACAAAGCAGAAGTCTGAAACCTGATCGGTCAGAAGCCGGTTGATTTCCTCCGGCATGGATCGATCAAAGCTTCTCAGGCCGGCCTCCACATGAGCCAAAGGAATTTGTTCCTTGGCACACACCAGGGCGCAACCCAGCGTGGAGTTGACATCCCCAAATACGACCACCAGGTCGGGCCCCAACGGCTTCACCACCTCCTCGAACCGGGTCATCACTCGTGCAGTTTGCACCGAGTGACTACCCGAACCTACCTCCAAGTAGTGATCGGGCGTTGGCAGTTCCAGATCACGAAAGAACGCTTCCGACATTGAGAAGTCGTAGTGCTGGCCGGTATGCACAATCAGATTTCGAACCTCGTGAGCGGATCTACACAACTCCCGATGCAGCGGAGCGATCTTAAGAAAGTTCGGCCGGGCTCCGACTACGCTGACAACGGTCCGCGTCATGTCGACTCCAAGGCCGTCAAAGGCAAGTCCAGAGGGCGCACCTGGTTGTGGTTTAGTTCATAGGCGGCGTGGCAGGAATCACAACGAGCCTGCGTGGCATTGTCCGCGAAGCGCAGTCGAACTCCACACTGGCACATCCAGCCCACTTGCCTGGCCGGATTCCCCATGACCAGGGCATAATCTGCAACGTCTCTGGTGACGACGGCGCCGGCTCCGATGAATGCATACCGCCCGATGGTACGCCCACACACGATGGTGGCGTTGGCTCCGATCGAAGCCCCCCGTTTGACCAAGGTGGTCTTGTACTCGCCGCGTCGAACGATGTGGCTACGAGGGTTGGTAACATTGGTAAACACCATAGAGGGCCCCAGGAAGACATCGTCCTCACAGATGACACCGGTGTAAATCGACACGTTGTTCTGAACCTTCACGTTTTCCCCCAGCACACAGCCGGGAGACACTACCACATTCTGCCCGATATTGCAGTTACGGCCGATCCTGCAGTCTTGCATGATATGCGAGTAGTGCCAGATGCGCGTACCCGACCCAATCTCACACGGATGGTCCACGGTGCTGGATGGATGGAGGAAGTAGTCAGGTTGAGAAGCGGGTTGGATGAGCTGCGGAATGTCGATGCCGTTACCTCCCATCTCCAGGGAATTCTGGCAGGCCGTTAGCATCTGGAGGACCCGCAGGCCCTCCGCACCATCAGTCCGAGGCGGTGTGCGCGTCTTCATGCATTCCAGAAAGTGCAGGCACTCTTCTCGTAGCGGTTCCTTAGCTTCAAAGTCTACTTGCGTGGCTTCTGCCTTTTCAGATACCGGCACTCGGTTGACCCAGTTGATGCGGTGGGGATAGACCAGAAGCTTGCGATGAGGGGAAACATCGTCAAAGACCGCCATCCCTTTCTCACCAACGACTACCAGTTTCTGTTCCTTGAAAGGGTGCAGCCAGCTGACAAAAATGTGCGCATTGACTCCGCTTTTGAACTGAAAACTGCTAACCGTCACGTCGGCAATGGTGCGGTGCAGATAGTTCCCGCCCTGGGAAGCCACCCGGATTGGCATCTCGTCCAACAGCATGAGCATCACCGAGATGTCATGAGGAGCAAAGCTCCACAGGATGTTTTCCTCCGTTCGGATCTTTCCGAAGTTGAGACGGTTGGAGTAGACGTAATTGATCTTTCCAAAATCGCCGTTCCGAATCATATCGCGGAGCTTCAGAACGGCCGGATGGTACTGTAGAACGTGGCCGACCATCAGAACCCGTCCCTTGTCCCGCGCCAGATCCACTAGCTCTTCTCCCTCCTGAACCGTGAGGGCCAGAGGTTTTTCGACGAATATATCCTTCCCGGCCAGCAACCCTTCTTTGGCCAAGCGAAAATGAGTTTCCGCTGGAGTGGCTATCACGAGTCCTTGCACGCGGGCATCCGACAACAAGCCGTGCAAAACAGGAGTGATCTGGACTCCCGGAAACTCTTGTCCCAACAACGCCGCGCGTCTGGGATCGGTCTCGCAAACCCCCACCAGCTCGCCGAGCTGACTCCAAACCCGTAGATGGTTGCGACCCCACGCGCCGGCGCCTACCAAGCCTACCGCCATTCTTATTCTCCTCGACTAAATCAGCGTGATTCCAATCAGCTCAAAAGCAAGACGACGATGATCCTCCACCCCAAATCGGGAGGGGACAAAGAACTTGTTGGTACTGAGCGTTACCTCGAGCATCGAAGTGTCCTGAAGAGAACCCGTGGGCAGACGATGCTCCAATTCGAACTCCTCGGCACGGGTGATCTTCCACGGCTCCAGTGTCTGACCGTTCACTCGAGTCTTGATCTTCATCGGCAGACTCGTAGCCGGAACGTTCTTGGTACTGCCCAAGACCCTGAGCTTACTTTTCCCCCCACAATCGGCAAACAGGAAGTTGGCATGGTCTGACAACCACCCGTCCGGATAAGGACTCGGCTGAGAGAGTCGCAGGAGCTGCCTGAACAACAGATATCGGGCGATCTTTCCTGCATAACCGGCGCCACGAGCCAGCCATCCCCATTCGGCCCAGGGGAAACGCTTCCGAAGGGTGCCCACAACCGCTTCTTGGTATGGTTCCCACCCGTAGTTAAAAAGCGCCGGTGGATAGCGACGGGTTCCGTGGCGACGCATAATCCGGACCAGTTCCTCAAATCGTGCCAGACCGCCGGAAAAGGTCTTAGCAGCAGAGTATTCCCTCAGGTTTCCAAGGAACTCCGGAATGTAGTCGATTCTGAACCTTTTGCCGATCCGGATCCAGAGGTCCCAGTCCATGCCGTAATGCAGTGATTCATCCAGCATTCCGACCTGATCGAAGACCTCCTTTCGCATGAAAACCGTCTGCTGCAGAATGTAGTCACCATAGTAAATCAAGCGCCAGAGATTAAAAGGTTCGGTTGCTGGAAATCGTTGCTTGACCTGGCTCTGTTCGTCGATCAGATAGCCCTCGCCATATACCATCATGACGTCTGGGTTTTTTTGGAAGTGCCTGACCGCCTTGTTTACCGCACCCTGCACGAACGTGTCATCCGAATTCAGCCAAGCGACAATCTCACCACGCGCCCTCGCAAAGCCTTTGTTAATAGCGTGAGACTGGCCTCGATCCGGCTCCGAAACCCAGCGGAGTCGGCTTTCATATCGCCGCAGGACATCCAGAGTGTTGTCCGTTGAGCCTCCATCCATCACCAGGTACTCTAAGCTCGAATAGTCCTGAGAGAGGACACTCTGAATCGTCTCTTCAATAAACCTGCCCTGGTTAAAGGAAGGCGTAACGATGGAAACCAGCGGATTCAAGCTCTCCCTCCCTGTTGGCCTAGAAAGCTACGGAGGCTCCGGCGCGGAGAGAGCAGACGGTCCCTGGCATAGCTCAATACGTAATAAGGGTTAGCCCGGTTCATCCAAAGCCAGTGCAGAACACTCTTCGCCCAGAGAGAGATACTGAAAGGGCTTCTCCGGAAGTACCCGTCATAAGGTCCGCTGGAAGCTTCCTGCAGCCGATAGACCCAATTGAAAGGGACACAGCCAAAATGTTTGTCCACCACACGGATAATTTCCAGCAGCGAATCGCGTCGTTTGGAGAGGGTCTTGTTGTCCTGATGCATCCGCGATCGAGCCAAGACCCTGGGAAGATACTCGAACTTCCAAGAAGGATGTTCTCGTTGCAGCAGGCCACATCGTATCCACAAGTCCAGATCCAGTGCATATTGAAGATCGATGTCGAGGAATCCCACAGCCTCAATCAGGGATTTGCGAAAGAAACAGGCGGGCTGACAGATGAAGCAATGCGAAGCAAAAGATTCCAGGTGAAACGCCCTGGTGGGATACTTCTCGAGAAAACGGCCCTCCCCATCCACATGTTCGGCGTCTCCATAAAGGAGCATGAGATCCGGATCGTCTTGAAAGCGTTGGGCAACCTCCGCAAATGATCCAGGACAATAGACGTCGTCGGCGTTCAGCCACCCCAGCACCTCGCCTCGAGAAAGCCGGAACCCTTTGTTTACGGCATCGGCCTGACCTCGGTCAGGCTCTCTGACCCAGGTTAGATCGGAGACGTAACGGGACACGATCTGCGCCGTCTCATCGTTCGATTCCGCATCGATCACCAGGTACTCGATGCATTTGTAGTCTTGCCCAAGCACACTGGCAACGGCATCCTCTATGAATGGACCCTGATTATAGGAAGGAGTGACAATGGAAAGCCTAAGGCTCAATTCTTTACACCAACCTGCCGAATGGCACATCAGGGGAGGCCTGTGGTCGGCGACCACCTGTCATCTCAAAATCTTGGACCAGATCCTAGCGCAAAGATCGAGTGGATAAGCCAGCAGCCGGGCCAACTTGTAGGCCCGCGAGTTGCAAATGGCTTCCAGCTCTTGCGCTTGTCGTTCGATCAAACTCAGTCGTTCCTCAGCGACTGACCGGAGTCCGTCGATCTCATCTTCTTTCTGGCCTAATTCTCGGTCTCTCTCTTTCAGAGTCAACAGCAGACTCCTGATCTCGGCTTCTTTGCAATGAATCTCTGCCTCTTTCGATTGAATTTCTGTCTCTTTCGCTTGGAGGACGGACTGAGAGTGACGGTGCATCTGGCTCAGAGTCTGGTCGCGCGATTCCAGAACTTGCCACAAATGTTCGCAGTTAGTTTCCTGCATGTTTCTTCCCAAGGCCTGACTTCACCAGCAGCCGTACAATCTTCCAAGGATTCAAAAGGATGTATCCAACGCGATATTCGAGAGACCGTCGCAGTGTCTCAAGTTCCCGGTGCTGCTTCTGAATCAATTCTTCTTTCTCATCGATCTCCAGTTCCTTGCTGTAAATCTGTTCTTCCTTGTCTGCCAATTGGCGCTGCGTTGCATGGTGAAGCCTTGCCAGCGTACGGTCGCGAGCATCCAGTAGCCTCCAAAGAATCTCAAGCGGATGAGGGTCAGTTGGCGTAACCAAGGATTGAGTCTGCCTCCCGACAGTTTGGTTCACCCTGTGCCGCCCGCCATTGAGGCGAATCCTCATTCTCCGACAGACGCACTATCACCTCCGATTTACCGGCTCGTGAGGGACTCAAGAGGCGGTTATCTCCCGTACATCTATCGAAGTCTTTAAAGTCGCTGGCAAAGGTCTCGGCAAAATACGATCCCAACTCCGAACCTAGCCTTCGAAACACTTCAAATGGATTCGCACAAAATTCTTCGAAATGGAAGATTGGAAATCCGGCAACCGATTTAGCGTAGGCAAGGTAGGCTGCACCAAATACCTCGACATCCAGGGATCTTAAATGGTCGAAGGATCGGGTCATTGATTCATAGACTGCGGCAGCACGGCGAGTCACCACTACTCTTCGCATTGGGATTCGGTGCCGAGCCAGATAGACCTCCTGTTCCAGAATCCCGCTGGGACAAAAATATCCGCAGTAGGCATTCTCCAGGAAGTTCAAGGTGGGCCAGTCGCGAATGATCAGCGCATGATTTTGCTTCTGGGCCCGCTCCCACAGAATACGAATCTTCAATCCGTAGGGCTGCTTGGAGAACTCCTCGTACTCATCTGGTGAAATCAGGCTGAGCCAGTCTCTGGCTTGATTTTCAATCGGCAGGACTGCGCTTTGAGGATTTACTTCAGACAGCACCAGATTCCCGGGGATACATCCCAGACAGCGGTTAATCAGCGTACCCCCGGAGCGGGCGAAGCAGTAGAGTACCCCGAGGTCCATTATTTTTCGTTTGCCTGCAACGCCATCACTCGTATTGAAGAGCGCGCTCTCCATTCTTCACTTTCGCCGATAGCCGGCGGCATCCATCGCCTGCTGGTGGTGTTTCCAAAACAACTCCTCCAGTTCGGCAGACATTTCACTTCGCCATCCCCCCTGCTTTCCGCTTCGGAAAAACTGGGGCAACGCCGAATGCAACTTACCGAAATCAGGAACTGCCTGATGACGCCGCGGACAGGCGTCAAGTCCCAAACCCAACAAGGACTCTCGGATAACCTCCATAGGTCTATCAACTAAGTCTTCAAATCTCACGAACACCGTCTGTGATTGGCGTGCCATCCAAGCCGAGACGTTGCGACTCCAACCACCGAAGGAATCTTTATTGACGATGAGATCGCGCAGGATTTGGTCAAACGACCGGTGATCTCTGTGATCAGGCGACTCGTGTGACTTGATGAAATGGGCATAAGAGACCAAGGCATCTCGGCCATCACGGATCAGATAGATTGCGGGGTATTCATCGGGGCCAGGTAGTTCGTGGGTCTTGACAATACAGGGTTCGTTAGAACTGCGCAGCGACTCAAGGCTTTGCCCAGCAGAAGATTCACCAACCATCCTGGCTAGGTCACGCTCCTGGAGTTCCGACTGGGTAAGCCCGAAATTGTAAATCGAGTAGTTCGGGAACCCAAATCCACGATGAAGGACTAATCGGAAAAAAGTATTCCCCGAACGAGGGAAGGAAGCTAGCCAGACGATCATCGTGTTTTCAGAAATGCCCCCATCCCAACTGACCCGGTCTAGACAAACTCATCCGGACCCATCATCAGCTTGGTCCTTCCTTCGCCTATTCTTAAATAGCCTGAGCGTCTGGCGTTTCTCAGACTCGAGTTGCTCGATGATCTCAAGCCTGCGTTTGGCCTCCCGATCAAGCTCTTCGATAACGCTCTGTCGTTGATCGCAAGCCGCTTGCAGCTCCAAATTCTTTGCCTCTAGTTGGGCAATGACTTTGTGGAATTCGCGGTAAGTCGATTCGGTGACGAATTGCTCACCCACATTTTCAGACGGCGCCTGGTAAGACGTGTAGTGGCGAGCGAACAAAGTCATCAGCACTTCGGGGACATGATTGTAGAGATGACGGTTGTCGTCGCGAAACGGGGTCTCCAACACGTCGGTTACGATCTCATAGGACGGAAAGTAAAAGTACGTTCGATTGAGCTGGTCTTCATGCCCCCGCAGAAACTCGTCCACGGCTGCTCTAAGGATAGACTTGGATACGGAGTTTGCCGATAATGCAGACACTGGCCGAAATGTTGCTTTCAATCTGATGGGAGAGACCGTAAAAAGGATCTTCAAGTTTGGGAGGCTGTTCGTACGGATCCGGTCGATCACTTCGAGTGCTGCCAGTGTGTCACAGAATTTCTCAATCTTGAAGAGGTGTCGAGCCGGATCATAGAGCTTTACGGGAACCGCCCGCCACAGCGGCTCACCGGTCAACTTGTCGAACCACACCTCGGAGAGTCCGAGCGTAAGCACCAACACGTCGGTCTTCTGCAGGGTTTCTCGGACAAGAATACGGCCCTCCTCGGTGGCTTCAACCTGTTCCTTGTTCTGATCAATCCACAGCGGCTTAGAGGAATCCAACTCCCCAAACGCCCACCGAAACTGTTGAGCGATGGCAGCAGGACTCTCAAATCCAAAGCTGTTACGCAGCAGGGCATTGTAAGGTGAGTCAGGAAAGTTCTGATTGAAACCGTGGTCGCCCAACCAGAGTACGAAGTATCGGGCAAAACAACTCCCTAGGGCTAATACACGCGTCTGAGGAGTAATAAGGGGCTGAGGGGGCGTCCAACCGTGGAGAACTTGCTCCAGACCTGACTGCCGCATTTCGGCTTTGGTTGGCAACCAGTTCAACGTGGAACCTTTGAACCACTGGCCCATGGACGGACTTTGTGGTGCAGCGTCGTCTTCCACTTTCCAAGCTAGCAGCTTTTCCCGATCTGGATTCATTGCCGATGGCGTCCTTCATGTCAAGTGCATTTCGCTTCAGAACGAGTACTCACAACCGAAACTCTACAGTCCCCTCTTAGATCTGCATACCCGTGAAACGGAAGATTGATACCCTTGGACCTTTCCTTGACAATGAGCTTTCCGGCCCTGCCAATGCGCAGGATGGGGCGAAGTTTGGTCACCAATTCCTCAAAACTAAGTTCCGTTACCCTGGCGTAATCGTCGTCACTGATGGTCCCGAGACCCACTGAGAAAGTGTACTCTCCATGTGCCACCGAGAGCTCGACGCTTTGCTTGAAACGAACCCTACTGCCTCGGCTGACGGCACTAGGTGCCTGGGCTAGGTGTTGTAGTGAGCTTTTTCCGTGGATGTTGAGATTCAAAATGTTGGTCAGTGTCAGCCCCCCTACCGGAACCTGGATCTCACTCAGAACCTCAAACTCGTAGTAAAAGCAAGCCGTTTCACCTATTTCAAAGCTGGCTTGGGGATTTCCGTTTGAATCGCAAACAGCCACCCCCAGAAAGCGCGCAGCCGCCGTTTCGCCAATCATATCAGCTTGAGAGAAGTCCAGGAAGGCATCCTCGCTCGGCCAGTCCGTAAGTGGGCCGGTGTCGCCGCTGGAGTTGCGGGCCGAAGACCGATTTGCCTTCGCGTTCTGAAGGGCCGATCTTCTGGATGTGTTGAGCCGGTAGTAGCGCTGGACTGCATCGCTCGGGTACCCCTGAAACACACATTGGCCCCGATGCAGAAGCAAAACATGAGAACTGTATTTTTCAATGGCTCTCAAATCGTGCGAGGCCATGATGATCGCTGTCCCTCTCTGTAACAGGTTTTCCATCCGGGCGTGGCACTTCTGTTGAAAGAAAATGTCGCCGACAGACAGCGCTTCGTCAATGATCAGAACGTCGGGGTCTAGGCAAGTGTAAACTGAGAATGCTAGTCGAATGGCCATACCACTTGAATAAACCTTGACCGGCTGGTCCATGAAATCACCAATATCGGCAAAGCTGGCGATCTCCGCGAACCTTTCTGCCAGCTCGGCCCGTTTCAGTCCAAGAATCGCCCCAGAAAGATACACATTTTCGCGACCCGTGAACTCGGGATTAAAGCCTGTTCCCAGTTCCAAGAGCGCCGCAACTCTGCCCCGAACAGACACCGCCCCTTCGTTCGGTACGAGTGTTCCAGCAATGATCTGAAGCAGGGTCGACTTCCCCGAGCCGTTCATTCCAATGATACCGACAGATTCGCCCCGAGCCACGTCGAAAGAGATTCCCTCTAGTGCTAGAAACTCTCGTGCACATTTGTTAGACCGCTCTCGAAAGCGCTCCGAAATGCTATTGGGCATCATCGGAAGGCGGCCCAGTCGACCGTAGATTTCCCGCAACAAGAGGTCCCGTGGCTGGTTGAATATTGGGTAGGTCTTTTTGATGTTCCGGACGCTAACAGCCTTTTCAGACTGCATTGGCAAATCCATTCCTGGTCTTCTGAAACCAAATCAAACCCAGCCAAGACACGAAGACTCCAAAGGCAAGGGACAGCACCAAGCCCGTCCAGTCTGGAACTTGTCCCAGCACCACCACTCGCCGCATTTGCTCCACAATGAAGGCCAAAGGATTCCACCGAACCACTATCCGGACTTCCTCGGGCACAGCTGAGATAGGATAGAAGATAGGCGTCATGAATAGCAGCACCTGGGTGATCACAGCCACCGCCTGGGCAGCGTCACGAAGATACGTCCCGAGCGAAGCCAGGAACCAGCTGATGCCAAGGGACAAAGGCAATAGCGGAAAGAGGACAACGGGAAAAAGAAAAAACGTTGGGACCACGGTCCCGTTTGCGATTAGGCCGACGGTCAGCAAGATCAGAAAGCTCACCAGCGTATGAAACAGGGATGTTCCTAAGGCCACGTAAGGGAGAATTTCCAGTGGGAACACAACTTTCTTGACAAGGTTGACGTTAGAAACAATCAGGACTGGAGATCGATTGATCAGCTCCGAAAAAAGTGTGAAGACTGTCAACCCTGTAAAGAGGATCATCGCCAGCTCTAGCTGACTCTGCCCCATTCCGGACCACCGGGATCTGAAAACCACTCCGAAAACGAACGTGTACACCAAGAGCATAACCAGAGGGTGACAGAAGGACCACAGCAGGCCAAGCACCGATCCCCGGTAACGCCCGACAACATCCCTCTTGACCAACTCCCGGACGAGATACTGGTTCCTAGCCAGCGTTATTAGTGGAAACCAAGGTGAGATCTCATGGTGGTAGTGTCTCGGGGGCAGGTTTGGAGGCACTTGGTTCATATCAATCTCGTCGTAGGGTTCAATTCGATTTCATTTCGAGCAGCTCTCGTGATGCGGTTCCCCCAGTTCTTCGCAGGGGGTCTTCCGATTCAACTTGAGCTGCGACCTATGACAGCCAACCGGTACTCCTCTGGACAAACTAATAGCCATGTGAGGATAGCGCCAAACAACTTCCTCTTGACGCTAGAGAACTCTGGAAGACAGTCCAGCCTGGCACATTGAATGGGTCGCCTTTCGTCGGGCCGTCGCGAAGCACCGATTTGGGCCAACCGGGTCCGCATCCGCAGTAACCTCAAAATCCCAAACGCCATTCCCCACCCGAATGTCCTCAAAGCCAGTATCCTCGAGCCATTGGTACAGAGTCTGGGGTGATGGGACATACCAGTTCCAGCCGAAGTCACCTTTTCGCCTGCTGGGGCCATAGTAGTCGCAGATTCGACTCTCCGCCTGAACGGCCATCGACTCCAGGCAAATCAGGGCACCCGGTTTCATGACGTTGAACATCCTGCGAAGTCCGAGGATGGGGTCCGACAGATGGTATATGACTCCCAAACAGAAAACAGCGTCCATCCGAACATCAGCCTCTTTCAACTCCAAATCGTAGATCGATCTGCATTCGGCGGTGACGTTAGTTAGGCCAAAGGCCGAGCAAACATAATCCAAAGCCCTGCTGTATTTGCACACTTCGTCGATCGCCCGGACCTCTGCCCCCATTTTGGCCAGAAGCAGGCTGACCCCTCCGGTATAGCACCCAACATCGAGGACGTTTTGCTGCTTCAAACTAGCGGGGTCCAATCCGAAATGATCAAAGAATCGAGAAAGCAACCAGATGTGGCGTGTACCCAGCGACCCAGACACCTTGAAGGATCCGAAGTCGTGGTCATGCCCCCAATGGAAGGTCAAAGATTGGATCCGCTGGTTTGGGTCCATCGGGAGATTCTCGGGGACGTCCACCTCATTGCGGATGAAGCGGTTGATCTGTTCTTCAAATTGAGATGGCGTAACCAACTTGAGATGGTCCACCTGCAGTTCCCCAAGCAGCCTTTGCAGGAGGGGCACTGACAAAAAGTTCAGATCGTCAACGCTGTAGGATTTTGTCATGGAAGCGGATCGAAAAGGGGCCAACTTGGCATCGTCAGGACTTCAAAGCCGGCGGCCGGTTGCTGCAATACCAGTCGATGGTAGCCTGTAGTCCTTCCTCAAGATTGGTACGAGCCACGAATCCGAATTCTCTTTCGGCCCGCGACGTGTCCAAGGAACGTCGCGGCTGACCGTTAGGTTTGCCGGGGTTCCATCGGATCCGGCCCGTATACTGGGTCCGTCTGGCGATCAACTCGACCAGATCGCTGATACGGATCTCCTTCCCAACGCCAAGATTGACCGGTTCGCTCCGATTGTAATGCTCGGTTGCCAATAGAATCCCTTCGGCAGCATCAGACACAAACAAGAATTCGCGGGTTACTTCGCCGGTACCCCAAACCTCAATCTCACCCTGTCCTCGTTCCTTGGCTTCCACGCACTTCCGAATCAGGGCCGGGATGACGTGGGAGGATTCCAGGTCGAAATTGTCGCCCGGGCCATAGAGATTAACTGGCAGGAGAAAGATCGAGTTAAATCCGTACTCCTGGCGATAAGCCTGGGACTGAACCAGCATCATCTTTTTCGCAAGGCCGTAAGGGGCGTTGGTCTCTTCGGGATAGCCGTTCCATAGATCGTCCTCCTGGAACGGCACCGGTGTGAACTTAGGATAGGAGCAGATCGTGCCCAACGCGACCAATTTCCGAACGGCAAAACGCCGCGCCTGTTCGATGAGCTGAGCTCCCATGATGAGGTTCTTGTAGAAGAACTCACCCGGGTGCTTCAAGTTTGCCCCGATGCCACCGACTACCGCTGCCAAATGAATGATGATGTCGGCGGGGTGCTCCTCAAGCAGGCGGATGATCGCCGACTCGTGCGTCAGGTCATAGTCGCGGCTGCGCGGAATCACGATCCGGCCACAACCTTTCATCCGCAGCAGACGGACGACCTCAGAGCCGAGAAATCCCGACCCTCCGGTAACAATCACCCTCTTGTCAGAAAAGAAATCCATGTCGATGGGAAGGACGCATCCGGTGTTCCGCCCCTCATTTCTGATCCTCCGAGCGGTCAAACCGAAGCTGAGCGATTTGCTCCGAAATCAAACCGAGCAAGAAGAAGAGAAATCCTGCCACGAAGCAGAGGACCGACATGTTGGTCAATCGGTTAGCAGTGTAGTAAGTGTAAGCGTAATTAGCGAGGCCTAGCCCAAAGAAAAGCCAGCTGAACGGCAGAAAGACTTTGAGCGGCGAGAACAACGTCGCGATCTTGAAAATGATCAGGATGAAACGTACGCCGTCACTGACCAGTCGGATCTTGCTCTTACCGGAGCGCTCGGAAGAAATGATCGGCTCGTACTTGACGCTGTGGCCGGCCCGCAGCAGCGAGAGCGTAATCGTTGTCGGGTAGGAGAAAGTGTTGGGCAGAAGATACATAAACCGCCTGAGCACAGACGTCTTAACGGCCCGAAAACCCGAGGTCAGGTCTCGAACTGCAAAGTGGGTCACGTAGGAGGCCAGTAAATTGTAGAGGCGATTGGCCAGGCTTCGGTGGGCGTTTTGAAAAGAGCCGTTCTTGCGGGCGCCGACAACCATGTCGTAGGGCCCGATGGCGGCAATCAGCCGAGGGATATCCTCTGGATGATGCTGGCCATCGCCGTCCATCATCACAACAATTTCGCAGTTGGCATGGCGGATGCCCGTTTTCACAGCCGCTCCATTGCCGATGTTGTAGGGATGCGCGAGGATGCGGACCTCTTTGTCTTTTAACCGTTCAACGGTTGCGTCATTAGACCCGTCGTCCACAACGAGGATTTCCCAAGCCCGGCCAAGGCTCTTCATGACAGCGATGGCCCGATCCACGACCTCAGCAATCGCATCTTGTTCGTCGTGAACAGGAATGATCAGGGTGACACTTGCGTTCTCGAAGTCATCGAAGAAGAGAATCCGTGGGCCGGCTGTGACTTCTGGCGCGCTACGCTGGGCTTCGATTGGTATCGGAGGGCTCAATTCACATTCAATTGGGATGGGACCGGCGCGGAACTTGCTTTACCGACCCACCCTATCCAGTCTATTCTGACGCGCACTGGAAATTCCAGCCCCTGCTCGACTCAGGTGGGCTGATGTCGAAGGGAGACACTCTAACTCGTTATGAAAGAAAAGAGAAGCTTGTTGTTAGCGGTGCTGCTCGCCGTGCTGGGGCCAGGCGGTATGACACCCGGGAGCGCCGAAGTCAGGCCTCCCATCCCCCGGCCTGCGTCCTACTTCATCTTGCCGACCTGGGACGGAAAAATCGTGCGATTGTCGTCGCTTAAAGGGCAAGTCATCCTGCTGGAGTTTTTCCAAACGTGGTGCCCCGATTGTCAGCGGTCCGCGCCAGCCCTCGAGCGGCTCCACCAGCGGTACAAGGCCAAAGGCCTCACGGTACTAGGTATCTCACATGACAAGGAAAAGGCTGCGGCAATTGAGCCCTACGTCAAGAAGTACGGCTTGAGTTTCCCGGTGTTGGTCGGGGATTTGTCGATTGCTGTGAACTTCATTGGGATCACTCCCGAGCACCCGATGTTTAACATTCCCTACATCGTCCTCATTGACCGATCGGGAAACGTTGTCGGTCAGTTCGAGGAAGGCCGCGATGCCGAAGCCACCGATGAGCAGCTTCTGGAGAAGCTGGTCCAGAAGCTGCTGGCAGAAAAGCCTCCTGACTCCTAGCGCTTGAGCGTCTGCGAAACCATTGCGCCGGGTTTGAAGAATTCCTCGTCGACCACGATCTTTTCCTGGCTCTTCATTCCGTTCAGGATTTCCTCGCTCTTGTGCGCCAGGAATTGTTGTTCCAGCTCCCCTCGAATATCGTCTATTTTGGGGACCCGAATGTCTTCCAGTTTGGCAATCTCAAACCCCAGCGGAGTGGCTATGATGTCACTGATTTCACCCGCCTTCATGGTAAAGATAGCCTGCTCCAACGGAGGAACGATGAGATGAGCTTTAGTCCCTCTCCGTATGTATCCGAGATCGCCTCCCTTCCCTGAAGTCGTGTAGTCGTCGGAGAACTTGGCTGCCATTTCTTCAAAGTCAGCACCCTCTTTCAGCTCTCGGTGGATCTTCTCAGCCTTGGCCCGGGCTTCGCTCTCAGATGGAAGCTCAGCCGGAGGCCGCCCTTGCTCCCAGGGAAAACCGGTATTGTATCGAACCACTATCCTTCTGGCGTGGGCTTCTTCGAACCGAAATCGGTTGCTTTCCAGATACTTGGCCAAGTCCTCGTCAGTCACCTTGATATCCTTCTGGAGCTCGTCTAGAGCAGCTTTGTGAAGAATACTTTCTGCGGCAATCTCGATCTTGAGCTGGACGTCGGGTCGTTTATCCAACTGACGTTTCCTGGCTTCCTTGACAAGGAGCTTGGTGTTGATCAACAGGTCTGCCGCCTGCCTTCTGCCCGGGCCTGAGTAGAATGGGCGGTGGGTAGGAGGCAGGGCTTCCAGGAACTGTTCTACCTCCCGAGCCGTTAACTTGACCTCCCCAATCCGAAGCACCACCTTGTCATCCGGAAATGGTTTCTGCTCTGGCGGAGGAGCGGCCGAAAGTGGCGCCAGGGGAAATACGGAATAGAGCAGGAAAACAAAAATCAATCGCATTCGCGTTAGGGTCAAGGAACACTCCTTTCGACCGCACTCTGGTCTCTTGATGCGAACTAATATAATCTTTTGGCTTCGTTTTGGAAACGGATTAGCTGCCTGATGCGCTTTTCGCGACCGACCCCCAACGATATTGGTACGTACTTGACACTGCTGGCGGTAACGGTGCCCGTGATCTCCATTGCAGCTGCCCAGATCTTTCTCGCCCTTGCCATCCTGGCTCTGCTGCTCCAGAAGATCTTGGATCGGCAAATGCCCCTCCCATATCCTCCCGTAACGCTGCCATTGAGCCTGCTCTTCGCCACAACCCTGGCGGCCCTGATTGCCTCTCCAGAACCTTCTATCGGGCTTCCTCCGATCAACAAGTTTTGGCTGTTTGCCATCCCGGCCCTCGTGTTGACCTATTTCGATGCGAAGCGAGTGTTGCAGGGACATCGACTGTTGATGGTTTTGGCCGTGGCCGCGGCCTTGCTCGCCATTCTTCAGGCAGCTCTGCTCGGGTTGGGATCAGTTGAGGCTAGGGTGACCGGATTCATGGGACACTGGATGACACTTAGCGGAGAATTGCTTCTGACCTTCACGACCGTCGCGGCCTACCTGGTGTTCTATCGACCGCGCTCCCCGCTGCTGTGGTCCAGTGCATTGATTGTTCTGAGTCTGGCCCTGTGGCTTACACTGACGCGCAGCGTTTGGATTGCAGCCCTATGCGGGCTGATTCTCGTCCTGTTGATGCGAGGACTGGGATGGAAGACTTACGCCCTGGGAGGCCTAGCCCTGATGGTTGTTCTTGCCGTTCTTCCCAAGTCCTCACTTCTTCGAATTGCCAGTATATTCGATCGCAACGACCCTTCCAATTACGCCAGACTGGCCATTTGGAAGGCAGGCGTAGAGATGGTCAGGCAACATCCGTGGTTCGGAGTGGGTCCGCAGCGGATCAGCAAGGTCTTCTACGACTACCACCCCTTCCCCGAAGACCGGTATCGCGATGGATTCTTTCCAGTACACATGCACAACAACCTGCTCCAGTTTGCTGCAGAACGTGGAATCCCCTGCGCTCTGGCCTGGCTTTGGCTCATGCTGAAACTCGCCACCGACAACTGGAAAGGTTTCCGTCACAACCCCAAAGACCGGGAGCGAAGGAGTCTCTACGCGGTGGGATTTCTCAGTGTGGTGACGTTGTTTGTGGCGGGACTCTTCGAGTTCAACTTCGGCGATTCGGAAGTCCTGATGATCTTCCTCTTCCTCAGCACGGCGCCCTATTCATGCCTTCCTAGGAACCAGCTTGAGTCGACAGATTTGGGGCCAGGCGAAACCGATGTTTCAAGATGAATTTCAGCAAGCTTCGAAAGTGATGGCGCTTGGCGCTTGAATTCCAGCGCTGGCCGCTGTCGCGACGATGCTGGTGGGTCATCACCGCGTCGCCCTGGTAGATCACCTTAAAGCCGCGCTGCTTGGCCCTCCAGCAAAGATCGACGTCTTCAAAGTAAAGAAAGAATCGCTCGTCGAAGGGTGTCTCGTCTGAGAACGCCGATCGTCGCAGCAGCATGGCCGCGCCCAATCCCCAGTCCACTTCTGTGGTGCCTTGATGGTCCCAATTGGTCATGAGATGGCGTCGCACGAGAGGATGCTCCGGGAAGATGCGATTCCAAGGCGATCGGCGGAGCAGAAGAGTGCGGTAGGTGTAAAACCGTCGGCAGGAGTACTGTAGCGTGCCGTCCGGGTTAACCAGACGGGGCAGAGCGATGGCTACACGAGGATCTGCCGAAAAGGTCCGCAGCAATGCCTCAATCGAACCCGGATGGGCAGAGACATCGGGATTCAGCAACAGAATGCCCTCATGGCTGGTTTGCCGAATCCCACGATTGGCAGCCGCTGCAAAGCCCAGGTTCGAGGGATTCTGCAGAACCCGGAGGGACGGCCAACGAGCGCGTTCCACCCCCTGCAGGTCTTGCGGCGAGTCGTTGTTGACAACGCAGATCTCCAGCTCGATGCTGGGAGTGCATTCGAAAAGCTCTTGTAAGCAGGAGGGAAGGAGGCTCCCGGACCGGTAGTTCACGATCACTACGGAAATTGCAGTCATTGAAACAGTTCTTCGTAGACCTCTTCGTAGGAGTGGGCAAAGCGGTAGGATTGAAATTCCCGAACAACCCTGGCACGGGCGGCACTACCCAGCGCACGTCGCTGAGCGGGAGACCTCAGCAACTCAACCGTATAGGCGGCGAACTCCTCAGCATTTCGGGCCACCATCAGCTCTTTACCGTGCTCGAACGGATATCCCTCAACACACAGGTCCGTGGCCACAATCGCTTTCTCCATGGCCATGGCTTCGAGGATCTTGCCTCGAAGACCTGCCCCACTGACAATGGGAGCCACGAATACGGCATGTCTTTCCAGAAACGGCCGTAGATCCGGTACCGAGTCGGTAAACGTTACTTGGTCTTTTCGACTATAGGCCAGGATTTGAGGCGGAGGAAAACGCCCGATGACGGTGATGCTGACATCGGGCATGTCGGCCAGCACCAGAGGCCAGATGCACTGAAAGAAGTACAGCAGGCCCTCTACGTTGGGAGGATGCTTGAAGTACCCCACGAAGATCAGGCTGCCGGGCAGCTGGGTCATCTTGCTGCGCGGCCTGAAGTACTCCACATCCACGCCGCTGTGGACCGACCGAGCCCGTGAGACGCCCAGCCTCGATTTGAGGAAGTCTTCATCCCTTGATGACAGGGCAACCACCGTTCTCACCTTTGAACAAATGCGTCGTTCATAGGCCTCCGTCAATTTCCACTTGCCCCACAGCAACACTTTCTTGAAGACGTTATCGGCTTCTCGAAACTGCCGTTGGAAGGCCAAGCTGAGGACTTCATGGTGGGTGAGCAGGCTCGGATACCGGCTCAGGTCGGGGATGAAGTTCAGAGTATGCAGGTACTCGCACTGGACGATGTCGTAGTTGCCCGTTTTCAGTTCGTTTCGAACCTCCTTACGCATCAGCAAAAAGGCATTGAGAAACGCGAGCAGCTTTGAGAACAGAAAGGCGCTTTTTAACTCCTGGCTGTAGGGGCGCAAGGTGATGGTTTTGACTTCGCGACAGAACTGCTTCAGGTAGTCGCAATAGCATCCTTCATCCTCGGTCTCGGTGAAGGACAAAAGGGT
Organism: Acidobacteriota bacterium; assembly: GCA_040753175.1. Lineage (GTDB taxonomy): Bacteria > Acidobacteriota > Terriglobia > Versatilivoradales > Versatilivoraceae > JBFMEW01. The sequence goes on along the minus strand of JBFMEW010000003.1, from coordinate 430,509 downwards.
GATTTCGTAGCGCTTGGAGAGCTCGCGAATCAGGTTGACGAGGATCCAGGAGCCATCGAACCCCAGCTTGGGGAGGCGCTTCGAAACCAGAAGGATCCGCGAGACCGGCGAGCGACCGTTCCCGTTCATCAGATAGCGATGACGGTAAAAGAACCAGTTGTCGATCACGCTCAAGGCCTGCTCGTCGGAGAGCCTCCGGGGGCAAGCCGTACTGAGCCTTGTCCACAAGATTCGAAACGCTTTCAAGAGTGCCCCGATCAAGGCCCGCAGGATGGTGAATCGTCCGCGGCTTACATCAAGGAGAAGGCGCAACGGAAGCTGCATGAGGTGCTTTAGAAACAGTCGGGGGGAACTGACATTGAGCCAGAAAAAAATGAACAGGTTTCTCGAGATCAGGTAATCAATTCTGGGATTGCCCCACTGGGTGGCATTGGTGCTGCGATGCTTGTGGGTCACATGGCTTTCCGGGCAGAACAGTACTCGATAGCCCGTCTTCCAAGCTCGATACGACAAGTCGGCGTCTTCGACGTATCCTGGGTTGTAAATCTCGTTGAACCCCCCTAAGAGCAGGAACTTTTCACGAGAGTAGGCACTGGATCCCCCTCCCGCATAGAAGACCGGCACGTAGAGCCGCCGTTCGTCAAGCACGTCCGGCTGAGCGTGACCAACGTGAATGCATCCGAATACCAGAGTGCCGAAGGTCTTGCCGGTTTCTTCTCGAATCTTGGTCTGATCGTAGTTGAAGATCTGGGACGTAACGGCAAACACATCGTCATCGAACCCGTTCAACAAAGGCCGCAGAAAATCCTTTTCGACAATCACGTCGTTGTTTAGAAGGACGACGATCTCGTTCTTTGCGTAGCGAACGGCAATGTTGTTGGCGCGACAGAAGCGGTAATTTCGGTCCAACTCGATCAGTCGAACCCTCGGAAAATGAATTCGAACAAAGTCTTGCGTACCATCCGTGCTTCCGTTATCCACCAGGATGATCTCGTGGTCGCCGCCATCGTAGCTCACGGCGGTCTGCACGGCTGTGAGGCACTCCTCCAGCAGCTCCCGCTTATTCCAGGACAAAACGATGATGGAAGCCTTACGGGCGGACGGAAGGACCGGCAATGGGGTCTTGGGCGCCTCACGCTCCGCGACAAAGTTTTCGTAGATGTCTCGGACCTGCTGGGCCATGATCGGCTTGCTGAAATGCTTTCGCACCTCTAATTGGCCCTGCTCCCCCATCCAAGCTCTCTTCTCCGGGTCCTCGAGCAACTGAATCAAGGCCTCCTGTACGGCTGGCGAATCGCCCGGGGGAATGAGAAGCCCGGTAAGGTTGTGCAGGACCGCTTCCGGGGTACCACTGACGCGGGTGGCGATGACGGGAAGACCCACTGACATGGCTTCCAGAACACTCAGCGGGAGCCCCTCGAAGATCGAGGTCAGCAAGAACACATCCATGGCCGAGAGCAAGTCCACGACGTCTTCCCGTTCCCCGGTGAAGAAAGCGAAGGAGTCCAGACCCATGCGGCTGATTCGTTCCTGGATTCTCACTCGCTCGGGACCATCTCCAACGAACAAAAACCGGGCCCGTGGAAACTGCTGCAGCACGCGGGGCATCGCTTCAACTGTAAATTGATGCCCCTTTTGAAAGCTGAAGCGCGCGACGGTGCCGACCACCACGTCGTCTTCATCGAATCCGAATTCCCTCCGGATACGCTCGCGCCCCGGTTGGGAAAACTTGTAGGTCTCGACATCAATACCATTTCGAATCAACTTGATGCGAAGAGGATCGACTCGATAGTCTCGTACCAACATTCGTTTGTTGGCCTGCGAAACGGCCACCGTGTGGTGCAGACAGAACGTCAAGATCTTCTTGACCAGTTTCTTGGTGCGGATTCCCGCTCTCTTCCCGGAAGTCAGCTCGAAAGCGAGGTGTTCGGTACCCAGCCTGAAGGGAACACCACAACAATAGGCGGCTAATATCGGGAAGAAACAGCCGAAAGTGTTGTTGAGGTTGAAATGGACGATGGATGGTCGTTCGCGTCGGAAATATCGAAAAGGGTTCCAGAAATTTCGGAGCGGCGAGGAACTTTGGGTTTCAACGAAATCAACCGGAATTCCATCCGACCGGAAGAAGGCCGCCAGAGGTTCGACCTGAGAGCGCGGTGTCAGGACGACTCTGACCTGGTAGTCTTGGCCCCGGATCTCAGGAACCAGCAGTTTCAGGTATTCCTCAGCACCTCCCAAAAAGCGGGCGTCGGAGAAGAAGACTACCTTACAAGGGCCTGCCATCAAAGTTTCCCGAGCGCTGGATACATGAACCGTTTCCGGGAATCGCGGTACCCGAAGAGGCGGGGCAATTATACTGTACCGACTTGTCCCTCAACAATCCGGCATTCTGGCAACTTCAGGCAGAGCGACCGTGGTGGTCGGAGACGATACGCGCACAGTTTCGAACCATCAAAATCGTACCGGCCGGCTGGGGTCAAACCTCGTTAACGGGTCGTACAGGACCGGCAGGCAACCAGCGAATCCCAGAGTGGAGAATTCAAGCACGTTCCGTTCGCTTGTAGTATATGCTCGTCCGGGTGCGGCGGAGGTTGTCGAAAGAAAGGCGTGGCCCCCAGTGTTGAAAAGCAGCAGTGCCTCTGAAGTCGGCGCAAAAACCATGAGGGGCGCTTCCCTCATGGTTCTGCGGACCCTCGTTTTGTACCCGATCGGGTTCGCAGGGGAGGTGGGTTTGGCGCGGTTTCTCTCTCCGCAAGACTTCGGAGTTTATGGGATTGCCAGTTTTGCCACTGTGACCTTGTCCGCAGTGATGGAAGTAGGGCTGGCGGCAGCTCTGATTCAACGGCCAGAAGAAGCCTCGGACGAGGAATATCAGACCATCTTCACTCTTCAAGTTCTGATTGTCTCAGCCCTGGTGCTCCTCTTCTTCGCGTTTTCACCGTGGGTTTTCCCGGTTCTCAAGCTCGATCCCGGAGTGCGCTGGACTTTGCTTGTCCTTCTTGCTTGTCCCTGGATCAGTTCGTTCGCAACGGTGTCCAGCGTCAAATTGGAACGGGCACTGCGCTACCCGGTATTTGCCAAGATGGATGTCCTGCGCGGAATTACCTACGTTGGAATGGCCTTGCCCCTGGCTTACCTTGGTGCCGGCCATTGGAGTTTCGTGGCGGCCATCCTGGCCAGCACAGTTGTCAAGGCAGCCGTCGCCTTTCACGCAGCACCCTGGCCCGTGCGGTTCCGCCTGAGGGTTTCGGGCATGGGAGGAACTCTCCGCTTTGGAGCGTTATTCCAGCTTTCCACACTGACTTCGCTGGTGCGCGATCACATTGCCGTGGTTCTGGGAGGTCCGCTCTACGGGGCTCAAGCGGTCGGCTACCTCAATTGGGCCAAGAACACGACTTACTACTCCAGCCAGATCTTTACCCAGGTCGTTTCCCGAGTGGTCTTCCCCTCAATTTCCCGCGTCCAGCAGGAACCGGAAGCCGTGGGCCACATGACGGAAACCGTTTTCAAGTACGTCAACCTGTTCACGCTTCCCATCATTCTCCTTTTCACAAGCTTGATCCCCGAATTCGTAGCCGTTGTGTTCACCAACAAGTGGTCTCCGGCCATACCGGCTTTCTATTTTTACTCCCTGAGAATGGTGGGCTCCAATGTGACCACGCTTTTTATCAGCGTGCTGAACGGCTTGGGCCGCATCCGGACGTCTCTTCGCGTCCTTATTTGGTGGACTGCTTTGGACTGGGCCCTCGCACTTGTTCTGTGCCCTTTCATGGGCTTTACCGGAATCGCGGCAGCTTACGGCATCAGTGTCATCCCAGTTTCGGTTTGGCTCCTTTTGGAGCTGCGCACTTATGCCCCGATCAGGCTCCGAGCCAGCTTCATCATGCCGCTGGCCTGCAGCAGCGTTGTCGCGATTGCAGTTTGGGTGGTCAAGTCGCGTTGGGACCCGACCTGGCTGGTCGTCGTCACGTTGGCCGGGATGGGAGGTGCCTGCTATTTACTGCTTTTGTGGCTGTTGGAACGCAGGACCCTCCTGTCGGAGGGAAGGACTTTTCTACGCGCGGTATTGGCGCGGGAACTGTGAGCGGCACGCCATCGATGAAGAAGCGTCAATACCCCGACAGACCCATTTGCGCGGTCGGAGCCGTGATCTTTGACGCAGCCTCGGTTCTGCTGGTTCGCCGGGGAAAGCCCCCTGGCCAGGATCAATGGTCGATCCCAGGAGGGGCGGTTCGCCTCGGTGAAACGCTGGAAAGCGCGGTGGTGCGCGAAGCCTTGGAAGAAACGGGATTGGAAGTGAGCCCCGTCTGCATTGGAAAGGTTCTGGAGCGTATTCACCGCGACCAAGATGGCGCGATTGAGTTTCACTACATCATAGTGGATTATCTTTGCGAGATTGTGGCCGGCGTCCCCGTTCCCAGCTCGGATGCAAAGGATCTGGCGTTCTTCGCACTTGATCAGTTGAACAATCTGGAACTCGCTCAGGAAACGGCGGAAGTCATCCGGGAGATTTACCGTCTGAAGGAAGGCCGTGGGGAGGGTCGATAGGCGCTGGGATCCCAGTGGACGTCAGCAGAACCAATGGTTATCAGCGAATGGAGCCGATCCAGCCCGTTTCGCGCTCTAAGACAACGCTACAGCCTTCCTCTCGCTTTCGTCGCCTGAGAGCAAAAGCTTCTGATAGGTGCCCCACACGAGTTCTGCAGCCCTTCGCCAGGAGTATTTCCGAGCTTGTTGGTATCCGCGCTGAATGTAGTCGTGGCGGGCCTCCAGGTCGAGCAGCAGAAACTTCAACCCTTTGCTGATCTCAAAGACATTCTCCGGATTGACCAGGAGCGCGGCATCCCCCAGGACTTCTGGGAGGGACGAGACGTTGGAAGTCAAGACCGGCGTGCCGTTTGCCATGGCCTCCAACGGCGGCAAACCAAACCCCTCATAGAGGGAGGGGAAGACAAAGATCTGGGCCGCATGATAAAAGACTTTCAGCGTCTCGTATGGGACGAAGCCGAAGAATCGCACGTCGTGTTGCACGCCGCTGCGGATGACTGTGCGGCGCAGGAACTGGTGTTTGGAAAGCTCGTCGCCAATGATGAGCAGCTTCAAATTCTTCCATTGTGGATGTTGCTTCAGATCAACCTTCAGAACCGAGAACGCTTCAATGATTCGAGCCAGATTCTTGTGAGGCTTGATGTTGCCTGCATAGAGAAGAAACGGATCCTGGACCTGGTAGCGTTCCAGAACTCGTCGCTGCAGCTCTGGGTCCACGGCCAGTACGGCACGGTCATCGATAGCGTTGTAGACAACGGTAATCTTCTCCTCCGCCACGTGGAACAACCGCATGATGTCGCGTTGGGTCGCTTCGGAAACGGCGAAGATATGACAGCTGCGCCTAACCGCCCGGCGCGTTGCCTTCCTGGCTCGCTGATACCCGAGCCTGGAGTCGGCGTAGTTGGGAAACAGGACGTGAACGCAGTCGTGGATCGTCAAGACCGATTTGCAGCTCACGAACCGCGGCGCTCGATAGTGGGGCGTGTGCAGGAGTTGAACAGACTGCTTCTTGAGGAGGTAGGGAAGGACGAAGTCGTTCCAGAAGAGACTGTCCTGGCTCCGGTCCACCAGGAACGAGAAATTCGGTGGCAAGGCCCCTAATTCGGAGCGATCCCTGTCGTGACAAATCAGCAGATACTCCGACTGCTTGTCCAGCTGCGCCAGTTGAAGCGCAAGATTGCGGATGTATACCCCAATCCCGAAATCGTTGAGTTTGCGGATATCGAACGCAATTCTCATAAATCGAAACGACTGCAATCCCCCTGCTGGCGCCGTCTAAAGGTAACACAGGCCTGTGGCAGCCTCAACAGTTCCACGGGATTCGGTTTGCATTCCGACGGTGCGGCATGCAGCGGGGTCAGGGCGCCGACGGACTTTGAGGGTCTTCCCAAGCAAGGTCCGGGTGGCGCTGCGTCATTCCGGTGGCATTTCACCATCGCCAGGAGCCGCGTCCGGGGTGTCGACTTGAATTCGGGGTGTCTGCGGCGGGGTTTGAGGAGCCGAAGCAAACTCCTCGACAGGTTCCTCCTTCAGGGCTTCTCGCATGAAGTCAATCCAGATGGGAAGGGCGACACGAGCGCCGACTTCTCCCTTACCCAGTGATTTCTTTTGGTCGTAGCCGACCCACACTCCACAGGTCAAAGTGGGGCTGAAGCCAATGTACCAGGCGTCCGTGTAGTCGTTGGTGGTGCCGGTTTTTCCCGCAACGGGCCTTCCCAGCACCTTAGCCCTTTGAGCCGTTCCGTTTTCAACCACAGCCCGCAGCATCTCGACCATGGATCGAGCTGTATCCTGGGGGATGACTTCCTTGACTTCGACGAGGTTCTCTTCCTTAACTTCTCCGTCATAGTCTGTCACGCGCTTGACCAAGCGGGGGAGGATTCGAACCCCATCGTTTGGAAAGGCGCTGTAGGCCGAGGTCATTTCCATCAGAGTAATTTCTGCCGAACCTAGGGCCAGAGGTAGATAGGGTGTCAGGTTGGGACTTGTGATGCCAAACTTTCGGACGTACTCGATGCCCTTCTGCACGCCAAACTTTTCAAGCAACTTCACGGCCGGCACGTTTCGAGACTGGGCTAGTGCCCTTTTCAGGCTAATCGTTCCTTCAAATTTGTGGTCGTAGTTCTGGGGCGACCAGGTCCCTCGACCATTCGGATAGGACACGGGGGTATCGGAGATCGTGCTCACAGGCGTCATTCCCTGGTCCAGCGCCATCGTATAGATGAAGGGCTTGAAGGCCGAGCCGGTTTGCCGAAATGCTTGGGTCGCGCGGTTGAATTTGCTCTCTTCGAAGCTCAGACCTCCGATCAGAGCCTTTACTTCTCCTGACGAAGACTCGATTGCCACCAGAGCACCCTGAACTTGCGGAACTTGGGTCAACTCCACATTGAGCTGACGACTCTTCGAATCAACCTTGAGGACTTTGAACTGAGCCAGATCTCCTGCTTTCAGTATCTGACCAGGCGAGGTCTTTCCAGTCCAGCGAATCTCAGGCTCACCAATCAGCGCGGCAAACTCCCCAAATCTGAGTTGGGCTTGGCGCTTACCGCTCCTGAGCACCAATCCGGTGATAACACTCCCTTCGACCGGCGCCTTTTTCCAGTCCTCATGCCGGTAATCCTCCAGCGTTCCGAGCTTTTCTTTCAAGATGTTGACCAGTATCCCCCTCCATCCGTGCCGCCGGTCAAATGCCTCTAATCCGTCGGCCAGGGCACGATTGGCAGCTTGCTGCATGCGAACATTGAGGGTCGTGTAGACACGGAGTCCCCTCTCGTGAACGGTTTCCGGCCCGTATTTCCGTTCTAAGTACTTGCGAATCTCTTCGGTGAAGTAAGGAGCCAGCACATTCTGGCGGGTGGACACATTCAGTTGGATGGAACGCTTCTTAGCAGCCTCCGCGTCCGCAGCGGACACCTTGCCTTCTGCAACCATGCGATCCAACACATAATTTCGGCGCATACGCGCGTTTTCCGGATTGTGAATCGGTGAATAGTAGGCGGGCGAACGTGGGAGGGCAGCAAGTAGGGCAACCTCGTCCAGCTTTAGATCTTTGAGAGACTTGCTGAAGAAGAACTGACTGGCTGCCTCGAAGCCGTAGGTGCCATGTCCCAGGTACACCTGGTTGCAGTAAAGAGTCATGATCTGAGGCTTCGTGTAGTAGCGCTCCAGCTGAATCGAGATGAGAGCCTCCTGAAACTTCCGTTTGAAGCTCTTCTCCGGCGTCAGGAAGCACAAACGGCTCAGCTGCTGGGTCAGAGTGCTTGCTCCCTCGGCCTTGCGCCACGCCAGGATATCCTTGATCGCCGCTCGCGCAATCCCCCAGAAATCAATACCCCAGTGTTGCTCGAAGTGCTGATCCTCGGTTGCGATGATAGCGTCTTGAAGAAGCCTCGGAATCTGGTCAAAACCCACGACCACGCGATTCTCCAAGGCAAAGGTGCCGATCACTTGCCCTTCATCCGAGTAAACCTCCGTGATCACGTTCGGACGGTAGTCCTCAAGCTGACGGACCTCCGGCAGGTCGCTTCGGTAAACAATGAAAAGACCTGAAAGGGCACCGACTGCCATCGAAGCAAACAGCAGGAATACGAAGAGAACTTTGTTGAAGAGGTTCCTGCCTTGAAAGTGGAAGGATACAGCGACCGTTAAGTAGGGCATCAGTCAGTGGCTAGAATTTAGACGAAACACGTATAGCAAAAAGAGAGGCGTGTTTCAATTCGACATGAGGACGAGATTCTGAAATTGGGACAGTGCGCGGGGCTTTTGAACGCTTTTCTTAAGGTACAGCCGCGCCCAATCCGATATGGGCTGACAAGGATGGACTAACGAATAGTTGACACTCCTGCACTCAGGTATTATATTTCGTGCGAACTGCGCGAAAGCCAAGCGCACGCATTGATTCTAATAGACTTAAACAGTCAGAGACTTGGGAGGAGTTCCAAATGAGCAAGATCATCGGAATTGACTTGGGGACCACCAACTCGGTGGTTGCTGTTATGGAGGGCGGCGAACCCGTGGTGATTACGAACCCGGAAGGCAGTCGCACCACACCCTCCGTGGTGGCGTTCACTAAGAACGGCGAGAGGTTGGTCGGCCAAGTGGCCAAGCGTCAGGCTGTCACGAATCCGGAAAACACAGTCTATTCGATCAAGCGATTCATGGGACGCAAGTACGAAGAAGTCTCAGAAGAAATGAAGATTGTCCCCTACCGCGTGACGCGCGCAAGCAATAGCGATGCTCGAGTGGTCATTATGGGCAAGGAGTACAGCCCACCCGAGATCTCCTCGATGATTCTCCAGAAGATGAAGCAGGCGGCCGAGGAGTATCTAGGCCAGAAAGTGACAAAGGCTGTCATCACTGTTCCGGCCTATTTCAACGACTCCCAGCGGCAGGCTACCAAGGACGCGGGCAAAATCGCTGGCCTCGAGGTTCTAAGAATCGTCAACGAGCCGACTGCTGCGGCACTGGCTTACGGCTTAGACAAGAAGAAAGACCAAACGATCGCTGTCTACGACTTTGGCGGCGGAACCTTTGACATCTCGATCCTCGAAGTGGGCGAAGGTGTGGTTGAGGTGAAGTCCACCAACGGTGACACGCACCTGGGTGGCGACAATATCGACCAGCGAGTGATCGACTGGATCGTAGACGAGTTCATCAAGGATCAGGGAATCGATCTATCCAAGGACAAGATGGCCCTCCAGCGTCTTAAGGAGGCAGCCGAGAAGGCCAAGATGGAGCTTTCCACGACCCTGGAATCGGAGATCAATCTGCCGTTCATCACGGCCGATGCAGCCGGACCGAAGCACTTGAATCTGCGCCTCTCACGCGCCAAGTTCGAGCAGTTGGTTGAAGACATTCTGCAGCGAAGCGTTCAGCCGTGCAAACAGGCTCTGGCAGATGCAGGGCTCAAACCAGAAAATATTGATGAGGTTGTGCTTGTCGGAGGATCGACCCGGATTCCGCGAGTTCAGCAGATCGTGCGGGAGCTGTTCAAGCGCGAACCCCACAAGGGAGTCAATCCGGACGAAGTGGTGGCCATCGGTGCGGCAGTGCAGGCCGGCGTGCTCGCGGGTGATGTGAAAGACCTTCTGCTGCTGGACGTGACGCCTTTGTCACTGGGCATTGAGACGCTGGGTGGCGTCTTCACCAAATTGATCGAGCGCAACACGACCATCCCCACGCGCAAGAGCGAGATCTTTTCTACGGCTGCCGACCATCAAACGTCGGTCGAAGTCCACGTTCTGCAAGGTGAGCGCAGCATGGCCCGAGACAATCGTACCCTCGGGAAATTCCACTTAGTCGGAATTCCACCGGCCCCTCGAGGGGTGCCCCAGATCGAAGTGGCGTTCGATATCGATGCCAACGGCATTGTCAATGTTTCTGCGAAAGACCTGGGCACGAACAAAGAGCAGAAGATCACAATCACTGCCTCGAGCGGCCTGACAAAGGACGAGATCGAGCGCATGGCTCGTGATGCCGAGTCTCATGCCGACGAAGATCGCAAGAATCGTGAGGAAGTCGAAGCCAAGAACAAAGCCGATTCCCTCGTCTACAACACCGAGAAGCTTTTGCGCGAGAATCGAGACAAAATCTCGGAAGCGGACGCCAAGGCTATCGAGACCGCGATCGAGGATTGCCGCAGCGCGATTTCCGACGGAGGAGTTGATCGGATCAATCGAGCCATTGAAAACCTGACTTCCGCCAGCTACAAGATCGCAGACGTGCTCTACAAGCAGCAGGCGGGACCCCAGCCGGGCGCAGCCGAATCGAAGACCGAGGAGGGCCAGCGCCCCTCGGGCCAGAAACCCGCCGAGGGCGAGGTCATCGATGCCGAATATGTGGATGTTGACGATCAGAAAAAGTGATGAACACTGCCACGACCCGGGATGACCGTCTGGCAAGCTGTCTGTTCCGGGTCTTTGATGATGGGAGCGGTCTCAAACTTCTGGATCAACGGCCTTGACCAACAAACACGATCTGCTGCAGAAATTTCTGACCATCCAGGAGCGGATGCACTCCATTTTGGATGAAACCACGTCGGGTTCTGGTGATCCCTCCTGCAGTACCGCTTTGTCCTCGTCTTGGTCCCCTGAAGTCGATATCTACGAGACAGAGGACTCTTTCGTTTTGACGGCGGAGGTCCCTGGGTTGAATCGGGATCAAATCGATATTCAGATCCAGGATCAAATCCTGTGTCTCAAGGGTCATCGACAAGTCAGCTCGGAGCCGACCAAGCAGACTTATCACCGCTTGGAGCGGCCTTCCGGCAGATTTGAACGGAGGTTTATGTTACCCGACGAGGTTGACCAAGAACAGGTCCATGCCACCATGACGCTGGGAGTGTTGAACATAACACTCCCGAAAAAGAGCCGGTCGTTTCGTGTCAAGGTCACGTCCAGCTAGGGCTGGGTTTATCAGGACCCGTATCAGCAATGCAGAGGGCTCGCCCTCTGGCCGAGATCGATCCATACCGGACAAGACCGGCATTCTCCTGGACAGGTGCATGAGCACGAACAGAAATGGCAAGCGAAGACTATTATCGTATTTTGGGAGTGGGTCGAAACGCCTCGGTGGAAGACATCAAGAAGGCCTACCGCAAACTTGCGCGGAAATATCACCCAGACGTAAACCCGGGCGACAAGAACGCGGAGGAGCGGTTTAAGAAGATCTCTGAAGCCTACGATGTGTTGAGCGACCCGAAGAAGAAAGAGATCTTTGACACCTACGGCAGCTATTCGGACAATTTCCAGGCGGCCAGTGGAACTCGACCGACCGGATTCGACTTTAGTGGGTTTGATTTCTCGGGGTTTGGACACAGCGGGTTTTCAGACATCTTTTCGCAGCTGTTTCAAGGTGGCCCTCGCAGCACACAGGGTCCTCAGAAGGGCGAAGATCTGGAGTACCAGATTTCAATCGGCTTTTACGACGCCTTGAAAGGGCTCCAGACCAGAATCAGCTACGCCCGTAAGGAGACCTGCGGGGCCTGCCAAGGCAAAGGACAGACGGGTGGTCGCCCCCGGACCTGTGGGACCTGCCACGGCAGTGGAAAAGTGGGACGCACCCATTCCAGCTTGCGATTCAGCACCACCTGCCCGCAATGCGGGGGGAGCGGCCAGGTCGCCCAGCCATGCCCTGAATGCCGGGGAGAAGGGCGAGTTGCTAGGAACGATACGTTGGACATCAAACTTCCGGCCGGAGTGCAGACCGGCTCTCGAATTCGATTCGCCGGAAGAGGCGACGCGGGCATGTTTGGCGGCCCGCCTGGCGATCTTTACATTGTGGCGACGGTAACCCCTCATGCCATTTTCGAGCGGGTCGGAGACAACATCTACTGCAAGGTGCCAATCACCGTCTCCGAAGCCGCCTTGGGCGCCAAAATCGAGGTTCCCACAGTCGATGGGCGGTCACTCCTCCGAATCCCGCCCGGCACCCAGAGTGGCCAGAAGTTTCGGCTAAGGGAAAAGGGCGCGCCATCGTTACGGGGCGCCGCACGAGGGGATCAATTCGTCGAGGTTCAGGTTGTGGTTCCAAGGGTAGTTGACGAACGCAGCAAAGAGATCTTACGGGAACTGTCGCGCTTGAATCCGGACAACCCGCGCACAGAACTTCTCTCCGGTCGCAGAACATAGATCATTTGTTCGCGGAGGCAGTCGAGTCGTGTAGACTGATGGTTTTGGGAGCGAGACCAAGATGAAGAGAAGACGTAAAGCCGCCTACATGATCAGCAACGTGGCTCGCCTCTACAATATTCATCCTCAGACTCTCAGGCTTTACGAACGCCATGGACTTCTGAAGCCATCCCGATCGGAAGGAAACACCCGACTGTATACCGACGAAGACCTGGAGCGGCTGGAGGTCATCTTGAACTTAACTCGCGACCTCGGGGTCAATCTCGCGGGCGTTGAGATCATCCTCAACATGCGGGAGAAAATGGCTCGCATGCAGCAGGAGGTTCGCGATTTCATGGAACTCGTACGGCGAGAGGTAGGTGAATCTCCCGACCGCCAGAAGGCTCAGACGGCCCTCGTCCGTACTCCACCCACAAAGATCGTCCGGCTCAATCGCTCTGGGTTCTAGAACTTCGCTACCGGCGGCTCGCGGTCAGAATTCATTCAGCAGTCACGCTTATGACCAATCAGGCAACATGCCCGGTTTGCGGGGGCACCGGTTGGAAGTACCTGGAAAAGGAGGGACGGTCCCTCGTTTCCCGCTGCGAGTGCTACCTGAAAAGCCGTGTGGATCGGATCTTGGCGGGGGCTGGGATTCCAGCCCGGTACGAGGCCTGCTCGTTCGAGAGCTTTCATCCCGTAACACCCAAATTGGCTGTCGCTAAGACTTTGGCGATGCGATTCGTCGAGGATTACCCGGTCGTCGATTGTGGTTTGCTGATCCTGGGCCCCTGTGGCGTGGGCAAGACCCATCTGGCCATTTCCATCCTGAGGGCACTGGTGGACAAGCTACAAATCAGTGCTGTCTTCACTGACTTCCGAGATTTGCTCAAAAGGATTCAAGATTCCTTCAATCCAGTCTCCCATACCTCCGAAATGGAGATCCTCCGTCCCGTTCTGAACACCGAAGTTCTGGTGTTGGACGATCTGGGAGCGGAACGGCCGACCGAATGGGTGCGCGACACTTTTGCCTATATTCTGAACACCCGTTACAACCAAAAGCTGACGACCATCCTGACATCAAATTTCGACGACAGCGCTAGAGAAGCGAAGACCCTTAGTGACGGCAGTCGAGTCCGCCACGAGGAAACGCTAACCGATCGAATCGGGGAGCGCCTGCGATCCAGGCTCTACGAAATGTGCAAAGTGATTCGAATCGAGGGTTCGGATTTTCGTATCGAAGTCAAACAAGCCCAGTACCAGTTTTGAGTCGGGCTCCTACCGCGAAAAGTCAGAGAAAAAGGCTGTGCAGGACCTCGACAGGATGGCGTGCAAGTCGCCCCGTCCCATGTTCGATCTGCTGTCGACAGGAAACTCCCGACGCCACGATTTCTGTGTCCGGACTCATGGAGGTCACCGCCGGAAACAAGCGACGTTGACCGATGGCCAGCGAAAGATCATAGTGCTCCTTTTCAAATCCAAAGGAACCAGCCATCCCGCAGCAACCTGAATCCACCTCAATCACTTCAAATCCACCCAGTTCCCTCAAGCATCGAACTAGAGGACGCGTGCCCACAATCGCCTTGAGATGACAATGACCATGCAGCAGCACCTTTCGACCGGAAAAGGACTTCCGCGGCAGGGTCTCTCCCGAATCCAGTCGATCCATCAGATACTCCTCAATCATGAAAGCTGCCCCGGCCACCGCCTGGGCATTGTCGTTGCACAAGAGATCGGGGTATTCGTCGCGCAATGTCAACAGGCAGCTAGGCTCGCATCCGAGCACGGGAACCCCCCGTTTCACATAAGGAGCTAGCAGTCGCACGTTGTGGGCGGCGCGGCTCCGGGCCTGGTCCACCAGACCCTTGGAAATCATGGGCCGACCGCAGCAGACCTTGTCCACCAGCAACACCCTGTGGCCCATCCTCTCCAGGAGTTCGACTGCCGCCTGGCCGATCCTCGGATAGTTGTAAGTCAGGAAACAGTCGTGAAAGAGGACTACCTCTGGTCTGTCCGGTTGGGTGGCATCCGACCGAGGGCGCTGGGCAAACCAATCCAGGAAAGTCCGCCTGGCAAATGGAGGAATTTCCCGCTTGGCGGAAATGCCCAGCCATTGCTGCATGAAAAGCTTGGCGGGAGGAAACCTCACCATCCAGTTGGAGGCCGGAGCCAATCGACTCCCCCAACGGTTGAGGGTCTCCACGTTTGCGAAGAAATGGGCTCTGAGTGGGATTCCATGCCGTTGATGGTAGTGGGCCAGGAACTCATATTTGATCTTGGCCATGTCGACGTTGGTTGGGCATTCGCTTTTGCAGCCCTTGCACTCCAGGCAAAGATCCAGCACTTCGTGCATTCGACTCGAGGTGAACGCATCCGTCGGCAAGCGCCCCGAAAGTGCGGCCCGCAGAGCATTGGCCCGTCCTCGTGTGGAGTGCTCTTCGTCTCGCGTTACCATATAGGAGGGGCACATGGTCCCCTCCTGCGTCTTGCGACAAACGCCGACACCACTGCACAACTCCACGGCACGGGCAAAGCCACCCGTCCGAGAAAAGTCGCTCATTGTGATGGCTCCGGGCCAAGCCGTCACCGTGTTCTCCGCTCATGGCCCCCCCATATTCCATGACTAGGGCACAGACTTCGTCGCTAATTTGGCGCATCTTCGCCACTTCAGCGCCCTGTTTTAGATTGATCATGGGTCTGATGTGAATGCACCCCACTGAGGCGTGCCCATAGTAACCGCCTACGGTGTCATGGCGAGCCAGGAGTTGTTGAAAGCGCTCGAGAAAAGCAGGAAGCTTCTCCACCGGCACGGCCGGGTCCTCCACAAAGGCGATGGGCTTGGCGTCTCCCACAACACTCATGATCAGACCTTGCGAACTCTTGCGCACCTGCCAGACGTTCCGCTGCTCCGCCGGTTCTATGGCCCGGGTGAAGGCATACCCCATTCTCAGAGAGCGAAGCCTCGCTTCCATCGCCTCGATCCTGTTCAAGACCTCTTTTGGGCTGTCACCGTAGAATTCGACTAACATCAGCGCCCCAGGGTCTCCTTGTATAAACCCCATTCGCTTAGAGCACTCGGGGGACTGCCGTCCCATATCCAAAACCATCTTGTCCAAGAGCTCCATGGCCACGGGCTGGAATCTGAGAATTTCTTGGGAGGCTTTTACCGCCGCAATAATAGAGCTGAAATGGAGTACATCCAGAGCTGCACATTTCGGTCGGGGCACGATCTTCACTTTGGCTTCGACGATAACAGCCAACGTGCCTTCCGAACCGACGACCATCCGGCCAAGGTCAAATGGTTGATCCTTGATGAACTCATCCAGGTTGTAGCCACTCATGCGCCGCATCACTCGGGGGTAGCGCTCGAGCACCTCAGCCCGATGTTGTTTGGCCAGAGTCGAGACGATTCGGTAAATTTGGCCCTCCCGGGAATCGCTTCGAAGCTTGCTTTCGAATTCCTCCGTAGAAAGAGGCCGGAGCAGCACGGCTTCGCCGTGACTGAGGACGACGCGCATCTCCAGCACATGATCGATCGTCGACTGCTGCTGGCGGTATCAGGCCCCAAATGAAACCCTTTAGGGCGAAGGAACGCGTTCAGTTCGTCCTGAACGACTCCCGGCTGCACGCGTACCCAGCCTTCCTCCACGTTGCATTCTAGAATCCGGTTCATGTGCTTGGAGAAGTCGATGTGGATTGCGTGGCCAACGGTCTGCCCTGACAGACTGGTCCCTCCACCCCGCGGCAGAATGGGTAGTTTATGTTTGGCGGCCAGGCGCACGACGGTCAGAACATCCTGCTCATGCCTAGGAATCACCGCGCCAATTGGATCGATTTGATAGATGCTGGCGTCCGTGCTGTAAAGGATGCGCGAATACGCGTCAAAGCGAACTTCCCCTTCGACGTGGCGCTGGAGTTCAACCTCGATTTCAGTAGAGTCGTGACGCATGGTACTCCGGACGAGCCTTCCGCTGCCTTGGCTGAAATGGACTCGAATTGGGCTGGCCGCCGGAAGGATAGCAGGCCCATCAGTCGAGAACAAGTTGTCAGGGCATGAGAGGACAGGGAGTGGATTCGGGTCCGCAATGACCAGGCGACGGGCTGAGACCAATTCGCGGCGAGGCAGGAGAAGCGGCTCGACCTAGCAAAGGCAGTGCAATGAAAGGACTTCAAGCCAGGGCACGATAGCCAGAAGAATGTAAAGAGCGGTGAGGGCTGCCACCAGGAGATGGAACTGCAAGAGATGCAAAACGGCACCGGCAATGGTAGCGAAGAGCTTGGCCGAGGTCAGGACCAGAACAATGTCGTAATGATCCATCAGCGATCGGAGAATCGGATTGGCCTCAATCGAAGTCCCAAACTGAGTGAGACCCAGGTAGGTGGCCATTCCATCGAGGAACTGTACCAAGATGAAAGCCACAACGGTAAAGTTTCCCAGCAAGGTTTGGTGTGACATGCCGTCTTCCATGGTGTCCACCCAACCCGTGCAATGCCCATGCCATAGGAATTTGGGCAGATGCTTGCGATACCAGAAATCGCCTCTGCTTCCCCCAAGTCTTGCCTTTTGGTCATGGATGTTCATGCAGATGATTGGCTTGCCCGACAGAGGTGGAGGGCTGGTACCCGCCGACCTCCCTGTAACAGGGGACTGAAGTCACGCCCCAAAGGCTGGAATTGGGAAAACAATTACCTCAATCTTCCACGACTCGACCACAGCACGACGGCTGGTCAGGAAAGCGGATCCCCCGTCGCGAAGACCCGCTCCAGTACAGGCAACTCAACCTCGAGACTCTCAACTACAAGGTGGGCTTCTGAAAGGGAAGAGGGGGGTAAAGAATGCGTGACGGCGAGAACCTTCATGCCGGCCCGCAGCGCGGCGGTGACACCGGCTTGGGAGTCCTCCACTACCAGACAGTCACCAGGAAGAATCGCAGACGCGGGGTCAAGGCCCCAATTGAGACTTTCCAAGGCCTTCCAAAAGGGAAGCGGTTCGGGTTTACCTTGCGGCACATCCTCTGCCGAGACAATTGACCGAAAGACTCTCTCCAGATTAAACCGAGCCAGAACGAACTCGATCTCACACCTCCTGGCACCCGAAGCCAAGGCAATTGGATACCGCAGAGCACATTGGCGGACCAGCTCCAGAGCTCCCGGGAAAAGCCTCAGATCCCGCTGAACCAGGCTATGGTAAAGGGAGAACTTGTGTTGAACCAGCGTTTCCAGCTGGTCTGACGGGAGAAATCTGCCGGCCCGCTCGAAGGCGAAGCGGAAGCAATCACCATCTTCGCGGCCCAAGAAGCAGTGCCGGTACTGATCGTCCGTGACCTCGATTCCCTGGTCCCGAAGCACTTGGCACAAAGCCGCTTTGTGGAGAGGTTCGTCGTCAACAATGACACCATTGAAGTCAAAGATAACCGCCTTTAGTGATGGCCGTCGAATCATCTTCATTGGCTCCAGTGGTCCGCCGCTAATGTTACCACGTCTCGGTAAACAGAAATTCCGTGACGAATTGACGTGTTTTTTTGCATACTTAGCCAAATTGGAGGATGGCCGTCCCCAACCAGCTCGGTACTGTCTCCATGAAGAGCGCCTTGGTAGGTTAGGTGGACTAGGCGTGGACGCCGTTTCGATTCAAGCCGGGAAGCAGCCCTAAAGGTACGGTTTTGGCTCTTCCGTTTGTCTGGTTGTCGGCGGGCCAACAATGGAGATTCACTTTGCGCTCTGATGAAAAGCAATCTTACATTCGACAGCTGAGCAGCCTGGACTTCATGACTGAGGAGCTGATCCAGCTCAGTCGTAACCTCTGGTGGACCTGGAATCCGGAAGCCCAGGAGATCTTTGCGACTCTTTCCCCGCTGACGTGGACAGCTTCCAATCATAACGCGGTGAGCGTCCTGCGGTCGCTGTCCTCTGCGGAGCTCAAAGCCCGCTTGATGGAAAAAGACTTTGCGGAACGTGTCAGCGAGGTGTTGGTGGAATTTCGAGAGTACCTGACTCGCCAGCGGACTTGGTGCTCGGCTCACGCCGCTCCCTTTTTGAAAAACCCTGTTGTGTATTTCAGCGCCGAATTCGCCCTGCACGAGAGTCTGCCCATCTACTCTGGTGGCCTTGGGGTCTTGGCTGGGGATCACGCCAAGTCAGCCAGCGACTTGGGAGTTCCCTTCATCGGAATCAGCCTATTCTATAGGCAGGGATACTTCCAGCAGTTCATTGCGCCCCACGGGTGGCAGGAAGAACACTATCCCCTGCTCGACCGGCATGAACTTCCTCTCGACCTGGTCCTCGACAAGGAGGGTAATCCCTTGGTGGTCTCGGTCGAGATCGCCCATAGCAAAGTGAAGTTCCAAGCTTGGCGGCTGAACGTGGGCTCAACCGTGCTGTATCTGCTCGACACGGAGCTGCCCGAAAACGAAGAGCACTATCGGTCCCTGACCAGTCGTGTCTATGGCGGAGACCTCACGACGAGGATCGGTCAGGAAATCGTCATGGGAATTGGTGGGGTGCGTTTGCTGCGCGCGCTGGACATTGTGCCGGCCGTTTTTCACATGAACGAGGGCCACTCGGCCTTCCTGGTGTTCGAGCTCCTCAGAGAACAACTGGCCCAAGGCAAACCGATGGCGCAGGCCGAGGAATGGGTGAGAGAACACTGCGTGTTCACGACCCATACCCCAGTTGCAGCGGGGCATGATCGTTTTTCACCGGAACTCGTGGAATACACACTGGCCAATTATCGGGCTGAATTCGGTTTCGATTCCCAGCGATTCCTGAGCTTCGGACGAGTCGACCCTGAGGATGATTCGGAACCCTTTTGCATGACGGTCTTGGCCCTAAGGATGTCACGGGGAGCCAACGGGGTAAGCGAACTGCACGGTGAGGTCAGCCGCGAGATGTGGAAAGAGCTTTACAAGCGCGATCGTGGCAAGCTGCCGCCCATCGGACACATCACAAATGGTGTGCATGTCCTAGGGTGGATGACACGACCGACGCGGCAGTTCTGGAAAGCCCACTTAGGTCCGGACTGGGAAACACGCCTGATGTACCCGGACCTGTGGAAGATTATTTCGGACCGCGATCTGATCAGCGACGAGGAAATCTGGTCCCTGCGCTACCATCTGCGGCGTGAAATGATCGAGTTTGTACGCAAGCGGCTGCAAGAACAATATCGTCGAAGCGGAGGTGACGGTTCCCGCATCTTCGAAAAGATCCTCTCAGCGGATGCTCTGACCTTGGGCTTTGCCCGGCGATTTGCCACGTACAAGAGGGCTCCCCTGATCTTCTCAGACTTGGTCAAGGCAGCCTCGCTGTTCAACAACCACGAAAAACCCGTACAGTTGGTTTTTGCAGGGAAAGCCCACCCCAGGGATGACCGGGGCAAGGAGTTCATTCAGAAGATCGTGGAGATTACCAAGCGAAATGAGTTCTTTGGACGGGTGGTTTTCGTTGAGAACTACGATATCAACGTAGGCCGCTACCTGATCTCAGGCTGTGATGTTTGGCTGAACAATCCCCGGCGGCCCCTCGAAGCCAGTGGGACCAGCGGACAGAAGGTAAGCGTGCATGGAGGGCTGAACCTTAGCGTGCTGGACGGCTGGTGGCGGGAAGCCTACGATGGCACCAACGGCTGGTCTATCGGAGGTGATTGGTCCTACGAGAGCGCTGACGAACAAGACCAGGCCGACGCGGAGTCGCTCTATGGAATGCTCAAAGAAGTCGTCATCCCGCTCTTCTTCGACCGGGACGAAGAGGGAATCCCCCGAGCCTGGATCGAAAAGATCCGAAGAGGAATGCAGACTCTGATCCCCCAATACAACACCGATCGGATGGTAGCCGAGTACGTAACCAAGTACTACCTCTCCCGCAAGATGGTCCTGCGCTCCTGACGACGCTCAGATCATCCAATCTTCAGTTCGCCCGTTAGGAAATCCACAAACTGTCGGGCCGTGCGCCCGGAACGGCCGTTGTGTAACTGGGCCCAACGCAAGGCCCTCAATTTCAGCTCGTGAGGGTCCACGTCAAGGTCCCGCTGCTTTGCGATGGATCGGACAATCTCCAAATACTGTTCCTGGTCGGGGCTCACAAAGACGAGCTGGATGCCAAACCGATCGGCCAACGACACCTTCTCCTGCAGACTGTCCTGCCCACGAACCTCTTCACCCTGGAAATCCCCGCGGTCCGCAAAAAACTCCTTGATCAAATGACGGCGGTTCGAGGTGGCATAAACGAGAACGTTCTGGGGATGGGCCTCCAAACTCCCCTCCAGGAAGGCCTTGAGTGTTTTGTATTGGGTCTCACCTTCCTCGAAGGAGAGATCGTCAATGAACAGGATGAAGTGCTGGCGTCTGCCGCGCAGCCGCCGCATCACTTCGGGCAGGTCGATCAGGTCGTCCCGGGAAATCTCAATCATACGCAGAGACGATTCCCTGAACTCGTGCAACAGCCCTTTGACGGCGGAGGATTTCCCTGTACCTCGATCGCCGTACACAAAGACGTTGTTGGCCGGAAGGTCGGACAGAAAGTAACGGGTGTTGCGGATCAGCCAATCCTTTTGCTCGTCGCATCCCAGGAGGTCGCCAAGCTCGACGAGGTCCGGATTCTCGATCGGTTGGATCGAGCCTCCGGCGCGGGTTCGGCTCCAGCGGAGCGCTTGATACTGGCCGAATATACCGGTCCCATTATCGCGGTAGTATTGGGCCAGCAAATTCCAGCAGTCGGGCCAGTCCTGGGAGGCAGTCAGATAGCGCTTAAGCGCCGTCGTCCGGTCGGAGGGCTGCTCGCTCCGGACAGGCTGGCTGAATTCATCCCAGGTGCACCAGTTCTGGCCGGGCGCGCCCTGATTCAGGGCATCCAAGAGCGCACGGGGCTCAAGCCCATGCAGAGCCTGCAAGCGACTCAGATCCTGCTGAACCTGATCCACCAAAGACCTCCCAAACTGGGTGGCCGTCTCCGACTCCGCTCGTCGCGAAAAGACGTTGCTGTCGGCTAGGATGAGATTGAGTAGGTGGTTTTGCCAAGGACTACCAACCAGGGGGGTCCGCCGGGTCTCCTCAACGGAAGCCAGCGCCTCAAAAAACTCAGCATAAGCGGCGGGCAATCCCTCCTGGCCGTCACTTATTTCCGATTTCAGGAGCACGTCCAGCAAACGCATCAGAGCCTGGACGGCGGGATCCCGCAGAATCCCACGATACAGCACCAGCGCTTTAGCTCCTGCTAAGCCGCGTAGTAACAGCCTCATTTCGGGTCTCAGATTCAAAGTCGCACCTCACGCCACCACAGTCGAATCGAGCAAAGTATCTTGCCTTCAAGCAACTGTCAATAGGGCAAGGACCACCCGACCACCCTCCTGAGCCGGCCGCGGCGAAAAGGCCCACGCAAGAAGCTACCAGCAAGATCTCCCGGAGGACTCAGCGGGTCAATTTCTTGTAAAATGAAATCCGATCTAACTTGGTCTTCCCCGTGCCTGTCAGAATGGAGAATTGAGGATTTGGAGTATGACTGCGGCTGAATTCGGAGAATGCATTGAAATTCTACAGTCGACCCCAAGCAAGGTGAGGGGCCTTCTGAGTGGGCTGTCGAATGACGAACTCGATCAGAAAGCCAAGACTGAACCGTTCTCTTTGACTGAACACGTCGCGCACCTTCGAGACCTAGAGATAAACGGCTATCGCATCTGGGTGCGCGGAATTCTCTATGAGAAGACGCCCACCTTCGAGTCTCCCGACTTCGAAAGGCTCGGAAAGAAACGGGGCAACCGGTCCGCGATCGAGATGCTGGAAGAACTGGAGGCCGCCCGCCGAGCAAACTTGGGCTATGTTGCCAACATGACTGCAGCCCAGTGGGAGCGCAAGGCAATACTGGGTGGCGCCGAGATCACCCTGTTATCCTTGGTGGACGGGTGGGCCAAACACGATCTCGAACACCTGGAACAAATGGCTCAATTGCGTCAGGTCTTGAAGCAACTCGCCGTCTTACCAACCTAAATTTCTCCGTGCTTGTCCTGTTGAGGCCGAGAGGCAAAGGTCCCGCGCCTCCGGCGTATGACGTCGGCTATGCGTTGGGTTGCAGCATCCATGGGATACCTGGTCAGTTGGGACATGGGTACCCACTTCATGCCGGGGATGGAACCAGGTGTTCCAGTCGCCCGCAGTTCGACCCAATAGGGGCGTATCGCAATTCGGCGGTGGGTAATGGCGTGGTTAATCCCGGGGAGTGGAGACCCAATTCGGATTGGACGGCCAATCGATCTCTGGATCGTCTGGGTCAGGGATCGACGCGACACGGGGCGGGCCTGGAACCCGGTGTTAGGAAACTCCCACAACCCCTTGAGTAGGCTTCCTTCCTTCCTTTGCCTCATCAACACCCGTCCTTGGTGGTGGATGACAGCAACCGCGAGATGCTGCTTCACGGAACGAAGCAGGTTCTCCTTGTTCGGAAGGTGGTCTTGAACACCACTTTCTCTGGCTTTGCAGAGGCCGCCAAACGGGCAACATCGACAGCTGGGTTGGCGTGGAGTGCAGACCGTAGCACCTAACTCCATGAGGGCTTGGTTAAAATCACCAGGCCTCTCACGCGGAACCAGGTGGGACGCGATCTTCCACAGCAAGTCGTGAGTGCGCCGCTGGCGAATGTCCTGTTCAACCCGGAACAGACGGGTTAGCACCCGGGTGACATTGCCGTCCACGACGGGATAGGGTTGACCAAAAGCAATGCTCATAATAGCTCCGGCGGTGTAGCGGCCAATGCCCGGCAAAGATAGGACGTCCTCAAAGGTCTGAGGAAACAGGCCTTCATGCCTGAAAACAATTTGCTGGGCAGCTTTGTGAAGGTTCCGCGCTCTCGAGTAATAGCCAAGGCCAGCCCAAACCAAGAGCACTTCCTCCATCGTCGCTTGGGCTAGACGACCCAGACTCGGAAAGAGCTTCAGAAACCTCCGGTAGTAAGGGATGACGGTCTCAACCTGGGTCTGCTGAAGCATCACTTCCGAGATCCAGATTCGATAGGGGTCGCGAGTCTTCCGCCATGGAAGATCGCGCTTGTGCGCTGAGTACCAGCTCAGGAGTAAGCGATCCAAATCCGCACGCTGACCAGGAGTGACGGAGCCCTGCAAAAGGTCATGGTGCATGCTCATCTTGAACGGACTCTGAAGATGGGAAAGGGAGCGGCGGTCTTACACGTTCCGACCTCGGTCTTGTGGAGGGCAAACCCAAGCGGTTTCCGAACCCTTCGCCGAGCCTGGTTGAGAGGAGCCAAAAGAGAGAGTTCCATTAGGTGACGAAAGTTGGACACCGCTGAAGGCTCAATTACGAAGCGATAGCATCTGGCCTACCAACCTGATGTTGTGGCGGACTGTGTCGGCATCCTCCGCATCCGGCTGGAGGCGCAAGTACTCTGCCCAATCCCTCGCAGCCAGGGAGAGATGGTTCAGGTGGTAGTGTACCGCAGCGCGGTCGCGGAACACGAGAGAACTGGCCGGATTCACCAACAGCAGCTTGTCCAAAACGAGCAACGTTCGCTCGAAATCCTGGCGACGGACATAGATGGCCTTTAGATTGGTCAGCATGCGGATGAGAATCTGCCGATTCGTTACTGGCTTCAAGAAAGAGGAATCAAACTCACCGGCATCTCCTCTGACCTTCTCGACAAGATGCTTGCATTCTTCCTCGAAGAGGATCGCACCTTGATTGAATGGGTCAATGAAAACCTCGAGATTTGGGCAGCGGCACTGCACGACGAAATGCCCGGGGAGGCCGATTCCTTCAAGTTGCAGTCCCAATCGTTTCCCAACCTCAATATAAATGACTGAAAGCGTAATCGGTATGCCTGTTCGCCGGTCGAGCACCTCATTGAGAAAGCTGTTGCGTGGATCGTAGTAGTTCTCCACGTTGCCTCGAAATCCTTGAGTGCCGAACAAGAACTCGTTGATCTTTTCGATCGTGTCCAGCGGCCGAGCCTCTGCGGAGTGAGTCAGCGACGAACGGATCTGCCCGGCCATGAACGCCAGGACAGACAGATAGCGGCCCAGATTGAGGCTAGGGTACTCATCGAGTGCAATCATGAGTGCTGCCGTTGCCAAGTCGATCCGCGAGTCCGGTCGAGCGACCATTTCCTTGAACAACTGATTGGCGAGGGTACGCGGCATGGAATGAAGGTCCGATTCCTGCAAGTCCATCCTATTATGGTCACCGCGAGTTGTCGGGGTCAACAAGATGCGCGCGCTTCGAAAATCTTGAAACCTGCCTTTGGCGAGCAACGTTCTTACTGACAGGTTTCGCCAGGACCACTCGTGCGGCTACAGGTTGTTCACATTCCGTTCGAAGATCCGTCTCGTGAGGGAGGACAAACCGCCCCCAGCAATTCAATCGGGAGCAAGTCTGAAGAAACGGACGGCGGTCCTGCGAATATCATGGTCAAGCCACTCATCCGACCTTGATAATGAACTCAAACAATAATAAAGTGGCACCTAACCGAGTCGCGTCACTCGACGACCTTCCTCGACGTAGAGTAGTTGACCATTGCAAACAGAACGCTCAGTCCTGACAGCGACCCGGGATAGCACTGAACGTGAAAGCACCGGGATGGCCTGGATGAATCGCTGGCAGGTCCAGCATGCAGGAAGGAACCAGGAGGTCTGTTGATGGGGACCGAAGTGACAGCGAGCACGAGGGCAGACGGAGCCTCCCCTCGAACGATTGACCTCAGATCAAGTCGACACAAGAACCGGAGCAAAACGGCCAGGGGGAACAACGGCGGAGGACTTGCAGCCACATCCTCCGCGGCCATCGGAAGGAAAGTGCTCGAGGTGGAGACCAGGTTACGCCATCGCCGAAACAGCGACCTTACCCCGACGGGGGCGTCGGATGCCGTACTTAGTCATCTTGTTGTAAAGCGTGCGCCTGGGTACATCCATCGCCTGCGAGGTGCGGGTAACGTTCCACGCATGCCGTTCCAGAATCGCGTGCAGTTGCTGCCGCTCAATCTCATCGATGCTGCGTTCAGCCAGATAGTCGTTGACAGAGACCGTCGGGATACGCAGGTCGGTGTCACCCAGCTTCTGCTCTCTCAGCAGCGCGCTCGTTATGAGCTTGGAGAATCGGGAAACCCGTTCAAGGTCCAGAGAAGAAAACAACTTCGCCTGAATGGTGCTGTCCAAATACAAAACTCCGTAAATGTTCCCATCCACTTTCAAAGGCACACAGGCAAACGACAAGATCTCACTGTTCTTCAGCACGGAAATCTTTCGGAACTTCTCGTCCCTCCGAGTATCGGCAACATAGACAAGATTGGTGGCTTTGCTGGAGTCCAACAGGTAGCTGTTGCAGACGTCCTTGATGGGGTTGAGGGCGTTTGGAGAAAGTCCAACAGCAGCTTTGGCCTCCAGTTTGTTTCCAGCAGTGTTCAGAAAAACGGCCCCGCGCTCGCTGGCGGACATGGAAACCACGACCGACAGCACCTTGTTGACGAGTTTTCCGGGAACCAGGATGCTTTCGACGATCTCTGATAGTTGATCGACGTACTCCACTTTTGGCTCTTTCATGAGAGTCTTCCCCTTTTTTGATTGTTCGGTTCTACCCGCGCTTAAGGTGAGATGCGCTGAATTCGACACGCTCATTCATAGCACACAATTCGGTTTGAATCAATGGATTATTCTATGGCCTTGCGTTTGCTTTGTGAAGGTGCGTGAAATTCTCTGACCCAATGTGAAGGATGCAACCAGTTTGAAAGGCAGGTGATGGCGACCCCAGTTTGGCGTTTCTTTCCTCGCTTTTGTCCTTCTCTCCTCGTCTTAACCCTGAACTAAAAAAGGAGCATTGCAATGAGAAAGCCATTCTCTTACCTGATGGCCGTAGTGTTTGCATTGGCCGTTGGATTTTCGCTCATCCATGCAATTGAGCCATCGAGTGGCATCGCGGCCCAGCCTGCGCTGATCTGGGCCGACGGGGCCGAGCCCATCCCTCCAGTTGATCGCAACATCATCGATGGAGCGGAGCCCATCCCGCCGGTGGATCGCATGTGGGCCGACGGGGCCGAGCCCATCCCTCCAGTTGACCGCAACATCATCGATGGAGCGGAGCCCATCCCGCCGGTGGATCGCATGCTGGCCGACGGGGCCGAGCCCATTCCTCCAGTTGACCGCAACATCATCGATGGAGCGGAGCCCATCCCGCCGGTGGATCGCATGCTGGCCGACGGGGCTGAGCCCATCCCTCCAGTTGACCGCAACATCATCGATGGAGCGGAGCCCATCCCGCCGGTGGATCGCATGCTGGCCGACGGGGCTGAGCCCATCCCTCCAGTTGACCGTAGGGTGAGGGCGTGACAAACTTGCTATCGTCCAGTGCATCTGTTGCCGTAGGGGCTTCGAGTTTGGTAGTTGAACTCTGAGAACATTGGCACCCCACATGTCCGAGACCTCCCTCCTTCTTATATTGGGGGAGGGAGGCGAGGATGGACGAGATAGCCGAAGTTCGATTCAGGGGCGTAGGAAGCGATTCTAAAACAGGGGTTTGGTTGACCTACCAACAGTCGTATCCCTCCGACACCTAATGAGCCGAAGGAACTGTGCTGACGGACGTCAGCATGCCGTCGCTCGGTCCGGCAGCAATGGTCTGAGCTGAATCTTTGCGCGTTGAGCGACCTGGACGGCCAGCGACGCGGCGTTATGGCGTGGTTGTGTGCCTGGACATCGATCCGTCAAGACATAGGAGCCCACACACGGGCGAGCACTCTCCGATGACTTCTCTGCAACAGCTGATTTCCTTTACTGGCTTGGCCCTTAATCTCGGCCTCATCGCGATGGCCGTTTTCAAACGGCGCATCCCAATCTGCTACAGCTTCTTTGCCTATCTGGTAGTGACGTTTTGCTTTTCGCTAATCGTCAGCTGGATGTACCCCCTGATCGGGCGCTTTTATTATTACAAGGAGCTCATTCTGGATTTAGTCAAGATGCTCGTCCTGCTGGAGCTGAACCGCAAGATTTTCCAGTACTACCCGCGGGTGCGGAGAGCGAATCAGATCGTTCTTCTCGGCTCCACCGTGGTCTTTGCTCTTTACAACTGGCTGGCACCTCCACCCAATGTCTCGCGCTGGTTTTTCCTGGCTGCCGATCTGCACTCGAAGATCGTACAAACGCTCTGTCTCGTTTACCTATACATGTCCTACTCGATCTTGTTTTATCGATTGCACATCCTGCCCGCCTACAAATCACTAATCCTCGGGTTCATCACGTCCCAGTTTCCTTTGGCCTTGGGTTTTGCGCTGGTCGCCACATACGGTGACGACATTCGACCGCACGTGGGCTACTCCAATGCGGCCTTCTTTTTGCTTGCTCTGGTCATATGGGGGCGCGTATATTGGCCCAGTGATTCAGGTTCTCATCCCATTAACTCTGTTGATCCTAGGGGGGTTGGTCCTGCTCCTGCTGGCCAAGAGAAACGAAGCAAAGGTCCGTTCGGACTGGGAGCAGCTCCTCAACCCCACGAGCGAAAAGATCTTTCGCTCAGCTCAGATCGAGATCGAGACAAACCGATCGATGGTGGGGGTGGCTGTCAATGAGGCCGTGGAGGTCAAGCAGCGAGGCAACCTGGAAGAGGCCCTCCGATTCTTGAGCATCGGCGGTGACGTGATCGAGCGATTTACCCCAAGCCTTCTTTGTCTGTTAGCTATTATGACCCACTTCTCCCGAATGGCAGCTGCCATCACACCAGTGAAGCCGCTGGTTCCTGAGCATTTTCAGCTCTCAGAGGTGGCCAATCTGGCACAACTCCATAGACTGCTCCACCAGTTTGTGGTGTCCACCGGTCAGCGCTTCCGTCTCAAGTTGCACATTATCGGCAAGGCTCTCTCTATCACAAGCCGGTACCTTCTGCGCCACATTGAGGATGTAATCCTCCGACGCAGTCCCGAAGAGAAAGACTGGCAACAGGTCGTCAGCATCAGTCAGGATTTCCAGCGACTTTCCGATGAGTCTCTGCAAAGCTTCCGCGTGCTGCTCGACTCGTTGTCCAACGATGACGCCAGAAGACTGGCTCAATCGCTGTTCCTCCCGGGAGGATCGATGAAGCAATCTGAGGACGCCTTATTACCCGGGGGTCCGACTCACTTACAGTCCTGGGCTCCCATTAGGAAGCAGTTGCCCCAATCCTGATCAATCCGAATCGGCTCATGCCGGTAGCAGGAGGGATGTGATTGCCGGCATCCCAAACCGTAGAGTCCACTTGCGATCGGACATTGCGCGCCTAAACAACGGTCACGGCGAGCCGTTCCACAACGAAGGTACCCGAAGTATGAAGGGCTCACCTTTGGCAACCTGCATTATCTTTGCGGCAGAGCTTTCCGAGATCGCAATCTCCAGATAGCCTGAACTCCCCCAGATCCCAAAAGGCTGGTCCTTCGTCCCACCAGAGTAGCTCTGCACAAGGCGGGTAATGCGATAGCCTCTGAGTTCGATCACGAAAGGCTCCGACGTCATTTCGTTCAACTGGATCGCTCCCCGCTCGATGTTTGTAATGAGGTTCCCGAACTTATCGATGCTCAAGATCTGGCCGGTCCATTCTCCTGGGCCCATCTGATTGAGTTTTGGCAGATCCAGTCTCACTGGATCCGAGATCTGCGGTCCGAATTCCTGAGGAAGAACCCCCCGCGAAAGCCATGCTGCAGCCGGCGCAAAGATGTCGCGGCCATGAAACGTGGTGCTGATGGGCTTCAGGAAATAGCGGTCATTGCTCAAATGAAAAACCTCGGGAGGAGGGGTCTCTCCGAACAGCGGCGAGAGCACTCCATTATCGGGGGCGACGAAGTACCCTTTGTCGGTAACGGCGAGAATGGGTCGTCGCGAGCCGCCAACGCCGGGGTCTACCACGACGACATGGATCGTGCCGGTCGGAAAGAAGGGATGGCTGGATCGCAGAACCTGAGAGCCGGCAAGAATGTCATGAGATGGAATCGCGTGAGTAATGTCGACAAGGCTCGCCTCAGGGGCAATGCCAAGAATAACGCCCTTCATGACTCCGACAAAGACATCATCCAATCCGAAGTCGGTGGTGAGGGTGATGATGGGCAACGGCGTGAGTTCACTCATCGTTCAAGAGAGCGGGATCCTCGCTGGCGATCGCCCCGGGATGGTGCTGAGGCCTCCCTGGCTGGAACTGGAACCCAGCTAGGTGCTCTGGTCCCGAAAGCAGATTCGGACGGACGTTTGCAGCCAGAGGTACCCCATCAGATAACCACCTGCGACGTCACTGGGCCAATGAGCCCCGAGATAGACTCTCGACAACCCGATCAGCCCGACCAGAACGCCGGCTAGGCCTGCGATGCCTAACCAGATGGGGTTGCGGTGTATTCGGGTCATGCCGATCCATAGGAGAAATCCGTAAAACGTCACATAGTGGACAACGTGGCCCGAAGGAAAGCTCGACTGAACGGTCGTCACGTAAACCGCCACGAGGTCAGATGCGGGTCGCGGCCTTGCAACCAGGAGTTTGACTGCCCATGTGAATAACCAGCCGCCTCCTGAGCTAAGCCCGCAGGCAGCGGCCTCGCGCTTTCTCCCGCTGCCTAACAGCCACGAGATAGCGAAGCTGCATATCACCAGATAAGCCCAGGGTCCGTTACCCGGCAGCGAAACCCAAGCCATCCATTGCCTAAAGGTCTCTGACTCCACCGACTGGATCGCCAGACTTAAGCGAAGGTCCCAAGAGAAATAGGCATTTTCATGGGCCGCCCAAGCAAGCGCTCCAAACGCCAGGATGCCCAGCACGGAAGCTTTGCGCTTCAACTCAGGAGTCAAGGAAGTAGCTTCAGGGGATCCACCCGGGCATTTTTGAGGCGACAGGACCAATGAAGGTGTGGTCCGGTCACTCGGCCTGTTGCACCGACATCCGCGATGTGGTCGCCTGTCCTCACGAGATGTCCCGGCTGAACAACAATCTTGGAGCAATGAGCATAAAGCGTATAGAGGCCAAGCCCGTGGTCGATTACCACCGTGTTCCCACTGAAGAAAAGATCCTCAGCCAGAACCACTCGACCTGAGTTCGCAGCGACAACAGGTACCCCCGAGCCGGCTTTGAAATCCACTCCTGCGTGCGGACTCCGCGGCCGGCCGTTTACGATCCGTCGGCGACCGAAACCGCTCGTCAGCGAACTGTCGACAGGCTTGATGAACGGGCCATTCCAAAGCTTGTTGGCCGATGAACTGCCCCAAAGCTGGCTGAGCTTCTTCGTTTCGTTGCTGGCTCTCTCCGAATCTTCAGGACTGAGGCTCACGTACTTTTCGTTAACTCGAATCCTCTGGACCGGAAACTTCTTGAAAGCAATGCGTACCGGCTTATTGAAGTCAAGTGTGCCCCCGCCGTCCAATTCGACCTCGCCTCGCAAGACGTAGGTGCCCGGCTTGGTTTCCAGGTCAATCCCGATGAGTCCTTGCCACGAGGGATCACCGGAGGAGGGGAACAGCAGGACATCGGAGTCGGAGAAACGGGCGGTTGCACTGCTTATCGGCCTCGAGCTCTTCAACGTCAACCGAACGATGTCACCAGGATGGATTGGCGCTTCGCCATTTTGAAGCGATACGACCAAGCTCGACCCGGGTCGGGTCAGGGTCCAAGAGCTATTGACCGTTGCCGTCAACACTCCGGCTATCAATGCAAGTTTCCGAAGCCAGTGGACAGTCCGGCCCCTTGCCAGGAGAGGGGAAGAATTTGAAAGGAGGGCAGTTTTCACTCCACAGTTCCGGCAACGCTGAACGGCCCGGGATGAACCCAGACCAAAAGCTTCAGCGTTAATTCATTTGGCGGCACATTCCCTGCTTCGGCGCTCCGCAGGTATTGCAAGGGCCCGTCCCTTCATGAATGGGGGACGACGTCGATTGAACGGCAAACGAAGAGAACAGCTTTTCGACATGATCGCTCTGGCAGTTGCTGCAAGTCATCGACTGGGTATGCAAGGAAACCAGCTTCTCAAAAGTCAGCCCACAATCCAGGCACTGATACTCATAGATTGGCATCGCTTCACCTCATCGTTCTCTTGGCTCATCATAGAGAAGCAGAAGAGCGCTGTCAAAGCCACCGTCCGATCGGGCACTCCGACAGAGCTCTGCGGTGCTGTCAGTCTAAGCCGTCATTCCCGTCGGCGGATCTGCAAATCCAACCGATTCTTCCATAGCAGCCCCAACCTTCAACAATAGCGATTCCTGGAAGCTGGCGCCGATGATCTGCAGGCTCAATGGCAGTCCGTGTTCGTCGAAACCGCAGGGTAGGGACAGCGCTGGCAAACCCAGAACATTGATACCGCGCACCAATCGGGTTGAGGCAAGACGCACATCCTCGTCTTTCTCACCCACCTGGATCGTCGCCTGCCCGATCCTTGGTGCTCCGGTTGGCGTCGTTGGCGTAAAAAGGCAATCTACTTGTTTCCAGATCGAATGGAATTCCCGACGCAAGATCCGGCGCATGCGTTGGGCATTGATGTAGTCGGTGGCTGGAATCAGGCGGCCCTGATCCAGTAAAGCCAGCACGTCACCCCCGATATCGCTTCGCCGGTTCATGTAGCGTTCCATCGCGGCCGACGCTTCACAGAGCAGCACGATTCGACCGACGGCATTCAAGGCAGAGACATCCGGGAGGCGCACAGGAACAACCTTCGCTCCCAGCCCCTCGGCAATGGACGCCATCCGCCTGACGGCATCGGCGACAGGCGCATCCACCTGATCAAAAAAGAAATTCTCTGGGATACCCACTCTGACATCCCTGATCGACGCCGGCCTGGTGGGCAGATATTGATCGACTGGTTTGTTACTGGATGTGTCGTCATGCGGGTCAAAACCCGCCAGAGCATTGAGAGTCAAGGCCGCATCACGGACACTGCGAGTGAGCGGTCCCATATGATCCAATGTGAAATCCAAGGGCAAGACCCCGTGACGGCTCACCCGGCCAAACGTCGGCTTCAGACCCACAGTACCGCAAAACGCTGCAGGGATACGAATCGAGCCGCCCGTGTCACTGCCCATTGCCATGAAGACGAGACCGGCGGCAACGGCACTTCCCGAACCACCGCTTGAGCCACCTGGGATTCGTTCAAGATCCCATGGATTCCGAACTGTTCCAAAATGCGGGTTGTTGGAAGTGATTCCATAGGCCAACTCGTGCATATTGGTCTTCCCCAGAATCACCGCCCCGGCCACCTTCAGTCGCCGTACCACCGCAGCATCCGACTGAGGAACATAATCCGCGAACAGTTTCGACCCGCAGGTCGTTCGCACCCCGGCAGTCGAGAATACATCTTTGACTGCCACGGGTATACCGTGCAGCGGTCCACGATCTGTGCCGCTGGCCAATTCCTTGTCCGCCTGTCGCGCTTGCTTTAGCGCTGTTTCGTCGGTGATCGTGATGAAAGCCTTCAGCTTCGGATCCAGCTGTGCGGTCCTCCGCAAGGCCTCTTCGGTCAGCTCGGCGGAGGAAAATTCCCTGCGACGCAGAGCCGCCGCGGCTTGCTCGATGGTCACATATCCTCCTCAGATATGGGCGCCGGCCCTGCTGGCTCTGTTTCGTGAGGCAAATCGCTGATCAACGAAGCCAGCTGGCCCCTTAAGGCCTCCAGTGGCCCCAGAAGTTTTTCGATTTCACCTTCCGGAATCCCCAAGGCGAGGCCCTCGGCAATCTTTTTCCAATCTCTTGACATGAACCGCTCCTAGCTAAGCACCATTCTAGCGCACAACCACAACAGCATCATACAACTCGGATCAAGGGTTGCCATAGCACTCGAGCGGCGAAAAATTCAGCGAAGTCGCCGGCTTGGCCTGCCGAACAGAGGGCATTGAAGGCCGATTTGGAGGTACTCAATGGCATGAACCCTCTGTTCTGGCGTCCACGACTGTGGTTCTGTGGGCTTGTCGCCTTGTTGATAATGGGCTCACAGTCGACCGACGCCGCCCCTTACCGAATTCTGCTGCGCGACGGTGTATCTTTCGAGGCGAAAGAGCAGCCTAGTGAGTCCGGCGGATTCCTGTATTTCAAGACCCTCGACGATCGTACTCACACCTTAGCTGCAGAGCTCGTGGATTGGGAGGCGACCCTCTCGGCCAATCCAAGGTCGCCCCGAAATCCATCCTCAAATGAACCGGGGGAGCCGTCGTCCACGAGCGACTGGAGATCCCGAATTCTAGTGGGTGCGGCGGGTTACCGTGAAGCGGTGCAGGACAGCCAGCGGACTGGAAAACCCCTGATCCTTTATTTCTATGTGGAGTGGTGTCCTTACTGTTCCGAATTTGACCGTGAGGTGCTGCCCTCGCAAGAAATGAGGGCGTACCTGGAGCAAATCTTGTTTGTGCGTGTCAATCCTGAGAGCAGCGAAGACGAGCGGAACTTGGCCAAGCAGTTTGACGTAGTACGCTACCCCCAAATACTCGTGCTTTCCCCACGGAAACCGGATCCCAAAGAGGTACCGGCGTTCGTCAGGAAATCGGGCGATTGGGTGGCTCTGCCTCCCTCCGAATTTGTGAAAGCGTGCAAGAACCGAAGCTGAAAGCCAGAAGCAGCCGTACCCTTTCGGCTGTCGGAATAATCACAAGCCCTGAATTCTTTTCCGGACCAGACCTAGCCCGACTTTCTCCTTGCCACACCGCTTCGAAGCGCTGCGGCCGCGACCGCTCTGGCTACCTGTCTTGTCACACGCTTGTTGAAAACGCTGGGGACAATGTATTCTTCGTTCAATTCACTAGCACGAATTCCCTCTGCAATAGCGCGGGCCGCCGCCAGCTTCATGGGCTCGTTGATGTCTGAGGCACGCGCGTCCAACGCCCCGCGGAAGATTCCGGGGAAGGCAAGAACATTATTGATTTGATTGGGCTGGTCGCTTCTTCCAGTAGCCAGGATGCGGCAGTGTCCCTGTGCCTCCTGCGGAGAGATCTCTGGATCGGGATTAGCTAGTGCAAAGATCACGGGGTCCTTGGCCATCCTGCGAAGCATCTGGCGCGTGAGCACGCCGGGCCCAGATACGCCAACAAAAACATCGGCGCCACGAAGTGCCGTGGAGAGCGGGCCCCTGATCTTTTGAGGATTGGTTCGCTGCAACAACCACTTTTGGGTTGGATTAGGACTGACAAAGTGCCGCGGCTCGAGAATTCCCTGTCGGTCGCATAGGATCAGATTTCGGGCGCCCGCCGAGTAGAGAATTCGAGCAATGGCTGTGCCCGCAGCCCCAGCACCCACGACCACAATTCGAGCCATCCGCAGACTCTTTGTGACAATCTTGAGGGCGTTCCTTAGAGCAGCCAACACCACAACAGCCGTGCCGTGCTGATCATCATGCATCACAGGGATGTCCAGTTCCTCTCGCAGTCTCCGTTCCACCTCAAAGCAACGCGGTGCGCTGATGTCCTCAAGGTTGACCGCTCCAAACCCGGTAGCGATCAGTTTCACCGTTCTGACGATCTCCTCGACGTTCTGCGTTTGGAGACAAATGGGGTAGGCATCGATGTCAGCGAATTCCTTGAACAGCATTGCCTTGCCTTCCATCACAGGCAGAGCCGCTTCCGGACCGATGTTGCCGAGTCCCAATACCGCCGAGCCATCTGAAACCACGGCGACCGCATTCATTTTGATGGTGAGCTGGTTAACCTTGGATTTGTCCTCGGCGATCGCCTTGCAAATCCTCGCTACACCAGGCGTGTACGCCATGGACAGAACATCTCTGGTGTTGACGCTGACCTTGTTCTTAATCTGAATCTTGCCGCCAAGATGCATCAGAAAAACGCGGTCGGAGACGTTTACGATCCAGACGCCCGGCTGGGCGCGGACGGCGCTCAGAATTTCTTTCTCATGGGATTCATCCCGGGCATGAATAGTGAGATCGCGCACCAGGGTCTTGGCTTCCACGCGCACGATATCCACCGCACCCATGTCTCCACCCGCGCGACTGATGGCTGAGAGAATGGCGGCGAGCTTTCCGACCTTATTTTCCAGCCGCAGCCGCACCGTGAAGGTGAAGCTGATCGTTGGTGGGGCCAAAACTTTCATGGCTCACATTACCCTAACCCGCGAAATGCTGAACACGATTGGTCGAGAAGCCAACCTCGCCGCATCATAGGAGATGCCGAGCTCGATTTCAAGGAACCCGTCTCGTCGAGGTTTCTCCCGACCAAGAATTGGCAAGGACAGATCGGTGCGGCTCGGCTGCAAGATCTTTGAGGCGGAAAGTCCTTCCACTGCCTCTTTGTATATGGTAACTGTAAGCCTAGGGTTGACCTATGGCTTCGAGCAAGAGCCTCAAGGGATGGCTGCTGTGGTTCGCGGTGGCCGGTTTGATCGTGCTGTTGCGATTGGGCTGGGTGCTCTATGACCGGAGCCGCCCCTACTCGCCAAAACCACCGGTCGAAAGGCGCGTGGATCTGGACCTGTTGGTCGTGGTCCCCAAGTTTCGTGTGAAGAATTTTGCGGATGTCCACGCTTTGAACGGGCAGCGTCTCTGGGTGAAGGCGGGCTATGCCGCAGAGTACTTTGTCTACGGGCCTGGCAAAACTCCTGCAGCTGAGGGAATGCTCTTTGAACCGCTTCAAGAGCTGATGATCTCGGACATCGTTCAGCGTTCGTCTTCGCCGGGCTCAAGCGATCGGGACATCCTTGCAGTCTTCGAAGCACAGGGCCAAAGGTTCGCCACCGTCATCGGCCGATGCGAGGCTGGAACAGACAGCTATCAGTGGTACTTGGACGACCTGTTCTTTGGAAGGGATCCGCGCGAAATCTATGATCACTGGCAGCCGGATGTATGGGAGAAGATCCGCAGCCACCAGCTCGAGCGACAGATGACGATGGCCCAGGTGATGCTTTCACTGGGCGTGGGAACTCTCATCACGACCGAAGCCGGCGGCCTGCAGTTGTACCAGTTTAGCCGCAAACCGGGCGGGCTCCCCGGTAAGACCCGGGTACGGTTCGCTGAAGGGCGAGTTAAGGAGTTTCAGGTAGTGCCGTGATTATGGACTGGAACACATGGGAAGAAGCGGTGCCGCCAAAAAGACCCAGTCTCATCTTAACTCAATTGGCACGAGGATTACGGAGCGGGGGGCTCGTGGTGTGCTCATTCTTCTTTACCAGCCAGGCGTGCCCCGGCCAGGAGTGGCCTTACTACGGGGGAGACGTCGAGGGCACCAAGTACTCTGCTCTGACTCAGATCGACAAAACCAACGTCCATCAGCTGAGGGTCGCATGGACGTATCGGACCGGTGACCTGAGCGACGGTACGGTATATGCGGTGCGATCTGCGTTCGAATGTACGCCCCTCGTGGTGGATGGAGTGATGTATCTGACCACGCCGTTCTGTCGTGTCATCGCTCTCAACGCCGACACGGGCCGAACGATCTGGAGCTTCGATCCCCAGATCGACCGGGAGCGGCCCTACAACCTCTTTATCAACCGCGGCGTCTCGCTCTGGCAATCAGGAGGGGAAAAGCGGGTTTTTCACGCTACATTGGACGGAAGACTCCTTGCGCTGAGTGCGATCGACGGGAAGCCCATTCCCACTTTTGGCAAGAACGGGATTGTCGATCTCAGGACCGGCGTTGCCGATGATTTTCCCACCAGTGGCTATGGAGTAACGTCTCCCCCCTTGATTTACAAAAATTTGGTCATTGTCGGCTCGGTGGTTCCCGATTCCCGGCCAAAGGGGCCCAGTGGTGATGTTCGCGCTTTTGATGCTCGCACAGGGGAATTGGCGTGGGTCTTCCACACGGTGCCGCGACCTGGTCAGGTCGGGCAAGACACCTGGCAAAGAGACTCCTGGAAGCAGCGGGGAGGAACGAATGTCTGGGCTCCGATGAGCTGTGACGTGGAGCGAGGGATCGTGTTTCTTCCGGTTACCTCACCGTCCCCAGACCGCTACGGTGGCGAGCGTAAAGGCAAGAATCTCTTCGGAGACAGCCTGGTCGCCCTCGAAGCTCGAACCGGAAGGCTCCTTTGGCACTATCAAATCGTTCACCACGACATCTGGGACTGGGACTTACCGGCGCAGCCCAACCTCGTGACAGTAAGACGCAAGAACCGAACCATCCCTGCGGTGGCCCAGGTCACGAAGATGGGCTTTGTTTTCCTGTTCGACCGGACTTCCGGCAGACCACTCTTTGAAGTCCAAGAGCGCAAGGTTCCGGCTAGTGGAGTTCCCGGGGAAGAAGCCTGGCCCACTCAGCCATTTCCGATCAAGCCTCCGCCCGTGGCCCGCCAGTCCATGAAATCGGATGAACTGACCGGCATCACGCCAGAATCACGTGCTGAGTGTTTGGAATTGGTGCGCGGCGCGAAACTGGGGGAGTTCTACGAACCGCAGGGGCTGGATTACACAATCCTGTTTCCGGGAACGAACGGTGGTCCCAACTGGGGCGGAGCCTCCTTCGACCCGGAGTCGAATCTTCTGTACGTGAATTCCATGGATGTCGGGCAGGTCTATAAGATGATTAAAGCTCCGGAAGGAAGCAGTGCAGCCTACCTGCCCAAGGGGATACCCAACGGGCGTTTCTGGGATTCCAATCAGTACCCCTGCCAGCAGCCTCCCTGGGGGACCCTCACGGCGATCGATTTGAACACCGGATCCTTTCGGTGGCAAACCACGTTGGGAGTCGTTGATGCCCTGGTCCAAAAGGGGCTTCCGCCAACAGGGACGCCCAACCTGGGCGGTTCCATAGTGACCGCAGGTGGACTCGTATTCATCGCCGCTACGAATGACAACCGATTTCGCGCCTTCGACAAAGACAGCGGCAAGGAGCTGTGGGTTACCCATCTTCCTGCCAGCGGTCATGCGACTCCGATGACATATCTGGGCAAGAAGACCGGGAAGCAGTTCGTGGCCGTCGCCGCCGGCGGTGGAAACAAATACAACAAAACCTACAGCGATACGCTGGTAGTGTTTTCGCTGCCATGACTTCTCCTCTGCGATGGTTTATAGCTTTTGCGCTGGTTGGAAGCGGCGTTTGCCTCATTGTGGCCGCGTGCTCTGACGCAAGAGCCGAGGAGCAAGATTCCCTCCCTCCCAGGTCGGCTCTGACGGTTCAACCGATCCCGTTCAGTCACAAGCAGCACGCCGCGCAGGAACTAGCCTGTTCGCGCTGCCATAACTTCAAAGACGATGCGCGGGGTTCCGCGATGCCTGAGCCAAACGCTTGCCTGGAGTGCCACAAGCATCCATCCGGCGGTTCATGGCTGGAGGTCGTCCAAAAGCATGCGCAACAGAAGACGCCTATCCCTTGGGTGCGGATCTACAGGGTGCCGGAGTTCGTGTTCTTCAGCCACCGGGATCACCTGGAAGCTGATGTGGCGTGTGGGACTTGCCATGGACCGGTGAACACCCGCGAGATACTGTGGAAGGAGAAGGAAACGTCGATGAAAGTTTGCGTCGACTGTCACAAATCGCACGAAGCCTCGGTGAAGTGCAATCTTTGTCACGAGCTGAATCAGTGAGCGACCGAAGCCGGCACCAGCACAAGGCGCGAAGTCGCTTCTTTGCGAATCCGGTTCTCGCTGAACACCATGGGGAAACTGTCGCTTCCGAGCCATCGCCGAAACTGGTCGCGGTAGTGCGAGCTAAGGGGATGCCCAGACTGTCCCAACGTTAAGTTGCTCACCGACCGATCGAAGTCAGAGAAGTCAATGACCATCCTCAAAGACACTCCTACGCCTGGTGCAGCCTGTCGAATGGCCAGCGGGCCGCCCGGCTGTGGAAATGGGCCGGTGTTGAATAAGCTTGTCAGGGGCCAAAAGCGGCCCAGCGGATGTTTGAACTCCACAGGCAGATATCTCCCCCACCTCCAACCCTCCGGTTGGCTGTCGGCGAATCTCCCTCTTAATCTCCTGATCGACTCCCTGAAACAGGTCAAAACGAAATGGTTAAGGCTCGAATAGCCTTTGGGAATCAAATCGGGGCTATGGCCATCCAAGAGGTTCTCCATCCAGGTGCTTCGGTTCTGCCACCGGTAGCTGCTCCAGTTTTCCCCAAGGACACCTCTCAGAACCATTTCTCCCAGCACAAGGCGAAACTCCTCGCAGACAGTGGAAGCCACAGACTGCGGTTCAGCGCGGGCGTCCCAATGCTGCAGCTCGTCTTGCAGGAACTGCATCGTTGGTGGGGCAGTCCCCTCGTCGTCCGGCGCGCTGAGGCCTCCCTGGGTGGAATCTATCGCCTCGAGAATTCTGTGGGCGATGAGTTCGTGCAGTTCCGAGTAGTCGTCGTTTTGGATCCGCAGCATGTCTTCCGGCCCAAGCCTTCCACCACGCTCAATTAGCTCTCGAATACGCCGTGCACGATGGGGTGAGAACCAGTTGTGCGTGAAGAAGTGCTGATAGCTCGTCCCTATAACCCGGTTGTTGGCCGTCACGAGCACTCCCGACTCGGGGTTTAAAGTCCGTGGCATCTCTGCAAACGGGATGTACCCGGTCCATTCGTATTCATCGGTGTCGCCTGGAACAGGCACAGACCCATCTCCTCGCTTGCGTACCGGGACTCTTCCAGCGTTGAGAAAGCCGATATTGCCCGATCGATCCGCATACACGAAGTTTTGAACGGGTCCAGCGTAAGTGGCCATGGCTTGCAGAAACTCGGACCAGTTCCTGGCAGTGCCCAAGCTGAAAAGCATCGGCACGGCAGCTTGATCGTCGAGCAGCGTCCAGCGCAATGACAGGACGAAGTTGTCCAGTTGCCGAATGACTGGTCCATGTCGCGTCGCAAAGGCTTTGACCTTCACCGGTGCCTCATCTTTGACCAGGATGACTTCTTCATGGACTTCCATGGGCAGCCACTGGTTACGAACCCTGTAACGGCTTTTGTCTTCGGGATGGAGCTTCTCAACGAAAACATCCTGAACGTCCGCTCCGTTGTTCGTGGCACCCCAGGCAACCGAGTCGTTGTGGCCCAGCACAATTCCGGGCATTCCGGGAACAGTGACCCCGGCGACGTCGAGCACTCCGGGCACCTTCAGGTGTGTCATATGCCAAACCGACGGAACACTATGAGGCAGGTGCGGGTCATTGGCCAGCAGTGGCTTCCCACTTCGCGTACGAGGGCCTGCCAGGACCCAGTTATTGCTTCCCAACACGGCTTCGGTATGATTGGGGAGCCGGGAAAGCCGGTGTCGCAGTCCCACGTCGAGCTGAAGAACAGGCTGACCGGTTGGAGGGGCAAACGGCGCTGGGGGACCAGACAGCAACGCACCCGGTTCGTCGAAACCAACTACTGGAAGATCCTTGGAGGAGTACTCTGCCAGCAGTTGGCGCCGGGCAGAAGGACTCGCTGTACCGGCCATCGCTTCTCGCATCAAATCCACTTCCCAGGAATGAGTCAGTGTCTTGCCAATCCAGAGATTCAGTAGAAGGGTGTCCTCCGGGGTCCAGAGCGAGGGCTTGCAACCAAGAATCTCAAACTCGACTGGAATGCGTTCGGGACTGCTTGTGATGAATTCGTTCACCCCAGCTGCGAACTGTTCCAAATAGCGCCGTTCGGTGGCACTCAGGGTCCGGACCTGTCGAACAACTGCTCGGCTGAAGCCTAACACCCGGTGCTCACGGTCGCTTTCCAAGGCAACTCGTCCGAAGATCTCTGCCAGCTTGCCCCGGCTTAAGCGCTTCATGAGCTCCATCTGCCAAAGCCGATCCTGGGCTGTCACGAAGCCCTGGGCCATCAGTAGGTCATCCAGACTTCTAGCAACGATATGGGGAACGCCGATGTGGTCGCGCAGCACTTCAACGGAACTCTGCAGTCCCCTCAGCGGAAGGCTCCCGTCAACGACAGGCAGCGACCTCCGCACCACCCACCATGTGTGGCCGAGAAGTCCAGCCAGAACACAACCAAGGAGGATTGACAGATTGCGCAGAGTCTTTCTCATCACGACTTCGCCCGCCTCAGATTGACGGTCGACGCCAGAAATAAAGCTGGACCAGCCAGCGCGGGTATCCCAGCAGAAATCTCAGAACCGAGCCAGCGTGAAACACGCATCGTTCGGACACGAGCGCGAAGTACTTGGCTCGGCGACTGATCATGGAACGCAAACGATGGCGGTCAGCCTGCGGGGCCCGTCCCTCGGCCGGAGAGGGAAGCT
Source organism: Acidobacteriota bacterium (assembly GCA_040753175.1). Lineage (GTDB taxonomy): Bacteria > Acidobacteriota > Terriglobia > Versatilivoradales > Versatilivoraceae > JBFMEW01. The sequence continues at coordinate 389,292 of JBFMEW010000003.1, read as the reverse complement.
GAAGCGGAAACAGCCTGCGCCGTATGAGATAGAGTCGACTCGGCAAATCCCCCACCATGGAAAGGTGCAAGAGCAGGCCGCTTTTGCTCTTGCGGTAGCAGTCGAGTGCTTCGCCCCTTCCGTAGCAATGGATCCAACAGGCTGCGGCATCCGTCAACTCCCGCTCTATCCATTGAAGCAACCGCCGATTCGAGCCACCATGAAATAGTTCTTTAGACAACGCAAAGACCGCAGCCACGCCCTCACGACTCTTTGGGCAAGTTTCGAGATTCGAGGCAAATTGCTCCCAGAACTGATTTTGGTTCACAAAGTGATTCAGAAAACGAGCAATTTCGTATAGATGCGAAAGGCGAAGGTCGTTGCGCAACAAATGCCGAAGGGCATGAAGGGTATGGTACAAGAGGGCCAATTCACGGGAGAGAACCGGGAAATCGATTCCCTGAATTCGCACCAGAATCGACTGCTCCCAAACTCTGGCCAACGATTCGATGGGAATCCGATCGAAATCAGAATCCCAGAGTTGAAAATGAAGCTCAACTGCAGCAGGGATTGCGGGATCGTAAAGGTTATTTTTCCAAGTCCACCCGGTACTCTTAACCAGAGTAGGGAGGTGGTCGGTGGTGACTTTCTCAGCCTTTCTCAATGGAACGTATCCCAAGCTTTGAACAAGCTGATAGGCTCGAGACATATCATCCGGGTGAACGAGGAAGTCGTGGTCGTACTGAACCCGATATCGCAGGTCCGTCACGAAATCCGGCGATAGCGACAGTCCCTTCAGGTTCAGATAGCGAACCGACTCCGCCAAGAGAAGCGAATTAATTCGAAGTGACTCTTCTAGAATCCGCTTCCCCCGTTCAATATTGTCTCTGAGGTTGTGGCGCAGGCGTTCCTGAACGCTGATTGGCAGGAGATCCAGCTGCCCTCGGGATTCAAGAGTTTCGAGCAGATAGAGGGACATCCCGGCTCGGTCAAAGGCGCTCAGAATCCGCTCTGGGGCTGTAGAGAAAGGATCAGCACACTTTTCACACGCTTGTGTTTCGGGCCCGAGGCCGAGTAATTCTAGAGGCGTATGGTACGGATGATTGCGCAAAACGATCAATGGAATCTCAGTCGAACGAGCAGACTAAAGGCTTCTGTGCCGAGTCCTGTGCGGGAGGTACCGGTCCATGAGGCGCTTCGGACAACCACAGGAACACTGGCCGGATCAAGGAAATGCTAGATGGATGAATTCAGGCTGTCAACGCGCGACAGATTGACTGGCTTTCAGGTTGCAATGATTCTCTTTGTAGCAGGACTTGGGCTCCGACTTGCGTTGATCGCTATCCATCCGGTCTTTTACGGAGGAGATGCGATCATGCGTGCGATGAACTCGGATCGAATCCTGCTGGCGTACCAACTGCCGCTTCTCCAAGCCGTGGTGTACACGGTGCACCATCTCTGGGCCGATCCAGTTGCAATCCGTGTCGCGATGAGCCTCTTTGGCAGTCTGGCCGGGATGGCTTTCTATCTGCTCTCTCGCAAGCTCTGGAGCCACGGGATCGCTTTGGCAGCCAGCTTGATGTTTGTGTTCAATCCATTCCTCCTGGTGCATTCGATCGTCCCCTATCAGGAGATCGTGATGTTACTGATGCTATTCCTGGGGTTCTTATTCCTGTTCGATGCGGGCAGAAGGAATGGGCAACTGTGGGCGGCTTTGTTTCTGGGGCTGGCCTGTTGGACTCGTTACGAGGCATGGATTTTCGCAACCATGGCAGGTTGGTTCTATCTGACTCGCCGTTTGAATTCTCAACAACAAGGCCTGCTGATAGGATCTCACACCAGCCCATGGTCTTGGTCTTTGCTGGTCTCCGTGGCCCAAAGCGTCCTGCTGTTTGGCTGGGCTCCCATGGCCTGGATTCTCTATCAAGGCGGACTCAGCCCCGAAGGAACCTTTGTCATTGAGAGAACGCTGAACTGGGAACGACTGCATCGCATCCCGAACCTCTTGGCGATGACCGCCCACCATGCCGGGCCGGGCGTCGCTCTACTGGCAATCATTGGGCTTTTTACTGTTTGGACCCAGAATCTGCTGCGGGGTCGGGGCCTCCGGCTGTTGGTGCTCGCCAGTCTGGCACTCTTAGCTGTTTTACTCTTCTCAGCGCATGGCGTCCCACCGGACCCGGAACGTCATATCAGCGACCGCGAAGCACATTGGTTCCTGGTTCTGGCTTTTTGGGCGGGTGCGGCAGGATGGCATCACCTCAGACAGTGCGCCTCGACAGCGAAGCGCGGACCGACTTGGTTGGCCAGTTCGTTGCGGTCTGCACCCTCTCTGGTGCTTGGATTGACTTTGGCCGCCGGTGTCTACCAGGCCGATCAGCAAATCCAACGATTAACTGCCGACCCGGATTGGAAGCTTTCTTCGGCCGTATCCAACTACCTGAAAGAGCGAGTTACCGGAGACACCCGAGTACTCATTTTTGCCAGACCTCTCTCACAATCCGCCATCGACCACTACCTCGAGCGAGTTGAACGCCAAGGAAGTAGGCAAGCCCTCCAGTCAGCTCAAGACATTTTGGCAACAGTGGGTACCGACCCCTTGAATTACTCGCGAATCGTTGTCAATTCGGGCCTCGGTAAACACCGCGTGCTGTCCACAAGGCACGTGATGGATATCAATGCAACGGATCCTCAGAGCGCTCTCAGTCGTTTGGCAGTGGAGCGATGCGTGATCTTCTCAGACTTTCCAGCGGACCATTCCCGCATCCAAGAGTTGCTGAACTACGTTCAACGGGAAGGAACTCTCGAGTGCTCTTTCCGGGATCAGGGGCTTGAGGCAAGCGTCTACAAGATGAACTGGAAGCAGCCTTCGTTCGAACACCCAAGGCGGCCGTGACCCACTGCATGACAGCCCGGCGAAAGCGGTCCTGGCTGAACCGGCGAGCCGTTCCTCGTAACACATCCGGGCGAAAGGTCTCTCGTATCCGTTCAAAACGTTCCACGGCCTCCGCCAGCGACTCCACACTCTCTTCTTCAAAGAAGACGCCGTTTAGCCCAGGGATAACGGTCTCCAAGGCTCCTCCTTTGGCGAGCGCAATTACTGGACGGCCAGAGGCATGGGCTTCCACGGCGATGATTCCGAAATCCTCCTCGCCCGGGAAGATGAGCGCCTGGCACTCGCTCAAGTATCGCCGCAGGCTATCGTCTGAGACTCGGCCTACAAATTGAATGGTAGGACCCGCCAGAGATCGGAGTCGATTCAACTCGGGACCATCCCCGGCCACAATGAGCGGCCTGCCCAGCCGATTGAAGGCCTTCACCGCCAAATCGAAGCGCTTGTAGGGTACCAATTGACCGGCCGCCAAATAGAAATCTCCAGCCCGCTCAGCCAACAGGAAGTCCGAGAGTCGCACGGGAGGGTAGATCACCCGGGAGTCGCGTTGATAGTATTGTCGTATCCGCCGCGCCACATTTTTTGAATTAGCCGCAAATTCACTGACCTGTCGTGCAGCGGCCAAGTCCCACTGCCGAAGTGAATGAGCCACAGAGGCGAAGATCTGTCGCTGCCATATCGACCCCAGGGAGTTGAAATAGGTCTGATAGCCACTCCAGACGTACCTCATGGGAGTGTGGCAGTAGCACAAGTGACATACTCCTGCCGGCACCGAAACTCCCTTGCTGAAACCCACGTCTGAACTGATGACGAGATCGTAGCCAGACAGTTCGAAGCTCTTGAGGGCAGTGGGAAAGAAAGGAAGATACCAGGAGTGGCGCCGCCTGGCCAGCGGCAGATGCTGAATCCACGATGTTTTGATAGAGCGTCGTGCCAAGTGCGACGAGATGCGGTCGGCATCGCAAACCAAGGTAAAGAGATCGGCCTTGGGGAACAGCTGACATAGCGCCTCAACGACCCTTTCTCCCCCTCGCATGGTGATGAGCCAGTGATGAATCAGGGCCACTCGAAGGCTTCGAGCCGCTTCGAAACCCGGCTCTTCAGGTTCAAGACTCATGCCAGTTGCCTCCGACTACCGCTCTGTTCAGCCGCCAGAAACGACCCAAGAATCCCTGCAATTTCTTGTTGGAAGCGGGTCCGAGAGAAACGCGAAAGTACTTCCAGTCGCGCAGAACGGCCAAGAGATCGTCTCAGCTCCGGGTTACGCCGCAACGCCATCATGGCCTCGCACAGGTTGCGTGGGCTGGCTCGCTCTACCAGGATTCCGGTTCGAAGATGATCGACCAACTCCGCCACGCCGCCCAGGGCCGGGCCAATCACCGCCTTGCCGAGGACCATGGCCTCGATCAATACACAGGGGAGACCTTCCGACCCCTGCGAGGCACACACCACCACATCGATGAGCGAGTAACAGGTTTCCACATCGGGTTGAAACTCGAGGAAAGTGATCTGCTCGGTGAAGCCAAGATCACGAACTCGTTTGGCAATCCGGCACAGGTAATCGCGGTCGCTCCGATCCCCATGCGCTGGGTTGCCGACCACCAAGAAGCGCGCCTGGTCGGTCTGCTGAAGAACTCCGATAGCGGCCTCGACAAACTCCTCCTGTCCCTTGAAGGGCGTAACTCTTCCCAGAATCCCAAAGGTCAGGGGGCGCTGAGGCACGAGGTTTCTGTCATCTGCCGCCGCCGGTGGCTCGGACGATTCCCACTTCGGCAGCGGTGCGTAAATAACGCTGCACTTGGCCTGGAGAGCTGGCCGGTCTACAACGAGCCTGGCCGCGGCGGAGCGCGAGCAAGCAATGACATGGTCTACCCATCGTGTCAGCATGGCGGCGAGCCTTCTCTCTTTGCCATCGGGAAGAACGTTGTGCAGGTGCCAGATGACCGGCCGTCCCGTCAACCTTCCGGCCGCAATCCCGCAAGGCAACGTGCGCGGTCCATTGGCGTAGAGGAGATCGGCACGATGCCGAACGATGAGAAGGACCAGGACCAACGTACTCCAGGCCGAGCGCAACAGAAAACGCAGTTCATCTCTTAAGGATTTGTGCCCGCCAGGATAGGTACCAAGAGGGAGATCGATCGCTGGATAGCCTGCCCGTCGGAGAGCTTCCCTGAACGGTCCGCTTCCCTGCACGGCTACGGCACAGCGGAATCCCGCCTCACGTGACAGGGCCAGGACATCCGCAAGGATCCGCTGAGCCCCGCCCCACTCCCCTTGCTGCTCCAAAAAGAGAACCGTTCGTGGTCTCATTTCTCCCTCCGGCAAGTGTGCGTTTGCTCATGCAGGTTGAGCACAAGGGCCATCAGGGCAAAAAAGACCACCATGTTTCGCCAATAGGTGAAGATGTCACCTGTCAGCATTTGAGCTGTTTCCCCGCACCAAAACGCAAACAGAAACGAGGCATACCACTTGACGGGCGCCGACGCCTGGCGACGGATTCGATTCATGGTTACGAGCAGCGACACGTTCAAGCTCAGGAAGGCCAACAACCCCACTAGACCGGTCTCAAACAGAGAACTGAGAATGGCGTTGTCAGCTATCATCGGCTGACCGAAATAGTGCGAATACGCAAGGGTTTTATAGCCGACTCCGAAAAGCAGCAGCTCCGGCTGGTCGGCAAAAACCGTGAACAGGCGAGACCATGTCTCAAGCCGACCGCTGGTCATGAAATTCGGGTCGACAAGGATTTCCCGAATCGGTGCAGCGACCCTCCAATCAAAAAAATTCAGGACTACGTTCGGAGAGAAATGGTAGGCAATCCCGATAAAAGCCGTCAGCAAGACAAAGAGGGATAACCCAGTCCGAAAGAGTCGGTGTCGATAAATCGCGAGGAAAACAGCAGCGGTGACAAGGAAGTTCAGCCAGGATCCACGAGAGTAGGACAAGAACAACGCCAGGGTGAATATTCCGGCCGCTCCAAGCAATATCACGGTTCCCGTCACGCTAACGCGCTGCCGGAAGTAGATCCTGAAGAAAGTCAACGCCAGCAGAAAAGCTGACATGTTCCCAAAGCTGCTGGCTTCATAGAACAATCCCTGGGCTCGTCGGATCTTCTCACCGTCCAGGTAGATAAACTGCTCGGCGAACGGATGCTCGAAAGGGAACCGAAAATAGAAGTCCAACACTCCGAACAGAGCAGAGAGCCCTCCCAGGCAAAGCAAAACGGAGATGATGCCCGACAGAGACCGGGACTCCGGAACCCACCCCAACATACGAATAACCGCATAAACAACAAAAGGCTGGGTGACCAGGATAAATCGTTGGACGCTTTGAAGCCCCACGTCGAATCCTGCGGTCCAGAACGCAAATGGAAGAGAAATCATCAGGCAAAGAAGAAAGGACGCACTGGCTGGAAGGACGGACTCACCGCTCCTGATGCGGACTTCCTCAAGCTGCAACAGCGGCGTCAGGACGCCGAGCATTAGGGGCAGCAAGGCTGCGTGGATCGGCGTCTCTTGGTTCCCCATGTTGACGTAGAAAGCCGGGGCCAACCAAACACAGACGAAATAAAGCAAGAGCCACACAGAGGCGGAGGTCAAGGCCGCCCAGCAGAGTGCGGCCAAAGCGACGCCGGCTCCCACCCATGCGAATGAGGCGCCGTTGGTACTGACCGTCAGGCCTCCCACAAAGGCCGCCAACAGAATCGCCCCGGCAGCATGCGGCAGGTTGGGACTGCTGCTGGCAAGACAAGCAGCTTGGACGGAACGAATCATATGCAGCCCGCTTCCGAAGTCAGCGCTCGTTTCGACTAGAGTCCACGGAGGTTGCGCTTCAGCTCGTGGAGGTTATCTTCCGATCGCGGAGCGATTTCCTCGGTCCTCTGAGATACCGCAGCAAGACGGTGCGCAATCAGAGTCCCGAGCGTCGTCAGGAGTAGTCCAGAGAGGGATGCCAACAGCGTGTTTAACAGAACTCGGGGTCGCACGGGCCGCTCCGGCTGGATGGCCGGAGCAACCGGTTTCAAGACCGTTGAGCGGGCCAAGGCGTTGATCGCAGCTTCCCGATACCGTTTTTCCTGTGCAGCTCGATTCTCACTGGCCTGCTGGTACAGTTCATCCAATCTCCGGAGAGTAGCTTCCTTGGGCCCTATCTCCCGCTGCAGTACCCGTAACCTTCCTTCCAGGCTTTCGTGTCTTTCCTTCAGCGTTCGAACGCCCGCCTGAGCTGCCCGAATTTCCGACTCCAACTCAATCACGTCACGCTCGATCGCCGCTCGCAGGGGCCTGCTCGCTACGCCGTCTTCCTGGCGAGGCCCAGCCGGACTTTGACCTTGGCCGCCAGAGAGACGGGGTCCTGCCAGCCTTTCCGCTACAGACTCCAGTGTGCTCTTTCTCGCCATCTGCTTTGAAAGCGAGACGATGAGGACGGACAACTCGTTTTCAACTCTCGCTTTCTCCTCAGACACAGTCCAAAACTCCTCGCGGCGCTCCTGTAGTCGTGACTCGCGAACGAACTCGGTCAGATCGTGGCTGGCGTTCCTCTCTTGGAGGGTGGCTTGCTCCAGCTCGGCTTGAATGGCGCTGCGAGCTCTCTGGCTGTCCCCCCTGGTCATGGCCTCGTTAAACTTCACTACGCTCTCCACAAAGTGATTTGCCATCTGCATGGCCAGGCCGGGGTCTGGGAACTCTACGGCAATCTCCAGCAGTCTCGTGTTCTTGGACAACGAGACTGTGAGGTAACCGTCTCGGCGAAACCGATCAACAGTCAAGGAATGGGGGGGATTTTGAAGGCCGAATGCATGAATCATCTCCTGGACGAGATAGTCATTTTGAATCAAGGTCTCGTAAGAGCGCAGCAGCTCATAGTAAACGTAGTTGGGAGCCCTGGCGTCTGCATCTGCGATCTTCGACTCGGAGACCAGCAGGTAGGTTTTCGCCTGGTAGATCTTGGGCTGGCTCAGGCTGAAAATTAAGGCGCTCAGCCCACAGAGACCGCTAATAACAAGAACGAGCCCTTTTCTGCTGGACAAGGCAACCCAAGCTTTCGGGAAGGTCAATATGTCGTCTTTTCTAGTTTCTCCCATCACCAATCCTAAGACGGACAATCTACAGCGGAAGTCACCTCAAAACAGCCGTCGCGAGAGATTGAAACCGATCGTCAGCCCGCTGAAAGTGTCGTCTGTCACCCCGGTCAATGTTGCTCGGGTTCCAGAGCGTTGCGAAATAGTGGTTCCTGGAGAGTTGGTCAAGCCCAGGGTGAAGCTGTGTCGAAAGATCTTTTTTTGAACGCCAAACATGAATGAAGGCCGATGGGCACCCAGCAACCCCGATGTTCTCTGAATGGCCTCCGCCACCAAAGCGACCGTCGGACGGATGTCTACTGAAATTCCAGCGCCAATGGCAGTAGTGGTTTGCCCCGGAATTCGTGGAGCTTTGCCATCTGGTTGGGTGAAGACGTCTTGCAGAGGCCTGTTGTTAAAAGAAATAGTTGGAACAATGTAGACCTGGGCGCGGGAGTTGATACTGCGGGCGAGAGCCAGCTCCAGACTGGTTACGAAGTTCCTGGAAAAATGATTGGCCCCTTCGACCCCGACGCGAAAGGTGCTGGAAATAGGGTGCCCTTTGGATTCCAGCGAAAGCTGCGATCCAGCCGTCAGCTGTATCACCCGTCCCAAAGATGATGGAGTGCGATAGATCCCCGCAAAGAAGCGGTCGGTGATGCCATATGAGAAGCCAAAAGCCGAGATGGAGAATCCGTCCAGGCCAAACAACTGTGAGACCCGACCCGGTCCTGTCAGCGCCTTGTCATAGGCAAACCGGTGCGTGAAATCCACGAGCAGTGCACCTTTTTCAAGCTGGTGAGACGTCGGCAGGTTCCACAGAACTATGTCCTCTGTGTAATAGACGGGCCGGCGCTTCGCGCTTTCCCTAGTTTGATCTTGAGTGGAACTGGATTGCTTTTCGGTCGACAGTGAGTCTTCCTTTGCGCCCGGCGCGACGGCAGATAGGTTCGTCTCGACCATTTCATGAATCGTCCTCGTCTGGGTGTTAATCAGGTAACGTCTTCCCTCCTTCTCAATAATCAGATGTTGGGGATCGTTATCGATGAACTGCACCCCCTGAAGACTCGCCACCGGAATGAGATTCTCAACAGTGTGCGACCGATCGATCTGAGACGGTGTCGAAATTGGAGGTGCTGGCGTGATCGGAGACTGGGCGGTCAACCAAGCGGTAAGTGAATGCAAAACCATGAGAGCAAAGAAGGAACGACAGAAGTGCATGAACAATCCTCCAAGACTAGGAATCGAGAAGCCGCCCCAGGACCGAGGCGGTGACCAAAGGATCCGCAGCGGCAGACAGTCGATAGCAAGGAACAGTTGTCAACCGACGTAGAACAGCCTGATGGCGCTGCACGACCGGCTCGTAATCAAGAATGATGTCGCTTTGCAGGCGCTCAAACGCCCAACTTTGTGACAGAGGTTCTAGGGCCGCGTCTTCCTTACGACAACCCGGGTTCAGGAAGACCAATGCCAGCGGCTGAGATGAGCTTCGGGGAGCCCTCGGAAAACACCGCGCGACGGAGATTTCGACGCAGGGTTCATGACCCGCTCTGGGCCGTGGACGTGTGGAGGCCAATTCCGGAAAGAGGCTCGGGCAATCCGGCAGAAGCCGGAGATGCCACGGGTTTCCCCACATGAGAAGTCGATCTCCATCGGACGCCAGACACAAATAGGCCACGTCGTCTGTGAACAGCTGTAACCCCAATTTCAGGCAGGCGTAGGCGAGGGTGCTTTTGCCGGCTCCAGAGCACCCGCAGATAAGCACGCTGCGGTCGCCCGATCCCACGGCGGCACAGTGGACTGGTGTATGGGTCCATCGCATGATCTGAACGTAGAACAGGCAGTCAAGCAAGCTATTACGAAGGTAAGACGAGTCCGCCGCTAGGCCGGAAGTGACGAGAGCCCATGATAAACGCCGTCTCAAGTCAGCAACCCCAAAGCTCGATCCGCAAGCGATATGGACGTAGTCCCCATGGGCTCGGTAGACGGTTGTTCGGTCGGCAGCCTCCTGCAGCTCGGGATCGACCAGCACTTCCAAAAGAAAGTCACCGGCTCCCTCCTCCTGATCGCCAAAGCTTCCAAAGCTCTCCCTGGCTGCCGCGATCACCAGAGCACTGTTGCTCTCGAGGCGCAGGGATGTCCCCAGCAGCGAGAAAGCGACAGAGCTGCTGCTGGACAGGCCTCTCCTCAGTGGATCGGAGAACACAGCTGAAGCAGTGAGTTGGTTTCGGTCCAAGACCGTCAAGTTGGACTCCCAAATGTCTCGATTCACCCCCCAGCGCGGGTCACGCCTGAGGAATCACCCATGGTCCCTCCGAGAGTCTAGCCCCGAAGCAGATTCTCCGTAGCGCAGTCGGGTCGAACGGTCAATTTTCGGGTCTGAGTTCCAACATCTGGGGCCCTCGGCTTCCGGGACCGAGGGTTATCTGTGGCACAGCCCACCGGAAACTTCTGGGTGGCTGCTCCCTTAAGAGGCCGTTGGTGCCGTCAGTAGCGGGGAATCTCTCCTTGACAGGGCGAAAGACGCGAAGGTATATTCACGACACTCGCTCCGAGCGGGCGGTTAGCTCAGTTGGGAGAGCGCATCCCTTACAAGGATGAGGTCGTTGGTTCGATCCCAGCACCGCCCACCATAGCTAACCGTTGAAATGCGGGGTCGTAGTTCAGTTGGTTAGAACGCTGGCCTGTCACGTCAGAGGTCGCGGGTTCGAGTCCCGTCGGCCCCGCCATAATTGCCCTACCTATCCATGAGCTTGCCTAAAGAGTTCACGCAGTACCTCTCCCGGCGCACCGTCGAAGAATTGATCAAGAGGGAAATGATTGAGGTCAAGGACCCTCAGTCTCTTCAAGAGGTTGTGTTTGAAGTAATGGACACCGAGCTGAGCGTCGAGGACCGAATCAACGAGGAAGTCCGAACTATTCTCAAGGATTACGCGGACGAGATGCGGAGAACGGGAGTCTCGTATCAGGACATGTTCAAGGCCGTCAAGAACAAGCTTGTCCGCGATAAAAAGGTCATTCTCTAATGCGGCTGACACGCGAAAAGGTCAATCAGCTGGCCCACCTGGTGACGGATGAGCTGGTCAAGAGGGACGAAATCGAGTTTATCGAGGATCGAAACACCATTCGTCTCGAGATTGTCAAGATTGTGAACGAGGAGTTGAAGCGGGAGGAAGAGATCGACAGAGAAGCCCGCAGGAAGATTGAGTCTCAAAAGAAAGCCGCCCCCGAGGGAAGCTTGGAATGGGACATCCTTTATCGGAAGTATTACTCGGAGGAGATGAAGAAGCTCTAGATTTGAGGTCTGTGCCTATCAAAAGAAACAGCGGCCTGCCTTCGGCCGCTGTTTCTTCTTGGACCCACACCCGCCGGTCTTGTCAATTGCGTCGCTTCAGAGTGGGGCGCTCGTCATCATCGGCGGGCTCCTGAGAAACGTCCTCGTCGTCGCCACTGCTTCGCCGCTTTAACGTTGGCTTGTTCGATTTCTCTCCGTCCTCGGGACGTTTGCGATTTTCCATCGCAACCAGCTTGGCCTTGATCTTGTCGAATTCGGACGTGTTGATTACGTATTGGTCGCGCTCGGGAAGAATGGTGGCGATATTAGCTTGGGTCTTCTCGATACGGTCTCCCGTTGGCGGATGGGTAGAGAACGCTTTTGCCAACTTTCCCGGCTTCTTCTTCTCCTGGGCTTGAATCTTTTCAAAGAACGAGACGAAGCCCGAAGGATCGTAGCCCGTCTTGTACATGTACTGGAGACCCAGGAAATCAGCTTCCGTCTCAGCCTTGCGACTGAAGTGCAGGAATTGAAGGGGAATCAGAAAGCCTGCGGCATTGTAAAGACCGTAACCCAGCCCTCCCCCTAAAAAGATCAAAGGCAGCGTCGCGTAGTTTGCGATGGTACCCTTGGTGTATTGCTCGGTTCCGTGGCGGGCTGCAACGTGGGCAATCTCGTGGGCCATCACGCCGGCGACCTCAGATTCCTCGTCAGCTGCGGTGATCAGTCCGGAGTTGACATAGAAGAATCCACCCGGCAGTGCAAAGGCATTGATCTCATCGGAGTCGACGACTTTGATGGTGAACGGAACCTTGGCGTCGGAATTCTTGACGATGTTCTGGCCCACCCGACTCACGTATTCGGTGATTTCAGGATCGTTTACCAGTTTGACTTGTCGTTCTATTTCCTGCGCCAGCTGCTTGCCGAGGGCAATTTCCTTTTCGAGAGACATGAAGTTCCAATTGCCCTTGTTAATATCGCGATTCCCGATTTCGTCCACATCCGAATGCTTCGGCTTCTTGGCGATAAGTGGAGCAGGCAAGAACAAGGACAGAGCCAGTAGTAATGCCGTGACCTTTCCTTGAATATTCATTTTCGAACTGCTCCTTTCCCAACCCATGACTCGTAGCCACTCTAATTTCTAATACTAGCACCATCCAGGAGGGATTGCCACATGACGCGGCCTCGATCGATTGACTCGTTTCGGACTGACTTTCCAGTGACCCGACACCTTGCCTACCTCAACCACGCTGCTACCGCGCCCATTTCAACTCGAGTCGCTGACGCCATGAAGAATCACCTGGAAGAGGTTCTTCACTTCGGCACCCACCATTGGCAGGATTGGGTGTCTGCCGTCGAGTCCGTACGCCGAAAAGCGGCTGCGCTGATCGGTGCTGATTCCCGAGAGGTCGCCTTCATCAAGAACACCTCCGAGGGCCTGTCCTTCATAGCCAACGGTTTAGAGTTGGGTCCCGGAGATAAGGTTGTCTCAGTAGATGGAGAGTTCCCGGCCAATATCTACCCGTGGATGAACCTCCGAAATCAAGGCGTTGAATTAGCACTGGTGCCGCTCCAAAACGGCGTGCTGAATGAAGAGGACCTCATCGAACTCTTGGACTCACGAACAAAAGTCTTAACCATCAGCTTCGTCCAGTTCCTAAGTGGCTACCGAGCCGATCTAAAGCGGTTGGGCGCAGCCTGTAAACAGAGGAATATCACATTCGTGGTGGATGCTATTCAAGGCTTGGGAGCGTTCCCACTAGACGTCAGGCAATGCCAGATTGATGCATTGGCCGCAGACGGACACAAGTGGCTCCTTGGTCCCGAGGGTGCCGGATTCCTCTACTGCTCGAGCAACCTGACGCAGACGCTAAGAGTTTCAGAGGTGGGGTGGACATCGGTCCAGAATGCTTCAGACTACCTCAGCTATAGCTTGAATCTGAGACACTCAGCCGCCCGGTTCGAATGCGGGACGTTGAACACCGTTGGAATCATAGGCCTTGGGGCAGCTTTGGACCTCCTTTCCGAGGTCGGCATAGAACAGATCTCATCACGAATTCTTGACCTGACCGATCACCTCTGGCGACGTGTCGAAGAGCGCGGCTACCCGCTTTACGGCGTTCGCTCGAGTTCTGAATCATCGGGCATCCTGTCGATCAGCTGTGAGCCCGATAGGCTCAAGCAGATCTTCTCAACTTTACGAAAGGAGAACGTCGAGGTCTCAGCTCGCTGTGGCAAACTGCGAGTATCACCGCACTTCTACAACACGGTCGAAGAACTGGATCGATTAGCTGAACTCTTGCCGCCGCAGTCCTAACAAAAGACTAATCTCACCGCTACCGATGGTCGATTCCTCGAACTGCAGGGCCGAGTCTTCAAGGAGCCGTTTTAATCAATCCGTTTGGGAAACAGGATGCAAGTCAAAAAAGTCGCTTCCGGCCAGATGTGGAAGAACGAAGAGACAGGCGAGATCTTCGTGGTTACGTCGCTCTACAGAGACGTCTTGGCGTCTTTTGCAGTGTTGAGAACAGTGAACAACTCCAATGGAGACGGGAATCGCCGCGCAAGAGTCATCAAGACCCCGGCCGGAGAGACTCTAACGGGATTTGTGCTGGCCGACCTCGTCTGAGGCACAGGAAGAAGTACCGTCGTTACTTCTTTTTGCTCAGGGTCTTGCGAGGAGGTGAAGCGTGTGCCGAGGGGGTTTTCTTTGGTTTCTTCTCAACCTTGGCCTCGGGTCCGGCGGTGGCAGGTTTCTTTGCTGCTAACTTCTTGACAACTTTCGGCTTCGCAGGCCCTTTCTTTTCGGCAACAATAATCAGATCGATGCCGCTTTTGTCGTAGTCCTCGAAATTGTAGTTCCGATAGAAACTCAACTTCCTAAATCCCGCGGACTTGAGCAAGGTCTCTAGCTCAGACTTAGTGTAGGGGTAGATTTCTGTCGTGTGGACCTCGGAATCCCATCGGTTCTCGTGACGCAGGAACCTCACAATACTGTAGTTCAAAGAACGCTGGTTGAAGTCAAAGACACGAAAGAACAAGCTTTCCTCAACCCCGTTCCGGGATCCCGTCGGTGGCAGAAAACGAATTCGCTGCTTGAGGATGTAATCGTAGTTCCTGACTTGGGCTACAAAGAAGCCTCCTGGGTTCAAACACTTATAGACTTCCCCAAAAGTCTTCAAAACCTCGGACCTGCTCCGGAAGTGCGGCAGTGTGTCGCCCAGACAAGTAATAATGTCAAACCCTTCTGAGAATCGTTTCGAGAGGGTAGTGGCATCCCCCAGGATATATTCGACGGTTACGCCACAGGTTACTGAGTTAGCTTTCGCACGTTCGATCATCTTGGGACTGGCGTCAATTCCAACAGCGTCGAGACCCAACCGACGGAACATGATCACATGAAAGCCTGTACTGCATGCAACATCCAGTGAACTCTTTAATTTATTATCACTTACGATCTTCTTGAAGAACATCCCTTCGGTTCCTATGCGGCTTGGCCACGACATCATCTGGTCGTAGGAATCGCTCAGCTTATCGAAGAACTCAAGTTGAGAAAGGACGTTCTTTTCCATTCCATATTCCTTCAGAAAACGAGCAACACGTTTAATTTGTGGAATTTACAACAAACTCCAGAACTCTGCAAGCAAAAAAAGGCTGCGGGTGCGACGGACAGGGGATAGCGAAAAGGTAGACTGCGGATTCGGGGAACCGAGGTGCCGCGTGAGTTGGAGCGGCCTTCCCGGGACTCAGCCTGAACTCACAGCACGAGTTGGCTCAGTCTTGGAGGACTCGCGCCAAGTGTAAATAATGCGGTGAATGACGGTCAGGTTTGAAAATACAGCCATTACCCAAAGGACCGGGGCCATCCGGTTGGATAACGCTCCAATGATCAAGAGGACCAACCTCTCGGGTCGTTCCATAAACCCGACCTTGCAGGCCGGAATGAGCGACTCCGCCCGTGCACGGCTGTAGCTGGTCATGATGGCTCCCATCATCACGACTCCCGAAAGGAGCATGTACGTCAGCCGCTGGGACTTGGCGTAGTAGATCATCAAGCCCAGAAACATGAAGATATCCGAGTATCGGTCCAAGACTGAGTCGAAAAACGCCCCAAACTTGGTGACACTATCGGTGATTCTGGCGACCCTGCCGTCCAGCATGTCGAAAAGCCCTGCCAGAATGATGACCCATCCCGCCGCAAAGAACCTCCCTTGCGCGAAAAAGACCCCAGCAAAGATCGTGATAAGAAACCCTATGAAGGTGAGGAGATTAGGATCGATTCTTAGAAACGACACCCCACGGACGATTAGATCCAGGAGGGCTTTGCAGGCCTTTCCAATAAGGCGGCTTAACATCGTCTTCTAGTCGACTTGCTCGTCATCATGAATGGTGGTCAACTTCAGGATCTCAAACTCCTTGACCCCACCAGGAGTGGTGATCTTCACCATGTCTCCCTCTTTGCGGTTCAGCAGGCCTTTGCCGATCGGAGACGTGGTTGAGATCATCCCCTTTTGAATATCCGACTCCTCAACAGAAACCAGCTTGTACCGAACTTTCGAGTCCTTCTGGGTATCGTAAAGGATCAAAGTCGAGCCATACGAAGCGCGATCATGAGGGATCTTGTCTAGATTGATCAGCGACACCTCGGCGAGCCGTTTTCTCAAATGAGCTAGTTTTGCATTTAGGATTTCCTGCCTCTGCTTCGCCGACTGGTACTCGGCATTTTCACTCAAGTCGCCTAGGGCCGCCGCCTTTTTCAGTTCCTTAGGAAGCTCATTCTTGAGCTCATACTCGATCACCCGAATCTCATCTTCCAGCTTTTTCTTGATATGGAGTGTCATGGTGCTCCGCATCGAACGAAAACTGCAAAATCGGAAAAGGAATAATAGTTTCAACCTACCGAAAAGTCAAAAGCCTAGGGGGTGGCGATCGCGGTCCAGCCTCAGCTTAGGCCTGCGGGAGTGGTCTTGGAACAGCCCCCGACTCGCCTTGGTTAGAAGAGGCCAAACTTGATCCGCAAGAAACGCTTGGGGTTCTGGCGAAAATCGTAGAGCAATTTCACAATTTCGGCAGAAGCGGTATTCAGGTTTGAGTAGAGAGCGGTGTCCACAAACAGCTTCCCTATGGTACCTTCGCCTTGGTTCATTTTCTCGGCCAGTGCAGAATATCGGGAAACGGCCTCACGCATCTCCGTGTAAAAGGCTTCGTCCTTTGACAACTTGCCAAGAAAGCCTTCTCCTTTTTCCATTCGCCCAGCCACGGTATCGAATTTCGTGAGGAGGGCCTCCGCTTTGTCGTAAATGGCCGGATCGCGCACAAACTTGCCGAGTGTTCCTTCGCCAGACTCGACACGAGTCATCGTGTTGTCAACCCGCTTCAGAGTTTGGTTGAGTCGATCATAGAACTCTGGATCCGATATCAGACGCCCTATGGACCCATTTCCAGATTTGAGTTCCGACAACAAACTCTGGGCTTCGGAAATCGTCAGATTCAGCCGGTTGAACATGGAAGGATCATTGATGAACTTTCCGATCGTTCCTTCCCCTTCGTCGATTCGGCGAGTGATCGCGTTGATTTTGTCGACGAATTCCCCCAAATTGGCTACCAGATCGTTGCTGTTTTGCATGATCTTCCGGATGGATGCATCCGATGAGCCCCTGACCTCGCTTCCAGGCGGAAGGATCTTGGCGCTGGGACTTCCCCGCGAGATATCGATGTACTTGTCGCCCAGCAGCCCGATTGAGCCCAGGGAAGCCACGGAGTCCTCGCGGATCGAATTATGGAATGCCTCGTCGATTCGTAACACGACTTCAACGGCCCGATTGGCATCCGTCGAAGGAGAGATTCGAACCGCCTGAACGTTTCCAGCCTCAATACCTGCAAGCCAGACCAGAGACCCTTTCTTAAGACCCTCGGCGGTCGGGAAGTAGGTTCGCAGCGTGTATTTGCTCGTGAATAGACCGGCGCCACCGCTGATCAGAACAATTGCAAAAGCCAGAATTCCGAAGCTTGTCAGCACCAAAATACCGACTCGCAATTCTGCCCAGGCAATGTGCTTTCTTGCCATTTTTGTGCCCTCCTTGGAAATTCTAGCCCGGTCTCAGCCCGAGGCTACGTCATGAATCTCGCGATGTACTCATTCTTGCTGCGCCGAATCTCCTCATCCGATCCGTCAAAAATGATCTCGCCTTCCCGTAGCATCAGGAAACGCGTGTTGACCAGGCACAATCGACTTTGATCCTCTCGCACAAGCTGCAGCATGCCGTTATGGTGACCCAGGTATTCATCCGACATGGTGAAGGCATCTTTGAGTCGGTGGGTGACAAAGACTGAACTCACCCCCTCGAGATCCCTTAGCTTAATCACCAGCTCGTTGATCGTTCTAGCCGTGATAGGATCCAGTCCGGCAGTGGGTTCGTCATACAGCATGATTTTGGGGTTTCCGACCAGAGCCCGTGCGATGGCTGCTCTTCGTCTCATGCCTCCCGAAAGTTCAGAGGGCATCTTATCAATGGCTTCTTCCAGCTCAACGAACCCCAAGGTCTTTCGAACAATAGCCAGAATCTGATAGTCGTCCAAATCGCTTTGCTCATACAAACGGTAAGCAACGTTGTCCGCGACCGACATGGAGTCAAATAACGCTCCCTCTTGAAACACCATACCGATCTTCTTGCGAACTTCCATCATTTGACTCTCAGAGTATCCGGAGATTTCTTCGCCGTCGATCCAGATCTCTCCTTCGTCGGGCTTCTCGAGACCAATGATGAGCTTGAGAATCGTTGACTTGCCTGATCCGCTTCCCCCCAGAATGACTTTTGTCTCTCCCCTTCGAACGACGAACGAAATCCTGTTTAGGACGACCTGGTCGCCGTAAGACTTCGTGACATTCTTCAATTCGATAGCAAGAGAGAGCTGGTCGAGCATTCGTTCCGTCGATTGACTGGTGCGCCTACAGCACCGTGAGGAGGATGCGCGTGATGAAAAAGTCTGTCACGAACACCAGAATCATCGAAGTCACTACGGACTGCGTGGTGGAGCGCCCGACCCCCTTGGTCCCACCGTAGGTGCGAAAGCCGCAATAGCACCCCACCAGTGAGATGAGGAAACCAAAGACAGGAGGCTTCACGAGCCCTTGGACTAAGTCTGCGTACTTCAGCTGATCATACGCCGAGGTCAGATAGAGTGTCGGACTGATGCCTAGAAGAAAGTATGCCACAAAGAACCCACCCAGCACCCCAACCACATCACAAATGATGGTCAAGACGGGCACCATCGTGACACAGGCAAACACCCGGGGCGTCACGAGTTTCTTGATGGGATCGGTACCCAACGCCCGCATCGCGCTGATTTGTTCGCTTACCAGCATGGACCCAATCTCGGAAGCGATACCGGAACCAACCCGCCCCGCCACAACTACCGCTGTCAGGACAGGACCCAGCTCCCTGACCAGGGACACGGAAACAATTTGCCCGGTATAGCCGACTGCACCAAACGAGCTCAGGGTACTTGAGGTTTGGAGTGCCAGAACCGCTCCTGTGAAGAACCCCGTCAGCATTGTGATGACCAGCGACCCCACACCAGTGATGTCCATTTGCTCGAACGTTTCCCGAAGGTACATCGGCCTTCGAAACACGTTGAGAATAGCCTTGGCGCCCAGGACCGTTAGATTCTGAACCTCCAGAACCCACTCCTGCAGCAGGGAACCCGTACGGTGGGATGCGGTATCCATGACCTAGACCCCAAAACAAATAGGCTTTAACTGCCAAGGTTGCCCGGTACCAAACACAACAGAGCGTCGAATTGTCCGGAAGATACCGCCGGCAGCAGCTCGGTTCTCATTCACTGGGGGCAACGATCAAGACGACAGAGAGGGTTTCCATCCAATTCAAGCCCGGAAGCCCGGCTCCCTTGCAGAGACTCTTGTCTTGAAAGGGATGCTCAATGCGACGGGGAGAAATCCAGGACCTTTGCCAACTCTAATCGATTCACCCGAAGGGGTCAAGAATCAGCGGATCGTCCGAGATCCCTTGAAGTCGTTCTGCTTCAACAATGAAACAGGCCGACGACCGATGTCTGAGCCGTCTGTCTGACTCTTCCGCCGCTCGAACTGTTTCCTCACACCTCGCCAAAGCCCACTGTTACACCCGGGCCCCTGGCCAGTTGCTGCTGCAGTATATGCAGCCAAGTCTCGAATACGTCAAGCTCACGTATAATGCGGTGGACAAACTGACGCCGAGGGTTCGTTCCATGGAAAAGGAAAACAACCGCGTATTGGAGGTAGTCAAGAAGCACAAGTCAGGAAAGGCTGTGGGCATTTACTCCATCTGTTCAGCCAACCGCTTCGTGCTCGAAGCCGGAATGAAGCAGGCTGAGCGGGATGAGTCCCTGGTTTGCATCGAGTCGACCTCCAATCAGGTCAACCAGTTCGGTGGGTACATGGGGATGAAACCCGCTGACTTCGTCGAATACGTGAACCACGTCGCGGCCGAGATGAATTTTCCTCTGTCGCGCCTGATCCTCGGCGGTGACCATCTGGGGCCGCATGTCTGGCAGAATCTGGATGCTCAAACTGCCATGGCCCACGCTAGCCGGCTGGTTCGCGACTACGTGACGGCAGGCTACAGCAAGATCCACTTGGACGCCAGCATGCGCTGTGCCGACGACCCTGGAGGCCCCAATGGGGCCCCTGATGAAGATCTGGTGATAGAACGAACGGCCTTGCTGTGTGAAGTCGCCGAGTCTGCACGGGAGCTTCGCCCACCTGGGCTACCTCCGCCCGTATACGTCATCGGTACGGAAGTCCCAATTCCGGGCGGCGAGCAGGACCAGGCTTCCGGACTGGTGGTGACGAGTCCCGACGACGCCTCCCGAACGATTCAGATGACTTGTAAGGCCTTCCAGCGTCGAGGTCTCGAAGGGGCATGGGAGAGGGTCGTTGCAGTGGTTGTGCAACCCGGTGTGGAGTTCGGTGATGCCACTGTCTTCGAGTACGATCGTCACAAGGCCGTTGCGTTGTCTCGGGGGATTGAGCACGACCCGTCGTTGGTCTTCGAAGCCCACTCAACGGACTATCAACCGGTGTCGGCGCTGAAACAACTGGTCGAAGATCATTTTGCGATCCTGAAGGTTGGTCCCTGGTTGACCTTTGCGCTGAGAGAGGCGGTTTTCGCGCTGGCTGCGGTTGAGAGGGAGTGTCTGGGCGGCAAGCGCGGCTTGGCCCTCTCGCGAATTGAGCAGGTGCTTGAGGAGTCGATGTTGAAGGATCCGCGGCACTGGCAAAAGTATTACCATGGAGACGAGATCTATCTGGCTTATGCCCGGAAGTACAGTTACAGCGATCGGATTCGCTACTACTGGCCGCAACCGGAGGTTCAAGAGGCCCTCGCCCGGCTTCTCACGAATCTTTCTGTCAGGGCCATTCCCTTGCCTCTGCTCAGCCAGTACTTGCCGCAACAGTACACTCGGGTACGTGAGGGGCGATTAAAGAACTCTGCCAGAACCCTGATTCAGGACAAGATCCAGGATGTTCTCTCCTGGTATGCAGAGGCCTGCTTGATGAGCAGAGCAAGCAGGAATCCCGTTTCCTCGGCTGACACCGGGGCGGGTCAACAAGGCGGCTAGTCACGGGGACCTCCAAGCGGCACTGCTGCTTGGCACTCTCGGTTTCCACGCTTTACTCTTAGTGATCATGATGCAGCCAACGGGAGGCACGGATTGAAGCGCGACACGGCTGAGCTCCAGGATCCCTCCGACACAATTCGACCCGACTTTGAGTTTTCACGGGGCCGCCCCTTGCCACTGGGTGCTACTCTCACGCGTAACGGTATCAACTTCTCCATCTTCTCGAGGCACGCCACATCAGTGACCCTGGTGATTTTTCGCCCCAGCGAGCATGACCCAATTGGTGAGTTCGCGCTGGATCCACGTTACAACCGCACTGGCGACGTTTGGCATGCGTTTGTCGGCGGGATCGACCCTGGAATCGAGTATGGGTTTCGGGTGGATCGAGTCCCCAACCATGAACCACAGCTGTATCGTTTTGACCGGCGGCAGGTCCTTATCGATCCTTATGCGAAAGAGCTCTCAGGAGGGGCAACCTGGGGGGGAACTCTCCATCTGAGAACAACACAGGATTCGGCCAGCAAACCGGTCATCCTAAGGCATTCCCTTGTTGCCGACCAGGAATTCGATTGGGGATCCGATCAACCCCTCAATATTCACCTGGCCGACTCCATCATCTACGAAATGCACGTGAGGGGATTCACACAGCACCCCTCTTCAAACGTGAAGGCCTCAGGGACCTTTCTCGGCGTACTGGAGAAGATTCCCTATCTAAGGGAACTGGGGGTGACCGCGGTTGAGTTGATGCCGATCACGGAATTCGAGGAAAACGACAATCCACGGATCAACCCGCTGACGGGAGAACCATTACGGAACTTCTGGGGGTACCACCCTATTTCCTTCTTCGCACCCAAGGCTTCCTATGCCTCCAGAAGTCAGAACGGTCATCCTCTCAGAGAGTTCAAAACCCTCGTCAAGGCTCTTCATGCCGCGGGCATCGAAGTCATTTTAGACATGGTTTTCAATCACACAGCCGAGGGTGACGAACGGGGACCGACTTTTTGTTTTCGCGGGCTGGATAACACAACTTATTACATAATCGATCAAGACACCGGCAAGTACGCCAATTTCTCCGGATGCGGCAACACCCTGAACTGCAACCACCCCGTCGTGCACGATTTGATCTTGGATTGCCTCCGCTACTGGGTCACCGAGATGCACGTGGACGGGTTCCGCTTCGATCTGGCTTCTATTCTCGGGCGCGGGCGCGATGGATCTGTTCTGTCAAATCCGCCCGTGTTGGAGCGGATTGCAGCAGATCCGGTCTTGGCCAATACCAAACTCATCGCCGAAGCATGGGACGCTGCCGGTCTTTACCAGGTTGGTCATTTTCCAAATTGGGGCCGCTGGGCCGAATGGAATGGCAAGTTCCGCGATGACATTCGCCGCTTCTTGAGGGGCGATCCCGGCATGGTTCCCCTGCTGGCCACGCGCATGGCAGGCAGCGCAGACCTTTACCAATACGACGGCCGGACCCCCTACCACAGCATCAACTTCGTGACTAGTCATGACGGTTTCACCTTGGCGGATCTTGTCGCCTACAATCGAAAACACAACCTGGCCAATGGCGAGAATGACACCGACGGTATGGATGAGAACCTCAGCTGGAATTGTGGTGAAGAGGGCCCCACTCAAGACCCCGACGTGTTGAGCCTACGACGACGCCAGACCAGGAATTTCATCGCCATCCTCTTCTTTTCGCAGGGGGTCCCCATGATCCTGCACGGCGACGAGTTCGGTCGCACCCAACTAGGTAACAATAACGCCTACTGTCAGGACAACGAAATCAGCTGGGTGAACTGGGACCTCCGAAACCAGAATGCAGACCTCTTCCGTTTCTTTCGGCTGCTCATTCAGTTTCGCAAGCGGCATGCCGCACTTCGCCGCCGAACCTTCTTTCAGGAGGGCAACAGCCACCCCGCCGACGTCATCTGGCACGGTGTAAAGTGCGGACAGCCGGATTGGTCCTGGGATTCCCGCACGCTCGGCATGCAACTGGCGGCACCCGATGGCCAAGACGAGGTCTTGCTCCTTGCTAACTCGCACTGGGAAGATCACGAGTTTGAATTGCCCCGCCTAATGGGTAAGAGCTGGTTTCGCCTGCTGGATACAAGCTTGCCCTCGCCGTCTGACATCCTCGAGGAGGGGACAGAGTGCCGGGTTCGTAGACAAGATGCCTATCGAGTCTGCTCTCGGTCGGTGGTTGTGCTTCTCGGAAGGCCGCACAGCTAGCGAAAGGATGGCCGACCGGCTTTGGCCGGACTAAACTTGAATTTGAGTCTTGACGAAGGATGCGGTAGCGGAAGTTCCAGAAAGGTGACAGTAATGGAGACGATGGTGGTGACTGGGGGAGCCGGGTTTATCGGCGGCAACTTCGTGCGGTACGTGGCCAGCCGGAGTGACCAGCGCATCGTAGTGGTTGACAAGCTGACCTATGCCGGCAGTTTAGAGACACTCGAGGGGTTGATTCCCACTCGCGTCGAGTTTGTCCATGCCGACATCGCAGATAGCGAGCGCATGCAAGCTCTCTTCCGTGACACCGAGCCTTTGTCTGTTGTCAACTTTGCGGCTGAGACGCATGTTGACCGGTCCATCGATAATCCGAAGCCGTTCATCGATACGAATTACGTGGGAACATTTGTTCTTCTGGAAGCGGCCAGGCTCTGCCTGAAAACGCAGCCAGACCAGGTGCGCGAGCGCTTCCGTTTCCTTCAAATTTCAACCGACGAGGTCTACGGAACGCTCGGGGTCTCCGGTTCGTTTACTGAAACCACGCCGTACTCGCCCAACTCGCCCTACGCGGCCTCCAAGGCTGGCGCCGATCACCTGACTCGCGCCTACTACGAAACCTATGGTCTCCCCACCTTGATTACCAACTGCTCCAATAACTATGGCCCCAGGCAGTATCCGGAAAAATTGATACCTTTGATGGTGCTCAATGGCTTGGAAGGTAAGCCACTGCCCATTTATGGCGACGGCGGCAACGTGCGTGACTGGCTGTACGTTGAAGATCATTGCGAAGGGATCTGGGAGGTATTGCGCAGAGGAACAGTTGGCGAGAAGTACAATCTTGGAGGCTCTAGCGAACTGACCAACATTGAAGTCGTGGACTTGATTTGTGCCTTACTGCAGGAAATACACCCTGCTGACCAGAATCCGGCGCTCCAGCGCAAAGGCATCAAGAGCTACTTCGACCTCAAGACCTTTGTTCCGGACCGACCGGGACATGACCGCCGCTATGCCATCGACGCATCCAAAGTTCAAAAAGAACTCGGGTGGCGTGCCCGCCACCGTTTCGAGGACGGTCTCCGAAAGACCGTGCGCTGGTACCTCGATCATCAAAGTTGGTGCCAGAGCGTCGGACAGGGAAAATACAACCGCGAGCGGCTGGGTCTCGGTCAGTGAATCGGACCTCGGGTCCTCCAGACCCCGACTGGAAATCGTTGATTGATGTTGGGCAGCTAAGCTATTGTGGCTTGGCACCTCCAACAAAAGGCAAACCCGAATGAAAGGTATTATCCTAGCTGGTGGGTCAGGCACACGTCTCTACCCCGCAACCCGGGCGGTCAGCAAACAGCTGATGCCGGTTTACGACAAACCGCTGATCTACTATCCGCTCTCCACGCTAATGCTGGCTGGGATTCGGGAAGTCCTGGTGATCAGCACACCGCAAGACCAGAACAACTTTCGTACACTCCTTCAAGATGGCACCCAGCTTGGCCTCCGGATTGAATATGCAGTCCAGCCAAGTCCCGACGGTTTGGCTCAGGCTTTCATCATTGGGAGAGACTTTGTTGACGGAGACCGGGTGGCCCTCGTGCTGGGCGATAACCTCTTCTATGGCCACGGACTGCCGAAGTATCTCCAGAACGCCGCGCAGCGCGAGAAGGGGGCCACCATCTTTGCCTATCAGGTTAGGGATCCGGAGAGATATGGAGTCGTGGAGTTCGACTCAGATGGAAAGGTGATCACTCTGGAAGAAAAACCTCGCACCCCTCGCTCCAACTACGCTGCCACGGGGCTCTACTTCTACGACAACCGGGTCGTGGAAATGGCTGCAAGTTTGAAGCCGTCCTCGCGTGGCGAACTGGAAATCACCGACGTCAACAAAGCCTATCTCGACGTAGGTGATCTGCATGTCGAGAAACTGGGGCGAGGTATTGCCTGGCTGGATACGGGAACCCACGAGTCTTTGCTGCAGGCTTCGATTTTCATCCAGACGCTCCAGGAGCGACAAGGCCTCATGGTTTCGTGCGTTGAGGAAATTGCCTACAAAATGGGCTATATTAACAGGCTGGATGTCATCCGCATTGCCCAGACAATGAAGGGCAACGGATATGGTCAGTACTTGTTGCGCATGCTCGACCAGAGCCAGTGATTCTCGAAGGCCATACACAATCCAGTTGAACGGCATGGACTCTCGGAGCGAGGCGCCGAAGTAATCTGTCTATCTCTTTCTCTCCTCTCTGCGTTGGCAAGCAGATGGACAGGGGAGAAAGGATCCTCATCTGCTGACGGTCGGGTCGTTGACAGGGATGGATGCATAGCGAGACCGTTTGCCGGCAGCCCAGGTCGCGTCGTGAGGGCCTCTACCTAGGCCAGATACCTGCTTGTTGCCATCCGTTCGTCCTGTTTTCCGTTTCACTTAATGATCAAGGAGTGGTTTCCACGTGAACGTGCGACACAAGCTTGCGGCTTCTTGGCTGATTCTAACGCTTCTGCCTGCGGTGAATCTCACCGGTCAGACGCACAAGAGCGCCGTTCGCGGCAGGGTGGTCGATGGCAGCGGCGCTCCGGTTCCGGGTGCGTCCATCGGCCTACAGCAGCTTGATACAGATGACTCTCGTACCACCAGGAGTGGTGCCGAGGGAGAGTTTTCGCTGACGTCGCTACTGCCGGGACCCTATCGACTCGTGGTGGAGTTGGCGGGCTACAAGAAACATATCCGTCATGTGATTCTCCAGGTCAACCAAACACTGCAATTTGACGTGCCTCTGGAAATCGGAACGCTGGCTCAAGAGATTGTTGTCAACGCCAGCCGCATCCCCGTTCGGCGCGATTCGGCCGCCTTGGGAACAGTAATAGAGAACCGCCAGGTCACAGGGCTGCCGCTGGACGGTCGGAACTTCCTCGAATTGAGCCTGCTGGTGCCAGGGGCCGTGATCGCGGCTCCTGGCTCGGCCGGATCCGTTCGCGGGGAGTTTGCCTTCAACGTCAATGGAGCGCGCGAAGACAGCAACAATTTCTTGCTGGATGGCGTGTTTAACGTGGATCCTAAGCTGAACACCTTAGGAGTCAAACCTCCGGTCGATGCGATCCGTGAGTTCGAGCTGCTGAACAGCACTTACGACGCTGCGTTTGGCCGTAACCCAGGGTCCCAAGTCAACGTTGTGCTGAAGTCCGGCACAAACCAACTGCACGGAACCGCCTACGAGTTTTTGAGAAACCGGGCCTTGGATGCAAGAAACTACTTTGCGCCGTCCCTCGAGCCCGCACCTCAGTACCAGCGCAACCAATTTGGTTTTTCTTTGGGAGGGCCGATCCGCAAGGACAGAACTTTCTTTTTTGGCGATTACGAAGGAACTCGTGTCAGGGAGGGCCTCACGCGCGTGACAAACGTGCCCACGCAGGAAGAGCGAGTCGGCGACTTCTCTCGGAGTGCTTTTGCGAAGCCGATTGACCCGTTCACCCAAATGCCCTTTTCGGGCGGCCAGATTCCTCTCGAACGCCAAAATCCCATTGGTCGGGCCATCGCCGCATTGTATCCGCTTCCCAATCGTTCCACTCCTTTCCAAAACTACGTCTCCTCTCCAACTCTGAGGGACCGTGGCGATCTTTTTGACGTCCGCCTCGACCACGCAACCTCCCCCTCTTCGCTGTGGGCAGTTCGCTATAGCTTTAGTGACGGCGACCTGCTGGAGCCGTTCTCCGGACCAGCCTTCGCTCAGGTGCCCGGATTTGGGACGCGCATTCCCCGCCGAGCGCAGAATTTGATGGTGAGCCAAACTCAAATTCTGTCGCCGCAGTGGGTGAATGAAGCCCGCTTCGCGTTCAATCGAGTTGCGGCCGGAGCGTTTCATCAAACACAGGGCACCAGCTTGAACCAGCGGGTTGGTTTGCCGGAATTGTCTGCCAATCCGCGCGACTTTGGCCTCAGCTTCATTACGCTGACGGGCTTTTCTCCGATCGGGGATGAGTTCAATAATCCCCAGCACACCGTCAGCAACACCTTTCAGGTTGTCGACAATGCCAGCTATGCAAAGGGGAGACACTTGCTCAAGCTGGGGTTCGAATTGCGAGGCACCCAACAGAATGGATTTCGAGATGTTCAATCTCGCGGCTTCTTGACTTTTTCGAGCCAGGCACCCATCACAGGCAACGCACTCGGCGATCTCTTGCTGGGCCTTCCGGCCTTGACCGGTGGTGCGCGCCTGGATAATCACCAGTACCTTCGGACCGAAAGCTACAGTGCCTTCATCCACGACAGTTTTCGACTCTCTTCCCGACTGACTCTCTCGGTCGGCACCCGGTATGAGCTGAACTCCCCTCCCGTTGACATCCTGGACCGGGCCAATCTCTATGACCCGGCTTCGGGCAACCTGGTTGCGGTTGGCCGCGATGGTGTTCCACGCGGCGGGTATCGCAGCGACCGGAACAACTGGGCGCCGCGGGCCGGTATCGCTTGGTCCCCCAGCCAGGGAACGGTGATTCGGACTGGATATGGGATCTATTATGATCAATCGTCCCTTGCGCCCGGAGAAGGGCTCTATTTCAATCCGCCCTATTTTGATTTCAACCTTTACTTCTCGCTACCTGGTCTCCCGCTGACCTTGTACAACCCCTTCCCTCAGTTCTTCCCCCTGCCGCTACCCGATTCCGCCTTTTTCTTTCAGAGAGATCTTCGAACGGCTTACATGCAGCACTGGAACCTGAGCGTTCAACAGGAATTGGGCCAAGATCGAATTGTCGAACTGGCGTACGTTGGATCCAAGGGGACACGCCTGGTGACGGCTCGAGACTTCAACCAGCCCCGTCCGAGTCCTCTTCAGCCCAATCTGCGTCCCAACCCGTTCTTCGACGACATCAACATTCTCGAATCCCGCGGCAATTCCAACTACCACAGTCTGCAGGCTCGGCTGCAGCAGAACTACGCTTCCGGGCTTTCCCTCCTGGCCTCCTACGCCTGGTCTCGATCGATTGACGATGCGTCGAATTTCTTCTCGAGCTCGGGAGATCCGAACTTCCCACAGGATAGTCACAACGTCCGCGCGGAGAGGGGCCGCTCTAATTTCGATGTCCGGCACCGACTGTCGTTCAGCTATTCCTACGACCTTCCGGTGGGAAGAGGACACCGTCTGCTGGGGCAGGCCGGCTGGTTGACAATGCTTTTGTCAGGTTGGCAGACTTTTGGAATCGTGACGATTCAGGCTGGAAGGCCTTTTACGGTGGCTTTGCTATCAGAGATCGATAATAGCAATACTGGCCGGTCGAGTTTGGGCTTTGGAGCCAACGACCGCCCAAATGTGGTCGCGAATCCCAAGCTTGAGACTCGCACTCCTGAGCGATGGTTCGACACCGAGGTCTTTAGATTTCCGGCCTATGGCAGCTTTGGAAATGCCGGTCGGAATATCCTGGAGGGGCCAGGACTTCAAAACATCAACGCCTCACTGCTGAAGAACACTCCACTCACCGAAAGTATGAGTCTGCAGCTGCGGGTGGAGGCGTTCAATCTGTTCAATCGCCCCAACTTCGATCTGCCTGATATCTTCCTGGGCTCACCCACTTTTGGCCGGATCCAGTCAGCTCGCAGCCCACGGCACATTCAGTTTGGCTTGAAGTTAATCTTCTAGGGGGCCGCCAGCCGGAGTCCGTCATTCGACTCGCAGATCGAAGCAAGCCATCTCGGTGGTGTTGCGAACCAGCAAGCGCCCTCGTGCCATCGCGGGATGGTTCCAAGTCTTGCCGTCGATCGCAGAGAATCTGGCCATTTCCCGATGTCCCTCGGGAGCAGCCTTTACCAGTACCAAGTCACCCGTTTCGCTCAGGATGACGAGGTGCTCGCCCGCCAAGATCAGTTGGCCGTACCCGTAGCGCCCGCCTTTCCACTTGAGGTCACCCGTGGCTGCGTCCATGCAGGCCAGAATGGCCTCGTCTAATCCATAGATATATCCACCGTGCAAGACCGAACTGGTGAACTTGTTCTTCATTCGGGTATTCTGCCAAACCGTCCGCGTAGTGAAGCTCCCGTTCTGGCGCGAGATTTCCACGACGGCGGCACCATGCCCATAACCGGCCGACAGGAACACGCGGTTATCGCCGAGAATCAAAGGTTGGGCTGCGTTCACATCGTAGCTCGTGACCCAGGGATACTCCCATAGGAGGTCACCGGCGGTAGGCTCAAGCCCCATAGCCCGTCGAGCACTCACCACGAGAATTTGGTGTGAGCCAGCGAGCGTCACCAGCATCGGCGAAGCATACCCCTGTTTATCATCGAGAACGCTCCACACGGGGCTTCCGGTGAGCTTGTTATAGGCAACCACGGACTTGCCGTTTGGACCTCCCGGTAGCACCACGACTTTGTCGTCGACGATGAGGGGTGCGGCCGACATTCCCCACTGAAGATTTTGAGCTTGATTGTCCTCAAGAATGTTTCTCGACCACAGACGCTTTCCGGTTCTGGCGTCCAGGCAACGGAGCTCACCGATAGCCCCTAAAGCATAGAGACGCCCTTGGTCCCAAGTCGGTGTTGCTCGTGGTCCATCGCCGCCCATCGTTTCCCTGAATTCGGCGGCCCAACCGTGGCTCCAAAGCTCTTTCCCCGACTTGATGTCATAGGCCACCACCACCTCGTTGCGACGGCGCTGTTCGATCGTGTAAGCTGTGTCTCCCACTGCCACGAAAGAGGCGTAACCACCACCAACAGGTTGTTTCCATAAAGGGGGAAGGCCACTCTCCGGCCATTGGGTACGGATGGCCGACCAGCGATACGATCCGTCACGTCGCGCTCCCCGGAAATCCGGCCAGTCTTCGGCAACCACCTTACTTTGGCTCGACTGCTTCGGCATGCTCGTACCGACAGCGTCTGGGCGGAGGGTTGGAACCTCGGAAGGACGCGTTTCAGTCTGGAGCGGGTTCACGGAGGTGGACTCGACCTGCTCCTGAGTATCAAAAGCCTTTTTCTGTTGGGCTCGGTCCCTTTCCAAGGCTGATTCATGCCATTGTCGGTTGAAAAGCGACACCATGAGACTCCTGCCTGTTCCGTCTGTTTCGACTCGGAGCCCCAGGAGGTAGTAGAGATACAGACTGGTCAGGATGAGAAGGTATATCGAATTCAGAATCTTTCGAGATACGCGGATATCACGGTGCATCCACAAAAGCACGATCCCAAGCGGCGGGAGTAAGAGAGCCGCCGCACAGAGCACGCTCGTCGATCGGTACCAAGGGGCCTGCTTCACCATATTGTCCTTTCACGATCGTGACAGAACCCGGGAATGCAGCACGGGGGAACTCAATCCTCCGTAGGACCCGGCCGCATCAGTATAGCAGCCGAGTCTGTACCACCGAAAGGTCCCGGCGCAGGGTGCCTTTCAATGGGACCGGTGGCGCGCTTGACGGTTCAAGGAGCCAGTTGTAGCATCGCTTCGTGCCTGAACTCCCCGACATTTCACTCTACATCGAGTGTTTGAAGCCTCGGATCTTGAACCAGCGGTTGAAGCGGATTCGACTGTCCAGTCCGTTCTTGTTGCGGTCGGTGAGCCCACCCTTGTCGGAGCTGGACGGCAAGTTGGTCTGCGCGCTTCGCCGGCTCGGAAAGCGCATCGTCCTGGGGTTGGAGGAGGACTATTTTCTGATCCTTCACCTCATGATCGCGGGGCGTCTGCGATGGCTTGCGCCAGGATCGAAGCTCCCAGCCAGAATCGGTTTGGCGGCTTTCGAGTTTGCGACCGGTACCCTGGCTGTTACGGAAGCGGGCTCGAAGAGGCGGGCCTCCTTGCACCTGGTGAAAGGCGAGTCATGCCTTCAGCTCCACGACCCCGGCGGATTGGAGGTTCTCAATGCAAGATTTATTGACTTTCAGGTGGCTCTCCAGCGCGAGAACCATACGCTCAAGCGAGCCTTGACGGATCCCAGGCTGTTCAGCGGAATTGGAAATGCCTATTCCGACGAGATCCTGTTTCACGCTCGATTATCCCCGCTTCAGCTGACACAACGGCTGAGCCATGCCGAGGCTCAGAGACTCTTTGACTCCGTCAGAGATACTCTCTGTTCCTGGACCACTCGACTGATCCGTGACACGGGAACCCGCTTTCCCGAAAAGGTAACTGCTTTTCGCGAAGGCATGTCGGTCCATGGACGTTACGGCCGGCCTTGCACCGCCTGTGGGACGCTGGTGCAGCGGATTGTGTACGCTGAGAACGAGTGCAACTATTGTCCTCGCTGCCAGACAGGAGGCCGGCTGCTGGCCGATCGGGCGTTTTCGCGTCTGCTGAAGGACGACTGGCCTCGGACAGTGGAGGAGCTTGAGAACCGATTCAGCCGGGGGCGTGACCGCCGTTCTCAAGACTGAGATTCAAACGAGCACGTCTTCCCAGATCCGGTAGCTACCAACCTCCAGAAGAAACTTGCAGTCGACGTCAGAGAGGTGCACAATCTGCCAGTCTTGAGGCAGGTTCTGGCCGCGATTCCCATCGACATAGATCCCGCATGAACAACAGGCTGTCCCCATTTTCGGAGTCACCGTCTGGAAGCCAAGCAGACCGGGACGCCCAAGAACTGAGTCGACTTGGCTACGCCCAGGAACTCTTCCGAACCATGGGGGGGTTCTCCAATTTTGCCGTGTCCTTCTCGATCATTTCGATTCTGACGGGCGCCGTCACTCTCTTCGGCTACGGCTTCGAAATGGGAGGACCTCTGCAAATGACTTTGGGGTGGCCGCTGGTGGCTCTCTTTTCTCTTTTTGTCGCGCTGGGAATGGCTGAACTGTCTTCTGCCTTTCCAACTTCGGGAGCCATGTACCACTGGGCCTCTGCACTCGGCGGAAAAGGCTGGGGCTGGACCTCAGCCCTTCTGAACTTGGTGGCCTTGATCACTGCGGTGGCCGGCATTGACTATGGGTGTGCCCAGTTTCTGGCTCCCCTGCTGGGAATCAGTTCCACCAAAATGAATCTCCTTTGGCTCTACGGCTTGATTCTTTTCTCTCATGCTCTGATCAACCACTTCGGCATTCGCTGGGTCGCCTTCCTGAACGACGCTAGTGTAACCATACACGTTGTCGGTGTGGCTGTGGTGGTGGCGGCACTGGCTTTCTTTGCGCCGCACCAGCCCGCGAGCTTTCTCCTCCAGCCGATCAACAGCAACGGTCGGGACTATACCTGGGCTTTCATTCTCGGACTGCTTCAGGCGCAATGGACCTTTACCGGCTTTGATGCCTCCGCCCACCTCGCTGAAGAAACCCATGACCCACGCCGACGCGTTCCTTGGGGCATCGTCATGTCGGTGTTAGTCTCCGCAGTCATTGGTTACATTCTCCTGCTGGGGCTGGTTCTGGCTATCGGAAACATCCCGGCTATTCTGGGAGCTACCGATAGGTCCGGAGAACCCGTACCGGCAGTTGTCGCCATCCTGCAGCAGGCCCTCGGGAGTCGAGCTGGGGCGGCAATGTCGGCCATCGCTATGTTGGCGATGTGGTTCTGCGGTCTCTCCTGTGTCACCTCTTGTTCCCGTACTGTTTATGCCTTCGCGCGAGACCATGGCTTGCCCGGCTCCTCGCTGTGGAAGCGCGTCAGCCCAACCCATGGCACTCCCGACGCCGCCGTCTGGGGGACGGTTGTGGCTGCTTTTGTCGCTTTGGTCTATTCCGGAGCCTATTCGGTTGTGACCTCGATTTCTGCGCTCACATTCTATCTTTCCTACCTGATTCCAATTTTCTTGGGTTTGCGATCGCCTGGCTGGCAAAGAGATGCTCCCTGGAACCTTGGTCGCTATAGCCGGGTGGTGGCGTGTCTAGGGCTCGGTTGGGGGTGTTTCATTCTCGTAGTCCTGGTTCTACCGCCGAACCAGTTAGCCGGCAAGACCTTGGCGGCTCTTGCGATCGTTTTGGCTGGGCTTTACTTTGGTTGGGTCCGGCAACGATATGACGGACCGGCCTGGGCCAGGGAGTATCTAGCGGGGATCAAAACCAACGTGGGTCAAGCGGAGTACGAGCAGGCCTAGAACTCCTGCTCCCAGTGGCCGCCTGCGGCCAAAGGCTGGATACCGGACTTTCTTGGACGAGGTTGAAGGTCATGATCAATTTCAGGGAGGAATTTGAAAGTCGAGGCATCCGGCATGTGAAGCTGGCGGGAACGGATCTGGATGGAGTGCTTCGCGGCAAATATGTCAGCCCGGATAAATTCCACTCAGCCGTGGAAGGCAATCTCGGCTTTTGCGACGTCATCTTTGGCTGGGATTCGGCCGACGCACTCTATGACTCGGTCACGTTCACGGGCTGGCACACGGGGTACCCGGATCTACCCGCCAGGATCGATCCTGCCACTTTTCGAGTCGTCCCTTGGGAACCAGACACAGCATTCTTCTTGATGGACTTCTATCGGAGAGGTCCTGAAGGAAAAGACCTTCCATGCTTGCTCTCGCCCAGACAACTGCTGCAGGCCGTCGTCGATCGCGCCAAAGCCAAGGGTTTCCTTCCGGTGTGCTCGATCGAGTATGAGTTCTTTGTTTTTCGCGAGACTCCGGAATCCCTGCGTGAAAAGGGCTTCCAAAACCTCCGGCCTCTCTCTCCCGGCATGTTCGGCTACAGCGTATTGAGGGCGTCCCAGCAGTCTGACCTGGTTCATGCACTTCTCGATCAGCTGCGCGACTTCCGGGTCGAGCTGGAAGGATTTCACACTGAGACAGGCCCCGGCGTCTACGAAGCGGCTCTCCGGTATTCAGATGCGGTGGAAGCCGCCGACCGGGCCATTCTGTTCAAGACCGGGGTTAAGGAGATTTGTGCCCGGTACGGTGCCATTCCTACGTTCATGGCCAAATGGAATCAAAGCCTGCCGGGATCCAGTGGACATGTGCACCAAAGCTTGTGGGATCTGAATCGCACGCGAAACCTGTTTGCGGATCGTGACCAGGCGCATGGCATGTCGGAGTGCGCTCGTCATTATGTCGGGGGCCAGTTGGCTCTAATGGCCGATTGGATGCCTCTGATTGCCCCTACGATCAATTCCTACAAGCGGGCGGTACCGGGCGTTTGGTCCCCCACCAAAGTCTGTTGGGGTGTTGATAACCGCACGGCGGCCCTCCGCTGGATCGCGCCCTCTGACTCCGCGACCCGCGTCGAATACCGGCTGGCCGCTGCCGACGGCAATCCTTATCTGGTGACGGCGGCCGCCATCGCGAGCGGACTTTGGGGGATAGAACATCGAATGGACCCGGGAGTCCCCATCACAGGGGATGCCTACTCCAAAGACCTCCCCCTCCTGCCGGCTTCGTTGGTTGACGCCACGCGGCGGTTCCGCACAAACGAAACGGCGCGACAAGTCTTTGGCGATGAGTTTGTCGATCACTACGCTACCACCAGAACCTGGGAGGCCCAGCAATTTGGCCGAGCCGTAACGGACTGGGAGCTGGCCCGTTATTTCGAGATCATATAAGCCCCAAGCCCCCGCGCAGGGTCTCGTCTCAGGCTGGGGGCTGGACTGTAATTGGAGCATGTATGCCCGACTACCTGCCCTTCCCTATCTCAACATTTCACTATCCGACCCGTATTGTTTTCGGGCCTGGTGCGAGCAACCGGCTAACGGAGGAATTGGCGTTTTTTGGCGTGACGCGTCCTCTGTTGGTCACCGACCGAGGACTGGCTCGAAGCAGCCTGTTTGAGAGGATTGCAGGCTTGGTTCGTAGACAATGTTCAGAGGTGGGCTTGTTCGATGGCGTTTTGCCCAATCCAGTTGAGCAGAACGTGCTGGACGGAACCGCTGTCTACCGTGATGGTCGATGCAATGGGATCGTTGGCATCGGCGGCGGGTCGGCCCTTGACGTTGCCAAAGCCATCACTCTGAAGGTCCATCATCCTCTTCCTCTTGCGGACTATGACGATTTACGGGATGGCGCCCTCCGGATCACGGCCCAGATGCCCCCCTTTCTGGCAGTCCCTACCACCTCGGGGACTGGCAGCGACGTCTCGCGGAGTGCGGTCATCACTCTTTCCGCCACAAATCGCAAAACGGTGGTATTCAGTCCCTTCCTCATGCCGAAGGTCTCGATATCGGATCCCGAACTGACGCTGGATCTGCCGTTCCACCTAACCGCAGGAACGGGCATGGATGCGTTCACTCATTGTTTGGAGGCTTTCCTGTCAAAGGGGTACCATCCTATGAGCGACGCCATTGCCCTGCGCGGCGTGAAGCTCATCTGCGAACACCTGCCTCGAGCGTTGGCCGATGGTCATGACCTGGAGGCCCGTTCCCAACTGATGATGGCAGCCATCATGGGTGCCACCGCCTTTCAAAAGGGTTTGGGTGCCGTACATTCCCTGGCGCATCCCCTCTCGACAATTGGAGGAATGCATCACGGCACTTCAAACGCGGTCATGCTGCCCCCCGTATTGCGCTTCAACGCCCAAGCCGTTCCAGATCGATATTCGGAACTTGCGGCCGCGATGGGTGTGGCGCCGTCCATCCAAAGCGTCATTGAGCGAGTCGAAGAACTGAACCGCACTTGTGGGTTTCAGAACCTGCGGGGATACGGGATCACTGAAGCCATGATTCCCGCCATGGCAACCAAGGCAATGGAAGATGGCTGTCGGCTCTGCAATCCGAGGGATGTAACCGAATCGGATATGGTCCAGCTGTACCGTGAAGCACTCTGACCTAGCCCCGACGCAAGTCGGCTTCTGAGGCCTCGTGAGCGCCTCCGCTTGAACCCACATCGACCGTAAGCGGTGAGGGCTCTGATTCAGATTCGTTGATCGTCATCCACGGAGAGAGCAATGAACATGAGTCGCTTCTGGTTTCTGGTTGGTAGCTTGATGGCGGGACTGGGTGTGGCGGCAGGAGCTTTCGGTGCTCATGCTCTCAAGCAACGTCTCTCCCCAGATCTTCTACAGGTCTTCGAAACCGGAGTCCGCTACCAGCTTATCCATGCGCTGGCTCTGCTGGCCCTTGGCCTGGCTGCGGATCGGTGGCCGACTCTTAATCTGAGTCTGGTGGGCTGGCTGTTCTTGGCCGGAATCCTCCTTTTTTCAGGGAGTCTGTATTTGCTCTGTCTCTCGGGTATCCGTGCTTTGGGCGCCATTACGCCTCTCGGCGGCACTGCGTTCCTCGCCGGATGGGCGTTGCTGGCCTGGAGCATCTGGAGCTCCGCCGAGTAAGGAGAGTTGGCGGCGCCTTGAGACCTCTGGCCAAGCCTAGCAAAGGGCCTTTCCTACGGCTCAGGACCTGAAGGCTTAACTCGTGACGATGCCGACCGGTGGTCTAGACTTCCACTTGCCCTTCGTAAAATCCGGGAACTCAACGGGGACGCTGCCACCTGTAACCGATTTCTCGGACAACGGAGAGATAGCGCTCCACGTTGCCGCGTCGTAGACGTCTTGGGGTGTCTGCGTTCGGTTGCGAACCGCCTGCACAAACTGGTGCAGAGTGATGTAGTCGCCCCCGCCATGTCCATACTTCAGGGCCACGTCGCCCAGTTGTTTCCAAAGTGGATGTTCAAATTTCTCTCGGTACGTTTCCACGGTTTCCCAAGCGTGTTCCTTAGGGCTGACTCCTTCGATGTAAACTGAGTCCAGCGTCTTCATATAGAGTCCCTTGGTGCCTTGGACCCGGAAGATCAGATCGTAAGGACGGGGCAAGGAAGTGTCATGGTAAAGCGTCACGGTGCAGCCATCAGCTGTCTTGATAAGGGAGGTGTTGACGTCGCCAAGGGCAAATTCCTTTTTGGCATTGGGGTGGTCTGGACCAACGTGGTGCTTGACCCAGTCGTTAAACCCTCGC
Source organism: Acidobacteriota bacterium (assembly GCA_040753175.1). GTDB lineage: Bacteria > Acidobacteriota > Terriglobia > Versatilivoradales > Versatilivoraceae > JBFMEW01. Next base: position 352,483 of record JBFMEW010000003.1, on the reverse strand, counting down.
GCTTTACTGCTCATTGACACCAAAACGGTAAAGCGATTGCCTCGGTCGATGTTGAGATACTGAGCGACGGGCCCGAGTTGATGGGTGGGATAGATGTTGCCGTTGTGACGGGCCGCTTCTTCACCCCTCCAAAGCAGATTGCCTTTTTTGTCGAAGTACCCTGAGCATCCGTTAGGGACATCACGGATGTCGTGCTGGTATCCCGCCTCACAGTGAATCAGCTCTCCGAACTCTCCGGCACGAACCATATTCAAGATCATGAGGGCGTCCCGAAAATAGCAGACATTCTCCAGCATCATGCAGGGTTTGCCCGTTTCCTCAGAGGTTCTTACCAATTCCCAGCATTCCTCCAGCGTCGTTGCTGCAGGCACCTCGGTGGCGGCATACTTTCCAGCCTTCATGGCCGCCACGCAAACCGGCGTGTGCCATTTCCAGGGAGTCGCAGTCAGCACAGCGTCCAGATCATCGCGTTTCACGAGCCGGCGGAAATCCTCAGGGCCTTTTCCATATCCTTCCGGACGTTTTCCCCGCTTGGATTCCACGAGGTTTTGCGCTCGCAGCAAGTGCTCCGAGTCGACATCGGCAATCGCGCCGATTTCCACTCCCTCAATGTCCAACAACGTCTCCAGCAGGTCGGTTCCACGACAGCCGACGCCAACCAGGCCTAGGCGTACCGCCTTCGGCGCCCCGATGCTGATCTGAGGACGAAGTAAGCCGGATACTGTGGCGATGCCGAGACTACTCTTCAGCAACTGTCTGCGCCCCATTTTCTCTGACATAAACGCCTCCTTCAAACTTCACTAGTTTGTCTCTCGATATCCTACATCTGCCCGGCGAAATTGGTTAATAGAAGTTTAGACAAGCCGGGTTCCCACTCAACTATCTTAGAGGGAGAAGTGCACTTAGGATAAGCGTGACCAAAAAGCCCGTGATCCCGATCACGGCAAGAAGCGCTGTCCAAATGCCTAGCGTTTCCCTCTCGGTGAATCCCCCCATCTTGCTCACAATCCAAAATCCGCTGTCGTTCATCCAGGATCCGACCAGCGATCCCGCGCCGGTTGCCAACACAGCAAACACCGGATGGGGCAGCCCTTCGCTTGTTGCATACAGTGCTTGCATGACGGATGCGGTGGTAATGATGGCTACAGTGCTCGACCCCTGGGCAACCTTCAGGACCACAGACAGCAGGAAGGCCAGCCAGAGCGCGGGAATACCGAGGGAGGAGGAAAAAGCCTCCAGACTGGCTCCCACCTTGGCTTGGCTCAGCATCCCACCATAGGCGCCACCCCCAGCCGTAATCAGGATGATCACGCCGGCGCTGGCGAGGGCCGTCTCCGAAGCACCCAGCAGTTGAGAGAGGGAGAAGCGCCGCTGCCGCTTGAGGAGGACAAGTGCCACAACCGTCGAGACAAACAACGCGAAGTTGGCGTCTCCTAGAAAGCCGAAGAGGTTTGCCAGCTCCGTGCCGGGCACGAAGGCGCTCGTTGCCGTGCGCAGACCAATCAGCGCCACCGGCAAGACAATCGGGAGCAGGGAAAGCCAGAACGCCGGGAGTTCCGCGTCACTGCGTGCCGCCAGTTCCTGGAGGTCCGCTGTCGACGACCCGGGCACTTCTCGCATCTCTTTGGGCCAGCGCCTTTCGTAGAAGCTTGAGTAGATCAGGCCCGCCAGCGATGCGGGCACCGCGACCGTCAATCCCACCAGAATGACCAATCCCAGATCGACGTTTAGGGCCGCGGCGGCGGCCAGCGGGCCTGGCGTGGGAGGGACGAAGACGTGGGTGGCCGCTCCACCAGCACAAATCGACATGATATACAGGGCGTAGTTGCGACCACTTCGGACGCGCATGGCTCGGGCTAAAGGAACCAGCAAGTAGAAAACCGTGTCAAAGAACACGGGCACGGCCAGTACATACCCACTACTCATCATGGAAAGATGGGACTTCTCCTCGCCGAAGAATTTCAGGAACCGCCGGCAAACACTGTCGGCCGCTCCGCTGTCCATCATGCACTTGCCGATGATGGATGCCAGGGCGATGACGATTCCAATGCCCCCGCATACGCGGCCGAAGTTGGTCGCGACGCTGGAGGCTGCGTCGGTGAAAGAGATGGCTGGACTCAAGATACCCACCAGAAAAGCCCCAATCAGCAGCGCCAAAAAAGCGTGGAGCCTCACCCAGACGATCAGCACGATGACCGTTAGCATGGAGCACAGCAGGATCAGCGGAGCATTCATCACAGGATTCCCTCTCAAGCATGGTTTCCCTCGGACGGGGCACCATCAGCAACTCCGGGTCGGTGGAGAAATGCGGCGACGGACCCTTCTACGGATCGAGTCGCACTTCTGACCAGCAGTTGAGATGGAGGCCACATAATAGGGGCAACCGCCGTGGAGCGCAACGGCGGAGACAGCCAACTTGGGGTCAAATTGATAAGAAGGCCGGTGGGCGGACCCACCTCATGCTCCACGCCGGGTCTTCAACCGACGCGCTTGTGACCGTGAAAATGAGGGCTAGAAGCGGTATCCCAGCTCCACGAAGCCGAGACTGGCGTTCGGACCACGCGGGTAGATCGAGGCAGGCACTGATTTGCCTTGAGCTCTGCCGAAATAAGCACCGACAGAAACACTTGAGTTGATTTCATAGTCGGCACTCAGGTCGAACAGCGTCGCGAGTCCGCGGCTGCTGTTGCTGGGCCGTCCTACAAAGCCAAATGTCCAGGGCTGGAAAGCGCCACCCCCCAAGTACCAGAGGTCGTTCTGGGTGGACAGCCGTAAGCTACGGACTTCTGACTGCAACTTCAAACGCGGATGAGGGCGAACGGTGATCTGTCCAAAAAAATCCTGGTTGTTCATGAGGTTGAAAAAGGGGAAACGGGCATACCACCGAGCCGTTGGCAGGATCTGGAAGAATGTGCCGTGCTTGTTGTCGGAGGGATTATTGTCCCCGCTGCCATGATAGACTCCACCGCGCAGCCAGGGTTTGATGCTGCTCCAGACCGGGAGCTGATATCCTGCCTCAAGGGCAACTGCCGCAGCACGGTGGTCTTGAGTGCCCCACCGGCCGGATTGAATGGCCCCCCAGACCAGCAAGTCCATCACCCCGCCAAGTCGCTCGGCCGCAAGCAGGTAGTGTCCCCCGACAGTGTTCACCCGAACGTTGGCGCGATCAGCCCGGCGAGCCGCGAGGGAGCGATTGTCTGTCTTCAGCACGTCTCTCCAGTCGGTATACTGGATGACGAAGCCCCGCAGTTCTCCTGAACTCTTTGGCGCAATGAGCTGCCTCGTGTAGGCCCCATAGAACACGGCGACATCGAGTTCGCCCCAACCGTCCACCTGGAAGACGCCTCGTGTCGGACGAGCTGCGAGGAGAGTCACGTTGTGCAGGGGTGTGGTAAACACATAGTGCACTCCATCAAAGCTTCGACCCACGTGCGTGAAACCGAAATTACCGATCAAGCGATGCGCAATTCGATCGCGTTTGACAGTAGCCAGCGTTGGGTTCTTGGGCGTTACTTCGGTGCCCTCGATAAATTCCACTCGACCCACTCGCAGGCTGTGGGCATCACTCCCACCAAGCTTCTTGAAGCGCAGGTATCCCTGCTTCAGAAATGGCAAGGCCGCATTTCGCGAGCGATCGTTGGCTACAAAATAGGCCGCGCCAAGTCCGAACTGTCCCTGTGGACCAGGTACAGTGGCGTTGGCCGGCAGACCCAGCAGCACCGGGATCGCCATTTCGATCTGCCAGTCCACATCCTTCCGTTGTTGACCCAAACTAAGACGCAACAGAGATCCGGAGTAGGCATAGCGATTATCGGCCTCACCCTGGAACCAGTCCCATGATTCGACGCGTGAACGAAGGCTTCCGCTGAATTTCAGGGCTCCCGGCGTCGGTTGACCCGTCCCAGCTTCGGCCAGGGCCAGAAGCAGAACTACCGTGAGGAGTGCACGCTGCGCCATTCGATGTTCCTCGATGTGGCGTTGGCCAGAAATCGCGGTGGGATGTCCGGCCACTGGTGTCGTCCAGGTTTCAGACCGAGACTTACCTATTAGGCATTCCGCTGGCCAAAGAGCGTCCGGTTCTCTGTGGTCTGGGCTGGACACTTTGAACTGACGCCATTACATCTTGGTCTAATAAGTTTCCGGCAGGGGGGCCGCAAACAGACTTGACGGGACGGTGGAGGAATTGTACTTCAACGAGGGGGCGTTTCCTGCGAAGACCGCGAAAATTCCCTCAGACCGGGGGATTTCGCCACCAAATGAGCCCTTGCTGTTCAGATTGCTACAGGCGGCGATGGAAGGTTTTCTGAAATGGCCCCGTTTTCTCGAAACACCAATCGGGAAAGAGGCAAGGAAGCGAATTCACTCGTTTCGGGCGGAGGCGCTTAGATCGATCATTTTCACACCGGGAACGCGTTCGGTCGTCACCACACGGATCGCGCGCGCCAGCTGCTGCGTGATGGTTTGAATGCGCTTGGCTGAGTCAAGGATGGATTCGATTTCGCTGTGGATGTCCGCCATCTCCGGGTTGTCTCGGAGCTGTTTCTCGAGGAGGCGAGCCGACCCGAAGATGCTAGTGAGCGGATTATTGATTTCGTGGCAAACGGTATTGGCCGCGCCCCGCAGGGTCGTAAACTTCTCTTCCTCCATACGTCTCAAGTAACCACGACGAGTGTCCAGGAACCGATTCACGCGAGCCACCACTTCGAAGAGTTCGGTCAGCCCAAAGGGCTTGATAACGTAATCGTTGGCCCCAATATCGATCCCTTTGATCTTGTCTTCCGTCTCGCCTCTGGCCGTCAGCATGATGACGATCAGGTTGGCGGAATTCGGCAGGCTGCGAATGCGACGGCAGACCTCGAAGCCGTCCATTTCCGGCATCACAATGTCGAGAAGCACAATGTCTGGAGGCTGTTCTTGAATGAGCGCCAAGGCCTTGTGGCCGCTTTCGGCGTACCGGACGTCGAATCCCAGCCCGATAAAGCAGTCGCGCAGCAGGCTGGAATAATCCTCGTCGTCGTCTACCACCAGTAACTTAAGGCCCGCACTCTCCGCCATGGCATCCGCCACCACAGGCTACACCTGTCCTCAACCGACAGTCCTTATCGGCTTACAAGCTGATTTTGGTTAGCGACTTGTAGCGCTTGAAGAGTGCTTTAATGGACGGTCGGTGGGGTTTCCTCTATGTCGGAAGAGCTGGTGATGAGCGAGGCGGAGGTTACCTGGTCGTCGTCCCCCAAGTCCATCAGGCGCACGCCCTGAGTGCTGCGTCCCGCTGCCCGGATAGCGGCCGCTTCGAGACGAATGATCTTGCCCTGAGCCGTGATGAGGATGAGCTCAGAGTCATCATTGACCATCATGACAGCCACCACTTTGCCGTTCTTTTTGGTGGCCTTGAGGTTGATGACTCCTTTTCCGCCGCGCGACTGGAGCCGGTATTCCTTGACGTAGGTCCGCTTGCCATATCCGTTTTCCGTCACCGACAGAATCAGGCCTTCCTCGTCACTGACGGTCATGCCCACCACATAGTCATCCTTGCTCAAGCTGATCCCCTTGACCCCTCGCGCCTGTCGCCCCATGGGGCGCACATCCTCCTCGTTGAACCGGATGCATTTGCCATCATGGGTACCGAGGAAGATTTGATCCTTCCCGCTGGTGAGCTCCACGGCTATCAGTTCATCGCCTTCATCCACACTGACCGCGATGATCCCGCGGGCCGTCGGGTTGCTAAAGGCATCCAGCGCCGTTTTCTTAATCACTCCCTGACGTGTCGCAAACATGACAAACCGGTCCTGTACGAACTCCTTGACCGGCAGCACGGCAGCGATCTTCTCTTCCGGGCCCAGATTCACCAGGCTGACAATGGCCTTTCCTTTGCCACTTGTGCCCACATCGGGAATCTCGTAAACCTTTAGCCAGTGGACCTTGCCCTGGTTGGTAAAGATCAGCAGGTAGCTGTGTGTAGACGCCACAAAAATGTGCTCAACAAAGTCCTCGTCCCGAGTCTTCATTCCGATCCGGCCTTTGCCGCCGCGATGCTGCATGCGATAAACGCTGGTTGGCGTTCGTTTGACATAACCGGAATGCGTGACGGTGACGGCAACATCTTCCTCGGAAATCAAATCTTCAAGCTTAATCTCGGCATGCTCATCGACGATTTCCGTGCGCCTTTCATCCCCATATTGCTTCTGAATCTCTCTCAGTTCCTTGACGATCAAGGCCCTCAGGACTTTGTCGTTGGAGAGAATCTCTTTAAGGTCTGCGATTCTCTTGAGAAGGTTCTGGTACTCCTCCAGCAGCTTTTCCCGTTCCAAGCTGGTCAAGCGCTGCAGCTGCATGTCGAGAATGGCCTGGGCTTGGATCTGGGAGAACTCAAAGCGCCCCATCAGCCCTTCGCGGGCTTCCTGAGGAGTCCTCGAACCACGTATCAGCTTGATTACCGCGTCGATCTTGTCCAGAGCCTTGGTGAGCCCTTCCAGGATATGCGCGCGCTCCTCCGCCTTCCGCAGATCGTACCGTGTCCTTCTCCGAACCACGTCGACCCGGTGGTCTACGAAATGTCTCAACGTCTCCAGAAGCGTGAGGACTCTGGGCTGACCGTTGACAATAGCCAGCAGGATCACGCCGAAGCTGGTCTGCATCGGCGTCTGCTTATAGAGGTTGTTGAGAATCACCTCCGGTTGTTCACCTCTGCGCAGTTCGATCACGATGCGCATCCCCTCGCGGTCGCTCTCGTCACGCAGGTCCGAAATGCCTTCGATCTTCTTGTCCTGGACCAATTCGGCGATTCGCTCGATCAGCTTGGCTTTGTTGACCTGGTACGGGATCTCGGTGACGACAATCATCTCCTTGTCGCCTCGGGCCTGCTTCTCGATGGCCGCCCGAGCCCGCATGACGACCGAACCACGGCCTGTCTGGTACGCCTGGTTGATTCCGTTCCGTCCATAGATGAAACCGCCGGTTGGAAAATCCGGTCCGGTGACGATCCGCATCAGGTCCGCGACCGTGGCTTCGGGATTATTAATTAAGTGGATGGCAGCGTTGACCACCTCCGTGAGGTTGTGCGGAGGGATATTGGTAGCCATGCCCACCGCGATTCCAGCCGAACCATTGACCAACAGATTTGGAATTTGGGCCGGCAGGTAAGAGGGCTCCAATTGGCTTTCGTCGTAGGTCGGAACGAACTCGACGGTTTCTTTTTCGATGTCGGCCAGCATTTCTTCCGAAAAGCGAGCCAACCGAGCTTCGGTGTACCGCATGGCCGCGGGGGGGTCTCCATCCACGGAGCCAAAATTGCCTTGTCCGTCAATCATCGGATAGCGCATCGTGAACGATTGCGCCATGCGAACCAGCGTGTCGTAGATGGCCGCGTCTCCGTGCGGATGAAAGTTTCCCATGACCTCGCCCACGATCTTCGCGCACTTGCGATAGGGCTTGCCCGGAGTTAAACCCATTTCGTGCATCCCGTACAGAACCCTACGGTGGACTGGCTTCAGGCCATCCCGCACGTCGGGTAGCGCTCGCCCGATGATCACGCTCATGGCGTAATCAATGTACGACCGCCTCATTTCGTCTTCAATGTTGACGGGAATCTGGTTTTGCAGCGGTTGCCCTTCCATGCTCACTTCCTTGCTCTAGGGGATTTACGTAACGAGGGCTCTGACTTCTCTTCGTTCGGGTCAGGGGACTCGGGGATCTCGTCTGGGTTAGATGTCGAGGTTCTTTACATCAAGGGCGTTTTCCTCGATGAACTTGCGCCTGGGCTCGACGGCATCGCCCATTAACACGGTGAAGATCTCGTCGGTCTCCACCGCGTCGTCGATCCGCACCTGCAGAAGCGTACGGGTCTCCGCATTCATCGTTGTCTCCCACAGTTGCTCGGGATTCATTTCTCCCAGGCCTTTATAGCGCTGGATGTTGAATTCCTTCTTTCCCGCAGTAAGAAAGGATTCGAGAAGCTCCTCGCGAGAATTCAACTCACTTCTGGCGTTCTTCGATGTCAGAAGGAACGGAGGCTTGTCAAAGTCCGCCAGGGTGTGATTCAGCGAGACCGCTCGCTTGTACTCAGGTAAAGAGATGAAATCCAGATCTATGACGCGTTGCGCATTTCCCGTCCCGTTGTCGCCAGTGATGATCAGCTTGTGAATGCTGTGCTCCTCATCGGTGAGCACCTCTGTTTTGTAGCCTAGGTCCGAGACGGCCCGGGCCAGCTTGTCGAGGTTTGTCTTGTCGCCAAGGCTGGCCTTGGTCTCCAAGCTGGCTCCGACCAGAAGCCGGGCTAGCTTGCGGTCACGAAGTCTCTTTTCAAGCTTCTCAAAGAGTCCCTTGTACTCGACCAGATTGTTCAGGAAAGTTGACAGCTGGCGCGCCTGAAGCGGCTGCTGCTCTTTTCCGATCTTAACTTCAACGTCCTCGGTGGCACTACGCATCAACTCTCGCGTCAGCGATTTTTCATCCTTGACGTACCATTCCTTTTTACCCTTCTTCAACTTGAACAACGGTGGCTGAGCGATATACACGTAACTCCTCTCGATCAGCTCCGGCATCTGCCGAAAGAAGAAGGTCAAGAGCAAAGTTCGGATGTGTGATCCATCCACATCGGCATCGGTCATGATGATGATTTTGTGGTACCGAAGTTTTGAGACGTCGAAGTCATCCTTGCCGATTCCCGTTCCGAGCGCCGTGATCATGGCGCGAATCTCGTCGTGGCCCAGCATCTTGTCATAACGGGCCTTCTCGACGTTCAAGATCTTGCCTTTGAGGGGCAGTATCGCCTGGAACCTTCGGTCTCGTCCCTGCTTGGCTGATCCTCCTGCGGAATCGCCCTCCACGATGAATATTTCACATCGTTCCGGATCCTTCTCCTGGCAGTCGGCCAATTTGCCGGGCAGGGAGGCCGAGTCCAGCGCACCTTTTCGCCGCGTCAGGTCGCGAGCTTTTCGGGCTGCTTCGCGTGCGCGGGCCGCTTCAATGGCCTTGAGAATAATCCGTTTGGCAACGGAGGGATTTTTCTCGAAGTAGTCTCCGAGTCGCTCATTAATAAAGGTCTCGACCAAGCCCTTGATATCGCTATTCAATTTTCCCTTAGTCTGGCCCTCAAACTGGGGTTGGGGCAGCTTAACGCTCACGACCGCTACCAGGCCCTCGCGGACGTCATCGCCGGTTAGGTTCTCTTTGAGGTCTTTGAAGAGGGCGGCGGCTTGTCCGTAATTGTTGATTGTCCGCGTCAGAGCCGATCGGAATCCAGATAGGTGAGTGCCTCCGTCGATCGTATTGATGTTGTTAGCGAAGGAGAACACGTTTTCGGCGTAGGTGTCGTTGTACTGGATCGCGATCTCCAACGTCACGGCGTCCTTGGACGCTTCAAAGTAGATCGGTGGATCGTGGATGACAGCCTTGTTCTTGTTGAGGTGCTTCACGAACTCGGAGATCCCTCCGGAATATTCGAACTCGTGTTTCTTGTCGCTACGCTCGTCGGTGATGGCAATGACGACGCCTTTGTTGAGGAAAGAGAGTTCCCGAAGTCTCTGGGAGAGTGTGTCAAAGTTGAATTCCGTTGTGTCGAAGATCGTGGGATCGGGCTTGAAAGTGATTTTCGTCCCCCGCCGATCCGTGTGCCCGGTTACCTGGAGTCGTGCCAGCGGACGGCCGCGACGATAAGACTGCTGGTAAACTCTGGAATCCCTCCAAATCTCAAGTTCCAGTTCCTCAGAGAGGGCGTTCACGCAAGAGACGCCGACCCCGTGGAGGCCGCCGGATACTTTGTAGGAGTTAGAGTCAAACTTCCCGCCCGCATGCAGCTTCGTCATTACCACCTCAGCTGCTGATACCCCTTCCCCTTTATGCTTGTCTACGGGAATGCCCCTGCCGTTGTCGACCACGGTGATCGAGTTGTCACTATGAATGGTGACGTCCACTCTGGTGCAATAACCCGCCAAGGCTTCGTCGATCGAGTTGTCGACAACCTCGTACACCAGGTGGTGGAGACCCAGTTCGCCCGTGGAACCAATGTACATAGCGGGCCGCTTTCGCACGGCCTCCAATCCTTCGAGTACCTTGATGCTCGACGCATCGTAATTCTCGCTGTTGACTCTCATTCCTATTTCCCTGAAATTGTAGATGACTTCAACTTCCCTTGGAGCTCGAAGGATGTCGCCACATCAAACTCGCACACAACTCTCAACCTTCCCCTCCTCTACACTGAATCTCCGGATGTCCGGCACGGACGAATGGGTCTGTACCAACTTGGGCTTGGTGGTCGTCAGGAAGAGCTGTGCCTTGGACTGCAGAACCTGGAGACATCGATTTATCCGGTCCTCATCGAGTTCGGAGTCCACATCATCGATCAGGCAAACAGGGTATTCACGGTGGACATCATAGTAAACCTCCATCTGAGCCAAGCTGTACGCGAGGATGCTGCTCCTCTGTTGACCGGCCGAACCGAACAGGCGCATTGACAGACCATTGATTAAGACCTCAATATCGTCGCGATGCGGTCCGACCAGTGTCCTGCCTAATCGGATCTCACGATCACGCTGGTCATTCAGCTTCTTCAGCAAGAACTCTTTTGTGTCGGTCAGACCTGAATTCGGTGGGAGCGGACTGGAAAGGAGATAACGAACGAGAAGGGTCTCTGACGTTGAGAAATTGTCGCGGCCCTCCAATTTCTCGCCGACTTTCTGGATATACGATTGCCGGGAGTTTATGATTCTGGCCCCCAGTTCTGCCAACTGACTGTTCCATGCATCCAACAGCTCATGGCTGGCGTGATTATATACCGAACGAATCTGCCTCAGTAACGAATTTTTCTGCTTAAGAACCCTCACATAATCAGAGACATAACGGAGATGAGAAGGCTGCAAAAGACAGAGCCCTCGGTCGATCATTCTACGTCTGTAGGCCGGCTCTGACTTGAACTGCTCGATATGAGATTGGGAAAAGGCAATGGTGCTAAAGGTTCCTACATACTCAAATACGTCGCAGCGGCCTCCGTTTACATAAAGCCTTTTGGTTCTTTGATCTTGATCGACATGCAGTCGGCGCTCCAGCGACCCGGAAGACACTTCCCCTGAAACAGAAAACGTGTCCTCCCCCAAGCGAATCAACTCCCGAGGCTGCTGCGTTCGAAACGACTTTGAAAGCGACAGGACATGAATCGCCTCCAACAGGTTGGTCTTTCCCTGCCCGTTTCCTCCTTGGATCAGATTGATTTTATTGGAGAATGATAGGTTTTCCGCCTGAAGGTTGCGGAAGGATCGAAGAGATAAACTTTTCAGAATCATCCAGACAGGACCGACCCAGCCTCAGCTTGAAAACAGCTGTCAAATCCTCATGGGCATCACAATATATCGATAATAGAATTCCTCCTCAGCGGCTGGTCGCATTTGTCCGGCGCTTTGCTCATCCTTAAACTCGATGCTGATTTTTTCATCAGCGATCGCGGAGAGAAAATCGAGCAAATAATGACAATTAAAGCTAATCTGAAAAGGCCCTGCACTGTAGTGTGTCTCAATCTCCTCCCGAGCTTCGCCGAGGTCCGCATTGCTGGCCGTAATCTCCAGTCGATCTTTCTCGATCCCCAGCTTGACCGCACGCGATTTGTCGTCAGCCATTAGAGCGACCCGCTTGATTGCCGAGGCCAACTCCTCGCGGTCAAGCAGGATGCTCGTATGTCTTTCCCTCGGTAGCACTGCCTCATAGTTGGGAAACTGGCCGGTCAGCATCCTCGAAAACATTAGGCGACCGCCCATTTGGAAGAACAAGTGGGTTTCGTCTTTTCCAAAGCTCACCATCTCCTCGTCACGAGCCTCAGAAAACAGCCGCTGGAGCTCAGCCAAGGCTTTCTTCGGAACCAGCGCCCTCACCTCGCTGTCCAAGTGCTCAAGATTCTGTTGTTTCTCGATGTGCGCCAGACGGTGGCCATCGGTAGTGACCATGGTGACGCTAAGGGGTCTCAACAAAAGGAGAGCTCCGTTTAGCGTGTAGCGGGACTCCTCGCCAGCAATTGCGAAAATGGTCCGGTTAATCAAAGTCTGGAGTACGCGAGCAGGGACCTCGACCAGCATCTTCGCTGGTTCCGGTAGAGCCGGGAAATTGTCCCGAGGCAGTCCGACCAACTTGAAGGAAGAACTACCACAGACAAGCTGAATGTAATTGTTCTCGAGTTTCTTAACCTTGATCTCAGCATCCGGGAGATTTCGAACGATCTCAAGAAAGTTCTTAGCCGGCGTGGTAATCGCTCCCTCCTTCTTGACTTCTGCTGGACACGAAGTGCGAATACCCGTATCGAGATCAGTGGCCGCTATGTTCAGCCTTGCGCCCGACGCCTCCATGAGAAGGTTTGCAAGAATGGGGATGGTGGTCTTCTTTTCCACTACTCCCTGGGTCAACGCAACCTCCCGAAGAAGGTCAAACTTTTTGATTGTGAATTCCATAGAAACAAATCCTACCAACAAAAAAGAGACTCTATCTAATCAGTAGTAATAGTAGGCCTCTTGAATTTGTGAAAGCCAAAGGCAATCCGATGAAGATGAGTGCGTTGGATTGTGGATAAAAGTAGCGATTTGCCTGATAGAACCTCAAAAAGTTGAGGAAAACTCCCTGCAGGTAGAAACTTGACAGATTATACACAAGAATCCGCCATCAACCGAGAGAAAGAAGCAGCTTAGTCTATTGGAATAAGTCCAAAAGGCTATGAATAAGATTGTTGAAATCTGGATCTCCGGCTCTCAGTTCCTCTACTTTATTGATCGAATGAAGAGCCGTCGTGTGGTGTTTTCCTCCAAACTCTTTTCCAATTTCTGGAAGGGAAGATTGTGTCAGTTCGCGGCACAGATACATACAGATCTGACGAGGTTGGGCGATCCGCTTTGAGTTGTTCTTGGATTTTAGCTCGGAGACTTTCAGTTTGAAATACTCAGCCACAACCTTCTGGATGTGCTCAATGCTAAGATGCTGCTCCTGGGAGTGAAGAATGTGCCGGAGTACTTCCTGGGCCATTGGGATGGATGGAACTTCACCCCTTAGCGATGAGAACGCGATGAGACGAATCAGAGAGCCTTCCAACTCCCGAATGTTGGACTTGATCTTATTCGCCACAAAAAAGGCAACATTGTCGGGCAGATCAAAACTTTCGAGTTCAGCCTTCTTTTTCAAGATGGCCACTTTGGTTTCCAGGTCGGGCATCTGAATATCAGCGATGAGCCCTGATTCGAAGCGCGACTGGAGCCTTGCCTGAACGGAGGGAATGTCTCTTGGAAGAGTGTCGCTTGACAGGATAATCTGCTTTTGAGCGTCATATAGGGTATTGAAGGTGTGGAACAGTTCTTCTTGTGTTGCCTCCTTTCCGGAGATGAACTGGATGTCATCTATCATGAGGACGTCCACATTCCGGTATTTCTCTCGAAGAGCAAACGTTTTATCGTGGCGGATGGCATTGATCACCTCGTTTGTAAACTTTTCGGAGGAAACATAGCTCAGCCGGAATCGTCTGTCCGCGTGTTTGATACGGTGACCGACGGCTTGCATCAGGTGAGTCTTTCCTAGACCGACGCCCCCGTAAATGAAAAGAGGGTTGTAGGACTTGGACGGCGATTCGGCCACCTTCAAGGCCGCGGCGTGGGCGAACTGGTTGCAAGAGCCCACTACGAATGATTCGAATGTGTACTTGGGATTGAGAAGGTAGTCTGTCGAATCGAAGTTCAGAGCCGCCTGCACCGGTTGATTCGTTGAGACCTTGGGATGGACGCCATTTTCGGATTGGAAAACGATCTGAATGTCCCCAAGTGACAGTTCTTCGAGAGCGTCTCGGATGATCGACGAGTAATTTTCAGGAAGCCAGTTCTCGAACACTTTGGATGGTACTGAAACGACCAGGCGGTTCTTTTCCTGATCCCTTTCTTTCAGAGCCGTTGGTTTGAACCAGGTTGCAAAGTTCGCTCGACTGATTCTTGACTCGATCAGGTTGAGGATCTTTTGCCAGTCATTCATGGCTTGGTTCCTTGGTTGATTCTGGGCAGAACGCGGAAAAAGATGGAATTGATTCAGGCAGCCGACTTTCAGGAAAAAGAAGGACTTCCTTCGTCCTGTCTGGATCGGGAATGCAGGATCGGAGGAGTTACGGAAAAACCTTGAAAGCGATGGAGGACTATAGCACAGCGTGCGAAACGTTTTCAAAGCAAAAACAGGACGCCGCCAAACCGAGCCACACCTCAATTTGCGCTTGGGAGACCAGTTAGTGGTCCTGCTCCCGTCGAAGGGGTGCCGACAGGATCCAGCTGAAGGGATGAGTGTTTGACGAGGGGGGGACCGAGCTGCGAGCGTCCTCAGATCAGTGCGGTTAGAGTTCTGTGATGGATCGGAGGGAACTAAGTTAGACAGCGGTCCGCTAAGAAGCCCGGACGGAAGCGACCACCCGTCTCAGTTCGTTGACACCCCAAAAAACGCTGTGGTATAAGAGGGGTTTGCGATTTTGGCAGGTGCACCTCAGTATTGCCAAATTCCATGAAGCCAACATCTGACTGGAGAGATGAGCAATGCTTCCTACTTTTAAGCCAAACCGGAGGCGTCGGGCCAAGACGCACGGGTTTCGGGCAAGAATGAGCGCGAAGAAGGGACGATTGGTGCTGAAACGACGGCGTAGCAAGGGAAGAAAGAATCTGATTCCATAGTCAAGTCTCGTTGAGCCAGTCCTTTTCCAAGCCATTCAGGTTACTCAAGGCAGGTGAATACAGGCGGGTGTACGAGGAGGGGCGCCGGAAGAGTGCTGAGACGGTGCAGATCTTCTTCCTCGGCAACGACCTCAATCGACCTCGCTTCGGAGTCTCAGTCAGCCGGCGATTCGGTGGAGCCGTTCGGAGGAATCTCTGGAAGAGGTGGCTGAGAGAGGCATTCCGAAGAAACAGGGAGAGACTGGCGACTGGATTTGACATTGTCGCCCAGCCGAGGTTGGGTGAAAGGAGTCCAGACTTCCGAGCCATCAAGAGAGACTTGGATGCGTTGCTGGGTTCGTTGACACCAAAGAGAGAAATTGGACATCGTTAGGAAAAGCGTTTTAGCCGGCATTGCGACCTATCGACGGTTCATCTCGCCTTTACTGCCCCCGGCTTGCCGATTTTGGCCAACCTGTTCTGATTACTCTTACCAAGCCATTTCCAAGTACGGCCTCCTGAGAGGGTTGAGCCTGTCTGTCCGGCGTCTTGGGAAGTGTCATCCTTTTCATCCTGGAGGAAGTGATCCCTTACTCTGAAGTGAAGGGAATCTGGCGCTTATGAGTATTGAAAGACGCCTGCTGCTGGCGTTTGCGCTCTCGTTTCTGGTCATCATGCTCTCAAAGCCCCTGTGGGAGCAGCGCCCCGCCACACCCCCTCCGAAGCCGACCGGCGCACCGGTTCCGGCCGCCCCCTCCGGGGATCAGGGTGGCGGCCGAGACCTGCCCAAGGCTGTAAGTGCTCTGCCTGAGAGGGAGCAGGCGGCCAGCGAACCCATCAAAGCTGCCTCAGAACGCGAGGTCGAGATCGAAACAGACCTCTATCGCTTGGTTCTGTCGAACAAGGGAGCACTAGTGCGGAGCTGGGTGCTGAAGAGATACACCGACAGCCATGGCAAGCCGCTGGATCTGGTGAATTCGGACAAAGCCGGCAAGCTCGGGTATCCACTGGCTGTTGAGCTCGTCAACGGTGAGGAGGCTAGCCGCCGGTTGGACCAGGCGCTGTTTGAGAGCGACGCTGCGGCGCGGATTGCCGTGAAGGAATCGGGTCAGTCAATCGACTTCCGATATGCGGATGAGGAACTAGGAGTACAAAAACAGTATCGAGTGAAGCCCGCTTCTTACGCGATCGAAGTGAGTTGTAGCGTAGAGTGGAATGGCCGTCCTGCGGATTACTACCTGGTATGGCGCTCCGGATTCGGTGACCCCACCGTGAACGAACGCACGATCGTCCAGCGAGGTGTCTACCGAGGAGAGGAGAAGATAACCCGGATCGATTCAGGCAAGGTGGAGGCGCAACAGCAGCTCTCCGGCGCCTTCGACTTCGCCGGCCTTGAGGACCAGTACTTCGCCGCGCTCTTTCTGCCGACCAACGGTGAGAAGCTGCGCAAGATCCATCTCTCGCGGGACGAGTTTGAAGTTGAAGGAACGAAGAAGCATGAGCTAACCGCAGGGGTATTCGGCGGGGGACAGGGTGAAAGTCGGTTCCGCTTATTTGTGGGTCCGAAGGATACCGAGGTGTTGCGGCGAGTCGGGGGTCACCTAACCGAGGTAATCGACTACGGTTGGTTTGCGGTGGTCTGTAAGCCGCTGTTCATAGGGTTGAAAGCCATCTACTCTTTCTGCCGCAACTATGGACTCGCCATCATCATACTGACAATCCTCATCAACTTGGCGTTGTTTCCACTTCGCTACAAATCCATCATCTCAGCGCAGAAGATGCAAAAGTTAGCGCCTCAGATGAAGGCGATCCAGGAAAGATACAAGAAGCTCAAGCCGACCGATCCAAAAAGGCAGCAGATGAACGCCGAGGTCATGTCGCTTTATAAAGAGCATGGGGTAAATCCCCTTGGTGGCTGCCTGCCACTGTTGCTTCAGATGCCGTTTTTCATCGCGTTCTACAACCTCCTCTCGGTTTCGATCGAACTTCGACATGCTCCGTTTGCGCTATGGATTAAGGACCTCTCCGCTCCTGACCCCACCTTTGTGCTGCCGATCTTGATGACGGTGTCGATGGTCGTGATGCAGAAGATGACCCCGACTCCATCGGCGGATCCCGTACAGGCCAAGATGATGCTCGCGATGCCCCTGGTGTTCGGATTCATGCTGGCTTTCACCTCAAGCGGTTTGGTCTTGTACTGGCTCACAAGCAATTTGGTCGGCATCGGCCAGCAGTATTTGATGAACCGATTTGGCCCGACGGCGCGCGTGCGGCCCGCCAAGTCAGGAAAAAAGAAATAAGCCGGCCCCCAGAGAAAGGTGGCAGAAGGGAAGGTAGGTTGACGTCCATGATCGAAGAGTTGCTTGAGTCCTGGATTCGCTGTTCTGCTTTGGAGCTTCGTTGGACACTCGAAGAGCGTGACGACGAGGTGGTGGTGAATCTAGAAGGGGCTGACGGGCCTTTGGTACTGGCCCGTCATGCAGAGGTGCTGAATGCTATGGAGTATCTCTGTAATAGAGCCAGCGAGAAGCGAGGGAAGAGGGTGTTCCTGGACTGCAATGGTTACCGCGCGGTTCGAACCGAAGAGCTCAAGCTGATGGCCTTGACCGCAGCCGAAAAAGTCAAGCGTTTGGGTCGACCCCATCAATTTAGCCCGATGTCTCCCGAAGAGCGACGAATCATTCATCTTGCCGTAGCCGACGACCCGCTGATTCGAACCGAGAGCGAGGGGGTTGGGGAAAATCGCAAGGTCGTGATCCTACCCAGATGAAATGCCCACGCTCATCGACGACACGATTGCTGCGATTTCGACTCCCCTGGGAAGGGGCGGCATCGGGATTGTCCGACTGAGCGGAAAAGGCGCTCGGCAGATCTGTGAGAGGATCTTCCGGGGTCGCCATTCCCGTCTGACGGACCGTGAACCATCTCTGGGAACGATAGTCGAGCCCACGACGGGCCATCCTCTGGATCAGGTCCTTCTCACCTACTTCAAAGCTCCACGTTCCTACACCAGTGAGGATGTCGTAGAAATCAGCTGTCACGGCAGTCCGGTCGTGCTCAAGCGAGTGCTCGGCTTGGTCCTCGACGCTGGAGCCAGATTGGCCAATCCTGGCGAGTTCACACTGCGCTCTTTTTTGCGCGGTCGCATCGATTTGGTTCAGGCCGAGGCCGTTCGGGATCTGATTGAGGCCAAGACTCTGTTTCAGGCGAAGGTCGCTCACCAGCAAGCCACAGGTTCCGTTTCATCCAGGCTGAAACCAACAAAGAGCCGATTGGTTGAACTCATTTCGCTGTTGGAAGCCGGGATCGATTTTGCTGAGGATGACGTGACTGTCCTGTCGTGGGAAGAGATTCGCCAGCGGCTAGCTCAGCTCGCGGCCGACCTGCAGGAATTTCACGACAGTTTTCGAATGGGAAAAGTGGTAACAGAGGGATTGTGCGTTGCCATTATCGGCCGCCCGAACGTCGGCAAGTCAAGCTTGTTCAACGCATTGCTGCAGGAGGAGCGGGCGATCGTTACAGAGGTGCCAGGGACAACACGGGATATCGTGTCGGAGACAGCGGAGATTGGGGGTGTACCGGTCCGACTGTTGGATACAGCCGGGATCCGGAATGTGGTGGATCAAGTGGAGAACTTGGGAATCATCAAGTCGCAGCAAGCACTGGCCGACGCCGACCGGGTATTGCTCGTGCTGGATGGGGCCAGTGCCATTCATTCAGACGACTTGAGTCTTCTGAACATGGTATCGACTCGCGATTTCCATCTGATTGTCAACAAGATAGACCTTCCCCAAAAGGCAGAGTGGGGCGCTTTTGCTCGCCAAGCATCGAACGTGACTCGCGTTTCAGCCAAAACCAGGGAAGGAATCGATCAAGTTCGTCGGAGCCTTCTCGGGAATCTGGAAACAGATCGAGTCTTGGAAGACGACGCTGGCTTCTTGACCAACGCGCGGCATGAGCGGCTGGTTTGGGAGGCCCTTGAGGGAGTTCGAAGGGCCGAGGAATCTTCGCGTAATCAGCTCCCTCACGAGGTTGTGCTGGTGGACCTGTACGCAAGCCTTAAGGCAATCAATGCCATGACAGGTGAAACTACGGTCGAGGATATCCTCGATCACATCTTCTCGACGTTTTGTATCGGAAAGTAGGCGAGGACATAGCACCATGTCCTTATCTGGAGCCGGGTTTAACGAGGATTACGATGTGGTTGTCATCGGCGCGGGTCATGCGGGTGTAGAGGCCGCCATGGCCGCAGCCCGGATGGGAGGGCGGTGTGCGCTCTACACATTGAATTCGGATCTGATCGCCCAAATGTCGTGCAATCCGGCGATTGGAGGAATCGGGAAAGGCCATCTGGTTCGCGAGATCGATGCATTGGGCGGTGTGATGGGCGAAGTGATCGACCGAGTCGGTATTCAGTTTCGGCTACTGAACAGCAGCCGGGGTCCGGCGGTGTGGTCCCCACGGGCTCAGGCCGACAAGCAGGCGTATCGCGTGGAGATGAGAAGGGTGCTTGATTCTCAGCCGGGGCTGAGAATCAAGCAGGCCGAGGTGGTTGCGATTCTGCGGGAGCAGAAGAAAGTGGTTGGTATCGAACTGCGCGACGGAAGGCGGGTTCGGGCTGGCGCGGTAGTTGTGACAACGGGAACATTTCTTAATGGATTGATTCATATTGGAGAGAGTCGCTACGCCGCAGGGCGGAGCGGCGAGGCTCCTTCGATTTCCCTCGCAGAATCGGTCAGATCCATCGGCTTCAGATGGGGGCGGATGAAAACTGGAACGCCCCCGCGGCTGGACGCGCGGACGATCCGATTCGAATGCTTCGAGGAGCAGAAAGGAGACGCACAGCCCACACCTTTTTCCTTTCGGACGGAAGCCATCAAGCAGCCTCAAGTCTCGTGTTACGTGGCCTACACGGACGAGCGGATCCACCAAATCGTACGAGACAACATGCACCGTTCCCCTCTTTACAGCGGCCGGATTCAGGGCATCGGGCCTCGATACTGTCCCTCCTTCGAGGACAAGGTAGTCAAGTTTCCCGACAAGTCGCGCCACCAGCTCTTTCTGGAGCCTGAGGGGCTTCACACCAACGAAATCTATGTCAATGGCCTGTCTACCAGCATGCCGGTCGACGTTCAGATGGAGATGGTGCGAGGGATTCGCGGACTGGAAGACGCCGAGGTGATCAGACCAGGCTACGCCGTGGAATACGACTATGTGGATCCAACAGAGCTGTTCCTAACACTGGAAACGAAGAAGGTTGAAGGGCTTTACCACGCCGGACAGATCAACGGAACAACCGGTTACGAGGAGGCTGCGTGCCAAGGTCTGATGGCTGGGATCAATGCTGTTCTAAAGCTGCAGGGTAAAGACCCTCTTGTGCTGGGTCGGGACCGGGCTTACATCGGGATTTTGATTGAGGATTTGGTAACCAAGGGGACAAATGAGCCTTATCGCATCTTCACCTCGCGGGCGGAGTACCGGCTGCAGCTTCGAATCGACAACGCCGATTGGCGCCTGACGCCGCTCGGGCGTCAGTTGGGTCTTATATCGGAAGAGGACTTTGATCGCTACGCGGCGAAGCAAGCCAGGATGGCAGAATTAAGGGAGCAGCTGGAAAAAATCCGAGTGCCGACCGAGTCGGGTAAGATCTCTGCAAGTCAGGCCCTGCGCAGACCGGACGTGAAGGTGATCCAGTTTGTTCAGCAGATTCCCGAGGGGTTGATGGCGCGACTCAGACCTGAGGAGATAGCGAGCGTCGAGACGTCGATCAAGTACGAAGGCTATCTTCGACAACAGCAACATGAGATTGAGAAGATGCAGCAGTCGGAGCGCCGTCGCATTCCAGTTGACTTCTCGTACGCTGGGATTCCGGGACTCTCGCGGGAGGTGGTGGAGAAGCTATCAACGATTCGACCGGGAACACTGGGCCAGGCCGGGAGGATTCCTGGCATCACGCCTGCCGCCCTTGCGATTTTGCACATCCACTTGGAGCTCGCCGAAAAAGCGAGGCCAGCACATTAGTTCAAGTTCAGGGTGTGAGAATATGACGGCATTGGAGGTGGAGGAGATTCTCCGTAGCATCGGGCTGTCGGTGTCTGGAGGAGAGGCTTCGCAAGTTGCAGCTTATGTTGCGTTGCTGCAAAAGTGGAACGCGAGGCTGAACCTCACGGGATTGGAAGATTCGCGGGACATGGTGATCACACATTTCGGAGAAGCTCGGCTAGCGGCGTCACAGCTGCTGGATGAGGACAAGGTGCTGCTGGATGTGGGATCTGGGGCGGGGTTCCCGGGCCTAGCGATGAAGCTGTTCCGGCCGAGGCTGGGAGTTCAGCTGGTGGAAGCGCGCAAAAAACGCGCGGCGTTTCTGGCGACGGTGCGGCGAGAGCTGAGGCTAGAAGCGGTTCGGATCGTTGAGAAGATGATCGAGGATTGTGATCTGGTGGACACGGGGCTCGCCGCCGACGTGGTCACTTGCCGAGCCGTCGGGCGGATGGTGCAGGTGGTCAGGGCCGCGCTAAGGCTGACCAAGAGCGATGCTCGCGTCTTGCTGTTTTTGACCGAGCGGCAGGTCAAGGAGGCAAGCACAGGATTGCCTGAGCTGGAGTGGCAGGACGCCATCCCAATTCCCTGGAGCCAAGCCAGATTGCTACTGCCGGGGAGACGAAAGCCGGAACTGGTTCCACGTGGAACACAAGGCTGATTCTTCGTGGTACCGATGTTTCACGTGAAACAATCGGAGCGGAGGCGATTGCGTGTCGCCGTCCTGGCAGTCTGAAATTGATATTTCCCAATGGTTCTGCTAGAACATCTCACGCCTTGTGGCAAATCCTGGTCCTTGCCTGCTAGCTCAAGGAGCATCCTTGCCCCGAATCATCGCGGTCGCTAATCAAAAAGGCGGCGTCGGAAAGACCACAACCTGCATCAACCTGGCGGCCTCCCTAGCTGCTGCCGAGATGAGGACTCTCGTGGTTGACTGCGATCCGCAGGCCAACGCATCAAGTGGCCTCGGATTCCGCAAGGATCCCCGACGCCGGAGTGTCTACCATCTCATGTTGGAGGACGACTCCCTTGGCAAGCTCATTCAGCACACGGAGCTGGACGGCCTCGACCTCATCCCCTCCGACCGGAATCTCACCGGGGCAACCGTCGAGCTGGTGGGGATGGAGCAGCGCGAATTTCGACTCAAGCACGCCCTCTCCTCCGTAGGAGACGAGTATCCGTTCGTGCTGCTTGACTGCCCGCCATCGCTCGATCTCCTCACCGTGAACGCTTTGGTCGCCGCCAGCTCCATCCTGATCCCGATTCAATGCGAATACTTTGCCCTGGAGGGTGTGTCCGAGCTCCTGGACACTCTGATTCGCATTCGCCGCAATCTGAATCCCACCCTTGCGGTGGAGGGAATCCTTCTCACGATGTTTGATGAGCGGACGAACCTGAGCAACCAGGTGGCTCAGGATCTCAGAGATTTCTTCGGCGGACAGGTCTTTCAGACCGTAATTCCCCGAAACATTCGGCTGGCAGAAGCCCCCAGTCACGGCAAACCGATCATTCTCTATGACATCAAGTCCCGCGGCGCGGAGAGCTACATCCAGCTGGCCAGAGAGGTAATGAAGAATGACAAGAAAAGCTCTCGGTAAAGGTCTAAGCGCTCTTTTGAAAGACCGCGAATCGACTGAGGAAAGCGCCCTTCAGGAAATCGATCTCGACCTGCTACGGCCCAATCCCTATCAGCCGAGGCAGGTCTTCGATCCAGACAAGTTGGATGAGCTGGCCCGGTCCATTCAGTCGCATGGTCTCGTTCAGCCAATCGTGGCCCGGCCCATAGGCGGACGCTACGAGATCATCGCTGGCGAGCGGCGCTGGCGAGCGGCCCAGAAACTAGGGTTGTCAAGCGTGCCCGTCCTCTTGAAGCAGGTGTCTGACGAACACCTGCTTGAGACCTCTCTGATTGAAAACATCCAGCGCGAAAACCTGAATCCGATGGAGGAAGCCCGAGCCTATCAACGATTGGCTGAAGAGCTCCAGCTGACTCAGGAGCAGGTCGCCCAAAGAACCGGCAAGGAGCGATCGACTGTCGCTAATTTCATGCGGCTCCTCAGACTTCCGGACGATCTGCAAAGATGGGTGGAAGAGGAGAAACTGTCCATGGGGCACGCCAGAGCCCTACTGGCTTTGCCCTCTCATGAAGAACAGCGACAGCTGGCGGACAAGATTTGGCGAAAGGGATGGTCAGTCCGGGAGACTGAACGCCGCGTGAACCAATCGCGACGACCGGTCCGACCGTCGGTAACTCCTTTGGAGGACCCCAACGTTCGCGATGCGGTCCACAGATTGGAGAGTGCCTTGGGTTCGAGAGTACGAATCCACTCAAAAGGAAAGGGAGGACGGATCGAAATCGAATACTCCTCCCCAGAAGAGCTCCAGCGTCTTTACGAGTACCTTATCCGCAACCCGTGAACCAGGCGCCCGCTAGAACGGATGACATTCGCTTACTCTGTCTCCCTGACTTGCGAGCGAGCTGGCGGGCGCCCCGGAACGGCGCCGACTTCGACGACCGAAGCCGGCAATCGGAGATCCTTGTCCAGCTTGAGACGAAATACGGTGCCCACGGGGAGTCGAATCTCCTTGCCCCGGCTCAGCAGCAGCCCTGCTGCCGCTCCAACGGCAGGCCCGGCGATGGCAGTGCCCACACTTCCCTTCGAAATGGCTATCGGAACAGTGGCCATGCTGGCCAGAGACGCTCCCTGGGCAGCCTTGTTCAAGTCGTCACCCAAGTCGCGGTTGGACTCCAGGTTGCCCTCCTCATCCGTCTTCACCTTCTCGTCACTGCCGAAATCGCTGGCGGAATCGATGGATACCGCGATTGGCTCGGAACCGTAGTAGGTCGTTAGCTCGTTAATTAGCGCATAGACCTCGGCTTTTCCCTTGATCCGGCCGGCCCGCTTCACATGCGTGATCTTTCCCGTCAGCTCCGTCCCTCGTGCAAGGTTGTGTTGCGGATCAATCCGAACAGGCTCCAAAAGCTCAAGCAGCACCGAATCCCCGGGCTCAGACAATTTCGAACTGATGGGTGTCACGAGGGTGGCTTTCAGCTTGGTTCCTGCCGGCACCACCACCTGCTCGTCCTGAGCGGCTATTTCTGACACACCATAAGGCGCAAACAAAAGCACCACTAGCACCACGCTTCGGATTGCTCTTTTCATTTGGAAGGTCCCCTTTTCCCCTAAGCCGCGACAGGACCGGCTAGGCTACTGGATCTCAATCTCAAAGAATAACAAGTCTTCCCCGGTTTTCAGGTTTCTAAGCTTCGGGAGGTAAAGCCTAAATTCCCGCAGTCCCACCGGATAGTCAAGAACTCGAAAAAAGACAAACCCAAACCCGGTAGACTTAGGTAACACCCGCAAGTCGCCAAGTGACTTGTTAATCAAGTCGGTTTGAATCTCAAACCAGTCACCCCGAAGGCCGCCCCGATCTGGAATCGGAAAGCGACCGGGCCGCGGTGCTTGCGTCGGAAGCGGCCTGTCTTTGTTGATGAGCAACTGGACCACCTCTTCTGGTGGCAGCGAGCTAAAGGATCGGCCTCTTGGATCGAAGAGCTCGACGTGCTCTCCCTCAATCACAATTGCTTCATCGCCCTGATTGGATATGATGACATTGATGGGTACGATATTCCGCTTCAGCAAGTCCTTAAGATCAAACGCACTTTTGATCTTCTCCTGCGATTCATACGGGTCAGCAGCGATGGTAACGGTTCCCTGGACCTGGTGGTGGGGATAGCTGTCGGCCGAGCCCACCGTCACTTTGCGACCCTTGTACCCCGCCCAACTGACCGACGAGATGTAGACATGAACTAGAAGGATCATGAAGATGAATCCAAGTCTCAAGCGGGAGGACACTGCGCGAGGGCTTCCATTTGCACGCACTCCTTCATGAACCCTTGCGACTCCAAACCACATGATGTCTGAGATTACGGATGCAGTCGCCAGGATGCCTGGCCTCTGCTTTTTGCAGTCTTGGTTCCTCACCGTGAAGTGTGCTTTAATCAAAACAGCCTCCGCGTTGTGAAATGCCTGGACCGTCCCCGATAAGCATGGGCCAAGTCGTTCCAAAATGTCAGGACCAGAGTAATCAGACTATTCCGCACCACGCCAGGAATCCAGATCAGATATCAGTCATCCAGACCAGTCTTGAGCTCTGGAAGGTGCTCTCTGACGAAGAATTCGAGGATCGCTACCGCGAAAGATATTTCGGCTCGCAGTATGTGTCCCGCACGGAAGCGATCTCCCGGTACGAAGCCCGACTTCATACTTTGACTGGAGCGGCTCATCGCGATCCGAGCCTGCTTGGGCAGGCTGGAAACAGCGCGACGCTGGGCCCCAGTTCCGCTCAGGATGAAACACCGTTCCTCAGACAGGGGAGACCTGTCCTCCTGATCAATCGCGGCCTTCCGTTGGAATCCATTTCTGCCTCGCTGATCATACACCTCCTGGTGGTGCTCGCGATCATTTACTCCCCTCGGTCTCACTCGCCATACCGGCTGATTGATCTGGAACGGGACAGCATCGTTTACTACAAGGTCTCCTTAACCCTGCCGGCAATTAGCCCGAGCCCGGCGACCAGCAATGCAAACGAGGAAAGAACTAGCGCGGGCAGACGGTTGCGACCGGGGGGCGTTCACGCTTTCCAGGACGCGACCATTCAGACACAGGCTAAACCCCGGCTTCAGGTCATTGAGAACCCACGCCAAACAACCCTGGAGCATTTGCCGATGCTTCAACTTCCCAACAGTCTCTTCCTCCCACTGCCCGCGGTCCAACCGCGGCGGAGGCCGAACGACCTTGTGACGCCGGAGACACCGCAAGCCATCCCCTCAGCTGAGCCCGTGAGCGCAGAGCTTGTCGCAGGACCCGCTCCCAGCCTCCCCAAGCCGCCTCCGCCCAAGCCGCAGCCAGTCCGGCTGACAGATCCCGCCGGCATCCAAGGCGCGGGAAACCCTGCTTCCGCACCTTCCCCTCTGATCGCGCAGATGCACTTCCGACCACCTCGGGCCGGGATTCAGCTGCCGACGGTGACTGCATTGCCCCCCGATTCTGTGGCAGTGAGCGCAATTAACACGACCATTTCCCAGCCGAGTTCTGGCTTCCAGGCTCCACGCGCCGCAGTACGGGTCCCCTCGCAGGGACCGTCTGACGAAAAGGTGGACCGACCTCTCGCCAGCCTGAGTGGAGTATCGCCAAACCCCGCAGATTACAAGGCTCCTCGACCCTCAGTACTTCCCCCAAGCGTCTCCGATGAGGTGCCACCCCAAATGGGAGGGTCTCTTTCGCGGGCTCCTCACGAAATGGTACTCATCTACTCAGCCTCGCCCACGCTGCCAGCCGGGCAGCTCTCGGTTCCCAGAGTTCACCAACCGGGCACGTTGACAACGACAGCAGGTCCTGGGCAGGAAGGATCATCCGGAGGAGGAGTGGGAACTGGTGGTGCGGCCATTCGAATTCCGGGAGTGTCCATCCAAGGTGAGAACCAAAAGCCGGCACCGTCGGCTAGCATTCAAGCGATCCCGATTCCTCCTGCCCCGCCCCCTGCCTCACCTCCATCAAACAGGAGGCCGGTTCCGGATTTTCACGAGCTGATGTCCAAGACACGAAGCCTGAGTTTGCCCGAGGCCCACGCGGCGGATTTGGGGGTCGAGCCGGGTTCGCCGCTGATGGAAGCAGTGAAGGAAGGACGAGAGATCTACTCGGCAGCCATTAATGCCCCGAACTTCTCCAGCAAGCAGGGCAGCTGGATCTTTCGCTTCGCCGAGCTTGCCGACGCCAAGGAAGGCCCACATCGAGACGGAATTCTTTCGGGGGAAGCGCCGTCTCGTTTGACCGCACCCTCAGCTACCGTCAAGTATGACCCGCGTTATCCGCCTGAAGTGATTAGGCAGCGCGTGGAAGGCATGGTCGTGCTTTACGCCATCATACGACAGGACGGCACGGTCGACCCGGAAAGCGTCCGTGTGGTCAGAAGTCTCGATCCACGACTTGATCAGAGCGCCCGAGAGGCGCTTGTTCGTTGGAAGTTCAAACCGAGCTTGAAAAACGGTCAACCAGTCAGCATCCGAACGGAAATCTCGATACCCTTTTTCTTCCGTCGCGATGGGATGTACCGATAGCCGGCTGGGTGCTCGGAGCCCTGCGCATCGGGGCATCGGCGGTAGTCTTGACGTACCTTCCGCCATTCATTAATCTTCGGAGCTGGCCCCTCTGCTCTGCCTGATGGACTGGCGCTGAGGGGCGACTCGACACAACTTTGGCACCCTGCCAAAAGGCAAATACCTAT
The DNA here is from genome assembly GCA_040753175.1 of Acidobacteriota bacterium. Lineage (GTDB taxonomy): Bacteria > Acidobacteriota > Terriglobia > Versatilivoradales > Versatilivoraceae > JBFMEW01. The sequence continues at coordinate 325,511 of JBFMEW010000003.1, read as the reverse complement.
GTCGCCTGTTCCAAGACGCCGGTCGTTTCCGGTCAAGATCGGGTCCGTTACCGTGGGAGGAGAAGCCCCCGTCGTTGTGCAATCAATGACGAGCACGGACACAGCGGATCCAGTTGCAACCGCAGACCAAGTTGCTGCCCTTGCCGAAGCGGGGTCGGAGGTCGTTCGCGTTACCGTGAATACTGCGGCCGCGGCGGCGGCTGTTCCAGAAATCGTTTCGCGCCTTCACGACCGCGGCATCAGTGTCCCCATCGTCGGAGACTTTCACTATAACGGGCACCTCCTGCTGACGCAGTTCCCCGCCTGCGCACGCGTGTTGGCGAAATACCGCATTAACCCGGGCAACGTCGGTGTTGGGAAGCGCCACGACGAGAACTTTAAGCGAATGATCGATGTGGCGTTGGAGAATCAAAAGCCGGTCCGGATCGGCGTGAACTGGGGTTCCTTAGATCAGATGCTGGTAGCGCGACTTATGGATGAGAACGCACGCCTGGCTGAGCCACGCGATGCCGGCGAGGTTACTCTGGATGCCATCGTCACCAGCGCCTTGGAGTCTGCGGCTCTCGCCCAGGAATATGGACTTGCGCCCACTGCCATCATACTCAGTGCCAAAGTCTCAAACGTTCAGGATCTGATCAAGGTTTACCGTTCCATCGCCTCGAAATGCCGATATGCCCTGCATCTGGGTCTTACCGAGGCAGGAATGGGAACCAAGGGCATCATCGCCAGCACTGCGGCTCTGGCGGTCTTGTTACAGGAGGGGATAGGCGACACGATTCGTGTCTCACTCACCCCGGCCCCCAATGGGGACCGACGCGAAGAAGTGCGGGCTTGCCAGCAAATCCTCCAGTCAATGGGACTTCGTAGCTTTGTACCCCAGGTGACAGCCTGCCCGGGCTGCGGTCGAACGACCAGCACGCTTTTTCAGGAGCTGGCTGAGCAGATCCAGACCTACCTGGTGAAGCAGATGCCCGTCTGGAAAGGATCCTACGCTGGTGTGGAGGACCTTAAGGTAGCCGTCATGGGGTGCATTGTGAATGGGCCGGGAGAATCGAAGCACGCCGACATCGGGATTTCGCTTCCGGGTTCCGGTGAGGAACCGAAGGCACCAGTGTTTGTGGACGGGCGATTGATGACCACGCTCAAAGGGTCGCGCTTGGTAGATGACTTCATCGCCATCGTGAACGACTACGTGGAAAACCGCTACAGTCGCAAAGAGAACAGCCGGAGGTCTTGATGCTCAGCTTTGTCGAAAAGGGATCTGGCTCTCCCCTGGTCCTGCTGCATGCCTTTCCACTCAGCAGCCGAATGTGGGACCAGCAAATCGAAGAGTGGAGCCAAGGATTTCGGGTGATTGCTCCAGATTGGCGAGGCTTCGGCAGGTCTCCGATGGGCGACAAGGAAATCACCATGGAGCAATGTGCCGACGACCTACACGAGTTGCTCAGTCAGCTCCGGCTACCGCCGGTTGCCCTGTTGGGCCTGTCCATGGGCGGTTACGTAGCGTTTGAGTTTGCGCGCAAATACAGCAGACACCTTCAGGCTCTGATCCTCGCAGCCACTCAGCCGGTTGCCGATTCGGAGCAGGGCCGCACAGCGCGTTTCGAGACGGCCGACTTTGTTTTGAATCGCGGAACCACTGCCTTGGCGGACCGCCTGATTCCGAGGCTGCTTGGAAAGACGACTCTGGCTGCAAAGCCGGAGGTCGTGCAGAAAGTCCGTGCGCTGATCGAGGGAAATGGAGCTGCGGGAGTGGCCCAAGCTTGCTACGGTCTGGCGGCGCGCCGCGACTCAACCCCTTTTCTAAGCGAAATCACGGTTCCGACACTGCTCTTGCAAGGCGCGGAAGATGTCATTGTGCCGCACAGTCAAGGTCACCTGATGCACGAACGGGTCTCTTCCTCCCAGCTGGCGACAGTGGACCAATCCGGTCACCTCCTCAACCTCGAGCAGCCATCGGTTTTCAGCCGTCTGGTGCTTGAGTTCTTGCACAGCACAGGCTCTTAGTCCTGGCCAAAGGACAACGCGACTCAGCCTCGTGCCAGTCTAAAATTCCTGCTTGGAATGCTGGATCTTTTCCTGGAGTTTCATTAGGCCATCCAATACCGTCTCGGGGCGCGGTGGACAGCCAGGAATGTAAATGTCTACCGGAATGATCGTATCGATCCCTTGCACCGTGGCGTAGTTATCGTAAAACCCACCCGTACACGTGCAGACACCGAAAGCGACGACCCACTTCGGTTCACACATCTGGTCGTAAATGGTCTTCAGGACCGGAGCCATCTTGTGATTGATCGTTCCTACCACAAACAGGACGTCTGCCTGGCGGGGAGAAAAGCGAGGGAAACCTGCTCCAAACCGGTCAATGTCGTAGTGCGAGGCCGCGGTTGCCATGTACTCCATCCCGCAGCAGGCCGTTACAAACGGATATTGGAAAAGCGAATACTTGCGGGCCCATCCAATTGCCTTTTCAAGCTGAGAAGTGAAGAACCCGGAAGTGCTCATGTGGCAGTCGTCCTTTCGAGGAAGCCGGCTGCTTCGATCTGGTTGACTGGCCAACTCCAGCGATGCAGCCGCAAGCCCGAATCATAACACGTGGAGCGAAACCGCCGCAATTGGCGGGTCACGCCTTTCAACTTGACGAGCCGGTCTCAGCCCGTGCTATCATTCGCATGCAAGTTCCTAATCGAAGCTCCGACCAAGTGTTGCAGGCCCTTCGCTTGTCTTTGAAGCGTTGCCGGAGAAGCAATGATCGCCTTTGACGAAATCAACAAGCTGGAGAAGCTGGATCCTAAGTCCGAGGGCATCAACACCCCGCGCAAAAAAAAGCCCAAGGAGATTGCGGTCATCACCGAGTGCTGCACGGGCTGCGCTGGTTCCCCCGCCTGCGTCCCGTACTGTCCGGTCGAGAACTGCATGTTCTGGGTCCCGGACGAAGACCACCCGCCTTTTGGCCACATCGAGGTCGACCCGTTTCTTTGCATTGGCTGTAAGAAGTGCACCAGCAAGGGCCCCGACGGGGCTTTCCTCGACGGCTGTCCGTGGGATGCCATCGAAATGGTTCCCACCGAACAGATTGAAGCCGTCGTGGGCAAGATGGCCATCTGACACACGCTCCCACGCGTCCAGGTTTGCCTTCGCACGAAGTGGCTCGATCTGATTTCAAGCCGAAGCGGAGGGGCGGGTCTGGATGACCTAGCCGGGAGAGACGGCAGTAGTTCCGGAGCTTCGACTTTGAATGGCCTTGATGGTCAGTTCTGCCTGCTGCCGGATGCGAGCGGACAGATATTGGGCTCGATCGACTTGCTTCCGGATGACATCCAGGTCCTCAGGGCGACCGACCAGATAGAGGGCGCGCAGGGCTTCCCACACCTGGTCCTCGGAGGGCAGAACTGAAAGAATCGGATCTCCCTGATGAACCGGACTCCGATTTTCCTTCAGATAAGCCTGGAAGAATCCGGGAACCGGTGAGCGAACTTCGAAAGCCTCGTCCGACTGGGGGTGCTGAATGCGCGCCAGCATCGTCCCCGGGTTGACGACATCACCTTCCTTCAAGCGAAACATGAGTAGGCCATCTTTCGCCGCCACCACGGTGAACGGTCTCAACATCCGCAGGAGTTCAGCCCGCCCCACATCGTCTTGGAAGCGAACCAAGGCCAGAGCCGCGTTTTGCTTGACCAGAGGATTGGAGTCTTGAAGCAGATTGAGCAGAGTGCTGTGGAACGGCTGGAAAGTATTGTCCTGGCCCATCACCCAAGCGACGGTGGCCCGCACTTCGGGCGTGGAGTGATCCGCCAGGGTGGCAATTCTGGGATACCAGCGCTTGGCCTGGTCAATCTGCCCTTTGGAAATCAGTTCCGAAATCTGAGTCAGCGCATGTTGCGTTTTGCGAGGCTTGGCTTGAGGGCTGAGGAATTCCTCGAACTCCTTTTCGGTGAGAGCTTCCCCGAACCAGGTGCCCTTCCAGAAAAGATAGGGAACCAGCACCATCAAAGCAACCACGATATAAAGCAGAAGGGCCGACCTCGAAGCCAGGCCACGAGATGGGGGCCGGTCGGGATTCCCAGAATCTTGGGCAGGGGGCTTAGTCATCGGATCCTCTTGCTGTGGGAGACGAACGAAAATGGGAATATCTGTTCCGAACACGGTGCCTGGTGAACGTCACCATCGAGCGAAAGAAGGCTGGCACTGCGAGCGCTTTCCTCAACGGGTGTGGTGGTTCCACGCCGTTGACAGGTCTGGCGGGTCTCCCATATTAATGGTGGCGTCTGGGGAACGTACACGAGCCCATTTTACAGCAGAATGGTAACGGCGCCCCTTTCGATGAGGGCAGATGCTGGGAACTGCTCCGAGCAAAGGGCTTTCAGGAGGCTAGGGACGAGGCAATGAATCTTGCCGATCTGTTTGACCTTTCTCTGATAGGCAGAGCCGCAGCAGTTGCTCTGGAATGGCTCGGTGGCGACTCTGTATCCCCCGTACTGACGTTCTCAGATCTGGATCTCCAAAGCAATCGTCTCGCCCAACTGCTTTACAGCCGGGGATTGAAAAAGGGAGACCGGCTCTGCGTCTATTTGCCGAACCGTCCGGAAGTGGTATTGCTTTATCTCGCCTGTGTCAAGCTGGGTGTCATCTTTGTCCCCATCAACGTTCTGTACCGGCAGCGGGAGGTCTCTCTCATTCTCGAAGACTCCGAACCGAAGGCGGTGGTAGCTGAACAAAAAGAGGTGCACGGGTCTGCATCCTGGGCGATCGACGAGCTGGTGCAGGCGGCCTCCGGCCATTCTGCTGAGCGGCCTGCGACCCCGGTGGATGGAGATTGCCCGGCAGCGTTGGTCTACACTTCTGGAACCACCGGAAGGTCCAAAGGCGCCGTCCTGTCGCACAACAATTTTGCTGCTAATGCGCTGAACCTCGTTTCCTGCTGGCAATTTAGCGCGGCAGACAGGCTTCTCCTGTCTCTGCCATTGTTCCATGTGCACGGCCTCGGAAATGGCCTGCACTGTTGGTTGCTGAGTGGATGTCGGCTGGGGCTGTCGAAGCGATTCTCCAGAGACCACGCGGCCGAAGACTTCATGCGATTTCGTCCCACCGTGTTCTTTGGAGTCCCTACGATGTACGTTCGCTTGCTGAACATTGCCGAGGAAACGGCGGGAGAGATCGGTCAGTTCATGCGGCTGTTTGTCTCGGGCTCAGCACCATTGCCCGAGGCGGTGTTCGATCACTTCGAGCTGCGCTTCGGTCATCGAATTCTGGAGCGCTACGGCATGACCGAGACGCTGATGAATTTCAGTAATCCGTACTTGGGCGAGAGACGACCCGGAACGGTGGGACGTCCCCTCCCGGGCGTTTCCGTTCGCCTTCTGGATGATTTCGGGGAGCTCGTTCCGGACGAAGAAACGGGAGAGATTTATCTTCGAGGCGCGAACGTGTTTCAAGAATACTGGAAGCAGCCAGTAGCGACGGCCGAGGTCTTTAAAGATGGCTACTTCAGGACGGGAGACCTGGCTTCACGATCCCGCGATGGATATTTCACGCTGCGCGGGCGCCGGAGTGACGTGATCATTTCTCGCGGCTTTAATGTCTACCCCCGAGAAATCGAAGAATTCCTGGAGGAGCAACCGGAAGTCGCCGAGGCCGCCGTCGTGGGTGTTCCAGATGCGGTTCTGGGTCAACGACCCGTGGCCTTCGTCGTGCTGCGAAGGCCCGTCGAGGGAGCAGAATTGCAGGAGCGGTGCCGTGCGGATCTGGCGGCATTCAAGGTGCCTGCGGATTTTCATGTTGTGGAAGCACTTCCGAGGAATGCACTCGGAAAAATCCAAAAGCATCTCCTAAGAGGGAGCTCGGAGCCGCCAGCTGGATCTTGATGGTCTGCAGCGCAAGGAGGTGATTCAGGGAGCTTCCCAATCGGGTGCTGTCAAGGCACCCGGTGAGGAAAAAGCTGATACAGCATGAGGTAGACGATGACCCCGGTCACCGAAACGTAAAGCCACAACGGCAACGTCCAGCGAGCAATGCGGCGATGGCGATCAAACTGTTGCTTCCACGCGCGACTCAAAGTCATCAGGACGAGCGGAACGATCACTGCCGCGAGAACGGTATGAGAAATCAGAATCGTGAAATACACCGGCCGGATCCAACCCTGGCCGGTAAACGAGACCGACCCCACACGGAAGTGATACGTCAAGTAGGACGCCAGAAAGAGCACCGACGTGATGGCCGCCCCCATCATGCAGCGCTTGTGAGCAGGAATGTTTCTGTGTCGTATGAAGCGATAGCCCAGGAGCAGGAAGACGCTGCTCAGTGAATTCAAAACGGCATTGAGTGTGGGAAAGTTCAGCATGCGAGAACGAGGCCTCTGCCCGGCAACACCGCTCCTCGGCGAGCAACAGAGCCGGGCGAATTCAGCCGGACCTCAACAGGTTTAGAGTGTCCGCGCGCAGGGCCGCAACAGCCTCCTGGTCCTGGCTATCGTAGTATCCCCGGATCCCCCCAGTTCGATCGACCAATATGAAACGCGTGGAGTGTTCCATTACGTTCTCGATGCCGCCCACCAGAAAACCATCCTTGGCGAGGGTATGGATATCCTGTTTGGATCCGGTCAAGAAAAACCAGCGGTCTGGGCGGGCTCCGTAGCGATTCGCGTAGCCTGCGAGAACCTCAGGTGTGTCAGTGTCGGGGTCAACTGAAATAGATACGAATCGCAGGTCGGGGGCGTCTCCTAGTTCCTTCTGGAGGGCTGCCATACTAGCGCTCATCCGCGGGCATGGTCCCGGACAAGAGGTGAAGATGAAGTCTGCTATCCACACTTTTCCAGACAGGTCCCGCAATCCCAACGGTCTCCCGCTTCGTTCAGTCAGCACAAACTCCGGCAGACGAGCGTAAACCGTGCCGGTCAAACCAGACCGCCCGACCTGGGCATGCTCCGTCAGCTGGCGGTACAGCCACCACAGCCCAGCCAGGCAGATCAACAGCAAAGCGATGTAGGTGAAGAGGAGTCGTTTCTGAACTCTGCGAATACGATCGTCGGTCATGTCACTGGCAGTAGAAAGAGCCGGCAGCAGCTAGGTCAATCGCTTGCTGATTATGACATGACATGCCGAAATTCAGGCAGTTTCACGCGGGTGGGGACGAGGCCAATGTCTTAGGAGGGGCGGGCACTGGCTTCCCGAGCCGAATCCGTCTCTCTCGAGCGCTTTTTCTGCGTCAAGATTTCCTGAAATTCCTTGCTACGCAGGGTCCACCATGCGTTGAGAAAGAAAACCAAAGCCAGAACGAGACAAACCAAGGTCAGAAAGAGTCCATCCATGGTCACCGCCTGGTGCGTTGCGACCAGCCAGCCCGTCAGCACAAGGCTCCCCACTCCCAACAGGATGCTGAGGATCAACAGGACAAGAGCTTCCAGCATTCTCACGATCTCCTCGAGGACGTCACGAAGTCTTCTTGCACGACATGAGAGGACTCCTTTGCCCGAATCAGCAATATCAGGATTGCGCCCATGATGGTTACAGGCGGGACCAGCAACAAGATCACGCCGGCGTTGAGGGCCTTTCTGGCTTTTTCCGACTGCGCTCCAGCTACGGTTCGACACATGGAGCAGCTCTGGGCGAAAGCTACTGAGCCTCCAATCGCGAACGAGAGCGAGACCGCGAGCACCCCCAGATAGAATAACCGTTTCATGGCAACCCTAGAAATCAGTCATCGACCCGCCAAATCTGAAGCGGATGATTGAACAGCAGCTAATGTCATTGCCGGCCCAGACGGGTTGTCGCTTTGCAGCTGCTGGTTCCTCCGCTGAACGACCCGTCAGGAGAAGTGCTTACATTCGCAGATTAAGCAATCGCAAGCTATCTGGAAAGAAGATGACCAGTAGACACGCCACCACGACCAATGCCGGAATGAGCGTCAGCACCAAGCTGCGCTTCTCGAATCGCAGGTGCATGAAGTAGGCCATAATCAGTCCGGCCTTGACGACCGAGAGCCCCATCAAAAGGATCAGCATCAGGTGCAATGACAACTGTTCGTACGCAAGAAAGACTTCGATGCCCGTCAAAACCAGAAGCCAGATCCAGACTGCAAAAACCAGCCGATTAGGCATGATCGAATGGTTTCCCGCATGTTCCTGTACGCTCAAAGTAGTGTCTCCTCTCACCGCAACGCGAAGCCCTGCCGCAGACGATTAATGCATCCTTACAGAAAGCAGGTAGACCAGCGGAAAGATGAACATCCAAACAAGATCCACGAAATGCCAGTACAAGCCACAGACTTCGACGTGGTCTGCGCCGAAACGACCCCGTTTCACCCCTAGAGCAACAGCCGCCAGATACAGCACGCCGGTAAACACGTGAAACATGTGCATGCCCGTCAGGCCGAAGAAGGTGGCTCCAAACAAGGGTGTGCCCCAGGGATTCTTAAAAAGGGTCACCCCTTCCTGAAACAGAGTCCTCCATTCGTTGGCATGGAGAAGTATGAAGAGTAGGCCACCCAGGATGGTGAAGAGAATCCATTTCACCGTGGCGGTTCGGTCTCCACGTTGAGCGGCGTTCACCCCCAGAACCATGGTCAGGCTGCTCGACAGCAGCGCGAAAGTCATGACCGAGGCCATTGCAATCGTGGGCCACAGGTGGAAAGGAGTCGGCCATTCCGGACTTGCCACTCTCAGATAGCTGTACCCGACCAGCAAACCGCTGAACGTGAGGGCGTCGGAAATGATGAACAGCCACATTCCAAGCTTCTTGTGACCAACAGAATACGGGAGCGTTCCGCCGTCCCACTCCGACATCGGAAAATCCTCTACACGCGCCTCGGCCATGTTAAATCCTCCAGCTAAACAATAAGAGTGTGAGATAGATCCACAATCCATCCATGAAATGCCAGTAGATCGCGGTCAAGTTCAAGACGTTACGCCCTGCCAATCCCGAACAGCCCTTCTTCCAATTCAGGTAACAAACATAGAGCAACGCGATCACGCCCCCCACTAAATGCAGACCGTGAGTTCCGGTCATCAGGTAGAAGAACGAACTATGTGAGCTGGAATTGAGGTACACACCGACTGCCCGGAGACGTTGCCACAATAGAAGCTGTCCAGCCAGAAAGCCCATTCCCAGCAAGGTGGTGAAGTAGATCCACATCCCGAAAGAGGATGCTTTTCCGATCTTCAGCCTGCGTCGGGCCAGCTCAAGCGTGACACTACTGGCCAAGAGCAGGACGGTGTTTGGTATCAGCAAAGGTGGAACCGAGATGGGCTGCCATCGTTCCGCGATGCCCATGCGCACGACATAGGCACTGCTGAGGGCGACGAACAACATCACTACCGAAGCCAGAGCCAGCCACATCGCCAGCTGATAGGTTTGTGGAGAGGGCCCCAGATGGGGCGGATCGGGTTTACCCCACCCGTTCCCTCCTCCATCCCAGCCGTGGCCGGAGGGTCCTCCCCCGCCCCCATTTGAGGCTTTACTTTTCGTGTCGAGTTCTGGATGTGCAATCGTAACGGACATTGCTTCGAACTGGCTGGACAGTAGGCTGCCCAACACTCTCCTAATGTTTGACTTCCAGCGGTGGGTCGGTCTGCATCACAAAATCCTTGGGAGCTCCCGGCACAGCATATTCGTAGGGGCCATGATGCACAACCGGCATGTGCCCGCCAAAATTATCATGGGGCGGCGGTGAGGGAACAGTCCACTCGAGTGTGGTGGCTTCCCAGGGATTCACGGACGATTTTTTGCCCTTGAACAAGCTCCAGAAAAAGTTGATCAGAAAGATCAGCTGGGCAGTTGCGGTGATGATCGCCGCGATGGTGATGAGCACGTGATAGGGCTGGGCGCCGGCTAGGAACTGGAAGTCGGTTGACTGTGCGTAGCGCCGCGGGTGACCCATGAGCCCAAGGTTATGCATTGGCAGGAAAATGGCGTACACCCCCACAAAGGTCAGCCAAAAATGAAGTTTGCCCAATGTCTCATTCATCATGCGTCCGAACATTTTGGGAAACCAATAGTAGGTTCCGGCAAAAATCCCGAAAATGGCCGCAACGCCCATGATCATGTGGAAATGCCCGACAGGGAAGTATGTGTCGTGGAGTTGCAGGTCCAGCGAAGTCTGACCTAAGAACAGGCCCGTCAGCCCACCTGAAACAAACAGTGAAACGAAGCCGATGGCGTAGAGGGAAGCGGTTGGAAAACGGATCTTACCGCCCCAAAGTGTACCGAGCCAGTTGAAGGTCTTGACGGCCGAAGGGACGCCAATGGTCAAGGTCAGCATCGAAAAGGCGATGGCCGAGTAGGGACTCAGGCCGCTCACAAACATGTGGTGACCCCAAACAAAGAACCCCAGCAGACCGATCGCGAAGACTGCGTACACCATGGCTTTGTAGCCGAATATGGGCTTTCTCGCGAACGTAGAAAGCAACTGCGAGGCCACGCCCATTCCGGGCAGAATCGCGATGTACACTTCCGGATGGCCGAAGAACCAGAACAGGTGCTGCCAAAGAATCGGTGAGCCGCCCTCATGGGGGATAATCTTGTCACTCACGACTAGGCCAGCAGGAATGAAGAAACTGGTTCCACCAATTCGATCCAGGAGCAGCAGGATCCCTCCCGCCAACAGCACGGGGAAGGACAGCAGCGCCAGAATGGCCGTCGTCAACCAGGTCCAGACTGTAAGGGGCATGCGCATCAAAGACATTCCTTTGGTCCGCATGTTAATCGTGGTGGTGATGAAGTTCAGCGCACCGAGCAGCGAGCCGACGCAGAAAATCGCAATGCTAATGATCCAGAGCGTTTGACCGGCTCCCAGTCCGGGCCCAGCAACTTCACCGAGAGCGCTCAGCGGCGCGTAACCGGTCCAGCCGGAAATAGGTGCGCCGCCTTGCACGAAGAGCGCGGCGATCAGGACAACAAAGCTGACGAAGGTGACCCAAAACGACAGCATGTTAAGAACCGGGAAGGCCATGTCGTGGGCGCCGATCTGAATGGGCAGAAAGTAGTTCCCGAAACCGCCCTGGGGTGCCGTCGTCAGCACCATGAACACCATAATGGTGCCGTGCATGGTCACCATGGATAAGTAGAACTCTGGCGTCATGGGGCCGCCTTCGAATCCAATGGGGAAGATCTTTTCGAGGAAGGGCCAGTGCGCGGTCGGCCAGGCGAGGCGCAGTCGAAAGATCAACGACAACGTCATGCCCAGATAGGCCGCGATCAGCGCCAGGAAGTAGTACTGAATTCCAATGATCTTGTGATCGAGGCTAAAGATGTACTTGCGGATGAAGCCGGTTGGGGCCTCGTGAACCGCTGCATGGGTGTGCTCAGACATGGCTCGTTCTCTCCCTCTTGAGTACGACTCGCTCTAGTAACTGGCTCGCTCCTTCAACCAGGCGTCGAGTTCAGAATCGGACATGACTTCCAGGAACCCCTTCATCCGGTAATGGCCCAATCCACACAGTTCGGCACAGGCAATTTCGAACTGTCCAGCCTTGCGTGCCTGAAAGTGGATGGACAGGCGCATCCCCGGTACCGTGTCCTGCTTTAGCCGCAAGGCGGGCACGTAGAAACTGTGCGTCACGTCCTTGGCTCTCAGCCACACGAGAACGGGCCGGTTCACAGGAATAGCCATCCGGTTGACTGACACCACATCGTCCTTGGCCGTTGGGTCACTGCGATCAATACCGACGGGGTTTTCCTGGTCGTTGATCAACTCGGGTTTGGTGGGTCCGAACTTGCCGTCAGCCCCCGGGTAACGGATGTTCCACACGAATTGCTGACCCGTCACCTCGACTTGAAAAGCGTCCGGCGGCGCCTCGCTGAGGTGAAGCTGAGCCCAAACTCGCTGCCCCATGAAAGCCAGAATAACGAAGACCACCGCGGTCACGACCATGGCCGCAACTTCCAGGCCGGTGTGCCCGTGGGTATAGACAGCCTGGCCCGATCCACGGTCCCGATATCTTAGGACGAAGTAGCCCAGGGTCACTTGGGCCAGCACAAAGGCGATGCCAACCACGATGAGCGTGACGACGAACTGCCTGTCAATTGCGTCGCCGTATTCGGAAATTTGTTCGGGAAACCAGCCATGACGTCCCGACATCAGGACGACGGAAACCAGAGTGATCAGCCAAAGGACGATGGCAAGGGCTCGAGCCATGCTGCCTCCTCTTTCAGTCTCAGCCTGCGAGTGATACGGAAACGGCTTGGCCAACCGGAGGACTGTGACCGGCGCCAATCCGGGCCGTAAGTTGATCTGCGAATTGCGAGTTGCGAGTGTCGAACCCGGGACCACGTCCCGGCTCAACAACCGGAATTCGAAATCCGCGCGCTGACCCTGCAGCGCATTGCTTACCGGTCCAAGACCATGACTGCGTACATCAAAGGCAGATACAGCACCGACGCGTGCAGCAGAACCTTTGCCTGGAGCTTGGTTCTCAAGACGGCTGCGCGGTAGGCATAGAAAAAGAAAATCGACCCCAAGACCAAGGCAGCAATCAGATAGATGAGCCCTGTCATCTTCAGCAGAACGGGCAGCAAGCTGAGCGGTACTAAAACGAAAGCGAAGAGGAGAATCTGCCGGAAAGTAAGACGTCCGTTACCGTCATTCCTTGGGAGCATGAGCATTCCGGCCCGGGCGTAATCTTCTCGATACATCCAGGCAATCGCCAGAAAGTGGGGAAATTGCCAGACAAACAAAATGGAATACAACACCCAAGCTTCAAGCGAAAGCCCCTCTCGCACCGCGCTCCAGCCCATCAGGACCGGAGCCGCTCCAGGAAACGCCCCAATCAATGTGCAGAGAGTGGTTTTGCGCTTGAGGGGTGTGTAAACCAGCAGGTAACTTAAAAGCGTCAGGGCTCCGATCAAGCTGGTAAGAAGATTGACGGACCAAATCAAATAGACCACGCCACCGAGAGAAAGCAAGATGCCAAACCAAAACACTTGTGGCGCGGTCAGCCGACCGGCTGGTAGGGGGCGGCCGGCGGTTCGACGCATTTTGCCATCATGTTCTCTTTCAAGGTAATGATTCAAGGTGGCGGTTCCTGCCGCCAATAGAGCCGTTCCGAAAACCGCATTGAGCATCAGGATCAGATCGACAGCTCCGCGCGAGCCCATCACGCAGCCCAACGCGGTTGCGATCAGAACGAGAAACGTGACCTCCGGTTTCGTCAGGCTGATGTAATCGAGCAGGCGAGACGGAGCTCCGGGAGGACGCACCGACATCGAAGCGGGTGAGGGAAGAGAGCGGCTTGACATCATGACAGCGCCTCCTCCCTACGCGCGTAGTGAGGGGTTAAGCTTCTCGATTGGGGCAACCGGTAGGTCTGCAAAGTCAGTACCACACTGATCGCCAGAATCAACGCTCCAGCTGCCAAATGAGCCGTGGTTACAGAAACAGTCGAAAGGGCCGGCTGCACATCATCCCGGCTGGCCTCTCGGATTAGATACGAAGAAATCCCGAGAAACAACTGGACGACCAACAAGAACCCGAGGAGAACCGCCGGGAGCCGTATCGTTGATACGAGCCTAAAGGGACGGCTCAACGAGAGAACACAAGACACCAAGAACGCGACCGCCAAAGCACCCAGGACGTGAAGCAGAACACCGGACTTCGAGTGGCGCAAGGCCGCCCCCAGTATCAATTGAACATAAATAGCGGCAGTCAGCCACCAGCAATAGCGCTGCAACAATCCGGCAGCTTCGGCATCACCTGGGCGGTCCGGAAGAAGAGGGGTGTTCCAGGTGTTTGAGGTCAGTACGGCGAGACTGACGACCAAGCAAAAAAAGGCTTGAGCCAGGCAAGCGTGAGCCACTGAAACAGGTACCGGCAGAAAGAACAAAACCGTGATCCCACCGAGAATGCCCTGAGCAACCACCGCAGCCAGAGCCAGCCCTCCAAGGCGTCTGACGAACCGGCGGTCCTCTTTCCTCCAGATCCACACTGCCAGAATCACCGTTAAGAACCCCACAAACGATGCGATCATGCGATGGCCGTGCTCATACCGGATGTTTCCGACCATCGGCGGCATAAGGCTGCCATAGGAAAGGGGCCAATCTGGGACCGCCAAACCGGCCTCGTTTCCTGTGACTAGCGCACCAGCGATGATGAGAAGAAAGGTGCAAGATGCTGTGAGTACCGCAAATCGATGCAGCCAAAGACCACTTCGGGCCACTGGCGTTTCCTGTTGGTGTTGGGGCATATAATCAGAAAATGAAAGATCCTCTTAGGAGACGGGGCTAGCCGCTTTGAGGGTGAAATCGACAGTTTTCGATTCCTTGGCTGCCACGGTGACTTTCTGGGTGGTCGTTCCCAACTTCTCGTGCCAAACCTCGATCGTGTACTCACCCGGGGGCAACCCCTTGATTTCGTAGGAACCGTTGGCTCCGGTGACTGCGAAGAAGGGATGCTTCAGCACGCCGATGTAGCTCTTCATCCACGGATGCACGTTGCATTTTACTGGGATCATCACCTCTTCGCGAGCGAAAGTTCGCTCCAGTGGCGCCACTCCAGGGACCATCGATTGATTCCACTCGCGGTTGTTCGCGGGCACAGGGTGGACGTTGTGTGTGGTGGGATCGCTGTTGACGATCTTGATTGTCTGACCAGTCTGAACGCCGATTACATGGGGGGTGTAAACACATCCCTTCTGATCCAGTTCGACCGGCTCGGTCGAGACAGCAAACGTCTTGTCTCCAAGACCTTCTTTAACGTAAACGAACACGTACTGCAGCATGTTGTTTTCGTTGACCACAACGTCGTCTGAGTAGACCGGCTCTTTATGCTGGGCGGCACAAGACGCTTCGGCGTCCATCCGAAGCTGGCGTGGCTTTGGCTTTTCTCCCTCGAAGGTCACCTTGCCGGTAATGGTTGCAGCCGTTGCCGGATCGATAGTGGCCGTGGGGGCAGCCGATTCAGCAGCCGGCTGCTCGGCGGCAGGCTTTTGTTCCCCTCCTCCTCCGCAAGCAACCAGGAATGACAGCCCCAGGGCTGCTAATGAAGTGAAAAGCATTTTCTTGACGTTCTTCATATTCAACCTTTCTTGTGGATGAATTTTAAGTTACCCGGACTCAACACCTGGCCCGGGCACGCATCACTCCTGGCGAGTCTCAGTTGGCGCAAACCCGCAGGCTCGGTTTCAAATAGACAGTGGGTGCGGTGGGCGACTCCCGAACTTCTATGTGCGCCGCAATTCCAAGCGCTCCGCGATTATACTCCATTCTTCATTTGAAAAAAGGACCGTTGCCAATTCCTACCTGCGGGCGACGGTGATCCCCCCTGCCCCACCCCGTCCAAGCAGGCGGCGTTGCTCTTCCGGAGTGAACTGGAACATGTACCTAACCAGCAGTTCACGGTGATCTCGCTCATAGCCGGAAAAGCTGGGGGGAAGGGGTCCATTGAAGATCCAACGCGATCCCTCCCGTCGGAAAAGGCCGGAAGGCATGGACGTGCCCGGCGCCATCATCGCGGGATCGCTCAGCCAGCGCTCCGTCCAACCAGGCTTTAACCTCTCCCGAGCCAGCAAGAAGTTGGGTGCCGTGGCGGTACGATCGTGATTTGGGTCTCCAGTCGCATGACACTTCAGACAGGGCGCCGCGTTGGACGTAAAGAGCTGGCGCGCCATGTCGCGTTCCTTATCGGAAAGAGGATCCAGCTTAGTCGGGATATAGGGTTGAGCTTGCGACGACAATGCTTCGAAGAAGCGAACAATCTTGCGGATCTCCTCCTTCGAAAAACTGAACGTAGGCATGCGAACCTTCAGGTAGCCCCTGACACCATTTCGGTTCAGGTCGGTTTGGGACATGGAGGGATTCTCGAGAAAACGAGCCAACCAGTTCGGGTCCACCCGGGCACCCTCTCCGATCAGGGTGGGAGGCAACTGCTCCTTCCAGTCGGGATCCTGATAGCGGGGCAAGGTGGAAAGCACGGATCTTTGATTAAGGCGTACCTGATGGCAGCCCATGCAGTTGTACTTATTGATCAGCCACCAGCCCTCGCGAATGTCCTGTCGCTGGTCCTTTGGGCTGTAAAAGAAATGAGGGGGCAGTGTGGAATCCACGCTTCCAAGCAAAAAGGTTGTCAAGGCTCCGATCTCGCTGGGCTTTAGTTTGAAGTTCGGCATCCGTAACTTTTCAAGCGGGGCCTTCACCTTGCCTTGGTCGTAGACGGCCGGATTTTCCAGCTTGTGCTCAAAGAACCCCTTGTGGTTGTACCAGCCTTCGTGCTTGGCTTGGTGCGTGAGCAGCGCGAAATCGAGTCGTTCGATGGGCTGGCTTCCTTCCTTGGTCAACTCCGTACCGATACGACCTTCTTCCTCCAGTCCGGCAATCTCGTGGCAGCCGGCGCAACCGAAATGCTTTGCCCAGGCAAGCCCTTTAGCTTTCATCTGCGGATCATCCAAATAGGCAGCTTGCGGATAGGAGGCGGAACCCTTAAGAGTCATCAGATAACTGGCAATGTCTTGCGCCTCCTCCCAGGTGAGTCGCAGGTTCGGCATCACGGTCATCTGTTGGACCTGAAGTTCGTGGCCGTCATTGGGGCAACGGGTATGCTCCAAGTCAAATACGAACGGTAGCCCTTTCTTCTGATAATCCTCTGGTCCCAAATCCCGCTTTTCGTGCGGACAGAAGGGCCTGGTCCGCTCGCGGGGATTATGAATCCAGCGGACCAGATAGTCATAATTAGCTTTCTCGCCGACCCGACTGAGGTTTGCTGCGAATGTGCCTCCGAGAGCCTGGTCTCCTTCCCCAACCGAGTGGCAACCCAGGCAGCCGCGTGTCTCAAAGAGTTCCTTGCCTCGCAAGACGTCACCCTTCTTCTGAACGGCGAGCTGTCCTTCGACGCCCGACTGCCAAATCAATGCTGCGATCGCTTCGCGTTGGTCCTTCTCAAGCCGGAACGCCGGCATCTTGGTGGTTGGTCGATAGGCATGGGGGTTCTCCAGCCAGACCGGAATCCATTCCTTGCGCAACTTGACACGAACCTCTTTCAGACTGGGAGCCACCTTCTTGATTTCCCGAAGCAAGCTGCGGGAGCGAACGTCCTCTTGCTCCATCTGGTGGTCAATCAGACTGATGCCCTGGCGCATCGCATCAGCCTTGGCATACAGCCGCTTGGCTTCGTCGTTGTCGGCGGCAGCATCCGCTTCCTGAATGGTCTTCTCAATGGTTCGTTCGGTCTCCTTGCGTTCGCCATCGAGTCTCCGCAAAGTCTGTCTCGCATTGATCAGCGCATCGGCCTCGTTATCGAATCCCTCATAGCGGTGGCAGCCCATGCATCCCCGTGACCGGAAGAGTTCTTTGCCGGCACCCAACACCTCGGCATGGTCGAGAACCAGGTCACTGTTGTGGCATTGGTTGCAGCCGGCCTCCATATTCTCTTTGTGATAGAGCGGCCACAGCCAGTGTTTATACCGGCCGTGGGCTTTCTTGATGCTGGTCGTGGCCACACCGTTGCCGTTATGGCAGGGCGTACATCCAAACCGCTCGGGGTCGTGAATTTGAAGCAACTCCGAGCTTGGGTGGCTGATGAAAGCGGCTTCGTTACCCAGGTCAGCCTTGGTGAGGGTGAGGGGCTCCCGAATTCCCAGATGACACGACTCGCAGCGGTCAACCAAGTCTACTTCCCGGATGTGAATCTGTTTGATCTTGACCTCGAAACCCTCCATCTTGCGCAGTAAGCCAGCAACCTGCTGCTCAGACAGACCAGCGAGTTGCTCTTTCAGGTGGGCATCCAGCTTTTGCCGGGCCTCCGAGATGGGTCTCAATAACTCGGAGCGCTCTGCCATCAGGCGCGCCTTAAGGGACTGAAGGTTCGAGAACTCTTCTTCCAGTTGTGCGTAGCTGAGATTGACCCGTTCGGTCTTGCCGGAATCGTCCAAGGTAGCAAGGGAAATCCGAAAGGGTCCTTTCTTATACTCCTCAATGTCGCGGTTCAGAGACTGTTTTGAGCCCGAGTTCTCCGCTACCTCCACTTCATAGATCAGCGCGCTGACACGGCTCCTTGCCAAGGAAAACGTTTCCGTGACGGCGCTCAGCCGGCGTTCGATGCGCTTGAGTTCTACCTCGATTTCCTTATTGCGTGCGGCAACTGCCCGCTCCGCGTCCTGAACCTCTATCTCAAGTCTCCGATACTCTGCACTGGCTCGGACCGCTTTCTCCTGCTCAGCTTGCCGGGGCTTGAGCCTCTTGAGATAGCTGGTGTACTGACGGACGAATCGCTCCTGGATGTCCTTCCAGGGACGTTGCCCGTAGATCTCGTCATACAAGGCCCAAACCAGGGACAGAGTCAACAGAATGGCCGAAAGCAGGAGTGGCCCGCTCAACGATTTGCTTGTGACGGGGTCGTTTTCAATCGAAGGCGGCTCAGGCACGGAACTCCTCCTCAGCGAGGCACCAATGTGGATGGGACGGAATCATAAGAGCAACGACCGCAACCCGATCCCCGTTGCAGCGGGATCGTCTGCTGTCTGACTTGAAACTCAACCTAAATGTTGAACCAAGGTGTAATCCACACATACTTGATTCGAAACAGAAGCCTCGCAGCCATCTTGACTGGCAACAGCATCATCGTGATCAGGAAGAACTGCAGCGTGATGTACTGGACGAGACTCATGCGTTTGTAGATCTTCCTGTTGAACTCGCTCAACGTGAAAAGTTTGTGGAATGCGGCGCCGGCCAAGACAGTATAGAGGCCCACGACAATAGCCCCGAATATGCCCTTGCCCCAGGCGCTGGTGATGCCGAAGATGTCCGGCAGGTCTCGGTTAGCCTCGAACACCACCCGGTTGTGGTCCCAAGTTTGTCCTGGCCAGAACCAGATCCACCCGGGCCCGCGAATGAACGTGCCAATCACCACCATGGATAGCCACAGCAGCAGAAAGCCGAAGCAGAAGGTCAGGATGGCCCACTTTCTTTGCTTGAAGGTGTAGTACCCGTTGCCAAGCGGGTTACTGTCCAAGTAGGGAATGGCCATCAAGCCCACCAGAATCAAAGTCGGAAGGACGACGCCCGCCATCC
This sequence comes from Acidobacteriota bacterium, assembly GCA_040753175.1. Classification (GTDB taxonomy): domain Bacteria; phylum Acidobacteriota; class Terriglobia; order Versatilivoradales; family Versatilivoraceae; genus JBFMEW01. The sequence goes on along the minus strand of JBFMEW010000003.1, from coordinate 306,522 downwards.
AGGGATCGAAGTAGACCAGCATCTCTTGTAGCCCCAGGAAGTACCAGGGTGCTTTCGAAGGGTTCATGGTCAGGCTGGGGTTGGCCGGCTCCTCCAATGGGGCATCTAGGGTAATCGACCAGACCATGAGCACAAAAGTCACCACCAACGTGGCCAGGAATTCAATTCGGAGGAGATACGGCCAGACGTGCACTTCCTTGTCCCAACCGGCCTTCCAGGGTTGAACCTTTCGATGATGAGTCTTGGCCAGCTGCGGATCGGTTTCCAGTTGGGCGATCAGCCGGTCGTTGGCAAAGGCTTGACGCAGCCCGTACCAGGTGTAGAACGGAACCAGAAAAAGCAACGCGACAATTGGGACATTGTCGGGAGCCGTTGCGATCTCCCATAGTTGCGCCCAGTCCATGAAGTCCTCCTCAGTGCTAGAACTTCCGCTCTTCCTTGATTTCCGCGGCCAGCACGATCGGGGCGGGACCTGAAATCCCGCCATCCTTTCTCACACGCCAGAAATGCACCGCCATGAAAATGGAAGCGATCAAGGGAATGGCAATGCAGTGCCAGATGTATGAACGGAGCAAGGCGTTGGAATCCACGATGGATCCGCCCAGCAGCCCAAAACGAACGTCATTGTACGCAGTCATGCCGAGCTCTGGGCCAAACGGTCCCTCATGCCCAAGGAGCGGTGTGGCCCGGGCCATATTGGTGCCAACCGTAACCGCCCAGAACCCCAGTTGATCGTCTGGTAAGAGGTAGCCGGTGAAGGACAGAAGCATGGTCAGCAGCATCAGGATCACTCCGACCGCCCAGTTGAACTCGCGGGGCTTCTTGTAGGAGCCCGTGAGAAACACCCGAAACATGTGGAGCCACACCGTGATAATCATCAAGTGTGCGGCCCAACGGTGCATGTTGCGCAGGAGCTTGCCGAAGGGAACGTCGTGTTCCAGGTAGAGAATGTCGCGAAACGCCTGAATCTTGCTCGGGTGGTAGTAGAACATCAGCAACGCCCCGGTGAAGGTCAGCACAATGAACAGGTAAAACGTGATGCCGCCCATGCCCCAGGTATAGTTGTAAGCCACCGCGTCCCGGTTGATCTTGGCCGGATGCAGGTGAAGGAAGACATTGGAAAGAACCCCCAGGGCCCGGCTGCGGGGCTTGTCATCATGCTTGACCCGAAAAACGGACTTGTAGAGCTGAGTCTTTTCGGGGTCCTTCAGAGCGGTGAGATCATCGGCCGCTTTGCCTTTGAGACCCTTGATCTCTTGCCGTACTTCCTCCAGGAGCGCGGTCAGGCCCTTTTTTCCGTTCGATTCCTTGGACTCTTCTGCCATAAACTGAACTCCATTGGGTGTTGAGGCTAAGCGACGTCAGTTAGAGAGATAGGAAGGCTCCCGGATCCTGGAACTGAGAGCGAGCGCCTTTGGGCCATGCGTACAAGACGCTGGTATCCACAACAATCTGCCCTTCAGGATCCAATTCGACTTTGGCCCGGTCTAAAGGCCGCGGCGCCGGTCCTTCGAAGTTAATGCCATCGCTGTCGTACCCACTTCCGTGACAGGGGCATTTGAACTTGTTCTCACCGGCTTTCCAGTCCGGAGTGCAACCGAGGTGCGTGCAACGGGCGTAGATGACAAACAACCCTTCCGCATTCCTAACGACCCAGATTCGATGGTCCTTCTGGAACTTGGTGTCGACCCCAAAGCCAAAATCAGATGGATAGCCAATCCGAAACACCGTCTTGGGTTCGTAAAGGGCACGCGGAAAAAAGAAGCGGAGGAACATCAAGAAATTGGTTCCCAAAAATCCGAGAGTGCAGGCCGTCACGATCCGGCGGCGTCGCGGAACGGCGTCAAGCGTTTCGGCTTCAGGAGACCGGACGAGCCTCTTCAGTACTGCAGTCGTTCGCGACAGCAGTGTGGCTTTGCTCGCTTCACGGCCGGCCGGAGCCGGGGAAGTTTGGGCAGGTGAATCGTTGACCTCGCTCGATTTCGGGTCTGACATCCGTGCCTCCTGTCAGGATCTTGGGCCAGTCCAATTTTCAGAGCGACCTGATGACGTTGTCTGAGATAGGCACTAATACATATAGAAAAGAGCTGAGTCTTGTCAAGTGCGATGCAAGATTCTATTTCGAGGAAATTCAATTTCCTATTTCGCTCAATGGTGTTCACCTTTTCCAAGAGCGCGCTGTTTTTCAGGCATATAGGGGCCCGCTCAGAGAGAGTTCGACCGATCGATTTCGGCCGCTTCTCAATTCTTCAAATCTCACCGCAACCTGTCCCAGTACGTCGTCACCGGGCCAAAAAGCCACAGAGAAAGGGGAAGCATGAATCGAGTTCGACCCAGCTTGTTCCTGTTTGCGACGCGATTTTGCTTGCACCCATTTCTTCGTTCGTGCTAGTTTTTGCATACCATTGGTACCATATCAATTACAGCGGCCAACCTTCTCTGCAGGGCTCTGTTCTACTCGCTGTGAGAGGCGTTTATGCCGACGAACTCGGTGGAATCGACCTTCCAGCAAGGGCTCGACTTGCTGCGGAGGAATCGCATCCCGGAAGCAGCGAATGCTTTGCGGGCAGCCTTCAAGCAGGATCCCGAGAACCCACGGTATTTGTCCTACTACGGGCTCATTATTGCCCTTGCCGAAGGCAATTTTCAGGATGGCATCAATTTTTGCCGGGCCGCGATTCTGCGGGCAGCCTATGAGCCTGAGTTCTACATCAACCTCTGCAGAGTCTATCACCGGGGAGGCCAGCGAAAACGCGCTTTGGAAACCCTCATTGAGGGTCTGGGCTTTGATAGCCGGAATGCCCTATTGAAGTCGGAGATGAAGCGTCTGGGAACGCGACGACCCCCGTGCCTGCGTTTTCTTCCGCGGGATCACTTTTTGAACAAGACCCTTGGAAGACTGACTTATCGAGTCCGGAAGTCCTCCCGTGCTCGCCTTTGAGGTGAGCGTGGGGCGGCTTCCCGGCCGCATGTCTACCGCCTTTCAACCCAGTGAAATCCCCCTGTCGGCGTGCCTTCGCAGCGGTTCAGTCCCCAGGGGACTGCGGTGCTATACTGGGGCTGAAGTGAGCCTGGCCTTGAGCAGGCTGTGAAATGCGTCAAAGTTTCTGGGAATGGTGGATACAACATACGCCCTGAGGAGTGAATTCATGTCCGGGGTACTGAGCCGGCTATTGACGGTTGGTTGGGTGGCGTGGCTTTCGATAGCGGCCTCTTTTGCTCAAGAACTGAACCTGCCAAATCTGCCAAATTCGCTCCGGATTGCTGTGATTGGTGACAGCGGCACCGGGGGCGAAGCGCAGATCGAAATTGGACAACGGATGGCATTATTCCGAGAGAAGTTCCCTTTCGAGCTGGTGCTGATGCTCGGGGACAACATCTATGGAAGGGACCGGCCCAAGGACTACGTTCGAAAGTTTGAACGGCCCTATCAATCCCTGCTCGATGCTGGAGTGAAGTTTTATGCGGCGCTTGGCAACCACGATCGTCCACGTCAAGTGAACTATCCGCTCTTCAACATGAAGGGGCGACGGTACTATTCATTCAGTCCCGGGAAAGACGTCCGGTTCTTCGCTTTGGACAGCACCAAGATGGACAGCGCTCAGATCGAGTGGCTGGACGGCGAGTTGGCCCATACCCAAGAGAGTTGGAAGATCTGTTTCCTGCATCACCCGCTCTATTCGTCGGGAAGGCGACACGGCTCGAGCATCCGCCTTCAGCGGCTGTTAGAGCCTTTGCTGGTCAAGCACGGCGTGCAGGTCGTCTTTGCTGGTCATGATCATTTCTACGAGCGCATTCACCCGCAGAAGGGTATCTCTCACTTCGTGTCGGGCGGAGCCGCCAAACTTCGCAAGAACAACATCCGCAAGTCACCATTGACTGCGAAGGGATTTGATCAAGACCGTCATTTCATGCTGTTGGAGGTGGCTCCGTCTGCTCTTTATTTCCAGGCGATATCCCGGACCGGGGAGAAAGTCGATTCCGGCAGGATCGAGAACACTTCATCAGCTTCTGGGAAGGCGACGTCTCCCGTGGTGGGGGTGGTATGCCATCCTCCACTGCTGACCGCGTGGGCGTGCCAGTGAATGATGCGCTGCCGCCAGGGATCAGGGCAAATGGTGGTTGTGAGATCCGAGCAAGGTATTGATGTTTCACGACGGGCTGAAGCCAAGCACCCGTTTCGCCAGCGGACACGTCGTTTCTCGCCCTGGAGTCGGCTCAAGCTGCTGGTGTGGGCCTGCTGCTGGGCGGGTCTTCCAGATGCCGTCGCTGAGCCTGTCTCGGAAGCGACGAAAGCCAAGTTCCACAATCCTGTGCCGGATGAAGCGGCTTTCGTGGAACGTGTTCGCAACCAAGTCTTGCGCGACGTGGAAACTCTCCCAGACTTGATCTGTATCCAGCGAGTGGACCGGTTTGTGGATCCTTCAGGGTCAGGGCGCTGGTACCGCGAGGACACCCTGGAGGGTGAGCTGAGTTTTCAGCAGGGGCGTGAGCGTGTTTCACAATTGCGCGTGAATGGAAAACCGGCTGGCAAGTCCTACGAAGCCATGGTGGGAGCGCTGACGATTGGCGAATTCGGCAGTATTCTTCGCGCTGTATTTGCGCGGGAATCTCAGGCCAACTTCACGCTGCCGGATGAGCCATCCCACCGGCTCAGTGATGTGCGCCCGTTGGATTTTGTCGTTTCCGCCGAACACTCCAGCTGGACACTGTCCTTCTCCCGAAGCCATTCGTTGCGTGTTCCCTACGAAGGGAGAGCCTTTGTTCAGACTGCGCCAGGGCACGTGATCCGCATCTTCCAGAGGACTCGCGACCTTCCCAACACCTTCCCAATCACTTACTCGGCGGTCGAGTCCGAATATGGCATTCGGCAAATTGGCGACGAGGAAGGGAGGGAAGCCTTCTTGCCCCTTCGGGCTGAAGTTGTCATTTGGGAACGCACAGGTCGAAGGAGTCGAAACCTAATTCAGTTTTCGGACTTTAAGAAGTTCGGGGCGGAAGTGAGGCTAATACCGGAAGCGCCTGGCAGCGGGGGCGGTGCCGGCCCGAACTGATCGCCATACATTGAAGGAGGCTGGACGCGGGTGAGAGTCGTTATTTAATCAAGAGCACGTTTTCCAGCTTGATTTTCTCGGAGGACGGTAGGTCTAGAAACTGCACCCCAATGGCCCTGTCCTTGTGTACCCAGACGATACGCGCATTTCCCTTGAACGAGGCGATCTCACCAGGGATGTCGAACTCGACCGTGACGATGGAGTCGCGGAGGAAGGTTTTTTCAACGCTGATGAAGGCACCACCGAAGCTCAAGTATTCAATGATTCCAGAGATTTTCTTTTGGTCCTTAATGATTCGAACATCAAGATGCGTTCGCTCCCGAGCGTGATTGCGACGCTCAGCCCCGGTGTCTTTCATGGGTTGTTCTCCTGCGTTTTGTGCGGCGTCCTTTCCGATGCCTTGATTGTTGATCCGGAATTCCTTCTCATTCGTCGCAGATCTGTCAGTAGTATCGGCCTAGTCAGGAAGAGTCTTAGTTTTCGCTGGAGCGACCAGTTCAGTCGCGCTAAGTGCATGCGGCACGTCAAGCACCAGACAGTCCCTCACTCCGGCCGGGCGACGTCGGCCTTGATTCTCATTCTGTTCGCCTTCACCCTCCAGCACGCCCACGCCCAAAATCAAGCAACGGGCCAGCACTCAATCGAAGGGAAGGTCATAATTCTGGACCGGGGCTCCAGCCCCGTCACAGTGCTCTTGACCTCCGGCGATGGTACTTCCCACGGTGAGCAGACCCTCCCCTACGATGGACACTTCCTTTATGAGCGCCTCGCTCCCGGTGATTACCTGATTCGAATCGAACGGCAGGGCCAAGCCACCTTTGCCAGGCCAGTGAAAATTCCGGTTTCGCAGCGTCCCAAGACCGTGTTTCTTGAATTCAGGATTGCTGGAAACAATACGACCACCAGCGAGTTGGTTAAGAACTACGGGGGACCAGCAGCAACGGCGCACGGTGAAATCCAGAGTCAAGTGTCGAGACCGGCGCTAAGGGACTTCAAGAAAGCAGCTGAGGCCAGCCAGAAGGGGGATACTGCCCAAGCAATTCGTCATCTGGAAAAGGCCATCGAAAAAGCCCCTAACTTTTATGAAGCGCACAACAATCTGGGTGTTCAGTACCAACGGATTCAAAACTGGGAGAAGGCCGTAGCGGCGTATCAAGAGGCTCTAGCCCGACGTCCCGACTCAGTCAGGGTCCTTCTGAATCTGGCGGCCTGTCAGGTCGAACTCGGCCAGCTGGACTCGGCCGTTAACACCTTGGAACGGGCGATCAAGGCCGACCCGCGGTCGGTTGCGGCCCACATAGCTCTAGGGCGTTTACTCTTGAGCAGAGAGCAGTCCGCAACGGCCGAAGAACACCTTGAAACAGCGACTCAACTGAACCCCCGCGAAGCCAAGGCGGCCTTTCTCCTTCTTGTTGATCTTCACATCAAACTTAAGAACCGAGAGAAAGCTATCTTCTTTGCACGACGGTTCGGCGACTATTTTCCCTCCGATCCTGATGTCCGGAGGATCCAGCAACACCTCCAGCGGACGGCCCCTTCCGATTCAGACTGAAGGAGAAGAAGGGCTCAATTACAAGATTGTAGCTGCGACTCAGCCCACAGCACGCCCTGCCGAGAAGAGCCCTCGCCGACCGAGGACAATTCTGTTATCCAACGCAAACTAAAGCACTTTCCTTGTCCCTAAAGCCGGGTTTATGCCTAAAGTCCCTCCCACGTGAGCCCGATAACATCCATGGAGTCGGGGGGTCTCAATCGGCCTGGATACAAGCATTCCTGGCGGGACGATGCCTGGTGAGGGCTGGCTCCCCAGTGGGATCTTGGTCCGTCCTGAAGGGATGGAACACCTTTAACTGAATGTCAAACGAACCAGCCGGGCTTCATTCTGAAGTCGCACTCGAGGCTCACAACCAATCAGCACATCGTCTCTTGGTTGTGGACGACGATCCAATCGTTCGGCAAGCTCTTAGCCAAATACTAGCCAACTGCGGTTATCAGTGCGATGAGGCCGAGTCTGCTGCGGAGGCACTGGAGAAGCTGAGGAGGTTTCCCTACACCTGTGTTCTCACCGACCTGGTGATGCCGGAGAAAAGCGGACTTGATCTCCTCAAAGACATCATCGCGACCTATCCGGATGTTGCCGTCGTCCTGGTAAGCGGCCAAAACGACATTGCAGCCGTGAGAAAAGCCCTGAAGTGGGGAGCCTACGACTACATTGTCAAGCCGGCCACGGCGGGAGAAATCATCACCACCGTCTACGGCGCCCTCAAGAAGCGTGAGATCTACCTCAGGGAGCAAGCCGACAAGGAAAGCCTAAGAGAGAAGATTGAGATCGGCAAGATGCAGTACCTGCTGTTCAAGGACATTGTGGACAGCACCGTGGATGGAATCATGATCACGGACCTCGAGAACCGCACGATCACCGTCAATCCAGCCTACGAAAGGCTCACGGGCTTTCTCCAGGAAGAGCTGATCGGTCGTACCCCCCCTATCTTTGATGACTCGAGCTTTCTCGGACATACGACCCGCGAAGTGCTGCGATCCCTCCACTCCAAAGGTTGCTGGATCGGGGAGGTTGTCGATCTCCGGAAGAACGGCAGTCAGTGGTATGCCCATATCACGATCACGAGAGTGAAAGACTCGCGCGGGAAGGCTTTTGCTGACGTCTTCATTGTTCGCGACATCTCCGACAAGAAGAGCATGGAACAGCAGTTGATCGAGCGGCTCAAGGAAGTCCACCTGGCCCAGGACGCTGCCATTATCGGTTTTGCTCAGCTCGTAGAGTGTCGGAACCCAGGATTGGGTATGCACTTGGAGAGGATGCGGAAATACTGCAAGATTCTCGCGGAGGAACTGGGTAGCTTTCCTAAGTATCGAAACACCATCGACGAGGGATTCATCGATGGTGTCTACAAATCGAGTCCCCTCCACGATGTGGGCAAAGTGGGTATCCCGGATAGCATTTTGTTGAAGCCGGGTAAGTTGACTCCTGAGGAATACGAGATCATGAAAACCCACACCATCATTGGAGGTGATGCGCTCAAGAACGCCGAAAGCAAGCTGCCTGGCAAATCATTCCTGACGCTTGGCAAAGAGATCGCGTACTACCACCACGAGCGGTTCGATGGTCGAGGGTACCCCTTCGGCTTGGCCGGAGAAAACATCCCGCTGTCAGCACGCATCGTGGCATTTGCAGATGCTTACGATGCCCTGACTTCCAAGCGCTGTTACAAGGAAATGGTCAGTCCTCAAGAGTCAAAAGAGAGATTGCTTACCGACCGGGGACGTCACTTTGACCCCGACATCGTGGACGCATTTGTCAATCGTGAAGACGATTTTCTGGGAATCTTGAGGGAGTTCTCACACGAAGAGTGACCTGTCCGCGCCGACTAGGACTGGTACTGAAGTAACGAGAAGACATCAAACCCATCGAGTTTCTTTCGCCCACCCAAAAACTCCAGCTCCACCAGGAATGCCAACCCGGCGACTTCGCCACCTAGTTGGCGGATGAGCTGGGCCACGGCAGCTGCAGTGCCCCCGGTTGCCAGTAAATCGTCGACCACGAGCACCCGCTGACCCTTCTGAATAGCATCGCGATGGATCTCCAGCGAGTCCTGCCCATACTCCAGGTCATAGGTCACTTTCAGGGTCTCAGCGGGGAGCTTGCCCGGTTTCCTAACAGGAACGAACCCGCAGTTCAGGCGATAGGCAAGGGCTGGAGCAAAAATGAACCCGCGCGATTCAATTCCCACCACCACATCAACTCTCTCTTTTGCGTAGCGATCAACGAGGTGATCGATGACCTCCCGCAAGGCGGCCGCATCCTTCAGCAACGTCGTGATGTCATAAAAAAGAATTCCCTTCTTGGGAAAATCTGGAACATTTCGAATGATGGCCTTTAGCTTGTTCATGGAAGCTCCTATGACGACGCAGCTCGGGCGACCCCAAGTTCGGTGTCCTGCACGGCTGGTTTCGGCCCGTGAGTGTAGCGAGATCACCTGTCTTTTTCAAACAGATAACGTTAGGTGTGTCCGGCAATATCGGCAGATCCAGTCGCCGCCCCCGGTTCGTTTTTACATGTCCGCTCTCCGATGAGGCGGTGCTAGAATCTCCGCTGCCCAGAGGTGCGGTCAAAAAAATCCAACTTCGAGCGGAGGCTGGAATCGTGGCGGAGACGGTCCCTATCCGTGCAGACTGGGGCAGTGGAGGAATCTCAATCCCAGAAGCCCAGATTCTGGAGATCACCTTCGGGGCCATTCGTTTCGAGTTTGACCTTTACTCGACCGGGTCCGCTTAGGCCTGTCGTCGAACCAGACACGCCGGAAGGAGTGAACTTTGGCTTCCAACCATCCCACCAAACGACGCCGACCTGCCGAGCTGAAGGTGGAGCAGATCCTGGACGGTCTTCAGGAAGCGTATCCTGAGGCCCAGTGTGCCTTAGACCATGTGAACCCTTTCCAGCTCTTGGTGGCTACGATGCTGTCTGCGCAATGCACTGATGCCACAGTGAACAAGGTCACGCCAGTGTTGTTTGGCCGATTCATGACACCCGAACAGTTGGCCCGAGCCAGCCAAGCCGAGCTGGAACAGATCATCCACTCCACAGGCTTCTTTCGTAACAAGGCAAAAAACATCAAGGCGGCCAGTCAAAAGATCATAGACGAATTCGGGGGCCAAGTGCCTGCTGACATGACGGCTTTGTTGAGCCTTCCTGGAGTCGCACGCAAGACAGCAAACGTGGTGTTGGGGACAGCCTTTGGCATCCCTTCAGGTGTGGTGGTGGACACGCATGTGTTCAGGATCAGCCGCCGGCTGGGGCTGACGCGGTCCACCACGCCGGAGAGGGTGGAGGAGGACTTGATCAAGAGCCTGCCTCAGAAAGAGTGGATCCTCTTCTCACATCGAGTCATTCATCACGGCCGCCAAGTCTGCACAGCCCGGCGTCCTCAATGCGGAAAGTGCATTTTGGAACCGTATTGCCCCAAGATCGACGTTGAGGATGTCCAACGTTGAAAAGAGAGAGCGCCATCCGCCCTCCTCACATCGCAACTCTCCTTGCAAGCAATCCCACGCCAATCAAGGTCTTCGCATCCTGGATGGTTGCGGTCTCGGCGAGGTGAAGTGCTTCGGACAGAGGAAGCCAGAAGACTTCAATATCTTCTCCTTCGTCGTTTAGTCCTCCTGCGCCAACTGGTTGTGATGGGTCTACCACGGTACCCAGGTAGAGATAGACCTGATCGGAGCATCCTCCGGGACTAGGGAAGTAGCAGGTTAGCAAGTCTGCCCGGGCGAGAAGGAGGCCTGTTTCTTCCAGGACTTCCCGTCTGGCCGCCTCCTCCGGTGATTCCCCTTCGTGCAACATTCCGGCCACGCATTCGGTGAGCCATCCGTCACCGGTCTTAGCAAAAGCAGCAAAACGAAACTGCCGAATCAACAATACCCGATCCAGCCCGGGATCGTAGATCAAGACGCCGACCGCATCGCCTCTGTGGTAGTGACCCAACTCAACTTCCTGGCTGAGGTCCCGATCGAACTTCTCGAACCGGAGCCGAGATTTCTCGATTCTGACAAACCCCTCGTGCTCCACCCAGGATTTGATGATCTCAACCTTCATGACTTACCATCCAGAAAAGGGCGGCCAAAGGGTACAGGAAACAGGGCTCCGATGGTTGTTTGCAGTCGATCGCCGGACAAATTCGCCAGGATGATCTCCAGATCGCTGCAGTAGTCCCAGAGCAGCTGGCGGCAGGCACCGCAAGGAGGGGTGAGGACCCTTGTGTCTGCCACCACCGCCATCCTGGTGAAGAGCCGCTCTCCTTCGGAGAGGGCCTTGAAAAGGGTCACGCGCTCGGCGCACATTGTCAGACCGTAGCTCGAGCTCTCGATATTACATCCGGCATAGACTGAACCCGTCGCGCACAGAAGAGCGCATCCCACCTTGAATCCGGAGTAAGGTGCGCTGGCTTGCACTCGAGCCTGCACGGCCTCAGCAATGATGGTCTCATCAATCATTGTCGCGACTCCTCTCCTGGCACAGTTGGGTTCCGTGTCAGTTTCTCGACCACCTGTCTTAATCCCTCGGGGTTCTTCCCTCCCTCCGGAACGAGAATATCCGCGTACGTTCTTGCCGGCTCAACAAACTCCAGATGCATCGGGCGCACGGTTTCCAGGTATTGTTGGATGACAGACTCCAAGGTTCGACTCCGGTCCCGAACGTCCCGTCTCAAACGTCGGATGAATCGCAAGTCCGGAGCAGCGTCTACAAACACCTTCACATCGAACAAGGCGCGTAAGGAGGCCACCGCAAAAATCAGGATACCCTCAACAACGATGTGCTCTCGAGGTTCGACCAAGAGAGTGTTGGCAGTTCGAACATGCAACCCAAAATCGTAAACGGGTTGGCGGATCGGGCGTCCCTCTTTCAGCATGTGGAGCTGTTCACTCATCAGATCAAAATCTACGGAGGCAGGATGATCGAAATTCAGTCGCCCACGCTCTTTCCAGGGCAGATGGCTGGCGTCCTTGTAGTAAGCATCTTGGGCCACCAGAACGACTCGGTCTGAACCAACCTTTTCAAGGATTCGCCTGGCAAGAGTCGTCTTTCCCGAACCGGTTCCTCCGCAAATCCCGACCATCATGGCTAGTCCGCCTTCGCCGCTCGGCGGCACACTTCTGTCAGCAACCGAAGCAGCCTGGGCTTGACCTTGCTTCCGATGGCCAGCACTTCCTCGTGACACAGAGGAGTTGGCGAGATCCCCGCAGCAAAGTTGGTGATCACAGACAGCCCCAGGCAGTCTATTTTCATGTGCCGGGCAGCAATCACCTCCGGCACCGTAGACATTCCAACCACGTCGGCTCCCAATCGTTTCAAGAGCCGAACCTCGGCCGGCGTCTCGTAACTCGGCCCCGTCACCGCAACGTAGACACCCTCACGCAGGAGAATGCCCAAGCGGTTCGCACACTCTTGAGCTAAGCTGATCAAATCAGCAGAGTAAGCTGCCGACATGTCAGGGAAACGTGGACCGAGGGGATCCACGTTCGGCCCGATTAAGGGATTGGGCACCAACAGAGCGATGTGATCCCGGATGAGCATGAGGTCGCCTGGTTTGAATCGGCGGTTGAGGGAGCCCGCCGCGTTCGTGAGAATCAGCTGCTTGATGCCAAGGCGTCCCAATACTCGAACGGCGAAGATGACGTTAGAAGCATCTTGTCCTTCGTAGAAATGAACTCGTCCCTGCAGGCACAGAATCGGCACTCCTTCGATCGCACCTGAAATGACTCTTCCCGAGTGTCCCGGAACTGTCGGCTGGGGAAAGTGAGAAATAGAGTCGAACGACACGCTTCGTTGATCCGACAGAATGCCGGCAAAATCCCCCAATCCAGAACCCAGTACTACCGCCAGATGGGGTTGCTTCCCATCGTCCAGCGATAACTCGTCTCGAAGGACCGAAACCGCTGAATCGATCTTGGACTCCTGAGGTGCTTCTGAGCGTGCCGCCATAACCTGGTTTAAAGCCAAGGCCGGTCTTTCAGGCTTATCAGTCAACCACTGCCTTGATCAACATTGGAGGGTCGGACCGTTGGGCCTGCACCGCAAAAGCACCCACGATGATTTCGCGGATGGCTTCGAAGCGGGATGACTCATTGTAGTGGACAGTGCAGAGGGACTCGCTTCGGTGCACTGGGTCACCTACCTTCTTACGCAGCACGACACCCACGGAGTGGTCGATGGTGTCACTCATTCGGTCGCGGCCCGCTCCAAGTGACATAACAACCTGCCCAATCGTCCGCGGGTTGATGCCGGCTACAAATCCGTCACGATCGGCAGGAATGTCTTGCTGGAATCGGGCTGTTGGGAGGAGGTCTGGATGATCGACGACTCTGGCATCGCCGCCCTGGGCCTCGACAACCCGGCGAAGTCGGTCCAAAGCTTGACCGGACTCCAGAGCGGAAGATACTTTGGCACGGGCTGCGCCGAGTTCTTCGGGATGTCCTCCAAGGGCCAGCATACGGCTGGCAATCTTTTCGCTGAGATGAAGGAGGTCTTCGGGTCCTTCACCTTTGAGCGTCTCAATCGCTTCTCTCACTTCAAGAGCGTTTCCGACAGCTCTTCCCAAAGGTTGATTCATGTCTGTAATCAGGGCGATTGTTTGCGTGCCCATCCCGTTCCCCACGTCAGTCAAGACCCCGGCCAATTGAGAAGCTTCCTCAACGGTTCTCATGAAAGCACCCTCACCAACTTTGACGTCCAGGACCAAGCCGTCCGTCCCCTCCGCGAGCTTCTTGCTCAGGATGCTGGCACAAATGAGCGGAATACATTCAACCGTCGCGGTAGCGTCACGAAGTGCGTACAGTTTTCGATCAGCGGGCGCCAGCTCGGTTGTTTGCCCAGCCAGCACGCAGCCACACTTCTCGACTACCCGGCGAAAGTGGCTGGGACTGAGTTGAACTTCGAATCCGGGAATCGCTTCCAGCTTATCCAGCGTCCCTCCACTGAATCCCAGACTACGGCCGGAGATCATCGGGACGAAGGAACCGGCTGCTGCGACCAACGGCGCCACCACAAGCGACGTCTTGTCTCCGACACCTCCCGTACTGTGCTTGTCCACCGTTGGACCCGGCAGGTGATGCCAGGACATCACCTCTCCCGATTCCACCATGCAGCGCGTGAGCGTTAGTGTCTCGCGCGGAGTCAGTCCTCGAAAGTAAACCGCCATGCAAAACGCGGCCATCTGATAGTCGGGAATGGTCCCGTTCGTGTAATCTCGGACCAGCGTGGCAATTTGAGCCTCACTGAGTTCCTGGCCGTCACGCTTGCGGGCTATAAGTGTGGATGTTGTCATCACGCCGTAAAGCCGCCGGGGCCTTTCTCTGTGCTGTGGCATGCCAGCCTTGAGAATACATCGCGTCATCAGTTGCCACTAGAACAGTCGTGTCAAGAGAGTATCGGGGAAGGGCGGGAGCAGTCAAGAAACGTAGCAGGAAAGGTCCGGGGTGCGACCTCGCGGCACGTGAAGCCGCTACGTCAGGTGACAGGGGTGGGAGCCGCCACCTAAGGCGACGAACCTAAAGTTCCTAAGTCATTGGTCGATTACCATTTTTGGCAGAAAGCTGTTGCGAGTCAAAAAGAAGCTGTGGTAGCGTAGCGGCTGTGTACGCGGTATGATATTTATTTTCAATCAATTATGAACCACAGGCCGAACCAACTTCGCGGTAGGTGCGTGAGCGTGGAGCCCTTGACTCCTGCTTGTGTGGCGACAAGGGTGTGCCCATGACAACGCCCGACATGATTGTGTATGAGGAGGAATATCAAAGAATCAAGACGGTCATTGCCAGACTGCGTACAGATTCAAATGCGAAGTTGGTGTTTCTGGTCGACAAAAACGGCCAACAGATCGCCGCGCACGGAGATCTGGACAACCTCGATGCGACCTCGTTGGCGTCGCTCACCGCAGGCAACGTAGCGGCAACCGATGGACTGGCTAAACTTATTGGGGAGAAAGAATTCTCAATTCTTTTTCACGAAGGGGAGCGAGATAACATCCATATCTCGATCGTTGCCCAACGTGTCATCCTTGTGGTGATCTTCGACAATCAGTCCTCGCTCGGGCTTGTGCGCCTCAGGGTCAAAAAGGCATCGGCCGAGCTGACCGATGTCTTTGAGAGGATCGTGGAAAAAATCAGAGACGAAAAGGAATCTGGCTCTGCCGATCTGGAATCTCCGTTCGCTGAAATCACCGATGAGGATATTGATAACCTGTTTAGTGAATAGTGTCCTGGTGCAAGGTTTTGAATCACGTAACCGGCAAAACTGCCGATAAGACTGTCGCGAAGACCACGGCGAAATAAGGACCATTCGACTTGACTTTCATCAACTACGCTTCACGAGAGATCAACTGCAAGATCGTCTACTACGGTCCCGGTCTTGGGGGGAAGACCACCAACCTCCAGTATGTGTACGACAAGACCGCTCCCAGCGCCAAGGGCAAGATGATATCTCTGGCGACGGAGACCGACCGGACACTCTTCTTTGATTTCCTCCCGCTTGAGTTGGGGAGCGTTCGAGGTTTCAAGACCCGGTTCCACCTCTATACCGTACCGGGACAGGTCTTTTACGACGCGAGCAGGAAACTTATTTTGAAGGGTGTGGACGGCGTTGTTTTTGTCGCTGATTCGCAAGTTGAGCGGATGGACGCAAACATCGAAAGCGTCAGCAACCTGGAACAAAACCTCAAGCTGCAGGGCTACGACCTGATGAAGATTCCGTATGCCTTGCAGTTGAACAAGCGTGACTTGTCGAACATCGTTCCCGTCGATGAAATGAAAAAAGAGCTCATGCGCAAAGGTGAGCCTGTCATCGAGGCCGTGGCGTCGAACGGAATCGGCGTATTCGACACGCTGAAGGCCGTCGCCAAACAAGTCCTGATCGAACTCAAGAAGGGCTGAGCACCTTCACGTTACCTTCCGCACATCCTATCGTCGTTCCAGCGACTTGGTTCTGCCTTCCTACCTGTCAATGTGAGTTTCCGTGCCCGCAGGCAGACCGCAAGGGCTTGTAAGTCGCACCGCATGAAGTGTACATTGAATTGATGCGCTGAGACCGGTGGCTACACAGTGCGAGCGCAGCGGGAGGCACAACATTGAGTCCAACAGCAAGGACAGCATGAAAAAGGGGGCGCGAACCTGTGTACTGTTCATTGGGCTTGCCATGGCCTTGGTGTGGAGTCCACGATCATTGTTTGCTGAAACCTCCATTCCCGCCGATGGCAAGTCCAACGCCACAGCCCTAGGCAAGCTAAGAAAGTTTGAGCTGCTGAACGGTCTTCGCATTGTGATCGCGGAGCGAACCCAATCATCCGGCCTAACCTGTTCCCTTTTGGTGAAGGCAGGCTCCGCGTCCGACCCTGCCGGAAAAGAGGGATTGTCCTACTTGACGGCCAGGAGTCTCATCTACGCAAGCCAAAAGAAGCCCGCTCAGCGGTGGAAGGATGAACTGGAGGACCTCGGCGCTCAATTTGCCATTCATTCTGATCGCGAGTCCACCGTGTTCTCGGCTGAGCTCCACCCTGAGGACTTTCGCGACTACCTCGAGACCCTTCGTCAAATGATTGTCCGCCCGCTCTTGAATCCTTCCGAGGTCGAGAGACTGAAGTCCGAGATTCTTCAGGAGCTTGAAAAATCTGAGCCGGAACGCGGACGCAACCTGCTCAGGTCGTGGGTTTTCGGCGCCCACCATCCTTACGGAGCACCTTTTCGGGGCAGGAGCGATACCGTTTCTGGCCTCAACATGATGGATGTCCTGGATTTCCACCAGACCCAGTACCTCCCCAATGACTCGGCGTTGATCGTTGTGGGGTCGATGGAGTCCGCAGCATTGATGGATACTGTTCGGGAAAAGCTTGGCGGCTGGATCAAGGAGAAGAAAACGGAAGGGTTAATTCCCGATGTCCGGAATCGCGAACGACTGGAAGTGCGTGTGATCGAGGATCAGTCGCCGGGGGCCTCTGTACTGTTCGGGCACTTGGGCCCGGCCCGATTGGTGCCGGACTACTATCCAATTCGGATCCTCAATCTCATTGTGGGGGGAATCGGAGAACACTCCAGGCTGGTTCAGACGTTTCGGGCGCGCGGAATACCTCTCCGAACCCTGGAGAGCCACTTTCGATTCCTTCGCACAGCGGGGGAGTTCGAAATCCGCGTGGAGTTGTCTCGGACCTCGGCTCTGCCCGCCCTAAAAGCCATCCTCGCATCACTTGGAGAACTCAAAGATGGTCCCGTCAGTGAGTCGGAACTGGAGGAAGCCAAAGCAAAGCTGCTGGAATGGCATGAGGGGATCCTCTCGTCAGACGTGCGTGTGGCGGAGCAGTTAGCGCAAATGGAGTTGTATCAGCTGGCGAGTGATTTCCTGCTGGACTTGCCGAGAAGAGTCAGTCAGGTGACGGCCGAGCGAGTCGCCGAAGCGGCGAAAAGCTACTTGAACACTTCCAGCTGGTTCGCCATCCTGACCGATGCGGACGGGACGCCTGTCGAGAGTGAGTTCTCGCAGCTTGGATCAGTACATATCGTACGGCAAAGAAGTCTGGAGTGAAGCTAGTGCCGCGGAGCTTGGTACTTTTTCAGAAACCTCACCTCCAGCGCTGAGTCCGCGATCTTCACCTCGATTTTCCGGACCTTCCCATCTCGTTTCGCATTGGACGAGACATACTCCAGGCGATACTGGTTTTTAAAGTCAAACACCAGTTGATCGAGCGCTCGTCTGGCCTCTTGCATCGATTCTACGAAGAGGGCGTTGCCCCCGGAGTGTTCGGCATACACCTTCAGCGCGGATCCTTTCACATTTAGTGATTTGAGCCGAGCCAGAGTGCCGGAGAGCCCGGCTCCTCCCTTCAAGCCCAGAGCAAAGATTGGATATCGAAATCTGGCGATGTGATCCAGCGTGGCCGGACCAGCGATGTCAAGACCGGTCGACAGAATGAAAAGTACCCTCTTGGGGTTCCGCGCTTCTCTGAGCTTGATCAATCCTAAGTCAACTGCCAGACCGGTTCGAGAAGGCCCACCGGTGCTGAGGTGCTTCAAGGGGTCGTCCAAATAATCTTCGGGAGAAACGTAATCGACGATTTCCTGCGTATCTTCGCTGAAGTCGAACACGAACAGCTCATCAGGACTGGAGAGCTTTTCCGCTAAGGCCTTCACCAGCTCCAGCGCCATCCCAATCCGCTCCCCGGTCATCGTGCGGCTGATGTCCACCAAGACTCCGACCGATATCGGAACACTCTTCTCAAAAACGAGGGAAGCGAGTTTCTGAGGCTTGTTATTCTCGTAAACTTGGAAATCTTCAATCTTCAGGTCATCAATCGGTATTCCTGAGGCACCTGTGACGGAGGCGTAGAAGGATACGACGTTCTCGGCCTCTGACTCAGAGAGAGTTCGTCCGTGGCTGGGCCCAAATTCGGTTAGGCCAATAAGCAGCAAAGAAGCCAGAATCGAAGTCATGGCCGGATGAATCGAGAGCCTCTCCGACTTCACCCGCATTGCACCACAAGTGCTGCGCCGTTGAGCGTCACATGTCATCAACCTCGAAAATAGCAAACCGCCATGGGCAGGTCAAGAACGAGGGAATTCGCCACTTCCCGAGTCACGGGAACGTGCCCGGCAGCGATCGAGCCCGATTCAGGCGCAGGCCGATCGTAGCGGACTGGCTGACAAGAAAGGGGAGAGGCCGGGGCTCTTTTCGGCTCCGGCCTTGCTTGGAAAGGATACTATGTCGGGTTTATCACCCGCTTACCCTGAAAAAGGTTCGGGCTCTTCGCCCTAGCATGATTGAACTCAATGAGTGCAACTTCCAGGCCAAACACCTTGATTCAACAGTTGCTCTAGGTAAGGTCTGCACAATGAACCGCAAGACGTCACCTAGAGAGGATCTGGAACACCCGCATCGGTGCGTTTTTGGCAGGAGAACCGACAAATTTGTCATCCTGAAAGTGACAAATCGCGGCGCGCCCGGACCAAGCCGGCTAGGTGCTTCAGCTGCCTACAAATCTTCCAGCTGGTCCGGCTCAGACCGGTCCGGGGAAAGAGCAGAGAACAAAAAAGGGCAGTTGCAGCTGCCCCACGAGTGCGTAAGTGGAATTGATGAGAGAAGAAACTACTTTTTGCGGTTGACTGCGCTCTTTAGCTCGGCGCCCGGGGTGAACTTCGCCACTTTCTTAGCAGCGATCTTGATGGGTTTTCCCGTTTGGGGATTCCTGCCCGTCCTCGCTTTGCGAGAACCCACCGAGAAAGTGCCGAAGCCAACCAGGGTCACGCGTCCGCCCTTCTTCAACTCGCCCTGGATTCCATCCAACACGGAGTTGATGGCAGAATCAGCCTGGGTCTTGTTGATTCCCGCGTCTTTCGCGATTTTCTCGATCAGATCTGCTTTGTTCACGTCGTCCTCTCCTTTGAAGAATGGGTCTCGGTCAGAATCACTGAACAGCGCGAGTGCCTTATACAATAGCGCAAATCCGCTTGTCAAGCCCCTTTCCGAAGATTCCTGGCTTGAAAGGCCAGATTTTTCGGGCTTCTTCGCCGATCAAGCATGCCGGAGTCGGTCGCAAATTGAAGGAGGGAAGATCTCGTGAAGGCTTGACTGGTTCGGCTCGTCAGCGTTCTGGTCGTCACTCGACCACGGTACTGCCAATTTCGTTCTTTGCCTGGAAACCCAGTGAGGGCGAAGGCTGCGACAGGGACTTGGGGAACCATCGCGACCGAGTTCGGCCGCGATGGCTTGGGGGGCCCCATCGAAGCGTTGGCTCCGATGAGCTCTAGAAGTGTCAAGCTTGAGTTTTCATACCTCGCTCGCTAATAATTGCGGGCGCAGAAGAATCCGCAACTCAGGTTCCATTTCAGGAAAATAGCCTCGTTCTGAAAACGCAGGACTTCAATCCCTCAGTTGGCGGGCCGGAGGCGTCGGAGTGTAGAGAATTTTCAATGGCCGTGTAATTTTGACAACACGTTTGGCGGATCGTTTCTCATCCTACGCCTTGGATTTCCCAGCGAAGCATGCGCCTTCGTGGCTGTCACGGTTAGGTGGAGGAGGTCATTTTCTTCAGACAAAGCCCTTGTCAGGGAAAAGACCACAAGAGGAGGCATCCATGAAAAGAACTCTAATTTGCACGTTGTTCCTATTCCTGACGGCTGAACTCTCCTCTCAAACGCCGGAGGAGATGCCTGGATACAATGGACTCCATTTAGGCCTGGGCAATCTTTCGCGGCTCTCTCGAGCCAAGACCCGATCGATCAGTCCGGAGAATTTTAGCGGCGCGAAGGGCCAGGGTGGGATGGCCACCGAAGGAACGGGCGCCCGCGCAGCTCGAGACCTCGGCCAGGGCTGGAAGGTTTCGCCCTCCATTCGGATCGCACCCAAACAGGTTTTCACGCTGGCCGATATTCAGGGGCCGGGAGCGATTCAACACATCTGGATGACCCCAACCGGTCATTGGCGCTACTCGATTCTCCGCATTTACTGGGATGGTGAGGAACAGCCTTCCGTGGAAGTTCCGGTCGGAGATTTCTTTGCCTGCGGATGGGGCAGATACGCTCAAGTCTCTTCCCTTCCGGTCTGCGTCAATCCGGGCAGCGCATTCAACTCCTATTGGGAAATGCCTTTTCGGAAGTCATGCAAGATGACGATGGAGAACCTGGATGAAGAACAGATGACGCTCTACTACCAGATTGACTACACGCTGACCAGCATTGCGAGCGACGCGGCTTACTTTCACGCTCAGTTTCGGCGCGTGAACCCCCTACCCTACAAATCAGATTATGTGATTGTGGATGGAGTCAAAGGGTGGGGCCACTATGTCGGAACCTACATGGCCTGGGGGGTGAACAACACCGGCTGGTGGGGTGAAGGAGAGATCAAGTTCTACATGGATGGAGACAGCCAATTTCCGACCATCTGCGGGACAGGGACGGAGGACTATTTCTGCGGATCCTACAATTTCGAGAACAAGGAGACGAGGCGGTACCAGGAATTCACCACCCCTTACTCGGGCTTGCCCCAGGTGATTCGGCCGGATGGCCTCTACGAGTCGCAACAGCGCTTCGGGCTTTATCGCTGGCACATTATGGATCCCATCCGCTTTGAAAAGGACCTCAAAGTCACCATTCAGGCGCTGGGTTGGCGCTCCGGCGGTCGCTATTTGCCTTTGCAGGATGATATTGCCTCGGTGGCGTTCTGGTATCAGACTGAGCCCCATGCGCCGTTTCCCAAACTCCCGGACAAAGACTCGCTCGAGGTCCGTTAAGGCGTCGCTTGGCGGGACCGAAAGGCTGGTTTCGAAGGGCGCCGGACCGGCTTCATCGTCCGGAAGTGGGTGAGTGCTCCATCAGGGCGCGACCCTTCATGTACGAGGGAATGGGAACACCCAACAGCCGAAGAACAGTGGGAGCGATGTCTCTCAAGTCGGGATGGGCCTGAACGATGGATCGGTTGGAGAAGAAGACGCCAGGCACAACCTCTGGATCGACGCAATGGTCTCCGCTCCAGTGTTTGAGGTTGTCTTCGAAAACAGACTCCGTGACTCGCCCCGTAGCACAACCCCAGGAGCTGCGATATCCGGCGTTGTAACCAATCAGCAAGTCCGGTGCGTCGTACTGGTACGGCCCCTTAAAGGTTGCCTCGACGTCGATGACTCTCCGGATCGCCTTCTCTCCCGTGGTCGGATCGATCAAGCTCGTCAATTGGGACGCCATTTCCCGTTTGAGTTCTCTGAGTTCCGCCCCTTCCGCAACGATACCAGCTGATTCCCTGCCTTTGCGATTGATGAACACGCCGGCTAGTCCGAGGGAAAAAGCGCGCGTGCGGCTCCAGTCGACACCCTCGAACCAATCGCCGCAGGTGGTCTTGCCGTCAGTTAGAAAGAGGTATCCGTTTTCGAGGAGCCAGGTGTTGAGGTTCACTCCGCGTTTGAAGTGGGTGAACCCGTGGTCTGAAATCACCATCAACACATCTCCCTCCTGAACCTTCTCAAGAACATTGCCGAGCAACTGGTCCATGCGCCCATAGAGTTCTTCTATGACGCCTCGATATCGGTCCAGCTCTTTTCCACGATTGGCCGGATGTTGGGGATCGAGGCACCGAAAGAACATGTGCTGGATCCGATCCGAGGTGTCGAAGACGCAGGTGCACAGTCCTCGCGGTGTCCGTTCCAACGCACTAAAGAACATCCGCTCCCGTTCCTCAAAAAAGAGATATGCCTGCTTCAGAAAAGCGTCTTCATTCAACACGCCTTCGTTCAGAGCCCAGGTATCCTCGGCCAGCCCGAGGGTTCCGAACGGTCCCAGCAATTTCGCCAGGTAAACCGAATAGACGAACGGATGAGAGATGGGAAGCGCCGGCCGTTCAGGGTCAATGTGAATGGGGGAGACATAGAGTTCGAAGTGCGGAGATAGACGAACCAGGTAGAAACGGCAAATACCATGGACCTTGACTCCGAGACCCGCTCGGAAGGCAACTCGAATCCAGGGCGAGTAGTTCCCCACCTGCACTTCAAAACGAGTACCTGAAACCTCGATCGTGCACCGCTCCGGTCCTGAGTCCAGCTGAATTAGCATCGGGAGTGTTAAGTTTTCAGGCGATTTCTTCAACGAATTGCGGGGGCCGACTAGAGCGGTTCGAATCAGGTTTCCCTCTCTTGTGACGGGAAAGCGGACTCCTCCGGTCTGGCCGCGTGAGTCCGTGGGATCGGTGGTGTAGAAAGAGAAGGTTCCCTGAGATCCTCGGAGATCAGGCGTGCACATTCCAGAAAGCAGCACTCCGTTGAAGGGCTCAGCCGGAAACGTGATGGGGACGCGGATGACCGAGCTGAAGACGTCATGCTCGCCCAGCACCTGCCAAAAGGGCTTGCTCTTGCGCTTCATCTTTAAAGTGGGTCGCCCCAGGGGCACCAGGTATTTTCCGATGGGCAGGGTTCGCCGGGCTTGCCCCACCTCAGCCGAGGACAATACCGGCTGATAGGTGCAGGGATCCCGGGTCAGAAAATCGAAGATGTTGTGGTGAGAGGCGTCTACGCCCGTCATGAAAGAGGACCATGCCACGGGTGAGATCGAGGGATAGCTACTAGCCAGGAGGGAGAAGGAGCCCTCGTCTCGCAGCTTCTGGAAATGGGGAAGCTTTCCGGCCCGCATGTACTGAGCTGCCAGCGTCGGGTCGAAGCCATCGAGGCCCAGCACTATCACGCGCTTGGCAATGGGCGTGGAGCCGGTCCCTTTGGTCCGACGGCGGAGAGCACGAAGCATCCATCGAAAGGGCCAGGACAGCAGGTAGAAGAGGGCTGAAAACAAGGCCAGCAGAAGGACTAGGAAGGAAGAAACAAAGACGAATCCGGCTCCCGGACCGATGTACGCTTGCGCCTCCAGCGCGTGAAGTTCGATCAGCCAAAGGATGAATGCCAATCCAGCAGCGGCTTTGGTTAGTCGTCGCACGTTCTATTTCCAGTCGAGGGTCCTGACACTGGCCAAGCTCGACCTTCATTCGTAATTGAAGTCATCCCCTCAGGAGGATAACGAATCCCTTGCAGAAGAATGAAGGTATTTTCTAAGCTATTTTTCGTGAGTGCCCGTCCTTTCGACAACCGCCATGTTACCAGCCGGCTCCTGTTTCTCGGGGGCTGGACGGTTGTCGGGGTGTTCTTCAGCATTCAGGGGTACGTCTATTCCCGACTGCTGAACCGACATGGCGGCTGGAAACACGCCTTCCTCTCCAACCTCCCGGATTGGTATCTGTGGGCGGGGCTGAGCTTGCTGATCTATTGGTTGGCCCGGAGATTCCGATTCGAGAAGGGGCGTTGGAAGAGCAGTCTGGCCATACACCTGCCAGCCAGCTTTGCGGTTGCGTTGGCGCATCTGGCGTTGGCCGTGACCTCCTTGTTTGTGTTCGTGATTGACAGCTCTCAGGGAAGTCAGACCTGGATCAGACTGTTTAGATTCAATTTTGCACTGACCTTCCATTGGAACGTCATGACGTACTGGAGCGTCCTCGGGCTCTGCTACGGACTGGACTTCTATCATCGCTTTAAGGATCGTGAACTCGCTGCTGCTCGTCTGGAATCCAGACTGGCCCAAGCCCAGCTGGCGGCCTTGAAGATGCAACTTCACCCTCACTTCCTCTTCAATACTCTCCATTCTATTTCAGCCCTGTTACATAAGGACCTCGAGCTAGCGGATCGGATGATCGCTCGGCTTGGGGACTTTCTAAGGCTGACTCTCGACCATTCACGCAGGCAGGAAGTGACCCTTCAGGAGGAACTCAACTTCTTGACCTGTTACCTCGAGATTGAGCGAATTCGTTTCGGGGGCCGATTGACGATTCTCTACGAGGTTGACCCAGCAACTCGCGAAGCCCTGGTCCCCAATCTTCTCCTACAACCCATTGCAGAGAACGCGATCCGGCACGGCATCTCTCCGCGCTCCGAGCCTGGACGGATCGTGATTCGTTCCGAGCGCGCCGGCGCGTTGCTGAGACTCCAAATCATTGACGACGGACCTGGCCTGCGGTCCCGGCCAAGTGGCGGTGGGGACATCAGCGAGGGATTAGGACTCGCCAACACCAGAGAGCGGCTTCGTCAAGTCTACGGAAATCAGTACGACTTCCACCTTCGCGACGGCCCCGAAAAGGGTCTGACCGTTACCATTGAAATCCCGTTTCGATTGGGAAATGGTACTCCTGACGAGTCCTCGCTGGCCGAAGTTCACGAGATCTCCAGATCCTGATTCCGGACTTTCCTTTCGAGGATCATTTCCGGCCAATCACCAGACAGGTCCTCCTCTCAAAGCGGTGGCTGGCCGAGCCGGCTCACGCATCAGCCCCCTGTCGCAGCGCCCTGAAATGCACGGGGGGAGGAACGGTATGACGCGGAAACGCCTTTACTTTGGATGGTGGATTATGTAGATTTTCACGCAGTTCACTTTCGCGGAGAAAGGCACTGACACCAGAATCCAGGCAAGCAATGACTCGTATTAGGCCGACGAAGGAACAACAGATCGGGATCTGCATTCTTGGTTTGCTTGTCCTGGCGTACATGCTCATCCGGTACCTCGTACCCCAATGAAATCAGCGCTGATCGTGGTGGTGGGTCCCACCGCAAGTGGGAAATCAGCCTTGGCTTTGCATTTGGCACGAGCCCTTCCCGTTGAAATCGTCAGTTGCGACTCTCTCCAGATTTACAGGCACCTCGACATAGGTACCGCAAAGCCAACACCGGAAGAGCGGGGCAAAGTTCTCCACCACATGATCGATGTCCGCGAGCCCGATGGTCTCTTCACGGCGGGTGACTATATGGCCGAAGGCAGGGAAGTTCTGGACACAATTCGTCGGAGAAGCCGCGTCCCAATTGTGGTCGGAGGCACCGGGTTGTACCTTCGCGCCCTGCTCGAAGGATTATTTGATGGACCCAAGAGGTCAGAGAGCTTGAGGGCGCGCTTGAACGGAATCGCGCAGTCCAAGGGGCCTTCCCATTTGCATCATTTGCTCTCGCGTGTGGACCCGCCTAGCGCCACCCGAATCGCACCCAATGACAAGCCCAAACTCATCCGGGCCTTGGAGGTCTACTTCCTGACATCGCGTTCTATCTCCACTCATTTCAGCCAAGGTCGATCGCCGCTGCTTGGGTTCGCCAGCCTCAAGATCGGACTCCTGCCCCCAAGGCAGCTGCTTTATGAGCAAATTGACCGGCGGGTGGACCAGATGTTTGAATCCGGCCTAGTTGACGAAGTCAGAAGCCTCTTGGCTAAGGGATATGCCTCCCACCTAAAACCGTTCCAGTCGTTAGGTTACTCTCAGGTGGTTCAGCACCTCCTGGAAGACCTACCCCTAAGTGAGGCCAAGAGTCTGGCCAAACGTGACACCCGCAGGTACGCCAAGCGACAGCTTACTTGGTTTCGAAAGGAGAAAGACGTGTGGTGGCTCCCAGGCTTTGGATTTGATCCATCGATTCAAAAAGAGGTCTCGGAGAAGGTTACTCGCTTCGTAGCAGAAGTCGAAGGAAGACAGGCCCCGGCCTCTCCCGATCGATCCGGGAGTGGCGATCTCTCTTGGGATAGAATTAGAGAGTAACAGTTAGGATGTCACAGTTCCCGTTCAGATTTGAGATGCAGAGATTGTGACCTCGAGGAGATAGTGTTATGGAAAAGCCAGTTCAGAACATCCAGGATATCTTTCTTAATAATGCCCGCAAGGACAAGAGCGTGACGACGATATACTTAATGAGCGGAGTCAAGTTGACGGGGCGGATCAGGAGTTTCGACAAATACTCCGTCGTTCTGGAATCCAACAATCAAGACCAGCTCATCTTCAAGCACGCGATCTCGACGGTCGTTCTTGCCAGAGCGTCTTCCTCACCGGCTCCTGCCCTTGCCGCCTCCGAGACAAAGAGTCCTTCATGAAGAATCAAAGAGAACGAGCCATTCTGGTTGCGTGCCACATAAAGTCACGCAGGCTGGATGGCCGGACATCCGGTCAACACCTGACGCCGGAAGAGTCCTTGGAGGAGTTGGCCTCTCTTGCCTGCTCGGCTGGGGCAGAAGTGGTGGACAGGGTTATCCAGGAACGGGAGCGGATCGATTCCGCCTATTACATCGGATCCGGCAAACTTCAAGAACTGAGGGAAAGGATTCTGGCCAAGCAGGCCGAAACAGTGGTGTTTGACGAAAATCTGAGTCCTGCGCAGCAGAGGAATATCGAGCGCCAACTGGACTCCAAAGTCATCGATCGAACCCAGTTGATCCTCGACATTTTCGCCGCTCGAGCTCGGACGCGCGAGGGCAAATTGCAGGTCGAGCTGGCACAGTTGAACTACTTATTGCCCCGGTTGGCTGGAAAGGGCATCGAGCTGTCTCGTTTGGGTGGCGGCATCGGAACGCGGGGGCCCGGCGAAACGAAATTGGAAACGGACCAGCGCAAGATTCACAGCCGCATTCACAAGATTGAGCGGGCCCTGGAAAGAGTAAAAGCTCACCGACGGCTGCATCGCTCCTTTCGTAGCACGGTTCCTGTGCCTACGATCTCGCTGGTTGGTTACACGAATGCTGGGAAGTCCACCCTCTTCAATGCCCTGACTCAGGCTGATGCACTGGCGTCCAGCCAGCTTTTTGCCACGCTGGATCCGCTTCTGCGTCGTGTTCGCTTGCCTTCGAATCGGGAGGCCATCCTTTCCGACACGGTGGGGTTCATCAGCAAACTGCCTACGACCCTGGTTTCCGCTTTTCGAGCCACGCTGGAAGAGATTGGGGCAGCTTCGCTGCTCCTCCATGTCATCGATGCCGCCAGTCCACACTTCCAACAGCAACGAGAAGCTGTACAGAGTGTTCTTGAAGACCTCAAGCTGTCCGGTAAACCGCTGCTGGAAGTCTACAACAAGGTTGATCTTGTCTCCTCGAAAGCTGCTTTGCCTTTGCATGGGGGGGCCGTGGCCGTTTCGGCCCTGGAGCGGCGGGGCATCGAAGCCCTCCTGGAGAGGATGGACGAGTTGCTCTCTGCCGATCCCGTCATCAAGGCACGATTCGTATTCTCTCATCACCAGGGCGCTGCTCTCTCCCGACTCTATGCGCAGAGTAGATTGATCCACAGGGACTACCGAGAGGAATCCATCTATCTGGAAGTCGAAGCCCCCAAATCCCTGGTTGAGCAACTGAGCGAATTCCGCGTCGGCTCTTGACCCGTCTGCCGGCTTCCCAACCGCGGTTCCGCTAATCCCAAATGCTTTGAAAAAACACGAGCTGACGTTCAGGGTACACTCGCCCAAGCCATGTTAAGACGAGCGGTAGGCACTCCCGCGACATCCAAGGACCGCGCAGACCTCCAATTCCACCGGCCATCGAGTGGCTGCCCCTTCACTATGGTCACCACGCGGGACTTTAGGGTCCTCGCTGGCTGCGAATGGGCTCTGACTTCGAGACGGGCACCCTGCTGACGCCAACAACCAGGATAGTTGTGTTAACCAGCGAGTCGCTAGCGTTCACCTCATGAAGGTCCTAGATGATCACGATGCACAGACCGGCTCAGGAAAGCGGGAAGGGATGCCGTACCATTCAGGGTGATCGACTGTCTCCGCCAAGACCTGTCTGTCCGGGGTGAGGCTACCAGCGCAAGAGGGTTGCCGCCCACGTGAAGCCCGAGCCAAAAGCGGCCAGAAGTACCAGGTCTCCGGGACGCAGCCTGCCCTGGCGCACAGCCTCGTCCAAGGCGATTGGAATAGACGCTGCAGTGGTGTTTCCGTACCTCTCGATATTATTGAACATTCGATCAGCCGGAATTCGCATCGCTGTGGCCACAGCTTCTGCAATCCGGAGATTCGCTTGATGGAGAATGAACAAACCGACATCCTTCACCGCCAAGTGTTCGGCATCCAGGGTCTCATTGATGACATGCTGAAATCGCTCAACCGCATGCTTGAAAACGGCACGCCCGTCCATCCTGGGGTAATGCCGGCCTTCCTCGATCATTTGGACGGTGAGACGCGGATGAAGCACTGAAGCGGGGGCTTCCAGCCACAGTCTCTTGGCGTGCTTACCCTCTGAATGGAGGTGGCTGGCGAGGAGACACCCCTCCTCCTTCCCGGCAGGTCCCAGGACGACGGCCCCAGCGCCGTCGCCAAAGATCACGGCCAGATCCCGTCCTCTCGTACTCAGGTCAAGACCGGTGGAGTGAACTTCCGCCCCCACCACCAGAATGTGTCGGTAGGTTCCGGTTCGGATGAATTGATCAGCTACTGCGAGCGCGTAAAGAAATCCTGAACACTGGTTACGCACATCCAGCGCGCCGATCGTGCCGACCCCCAACTTGTCCTGCAGCAGGCATCCGGAGCCCGGAAAGTTGTAATCCGGGGTGAGTGTCGCAAAAACAATGAAGTCCAAGTCCTGAGGAGTCAGATGAGCCGCCTCGAGAGCATGTCGAGAGGCCTTCCATGCCAGGTCCGACGTGCCGACTCCTTCTTCCACAAACCGGCGCTCCTTAATACCGGTTCGTTGTTGAATCCACTGATCGGTCGTGTCCATCCACCGCTCAAGATCCGCGTTCTTCACCACACGGTCCGGCAGGTAACTTCCAGTGCCCAGGATCTTCGATCGATGCACAAGTTGCTCCACGGCCAGTAGCACCCGCAAGAGGGGCTCGGACTCGAACCTAATTCAAGTCTGGTCTGCCTTCGACGGGAGACGCAAACGAGACTATCGGGTCAACTATGTCAATCAAGCATGCAGGCTGAGGCCGCCATCAACCGTCAGGACTTGACCGGTGACGTAATTGTCCGGCTCCAGCAGAAACCGAATGGCGCGCGCAACGTCTTCTGCCCGCCCAAAGCGAGAAACCGAGCGGCTTTCCAGGAAATGGTCGTATTTCCCAGACTTGACACTGGAGGCGGCCATGCCAGCAACTGTGGCGCCAGGAGCCACAACATTGACTCGAAGATTGTGTGGGCCGCTCCACTGCTTGGCCATCAAACGGCAGGCATGGATTAGTGCGTTTTTGGGCGCCGCATAAGCCAAGCTCCGCGGGAAGAGGGCTGTGGCTTGCATGGAGGAAACAAGAACCAGACTCCCTCCAACGCGTTTGGAAATCATGTGCTCCGCAACCTGCTTGGCTAACAACACAGGCCCGGTAAAGTTCGCCAAAAAGGATCCCTGAACCTGCTCAGTACTCAAGTCTTCGAAGGAGAACCGGGCTGGATCTCCGACGAAGCAAGTGAACCCCTGGATTTCGCCATTCAAGAGCGAGGCCCCTTCGATATACCGGGCGCGGGCCTCCGCCAAGGCAATATCTCCTTCCACCAAGTGGACCTTCCTGCCGTAACGTGCTTCGAGCGAGACCTTCACCTCGATCGCCCGCTTCTCATTCGATCGGTATCCCAGTACGGGGATTGCACCTTCTCCCAGAAGCAGTTCTCCCAACGCTGCGCCGAGCCCGCCGGTGCCTCCCGCAACCAAGACGACCCGTCCCCGCAATTGGGCACTCGGAAAATCGAACTGGAAACCCTCGGAGCGCGCGGCCTCTTGAGGATCATGGAATTGTGAACTCATGAGAATCCACTCATAGCTTGCAAAATTCTGCCGAAAAGAATAACGGCGTGGTCTGAAACTTGCGGAGATCTGCCGGAGGACCAGTCACAATGCGTATCCAGTGGAGCCAATCTTCGGCACCCGGCAACCCAAAGAAGAGAGATGGCATTCAGGCAATCGTTTCTGTCTTTACCAGAACTCGTTACGATTGGCAATGCCTCATTGGGTCGTTCGTTTGTGGGCCAGGGCTTCAACCGCGACCCATTCGAGTTCAAGCTTCGGATCGCCGGAGTCAGTTGCTTCCATCAATTCGTGCGTTCCCAAAAGGCTAGCGTCATGCATACCTTCCTCGCTCTCACCACACTTGTTGCGGCCTCGATTGTCTCCATTCAGATGGGATTGTTCTTGAACTGGGCGATTCTGTCTGTGGTGCTCCGAGCCATGAACCTTCGTTCCGACCGCCGTCATCATTAGCTTTCCGTGAGGCTGAAGCAAGCGTTCACCCCGCTTTGCCTAACAAGTACAGCCGGACACGCTGAACTTGCGGCTTGAGTCGGGCGACATTCGCCTGCCGAAGCGGAGGGTTCGGTGTAGAAGGCGGCTGCTACGAAAACGATCTTTGGCTGGGGCGATCCGCCATCAGACCGACGTGACATCCACGGAAACCGTCAACTCGTGCTGGCCTCCCCCCTGAATGACGCCGCGGATCGGGCTTACGTCGTTGTAGTCACGGCCCCAAGCCAGAGTGATGTAGCTGGTTGAGGGCGCCAGATTGTTGGTAGGATCCAAATCGATCCAGCCTAGCCCCGGACAGTAAAGGGACACCCAGGCATGAGAGGCATCGGCCCCGATCAGCCGCTGTCGGTCAGGTGGGGCGAAGGTCTGCAGGTAACCACTCACATATCGGGCCGCTAGACCAAGCGAGCGCAGGCAGGCAATTTGGAAATGGGCAAAGTCCTGACACACCCCACGTCTCTCTTGAAAGACCCTTTCGACCGGTGTGGTGACTTCCGTGGCACTCGGGTCGTACGTGAAGTCCCGATGGACTCGAGCGGTCAGGTCCAAAGCAGCCGCCAACAGGGGAGTTCCGGGCATGAACGAGGTCCTGGCATACTCCGCAAACTGAGGCAGACAGCGCACCTGGGCGGACTCAAACGTAAACTGGAAGGCGTCGAGCTTTTCGGGGTCAAGGTCATCGGCAAGCAGGCAGCAGGCCTGTTCCCACGCTGGTGTTTCACCGGCCTCCGGCCACGTGCGGGCCATGACTTCGACCTCGCTGCTGGCTTCTACGGCCAGCTGCTGGTGCGGCTCTTGCACTGTGACCAGTGCCAGCACATTGCCGAAGTAATCCACACGGTCACTTGAGAAGGCCGGTGAAGGATCCATTGCCAGGTTGCTCCAACGGCAGTTCTGGTGGGATAGAGTTCGCGGGGTCAAGCGAAGTGCGTGATAAGAGGTTGAGACCGGTTCGTTGTACCAATAAGTCGTCCGGTGAGTTACTCGATAGTTCATGGCGTCAGCCCTGAGTGTGCCGAAGCCAGCGGTCGCGACGCCCGAGCCAGACTGAAGTAGCTGTGGGTGATGGCGTTCGACACCCCTGGCAACATCGCTGACACAGCGTCTAACAATTCCGCTAGAAGCGGACGGAAATGAGCCGTATTGGCTTCGCACAGCGCATGGATGTCAGCCCTTCTGATGCGATCCAGCAACTGGGCGATGATTCGCCGCTCATCATCAATGGCAGCCGTTGTCCTCAAAGGAGGGAGGCTCTCAAAGTGCTCACCGAGGTCGGCGAGCTGAAACGCCAAGGAGCGGGGATTGTTCTCGTCAGCCATCAGCAGGTCGAGCACTGGCGCCGGCTGGAGTGTTGTAAAGTAACGTGACCGGTAAGTCATCGAACTGTCGGCGACTTCCAGTAACATCTCCAACAAGGGCCCCTGATCAGGCTCATAGGGTACCAGCAGACGGCGGAGGAGATGAGTTAAGTGGGAAGACCGTTCCAGCCGCCGCCCGATGTTCAAGAACCGCCAACCCGGTCCGCGTGTGATGTTCTCCATTTCAATGCCACGGAAGGCCACCAGCGTAATGATGCTCCGATTCAGGAGGGACAGCACTTCTCCCGTCGACACCGAACCCCTCGGACGGCTGCGCACCCCCAACTGGCTCAGGATGCGCAAGCTGTCGGTCGAAAAACGATCCCGCACATAAGCGGCCACGCGGCTGATCTGCAGCATGGTTTCGCGCAGGCTGCCGACCCGAGTTTCATCGAAAATCGTCAGAAGCAGCTCCCGTTCCAACTCACCGAGCAGATCGCCTTTTGGGTTTTCGGCCGAAGCAGTGGGCAGAGGGCGCAGACAGTCATACATCCGCACCAGCAAGGCCGGCGCGGGTCTCTCCGAGGCGCGGGCCTCGCCGGTCAATCGCGTCAGAATGGTGCGCAACAGCCGGGCGGAGTTCTCGGCCCGCTCGGCGTAGCGTCCCAGCCAGAAGACATTGTCGGCCACCCGGCTGGGCAGATCGTTCGTGCTCCGCTTCAGCTCCACCGGTTGATCGGGCGGGGCCAACAGGCTGAACGTGTCGACGGGAACCGACGACAGCACCCACGTGTCCTTGCTACCTCCACCCTGCTGCATTGAAACGACGGATGTGTCGGGGCCCATGGACATACGGGTCAGTCCGCCGGGCATGACCAGATAAGAGCCGTTTGAAGCGACAAGGTAGGTACGCAATACGATACTACGGGGCTGCAGTTGATGATTCACCCAGACGGGGGCGGTCGACAAGGCTACCTGCTCCTGCCCAACAAACGCGTGGGGCCGCTGCCTGATGCGCTCCATCATTTCGCTTCGCTTGTCACCGGTCAGCTCGCTGCCGAAGACCGGCTCCATGCCCACTGAGGGAAAAGCGGGCTTGATCACGACATGGTCCAAGTGATCCAACACAAATTGCTGGGGGCCATCTTGCCCGCACCACCAAGTAGCAACGGAGGGGAGACGTAACGGTTCGCCCAGAAAACGAGCGCACAGGCCTGGGAGGAAGGGCATGATGGACGTTGTCTCGACGAGTCCGCTGCCAAGTGCATTGGCAACGACCACGTTGCCCGACTTGACAGCCTCGACCAAGCCCGCCACGCCGAGAAACGAATCGCTTCGCAGTTCCAAAGGATCGCAGAAACTGTCGTCAAGGCGGCGGAGGATGACATCGACCGGTTGAAGTCCTTCGAGTGTCTTCAGGAACACATGATTCTCTCGCACGGTCAGGTCGCCGCCTTGGACCAGTGTGAAGCCAAGGTAGCGGGCGAGATAGGAATGCTCGAAATAGGTTTCGTTGAAAGGACCAGGCGTCAGGAGCACAATGCGGGGATTGCCATTCTTCGGTTGCGCTACGCCGGTCAGCGTGTCACGGAACGCACGGAAAAATGAGGCCAGGCGCTGAACCTGGCAGTCTTGAAACAGATCGGGGAATGTTCCGGAGAGCACCACTCGGTTTTCCAAGGCATATCCGGTTCCCGAGGGGGCCTGTGTGCGGTCAGACAGCACCCACCACTGCCCATCAGGCGAGCGCGCGAGATCAACCGCGAGGTGGTGCAAATACACCCCGCCCGGTACGGAAAACCCGTGACATGGGCGCAGGAACGCCGGATTGGCAAAAACGAGGGCCGGGGGGAGGTGGCCTTCCAGCAGCAGCCTTTGGTGGTTGTAGAGATCCGCTACGATGAAGTTCAGAAGGCGGGCGCGCTGAATCAAGCCTTCTTCCAAACGCCTCCACTCCTCGGCAGGGATCAGCAGTGGGATGGTATCGAGCTCCCAGGGCCGATTCATTCCGCGAGGATCACCGTACACGTTGTAGGTGACGCCGTTCTCCCGTATGGTCCGCCGAGCGTGTTCCCAGCGCCGTACCAGCTCATCGGCTCCCATGGAGTCCAAAGCCTGGATCAACTTCTCCCAATGAGGACGCAAGACACCCGGGGCGGCCTGCATCTCGTCGTAAACCTGGGGAGAGGTTTGGTAGGCTGAGCTGAGGGTGGCCCGACCCGGCGGTTCCAGGATTTCCGGAGGAAATGTCATTGCTTGATTAAAGGGCCCGCTTGAACGCTCATGCCCACCGAGGTCCTCATCAATTTCCCCTCAATAAAGCCGAGGGGCTGTGCCAGCGCGACGCTCGGCGACCCATCGATGGCAGGCCGCCACTGGGCATTTGGCAATTGTTCCTGCGGAACTCGCTTTTGGCTTCCACCATTCCGCGCCCTACCCGTCTGTCCTGGATCACTCCCCGATCATAGCCGGATAGCGGCCCACGGTGAAGAGCATCTTGTTGGGCACCGTACCGCTCACTGTTGTCGATAGGCGACCTTGCTGGCCAGCGGCCGGGGAGCGAAGAAGTCCTCATGGATTCCGTCCCCTACCCGGTTAAGCTTCGTTTGCAGCGCATCCAGGAATTCATGAAGCCCGCTGGAGAGTACCTCTTGTACTTTCGTGTAGGCAAGATCAGAGCGGAGGTGACCGAGGCGCTGTTCGGCAAGGTTACTGAAGGTGCCGACAGGGGTCCCCGAGATGGCATGCAGCGCCTCATCCGCCTTTACGATGCAATAGCGAATCGCCCTGGGGAAGTGGTAATCCAGCAGTAGGAAATCGACGACTTGGTCCGGCGTGATGCGACCGTAGGTCTTTCGGTACATTTCAAAGGCGCTGGCGGAACGCAGCACCGCAGCCCATTGAATGTCATCATAGGGCGTCCCCACGTCCGTCACGGTGGGCAGCAGAATGAAGTACTTCACATCCAGGATTCGCGAAGTCTTGTCAGCCCGTTCCAGCATGCGTCCCAAGTGCACAAAGCTCCAGGCCTCACCATGGGACATCGTGGCATCGGTGATGCCGGCGAACAAATGGCCGGCCAGTTTGATCTGAGTGAAGAAATCATGGAGTTCCTCGATCGTCCAGCCGTCGGCGGCTTCCTCATTCACCGTCAGGTAGAGCTTGTTGACTTGCTCCCACATTTCACTGGAAATGATCTCGCGCACGGAGCGAGCGTTTTCGCGCGCAGCCCGGGCGCAGGAGATGATCGAGTTCAGGTTGGCGCGATCAAAAGTCAAGAATTCAATGACATTCTTGCGGCTCGCCGGGCCGTAACGCTCCTCGAAAATGTCGTGATCTCCAGTGGTACTGACCAGGGGGTGCCACTGGTCGTCGAAACCTGACGGCAAGTCGAGCATCAGATGCAGATTCACATCGATAAAGCGCGCTACGTTCTCAGCCCGCTCGATGTACCGGCTCATCCAGTAAATGGAATCAGCTACTCGGCTTAGCATGACGGTGGGTCCTTTTCACCTAGAGGCTTTTCCCGCGCAAATGGGGGGCGGGAACGATGCAATTGGTCCCCGGCTGGAGGCACCATGAACAAAACAGACGGCACAATGTCCGGTCCCCTGCAGTCACCTGCCGGTTCATCACCGGGGCGAGGATGGGGAGCCAATCCCCGTCTTTTCGGTGGCGCTAGCCCACTCCTGTGTCGAATCAATTCCCCGACAGGACCCAGGTATCTTTGCTGCCTCCACCCTGCGAGGAATTCACCACCAGGGAGCCTTTCTTCAATGCCACCCGGGTAAGTCCACCCGGAAGAACGTAGATGCTCTTCCCGTAGAGAATATACGGGCGCAGGTCCACATGCCGCCCCTCGAAATGATCTCCCGTTAGGACTGGCACGCGCGAAAGGGCCAGGGTGGGTTGGGCGATGTAGTTGCGAGGATTGGCCTGGACCCGACGCTTGAACTCTTCCCGCTCGGAGGTGCTGGCATGAGGGCCCACCAGCATGCCGTAACCTCCCGACTCGTTGGCAGCCTTGACGACAAGCCGGTCAAGGTGCTGTATCACGTAGGCCAGATCCTTCTCTTCAGCACAGACATACGTCGGGACGTTGGGGATAACGGAATCCTGCTGAAGGTAGTATTTGATGATCCTGGGGACGTAGGCGTAGACGACCTTATCGTCGGCGACGCCCGTTCCTGGGGCGTTAACCAAAGCCACCCGTCCCTTGCGGTAGACGTCCATCAGGCCGGGGACACCCAGCAGCGAATCTTTACGAAACACTTCAGGATCAAGGAAGTCGTCGTCCAAGCGCCGATACAGCACATCGATGCGTTCGAATCCCTTTGTTGTCCGCATGAAGACAAGACCGTCAGATACGACCAGGTCGCGACCCTCCACCAATTCCACTCCCATCTGCTGAGCCAGGAAGGAATGCTCGAAGTAGGCGGAGTTGTAAATTCCAGGGGTCAGGACTGCCACGCGAGGTTGGGCTATTCCCGCGGGAGCCACATTCTGCAACGTATCCAGCAAGCGGCTGGCATAGTAGTCCACTGGCCTCACCCTCGAGGAGGCCTCGAAGACCTGAGGAAATGTGCGCTTCATCACCTGACGATTCTCCAGGACGTAAGAAACGCCGGAAGGACAGCGCAGATTGTCCTCCAGGACATAAAGCTGGCCGTCCCCATCTCGCACCAGATCCGTGCCGGTGATGTGGCACCAAATCCCTTGGGGTGGATCAAAGCCAGCGCAAGCCGCGCGGTAGGACTGAGCCGAACGAATGATCTCTTCGGGGACCACTCCTTCTTTGAGGATCTTCTGTTCGTGATAGATGTCGTCGATGAACAGATTGAGTGCTTCAATCCTTTGTTTGAGCCCACGCTCAACAACGTCCCACTCGGCGGCCTCAATGATGCGCGGAATGATGTCGAAGGGGAAAATGCGTTCCGTTCCTGCGCTGTCTCCATAGACGTTGAAGGTAATCCCCATATGTAGGAGCGCCCGTTCGGCGGCTCCCTGCCTGCGGAACAGCTCGCCATCGGTCAGCGATTCCAGCAATTGCACCATCTGGCGGGCTCCGGGGCGGGGGGTTCCCTCGGAGAGAAACATTTCATCGTGAAAACCGTCGAGTTTGTAGGAGTCGAAATTCATGGGGCAACCCTCTGCCGCCTGGGGTGGTTTGGCGGAAATGAGTCTGACTAACGCCCTGCTACCGTGTGTTACGCTCGTCGTCGAGGGGAAGGGGGAGTTCGGAGGTCTTCAGCGCCGGAGTCTTCATCGTGGAAGTCCCGTGAAGAATAGCGGAACCTTTCTCGTGTTGTCAATCTGGACCTTTCGTCCCACTCACTTCGGTCTCCCGGCAGTTTGACACTGGCCAGTCCCGCTGATAGTATTTTGGCTCGCGGCGCCGTTAAGATCTGCGAAACAATCCGATCGTATCCATCGAGTCATTTCAGCCGCGCTGCACACTATGATGGTCACCTTCGCTCATTTGCAGTTCGGGAGGAGCTCTCTTTGTCCAGACTGACCCGTCACGACATCCTGAAAGAGGACAGCTTTATGCTGGCGGTGGAGCGTGTGCGCGATTTCCTCGCCCGCCGGCAAAAGCAAATTCTGCTGGCACTTGCTGGCGTCGCAATCATCGTGCTCGCAGTCATCGCCTTCTTTACCTACACTGCCAGCCGGAATGAGGCGGCACAGCAGGCGTTGAGCGATGCCCTGAAAACGTTCCGGGCCTCGGTCGTCACCTCGGGGCCACCGCCGCAAGGAAGCGAGCTGACTTTCAAATCGAGTTCGGAGAAGTACAGCAAGGCCCTGGAGGAATTCCAGCGGGTAGCGGCCTCACGGCCTCCTGCGCCAGTCGGGAAGATCGCCAACTACTACACGGGGCTTTGTTTCGTTGAACTCGGTCGAATTGACGAGGCGGTTAAGTCGTTGGAACCTCTGAGTAAAGAGAAGTCAGACTATGGTGCCTTGGCGATTCAGGCTATGGCGCGGGCTTATGAGGCCAGCGGAAACCTTAGCCAGGCAACAGAAATGTATCGACAGCTGGCGGCCTCCGGTTCACAGCTCACGCCGAAAGGTCAAAGCTTGATGCGGCTGGCCAAGTTGTATGAGCTGCAGAACAAGAACAGTGAAGCTACGAAGATCTATCAGCAGATCATAAAAGAGTTGCCCGGCACTCCTTTGGCCAGCGAAGCGGAACAACGCATTGGCCAGGTGGGCCAGTGAGCCCGACGAAAGCATCATGGCTGTGGCTCTCCGACTGAGGAGAGCGATCCCGCCCCCGACAGCTGGTGCGTAGCGGCGCCGGGATGCTGCTTCGAATCGCCAACGTCACGCCCCACTTCCAGTTGCTCCTCTGCGTCGGTCGAGGCCAAGTTCTATGGACGCCACCATCCGGGAAATGATGGAAGAGCGGGAGGCCGCCACACTCAGCGAGAAAGCGACTCTCAGCTCAAGAACCAAAGGCCGGGAGCGGGACGAGCCGCTCTGTCCAATTCGAACCGCCTTTCAGCGCGACCGCGATCGAATCTTGCACTGCAAGTCGTTCCGTCGGCTGAAACACAAGACCCAGGTATTCCTGTCTCCGGAAGGTGATCACTATCGAACTCGATTGACGCATACGCTCGAGGTGACTCAGATTGCCAGGACCATCAGTCGCGCCCTGCAGCTGAACGAAGATCTGACCGAGGCTATCGGACTGGGGCACGATTTGGGTCACACGCCGTTTGGCCACGCCGGCGAGTCCATCCTGAACGACTTGTTGCCGGAGGGGTTTCGCCATTTCGAACAGAGCCTGCGGATTGTGGAGAAACTGGAAATGGATGGCAGGGGGCTGAACCTCACCTGGGAAGTGCGGGATGGAATACTGAAACACTCAAAGGGAGCCGGTGCTGTGTTTACCAAGCAAGACAAGGGGCGTCCGGCAACCCTGGAGGGTCAAGTTGTTCGCGTCTCCGACATCATCGCGTATGTGAATCATGACATCGACGACGCCTTGCGCTCGGGACTCATCAAGATCGACGATATCCCATCCGGTTTGATCGAAGTGTTGGGAGCCACTCACTCCCAGCGCATCAACACACTTGTGAGTGATGTCATCGCCCAGTCTCAGGCAGCCGCTTTGGAGACCATCACCATGAGTCCGCCTGTCCTTCAGGCGATGCTGGACCTGCGTCATTTTCTGTACCAGTCGGTGTACGCTCTGAGTATTCCCCGCAAGGAGTTGATCAAGGCCAAGAAAATCCTGAGTGACATCTACTATCACCTGCTCGAGAATCACGATAGCCTCCTGCCAAAGTTCAAGCCGCAGGCCTTGACGATCGAACAAGCGGCGGCTGATTTCATGGCCGGGATGACGGATCGGTTTGCCTTAAGTCTCTATCAGACGCTGTTTTTTCCCAAAGCCTGGCATGGCTTGTGACCAACCTCTCCCAGCTCGGAAATGGAGCGGAGCCCACTGCGGCAATTGACGCAAAGCCTTGCTGCAAGGCATGCCGCGGCTTCTTTGACATTGACAACGCCACGACCCTGACTATAATAAGTCGTTTTTGGTTCGGTGAACCGGGTGGCCTATGCGAATCGACATCAGGGAGTTAGACCTGGGCCCGCTGAACCTTCGAGGTTCGATCCGTGCGGAGGAGTTAAGTCTGGACCCGTCCGAGGTTGCCCTGCCCGGCAAAATTGAAGTCGAAGTGGTGGCCGAACGCCAGGCATCCAACATCCGGGTCCGAGGGCACTTTGCCACCGAGATTGAAGTCGCCTGCTCGCGCTGTCTGGAGGCCGTTCATTTGCCGCTGATCTCCGACTTTGATCAGTTCTATCAATCCAATGCGGAACATCATTTGATGGGGGAGATCGAACTCAGCGAAAAGGACACCGAGCTTGGCTTCTTCAGCGGAGATTGCATTGATGTGTCCGACATCATTCGCGAGCAGATACTGCTGGCCTTGCCCATGAAGCCGATGTGCCGCGAAGATTGCTTGGGGTTGTGTCCCTACTGCGGCAAGAATCGCAATCTTACCGCTTGTGACTGCGAATCTCTATCGGTGGATCCTAGGCTGGCCGAACTAATCCGGATTCGGAACCGCATGAACTTCTGAACCCGGAGCTGAAACCCGAGATTCGAGGAACTCATCATGCCCAATCCAAAACGACGTCACTCCAAGTCTCGCCGCAACAAGAGGCGGGCTCACGATTTTCTGCAGGTTCGCTCCGTCTCCGAGTGTCCCAACTGTCACGAACCCAAGATGCCACACCGCGCTTGCCCAAGCTGCGGTTACTACAGTGGTCGCGAGGTTGTCGAAATTCGCGAGGAGTAGAAAGGCCTCGTCTGT
The DNA here is from genome assembly GCA_040753175.1 of Acidobacteriota bacterium. Lineage (GTDB taxonomy): Bacteria > Acidobacteriota > Terriglobia > Versatilivoradales > Versatilivoraceae > JBFMEW01. Next base: position 266,796 of record JBFMEW010000003.1, on the reverse strand, counting down.
TCAACCGGAGCCGCGCCGGACTTTCCCTCCAGCCCTTTTTCTGACGTGCGCGGTCTGTTGAGTGTTGAACGGTGGCAAAGGCGCTTTCATGATCAAAATCGCTATCGACGCCATGGGCAGCGAAATGGCCCCGGAGACTGAGATCTTGGGAGCGATTCAGGCCATCCGGGAGCTGGGGGTGGGTGTTTGCCTGGTGGGGCCTGAACCGCTCCTGCGGGAGCACCTTCGAAAGCACCGAGTCGAGGGGCTGCCTATCGACGTCGTCCATGCCAGCGAAACAATTGCCATGGATGAGCCGGTTTCGTCGGCAGTCCGAAAGAAAAAGGACTCCTCCATCCGCGTTGCGGTTCGGCTGGTGAGGGAAGGGCAGGCCCACGGGGTTGTCAGCGCAGGAAACACCGGGGCCTGCATGGCCATCGCTAAACTTGTCTTGGGTTCGCTTTCAACCGTCGACCGACCCGCGCTGGCTGCCATCATGCCGACAGCCCAGGGCAAGCCGGTGCTCCTTCTCGACGTTGGCGCAAACGTGGATTGCAAGCCTCAAAATTTACTGCAATTCGCCATCATGGGCGAGATTCTGTCTCGCTACATTCTCGGGGCTTCCCGTCCCAAGGTTGGGCTCCTTTCGATCGGCGAAGAGGAAATCAAGGGGAACGAACTGACCCGCGAAGTGATTCCGCTATTGAAAACGGCGCCGCTGAATTTTGTCGGCAACGTCGAAGGTCGTGATGTGTTTCGAGGCGACGTCGATGTGATCGTGTGCGATGGTTTTGTGGGAAATGTGTCCCTTAAGCTAAGTGAGGGGCTGGTGGACATGTTTTCGCAATTGCTCAAGCGCGACCTGTCCAGTTCTCTGGCTTCCCGTATTGGAGCCCTCCTGTCGCGACGGGCGTTTCTGAATTTCAGGAGCCGAGTGGATTACGACGAATACGGTGGAGCGACGTTGCTGGGCGTGAAGGGAGTGGCCATTATCTGCCACGGTCGTTCGACGGCGAAGGCCGTCAAGAATGCTGTGCGCATGGCACACGAGTTCTGCACAAGGCGCGTTAACGAGCGAATCGAAGAAGAGATCCACTCGCTGACAGTCTTTCCGCAGACGGCAGAGGGAAATCTATTGCTGCACTGAGATCGCATCCTGACTCCTCGGGAGAGCCACCGAGGATCAGCAGATACGTTTCCCAGTGAAATCATCTCTTATGGGTTTAATCGCCTGTCTCTTTCCAGGTCAGGGGTCCCAAGCTGTGGGAATGGGTCGAGACCTGGTCGAGAAATACCCGGAGGCTCGTGCCTGTTTTGAAGAGGCCGACCGCGCGCTGGGGTTTGCTTTAAGCCGGCTCTGCTTCGAAGGTCCCGAGGACTTGTTGAAGCTGACGGAGAACACGCAGCCGGCAATCCTGGCGACGTCCGCAGCGGCCTATCGGGTGCTGCACGCGAGGGATGTGCGTCCAGCGTTCGTGGCCGGACACAGCCTCGGCGAATACTCGGCTTTGTATGCCGCCGAAGCCATTGAGCTGGGCGACGCAGTCCGGATCGTGCGGCAGAGAGGTCGGTACATGCAAGAGGCCGTCCCGGTAGGGAAGGGAGCGATGGCGGCGCTTCTGGGCATCTCGCCGGAGCAGGCCGAAGCTTTGTGCCTGGAGGCTTCGATGGGCGAGGTTTTGACCCCTGCCAATTTGAACAGTCCCACCCAGATCGTCATCGCCGGAACGCGACCGGCAGTAGAGCGGGCTGTGGCCTTGGCGCCCCAGAGGGGGGCCAAACGGGCGTTGCCGCTGCCCGTTAGTGCCCCGTTCCATTGCGCCCTGATGAAGCCGGCTCAGGAACGCTTGGCGCCGGACCTTTCAGCTCTTTCCTGGCGCAATCCAGCCATACCTTTGATCAACAATGCGGATGCCGAGCTGTTGACGCAATCCAGGCAAATCACGGACTCGCTGGTTCGTCAGGTCTGTGCGCCCGTCCGCTGGTCCGGTTCAATTCGGAAACTGATCGAGCTGGGTGTGGACACCTTCATTGAGATTGGCCCGGGAAGGGTGCTCTGCGGCCTGGTCCGTCAGATCGACCGCACCGTAAGAACGACGAATGTCGAAGACGAGAAAAGCCTTGCAGAAACCATCAAGCTGTTGAGCTGATGGCTAAGCCATGGTGGGATGGACAATGACGCTCAAGGACAAGGTCGCTCTGGTCACAGGGGCTTCGCAAGGGATTGGGAAGGCCTGCGCTTTGGCCCTAGCCGAGGCCGGCGCTGATATCGTGCTGTGCAGCCGCAACCTTGAAAAGCTGGATCAGGTGGCGCGGCAGATTGAGGGGCTCCAGCGGCGGGCTTTGGTCTCAGGCCTGGACGTGAGCCGGCCAGACCAGGTCAAAGCCGTATTCACTGAGGCTGTTCAAAAGCTGGGCCGACTGGACATTCTGGTCAACAACGCCGCCATCACGAAAGACACGCTGCTCTTGCGGATGAAGGCCGAGGAGTGGAACCTCGTTGTGCAAACTAACCTGAACGGTGTTTTCTACTGCACTCAGGAAGCCATCAAAGTCATGCTTCGGCAGCGTTACGGGCGAATCATCAACATCACCTCTGTAGTGGGCCAGACGGGCAACGCCGGACAAGCCAACTACGTTGCGGCCAAGGCCGGAGTGATCGGGTTTACGAAGTCGGTTGCGCAGGAGGTGGCGTCGCGGAACATCACCGTCAACGCAGTCGCTCCGGGATTCATCGACACGGCCATGACCCAAGTGCTGCCTGAGGAGATCCGAAGCAAGCTGCTCGAAAAGATTCCGCTGGGCCGGATTGGCAGTGACTCCGAGGTTGCCTACGGCGTGCGCTTCCTGGCTTCTGACGAGGCCAGTTACATCACCGGCCATGTCCTCAACATTAACGGAGGGCTGTACATGTAGGGAGACGGATGCCGCGTCGGTTCTCACGTGGCGTTTGTTATAATCTGGTTCACTTCGCTGGTGGACCCAATCACTTCAAGGAAGGACACAGGAGGAAATTAGGCATGGCATCTGCAACCGAAGAGAAAGTGAAACAGATTATTGTCGAGCAGTTGGGTGTGGATGAGTCGGAAGTCACGCCCACGGCGTCTTTCGTGGACGACCTGGGGGCCGACTCACTGGACACTGTAGAGTTGGTAATGGCCTTTGAAGAAGGCTTTGGAATCGAAATTCCTGACGAAGACGCTGAGAAGATCCAAACCGTTAAGGATGCGATCTCCTACATCGAGGCGCACAAGAAGTAGTCCGCTTTCAAGTGTTTCAGCCAGACTTGCCGCGGGCGGGGCTGACCCTCTGCGGACGGCAAGCGGCTGGACTCAGGGAGGGAATGATTTTGAAAAGACGAGTTGTCGTGACCGGAGTGGGATTGGTTTCTGCGCTGGGGCTTGGAACCGAGGAAACCTGGGGCGCCCTGCTGGAAGGCAGAAGCGGGGTGGACCACATCACTCGCTTCGACACCAGCCAGTTTTCCACTCGGATTGCGGCGGAAGTGAAGGGGTTCGATCCTTTGAACTGGATCGAGAAAAAAGACGTCAAGAAAATGGATCCATTCATCCAGTATGCCGTCGCTGCAGCCGAATTTGCGGTGAAGGATTCAGGGTTGTCGATCAGCTCAACACTGGCCACGCGGGTTGGAGTCCATATCGGATCGGGCATCGGAGGTTTTTCCACGATCGAGCGGGAACATTCTGAACTCCTCAAGGGAGGGCCTCGAAGGATCTCCCCCTTCTTCATCCCGTCCTCGATTGTGAATCTGGCTGCTGGACAGGTTTCCATCAAGTTTGGAGCGAAAGGCCCGAATACCGCCACCTGTACGGCCTGCTCCTCGGGATCGCACGCCATTGGAGACTCGTTTCGAATCGTCCAGCGGGGCGAGGCTGATGCGATGATATGCGGAGGCTCCGAAGCGGCCATCACCCCGATGAGTGTGGGCGGGTTCGCTTCGATGAGGGCCCTGTCGCAGCGCAACGACGATCCACAACGGGCCTCGCGACCGTTCGACAAGAACCGGGATGGGTTCGTCATCGGCGAGGGGGCGGGGATTTTGATTCTGGAAGAACTGGAGATGGCCAAGAGCAGGGGGGCGACTATCTACGCCGAGGTCGTGGGATATGGTATGTCCAGCGACGCCTTCCACATCACCCAGCCGGCTGAAGACGGAGACGGCGCCTATCGCGTCATGCTGAACACGCTGGAGGACGCTGGAATTCCCCCAAACGAAGTGGGCTACATTAACGCTCACGGGACTTCCACCCCGTACAACGACCGAAACGAAACTCATGCGATCAAGCGAACCTTTGGCGATCACGCCTATCGACTCAAAGTGAGTTCGACCAAGTCGATGACCGGTCATCTGCTGGGAGCAGCTGGGGGCCTGGAGGCCGGCATTTCGGCCCTCTCCATTTACCACCAGATTATTCCCCCCACCATCAACTACGAGACGCCCGATCCCGAATGCGATCTGGATGTAACCCCCAATTCGGCCTGCAAGACTCAGTTTGAGTACGTTCTCTCGAACTCGTTCGGGTTCGGAGGGACCAACGCTTCGTTGCTCTTAAAACGGTACGAGGGCTGAGGCAGGAAGGCTGTACCGCGTACCGCAGCTGTGCGCAGGGGGCTCCAGCAAGAGGACAAGGGCAGCTGGCTATTGCTTGTTCTTCGACGACTCGGCTTTGCTCTCCTTGCCGTCGTCCTTGCCGGTGACCGCTTCTCCCGCTTTTTTCCCTAAACCCCCGATTCCCTTTCCGATCTTCTTGACACCCTTGGCCGAACCTTTTCCGACGCCCTTTCCCAGCTCCGCAGATCCCTTACCCAAGGATTTTCCGGCGTCTCCCAGGTCGCCCTTTGACACTTCTTTTCCAAAATCGGCAGCACCCTTACCCATTTCCTTTCCCCCGTGCACGGCCCCTTTCCCGATGTCCTTGGTGCCTTCCTCGAGGTTCTCCCCCGCACCGGATAGTTCTTTCTTATCTGTGCGGGACTTCTCCGTGGCAGTGGGTGCTTTGGCCGACTTCGTGTCCTCCGCCCACAGGTAGTTGCTCTGGACATGGGTGAAAATCAAGAGGAGTCCAACGTAGAGTGTGCTTCTCATAACCTGGCCTATCCTTCCTTTCTCAATTCATTTCAACAAGATTGATGGTGGGCTAACCTCCCCATTGTAGCCTTGAAGGACAGGAACGCGTATTGCGTTTTCAGCCTCCTACCTTCAAAACTGGCAGCCATCTCCTGGCAGCCGGACCGGGATCCAACCCCAGCCCAAGTGGTGCTGCTGCCGGTACAGGACGGACGTTGCCACAATCTCCTTGGCGTGTCCTTCCAAGATTTGCTAATTTGATGCTGCTCCCTGACCTAGAGCTGCATGCCGGAAAGGATACGAATGGACAAGTCGAGGACACCCATAGCCTCCAGCGAACTCCCCATGATCGTCGAGAGTGTTGTCAAAGAAACGCCTGTCATCGACATGCACACTCACCTCTATAGCGCTGAGTTTGGGGAGATCGGCCTGTGGGGATTGGACGAACTGATCAATTACCACTATCTGGTGGCCGAAGTCTTTCGCTTCTCGAATATCACATACGATCAGTTCTGGTCGCTGAGCAAGCCCCAACAAGCTGAGCTGATCTGGAGGACTCTCTTCGCGGAAAACTCGCCCCTTTCCGAGGCCACGCGGGGTGTGCTAACGGTCCTCCGACTGTTGGGGTTGAATACCGGCAAACCCGACCTTCAAAGCTATCGCGAGTTCTTCGCACAGCAAAATCGTCTCGATTACACAACCCGGGTTTTCCAGCTGTCCAACGTGACCCAGGTGGTTATGACCAACGACCCCTTCGACTCCGCCGAACGCGCCGTCTGGATGAAAGGCCCGGACATCGACCCGCGCTTTCGAGCGGTGTTGCGCCTCGACCCATTGCTGTCGAAGTGGACCGATGCCGTGCCCATGCTGAGCGGGTGGGGCTATAGCATCAGCTCCACCCTCGAGCCTAAGACGATGTCCGAGGTGAGACGTTTTCTGGAGGACTGGGTCAAACGCATCAGACCGGTGTACATGGCGGTTTCTTTACCGCCCGAGTTCACTTTTCCGGACGATTCTCCGCGTTGCCGCCTGATTGCGGAATGTGTGTTGCCGGTCTGCAAGGAACACGGACTCCCCTTTTCCATGATGATTGGCGTTCGCAAGCTCGTGAACCCGGCGCTGCGACTGGCCGGCGACAGTCTGGGAGCCGCGGACATGACCGTTGTGGAGCGCATTTGCGAGAAGTTCCCCGGAAATCGCTTTCTGGTCTCCATGCTCGCCCGTGAGAATCAGCACGCGCTTTGCGTTGCCGCTCGTAAATTCCGTAACCTGCTGCCTTTTGGATGCTGGTGGTTTATGAACAATCCCAGCATCATTGAAGAAATCACGCGGGAACGGTTGGAACTGCTGGGCACCAGCTTCATCCCGCAGCACTCCGATGCCAGAGTCTTGGACCAATTACTCTACAAATGGGAACATTCGAGGGCTGTGCTTGCGAAGGTGCTAACTGAAAAGTACCAAGACCTGGCTGCTACCGGCTGGCCGGTCACGTACGAACTGATCCAGCGCGACGTCAAACAGCTTTTCTCTGGGAACTTCAGTTCCTGGATATCCGACGTGAGGTGAACATGCCCAATGTCTCCCTCGAAGTCAATGAACTGGTCTCCGTGAGCAGCCTGGACCTGGAGACAAAAGAATCCTATTCAAGTCGAGTAGAAGATATTTCACCCTCTGGAATCTCAATCGCATGGCCCACCAACTTCGGAGTCCGCGTGCCTTTCCGCAACGATGAGGCCGTGTACATCTCCTTCGTTCGAAAAGACGCCATCTACGGCTTTTCAGCGAAGGTCAAGCAGAACGCCGTGGAGCCGATTCCGATTCTGGTAATCGAACAAATTAGTGAAACGCGCCGCACCCAACGGAGAGACTTTGTCAGGGTTCCAGCTTTTCTGCTGGTTGAGCTGTATGAGCCAACCAAACCGGACCAGCCTCCAAGCCTGGAGGAAGGAGCACCGGCACCCTTGCTGCGGACCAACACGATTGACATCAGCGGTGGCGGCTTTGCCTTTCATGACCGCCAACCGATCAGTGTCGGGACAGAGTTTGAAGTTCAGATGTCCCTTCCCAATCTGAGCCCGCTGCGAGTGATGGCTCGCTGTGTTCGGTGTGAGCCCCGCTCAGATGCTAAAGGCAACCGTATTTACCGCATGGGTATGATGTTCACCACCATTCCCGAAAGTCTTCGCTCCAAGATCGTCCGCTACGTTTTTGAAGCTCAAAAGAAAGTGCTCAGCCGCTAGCGGACGTTACTTTGTTCCTGAGATGCCTCCCAAGTGGTGACCTGTTACCCCTGTGGACAAGGTTCTGACCGATTTGAGGTGGCCACCGGCCATTCGCCAGCAGAGTCATGGTTCAGTCTTCTCAGCGCTTCCAAGTCGTAAAGTATCAGCCCAAGGGTGACCAAGCTTCGGCGATCGAGCACCTGGTCAAGGGGCTCGCCCAGGGCGACAAACACCAGGTCCTTTTGGGCGTGACGGGATCGGGGAAGACCTACACGATGGCTAAGGTCATCGAGGCCATCAACCGCCCCACCCTGGTGTTGGCCCACAACAAGATTTTGGCGGCACAACTCTGCCAGGAGTTTCGCTTGTTCTTTCCCCATAACGCGGTGGAATACTTTGTCAGTTACTACGATTACTATCAACCCGAAGCATACATCGCCAGTACCGATACCTACATTGAGAAGGAAGCCACGATCAACGACGAGATCGACAAGATGCGGATGTCAGCCACCCGCAGCCTTTTCGAGCGTCGGGACTGCGTCATTGTCGCCAGCGTGAGCTGCATTTATGGCATTGGGTCGCCGGAAGCTTACTATGGCATGCTGCTGTTCCTGGATAGGGGACAACGGATCAAGCGCGAAGAAATCATTCATAAGCTGGTAGAGATCCAATACGAGCGTGACGATTCCGATTTTCGGCGCGGCGTCTTTCGAGTGCGCGGCGACTACATCGAGGTCTTTCCGGCGTACGACGACTACGCCTATCGGATCAGCCTGTTCGGAGACGAGATTGATTCGCTGTGCCAGATCGATCCGCTTTACGGCGAGGTCCGCTACACGTACGATCGTCTTCCCATTTATCCCAAATCACACTACGTGATGCCGCGCAGCACCTTGCAACGCGCGATTCAATCCATTAAGCAGGAACTGAGCCGGTGGCGGCCGCAGCTGGAGGCACAGGGAAAAATGCTGGAGGCTCAGCGGCTTCATCAGCGAACCATGTTTGACCTGGAGATGATGAAGGAGATCGGTTTCTGCCACGGAATTGAGAACTACTCGCGCCACCTCTCGGGTCGCCAACCGGGAGAACCACCTCCGACTCTTCTGGATTACCTTCCACAAGATCATTTGATGATCATTGACGAGAGTCACCAGACGGTGCCCCAGGTTCGGGGGATGTATCATGGAGATCGTTCACGGAAAGAGAACTTGGTGAACTACGGATTCCGCCTGCCGTCGGCCCTTGACAATCGCCCCCTGAAGTTCGAGGAGTTTGAGAGCCGAGTCAACCAGGTAATCTATGTCTCGGCCACTCCTGGACCGTACGAACTCACGCGTAGCGGTGGCGTTGTTGTCGAGCAGATCATCCGACCAACGGGATTGGTCGACCCGGCGGTTGAGGTTCGGCCCGTCAAGGGACAGATCGACGACCTCCTGCATGAAATCCGTGCTCGGGCGTCCCAATCCGAACGCGTGCTGGTCACCACCTTGACCAAACGTATGGCGGAAGACCTGGCCGAGTATTATCGTGAGGTTGGAGTGAAGTGCCGCTACATGCACTCAGAGATCGAAACTCTGGAGCGCATCAAGATTATCCGAGACTTGAGAAGGGGCGAGTTCGATGTGCTGATTGGCATCAACTTGCTGAGGGAAGGTCTGGATCTGCCAGAGGTTTCGTTGGTGGCCATCCTAGACGCAGATAAGGAGGGCTTTCTGCGTTCCCGGGACTCCTTGATCCAGACCATCGGCCGAGCGGCCCGCAATGTACATGGCCAGGCGATTCTCTACGCCGACGTGATGACGGAGTCCATGAAGCAAGCCATTCAGGAGACCAACCGTCGTCGGGACCGCCAGCTGGAGTACAACGAAGAGCACGAAATCACTCCTGAAACGATCGTCAAGCCGATCGACATGAGCCTGATTGCCATGACCGAGGCTGATTACGTTACGGTACCGGTCGAGACCGAAGAATTGACCTGGAGCAGCCAGGAGGAGTTGAACAAGCACATTCTCCGACTTCAAAACGACATGCGCGAAGCAGCCCGCAAGTTCGAGTTCGAGAAAGCAGCTCGTTTACGCGACCGGATCAGGGAGCTGAAGGAAAAGCAGCTGGAGCTTTTCTGATTAGCGATGCCCTGCAAAAAGGCTTCTGAGGGTTTGACGGGGAACTCGCTCAGCCCATAGTCTGGCGTTTCCAAATGAAGCAGTGGGCCTCCTGCCCAAGCCCCTACCGATGGTCCAGACAGCTGAGCGACACGCGCTCTGACTGGCGAGATGCGCAAGCAGAGGCCAAAATAACAATCCCATGGACAAGCAAGTGGACTTTCTCCAGGCCCTAGTCTCAGATGGCCGGCCGCTGCTGACTTTAACCGGATTGTGCTTGATCTTTTCTGGTGGGTTCGCGCTTTTTCTGTCGGCTACGGGCAATTTCCTGCCGCATGATGTGGCCTTCCTTCAAATGGAACCGGAAAAGCTCTGCTCCCTCAATCAGTGTCGAGTGGTTCGTTTCATGTTCCACGACCGTGTGGCCTTTGGGGGCTCGTTGATCGCCATTGGCTTGCTTTATCTCTGGTTGTCGGCCTTTCCATTGGCTCGGGGAGAACCCTGGGCCTGGTGGTTGTTTGTGGTCACCGGAATCGTCGGGTTCGGAAGCTTTCTGACCTATCTCGGCTACGGCTATCTGGACGCGTGGCACGGTGCCGCCACGCTCTTGCTTCTGCCCTGTTTCGTGATAGGACTGGTCCGCTCGTTTCCAATTATCCGGCAGCCTGCCCCGATATCGTCTTTGCTCAAACCCTCCGTCAAAGTCAGGTGGACTTCCCGCTTGGGAATGGGGCGTGCATTTCTGCTGGCCACGGCGGCTGGAATGATCCTGGCCGGCGGAACCATCATGGTGGTGGGCATGACGAGTGTGTTTGTTCCTCAGGACCTGGAGTTCATGGGGCTTGACGAAGCCGGTCTGCAAGCTCTTAGTCCCAGACTGATTCCCTTGATTGCGCACGACCGGGCCGGCTTCGGTGGAGGAATCTGCACCTGCGGCATTACCGTTCTGTTCTGTGTCTGGTGCGGAAGCCCGTCGCGCAGTTTGTGGCAGGTGCTTTTCTTCTCCGGCGTGGCCGGTTTCTCCACGGCCATCGGCGTCCATTTTGCCGTGGGCTATTTGGACTTCACTCACCTGCTGCCGGCCTACCTGGGCGCACTCATCCTCACTGTCGGGCTGGTCCTCACCCACAAACCGATGCACACCGCATGAACTGGGAAAACCGCATGTGGAGATTGTCAAGGCCCTCTGAAGCGGAGATAGACGGCTTCATTGCTTCTCAGAGGAACGTGGGGTTTTCTTACTCTCCGGTCGGCGCATCATACGCCGGAGCTCCTGGTGGCTTCGATCTGATTGACCACCGAGTTGCTCTGGGCCGCGGGCCGATCGTTTATGAGCAAGCTTGCCTGGCGCTCAGAGGGTGGCGGATGTTTCCCGCCTCGTGGACCGAGGTTCATCCCGAAGGGGCAATGATCCGACGCGGCACCACGGTGGCTATTGTGGTGCACGTTTATGGAGTCTGGGCTCAACGCATGCCGTATTGTCTATCTCGTCGACAAAACACTTCCCTGCCGACGTTTTGGCTTCGCTTATGGGACGTTGCCGGCCCACGTAGAAATCGGAGAAGAACTCTTTCTCGTTGAGTGGGACTCTGAGAATACGGTTTGGTATGCGGTGCGCTCCTTCTCCCGGCCGCACTACTGGATGGCTAGGATGGGCTATCCGGTCACTCGGCGGCTGCAACGACGATTTCTGTTGGAGTCTCAGTCAGCCATGCTTCACTTCGTAAGAAACCATCTGCCGACAAGCTCAGCTGTCGAAGCAGATCCTCCCGCGAGCATTGTGTGAACAATCCGGTGGTGCGGAAGAGATCATGGCCTTTGAAGGCAGGAGGGCTGGTGTGGCTTGCGGCTTTCCTGTGGGTCAGACCGAGCCCGTTTGAACCGGTATGGGCTAAATTCCTGCTCCTGCTTGCGCCCTTGGTGCTTGTGCCGCTTGGGTTGAGGCTGATCACGGGACTAAGCAAGGACAACCCGTGGCTCGGGAAACTTGAGGTTTTCCAGCTGCCTGCAGCGCTGCTACTCGGTGGAGCCCTCAGTCAGCAGCCGGGCTGGCCGGCTGCGGCTCTGGCTTTTCCCTGGCTGACTCTAACCGTCATCCTGGCCCTATCCCAACTGGTCTGGCTCTGGCAGCATCGTGCCTCAATGGCTCTTTATGAGATCACGAGCCGCTCGGCCCTCATGTTCCTGCCAGTTGGGGGAGTGTGGGCGGTTTCAGACCGACTGGGGTTTCGGCCCCTCGATTTCGAGCCCGTCATTGTTCTGCTGACAGCTATCCATTTTCACTACGCAGGCTTTGTTCTGCCCCTACTGACCAGCTTTGCCATGCGGCAAGGCAACGGGGCGGTGGGACGAGTTGCCGCGGTCGCGGTCGTTTCCGGAGTCCCTTTGGTGGCCGCCGGCATCACGACCACGCAGCTGAAGCTCGGTTGGTGGCTGGAATGCATAGCAGCCGCTTGGCTGGGATTTGGGGGAATTCTTCTGGCTTGGCTGCAGGCGCAACTGATAACGCGGATGCAGTTTCCCTTCGTGTCAAGAGTGCTTTGGATGATTTCGGCTGGGTCGCTGTTCTTCAGTATGTTCTTGGCGATTCTGTACGGGACTCGCTTTTACCTGCCCCTCTCCTGGCTCGACATTGCCTGGATGCGGGCTCTTCATGGAACCGCCAATGCCGTCGGCTTCGGCGGCGCGGGATTGCTTGCCTGGACCATCGCCGGCTCGTCTCCGCAAGAGTCCTGAGTTGCACTCGGAAGTGCTCGACCGGAAGGTCATTCCATTGAAGAACTTCAGCTCACGCGACTCGGAATTTCTGGATTTCCTCTTCGTTGAGCTCCACACCCAGTCCCGGCTCATCCGGAACATTGACATAGCCCTCTCCGGCCGTGAAGTTTTGGCGCGTCAGCAGGTCTCGCAGTGTGGTCTCCTCCTCGGCGACATATTCCAGAATGAAGGAATTCGGGATGGAGGCCAGGAAGTGCAATGCGGCGGCCACATTGATGTAGGTCGTAAAGCCGTGATTGACGCAGGGCAGGCCGCGGTCTTCTGCCAGGCTGGCAATCTTGCGGGCCTCGGTAAATCCTCCGCATCGCGTCAGGTCCACTTGTACCACGTCGATCTTGCCCTTATCCATCAAGTCCAGAAAAGAAGCACGGTTGCTTTCTTCCTCGCCGGCAGCGATGCGAACCTCGGTCGCTTCGGCCAGGCGCCTGTAGCCTTCATAGTCATCAGGCCTCAACGGCTCTTCCAGCCAGAAGATGTCATACTCCGAAAATGCCTGGGCCCTCTGCAGCGCCGTTTTGGCATCCCAGACCAATCCGGCATCGATCAGCAAGTCCGGCCCCGAGCCTAAACCACGGCGCGCCTCACGCACCAGGGCGACATCCGTATCGCGATCGCGTCCCATGGGGTCCCAACCGAACTTCACGGCCGTAAAGCCCCGGTCTTTTAGGCGGGAAGCGAGGAGCCGAGTGGCCTCTGGTGTTTGGCCGAACAGAACGCTTGCGTAGCAGCGGATCCGCTGATGGAATCCGCCTCCTAGCAACTTCCAGACGGGTAGCCCCAAGGCCTTTCCCTTAATGTCCCATAGCGCCAGGTCGATCCCGCTCATGGCATGAACCCCGACCCCGCGTCGCCCGCCATAGATATTCCCGCGATACATCTTGTACCAGATCTTCTCGGTCTCGAAAGGATCCTCACCCAAGATGAGTTCTCTGAGTCCGCAAGCGGTGGTGTGGGAGAAGGGACTCTCGATCACTCCTTTGGCGGCCAAAGGCAAGGAATCCACCTCACCGATACCACTGATGCCGGCATCCGTGATCACTTTCACAATCAGCGCATCTTGGCCGGAATCGCATTGGATCTTCACGTCCTGCTGGCGCACGTAATACACCTGAACATCCGTGATCTTCATTTGAGTTCCTTTCTGCTCTTCGTTTGGAACGGTAGGACTGGGGAGGGGCATGCGATGCCGCCTCTCGGCGCCCCCCTGGGAATGACAGCAGGAGATGAAACTCGCCCGTCGACCCCTCTGGGAGGCGTTTGCAAGGGAGACAGGGTCAGAATACTACAGTGGACCCTAACAGGAAAGAGCCGCCGCGCACGAGGAGCGCCGGGCCAGCCGCCCCAGAGTTCCCCATTGAGCGATTCCGTGGTTGACTTTGCTTGGTGAGCTCTCGCAAGATATCGGCCATGGTTCTCAGAGCAGTGCGTCTCATCGGTCCAGCCTCGGGCCCAAGCATTCCGGCACGGTCGAGCCCTAGAGAAAGATTCCCATGCGAATCCTGATTGCTGGCGGCGGGCAGTCGGCGGCACTGGTCGCGGCGCGGTTGATCCGGGAAGGCAATGAAGTCACACTCGTAGAGGAAAACGCCGAGCGCTGCCTCCAACTGGAAGAATCCCTAGATGCTAAGGTAGTTCGCGGAAACGCTGCCAGCATTCGAGTTCTTCGCCAAGCAGGCGTTCAGGACTGCGAAATGCTGATCGCGCTGACGAGCGTCGATCAGGTCAACATCCTGGTCTGTTTGATCGCACAAGTTGAGTCGAACGTCCGGGTCAAGGTTGCCCGGTTGCGCACTCATGAGGTGGATCACTGGCGTCGAATCTGCACGCAAGCTGGACTGAAGATCGATCTGATCATCCATCCGGAGACCGAGATTGCTGAACGAATTCTTCGTGTTGTCCGGGTTCCGGGCGTGACCGACGTCTTGGACTTTGCCGATGGTAAGGTCAAATTGTTTGGCATGAACGTCGATCGCCAGAGCTGGATCGCGGGGAAGACCGTGGAGGATCTGGATCGCGCCGGACCCCCTCGAAATTCTTTGATCGCCATGATCTTCAGAGGGCAGCAGGTTATCATCCCGCATGGAGCCCAGGAGCTTCGACCGGGCGACCAGGTCTACGTGGTGACCACCGAAGAGAACCTGGAGGCGAACTATCGCTTCATGGGTTTGGAGAGCCTCAAGTCTTTGGATCGTGTTTTTGTTTTGGGCGGCAAGCAGGTTGGCATCCAGGTTGCCGAGCGGCTGGAACCAATGGGGGTCAAGGTCAAACTGTTTGAGCAGGACGGCGCTCGCTGTGAGCGAATCTCTCAAATCCTCAAGAAGACGGTCGTCATCCATGCTGACGGCACGGATGAGTCCATTCTGGAGGAGGAGAATGTCGCGGGAGTGGGTGCTTTTCTGGCCCTCACAGGACACGATGAGGACAACATCATTGCTTCGCTCTTAGCTCGCCGGCTTGGAGCCAAGAAGGTGGTGGCCTTGATCAACCGCCTCAACTACCTTCCCATGATCCAGCGACTCGGCATCAACACCACCGTGAGTCCGCGACTGGCCGCCGTGGATCGAATTCTCCAGTTTGTTCGGAAGGGACGAGTCATTTCTGTCACTTCATTCCGAGAAGAAGAAGCAGAGGCGATCGAGTTGATTGCGGCCCCGGGTTCGAAGTACCTCGGCAGGAGCCTGAAAGAGGTCCGATTCCCTCGAGGAGCGATTGTGGGAGCCATCGCCCGGCCAAGCGGCGAGGTCATCGTGCCCCGTGGTGGGGCCACGATCGAAGAAGGCGATCGCGTGTTGATCTTCTCCCAGGAAAGCACCGTTCCTGTTCTCGAATCTGCGTTCCTGCACGAAACGCGGAGTGAAGCCCGTTGATCCGTTTCTCGGCTCTCGCCTACATCCTTGGCCAGTTTCTCCTTGTTCTGGCCGGGACCATGCTTGTCCCCCTCGGCCTTTCCCTCTGGACTGGATCCAATCCCTTCCCATTGGCAACGTCGGCCCTCATTTGCGCTTCGTCGGGGGCCATCCTGTTAGTCATTGTTCCGCATCCTGCCAACGACCTCTCACAGCGCGAAGGGCTCCTTCTGGTGGTGATGGTTTGGTTGGCCGTTAGCTTTTTCGGGGCGCTCCCCTTCTTTCTCTCTCCCTACTTTCCCTCTTTTATCGATGCCTTCTTCGAAGCGGTCTCGGGCTTTACCACTACTGGTGCCACGGTTCTGGCGGACGTGGAAGTCCTGCCCAGGGACCTGCAGTTCTGGCGTTGTTTTTCACACTGGTTGGGCGGAATGGGCATCGTGCTGCTGGGCATCGCCATCCTGCCTCTGTTGGTCACCGGCGGAATGCGCCTGTATCGAGCGGAGTTCTCCGGAGCCAAGTCCGAAAAGCTGAAGCCCCGAATTACGGAAACCGCCATCGCGCTCTGGAAGATCTACGTGTCTCTGACGGTCGCCCAATATGCAGCCTTGCGTTTTGCCGGAATGGACAGCTTTGACGCCATCTGTCACACCTTTTCCACTTTGGGTACCGGCGGTTTCTCCACTCGAACGGCGAGCATCGCGGCGTTCAGCAGCCCTGCCATTGAAGCTGTTATTCTGGTCTTCATGCTTCTTTCCGGCATCAGCTTCACCCAGCACTATCGACTGTGGGTCGAGCGCCGACCACAGGTCTTCTTCACGGACCTGGAAGTCCGCTTCTATCTGTCGGTGGCACTGGGAGCCAGCGTGATTACCTTTCTGAGCCTGGCTATCCAGAGCCACTATCCCGTGGTTGGAGCCATCCGCAGCAGCCTCTTTCAAGTGGTCTCAATCATGACCACCACCGGCTTTGTGACCGACGATTTTGAACGGTGGTTACCCCTGCCGCAGCTGATTCTTCTGACGTTGATGTTTGTTGGGGGATGTACCGGCTCCACTGCCGGGGGGCTAAAATCGGCGAGAATCCTTTTGCTCTCCGGCGTAGTCAACCGTGAATTCAAGCGGATGGTGGAACGGCGGGGAGTGTTCGCTATTCGTCTGGGAAGTCAAGTGATTCCTGAAGGCGCCATTCAAAGTCTGCTGAATCTGGTATACCTGTCCTTCCTGGTCAATTTCGTCGCATGCTTACTGTTGGCCGCTTCAGGCGTGGATGTATTGACCTCCATCGCCGCCGTCGCGGCGACGATGTTTAACGTGGGGCCGGGCCTCGGCCACGTGGGCCCGACAGAACACTACGCCCACTTACCCCACTTGGCAAAGTGGGTTCTGAGCTTGTGCATGTTGGCGGGCCGACTGGAGTTCTATACAATCCTCGTGATCTTAACTCCGGCATTCTGGCGTAAGTAAGGTCGGCGATTTCGGAAAGCTGAACGGCTAACGGACGCAGCGAAAGCCGGTGTGATTGAGGCCCGTGTCGGGAGAACACTTCATGCGGGCGCTTGGGCGGTAACCAATGCAGTAGAGATCGCTGCACAGAAACGATCCGCCTCGCTGGATTCTTTTCGCTATTCCCGGTTCGCCCGGGTCATAGCTGTCGGCAGGTCCTTTCGGATTCTCCCTTACACTGGTCGAGTAGTAGTCGGGGCGGTACCAATCTGCACACCACTCCCAGACGTTTCCCGACATGTCATAGAGACCGTAAGCGTTCGGAGGGAAAGATCCGACGGGAGCGGTGCCGAAGAATCCATCGGCCAGCAGATTCTGATTTGGAAACCTTCCCTGCCAAATGTTGGCCTGCCACCGGCCGTCCGGCACCTGTTCGTGCCCCCAACAATAAGGCTCGCGGTCTAGTCCCCCTCGAGCGGCATATTCCCACTCGGCCTCGGTAGGAAGTCGCTTTCCAGCCCATTTGCAGTAAGCCTGGGCATCATCCCAACTCACTTGCACCACCGGGTGTTTCTCCTTGCCTTCGATGGAGTTGCCAGGCCCCTGTGGCTTCCGCCAGTTTGCGCCTGGAACATAACGCCACCAAGCAAAGTGATTATTGAGAGGTACTTCTCCAGGAGGAGGAGTAAAAACAACGGCGCCTGCGACCAGGTCGGCTGGATCGGCACCAGGAAAGTCTTTTGGATCCGGCCGGCGCTCGGCCGTTGTGACGTATCCGGTCGCCTGTATGAATTCGGCAAACTGCTGGTTGGTCACTTCGGTCTGATCCATCCAGAAGCCGTTCACCGTGACCTGATGCACCGGACGTTCGTCTTCCTGCCCCCCTTCGGATCCCATCCAGAATGTCCCAGCCGGGATCCAAACCATTCCTTCGGTTGAGCCGGACCGGGGCTGAAGCGAATTCCGAGCAATCCAGAGCAGGAAGACGCCCCCCACGATCACCAGAACGATCCCACCTGCCGCAATGAGCCATGTGCTCTTCAGTTCCAGCCTCGACTTCGTCTGCAGCTTGGTACTCAACTGTCATTCCCCTCGTAATCAGTTATTGTTCTTCTGATTTTTTCCGAATCAGCTCCTTTGGGAATTCGGCCACCTTGGCGCCGCTCTCCCGCCGCAAGTTTGCCTGTCGCCCTCGATCCGGATAGAGAGGAATGAACAGTCCTTGTGTTTGGGAAAGTACTGCAAACAACTGGCGATTGAGATCCCTTGCCAGATCCTGGTGTTGAGGACTTAGAATGAGATTCTGCGATTCCCAGGGATCGTTTTCAAGATCGTACAGCTCGTCGACGTCCCAGATTCCGTGATAATGAATGTATTTGTACCGCTCGCCTCGCAATGCATGCATGGTTGGCGTGTGGGGGTAATTGCGCTCCCAGTAGTACTCGTACAGAAGATAGTCTCTCCACGAAACCTGTTTTCCCTCAGCCAGCGCCAGGACGCTCCGGCCATCCATGTCTTTGGGGGAGCGCATGCCAGCAGCTTCCAGAATGGTGGGAGCGATATCGATGTTGGCCACTACTTGCGGTATCTCGCGGTTACCTTTGAAGAGATCTGGACACTGCATTAGCATCGGAATCCTCATCGATTCTTCGTACGCCGTTCGCTTGTCGATCAGGCCATGCTCTCCAAAAGCAAAGCCATTGTCTCCCAGGTAGATGATGAGGGTGGAATCCAGCAAGCCCTTATCCTTGAGAAAGCCAACGACCCTGCCGATGCTCTCGTCAACCGCTAACAGCGTTTCGGTGTATCGGCGGTAGTACTCCTCGATGTTCAAGTCGCTGTGATAAGGAAAGTCAACACCGTGCCAGCTGTTTCGCTGGTTGTGAACCCACATGGGTTGTCCCTGATGATTTCCCGGGTCCATTGTCTTGAGTGGTGGAAGTTTCTTGTTTTGGTAACGTCCTTTGTGCCGGTCCGCAGGAACGAAGTCAGCATGAACGGCCTTGTGCGATAGGTAGAGGAGAAAGGGCTTACCGCTTTTCCGACTGCTCAGCCACTCGAGAGCGTAATCCGTCAATTCGTCGGTAATGTAGCCCTTCTGGGGGACACGCTTTCCATTGATGTTCAGGCCGTTGGGAGTCGGGAGATAACTGCCTTGGCCGCGAAAGCTGACCCAATAGTCGAAGCCGGGCTGGGGCGCGTCGCTGTCTCCCCCCATGTGCCATTTGCCGACGAAAGCTGTTTCGTAACCGGCTTGCTTCAAATACTGCGAGAAGAACACGGTTCCGGGCGGGACAGGATTGTTGTTATCGACGACGCGGTGCCGGTGTGCGTATAAGCCTGTCAGGATGGAGGCCCGACTGGGCGAACAGAGAGAGGTCGTCACAAAGCTGTTTCGAAAGTGTACCCCGTTGCGGGCCAAGGCATCCATGTTGGGTGTCTGCAAGAAGGGATGCCCCATGAACCCCATCGCATCGTACCGGTGGTCATCGGTAAGAACCAGGACGATATTTCGAGGCTTTGCACCGGGTAATTTGGGAAGAGGTTGAACTTGCCCAAGAGCGTCTGGCGTTCGCACTAGGGACATGATCAGGATGAGAAGTAGTGCGGAAGGAACCAAACTGGTCTTTTGGGGTTTCATTACGCTCCTAAAGCGATTCTGTTGGTTTTTAGTCTCATGGATGTGTCAGCTCAGCCTTACAGGGGTAGACGGCCAGCTCGGCGGGACCTTGCCGTGCAACGTAGCAAGCAGGCACGGGAACAGCCGCCACCAGCCACTGCGAAACCAAGCCGCGATTGCAGTGTGCGCTTTGGTCCTACCTTATGGCCAGAGGCCGAAGAGTAAATCCGGCGGCAGTACCTTTGATTTTGTTGGTGGCGGCCACATAGCAGAACTCATAAACCTTGTCGCGGGCCAAATCCTCGAGGTAGTGAAATTCGCCAATGTGAACGCCTTGCTCAACCAGAAGATACTCGTGAACGGGAATAAAGCTGGTACTGTCGGGAGCGGCAGGGGCCACCTCGAGGCCCGAAGTGTCGGACCCTACCAAAATGGCGCCCTTCTCTTCGACGAGCCACCGGGCAGACCGGAGGTCTATTCCTGCCGAATCGTGAGCCCGGATCTTCTCGTGATCACTTCCCGTTTCGCCCCAGTAGCGTAGCGTTCCCGTGCGCAAGAAGACGGCGTCTCCGGGCTGGATGTCCATCTTTTGAGCGGCCAGCGCGCCCTTCATGTCTTCGACTGTCACAATGGTTGCGGCATTCAGAGCATCGACCTTTTTGAATCCGGCTACGTCGATCAAGACAGCGCGGTTCACGATCGGCGGAATCTTGGTGGCATCAGCTTTGCGTGGACCCCAGTTTCCACCCCAGTCAGCCTCCTTGAATCCGTTGTACCAATGGTTGTCGTTGCCGGTGGTGATGTGGCTCAAGCCATCGATCTGGGTGGCGACATTGTCACTCATGAAGATTGCTGCGCTATGCCATCCCAGCGCCACCTTGTTTGCCTCAGGACGGACGAAATCGTGATCAAGCTGGCGCTTTACGCCTTCGGGTGTCCTGAACGAGAGGATCTCGGCAGGAGCATGACCCGGCCACTTGTACGAGGTTCGATCATAGGTCAGTCCCAAATCGTACACTTTGCCTTGAGCCGCCAATTTCAGAGCTCTAAGGACCGTCTCGGATGTCATGGCGTTAAGGGCACCGACTTCGTCGTCCTTTCCCCAGATCCAACCCCAGCCTTTACCCTCCTTCCAACCTTTGATCTTAGAATCCTGGGCCGCAGTGAATCGGCCTCCAACGACCAGTGCTACGAGTGTCAGGACTAAGGCGACACCGGCCCTGATGGACACGGGGCTTTTTGCATGAACGAAATGCTTCATCTGATCCTCCTGGACAGGATGTCGGGACGATTGGTCAGCGGCCAATTAGGAATCTGGGCTCCGCGGGCTGGCTAACGCCCACAAGACGCCGACGTGGTTGCGAAACGCGCATCTTATTGGTTTTTACCGGACTTGGCAAGGCTGTGAATCACTTCGAACGTAACTTCCGCACACTTGTCCCAACTGAATAGGCGAGCCCGAAGCAGACCGGCTGCACGAAGCTCTTGCCGTTGCTCCCGCGAGCTCAGCAGATTCAACATGGCTCGACTCCATTCCTCGGGTGCTGCGCCCGAAGGCAGCATCACACCTGCTGAACCAACAACTTCAGGCAAGGCCCCGCCATTGGAAGAAATCACCGGGCATCCCGCCGCCATCGCTTCGAGGACTGGAAGCCCAAATCCCTCATAGTGCGAAGGGAAGATAAAGGTTTCAGCCCCAGCGTAGAGATAGGGAAGATCCTGGTCCGGCACGTAACCGGTCAGGCGAACCTGGGTGTTCGACGGCATTCTTTGCAGCTGGCGCGACAGGGAGTCGACTCCCCAGCCTGCCTTCCCCACCAGCACTAACTGGTAGCGGGTACGCACCTGACCGGGAAGCTGAGCAAACGCGCGCAGGAGAGTTGTCAGATTCTTCCTGGGCTCCAGGGTCCCGAGTCCCAGAACGTAGGGTTGACGGATCCCTTGCCGCTTGATTGCCGCTCCAACCTCATCCTCGTTGAGATGCTCGCGCAGGAAGGCAGAACTGACGCCCAACGGTGTGACTTCGATTTTTGAACCGTACGTGGGATGGTAGCTGAGGATCTCCTCCGCCACGTAGCGCGACACGGTCAGAATCCTCGCCGACTGCCGCAGGGTTTTGGGAATCAGGATACGATGAATCCAGTGATGCATCCACGACGGCGCGTAGGCCAACCCCGATTTGTGGACGCAATCATGCAGCGTCGTCACACACGGGAGTCTGTTCGAAAGCCCCAGGGGGAGAAGGTTTTGCGCTGCCCAGAAAACATTGAGGTCACAGCCGTTGATGGCTCGATGAGACTGGTACAGGTACCAGGAAAGGCCTCGTTTTCTCTCCGCAATATGCTGGGTGTGGGGACAATCGGGCCAGTCCAGAGGCCGATGAGCAAAAAGATCGATACGAAGAGCGCCAGAGCAAAATGCCCTCTGCCTGAGGACCTCCTGCAAGTATCGCCCGATACCTGCCTTCATTGGTATCAGGGAGCGGGCGTCGATTCCGAGGCGCATAGATACGACAGTCGGCAAGACTAAGACACTTGGTCCAACACCGAACGATACACTTCAGAGTATTCTCTGGCCATTCGAGTCAGGGTGAATTGCCTGAGAACTTTTTGACGATTGTATTGTCCCAGCTGTATGCGAAGTTGTGGGGACTGGGCGAGCTTACGAACCGCCTCCACCAGCTGGCTGACCGAACCGGGTTCACAGAGAAAACCTCCCTTGCCATGGTCAATCAATTCTGGGATTGCCGAACAGTTGGTCGAGACCACCGGCTTGCCGCAGGCCATTGCCTCCAGGATGGACAATCCGAACCCTTCCCGGCGAGAGGGTTGAACCACGATGTCTGCGCCGTTGATCTCCCGGATGAGCTGGTCTTCGTCCAGTCGCCCCAGGCACTCCACATTGTCCCCGAGGAGCACTGCTTGCTCGTCACGGAGTCCTGAGGTGTAGCGTAGTCGATAGTCCCGGCCGAGGGAGGCCAGTAGCGAACCCAAGAGATCAAATCCCTTGCGGCGGCTCGGATTTCCGGAAAAGAACAACGTCACAACGGGATGCGGATTCGCCAAATGATCTGTGACGGTCGGACAGAAGCGATTCTCGTCAATCCCGTTATAGATGACCGGCACGGACCACCGCCCATCGAAAATCCGGTTGAGGATTTCCCTGGAATGCTCACTGACCGCCACGATGCGATTTGCCGCTTCCAGAGTCCTGCGAAGAAAGGACCTGAGAAGCGTTCGATGGTGAAGGCTGACGAACCAGTTCAGTTGCGAAACAGCCTCCAAATCCACCGAGCTGTGATGAATGGTCACAACCAGGGGCACGGGGCTTCGTCGGAAGAAGACCCCGTAGTCTGCATTAGTGTGGATCAGTTCGGGAGCAGGATTACCATGCAGCTGACGCTCAAATCGACCCGGCAGCAACCAAGGCCAGTATTCGGACCATGGAGAGAATTCGAGGATCGACGTCTCGACGGACTCCGATACCAGCCGGGACGCCAGCCGCTGGTGAAAGACAAGGACTCCCGATCCGCTGATAACAGGACAGACGACCCTCATTTCATTTCCGTTTCCTGCAGCACTTCATCAAACAAGTCGGAAAAGTGTCGGGCAGTGTAAGTCCAGGAGAAACGCTCAGCGGCATGAACCCGGGCGGCATCGCCCAACCTCCGGCACAAGTCTGGGTCTCGCAAGAGTCTCCTGATGGCTTCAGCTAAGTCCCGAACGTTCTTAGGCTCGACACGAATGCCGGTGACGTCGTCAATGACGATATCCGAGATGCCTCCGACTCCGGTCGCAATAATCGGCAGGGCCGAAGCCGCGGCCTCCAGAAATACCACACCCAGCCCCTCTGTATCCCCATGGTCGTCAACTACTGAAGGTCCAACGAAAATCGTGGCCTTTGAGTAGTGCTCGGGAAGCTTATCGTGTGGAATCATACCCAGAAAGGAAACAGAACCGAGTCCAAGTCCTTCAGCGAGTGCCTCCAGCTCGCCTCGTTGGCTCCCGTCACCTATGATAACCAGTCTGGCCTGGGGAAACTCAGTCAACACCTCGGGCATTGCGCGGAGCAGAAACTCGACTCCTTTCTTTTGGACCAGCCTGCCTACAAACAAAATGATTGGCGTCTCAGCAGCCCGACAAGGCCCCAAAGCAACACTCCGGAAGTGATCAAGATCAACACCCATCGGAATGACCGTGATCTTGGTTTTGGGCCAGATTCGCTGGACTGCCTCTCGAGTAAACAGACTGTTGGCTGTGCAGCAGGACGTTTTGCCTAAGGCGAATCCTTTGCAGAATCGCCCCACTCGCCCTCCGAAAGCAAAAACGTCACCACCGTGTAGCGTCATTACAATGGGCACACTGGAAAACACCCGTAAGAGGCGTGTGACGATGCCTTGTGGCAACAGCCAATGGGCATGAATGAGATCAATCTTTTTGCGTCGGACCAGAAGAAGAGAAGCAACAAGCATGCTCAAAACATAAAACGGCACTTGAAGCCAAATCCAAGGCGCCTTTCTTAGATTGGGAAGGATCCCGCTGCCGTAGCAGAGTCGTTGCCATCGAGGCAGAAAATAGGAAACTCGCCGAACCAGTACCCCCTCCAGAACTTCCTCTTTTCTCCCTCCGGGGAAGTTTGGGGTCAGCACGATGACCCGCCAGCCCAATTCAGTAAGGGCTTTGGCCAGATGATGAAGAAAGATCCCAGAGGGCTCACCGACCCATTTGGGGTAACAGGAGGTCAAGAATAACGCTGTCTTGTATTGGGGCACGTGTCTGCGAAGATCCTGGCGCTTCAATGGAGGTGTGGAAGCTCAGTCAGCTGCGATCGCACAAGTCTTGGCAGGGCAGCTATGAGACGCTCCTCACTTCTATTTGCCTGGTTGACAGCCGGTAGTCGCTGGCCTAGCATCTGGGGATCCGTGTTGAGGGGTCATGGCACATAACCGCCGGACGCTTAGTCCCACTACAGTTTCGA
The DNA here is from genome assembly GCA_040753175.1 of Acidobacteriota bacterium. GTDB lineage: Bacteria > Acidobacteriota > Terriglobia > Versatilivoradales > Versatilivoraceae > JBFMEW01. The sequence continues at coordinate 242,738 of JBFMEW010000003.1, read as the reverse complement.
AGGCAGATCAGAATAACCCAAAAAAACGGAGAAACAAATCCGAGATCTCCGCTTCCCGACGTGTGGCGTTCCTTTCTTTCTTTTTTCTGATTGTCGCCGGCTTGGTGACTTTGGTTGAGTTCGGCTTGTGGGCGGCAGGTTTCGATTACCGCCCAGTCAGGTCTCTAATCCCGCATTTCGTCTTTGCTCAGGATTTCCTTGCTGACCAAGAGAACTTCCGACTCGATCCTGAACTCTTCTGGCGCTATCGGCCCAATAAGACGGTCCTCAAACAGTACAGGCACCCTTTTGAATACGTGACCAATTCTCTTGGATTCCGTGGCACGGAATTCTCAGAGACAAAGAGGGAGGGACGGCTGCGAATCGCCTTCTTGGGCGATTCCAACACCTTTGGACTCCACATACCCTTCGAGCAAACATTGGGAGAACAAGTTTCGAACCAGCTGGAACGAACCGGTCAGAAAGCGGAGAGCCTCAACTTTGGGGTGATGGGATACAGCTCTCTGCAGGGGCTGCGGCTTCTGGAGCGTGAGGTTCTGAGATTTCGTCCTGATGTCATTGTCTTCTGGTTCGGGATCAACGACACTCAGCCCGCAGAAACGCGTGACAGCTCAGTGCGGATGCCGTGGATCCCACTGCTGCAAGCAAATCAAGCACTGAGCCGCTTACGCACGGTCCAGCTGCTTCGTTGGAGTCTAGCCTCTTTGCTGCGGGCAGATGAGGGAAAATCGGAGTCTGATGATCTTCAGACGCGGGTTTCACAGGCGGAGTTTCGCACAAACATCTCCGAAGTCGTCCGGTTGTGCTCGGAGAGGGGAATCGTTGCGATTGTGCCGGATTACCCGTCGCTTCTTTTCCGAAAAGCAGAGAGCTTGAACAGAATCATTCCTCCAGCTCATCGACTCGGTGTGTTGCAGGTTGCAGGCGAGAGTGAGTTGAACTTCTACAACAACCGACTTGTCATGTCGAGTGAACACCGCTACGTGGAAAGTGAGGGGCGCAAGCTATTGGTGGTCGGACCCAAGGAGAAATTGGTGTCGCAGCTGTCGCTCTTACCTTTGGACGAACTCAAGAAGCAATGGTTGACCCTCTTTGTTTGGTCGCAGGAATTGGAACAAATCAATCAGGCCATTCCGGAATCAGTTCGACTCCCGGTTCGGGGCCTCCTTGAGAAGGAAGAGGTTGCTCGCTGTTTCGTGGACTTGTCACATCTGACCGCTTACGGATATGGAATGGTTGCGAAACAGATTGTTAGCGCGCTTCAGTCCGGGGGTTTAGCGAAACGGGGAATCGGGCCCCTCGATAGATGAATCCTGCTCTACGTCCTTGGCTTGCCTATCCACGGCCGGCCCTTCTGGGTATTCTGATCGCTGGCACACTGCTTACCTACAGCCTCGCTGGGGCCAATGAGTTCTTGACCTATGATGATCCACTCTACGTAACGGACAATCCCAGGGTTCAAAGTGGGCTCAGCTGGCGGAATATTCAGTGGGCTTTAACGTCGCTGGAGGTTGCGAACTGGCATCCCTTGACCTGGTTGTCTCACATGGCCGATGCCCAGTGGTTCGGACTGAACGCAGGCGCCCACCACTGGATGAACGTTCTGTGGCATACCATGAATGTCGTCCTGGTGTTTGTCGTCATGGCGGACATGACCGGCGCAAATTGGGCCAGCTTCCTGGTGGCGGGACTGTTTGCCGTCCATCCCATGAACGTTGAATCCGTGGCCTGGATCGCAGAACGGAAGAATCTCCTGTCCATGTTCTTCGCTCTGGTCGCTGTTCGGAGTTATGTGAGCTACGTCAGGTGTCCCAATTGGCATGGCTATGTCTTGGTGGTTGTGGCATTTGCGTTGGGGCTGATGTCAAAACCCATGGTGGTGACGCTGCCCTGTGTTTTACTGCTGTTGGATTACTGGCCCTTGCGCCGGTTGAAGGGCCAATCGACGGTGGCAGAAAACAGACCCTTGAGTCACAAAGGTGCCAAACCCGGCATTCCAATAGTCAGTGCGGGCAAGTCATGGACTTGGTTGGCAGTTGAGAAGTTGCCGATGCTTTCGCTCGTCCTGGCGAGCAGCGTTATCACCATCCACGCCCAGGGGGCATCCGGGGACCTCCGAACGCTGGAAACTCTGGATGGAGCTTCTCGTGTTGGAAACGCCCTGATCGCCTATCTCACCTACCTTGCGAAAGCGTTCTGGCCTACCAAGCTATCGGTGTTTTATCCCTTCGATTCCGGCTCGGTTCAGCTAAGCGATGTCCTTCTCGCTGTATTCGCTCTGGGAACTGTTTCGGTGATCGCCTGGCGAACTCGAACGAATAAGCCGTTCCTGATTGTCGGTTGGCTTTGGTTTCTGGGAACGTTGTTCCCCGTGATCGGAATCGTTCAGGTGGGTGATCAGGCTTTGGCAAATCGATACGGCTATTTGCCGCTGATCGGTCTTTTCACTATGACCGTTTGGGCCACAGAGCAGATCGGTCGGGAGGCGGCCAAATGGAGGATCGGTCTCAGGGCGATCTCCATCGTCCTACTTTGTGTTCTGGCCCTGGCAACCCGGCGACAGCTGGAACACTGGCGAACGAGTGCTTCGTTGTTTGAGTACGCTGTCAGCGTAACCCGAGATAACTATGTGGCCTATAGCAACCTGGGGGGGGCTTACCGGCAATCGGGTGATCTTGAGCTAGCAGAACAAAACTTCAGGAAGGCCATTGAAGTGAATCCAGCCTCAAACAGTGTCCAGCGTTTCAATCTGGCACAAACGCAGGCAAACCTGTCTTTTTTGCTTCACCAGAAGGGGACTCTTGAAGAAGCCGCTCGCCAGGCGGAAAGCGCTTTGGCGGCCAATCCGAACTTCGCATTAGCCTGTAACAATCTGGCATCCATAAGAGCCGATCAAGGCCGGAAAGCGGAGGCTGTGACGCTTTACCGGAGGGCCCTCTTACTGGCGGCACCCCTCAAACTCAAACGCGAAATCTATTTCAATCTGGGGAACGTTCTGACTGAGCTCCACCGGAGAAGCGAAGCTATCGAGGCTTACCGGCACGTTCTTGAATACGACTCAAGACACGTTCAGACCTGCATTAACCTCGGTGCCCTCCTGTATGTGGACGGGAACTTCGACGGAGCGATTGCGCTCTTCGATCGGGCACTTGAAATGGCTCCCAGTGCCAGCTCATACTACCTGAAGGGTCTGGCCTTAGCCCGTCAGGGCCACAGACGAAAGGCCGAAGAATGCTATCGAATGGCGCTCCAGCTGGATCCAAATCATGTGAACGCACGACTCCACTTGGCGGAGATTGGTTCATCGCCCAGCAAGTAAGCAGTCTCGGTTGTCAGAGGTTTCCGGGCGTCGCACTTCCCCTTGTCTTTCGCGCAGGGAGGCGTTGTCTTGGTGCCGATAGATCGAATTACGTGGTTCATGTGGCGTAGCGGCCCCAAGGAGGTCGAGCCGCGACCGACAAGCTCAACCCTTCGGCTGGTTGTATCCTTCAGAGTCTAAACCTTGATCCTACCAGAGTCCTCGACTTGACCAAGAAGAGAAAGAAACCCCAGCACAAGATCCGTCACGGGGCCCCGGACAAGGCAGTTCAATCTGAGGCTAACGTTCGTGATACTGCCAAGAAAAGGTTCTGGACTCGTTTTCTGCCCGAGCTGCTCTTGGTCGCAGCCGTTTCTCTTGCCTACGGCAACTCGCTGAGCAACGACTTTGTCCATGACGACCGCGTCGAGATCCTCAAGAACCCCTATGTGCAAGACTTGGCTTTGGCAACAAAGATTTTCACGAAGTCAGCGTGGGCGTTTCGTGCTGAAACGGAGCAGGCCACTGGATCCAACTACTACAGGCCCATCCAGTACTTGATCTATGGCCTGATCTATCAGGGTTTTGGGCCAACAGCCTGGGTGTTTCACTTGTTCAAGCTTCTGTTACACCTCCTGGTTTGCGTCCTCTTCTATCGCCTGATTCGAAGGTTTTGGCTTAAGAGCGAACCAGCGTTAATCTGTGCTCTTTTGTTCGCCCTCCATCCCGTCAATACCGAGGCCGTCACTTGGATTTCAGGAGTCACGGATGTCCTATGTGCGCTGTTCTTCCTCGCAGCGCTTTGGTTCTTCCTGCTTGATCGGGAAACGCCGGGTCCGCTTCGGATCTTGGCGATGACTTCTTGTTTTGTACTGGGGATGTTTTCAAAGGAAACGATGATCGCCATCCTTCCGGTCCTCTTCACTTATCTGTGGGTGACTGAGGGAGGGGCTCCCTCAGGGCGGACCCTGGCCAGATATTTCGGACCCACTCTGGCGGGCCTTTTGGTGTACCTCATCCTTCGCATACAAGCCATCGGAGGTTTCACCGAATCGACCCATGTGCGCTATGAGTTCCTTACGGTCTTTCAGGTGTTTTTGAATCAAGTCCATCTGCTGGAGAAGTACGTCCAGACATTTGTCTTTCCTCTCTCTTTGAATGCCTATCACCTCTTTGATCCCATCCTCAAGGTGGCGGATTTGCGATTCATCGTCAGCAGCTTGTTCCTTGTCCTACTCTGCGGGGGGCTGAGGCTTGCGGCCTGGAGATTTCGTATCGCGTCCGGCCACCTGATGACGATCGGACTGGTCTGGTTCGTGGCTGCTCTTCTGCCGGTTCTGGTTTTTTTGAAACGGATTGGCGAGAATGTTCTGGCTGAGCGGTACCTCTACCTCCCGGGCTTGGGCCTGGTCCTTGCGATAGCCGTTCTTCTCTCGCCAGCTTTAGGTCGGAGGAGGCTGATCGTGTGGAGTGGGGCGACCTTACTTCTCACTGCATTCCTGTTGAAGGATATTGAGCGAAACAGGGTTTGGAGGGATGACTTGACGTTCTACGAGACGACCTTGCAGGCTTCTCGAGGGTCATCAACCTTGCTTAATAATCTTGGGGTTGCCTATGCGGCGCGATTGCGCTATCAGGATGCCCTGCGGGCTTTCGAGCAGTCTCTGGCAGTCAGACCGAATTGGGATGCGTTCAAGAATTTGGCTCCACTGTATGCTGCCATGGGAAGGCTCGACGAAGCGGAGGAAACGTATCACCAAGCCATCGCGTTGAACTCTAAGGACGCCAGCGTCTTTTCGGGTCTCGGAGATTTGCTCTTTGCAAAGCAGGACTATCCGAAAGCCATCGATGCTTACAAAAAGGCCTTAGAGCTGACTCCCAACAACCAGCGCGTCATGCTAAATCTGGGAGATGCACTCATGGCTGTCCGGCAGTATAACGAGGCCCTGTCAACCTATGGACGAGTGGCGGCTTTGGGTTCTTTGAATGCGGCGCGTGCCTACCGTGGCGTCTCTGCTGCTTACACTGCGCTGAATCGGCCGGATGAGGCTGCCAAGGCTATGCAGGCGGCGCGTGCTGCCCGTTAACGGCGTCTGTAGCTGCCGGGCCGTGCTTGTTGAGACGGAAGGAGCGAACTATTGTGACGGTGGAAGAGAAGAAAGAATTGGCCGAATTGGGTCGGGCCTGGATGTACGAGTTCGACTTGGGTGATGGCATCAAGACCCGCTTGTTGGACGAAGAACTCCGGTCGATTCATCGGACCAGGGAAGTCATGATTCAGGAAGTGATCGATCGGTTCTTTCCGAGTGGATTGAGCGGGCGAAGGTGCTTGGATGTGGCCTGCAATGAGGGCTATTTCTCCCACCTCCTTTACCACCGGGGTGCAATCGTAAAGGGGATCGACATTCGAGAAGATAACATCCGCCGGGCCAAAGCGGTTCGGGAGATTCGAGCTTTTGATGCGCAACGGCTGGAATTCGAAAGGCAGGATGTCTTCGATGTTGCGGATCCCGCCGACTCTTACGACCTTACACTTTGCCTGGGCTTGATCTATCACCTGGAAGATCCCGTTGGAGCTTTGCGGAGCATTCAGCGTGTGACTCGCCGCTTGTGCATTGTAGAAACACAACTGACCCGGCAAACCCAACCGATCCGGACGGGCTGGGGCCATACCGGTGTCACCAAGGATGTTGAAGCCGGCGTTGCAGTGTTCTATGAAGGAGACTATCAGAGCAACGCGTTGGCTTCGTACCAGTGTTTGAGTTTTGTTCCGAACGAAGCTGCTGTCCGATTGTTTCTAGCTGCTGCGGGTTTCCGAGAAGTCAGCCGGGTATCTCCGCCACCCGACGCCAACCCGCAATATCTGACGGGCGATCGTGGAGTATTCGCGGCAGTCAAGTGACTTTTCCTGCCTTCCGCTCGACCACCGTGAATACGGTAGGATTGAGCCAGTAGTTGTCGTAGAAAACTCTTTCGATATGAGGACTCCGCGCCAGGAGAAAGTCTCCACCGAATTCCCAGACAACCGGGTATTCGCCGTCGGTTCCGTGAAAGCTGGGTGGCAGCAGCTGAGTCCTGCTTCCTTGCTTGTCGGTGCCGATCCGCTGTCTTGTTCGACGTGATTGGATCAGGGGCAGCGTATACATTTGGCGCCCGCCGGGCTTTAGAACGCGAAGTACCTCCTTCAGAGCAGCTTCCGGATCGAGAAGATGCTCCAGAGTCTCTGAATGAACGGCCAGATCGAATGTTTCGTCTGCGAAAGTGAGTCGGGTTAGGTCCTGGTTCGAGGTGCCTGAGCTCATGAGGCCAAGCGGTTCATTCGGAGCATAATGGGTCTCGATCACATTAGAGGCTCCGGCCGCAGAGGCTCCGGCCGCGCGAAAGAAGAGGTCGAGTTGGTTGATACCGTTGCAGTGAAGAATGGTGAGGTTGTCGAGGTGTGGGTGAAGTTGTCGGATGGTCCATACAATCATTCGAACTCTTCGCGACATGCCGCAGGACTGGCAGAAGTGCCCCTCGCGGAGGTTGAACCAATTCCGCTCCCGGCGCGTTAGTTCCCAGGTGGATGCCAGATCATCGTCAATGACGGGTGTCTGGTGGAAGGATCGGGCACCGCAGTGGGCACATCCGCGCCTGTCGATGCGACACCAGCGGTCCTTGGATCTCAAGAGAAGAGAGCGAATCATGCCTAACGAGTGGCTATGAAGATGCGCCGCCGCAAAAGGGTCTCCAAGTCTCGAAATAACGATTCCAGCCACTCACCCTCATCAGCGTATTCCTTGTGGCTGTACCTGCTGACGTTGATCGGTGTCAACGCCCTGGCTTATTCGAATTCTTTCGAAGCCAGTTGGCATTTCGACGACCTGCCCAACATCATCGGCAATCCCAGCGTTCAGATGACCAGCTGGTCTTGGAACGGCCTGGTTGAGGCCCTGTCATCGAGGACGGGTGGCGTCCGACCTGTGGCATACCTGACGTTTGCAATCAACTACTACTTCTCGGGCCAGGAGGTCTTCTCCTACCACGTAGTGAACTTCTTGCTGCATGCTCTCAACGCCTGTCTTGTTCTGGTGCTCGTGGAGCGTCTGCTCGAGCTGGCCTATCGAGACCTGAAGCGCCGCGATCGTGCGTTACTGTCGTTCCTGACCGCGCTGCTTTGGTCCGTCAGTCCGCTCCACACCCAGTCGGTCACCTACATCGTACAGCGAATGAACCTGCTGTCCGCATTCTTTTATCTTCTGAGCGTCGTCCTGTTCGTGGAGTGGCGGCGGAGGCAGCCGAGTATGCCGCGTCACCTGCTGCTTGGCGCCGGGCTGCTGACTGGCTTGTTGGCCGTGTTAAGCAAGGAAAATGCTTTGGTGCTGCCTGTGACCATACTGTTGGTCGACTACTACTTTTTCAACAAGTGCACAGTTCCGAGGTTCAGTTCGAGGACCTGGCTGATCGCGATACTCGCGATGACAGCCGTTGTTTGGGTGCTGGCGGTCGGTTACGATGTCCCGGAGCGAATCGCCGTTGGCTATCGGGCTCGCGATTTCACGCTTGAAGAGCGGTTGCTGACTCAACCAAGAGTGATTGTGTTCTATCTTTCGTTGGTTCTATGGCCACTCCCTTCCCGTCTGGCGCTGTACCATGATTTTCCACACTCCGTTTCGCTGTGGTTTCCCTGGACCACACTCCTTAGCTTGGTCTCTTTGCTTTCTCTTTTGATTGTTGCCTGGTACTTCAGGCGACGCTTTCCCGTGTCATCGTTCTTTGTCGTTTGGATTCTCCTCAACCTGTCGATTGAGTCCAGTTTCTTCCCATTGGAGATGGTCTTCGAACACCGGACCTATTTGCCTTCGATTGGTCTTTTTGGAGGAGGCTTGGCGTTGGTGGCAAGCTGGATCAGAACAGGAGGGCCTTATCTACGCAGACGCGCCATCCTATCAGCAACTCTCATCCCCCTAGCGCTCGCTTCAGGATACATGACATGGCAGAGGAACGAGACTTGGCGAGACGAAGTAACACTCTGGTCAGATAATGCTGCGAAATATCCGAACAGCTTTCGGGTATGGACAAACCTGGGAAGTTCCCTGGCCAATGAGGGTGACTCACTGGGTGCTGAGAATGCGTTCAAGCGGTCCATCTCGTTAAATCCAGAGTACAGCGGCTCAAAGGTGAACTTGGCTCTGCTCTTCCTGAACCAAGGAAAGACAGACGAAGCCCTTCACGTGATCGAAGAGGTATCCGCTGACAAGCTGCCGCCCAGTCTGTACTACAATCTCGGCGTCATTTACGGACGCACGGGTCAACTCAATAAAGCGATAGAAAACTACAGGAAAGCCATTTGGTACTCCCACCAAGGCCAATACCCCGAAGCAGCATTCAACCTAGCCCTGATTTACCTCAAAATCGGTAATTACCTGGACGCGAGATTATGCTTCGAATACTTTCTGAGGATCTGGAAAGGAGAACCTGAGAGCGAGTATGCTCGGGAAGCACGCTTACAGATTCAGCAGCTTGAGGCAGTAACGAGGTAGGAAGCGGTCAGTTCTTTTTGCCCTGGGGGGCCAGCTCAGAAGCCTTGTAAACCTGTCCCTTGATCGTAAGCCGCGTCATTTCCTCGGGGAACTCCACGACAATCGTCTGGCCAAACTCTTTGTATAGCTGTGAAGTGTCAATCTCGATGATTATCTCCCCCTTACCTCGGGGCTTGATGTCACGCACCAGCGTGACGTCTTTCATGAAATCCTCCGGAACATAGACCTTCTCAATTCGAAGCGCCTCAGCGGAGAGACTCGTGAAGGGGAACTTGACCGTGACCTTTTGACCCTTGGGCACAACTCCCACATCCGCTTCTTCCTTTTCAAATTTGACGTTGGATGGAAGCTTCTTCTCCAGTCGGCTCCAAAGCTTTTCCTGGAACTTGTCGGCCAGCTGAGGAGGGGGGTTGTCTGGGTCGTAATACCAGGTTCCGTCGCGCTGCCGCCAGCGGTTGCGATTCGGGATATCGACCTGTTTCACGATGGACGGAATCAGCACTCGGAAAGTCACTTCGACGATGGCGGAGTTGCCATCGGGTTCAAGAGTCGTTTCGACGATCTCGAAACTGGTAATTGTCCCTCTTGGCTGACTTCGAAATCTTTCTCTGGACTCCTCCAGAACAAACTCCTCTGCATGGGCCCACTGGTTAGCGCGGATCCTGGAATAGAAACCGCTTACCCTCTCTCGCAGTGCAGCCAAGCTCGATGCGTCGGAAGCTCGGGTAACCGGGATCGCGGAACAGAGTGCCATGGCAGCCAAGATTAATTTGAACAGAACGGCCTTGCGGCGTGTTGTTGTCACTGGGGAGAACCTCTTTCTTCAGTTTGCATCTTTGGATGCCAGAAATAGAAAAAGGGTCGCTGCCGAAGCAGCGACCCTTTTTTTGAGGGACAAATTTCAACCTGAGGCTTAGTTGCCCAGGTTTTCTCCAGAGTTGGCAGTCAGCGGCGGAGACGCCAACCGAGTGCCAGTGAACGCTGGATCAGGAATGACCAAAGCCAGGAAGCCTTCGGCCACCACCGGCACGCTACTGCCATAGGTTCCACTGATGAACGCGAATCCGTGACCAAACTGGAACTCGCAGACCGCAATCGCATAGCCTTGGAAGCCGGCGAATCCGGTGATTCCATCCAGCGAAGCGGCTACGGTGTTACCGGACTCCAGATTGGAGGCCAAGACGGCGCTGACCGGGGTCTGGGTGCCGCCGCTCGGGAACTGCGGGAACCCGTACAGCGTAACCGATCCGGACTGGGCAGGAGTCACGAGCCCAGGAACGCCAGTCGTATTGGTGGTATTGGCGACAGCCATGCCAGAATTGAAGGTCGAACCCGCTGCGTTGGTTAGGAATGGGAACAGCAGGTAGGTACGACACTTCTGGACCGTGACGAAAGGAATCCCCGGATCCGGTTCCAACGGATGGTCAAATCTGGGAACCAATCCAACTACCGGCAACAGATCGGACGGGTACAACTGGCCTTGGACTGTTGCTACGCCCACGGCAGCAGTGATCGCCACTGTAACCGTCGGCGAGACCAGGAACAACTCGGCGGTCAGGTCACTCAGAGCCTGATCGGTTGTGTCGAACCTGTAAAGGGCGATAGCCGTGTCCACGGAAACTGAAACGAGTCTCAGTGTACCTGTTCCAGTCGATGCATTGACTGAAGCTGGCCACGTCAACGTAACACCGCTCGGCAAGCCAGTCACGACAAGGTTGACGTGCGTGTTGGTGTTGGCTCCGAACCTGGGCCGTGGATTCGCAGGAGTAGTAGGTGTGGCAGCAGCCACCGTCGCGTTGTGTACAAACGCACCGGGGAACCCTTCCAGAACACGCACCGTCGGAGAGGGCGGTGGCAAACAAATGGCCGCCACAATCCCAGTGGCCTGAATCGTCAATCCATCATTAGTCCGAGCAACGCGGACTTGCGAAACGTTAATGAAGCTGTGGGCGTTGCTGGGTAAAGCTTGCAACGAGGCATTGACATCAGCACCGACTGGCTTCCCGGTTACTCTGGCACGCACGCCGTTGATGGCAATTGACTGCCCATCAGCCGTGACGACCAAACCCGTCGGGAACGAAATCGTCAACAAGCCGCCAGCAGCGGTGTTGGTAACGGTGGCAAAGAGCTGGAATGAGATCCCGGGATCGTCGCAGTATTGAGCACTGAAATCGATCGTGATGCCGCCGACATCGGTAATGCTGCACGTTCCGCCAGGACCACCCAGCGTCACGGCGCGCTGTCCCGAAAAGGTATTGCTGATCGGCACATCCACATACAGCACGTTGACTGTGCCGCCGATGGTTGTCTGGGGCGTATTGGCGGGAATGGTGCTCTTGATCAGTCTGACTTCACCCATGACTTCCGTCAGACCGGTTTGAACCACATCCACAGGTGTCGATTGCACCTGGTGGCTGATCTGCGCGCTCAGTGTCGCCGCAAAACCCAGCAGCAATAACGCCGAGAGCGCAACTGAAAACAGTTTCGATTTTGCTCGCATTTTCTCTCCTCACTAAATGATGTTGTTGGTCAGATTGGTTGAGTTTCCGAATCCGACAACCGACTTGAGCAGTCGCCCCGGATCAACCGACCGAGCGCAACTGATATTGGGACTGACTTTGAACTTCTGATTCCGGTGATTTAGAGAAAGCCTGTTGGTCAATGTCGTTGTGCGCTCACCTCCTGCGAGTTCTTTAAACGCCACCGGAGCTTGGTCATAGACTAGATGTTTCCAACACCACCCAGACTCCGGATCATGTTGAAAGACCCTAATCTATCACCTCCTCACCTGTGCGATTTTGAAACCAAGAAATGGTCATTTCATGCTGCTAACTTGTTAGAAATGTTGCAAAACCGGTCGTACGTTAACATCGGGCTATAGCGATGTCAAGGTTTTTTTTGTGTTTTCACGGGGTGTAAGAAGTTCTGGAATCAATGGCTTGACCCGAATTGTGACGGAATCTGTCAAGGGGATTTCCCACGTTTGAAGCCTCTGCTCGAATGGTCGGCTCACGCCTTTGACGGCCGCGCCAGTCTGAGAAATGGACTGCCCTCTGTGTTTCGGCAATAGGAGACCGGACTTTAGACAATTCACCGCCAGTGAATTCGAATTTAGTTGGCGTCTCGGTCCAAAGCTCGCAGATCCTTCTTGAGATGTTTCAGCTGCGCCTTGAAATCGTCGGTCACATCCACGGCTGTTTCAACGTCTCGGATGACGCGTGGTGTGATGACAGCGATCAGCTCGGTGCGGGTATTGGTCGAGGAAGTATTGCCGAACAGCAGACCCAAGCCCGGGATGTCTCCCAGCAGGGGAACCCGGTTTTTCGACAGCAGCTTGTTTTCAGCAATGATTCCACCAATTGCGATGGTCTCACCATCCTTGACGGTGACTTGAGTTCCCACCGAGCGGATACTGATGGAGGGTGACTGGATCCCACTGCCCGCAGTGGGTGCGATCGGATTGCTGACTTCCTGCTCGATCTTCATGGTGACCCATCCGCTCGCACTGATTCGGGGAGTCACCGTGAGGATGATACCGGTGCTGCGGTTTTGGATCGTGTTTGAGAAAAGTCCGGAACTTCCGGTACCGCCTGGAACGACTCCCTGGGAAGTCAAAATTGGGATCTCTGATCCCACCTGAATCCTGGCCAGCTGGTTGTCCGAGGCAATAATCGTAGGAGAAGACAGAACCCGAGTTCGTGAGCGGCTTTCCTGGGCGTTGAGGAAAAGCAGAAGATCGCGTGTGTTGCCGATCCTGGCAAATGTGCTGAGGTTCAGCCCAGCCTGTACGCCGCTGTCAGTATCCGGTGTGGCGTTAAAAGACGCTGACGTCGGAGCTCGCGCTTGTTTCCTCTGCTCGAGAAACGCGGAAACTCCCATTGACAATGCCCCGTTTAGGCTGACCTCATAGATTTTGGCGTCGATGAGGACCTGTCGTGGCACGATATCCAATTCTCGAATGGTCTGCTTGATGACCTCGTAGTCCTGGGGAGTGCATTGAATGATCAGCGCATTGTTCTCCTCGTCGGCCACAACCTTGATGTCGCCTTGGACTAAGCCTAGAGTGGCCTCTTCCTCTGCCGGCTTTTCCCGTTGGCCAGGGGTCTGGGCTGCGGCGGCAGCCATGGCCGTTGCCAGCGGGACTCGTTCCTCCTTGGAGCGCCTGCCATAGATTTGGACCAACAAAGGAGCAATCTTTTTTGCTTCGGCGTTTTCTACTTTGTAGACGTAGTTTCGGACCCCACCACTTTCAAGCGGCCTGTCGAGCTGCTGAATCCAACTCTCGATTTCCGCGAAACTGCTGGGATTAGGACTTACTGCGAGAATGGAATTAATCCGGTCAATAGGGATGAACTTGATTGCCGACTCCTTACTGGAGAGAGAGTAAGCTGAAAACACGTCCTCCAGGTCTTCTACCAGATTCTGGGCGCGGGTGTGCTTGATCGGGTAGACCTGGACTCGCCTCTTTTGAAAGACGTCGGAATCGAAAATATCCACCAACTCCAGCAACCTGGCCAGGTTGGCCGCATTCTCCGTGATAATCAGAATGTTGCCTTCCGGGTGCACGGTCACGTGTGCGGACTCCGACAGATACGGCGTCAGGATCTTGGACATTTCGTTCGCTGAGACATACCGCATTGGCAACACGTGCATGACCAAGGCGTCCTCAGTCATCGGAGCTTTTTTTCCACTGACGTCGCCGTACATTGGAAGGGGTAGCTGGCGAGCTTGAGTGCTGGGCACAATCTGGTAAAAGTTACCCGTCTTGACTATCGCCGCTCCGTTAATCCTCAGGACCGTGTCCAAGAGAGGAAGCAAGTCTTCCCTGCGAAACTCTCCGGTGATGTTGATGGTGATGAATCCTTTGACTTTGGGATCGATCACGTAATTCAGCTTCAACAGATCGTTGGCGATGATGTTGATCACCTGAAGAACGTCCGCGTTGGCCAATTGAATCATGACCGGTGCAGAGGCCCGCGCCGCCTGCTGAGGAGCCGGAGCCGGGCTGCCCGCAGCAGGGGCCGGAGTGGGCGGTGCGGGCTGTGGAGCGGGGCTGGGCGAAGGCTGGGCCGTCGGGCTGGCCGGAAGCGCCGCAGGAGGAGATGGCTGGGCCGGAGCCGGAGCTCCCGGTCGTTTGGGATACCGTTGAACACCGAAAGGGGTGTTTACTTCGTAGTATTCCTCTTCGGTCTTTTTGTTGTCCTCCGGTTTGTCCGATTTGGCTTCGCCCTTAGGCGGCTCTTGAAACGGGAAACTCTCCAACACCAGGAGACTCCACCCGACAAGAAGCAGGAAAACAACTCTGAAAGGAATTTCTGAGAAGATCTTCATCATGTGTCCGCTATGGTTGGTGGTATGAACTCTTTTCTAACTCGTCATGGTTATTTCACGGCCTCCCAAGCCTCCATCGGACCGAAGGGCGAAGGGACCATCTTTTTTCGATATCCGTTCACGACAGTTCCGACTGGAACACTGGTTGGACTTGGAGCCGAAGGACGATTTACAGCTGCCGCTCCTGAAGAGCCTTCTGTGGCCACCGTGGTCACCTTCTGGGAAGCTCCCGGTTGAGGAGCCACACCCACTTCACGAGCCACCATCTTGGAGGGCTCATTCAGACGCACTTCGATTTCCTGGCCGCCAGCCTTCATGATCACTTTCTGGTCCAGAAAACGCACCAAGGTGTAGCCGTCCAGTGATTCCCCGACTTTGATCTTTCGATACTCCTTGCTGGCCTTGGGTGCCTCCGAGACCATGAGAGCAAATTGATCCTCTCCAATGCCCATGGTACCCATCAAAATCGGTTTCGGAGCCAAAGGAGCCTCGACCGGAACTTCGGCTGGAATGATGTTGTTCCGATCAACCGTGAAGAGGTGGTTATCGACGATGGCTGAATAGTTGGGTACCTGGACAGGTCCGTCTCCAGCTGGATTAGGGGAGTTCGCAGGGTTCTGGGAAGCGACGAGCTGGGACAGGTGGTGCGCTCCCTGAAAATCGTGCCATTGTTGCTTCAGCCGATATCCCGCCAAGCCGGCGGAACAAAGCAAGAGGCAATTGAGTAGTATCACCTGTTTTCTCATCATGACCCTGCTCGCCTCACCTGCGGGGCGGATTGGGGCGTCATGGCTGCGGCGGCTGCGTCTGACTCCAACCTCTTCACTCCCGAAACCATCAAGGTGGCCAGAACTCGTTTTTCTTTGGGATTTCCAAGCTGTACTGGATTGATTCGCATCTCCTCGACGGAGAGAACCTTGTCGGCTGAACCCAAACGCACCAGCAGCTGTACCAGCTGGTCGATACTCCCGATGACCTCGATGCGCGTGGGAACTCGCGCGTATTCCGGACTGATCTGACGAACGGGAACCAGCTCCGTCCTCCTGAAGGTCAACCCTTGCGCTTCGGCGATGCCTTTGACGAGGCCTTGGATCTCGGCGTTGGCCAGAGCATCTGAGCGGTTGTTCAGCAGCCCCTGCTCCATGATTGCCAGCTGTTTGTGAGCTTCCCCAAGAGCTGCTTGGACGGAGTCTTGCCCCAGCAAGAGCCTTCGATAGTTGACCAGGCGCTTTGAATCGAGTGCGATCTTTTCACGGGTTTCGGCCAGCGAATCGATGACGGGGAAGACATAGTATTCGCAGGCGAGATAGAGTAAGGCCACGCCCAGTGCTGAACCAATCAGCCATCGCTCGCGAGTTGAGAAGCGCATGCTTATTTCTTCCCTCGGATTCCCTGAGCTGGAGATTCCGGCGGGACGCTTCCCGTTCCCGTTTCCAACTTCGTTCGAATCCGGTAAATCTCACGTTGAGAGGCATCCCGAGTGATTGGTGCCACGAACTCCGTTTCCTTAAACAGCTTTGAATTGTCCAGCAACTGGGGAAGTCCCGCTGCCGCCACCGAACTGCCGTAGATCTCGATCACTGGGCTCTTGAAGTTGTAATCAAACACCGCTGTGTCTTTGGGAATAATGGTCGACATCTCGTTGAGAGCTTCCAAGGAAAACCGATGGCCGTCCTTCAGACGGGCCAGAAGGGCTACTTTGCGTTGCGCGTCCGCGATTTCGCTCTCCACCGAGCGAACCCTTTTTACCTCCGGCTCCAATCGAGCGACCTCCTGTCTCAGCTCGCGAGCAAATCTGGCTTCCTGATAGGGCTGGCGCAGTGCCAGTGCCAGCGCCAGCAGGCCATTGGCAGCCAGCAGGGCGTAGGTTGGCACTTGCCTCCAGCGAGACTTTCGAATTCGCTGATCGAACGGGAGTAAGTTGATCGAGTGAGGTAGGGTCCGCCGGAACCCGCTAAGCCCTCCGGCAATTGACAGAAAGCTTTGAATAAAGGTCCGCCCGTTGAGTTTTGGCTGGCTAACTTCGAGTCCCAACGACCGGGCATCCGAAAACATCCGCAGCTTGAGCGAGGTGGTAGGATCTTCTGGGGTCAGGTCCGACGCGTTCAACAAGCCTACTTCCACCGAAGCGGAGTCGCTCAGTCCCGTCTTGCCGGCAAACTGGTCTGCTTCTTTCTGCAGGATCTCCACCACCGTCTCCGGCGTCTCCGCAGCCAATTCGCGTGAATAGAGAAGATCTTCTTCGCCAATGGCGAGTAACTCAAGCCGGCCTCCCTTCCAGTGGCCTAGCAGACAGGGCTGACGTTTTTGACCGGAACCGAGTGACAAGCGCCAGCTGGACAAAGCAACACTTGAAGGCAAAACACGATCTACTACCAAACCCAACGCCCGGCAGGTTTCCAGGTAGCCATCGAGGATTGGCCGCGACAGCAGGTAGATGGAAATACGGAGGGTCTTCGATGCCTTTCCGTTTCGAACCACAGTGTAGCCATGGCTTACCTGGCTTTCGGCATCGGGCAAGAGCCCAACAACCTGGTACTCAACCGCCTTGGCAAGATTCGTTTCAGCTTCAGCCGGCAGATCCACCTGTCGCACGATCACTTGTCGCCGCGGGATCATTAGAGCTTTCCGGCAATCTCTCGCGCCATGCCTGCCAAGGAAGGTGTCCACTTGCCGGCGAGCTTCCCCAGCCGGCATGGCGGAAAGCGTTTCAAGCTTGAGGATGCCAGCCACCCGAACGCGCCTCTTCCAGGACCTTGAAAGCAGGCTAAGCTCGATACTGTCTTCTTCGATCCAGATGCCTAACGACTTACCGATCATCATAGAGCGCTACACCTTGGCAGCCCTGTCAGCTGCTGATCGAATCCCTCGATTGGGGTCTTTCGATCCAATTCAACACCTCTGCCGAGGGCCAATACTCGTCGTACCAAACAAACCGTTCCAGTCTCCTGGGCGAGGTGTCATCCGGCTTGGCAACCACTTTGACACTCCGCCGCACCTTCGATCCCTTTACCATGGCTGTTGCCACCAGACAGTAACGACCGGAAAACTGGGTCGTCAAAGCCGAAAGGCCTTCGCTGCTGACTATCCCAGAAATCCGTTGAGACAAATCGCTGCCCGAGTCAAAGGCCTCAATGGCCCTGGCCTCTGAGATGGATCTGGCTGCCTCGGGACTCATGCCAGGCAGGGCGGCCAGGACCTCCGGTTCGGCATAGTTGATGTTTACCTGTTTGCTGTTGGAGTAGGCCGTAAGAAGATCGATCAGTCCTCTGGCCTCCAGCGTCTCACCGTTCTCGGAACGCTTGGGGTGGCCGTAGAGCAACTCCTTCGTCACCCCCGGAATCAATAACAACTCCTCCACTGCGTGGAATGGCCGGTGAGGAGAACCGTCATCGACACGGGCCTCCGACGAGCTTCGGGCCGGCTCGCGGAACTCCACAATCTTCCGAGCGATTTCAGATCTGAGAGGATCCTGGACCCCGGCACTTTCGAGAACCCTTGCCAGAACCTCTTCCTCTGCGGCATTCAGGTCGATCTTGCCCGCCTCGTCAAAGATCGCAACATGGCAGATCAAGTCTCCATCGACGGTCCAATAGTGACTCATGCCGCCGGCGTAAGGGAAAAGTTCCTTTTGTCTTTCCCTGTCCTGGTCCGGATAGGCCAGTCGATATAGAACCGCCTCCGCGGCCCCTCGGGCAAAGAAATAAGCCCGTTCGGCATCGGACGCAGCGCCGGCCACTTGCAGTTCCAGACGAACAGTGGAAGCGAAGCTCACCGCAATCAGAGAGAGCGCCGCGAGCACCCAGAGCAAGGCGATCAGTACGATTCCCTTGGTCGATTGCAGTTTCATCAGATCAATGCCTTCACAACGCGGCTGAAATAGGGATGACCACCGAAGATTCCAGTGGAAACCCGGAGGCAGGTGGTGGTTCGAGCCACCGCCAACGAATCTCCACGCCCATCGGTAGTCGCTGCCTCTTCTTGGGGGGTGCAAAGGGGTTTGGAACATTCGTTTCCTCGGGAGGTGGCGCCAGATAACGAAACTCCATATCCTCCACGCCTTCCAGCAAGGGAATGGCCTCGGCACCGGCAGAAAAAGACGGGAAACCGGCCACCACGATATCACCCTCGCCCTTCGAGAAGCCCGTGAACACGGACTCCGCGAACGAATCGTCACCCGGCAGTTCTCGCTCCTGAACAACCAATGCTGTACCTCGTCCCTCGGTCGATGGCGTCAAAAAGTATTCAACATACCGCAGCCCCCCGGCCGTTCGGGACTGCACAGAGAAAGCTGACACGAATCTCAGCCCCCGATCGGCTCCCTGGAAGACCAATACCTCTACGGGCACGTCGTTGTACCTCTGGATTGTGTAGTAAGGCAGCATCGAGCCAAGTTGACGGGTGATCAGATCCAACGCCGCCTGGGCAGCACGAAAGCGTTGCAAAGCAGCTTCTCCTTTTTCCCAGGACCTGACGCCCAGACGAAAACCAGTCTGGATCGCCACTGCCACGATCCCCATTAGCGTGATGCTCACCAGCAGTTCCAGAAGTGTGAAACCCGCCTGATAGGGTCGCCGGAGAACTGAAGCGTTTCCGCCTTTATTCGTCACAGGGTCACCCGTTCGTGCCTCTTTGGTCATCGTCTAGGAGCCCACGTCATCGTTTGCAGTTCGTAGACCTGCGGGCCTGAGTTGCCTTGCCAGTTCACTTGAAGACGAATACGGGCCACCATGTGCTCCGGCGGTTTAACGGCATTCTCAGCCAAGTCGAAGTCCTCGATTCGTGCCTGCCAGGTGTACTTCTCGTCAAATCGGCCTGACGAGGGTGGAGACCCATCACCTTGATTCACGGCCAAAACGAGCTCGTTCAGCTTCATTTGCGCCGAGCGAAGGATTTTCTCGCGCTCTCCCACTCGATCGACATTCCTGAGGGATCCTGACATCAGGCCGAACAGCACCGTGTAGACCACTCCCAGGACCGCTACGCTGACCAGAACCTCCATCAAGCTGAACCCTGCGGCCTGATCTGTTCTCATGGACAGCACCTCATCGCCGACTCCTCCGGCGGTTCGGCTGGGCCTCGTCGCCGACCTCTTCCACTCTTGGCGAACGAATCAGCCAATCCTGGACGATCCGAAATGCCCGCCCCCGATCGCTGGCCACGACCGCCTCGAATCGTTCACTCGATCCGTTGGGCGAGAAGAAGAAGTAGCTGGTTCCGGAGGCGCGATCCTGGTCGTGCTCTCCCAGCAGTGAGACTTCGCGCAGGCTCACGCCTTGCGGCAGGGCCAGCGTCTTTCGGACCTTGCCATTCTCGCTGACGACTTCAACCTGGTTTTTCTCCTGGTCGAAACCGGCCCAGTAGATCTGCTGTTCCCGGACGGCCTGTGCTCGGGCCAGACGGAGCATACCGGCAATCTGATTGGAACTGGTGCGGAGCCTCAAAACAGTCATGCCTCGACCCACCGGCGGAATCGCCAGGGATGCCAGAAGTCCCAGAAGAACCATGACCACCAATACCTCCAGGAGCGTAAAGCCCGTGGCGAGCTTCTGACCACCGAACTCAACCCTTGGCGCAGCACCCGTTATCGAAACGCCGGCGCCGTCACTTCCAGCTGACCACATCTTCGTTCTCACCTTCACCGCCCTCACGCCCGTCAGCGCCGTAAGAGATGATGTCGGGCTCGTCGCCGTGTTCGCCGGGGAATCGATAGACATAAGGATTGCCCCAGGGATCCAAGGGCACTTCCTTGGCCAGATACGGTCCGTCCCAACGGTTTGCCGACAATGGCTTGACTCGAAGCGCTTGCAAGCCTTCCTCCGTGCTGGGAAAGACTCCCACCTCCAGCTTGTAGGCGCCCAGCGCGGTCTGAAAATTGGCGATTTGTGTCTTCGCTGCCGTGATTTTACTTTTGCCAACGTTCTTAAATAGCCTTGGTCCCACCAGTGCTGCCAGCAGTCCAATGATCACCATGACTACGAGCAGCTCGATGAGGGTAAACCCGCCTGCCGCATTTTTCGCACGTCCTCTCGGGAGACCATTCCTTGATTCCGGCTCCCCAGCGTTTGGCAGTTCGTTGTTCCAGTCTTTCATGAGTGATGCCTCCTTGAAGCGACCTATCAGGCGCGGCCTGAAGGGCTACAAGGGTATCTCATTGATGCTCACGATGGCCAGCAGCATTGAAACGACGATGACGCCTACAACCAGCCCCATGACCAGAATCATGACCGGTTCGAACAGCGCGATGAGATTCTTGATGGCCGATCGGACATCCTTGTCATAGACCTTGGACAGTTCCAGGAGCATGGAGTCCAGCCTTCCAGTCTCTTCCCCTACTTGGATGAGGTGGATCGCCAGTGGCGGGAACACTCCGGTCCGCTCCATGGGCCCCGCTACGCCCTCTCCCTTGCGGACCCCGTCGGCAATTCCCGAGATCGCAGCGGCAACGCTGAGGTTGCCGCTGATGTCTCTGACGATGCCCAGCGATTGCACCAGCGGGACCGAACTGTGGACCATGGTACCGAGCGTTCGGGCGATACGAGCAACCTCGATCTTGCGGAGGACTTCACCAAGGACTGGAATCCTTAGCTTGAATCGATCCCATCCCATTCGTCCCTGGTCCCTGGCCATTGCGCTCTTAAAGCCGATCACTGCGACCGCCAAGATCAGAACGGCCAGCCACCAATAGCTCTGAAAGAAATCGCTGACGGACAGAAGAATTTGAGTTGGCAAAGGGAGCGCTTGGCCGGCATCCTCGAACACCTGTGCAAATTGAGGGATGACGAAAACCAGCAGAACCACGATCGACAGGAAGCCGGCGACCGTCAGCAAGACCGGATAGATCAGTGAAGAGATCAGGTAGCTCTTCAGCTCGTCCGCGGACTGTTGGAACTCGACCAACCTCTCCAATACCACCGGAAGCGACCCGCTGGCCTCGCCGGCTTTGACCATATTGATGTAGAGCTTTGAAAAGACTCTTGGATGAGCTGACAGACTTTCCGCAAAGGTCTTTCCCTGCTTGATTCCCTGCAAGACATCCTCCAGGATGGCCTGCACCCGAGGTCTGTCGGTGAGGGATTTGCAGATAGCCAGGCTGCGATCCAGAGGCAGCCCGGCATTGATCAGCGTGCTGAGCTCCTGCGTGAAGAACATCACCTCTTTGCTGCTGACCCTGCGAAAGGTGAAAGCGAGATCCAGCTTAAACGGCTGACTGCCCTTTCTGGTGCTGATCTGAACCGGAACAAGGTTCATCGCCTGGAGCTTGATTGCTACAGCCCGGTCGTCGGTGCCTTCAAGCATGCCGTCCACCAGGGTTCCGTCCCTTCCGACCGCTTTGTAGAAAAAATTGGCCATCTTTTCCTGATTCCTATTGTGGTGTGAGGATCAACAGAGCCACAACTCAACACGACCTCAAGAGCTGCAGGTCCGTGCTTGGACCCGACTCGTCACACATCCTGCGTGACACGCAGCACTTCATCCAGGGTGGTGATGCCTTGCATCACCTTTTCAAAGCCATCCTCTTTGAGCGTCTTCATGCCGCGGCTGCGAGCATACTGAGCGATGATATTTGATGGTTCGTTAGCCACGATCATGCGCCGAATCTCGTCGTCGGGCTCCATTAACTCGAATATGCCTTTTCGCGATTCATAACCTGTAAAGCCACAGTTCTCACAACCTTCTCCCCGGTAAAGGGTGACGACCGCTGACCCGTCGACCGGCAATGTCAGAGACCTGAGACTTTGCACATCAGCCGGATACTCGGTCCGGCAGTTGGTGCAAGTCACCCGGACTAACCGTTGGGCCAATACTCCGATGAGGCAGGAAGCCAGCAGATAATTTTCGACGCCCATGTCGACCAGACGCGTAATCGCACTGGGCGCGTCATTGGTGTGGAGCGTGCTGAAGACCAGGTGACCGGTCAACGCCGAACGGATGGCGATTTCGGCCGTCTCCAGATCGCGGATTTCACCGATCATGATCACATCCGGGTCCTGGCGAACAATGTGACGGAGTCCGGCCGCAAAGGTCAGCCCAATCTGGGTGTTGACGTGAATCTGGTTGATCCCGTCCATCTGATACTCCACCGGGTCTTCAATCGTGATGATCTTCTTGTCCGGCTTGTTGATGCGACCCATGGCGGAATACAGGGTTGTGGATTTACCACTGCCGGTGGGCCCGGTGACTAGAAGAATCCCGTGCGGCTGAGCGGTCAGTTTCTCCATGACGGAGAGCATGGAAACCGGGAAGCCAAGTTTGCGGAGGTCAAACAAGCTGGAGTCGCTCTTGTCGAGAATGCGCATGACCACGCTTTCCCCGTAAAGCGTGGGCAACGTCGAGACACGCAGGTCGATCTCTTTTCCCAAAACCTTCAACTTGATGCGGCCGTCCTGAGGAAGGCGGCGCTCGGCGATGTTCAGCTTGGCCATCAGCTTAACACGTGAGATCACCGCAGCCTTAAGGCTGATGGGCGGAGCTTCGACGTTCTGAAGGATGCCGTCGATGCGATAGCGAACCCGGAACTCCTTTTCAAACGGTTCGATATGGATGTCGCTGGCCCTGCGTTCAACCGCTCGAGAGATCATGAGGTTCACCATGCGGATGACCGGAACTTCCGAGGCCAGGTCTCGCAGATGTTCGATATCCTCACTCACCTCGGAGTAGCTGCCGGCTAACGCATCAGCAGACTCTTCTACCAGTCGACCCACTGCTCTTTCGTCGGATCCGTAATAGCGATCCAACGCGTCCGTGATCTCCTGCTCCATCCCCAGGTTGACCTTCAGTTCATAGCCGGTGAAGAGCCGGATTGAATCAATGGTCTCGGCATCGGACGGGTCGGCCATGGCTACCGTTAACTGGTTGCCGTCGAGGTCCAACGGAAGCACTTTGAACTGTCGAAGAAACTTGGAAGAGAGGCGTCCCAGTTCGAGAGGTACGGCGGGGTACTCAGCCGCGACGACCAGCCGTGTCCCGTGCTGCTCGCTGAGGACCGCCACGAGGTCGCGTTCAGCCAGGTAGCCCAAATCCAGAAGAATTCTGCCCAGTTTGTCTTTGCGCTCGCGCTGGAGCGCCAAAGCACTCTGCAGCTCCTGAGGGCTGATCAAATTGCGTTCAACGAGGAGCTGTCCAAGGAGCTTTTTTATCAATGGTCGAACCTCAGAACTGAGTAATCTCTGTTTTTCGGGCCAGTTCGTCGAAGCTCAACTGGTTTCCCCGGTAAGCGTCCAGCCACGACTTTCTCATCTTGAGAATGACTTGACTGGGGGAAGGCCGGGCTGCGTCGCCTTCCGGACCAAAGAGGTGGACGACCAAGGTGAGGCTGTCTGAGGGTTTCAACAGCTGCAGGGAACTCCCGTGATCTATCATGGCCTTGACCAGCCGTTCTTTCAGTTCCGCCAGACGCTTCAACATTCCTTGGTAAGCTTCGTCCAGCTCCTTCTGAGAGTGAGGCCTGAGATCAAACGGAGAGATCACCCGGATCTGATAGAGATTTACTTCCAGGTTGAACAGGGCCCCATAGTCCGGGAGGTAAGTTCCCTTGGTGGAAGCCAGTACCGGGAAAGGGCCCTGCAGGTTCTGCTTGACGGTAGTGTCAACCACGCCCTGGAACAGAGCCAAGTCCTTCTTGATGGAACTATAATCCAAACCGTCCACCGTGGAGCTCACTTCGGCTCCCTGTGCCAGGCCTGCCGTGCAAAGCAGGCAATTGAGCCAAAGAACGCTGACTGCAAACTTCGAACGAATTCTCATTGGAGTCCTTATCCTATTCATCGATCCGATCCAGTCAAAAGCGATGCGGCCTACTGGACCGAGCCACCTTGGTTAACCTTCACATAGAGATCCCTAGCCAATGTATCGAGATATTTGTTGTTCCTGGCGGCCTCTTTCCACACTACGCTCTGCAGGTTCTCCAAGTACTGAAATTCCTTGCTGATCTTTCGGAGATCCCCTTCCCGTTTGGTTTCCAGCTCTGACTTTATCTCCCGCAGATTCTGTTGCCACTGGGCCATCAAGTCGACAGCCCGGCGTTCCACCGCGGTTTCGACCAATTGCTGTGCCGCTTGAGCGGTGAGAGTCGGGCGCGCTTCGGCACTGGGCGGCTGGATGGTACCTTCTGCTGGGGACACTCTTCGTCCCAGCGATACGCGGAACCCCTCCGAGTCAGACCGAACCTCCAAACCAACCAAAGCCAGGCTCACCAGACAGACGAGAAAGCACGCTGTGGCAGTGAGGACAACCACAGCCGGTCGCGGAAGGCCCCAGAGCCACCGGAAAGTCCTCCGTTCCTTCCCCGACGGGTTTGCGAAATCGAAGCTCAGACTTTGCGGAATTGCTTCGTCTGGCCATCCTGCCTGGAGAGCCGCTTTGGTGCGAGCAAGCGCAGAAAGTTCCTGTTGGCATGAACCACAGCTTTCGAGGTGGCGCCTCAACTGCACGGCCTCAGGCGCTGAAAGTTCATTTCCAACGAAATCCAACATCAGTTCACGTGATCGATCACAGTTCATGGTGTTGCCTCTTTTTGGTTACCGCTCAAGATCTTCTTCATCTGGGTCAGGCCCAAGTACAGCCTTGATTTGACCGTGCTGACCGGGCTTTCGGTGATTTCTGCAATCTCCGTAAACTTCAAGCCCTCATAGACCTTGAGAACGATGGTCTCGCGCTGTTCGAAGGGCAGCACCGCAAGGGCCTTCTCCACAATAAGGCGAAGCTCATGCTGCTGGAATGCCAAGGAGTTTTCGATCCTGGCTGTCGAATGAGCAACGAGCAGATCTTCCAAGTCAGACTGACCGTCAGGTCCCGAATTCGGACTCGACTTGGGCAGTCTGCTTTCGGATCGATGGTGCGAGAGACAGAAATTCCGGGCAATGCGAAAGAGCCAATGCGAAAACCTGGAGCGGTCCTTAAGCTGAGCCAGCTGTTCATAGGCTTTGAGGAAACTGTCCTGGCAGATGTCGAAGGCATCCTCGCGGTTTCCGGTGAGACGGAGGGCAAAATTAAACAGCCGTCGCTCCCAGCGACCCACCAGCACGTTGAAGGCATCTGACTCACCCTTCAGCACCCTTTCGACGAGATCTTGATCTGCCTGCCGGATCAGCCCCAAATTGTCTCCTCACCATGCCAAGATGGAAAAACAAGTCCAAAAGACGAACGCTTTTGATTTTTTTCAGCTAAGACTCCATTCCGGACGTCCTGGCGGTGCCGGAAGGGTTGCTCCTAAAGCGTGAGGAAAGGAAGAGTGCGGCCACCATTGCGACCAGTACGGCAAGACGACAGGGAAACAAAAGGAGGTGAAGCAGCCCTAAAGTGCCTGTTGCCAACGGAGCCGTGATTGCTCTCCAGACACCATGACCCATCAGAGTCCCGGCCAACACCCGCGCTCGAACCAATCTCGCCAGAAACCTCAAGCTCAGGTAGTCACAGTCCAGGTTCTCATTGAACACCAACATTCGCCTTCCCGGACAGATCAGGGCAAAAAGCTTGGCGCGCAGTCTCCCGGGCTCCAGGCACCACAGGATCGCCACCACCTCGTATCGTTCGCGAAAAAGCCGTGCCCACAGACGTAAGGCTTCTTTCCAGTCGCTTCTGGGAGGGAAAACAATCCGCTGCTGGAGGTCGCCGCGCCCTTCGAAAGGGGGAAGATCGGTAAGCGTACACAAAAGATCTACGCTCGCGTCCCTCACCACTTTCTCCCGGAGGACCTGAAGCGCTCGATTGACTTTGGGCGCAGCTGCCGTGCAGATCAGCAGGACCCGTTCAGCCATCTGATCTCTCCACCACTTCCAGGAATTGCGGGCGCAGCGCCTGCCAATCGAAGTGCTGTTCAATCAACTTGCGGGCCCGGGCGCCAATCTCGGTTCTCAGGCACGGGTTCCGAAGCAGATGAATCACCTGGCGGGCGAATCCCGAAGGATCGGAAGCCGTCAGGCAGTGTTCCCCCTCGCGCAGCTGAAATCCCTGGATGGCCAGAGGATATCCCACCACGGGAAGGGCCATCGAGAGAGCTTCGAGCACTTTTACGCGCATGCCACTGCCAACTCGAATCGGAGCCGCAAACAGCGCAGCCTGCTGGTAGGCCGGTCGAACGTCTTTCAGATAGCCCGCAACCGCGACACCCGCAGCGTTCTGCAGCCGTTTTCGGTCGAGCAGATCGGCGTTGGCTCCCGTGACGCAGAACTCCGCGTCCGGGACGGCGGCCCGGACAACCGGGAGAATCTCTTCAGCAAAGTGGTACACAGCATCCTGATTGGGCGGATGTCGGTAGTTTCCCACAAAAAGAATTCGATTCGGACAGCGGGCTTCGACTGAGTCGCTGGGTGCATAGTAACGGCAGTCAACGCCGATGGGGATCGTCCTGAGTTTGTGAGCCGGCACGAACCTTCCTAAACAAGCTTGATCTTCGTTCGTCATGCAAACGACTCGGTCAAACGCCCGGCACACTCGCGCTTCGTAGTTGAGCTGTACCATCCAATCGTAGGCCTTCTTGGCCTTGTGCAGAATTCGCTTCTCTCGAACACAGTCTTCGAAGAAATTGGCAAAATGGACCTCGTGCTCGGTCAGGACCTTAAAGTAACGGGAAGAGAGGGGAACGTGTTGAGCCATCTGGACGAACTCGGCCTGGACGACGTCATATTGTTTTTGGGCCAGCAAGCGTTGCACCACGCTTGCCATTTCCGGGGAGCGGTACTCGTCATGCTCCCTCGGCTTAGGTATCAATAGATGGGCCGAAGGCAACGGACGTCGCAAGACCGTTCGAACTTCCGTTCCAAGCTCGGCCAACTGAGGCAGCCACTCCAGCTCGCGTTCGCTTTCAATAAACGAAACCAACGTGACGCGATGTCGTTCCGCAAGAAAACGCAGATTGTGGTACATCCGCACTCCGCCACCGTGAAGCCCCAGAACGGGCAGGTGCGCTGTCAAAAACAGGATGTTTGAGGACCTCGTCGACAACTTGTGATTCCATTAGGGCTGGACCCGGCAAAAGACGGCCTCAATCGAAGCGATCTTTCCGGACATTCCCAGCCACTGGCGTAGCTCTAAACCAACCGAATGCCTTGGACAATCAAACCCAACTCCCGCTGATCGTCTCCTCTCCCCAGCCGCGCTGGACAAAAAGTGCCATTCAGATTCAGGTCGAAGCGCAAGCATCGATCCGAGCAGGCTCTGAGCGGAACTTTCAGACGAAACTGTTGACCGCGAAACCAGCGCTTCTGGCCCATTCGCTGACCGTTCTGATAAAGTTTCAGCCTGAGCGCCGCTTTCCGAAACTGCGCAACCTCCGGAACGGTTCCCCAGATTTCGAGATATTGTTCGTTGCCCCTTGGAAATAGGTAAACGCGCCCCTCCCGCGACATCCATCGGAAAGAGGACTGCCCATCCGACTCTTTCTCGTACCAGCCCAAGCCGATCTGTTCCGAGAAATCGCCCTGCGAAAAGTCGATTGCGGCCAGACCCTCGAGAGGTTTCAAGTCGGAGGTCAGTTCGAAGATCTGGCGGTCGGTCAGGCGGTAGGACGGACGGCGGCGATATCGCTTGAGGAGGCCTTCGGGCAGCTGCAACAGCGCCCGGAAGAACGCTTTGACCTCAAAAGCAGCGCTAGTTTGAAGCATGAAGCGGTACTGGTTGAAAGGCAGACAAAGACTATGAGCCAAGGTCCACCGCAGATCCGTGATGTTTTTCCAAATGAACAGATACTGGTTCTTGCGGATGGTGTTGTCGACGTAATTGTCACCGAACTTCTGTTTGTTGGTGCCGCGATGACGGTGAACCACCACGCTGTCCACCGCTAGAACACTCCTCCAGCCGCGCTTCCAGGCTTGATAGGAGAGATCGGTATCTTCAAGGTAGAACGGATCGTATAGAGTGTCGAGACCGCCGATGGCCAGGAACTTGTTTCGGTCAAATGCACACGATCCTCCTCCACCCCAGAAAATGGGCGGCCACCCCTGATTCTTGTCCCTTTCGACTATCTGATCGTGCAGGAGATCTATGAAGCCGCGTCGCCAGCGACCCTTGGTTTTGCCCGTCTCCTCGCGACGCCTCTCTTTGTCCTGGAAGAACACCTGGCAGGCGACTGAAAACACGGAGTCGTCAACAAAGCCCCTGAGCAGGGGATCGATGAAGTCAGGATCGACTTGCATGTCGTTGTTCAGGAAGATCACGACGTCGTGACTTGCGGCTTGCACCCCCGCGTTGTTGCCGCCCGTGAATCGGCAGTTACGAGAGAGGGGTACGACTCTCACTTGGGGAAAGCATTTTGTGAGGAACTCGACGCTCCCGTCCCTACTTCCATTGTCAACGACGATCACTTCATGGTTCCTGCCGTCGCGGCGCACGGCTTCCAAGACTGAAGGCAGGAACTCCTGCAGGAGGTGGCGGCCATCCCAGTTCAAGATGAGGATGCTGGCCTGCTCGGTCCGTGGCTTGCTGGGCCGTCGAGAATCCTTCCGTACCAACCGAAGAGGAAGATACACCGCCTCCGAAAGCCACAGAGAGAGGATGATCAGCAGGTCGAGCGGCAGGAGAATCAGAACGACAGCCAGGGAAACGAGAGCCTTCGGCCGCAGCAACCGCGACAGTCGGGTCATAACTCTCGCGATGGCGGACGCCTGAATAGGGTTGACATACTTGGGGACGAACGCATTTCAGTCAATCGGTAAACCGGAAACGGACCAGGGTCCACAGGGCCGAAAAGCCGTCTTTCCACGTGATTTTCTTTCCCTCCGAGAAACTGCGGCCTGAATAGGAGATGGGAACCTCAACAATCCGCAGGCCTCGTTTGAGGATTTTTGCCGTAATCTCCGGCTCGAAATTGAACCGATCAGATCGAATCTGAATGCTCTGAATGGTCTCACGTTTGAAGAGCTTGTAGCAGGTCTCCATGTCCGAGATGGCCGTTCGGTAGATGCAGTTTGTCAACCAGGTCAGAAAGAGGTTGCCGAGTCGGTGGAGCGACATCATGTTTTCCGATTTCCGCGCGGAGAAACGGGAACCATAGACGACATCGGCTCGGCCCTCCAGCAGCGGCTGCATCAACTTCAAATAGTCTGCCGGATCGTATTCCAAGTCCGCGTCCTGGACGATCACGAAATCTCCCATTGCATGTTGAAATCCCGTTCGGAGCGCCGCGCCCTTCCCCTGATTTCTGTCGTGAAACAGGACCTTTCGGCCGTCCCCTTCCAAGCCACGAAGCAAATCGCGGGTTCCATCCGTGGAGGAGTCATCAACCAGAATGATCTCCTTCTCGATCGGTACTGCTTCAACTCGCTTGAGAATCTCAAAGAGGGTGCTTCGTTCGTTGTAGACGGGTATGACAACTGTCAGCTTCGGACTTCGGGGACTCAACCGTGCAAGCCTTTCCTAGAATCTCACTGGTCGCCTGGCCCAGGAATCAGGCGCCCGTTCATTTTTCTCGGCTATCGAGGTATTCGCCGAGAGCGACCGACCATTCCTTCAGATCATCCATTCCCAACTGCTTGAGTCTGGCGTTTTCCAGCACGGAATAGCGAGGCCGTTTAGCCGGTGTGCGGTACTCGTCGGACGTTGTAGGGCTCAGGTCTGCCCGAATGCCGGCTCGGGCGAAGATTTCTCGGGCAAACTCATACCACGAACAATCTCCATTGGCGGTTATGTGATAGAGCCCGTAATTTCGCGTTTCGATGAGCTGTGCCACCTTGCGTGCCAGTTCGCGGGTGCTGGTGGGCGTCAGCCGCTGGTCGTTGACTACGCGGAGCGGCTCCCCCTTCATGGCTTTTTGCAGCATGGTTTCAACAAAATTGCCGCCTTTGCCACTGCTTCCGGCGTGTCCGTAGAGTCCGCAGGTTCGAATGACAAACGATTTTTCCCAAAGATATCCCGCCAGCTTCTCGCCAGCCAGCTTGGAAACCCCATAGCCGTTGATTGGGTTCGGCGAGTCGGACTCTGTATAGGGCCGTGTTGCGTTTCCATCAAAGACATAATCTGTGCTGAAATGAACGAGAACCGCCCCTGCGGCCTTGGCACTCACCGCGAGGTTTCTGACGCCCAAAGCATTAACCTCAAAGGCGGACATCAGGTCTTCTTCGATGGCATCCACCCGGTGAAAGGCCGAAGTGTTGATAATGACCTCAGGCTCATTGGCAGTGACACATCGCCGGACGTCGTCTAATTGGGTCACATCCAATGTCTGGTGTGTCGTTGGGACAACGTCGTGAGGGCGAAGGATCCTCCGCAGGTCCGAACCCAGCTGTCCGTTTGCGCCGATCAAGAGGATCTTCAATAGTCCGCTCCTTGCTTCTTTCGCATCGCGCTGACCACCGCAGGCTGAAAGCCGGAGGCAGGGGCCACTTCAAAGACCGACCCCGTTACTTTAATGATCTTGTCCGCTTCCTCCAGCAGTTTCATCCAGGCGATATTGTAGTAACGAGGGTTGTCAAAGTCGGTGTACCGGTACCGGGAGATGTTGTCGACCATGTCCTTCACAGCTTCTTCCACCGAAACAGCCGGCTTGAAGTCCAGGGCTCGTTCCAGTTTCTTTCCAGACACTCGGTAGCTGCGGACGCCGTGATACCGGTAGTCAGATTTCAGTTCCGCTTTGACTCCCACCTCCCTGAGGGCCTCCAAGACTCGCAGCGCGAGTTCTGAAATTCGGAAATTGGAGTAGACAACGTTGAAGATCTGCCCTTTGACTTTAGGTTCATCTGCCTCCAGGCAGGTAATATAGGCCCGCGCTGCGTCTCGCACGTCAACCAGGGGCCGCCACATTTCGCCCCCGTAGTGGATGGTCAGGAATCCCTTGGATAGCACATCTTTCAGGAAGGTGTTGACGACCAGATCGTACCGCATTCTGGGTGAAAAGCCGTAGATCGTTCCCTTCCTGAGAATCACGGGTGAGAAGTTATCGTCCATGAGCGAGAGCAGTATTCTCTCGGCCTGGAATTTGGAACTCGAGTAGGCGGCCTTTGGATTTACCGGGGAGTCTTCATCCAAGACAATGTCCTTTTCGTCGTTGCCGATACCCACATCGTAGATCGAGCAGGATGACGCGAAGATGTAACGGCGAACCCCCTTTTGCTTGCAAAGCCGGGCCAGGTACTCAGTGGCCTGGGTATTCATCTCAAAGTTGGCCTTGGGGTTGTATTCCGCGGTGGGATCGTTCGATAGGCCGCTTAAGTTGATGACAGCGTCCACGCCCTCCAGAACCGACTCGTCCATGTTCCGGAGGTCCCCGAGTTCCAGCTTGATCCGCTCCAGAACCTCACGGATCCCCTGATCCCCGTAATACAAGCGGTCAAACACCTTGACCGCATAGCCCCTCTCTAGAAGCTCCCTGACCAAAACCGATCCCACATAGCCTGCTCCACCCACCACTAGAATCATCTTGCGTCTCCTTTACCGGTGTTCGTGATGCGATGCCCGACACCAGACTGGCTACTGCCGAACTTGGACGACTGTGCTTTTTTGTTGACGGCTGCCTTCGACCACCCTTCCGCTTCATTTCCCGTAGCGGGAGAAGGCCAAACTCGGGTAAAGGCTGTCCGTTGGATCAGGCTCAACCAACCAGTTCTGCCCAGGTCGTTTCCTCCGGGCAATCAAACGCCTGGCACCAAGCGCAGGGCCCTGGCCAGACGGAACAACGTCGATGCCTTGATCTGATCGATCTTTTCTCGGCAGGACCGAAAGGCCTCCTGACACGTCCGCAGATTTTCTTCGCAAGCCTTCAATTCAGAATCCAAACGGAGAGCCCAATCGGTCCGCTGTTCGAACTCGGCCTGCAACTCTAGTATATGGCCGTCCTTCTCCGCAATCTCCTCAGAGAGTCGAGTGGCCCATGCGCTGCGGTCTTCAAGCTCCTGATTCAGGCCCAGGATCTGTTGGTCTCGCTGCCGCAGAGTCCTGTCCAGCTCCAGCGACCACCGGGTTCGCTCTTCGTATTCGCGCTGCAACTCGACAATTTTCTGATCCAGGCAAGCTACTTTTCTTTCCAGCTCCTGAATCCACCGCTCTTTCTCGCGAAGCAGGTTCGCTTCCGAGGGTAGGTACACCAGGCTGCTCAATAAGGGCAGAGGCTCCTCGGAGCAGACAGCCACAAAGAAATTCGATGTTCTTTGTGGATCTTCTTTTGGCTCGCCGTAGGTCAGGTTCGCAGTAGATCCCAGTTCGCGGCCGCCTATCAGAATCGAAAAGACGTGGTTCTGGTAGCAGACATGGACGAACGGGAAATACTCTTTCAAGAAAGAAAGAAACTCCTCAAAATCAAACTCTCGGGTGTGGTACGGATTTGCCTCCTGGCGTTCCAAGGTGTAAAAGACCCTGTTTGGGGTGGAGATGATCAGAACCCCTCCCGGTTTGAGCACCCGTTTCACTTCTTCAAGGAGCGATTGTTGATTCCAGAGGTGCTCGATGACTTCGAAACAGACGACAGCGTCGAAACAGTCTGTGCGGTAACCGAGTGCTGCGGCATCTCCCACCACGTAATCGGCATTCGGAGCAGAAAAATGAACACGCGCGAAATGGATGGCTTCAGGACTTAGATCCAGCCCCGAAACCCTGGAGGCATAGCGCGAGAGCAGAGCGGTGCCATACCCGGTTCCGCATCCCAAATCGAGGACCGCGGCTCCTGAGACCAGCGGACAGCTAAAGTTGTAGCGCGCCACATGTTCATTGAGAAGATCCGGCTGTACCTTTCCTGGAACGACTCGCTCGCCCGTAAAGTCCACTGGGAGACCTATGTCCTTTCCTGAAGCGCTGTGATGGGACCCAGATGTTTGAGTTCCACGTTGCAATCGAGCCTCAGATATCCGTAAACCTCGAAGCGCTTTTGGATCAGAAGACTGATGGCGTTGTCGACCCAATCACAGATCACGTACTCCTGGTGAGTACCGTCGGCGACCGCCACGGAGAAATGGTAGTAGCCGGGGTGCAAAATGGGGATTTGTAGCCGGAAATCAACCGTCATCACCTCTGATGGCGGGCCGGCGGGAAGGCGGATACCCAGAGTCGACGTGTTCTCGCCACAGATATCCTCGCCCAGACGGTTGCGCAGTAGAAACCCGAGGTTGGGATTCTCCACTCGCTGGTGGAACCTCACCGAGACACGAAGCTTGATGGCTTCGCCATGATGTACACAATCGGTCGGCCGCTCTCGCTCATCGAGGATTTGGACCCCGATCACCTCCGCTTTTTGATTTCCCCAGCGTCGGTCCAGGTTGGGCAGCGAAAGAACTACGGGCGGACCACTTGTGAGATCATCGACTGACGGCGGCTGGGCTGTCGTTGTGTCGCTCGGAAGCTCGCCCGAGTAAGGGTCTCTCCGCTGGGTCACAGCCGCCATATATCTCCCCACGACTTCTTCCGGGCGACCGTAGGCCATAACCTCTCCATGCTCGATCCACATGGCCTCATCGCAAAGGTTCGTGACAGCCGTCATGTCATGAGACACGAAGAGTACGGTCTTGCCCTCCTCCTTCATTTGGCGGATCTTGCGAATGCAGCGCTGCTGGAAGTAGACATCGCCCACCGACAGAGATTCGTCCACGAGCAGAACTTCAGGTTCGACGTTGACTGAGACTGCAAAAGCCAATCGAACATACATGCCGCTCGAGTAAGTCTTGACCGGCTGGTCGAGAAACGCGCCGATTTCGGCGAAGCGCTCGATCTCCGGAAGCTTGCGTTGGATTTGCTCATTGGATAATCCCATGATGGCGCCGTTGAGGAAGACGTTTTCCCGTCCGCTGAACTCTGGATTGAAGCCAGCCCCCAGTTCCAGGAGGGCCGCCACCCGACCCTGAAGCCGGACTTGTCCGCTGGTTGGCTGAAGAGTACCGGCAATGATCTGCAACAGAGTGCTTTTTCCGGAGCCATTCTCCCCAATCACTCCAAATGAGCTACCTTGCCTAACGCGGCAGTTTACCTGTTTGAGCGCCCAGAACTGACGGTGCAGGGATTTGCTGGGCTGAAAGAGCTCTCTGAGCCGGTCGACGGGTTTGTCGTAGATGCGATAACACTTCGACACATTGTCGACAACCACAGCATCCATGAAGCTCAAGTCCCGCTTTCCGTGCGCCTTCCACCCGTGGAGGACCGGCGTAACGAAAGTCCTGGAATGCCTCAAGCAAGACGGCTACAACTGCACAGGCTTGAGGATACTCTCTCCACCGACCGAGCAACAGGGAAAACCCGTCTCCGCCGCCGCTCGAATCCGGCAGTATAAGGAGAGCCTGGAAATGGTGTCAACGACGTGGTCCCGCGAGCCGGCCCCCAAGGATGCGGTGGAACCTCGAAAGCCTAACGACTAAAGGACACTTGGATCTAGGTCGTCTCTCTCAGACGCCTGTAGTTGCTTCCGTATATGACCTTTCCAAGTATTGTCTGATGTCGAGCGCCAGTCGCGCTTGGCAGGTTACCGCAATTCAGATGGAAGGTTTCGTTGGCTAAAACGGCGAAGCCCACCGCTTCTTTGGCATCTACGGAAAGGCCCAAGTCATCCGTCTTCAGCGCCCGCACTCGGGGTAAGAGCAGGCGAAGGCGCTCCATCAAGAAGTCATTGTGGGCGCCCCCGCCTGACACAATCAGCTCGTCCACGTGACTCTCGGGGATCACGAAGCGCGTAATCGCTTCGATAGCCGAACGAGCCGTCAGCTCGGTTGCGGTGCAGAGGAGATCCTCGGGTCGGGCGGATTCTGAGGAGCCCAAAATGGTTGCGACATAATCCTCTCCAAACTGCTCGCGGCCAGCCGTCTTGGGAGGAACCATTGCAAAGTAGGGGTGGGACAGCAGCTGTTCCAGCAGGTTGGACAGAACCTGGCCTGATCGCGCCAGACTACCCCCATGATCAAACCGTTTCTCGCCATGGCTCAAGCGTTGCATCAAGGCGTCCATCACCATATTGCCAGGCCCCGTATCGAAAGCTTTGACTTGTGCCAGTTCGGCTGATGATGGGATCAGAGTCACATTTGCGATACCGCCGATGTTGAGCAGCACGCGGCCCAGGCGAGAGTCGCGGAACAGCAAGTAATCGACGTAAGGGATCAAGGGGGCTCCCTTGCCGCCTGCTGCCATGTCGCGAGGCCGAAAGTCGCAAACGGTGGTCACGCCAGTGCGCTCGGCCAGAATGGTGGCCTCTCCAATCTGAAGAGTCGATGCCACCCGACGCCCACAAAAGTCAGAAGGTTCTGATTGATGGAATACGGTCTGTCCATGAGAGCCAATCAGGTCCAGTTCGTGGAGCCCCACGCGGGCCTTTTTGCACAACTTGAGAACGGCATCGGCGTACATCTCGCCGAGGAGGAAGTTAAGTTGGCTGATTTGAAGCGTGGTCACGGCACGACCCGATGCCGCCCGCAGGATTTCGTTCCTAAGCTCGTCATCGAATGGCAGGGCCAGGAAGTGACGCAACGTGACATGGGTGTCAATTCCTGATCCTGTCACCTTCACCAGGGCCGCGTCGATTCCGTCCAGCGATGTTCCCGTCATTAAACCAACAATCAGTTTCGATTCCTTCATCGGCATCCATTCCCTGTTTAGGGGAAATCCCTACAATTTGGACTTGAGCTCGTTTAGTTTCTCCAGGGCCCGCAATGGAGTCAGCGTGTCGAGGTCCAGCTGCTTTAATTCTTCGAGGACTTCGTGGTCGGTGATCATGAAGAGGTTCAACTGCGATCCAGAGGCACCTTTCTTTCTTTTGTAGTTGCGAGTGAGATGGTCACTGATTTCGTGCTCGCCTTCCTCGTGCCGGCGCAAGATCTCCCGCGCCCGTGCCAGGACCGCACTGGGAAGGCCCGCCAGTCGAGCCACCTCGATGCCATAACTCTTGTCTGCGCTGCCCGGCTGCACCCGACGCAGGAACACAATGTCGTTGCCGCTTTCTTTTACGGATACATGGTAGTTTTGAACACCCGGCAGCAAATCGGCTAACTCCGTCAGCTCGTGGTAGTGGGTTGCAAACAAAGTGCGCGCCTTGGTGTGATCATGCAGGTACTCGACCACGGCCCAGGCGATGGAGAGGCCATCGAAAGTTGCGGTTCCCCTTCCAATCTCATCCAAAATGACCAGACTCCTTGGAGTGGCCGTGTTCAGGATGACGGCCGTTTCCGTCATCTCCACCATGAACGTCGAACGGCCGCGAGCGAGGTTATCGCTCGCACCAATCCGCGTGAAGATTCGGTCAACCAAAGGCAGGCGGGCGGATTCCGCCGGCACAAAAGATCCCATCTGGGCCAGAACTGAGAACAGAGCGACTTGGCGCAGGTAGGTGGACTTACCACCCATGTTAGGACCGGTGATGATCAGAATCTGGTCGGAAGCGTCGTTGAGGTAGAGGTCATTTGGGATGAACTTTCCTGTTGGGAGCTGATCGGATAACTGTTCGATCACCGGATGTCGGCCCTGGCGGATCACAAATTCACCTTCCGCGGAAAGCGCCGGCCGGACGTAGTTGTGATTGTGGGCTACCTCCGCCAAAGCAGCCAAACAATCGAGTTGAGCCAGCGTGGCGGCGGTCAGGCGAATCCGGCTGGCCTCCAGGCCCACCGCCTGGCGAATCTGGGTGAACAGTTGATACTCGAGTTCGACCACGCGTTCTTCAGCGCCCAGGACCTTTCCTTCGTACTCCTTGAGCTCCGGGGTCGTGAACCGTTCGGCTCCGACCAGGGTCTGTTTTCGCTCGTAATCAGCCGGTACCAGGTTCAGGTTCGACTTGGAAATTTCGATGTAGTAGCCGAAAACATTGTTGAATTTGATCTTCAGGTTGGCGATGCCCGTGCGTGCCCGCTCCCGCGCCTCCATCTCAGCGATGACCTGCTTGCCTGAAGTGCTGATCTTGCGCAGTTCATCCAGCTCGACATGGTAGCCGTCCCGGATCAGGCCCCCCTCGTTCAAGGGGACGGGAGGGCTGTCTTTCAAGGCCCGGGCAATGAGGCCCGCCGCCTCCGGCACGGGGTCGCATACCGCTTCCAACTGGCTCAAGCGGGCGGCACGTAAGCCCAGCAACTCTTGCTTGATCAAGGGGACTTGCTCCAGTGAGAGCCTCAGCGCCACGAGATCGCGCGCGTTCGCGGTCTCAAGTGAAACTTTGGAGAGCAAGCGTTCGATGTCGTACACGCGCTTCAGCAACTCCTTGATCTTCTCACGGGCCACGATGTCCTCTCGCAGCTCGGCAACCGCATCAAGGCGTTCCTCGATCTCAACGAGGCTGCTCTCCGGCCTCAGCAGCCAGTTCTTTAGAAGTCGACCTCCCATGCCCGTGACCGTCCTATCCAGGCAAGCAATGAGGGTTGCATGACGGGAGCCGTCAAAGAGCGACTCCACAAGCTCCAGGTTTCGAATCGTGGCCTGATCGAGAATCATCGAGTCGGCCAAATCATAGGTTAATAGCCGATTGACGTGAACCAAGGAAGTCTTCTGGGTTTCTTTGAGATAGTGCAGGATTGCTCCGGCCGCCGCAATCGCTTGCGCTTTTCCAGAGGCACCAAACCCGTCCAGGCTCATCACGCCGAAGTGCTCAAGGAGAATCCGCTCGGCATAATCGGAGGCAAAAACCCAGTCTTCGATCGGTGTTCCCACCGCGGAAATTGCGGAACACCATGCCGAAGCGCTCGTTTTCCGACCTGCCGGGGAGATCACCTCCTTTGGTTGCAGGCGTTCCAGCTCCGTCTGAAGCCACTGGGCCGCAGCCGACCCCGTGAATTGCGTCATCCTGAAATCTCCCGTGGACACATCGATACACGCCATTCCAATCAACCCCTCTTGTTCCGTGACCGAGCAGAGGAAGTTGTTCTCTTTGGGCTCTAAAAGGTTGCCGTCAGAAACGGTGCCGGGAGTCACCACCCGGGTCACTTCTCGTCTCACCAGCTTGCGAGCGGCTTTCGGGTTCTCCACCTGGTCGCAGATGGCTACCTTGAAGCCCTTCCGAATGAGTTTCGCGATATACCCATCCGCGGCGTGATAAGGAACACCGCACATGGGGACGGGTTGCCCCTTTTCCTTGTTTCGTGACGTCAACGTGATTTCCAGCTCGCGGGCAGCAACCACGGCGTCCTCAAAAAAGAGCTCGTAGAAATCACCCAAGCGAAAGAAAAGCAAGGCGTGTGGATATTCCTTCTTGGCTTGGTGATACTGGGCCATCATGGGCGTAGAGGGTTCCACTAGAAACCTCCCTCCCAGAGCAACCCAGTCGGACCAGTGGGCGGTAATCGTGACATCGGATGGTAGAGGGCCGTGCGGAACAGGGGGCGAGGTGATTTCCGACTTTGAACTTCTCTCTCTGTCTCAAACGGAGGGAGTATATAATCCGTGTCCGGCAGTGTCAACGAACCGCCTGCCCAGCAGCGGTTCGGAGCCACGGACCGGGAGCGTCTCCATTGAAGATTCTGAGTATTGATACCTCAACCAGCGCCGGTGGTATCGTTTTGTGCGAAGATGATCAGGTTCTTGCGGAAATCAATACCCACTCTGAAATAACGCACTCGGCGCGGCTGCTGGCCGGCGTCGACTACGTTCTCAAGAGCACCGGCACCGGTCTTCCGTCGCTGGACGCCATTGCCGCCGTTTGCGGGCCCGGTTCCTTCACGGGGCTTCGGATTGGAATTGCCACGGTGAAAGCCCTTTCCCAGACCCTCTCCCGGCCGGTGCTTTCTGTGACCGCGTTTGAAGCTTGGGTCGAGAAGTTCTCTGCGTGCAATGGGGTTGTTGCGCCGATGATCGACGCCCGTCGCGGTGAGGTTTATCTGAACCTGTTCAAGAGAAACGGAGCGAAAGTTGAGGAGATCGGCCCGGCGGCGGTGGACCAGCCTGTGCGGCTCCTGCGTCGTATTTCTTATCCGAAGGTCCTATTCATCGGTGACGGTGCCGTCAAGTATCGAGAGCTGATCCTGCAAGTCAACGGGGACTGGCAAGTCCAGGGAAGCGATTGTTTTCTCGGGCGGGCAACGGCCCGGCTGGCCTTTCGTCTGGCACTTGAACAGCGTTTCACGGATGCTGCCAGTTTGGCAGCGTACTACCTTCGAAAATCTGATGCCGAATTGAACTGGAAGGGGGCATGACAATCGATCTCCGCCTCATGGGAATTCAGGATGTCCCCGAGGTCGTGGCGATAGAGAACAATTGGAATTTTCTGAGCAAGTGGGGTGAAAGGGGTTACACGGCTGTCTTGAGCAACCCGCACCTTTACACCTCCCTTCTCGCTCAAGAACTGGGCCCCATGACTCGAATTGTGGGATTTTGTGTACTAGGGCGATTTGTCGATCACGCTGAACTCTGCAATATCGTTGTTCTGCCCGAGTACGTTGGAAAGGGCGTGGGCAGCCTGCTGATTGAGCAGTGTTTCGCCATCTGCCAACAATCCGGCATTTCAAAGCTGTCGCTGGAGGTCAGGCAATCCAATCAACGGGCTTTACGGTTCTATGAGCGTCACGGGTTCTCCATTCACTCCGCTCGCAAGAACTATTACCGCAACCCGCCCGAGGACGCCTGGGTCATGGAACGGTGCTTGCCGCACCCCTTGCCCTCTTCCTGAACCCCGGACTTCATCAATCTCGGCCTGCCCTTTCGAGCTTCCTCCGAGCCGATCGCAGGCGGCGATGCTCAGGAAGGCTGGGTAGCGGCTTTGATGCTGTCGAATGTCACCGTCAGAAGCTGTTTCAATTCTGGTTTGGAAATAGACAAGGGTGGCATCAACACCACGACATCTCCCAAGGGGCGCAGGATGACACCGCGCTCTCGAGCTTCAAGGACAACACGGTGACCCATACGGCGCGAGAGCGGGAAGGGTAAGCGGCGCGCCCGGTCCTGAACCAGTTCGATACCAACCATGAAGCCGAATTGGCGGACGTCTCCAACATGAGGCAGGGCCCAGAATTTCTTCAATCCGGTTTCGAGCAAGCGGATTTTGGATTTGAGGCGGGCAAGCGTGCGCTCTTGCCGAAAGATGGCCAAGTTTGCCAGAGCGGCCGAACAGGCAAGGGGATTGGCGGTGTAGGTGTGACCGTGGAAGAACGTCTTGAAATCAGTGTACTCTCCCAGGAAGGCATTGAAGATCTTCTCTGTCGTCAAAGTGGCGGCCAGCGGTAACACTCCTCCCGTCATTCCCTTAGCCAGAGCGACAAAATCCGGTTGAACCTGTTCGTGTTCGCAGGCCAGCATCCGACCGGTTCGTCCGAATCCAGTGGCGACTTCATCCAGAATCAGGTGAACCTTGTGCTTCCGACACAAGGCCTCCACTCGTTTTAAGAAACCGGGCGGCGCCACGACCATCCCACCGGCCGCCTGGATTCCTGGCTCAGCCACGACCGCGCAAATCCCGTCGCTGTGCGCCTGCAGTGCGGACGCCAGCTCCTTCAGGCAGTAAACATCGCAAGTGGCGGGCTCTTTTGCGAAAGGACAACGGTAACATGAGGGGAAGAATACCGAGATGGTTCTGAATAACAGGGGCTTGAACAGCTGATGGAAGAGATCGATGCCTCCCACGCTGGCCGAACCCAAAGTGTCCCCGTGGTAGGCATTCCCGAATCGGATGAAGCGCGTTTTTTTTGCAAAAGCCTTGCCCCGCTGGCGCCAGTACTGAAACGACATCTTCAACGCCACCTCAACGGCGGTGGAGCCGTTGTCGGAGTAGAAGACTCTGGTGAGGTTCGGTGGACTCAGCTGGATCAGCTGCTCGGCCAGGTGAATGGCGGGCACGTTGGACAGGCCCAGGAAGGTGCTGTGATCGAGTTGCCTCAGCTGGGATCGCAGCGCGGCAATGATCACAGGGTGAGCATGACCGTGAACGTTGGCCCAGAGAGAGGAAACCCCATCCAGGTACTTTCGGCCCTTGCTGTCGTAAAGCCAAACCCCTTTCGCGCGCTCGATCACCAGTTGAGGGGCCGCCAGCCACTCCCTCATCTGTGTGAAGGGATGCCACAGATAGCGCTTGTCGAGCGCCTCCAGATCCAAAGATTTCCGTCTCACGAACTCTGGGATTCAGGCTGGGATGGGGTTTCAGGGCTTGGCTCGGTAGGACCCGTTGTGGAGTTCTTGCCGTTCATGAAGCGCTCATAGTAGGTGCTGACGTCTCCCTTGGAGTACTGAACGCCTAGAACGGTGAAATCCTGCAGGGCAGACTTCACCACATACATCATGCGGTTGTTGCTGTTGGGATCGGGAGGCCGAAGATAGAACCCATCTTCTTGAAGGAAGCGGATCGAGTTGGACACGATGCCCTCGATCATTTCCCTGTCGTAGAAGGTCAGGCGGACCCACAGACCATCGATCTTGGGTTGGCTTTCGAAGAATTTGACCTCGTTGTACTCCCTGTTTCCGGAGAATTTCTTCACGAAGAACAAAGCCTTCAGCTCGGTCTTCGGGATTACGATGGTTTCTTCCGTGAGTGACACGATGGCCACGTGAGATTCATCAGTGAATTCAGGAATCGAATCAATGAACCCCTTGAGAATCTCTCCGTTCTTCTTTCTTGCGATAACTTTCCGCCGGTTCATACGCCTCCCGGATTCTGACGGCTCTTGAGGCAGCCCTGATCAGCCTGAAATTGACAATTACCCCGCCTGCTTGGGTTTTTCCAAAAGCCAGGCGCTCGGCTTCTGAGTTCCTTGAATCCCGTCGTGAACGCAGAACTTACTGCCCTTATAGATGGCTGCCGCGGCAAACTCCCGCTTTTTGTTCAACGCGTAGAAGTTGAGGTTGGGCGGACTGCCGTGGAACAGGTCAACGACGCGCTGGAGAGCCTCCAGGCAAGCCTGTTCCGGAGATTTGCCTTGCCGCATCAACTCTACAACCGTGTGGGTCCCCACGATCCGGATATTGGCTTCTCCGTTCCCGGTGGATCCCGCAGCTCCTACGCTGTTATCGACAAAAAGCCCCGCGCCGATGATAGGAGAATCCCCAACTCTACCGGCCATCTTAAAAGCCAGCCCGCTCGTACTGGTTGTTCCCGAAATTTCCCCTTTTCCGTCGATAGCCAAGCAGGTGATCGTGCCGTGGCTCCGCGTTACCTCGGACTCTTCAGGCTTCGGCGGAGCCACCCAGTCGTCCCTTTCACTCAGCTCTTCCTTCCACTTGAGCCACTCCAGCCGGGCCTTTTCAGTCAGCAGATTCTCTTTCTGGAAGCCGTGAGCCAAAGCAAAACGAAGTGCCCCCTCACCCACCAGGAAAACCCGATTCGTTCTAAGCAGGACCAGGCGGGCCACCCTGGCAGGATTGCGGATCCATTTGAGAGCGCCCACGGCACCGGCTTTCCCGGTCGGACCGTGCATGACACACGCATCCAGTTCCACCTCGCCATCTGCGTTGGGAAGACCGCCGTAACCAACGCTCGTGTCCTCCGGATCATCTTCCACGATCGTCACGCCTTCCACCACTGCGTCCAGCGTGTCCCCGCCGAACCTGAGAATCGAAATCGCTTTCTCCACGGCTCGGATACCGTTGTTGCTTGAAATGGCGAGTAAGTTGCCGGTGGAATCGGCAGGTTCCGCGAAGGTGAGGGCACCAGAACGAGCTACCCAGCTCGTGAGGGCCGACGACAAGAGGAAGTCCCTCCGTGAATGTTTCTTGGACGAAGAGCATCGAGTTCTTCGCTGTTGACTGGAATCGAACATAGTACTCGGACAATTGGAAGATGAGGAAGGCGGCAAAGCCACCCTTAAACAGGCGATGGCGCATTATATTCGGGCTATTTGCTTTCTCACAAGCTTTACGGCGCACCGAAATCAAACTTTGTAAAAGTTTTGTAAAGGTCCAGCGATGATTTCTCGTTATTAAAAGCAAGACTCCGAAGAGTTGGGATCG
This sequence comes from Acidobacteriota bacterium, assembly GCA_040753175.1. Taxonomy (GTDB): domain Bacteria; phylum Acidobacteriota; class Terriglobia; order Versatilivoradales; family Versatilivoraceae; genus JBFMEW01. The sequence goes on along the minus strand of JBFMEW010000003.1, from coordinate 199,835 downwards.
CCTTTCTCCACCGGTTGATTCCAAGAAGCTCCAAGGGCGGCTATGCCTCAGAAGAAGATCTTGATCGTTGACGATGACCAGTCTCTGGCGGACATGCTGGCGGTGGCGGTCTCGAGCGGCGGCTATGCCGTTCAAACCGCAACCAGCGGACTCGAAGCCCTCAATCGAGTCAAAGAGTGGCTTCCGGACCTCATTCTGTTGGACATCCAGCTACCCGACATCTCGGGTCTAGAGATCTTAAGGCAGCTTCGATCACAAAGTGCCGCACGGGAAGCCATCGTCATTCTTATCACGGGGTCCTCCGGACTCGAGATGAAAATCGAGGGCTTCCATACCGGAGCCAATGACTACGTCTCCAAGCCGATTGTGCCTCGGGAACTCTTACTCAAGATCGAGCGTTTTCTCCAAACCGCCTCAAACCAGCAGGCCGCCCTCGCCAGCAAGGAAAAGGAGACCTTGCAGGCTCTGGTGAATACGATCAGCCACGAATTGAGCAATCCACTGGCAGCCATCCGCAATGAACTGTACCTCTCTCGACAGGCCGACCACGAATCGATGATTGAGCATTTGCGACGAATCGAGATTAGCACTCGGCAGATTGAAGAGCTAGTCAAGAAGCTGCAGTCTTCCATCCGGGCCCTGCCCGTCGAGACCCTAGCAGGCGTGCGGATGTTTGACCTGAACGCGGCTTCCCGACCCAGTCCTAACTCAGATCGTCGCTAGGAAGTCAGTCCCCCCTGGCACCTTGCCCGATGGCCGTCCAATGAGAGCCGACCAGACCACTACCGCAACGACCGCAGGAGCTCCGCCGTTCGAAGCATCTCGATATGGACGATCCCGTCCTCAAGATAGGGCTCGGAAGCCGTTTCGAACCCGAAGCTACGGTAGAAGCCTTCCAGATACTGCTGGGCGTTAATGCGAACGGGGATGCCCGGATAGACTAACTCGGCTTGGCGGATAGCTTCCTCCATCAAACGACGGCCTAAGCCCTGACCTCTTCCTTCCACGGTCGTGAGGACACGTCCAATCGAAGCTTCCGAGTATCTCGCACCGGGTGGAATGAGACGGCAGTAGGCCAACAGCCGGCAGCCGTTGGTTCCCTGATTTCGTCCCTGCAGATGCCAACAGACCGGATCGAAGCCGTCCACATCGAGATAAGCACAGTTCTGCTCGACCACAAACACCTGCTGTCTGGCTGCCAATATGGAGTAGAGGTCCTGAAGAGGCAGCTGCGAGAAGGGCGACCAAATCCACTCGACATTCTTGGGACTTCGGATCATTGTGTGCTTTATCCTCAGGCGAAAGCAGTTTTGAACCTGTCTGGCGGCAACTCGACAACGTTATGCTCGCCAGGCGACCAATCACGGTTGAGGGTCGGATCTTCCGTGTCGTGTTGGATATTACCACGACAGGAAAAACGTCCGCTGACGACGCCCGCCTGACCGAAGACAGGGGCAATCCTGTGTGGAGTCCTTGCAGGCGTTGCGGCGCCTGATGTTTGGAGTTTGGGTGGAATTTCGTCCGGAAACACTTCAGAGAAGGATTCTGGACCTATGGCCGAATCGGACCAGATCTTCGCCCTCTATTCGTCTGGGGGCGGAAGAACGAATCGCTGCAAGGCTAGCGCTGGTATTCCTCGAACGGCGAGAAGCTAACCGTTCGAGTACGGCGCTCCACCCACAAGGCCAGTGGTTTCTTCAGGTGGCTCACTCGGACGTACACGATGACGCCCGTGCCATGGGTGCGCGAATCTAGGATTTGGTAGTCGCTAGGGGGCCCGTAGTACCCGTCTTTTCCCCAGTCGGAAAGAAAGTCTTCAAATGTGTACGCCTCAGTGGGGCCCCAGACTTCATAGGCCGCCCGATAGTTCCGAGCCTTGAGTTCGTCCAAAAACCGTCGAACGACCCCCTCCTCACGGAAGTTCGCAAATCGATAAATGAAAAGGCCTGCCACGATCACAGCCAGAGCGAGGATGACAGGCGCGCGAAGAAGGTTGCGATAGGCGGGCGGCATAGGATGCGACGGGGAATTGATCGGCGTCTACAGATAAACTCCAACCCCGGGCCGTTCGATCAACTCCACCTGAAAGGTCAGAAGGCGCTTCTCACGGTATAATTTGACCTCCACGGTGTCCCCGGGCCTCTTGTTCTCGATGATGCGATCCAATCGCGCTTTGGAATCAATTTTCTGACCATCGATCTCAACGATCAAATCGCCACCGAGAATCATCAGCGAGTTCCCAACCAGGTAGGTTTCCCGACCGCCTCTCACACCCGCCCGGCCGAAGGAATCGGAGGAATCGACTCGAGCCACCAGGAATCCATAGTCTACCGGCAGGTCCAATATCTCCGCCAGGCGGGGCCCGACTTCATAACCATACAGCTTGACGAACGCCCTACGCACGCGGCCTTCGCTGATCAAATCGGGGATGATGTTCCTGGCGGTGTCGACCGGCACGGCGAAACCAATGCCCACGTTGCCGCCGCTGGGCGTCACGATTTGAGTGTTGACGCCTATCAACTCTCCTTGCGCATTCAGCAGGGGGCCTCCCGAGTTGCCTGGATTGATGGCGGCGTCAGTCTGGATGACGTCGTCGATCAACTTGCCGTTCTCGGCCCGGATCGTCCGATGAATCGAACTGATCACGCCAGTGGTCAGCGTACCTTCAAGTCCGAAGGGATTCCCAATCGCCAGCACCTTCTGGCCGACCTGCAGGTTTTTGGAAGTCCCCAACCGAACGACGGGGAAGTCGACTTCCGGCGATTGAATGGCGATGACCGCCAGGTCATTCGAAGGGTCTGCTCCCACCAGCCGGGCTTTGAGCTTGCGCTTGTCGGCCAGGGTGACTTCCAGAGCTCGGGCTCCCTCGACCACGTGGTAATTGGTTAGGATGTGGCCCTTGGAGTCAATCAGCGAACCGGAGCCGGAACCCTGCTTGGGAACGGCGTTGAAGAAAAAGTCGAAATCCAGCGTGGTCGAGGTGATGTTCACCACCGCGGGGCTCACGCGCTTGTAGATCTCGATGTTGTTCGACTCGTCCGGGCTGGCCGGCACATAGGGCTGATCCGCGGCGGCAACCGACGGCCCATCCGTAAAATAGGGCGTCGGCGAGGAGAGGCGCGTATGCATCTTGCTGGCGGTCCAAGCCCCAGCCACGCACACAGCAAGAATCAAAAAGAAACTGCGAACACTGATCTTCATGATTGGACAGGGAAGTGAGTGCTCAAGAGTGCACCCAAAGCCCCTCAATTGTCTCAGGGAGCCGACCGGAAGAAATCACAGAGAGGAGCCTTAGATCAGTTCTTTGATCGCTTGTTCGATTTCTTCGGGGGGGCGAAGTCCAATCAGCCTCTTCACGATCTTTCCATTTCGATCAACGATAAACTTTGTGGGCAGGCCCAATATTCCCCCGAATTCTTGAGCCACGGTTTCGTCTCCCATCACGATCGAATAATCCACCCGAAACTCTCTGACGAAATCCTTCACGACGTCGGTACCTTCCGTGTCCATCGAGATCCCGATCACCTCGAATCCCTTGGATTTGTACTCAGAATAGAGATTATTCAGGTCCGGAATTTCCTCGCGGCAGGGGCCACACCACGTGGCCCAGAAGTCGATCAACACGACCTTGTTGCCGAAGTCCTTCATTGACACGCTTTTTCCGTCCAGATTGTTCAGCGTGAACTGGGGTACCGAAGGAGAAGAGGACGAAGCGGAGTCGGACGAGATGGAACAACCGCTGTGGCTCAGACTCAAGACGAGAACCACGAGACCGGCCACTAAAGGTAGGCGATCAGTTTTCATAAGACCTCACGGATCAATGGAATTATATGCGCGCTCTCCGCTCTCTTCACCAACCATAGTTGAAGTAACCTGCCAAGCGCGTGAATTGATTTGTCATCACCATCAGTCCCAGTACCACCAGCAACCCGCCGCTGGCGTATTCGATGGCCCGGTAATGCCTTTTGAGCCAGGAAAAGAAGTTGAAGAACGAGTTAAGCGCCACTGCCGTTAGAAAGAACGGAATTGCTAATCCCAAGGAGTAGCTCGTCAACAGAACAATGCCTTGGCCGCTGGTTTGTTGATTACTGGCCACGACCAGGATGGCTGCCAAAATGGGGCCGATGCAGGGTGTCCATCCGGCAGCAAACGCCAGTCCGACCAGATATGCGCTGATGACCCCCGTGCGCTTTCGGGTCATTGTCAGCCGTTTCTCGTAGTTCAAAAAACGGATCTGCAGAAGCCCCGCCACGTGCAGACCCAAGATGATGATCAGGGCTCCCGCAACTCGGTTAAACAGAAGCTTGTGCTGCAACAGGAACCGGCCGGCATAAGTGGCAGAAGCGCCCAGGAGAATGAAGATGGTTGAAAAGCCGGCGATGAAGATCAGCGACGTGGCAATCACTCGACTTCGATTCGCCACCTCTGACTCCGTTCGCAGTTTTTCGAGCGACACGCCGGAAATGAACGAAATGTATCCCGGCACCAAGGGAAGCACGCATGGGGAGATGAAGGATGCAATGCCGGCCACAAAGGCCGACACGAGGGTCACATTATCCATGAGTTTGCGGCCCAGATTTCCACAATGGTTTCAACCTGTCTCTCGGTTTCCGCCAGAGGGCCCGAGTTATCGATAACCCAGTCAGCCAATTTCACTTTCTCTTCAAGCGGCATTTGGAGCGCGATACGCTTTCGAGCCTGAGATTCGCTCATGGCATTGCGCTGCATGAGCCGTTCAACCTGCTGTTCGATCCCGCACCAAACCACCACCAGCCCTTTGAATCTGCGGTGAAATCCGGATTCGATCATCAACGAAGCATCCACCACAACACGAGCTTCCGGGCGAGCCTTCCCTATGATATCCAATTTTGACAAGATTTCGCTAATGACATGGGGATGAACGATGCTGTTCAAGAGATCCAGTTTGGACTCGTCTTCAAAGACCACCTGGCCCAATCGGCCGCGGTCGATTTCTCCGTCGGCTCGCAAGATCGCGTGACCGAAGGCGGTGACTGCCGGTAAGTAGCAGGCTTCACCTTTAAGAAGCAGCCGGTGAGCCTCTTTGTCAGCGTCGATGATGACGCACCCTTTTGCTTCCAGCATTCGACACACTGTAGACTTTCCACTTGCAATCCCGCCAGTCAACCCAACCTTGAACATCGCACGTTAACCCCAAGCTCTCAAGGCCTCTCGCCCGCGCTCTGGCTTCAAACCTGCCGCCTCGATCGAGCGGCAAGGACGGTGTTCTTCATCAGCATCGCAATGGTGAGCGGACCAACTCCACCCGGAACCGGTGTCAAGGCCGAAGCAACTCTCGAAACGCTGCTGACATGCACATCTCCCGTGAGAAGATAGTTCTTGCTTTCGGAGCGGTTCCTCTCGTAGGCAGGACGGAGCGCCGGGTCGAATTCCAGGAGTCGGTCGAGTGCCTCTCCCTCCACCCGATTGATCCCCACATCAATGACAACGGCACCCGGTTTCACGTAGTCCGACGTGATCATGGCGGCCCGCCCGATGGCCGCGATCAGCAGGTCTCCCTGGCGTGCTACCTGAGGCAGGTCCACCGTACGCGAATGGCAGATCGTCACCGTGGCATTCTCCCTGAGCAGCAGTAGCGCCTGGGGCTTCCCAACCAAATTGCTGCGGCCGATGATGACCACATGGCGGCCGGCAATCGGAATCTGCTCGCGCTTCAGAATTTCAACCACTCCGGAAGGTGTACAGGGTGTCAAGGCTCTTCTGCCCAAAAGAAGGTTCCCGGCATTGATCGGATGCAATCCGTCAACATCTTTGTTTGGATCGATTGCCAGCAATATGGCTTGTTCGTCGATCTGTCGGGGCAAAGGAAGTTGTACCAGAATTCCGTCGATCCTGAGGTCATGGTTGAGCGAGTCGATGGTTTCCAGCAACCTCTCGGTGCTGGCGCTTTCCTCCAGGTGAACGAATTCGCTGTGGATTCCCAGGTCCTCGCAAGTTTTCATCTTGTTTCGAACATACACCTTGGAGGCTGGGTTATTGCCCACCAGCACCGCAGCAAGCCCCGGTTTCACTCCCGCACGCGCCAGCTCCTGCACTTCCCGCCGCACTTCTTCCCGAATCTGTCGACCAATCTGTGTTCCGTCAATGGGTCTGGCACTCATGGCACCTCCGGGCAAGTAATGGAAGGTTTGTATCTGCAACCCCTCTGGCACGCCTGAGGATAGCACAAGGCCTCCGAGTTGGCAGAATTCGGGGCCGAGCGGCGATAACAGCCCATACGGCGTTTTCTTCCATGCATCTCCCGATTGGCTCTGCCGGAGCCATCAGCCCTGCAACTCGGGCAGGGGTTGTCGCAACTATTAGTTGTTTCCTTTCATCTGAAGCACGGGAGGGACGAACTGGGCTCGTGGGAGTGTGGCATTAAGGAGACAGTCGGAGCGCGGGAATGTGCCGTCCCTGAGACGACGAAATGCAGGAATTTCGTGAGGCGTCTTGATTAAGTGCATTTTTCTCAATTGCTTAAAAATAAATGAGCGACTGGTCGATAAATTGATAGGGCGGGACGAGGATAAGGAGAGAATTGCCCTCAGCCTTGAGAGGAGGTTGCTGCTTGGAATTTCAGAAAACGCTCGCCGGCCCGATTTCGTTCAGTGGAGTTGGCCTCCACACTGGAGCTCAAGTCCATCTCACCTTGAGGCCGGGGCCTCCCGACAGCGGCATCGTTTTTCACAGGGTTGACCTGGATAATTTTCCGATTGAGGCCAATATCAAGAACGTGGCGCGCGTGGCCTATGCCACCACGCTGATGAAACAAGGCGTCTTGATCTCAACCGTCGAGCACCTTCTTTCCTCGCTGTATGTGTTCGGCGTCGATAACGCCATCGTCGAGATCGACAACTTGGAAGTCCCGATTTTGGACGGGAGTGCACTGGAATTCGTGCGGCGAATCGGCCAGGTGGGCCTGCGAGAGCAGCCTCGGCGGAGGCGATATCTGGTGATCCAAAAACCGATTCGCCTTCGCGACCGCGATAAGACCATTTCCATCCTTCCGGCGGATCGATTCGAGATCGAGTACTCGATCGATTTCCGACACCCCTTAATTGGACGGCAGTCATTCAAATTTGAAGCCTCGGCCGAGTCCTTTTCGCTCGAAATTGCGCCAGCCAGGACGTTTGGATTTGTCCGTGAGGTCGAGGAATTGAAGAGAAACGGCCTGGTGCGCGGAGGTTCTCTCGAAAACGCGATTGTGCTGACTGACACGGGAATCCTGAATGACATCCTGCGATTCAAGGATGAATTCGTGCGCCACAAGATCCTTGACAGTATCGGCGACCTGGCTCTCATTGGGCATCCCCTTGTGGGGCGTGTTGTCGCCAGCAAGGCTGGTCATGCGCTGCACACCCAGTTGGTCTCGAAAGTCCTCGCCCACCCAGCGGTCTGGAAGCTTCAGACGTTGTCGGAATGGTCCAGGCCTGCCCGCAAGCCTTCAAAACGACCGGTGGTCGCCGCGGCCGAGCCTGCCTAGGAGGCCGTACTCACTATAGCCAGGATTTGCCTTCCTGACATTGCGTGCTTCCGCCCAATTCGTCTTGATTCCTTTTTTAGGGCTCTTCTATACTTACGATCCGGACGGTGGATTCGCCCAATCCCACACCGGTCGCGGGTCACCTACAGAAGGAGAGCCATGCCTCCTACAACCAACCACGACATCAATCCGTTCGACGAGATGGTGGCCCGATTTAATGTCGCGGCCGAGAAGATCAACCTGGATCCTGGCCTGTATGAGGTCATGCTGACGCCGGACCGCGAGATCTCCGTGGCCCTGCCTATCCAAATGGACGATGGCCGGCTGAAGGTTTTTCGGGGCTATCGGGTGCAGCACAACTTGGCGCGAGGACCCGCCAAGGGGGGGATACGCTACGCGCCGGACGTCACTCTGGATGAGGTGCGAGCCCTTGCCGCCTGGATGACATGGAAATGCGCGGTGGTAAATCTTCCCTTCGGTGGGGCCAAGGGTGGAATTGTCTGCGATCCGAAGCAGCTCTCGGCCGCCGAGCTGGAAAAAATCACACGACGTTACACGGCCTCTTTGATCGATATTCTGGGTCCTGATCGCGACGTTCCTGCCCCGGACATCAACACCGACGAACGAGTGATGGCCTGGATCATGGACACCTACTCCATGCACGTTCGGCACACCGTAACCGGGGTGGTCACCGGTAAGCCCATCGATCTGGGAGGGTCCGTCGGGCGTCGAGAAGCCACCGGACGAGGCTGCAAGATTGTGTGTGACCGTGCCATTTCGCTGTTCAATATGAAGCGCGAGACCACCCGCGTCATCATTCAGGGCTTCGGGAACGTTGGCTCCATGGCGGCCCGCATCCTGTTCGATGCCGGCTATCTAATCATCGGCGTTTCGGATGTCAACGGCGGCATCATTAACACCCTGGGGCTCAATATTCGGCGGCTGCTTTCCTATTACGAAGAGGCCAAGACTGTGGTGGGGTTCCCCGACGCCGAACCGATTTCAAAAGCCGACATTCTGGAACAGCCCTGTGAGATCCTGCTCCCAGCAGCGACGGAAAACCAAATCACGGACAAGAATGCGGATCGTATCCAGGCGCCCATCATTTGTGAAGGAGCCAATGGCCCCACCACCGCCAAGGCCGACGAAATTTTGTACGACAAGAAGGTCTTCATCATTCCCGATATACTGGCCAACGCAGGGGGAGTAACAGTTTCCTATTTCGAGTGGGTTCAGGATCGACAAGGCTATTTCTGGAATCTCAAGACCGTCAATGATCGCCTGGAAGAGATCATGGTGAACAGCTTCGATACCGTGGTGGCTTATGCGGATCGCCACAGTGTTAACATGCGGATTGCCGCTTACATGCTGGCCATCGATCGGGTCGCCTATACCATCAAAGAGCGCGGCATTTATGCCTGACACGCTGCTGCCTGAAGCAGCGGCAATTCGACAAATTCATCCCGTTCCTAGAAACCTGGACCCTTCATGTTAGAACCAGCCTTTATTCGAGAAAATCTGGATCTGGTGCGACGCAAGTTGCAGACCCGAGGCACGCCGGTGTCTTTGGACGAGTTCGAACAGCTCGACACGGAGCGCCGTCGACTGATCACGGAGACGGAGAAACTCAAGCATTTGCGCAACCTGACCAATGACGAGATCACGAACCTCAAAAAACAAAAACAGGATGCTGCCGGCAAGATTGCTGAAATGAAGGAGGTCTCGACTCGAATCAAGGCTCTCGATGAGGAAGTCAAAGAGCACGATCAAAAGCTGCGCAGTCTGCTGCTGACCGTTCCAAACACCCCCCATGATTCGGTTCCGGTGGGTGCGGATGCGTCGGCCAACGTGGAGATCCGATTGGTGGGTCAGAAGCCAAGCTTCGACTTCGAGCCGAAAGCCCACTGGGAATTGGGACCTTCGCTTGGGATATTGGATTTCGACCGCGCCGCCAAGATCGCCGGGGCCCGATTTGCCCTGTACGCGGGAATGGGTGCCCGATTGGAGCGGGCTCTGATCAACTTCATGCTGGACGTGCATACCCAAACACACGGTTACACCGAAATGTTGCCGCCCTTTATGGCGAATTCGTCAGCGCTTCGAGGAACTGGTCAACTTCCGAAGTTTTCCGCGGACTTGTTTCGGGTCGAAGAAACCGACTACTGGCTCATCCCCACAGCCGAGGTCCCCCTGACCAACATCTACGGCGACGAAATCCTGGATGGGGCAAAACTGCCGATCTGTCTGACGGCTTATACTCCCTGTTTCCGCAGCGAAGCCGGGTCTTACGGAAAAGACACACGCGGACTCATCCGCCAACACCAGTTCAACAAAGTAGAACTGGTCAAGTTCACCCGGCCCGAAACATCCTATGACGAACTGGAAAAGCTGACGCGAGACGCGGAGGATATCCTCAAACAGCTGGGGTTGCACTATCGGGTGGTGAGCCTCTGCACGGGCGACCTGGGCTTCTCATCAGCCAAGACCTATGACCTGGAGGTCTGGCTCCCCGGTCAAAATGCCTACCGCGAGATCTCCTCCTGCAGCAACTTCGAGGATTTTCAAGCCCGGCGTGCCAATATCCGGTTTCGGCGGGATCCCAAGGCCAAGGTGGAGTTTGTGCACACGTTAAACGGGTCCGGTCTGGCGGTGGGCCGCACGTGGGTAGCTCTTCTGGAAAACTATCAACAGCGTGACGGCAGCGTCCAAATCCCGGCTGTGCTCAGACCCTACTTGGGCGGTTTGGAAGCGATCACTCCAGGTTAGCGCCGGACCATCGTTCAGGTCTCGATCATCCGGACCGCCTGGCTGGTGAGATTCAATTTTGCGGTGCAGCGACTCACAGAGACACGCATTCGACTCGGGCCAGCTGAATTATTTGTTTCCACCCTTTAGTCCGGGGCACGATCGACCATGAAATATCTGATGGCAGTGTTGGCTTCGGTGCTCTCGGTTTGGCTGTTCTACTTCTTGGTGGCCGCCTTTTTCGCTCGGTTTGAGTCGCTGCCTTTCATACTCGTCTGGCTCTTCAGCCTTATTCTCTTTATCTTCAGCAGTAGCGTTGCCCACGTCATCTCAAGACTGTTCTTTCTTATGGCTGTGGAGACCATGGTCCCCCCTCTGGCGGCCTTTCTGCACACGGTGAGTAGCAATGAAGAATTCCTGCGCTCGCTACATCGTGAAGGGCAGAATCCGGCGCTGATCCGATACTTCATCGAGAGTGGATGGGACGTCGAGCAAATCGTCATGACAGCGCTGGGGTTTACGCTGATCTTCTCTGTCTTCGCGTACTTCCTCGCGCCTGAACGGAGCCCTTAGTCGGACAAGGCCTCCAAGCCACGCATTGCTGCCAGGACCCTCCGGTTCGGTCACTCGACAAAAAACAATGTTTCTCTGGCATTGACTGCCTGTCCCACGCGGACGTGGATCCCTCTGACTACACCTTTCTTGGGAGCCCGAATCTCGTTCTGCATCTTCATGGCTTCAACCACCAACACGCCCTGGTTCTCCTCGACGGCTTGACCTGAACTGGCCAACACTTGGATGACCTTGCCCGGCATCGGTGCGCTGACAGCCACTCGTCCATCCGAATCCCCTCCTGACGAATGACTTCTCCGATATTGGCGCCGGTCTCGGAGAACAACTGGAACAGTCCGGCCGGCGACGGTTGCAACGAATGTGTCGCCTTCCCTTTCCACTTGCACCTCCAGAGACCGTCCTTGGACGATGAAAGAGAACTGCCCCGGACGATTCTCGCTGACGTCGACCTCGATGCGCCGCCCGCAGAATTCTACGCAAGCTCGGTTTCCATCGCGAGCGAGCCGAAGCACCTCCAGCCTGCCCTGCACCTCAACATCAAATGTCCAGCCAGGCACTCCCCGCTCCTTTGTGTCCGTTGGTGTTTTGCTTGATCTTTCGCACCACAGTGATCCCCCACCCACCACCGCGCGAGGGCTTTCCCTTAACGGGACCTCAGCCCCAGCTCCCGTCCCCTGCGCTTCCAGTTGGACTCCAGCGAAGGCGGTGAAGCTGGGGAGTCGAGATGGTGTGTCGCCGTTAGGGCGCAAGCGATCACGGCGATGTCTGCCAGGTCGTCAGCCTTCCCGGCCGACGAATCCAGCGAGGTGGTATCGATGAAATCGGTGCTCAGCCGGCCTTCAATGAAACGCGGGTGTGCCAGCACCCGGCGGAAGAATGGGAGGGTCGTCTTGATGCCGGATACCTGATACTCATCGAGGGCTCGCCGCATCCTGGCGATGGCCTGACCTCGGTCCCACCCCCAAGTCACCAGCTTGGCAAGCAGTGGGTCGTAGAAAACGGGGACTACCCACCCCTCATACACGCCGCTGTCTTCCCGGAGTCCTGGGCCGCCAGGAACTCTCAGTTGCGTGATCGTGCCGGGCGACGGGAAGAACTGGTTGTCCGGATCCTCTGCGTAAATACGACACTCGACCGCAGCGCCGTCCCAACGAACATCCTCTTGTCGGAGCGTAAGCGGAGCGCCTGACGCAATTCGGATTTGCTCCTGGACCAAGTCCAGTCCGGTGGTCATTTCGGTGACGGGGTGTTCGACTTGAAGCCGCGTGTTCATTTCCAGGAAGTAGAATTCTCCATCCTGGTCCACCAGGAACTCTATCGTACCGGCATTCTCGTAGCGGCAAGCCCGGGCCAGATCGACGGCAGCTCGGCCCATCCTCTCTCGAAGATCTGGGGTCATCATGGGGGAGGGGCATTCCTCGATGACCTTCTGGTGGCGACGTTGAATGGAACACTCACGATCTCCCAAATGGATCACATTGCCGTGCCGGTCGGCCAGGATTTGAAACTCCACATGGCGGGGCGAGGACAGATATTGTTCCAGGTAGACTCGAGAATCGCCGAAAGAGGCTTCGGCCTCCGATCGTGCATCGCGGAAAGCAGAGGCTAATTGAGACCGAGTGTGAACCAGCCGAAGTCCCTTGCCTCCTCCTCCGGCGGCCGCCTTCAGCATCAGGGGGAACCCCGTGAGCTGGGAGGCCGCCTCCACCTCCTCCAGGCTGTTCAGCGGTGTGAGGGGCCCCGGGACGACGGGAACGCCGCATTCGGATGCCGTGTTTCTGGCGGCGATCTTTTCGCCCATGTGCTGCATGGCGTCAGGTCCTGGTCCGATGAAAACGACCCCAGCTTCCCGACAGGCACGAGAGAACCCTGGGTTTTCAGAAAGAAACCCATAGCCGGGATGAACGGCTTCAGCTCCGGATTGCCGGGCGACATCTACGATACGGTCCATTCTGAGATAGCTTTGAGAGGACGGAGACTCGCCAACGCAGTAGGCCTCATCCGCCAGACGGACATGCAGCGCGGCCCGGTCGCATTCCGAGTAAATCGCCACCGTGCGGATCCCCATGTCCCGCGCGGTACGAATGATTCGAACTGCGATCTCGCCCCGGTTTGCGATCAGAAGCTTGCGAAACATCACGACAAGTTTTTCACTGTACGCCGAAGAGCTTCCTGGAGCGGCGGAGGAACGGGATAGGTCTTCAAGAACATCCTCTCAAGTTCTGCCGCTCGAGCCGGCGTGGAGGCTGGAGCGTTCAAAAAGAAACGAAGATAAGCCGTATGGAGGTCGGGGAAGCGGTTTTTCAAATAGAGATGATTGGCAAAGAAGACGGCATTCTCACGAAGTTCGCCGGCGACTTCGGCCGATCCCGAAGCTTCCTCCAGAACGGAATCCGTCACACGGTGGGAAGTCTCATGAAGCACGACGAACAGCGATTGCCTGGCGTGCTCGTCCGTTTCGGGAAGTGGAGCCACGACGTAGAATAGCACACTCTGAGCTTGATTGACCGGAACACCCCGTCCATTGTTCCTGAAGACCGGAGATAAGTAGATCTTGAATACGTTCACTCCGGATCGGGCGGCCCAGGGCCGCACGACCGCGTAACCTTGGCCACGCCACATCCTCTGGAACCGGTCGAAGTCCTGTTGATCCAGCTCACTCCTGGACTCACGATAGCTCCGATAGAATTGAATTTGCTCGTCTTCCATGGCCTCGGCAAAATCGCGAACGAACTTCCGTTCCACCTCCTCAGGAAACCGATTGCTGAACAAAGGGATCAGGCGCCGCGCATTTTGAAATATCAGAATCTCCGGTCTCTTGCGGGCCTGAGCTGCCGATTCGGGGCCGGAGGAATTGTCCGGGACCTCAGACTCCACCCGGTAGTAATCAATGCTCGACAGGGCCTGCTTGAACGAAGACAAATCGTCAGCCATGAACAGCGCCAGATTCAGAAAACGCAGGCGACGGTGCTCACGATACACCCGGCCAAGTTCCACTGCCTCTTGGTCCAGCTTGGTTGAAGCCACCTCCAGGTCCTTTTTGGCTTGTCTAATGTGGTTCAGATAGACCTGATCGTAAAGGTTGGAGGGATCACCTGGAATCGGAAAGTGGGCCAGCGTGTGGTACACAATATCCACATCCGGATTCATGAGCACTTCAATCTCAGCCGGATTAAACGTATGGATTGTCTTCTCCTGAGCCAGCGCGAAAAGACGCCTTGCGGTGGAAGGGGTGGAGCGGTCGAATGGCCAAACCTGCTGCGTCCTGTCCACAAACGAACCAGGGCGGAGACCTCCCTCTTGCAGGGGACCCCGGAAACTGCCGACGGGTGCGGGCGGTGATAACGCCAGCAAGAGCGCGAGGACAAGGACTCGTTTCATCCTGGGTGGCTACAGTGGAATGTTCCCATGTTTTTTGGGGGGATTGCTGTCCCGTTTGTTCTCCAGCATACGCAAGGCCGAAATCAACCTTTTGCGCGTCTCCCTGGGAAGGATGACAGCGTCGACAAAACCTCTCTCCGCCGCGACGAAGGGATTGGCGAACTTCTCCCGGAATTCCTGTACGCGCTGCCTTCGTTCCGATTCGAGATCCACGGCAGCGCTGAGTTCCTTTCGATACACAATGTTGACCGCCCCTTCCGGTCCCATCACCGCGATTTCAGCGGTGGGGTAGGCCAAGTTTAGGTCGGTTCGCAGATGTTTGGACGCCATGACACAGTAGGCGCCCCCATACGACTTGCGAGTGATGATGGTGATCTTGGGAACCGTGGCCTCAGCAAAGGCATACAGGAGCTTGGCCCCATGCCGGATGATCCCGCCAAACTCCTGTGCAGTTCCGGGAAGAAAACCTGGGACGTCTTCAAACGTGATCAGCGGTATGTTGAAGGCATCGCAAAACCGCACGAATCGCGCTGCTTTGGTGGATGCATCGATGTCCAGACACCCTGCTAGCACAGCCGGCTGATTGGCCACGATGCCGACGGGTTGCCCAGCCAGGCGTCCGAAGCCGACGACGATGTTTTGGGCAAAGTAAGGGTGGACTTCCAGAAATTGCTGGTGGTCGAGCACGCAGGTCACGATTTCCTTCATGTCGTACGGCTTGTTGGAATCCACCGGAACGATCTCATCCAGCGTTGCGTCGGCGCGGTCGCCTGGATCCGAACACTCTTTGCGAGGAGCACTCTCCAGGTTGTTGGAGGGGAGGTAGGAGAGAAGCTCCCTGACCAGTGCCAGACACTCCCGATCGTCGGAGGCCACGAAGTGGGCCACCCCGCTTCGGGTGTTGTGCGTCATGGCACCTCCCAGTTCCTCCTTGCTGACCTCCTCGTGCGTCACGGTCCTGATGACATCGGGACCGGTGATGAACATATGGCTGGTGTTCTTCACCATCACGATGAAATCGGTCAGTGCCGGCGAGTAGACTGCCCCTCCCGCACAGGGGCCCATGATGGCTGAGATTTGCGGAACCACGCCAGAGGCCAGGCTGTTGCGCAGGAAGATGTCGGCATAGCCGGCCAGAGATACCACGCCTTCCTGAATGCGAGCGCCGCCTGAGTCATTCAACCCGATGATCGGCGCTCCCATCTTCATGGCCAAGTCCATGATCTTGCAAATCTTGGCCGCGTTCGTTTCCGAAAGGGAGCCTCCAAATATCGTGAAGTCCTGTGCGAAGACATAAACCAGACGTCCCTCGATCCGGCCGAATCCACATACCACGCCGTCCCCCGGGATACGCTGGGAGTCCAATCCGAAGTCCTGGCAACGATGTCGAACAAATCGATCGATCTCTTCAAATGTTCCATCGTCCAGAAGAAATTCGATACGCTCTCTGGCTGTCATTCTCCCAGCGGAGCGCTGGCGGGTTTGCCTTTCGGGTCCCCCAGCCGCGTGGGCCTTCTCGTTCCATTCCTCCAACTGCTGAAATCGATCACTCATTCGACTTTCTCTCGTGTCTCCACCGAGAACTCGCTTTCGTTTCCCTTGAGGTCTACCGCTCTGATGCGATAAGTGTAGATCTTACCAGCTTCCACTGATTTATCCAGGTAAGAAGCCGTTGTGATGAGGTCTGGTGTCAGTCGCTGGTAACTTCCTTCTTCGCTGCTGCGAAAAACCAGATAGCCGGCAATATCCGGCTCGGTGTTTGGCACCCACACAAGGCTTACCGCCTGGCCATTGCTGATGGCCGTGGGCTCCTGTGGCGCCTTTGGCGGATACACATCGACGTTGGTGACTTCTTCCTCGCCTGATTCCGGGCCTTCCACCCAGCCCGAAGGAGTGTGAGTGACTGGGCGTACTATGTAGTAATAGGTCTTTCCCAGAACGATTGTTGTGTCCAGGAACTTCGACTCGTCAATCGGGGCAGGGGTCAGCTTTTGTCGGACTCGTGCTCCGGGCAACTCGCTTCTGTAGACATGATAGTGGGACGGCTCGACCATGGCTGAGCCATCCAGATTTCGCGACGGATGCTCCCATTGAAGCTCCGTGTATCCTTCCGCAAAACCCACTTTGATCCGCCCCACAGCTTGGCTCACGGGCCAGAGTCGGGCCGTGGCGATGTTGGAGAAACCGGCCTCCTGCTTCTTGCGATTGACTGTTTTGATGGCGTAGCAAAAATCGTGATGAAAGATTTGGGAATCGTCGAGCCCCTCCAACCGGTCAGTCAGAACTAACTTCTCCCCTTCCCGGTAAGCGTCAAAGTTGACCGAATCGAGGACCTGCCACTTCACCGCTCCTTCGGCGAAGTCCTCCGCTTGAACCGAAGCGCCTGGTCCGGCAGGCCGGCGGAGACGATAGATCTCAAACCGCGCCAGCGTGGTGGCTGACGATCCATCCGTATTCAGCTGAGGCAACGTCCAGGACAAACGGACTTGCCGGGCAATTTGGGTAGCAGCAAGATCCGCTACAGGACGAGGGATCTGAATCAATGGGGGAAGCGGATCTCCGACGTTTCCGCACCCGCCGAGGGCGAGTAGGCACCCTCCTAACAGGATCTTGCCCCAATAACGTCTGCGGAGCCGACCCCAGTGCGACCAACTGGCGGAATTGAGCAGGGCTGGTGGTAGCAAGGCCACGGGGCAAGTGAAAGCCAGTGTGGGGCTTTGAATTAGAATCCGCAACCGCTAGGGAAGTTGAAAGCCGCTTAAAACGAGGACCACCCGCTTTGGGTGGGCTTCCCTCTAGATCGGGGTGGTCCACACCGGCCGATCTCGAAGCCAGCCCTCCCTACAGGATGTAACGGCTCAGGTCTTGGTCCTTCACGATGGCAGCCAGTGTTCGATGGACAAACTCGGCGTCGATTACGATGTTCTTTTCCTTTAGGTCCGGGCCTTCGAAGGAAATCTCGTCCAAAAGCTTTTCCATCACGGTGTGAAGCCGCCGGGCCCCGATGTTTTCGGTCCGTTCATTGACAATGGCGGCAAACTTGGCGATCTCCTGGATGGAAGCTTCATCAAAGCTCAGCTTCACGCCCTCGGTTTCCATCAAGGCAATGTACTGTTTGACCAGCGCGTTTTTGGGTTCTGTCAGGATCCGAACGAAGTCCTCAATCGTCAACGGCTCCAGTTCCACACGAATAGGAAATCGTCCTTGGAGTTCCGGAATGAGATCTGAGGGCTTGCTCACATGAAAGGCTCCGGCGGCAATAAAGAGAATGTGATCCGTTCGTACCATTCCATAGCGTGTGTTGACCGTGGTGCCCTCGACAATGGGCAGGATGTCCCGCTGAACCCCCTCTCGACTGACATCCGGGCCGTGTCCGCTCTCCCGGCCGGCCACTTTGTCGATTTCGTCGAGGAAGATGATGCCGCTTTGCTCGACGCGCTCCACCGCCATTCGGGTCACTTGGTCCATGTCAATCAGCTTTTGCTCTTCCTCCTGAACCAGGTACTCGACGGCTTCGGAAACCTTCATCTTCCGCTTCTTGGTCTTCTGGCCAAACAACCCTGGAAGCATCTCCTTGATGTTGATGTCCATCTCCTCGACGCCGGAATTGGTGACGATTTCGAACGAGGGGAAATTCCTTTCTCGAACCTCCACATCCACGATTCGCTCATCCAGCTTGCCGTCCCGCAGTTGACGCCGAAGCTTTTCACGAGTTTTCTGGAATGTTTCCTGGGCTTGCGCCTGTTCTTCAGGGGAACCACTCGATTTGTTTCCAGGAAACGGCGGTAACAGAAGGTCCAGCAGTCGTTCCTCGGTGTTTTGCTCCGCCTTGTCTGCGACGTCGGCGAGCTTTTCCTCGCGAACCATGTCAATGGAGATCTCTACCAGATCTCTGATCATGGATTCAACGTCTCGCCCCACATAACCCACTTCCGTGAACTTGGAGGCTTCCACCTTGAGAAACGGACAGTTGGCCATCCGTGATAAGCGCCGGGCCAGTTCGGTTTTGCCCACGCCGGTGGAGCCAATGAGGATGATGTTTTTGGGGATCACATCCTCCGCCATTTCGGGGGGTAACTTCTGCCGGCGAATTCGGTTCCGTAGCGCAACGGCCAGAGCTCGTTTGGCGGCTCTTTGCCCCACCACATACTTATCGAGCTCTTCGACAATTTGGCGCGGCGTCATGTCGTCCAAGGGAACTGCGTTGTCGACTGCCCCAGGTAAGTAGATCACCATGTTTCCTCTTCCGGTCCTTCCTTGCAAATGTCCTCCCATCAACCGTCCTGCCCGGAACCCGGCAGTCTGTCCCGGGTGCATTCGGCAGCCGAGCTAAAGCTCCTCGGCCACGATCGAGAGGTTGGTGTAAATGCAGATGTTGGCGGCAATGGCCAGGGCTTCCGTGGCGATTTCTCGGGCGGAAAGGTTCGAGTACTTCAAGAGAGCGCGCGCGGCAGCCAGAGCGTACGGCCCTCCCGATCCCGCCGTCACAATGCCGTCATCAGGTTCGATGAGATCTCCATTTCCGCTCAGCAGGAAGGTGCTCTCACTGTCGGCCACGATCAAGAGTGCCTGCAGGTGGCGGAGAGCCCGATCCGTCCGCCATTCTTTAGCCAGTTCCACGGCGGCCCGCTTCAAGTTGCCGCGAAACTCCTCCAACTTAGCCTCAAACCGCGAAAACAAGGCAAATGCATCAGCGGTGGAACCAGCGAAGCCGGAAAGGACTTTTCCGTCGTAAAGACGGCGGATCTTTTTGGCTCCATGCTTGATGACGGTGTCACCTAACGTCACCTGGCCATCGCCAGCCAATGCCACTTTCCCATCCTTCCGAACACAAATGACTGTTGTACTCTTGATCATCAGGACTGATCTCTCGAATAGGGGATTACTTTGCCTGCGGCGTGAAGACGGAATCGGTCAGACCCGTATTAACCTTGGCCCCAGTGGTTCGGATCTCGAGCGCTTTGTATCCATTCGAGAATCGAACCATGCTGAAGGGGACTTGAACGCCCTGGATGTCGTGGTAGTTATAAAAGAACTCTTCATCCTCGGTGGGACCGCGCTTCCCAAAAGCCGGCGATGTGTACTCCATTTTAGCGGGAAGGAAGGAAGTGGCGCTAATGAATACTTTGACCCGATCGTTATCTTTGTCGATGAGCTCTACACCCTCAATCTCCTCGAGGTTCAGACGGCTCTGGCCCAGATAGCGGAGCTTAAGCTCCGGCTCATCCAAACGGAACCGGAGAATGTAGTCCAGGCTGTGCTTCCTGGAGGCCTTGAAGGATTCGATTTCCTCCGGGGTTTGCTCCTTCACTTGCTTATATTCGATCTTCCACCCTTTGTCCCCATCGTTGATGTGGATGATCTCCTTCTTCTTTCCGAAATCGGTTCGGGACTTGTGGGGAGGCTTCCTGAAGGTTTCAAAAACCGATCCACCCTGCAGCTCGTCTTTGCGGAACTGGTAATAGCGCCCATTGGTGGTGATGTCCTTCAGGCTCATAAACGCTTCGCCTCCCATCGCCTGGGTTGCCTTCTGCAGAAGCTCCCGCGCTTTCCGGGCGCTTTCCTGAAGGTAGTCGTCCTGGGCAAAGGCGGGGGCTAAGAAACACCAGAGGGACAACCCGATGATCCCCGGATAGCGCATGATCATGAAAGACTCGTCCTTCCTGCCAGCAAGCAACCTGCGCTTAGAAGCAACCAAAAAGTTTAGCAAATCAAGTCGGCCAGTCAAACCGAATTGAAAAACGCGAGCTTCTCCCAGTAACAATGGGCAGCGGCCTCCATGTTCGCGAAAACCGCGATTCCCTTTGGTGAAAGCGATTCCAGGTGCTATAACTCGAAGGTTATGGTCCGCCTTACTCGACCGGAGGCGTCCCTTGAGGAGGTGGAAGCCAGATCTCACCTGCTGTCCGCTATGAGCACACCCTCCACTCGTCCGGCCGCGATCCTGGGCGTTTTGTTCTTGTTGGGCCTCATTGCCGAGCTGGACTACCAAACCATCCCGGCGTTATTGCCCCTCCTCTCTCAATCGTTTGCGGTTGATCCCGCTTACGCCGGTTACATGGTTCCGGTCTATTCCTTCTCGTCCGGCGTTTTCTCCCTCTTTTTCGGCTCGCTCTCAGACCATTGGGGCCGGATTCCGTTTCTAAAATACGGTCTGGTCGTGTTTTGTGTGGCTGCTCTCACCGCGGCCATATCTGGAGCCTTGGGCCTCTTCCTACTTTCGAGGTTTCTGGCGGGCATGAGCGCTGGAGCGGTCACCACTTGCTCGACCTCCTACGCTGCCGATTACTTTGACTATCACGAACGGGGTCGGGCGATGGGGGTGCTGTCGACAACCTATTTTGCAGCGGCCATCGTGGGAGTTCCCGCTGCCACACAAGTAGCCAGCAGATGGGGTTGGCAACCGATCTTTCTCACTACGGCGGTCCTGGCGGCGGTTGCAGTCCTTTTGGTAGGCGCCTTAGTCCCGCCTCAGCCGAAGACGGCGGGATTTCCGTCACCCCGAAGGGATCTGGACCTGCCCGCTTTCAAGGATTCCCTGGTCCGATTCGCCAGGAAGAGGGAGATTCTGGCTCTGCTCATGGCTTCCTTATTGTCTTCGGGTTCGGTGGTGGGCTTCATCACTTACCTGGGCAGTCATCTCAACCGAGACCTGAACCAGTCCATCGATCGAGTCGGACTCGTTTTCCTCTTGTGCGGTGCTTTCTCGCTTTTGGGTGCGCCTTTGTCTGGCTGGCTCTCGGACCGGTGGGGGAAAAAGAGCTTGTTGATCCTGAGCGGATTAGTGCTGGTTGCGTGTCTCGGATTCATTCCGAGTTTGAATTGGGGGTACGGACTCTTCGTGGCCCTGGCCTGCACTGGATTGGCAATGGCCTTTCGCATCGCTCCCCTGCTTGCCATCATCACCGAACTTGCGGGGAGCCAGGATCGGGGTAAGCTCTTGGCTGTTCGCAGCACCCTTTCCCAGCTTGGCATTGGAGGAGTGACCCTTGCCGCTGCTTATTGCTTCGGCTGGGGCCGTTACCAGGCTGTGGGTTGGCTGGCGTCAGGACTCATGCTGGTGTCGACCGTCCTCATCCTGTTTCTGGTTGAGGAACCTTCACCCCAGAAATCTCAGGTATAATGTGCGCCTGACTTTCAAGGTGGGGTGTTCATGTCAAAGCCGGTACATATCTCCCTGCAGCAGTTGGAGGACGAGTTCGGGGCGGGGACCTATCACAAGAGAAAGGTGCTGATCGTCCGCGGAGAAGGAGCCCGACTTTGGGACGAAAATGGCCGGGAATTCATCGACTGCGTGGGAGGGCAGGGATCCGCCAATCTGGGTCATCAGAATCCCGAGGTTGTGAAGGCCATTCAAGAACAAGCTGCCCGCCTCGTGAATTGCACGGAGCTGTTCTACAACGATCAGCGCGCCCTTCTCCTGGAAAAACTCGCCCAAATCACGCCCTCCAGTGTCAGGCGTTTTTTTCTCTGTAACTCGGGTACCGAGGCGATTGAAGGAGCGTTCAAGTTTGCGCGACTGGCGACCGGAAGAACCGAAATTGTGGCCGCTATGCGGAGCTACCATGGGAAGACGATGGGGGCTTTGAGTGCGACATGGAACAAGGAATATCGCGAGCCCTTCAGCCCCCTGGTTCCGGGGTTTTCCTTCATTCCCTTCAATAACTTGGAGAAAGCTTGCGAAGCCATCTCGGAGACCACGGCGGCTTTTGTGGTCGAACCGGTACAGGGGGAGAGCGGAGTCCGACCCGGATCGGCCGAATTCTTTCGGGGAATTCAGGAGCACTGCCGCAACACTGGAGCGTTGTTGATTCTCGATGAGGTGCAAACCGGCTTTGGCCGTACCGGCAAGATGTTTGCTCTCGAGCATTTCGGTCTGCAGCCGGACCTTCTGTGTATGGCCAAGTCCATTGCAGGCGGGGTCCCGATGGGAGCCATTGGCATCAGCGAACCGGTTGCCGCTCGGTTGTTCAAACTGGCCCACACTTCCACCTTCGGCGGCAATCCGCTGGCCTGTGCCGCCGCGCGGGCCGCGATTCAGTACCTCGAGAGTCACCAGCTGCCACAGCTTGCCTGGGAGCTCGGACAAGAGTTCATGGCCTCGTTGCGGGCCATCGACTCTGCCCGCATTCGGGAGGTGCGAGGTCTGGGTCTGATGGTGGGTGTGGAACTCAAAGAGAAAAGCGGGCCCTACCTGCAGAGGATGATGGAACATGGACTCTTAGCCCTCGGAGCTGGACCGACCGTCATCCGCTATCTTCCTCCGCTGGTCATTTCCCGAGAGGACCTCCAACGGGTCGTCTCAATCACTGCCGAAGTTCTCAAGAACTAAAGATCGTGGGCTGAACGGGAGGAACATTTATGAAGTACGGCAATCCTGTTCCTAGTTCGCTAATGCTGGCCTCTCTGAGGCCACTGACTGGAGTTCTGGGGTTACTGTTGTGCGCCGGCCCGGCATGGGCTGATCAAAAAGAAAAGGAAGCAAATCCAAAGGCCTCGAAGCGGGTTTATACCAACGATGACTTGTTGGAGCTCAGGAAGACGTCCAGGATCAATCAGGCTCAGTCCACCGCCCCAGTCGAACGACCTGTCGACGCCGGCGGATCAAAAGCTTCTGGTCTGAATACCTATCGCGACGCCGAGGGACATGACCGGGAGTATTGGCAACGGAAGATCAGGCCGCTTCGGTCAAAACTGGAATCGATCAATGCCGAGATTCGGACCGTGAAAGCCAAGGAAACTGAAACCACTGCCGCCAGTGGCGTCCGGCTCACGCGTAGCGGACGTCTGAGAGCCTCAGGAGAGACCCGTCGGTCTCTTGCCAACCGACTCGCAGACCTGGAAGTGAAAAAGACAGAGGCCCAAAAGGCCATTCAGGAAGTGGAAGACGAGGCCAGGAGGGTAGGTGCCCTTCCTGAGTGGCTCCGCTAGGGCGGGGCCGGGTGGGTATCGGATCTCGGGACGGACCGTTTCTTTGGCCCGCCGGGACGGGGGCCCAGAGAACAGGCCCGCATTTTTTTCAATCTGACACCGGATTGCAGCTCTTGGAGGGCCACTGCAGCGACCACCCTCTCCAATACAGGCGCGATCGTTTCTTCTATGGTTGACACCAGCCTGACAAATTCCGAACTCCGACTTCTTCGGCAAATGCTGGAGATCTACAGTCCCTCCCAGCAGGAGGCCGAGGTTTCAGCTTTTCTTGTGGAAGAGATGCGCCGTCGGGGGTTCACTGCCTATCAAGACAGCGTCCGGAATGCCATTGGGGTTCTCGGGCAAGGCGAAAGGACTGTTGTGCTGTTGGGTCACATGGACACGGTTCCCGGGAAGATTCGAGTTGAAGAACGCGAGGGCAAACTCTATGGCAGGGGTGCTGTGGACGCCAAAGGTCCGTTGGCCTGTTTCATCAGCGCAGCAAGTCGGCTCAAGCCTGACCTCACTTCACTCAATCTCAAACTGGTTGTCGTGGGTGCGGTCGAGGAGGAGGCTGCGACCTCGCGGGGGGCGCTTCAGGTTCGAGCCGATTTCTCGCCGCCAGATTTCTGCATCATCGGGGAGCCCAGCCGCTGGCATTCCATCACACTGGGTTACAAAGGACGCCTCTTGCTGGATTACCGCCTCGAGATTCCGCTCAAACACACCGCCGCCGCAGGTAAACTGGTTTGCGAACAGGCCTTCGACTTCTGGGAAACCATCAAGGTTTGGTGTGCCGACTTCAATCAGGACAAATCGGCCTTCGAAGTCCTGGATCCTTCGATCCGATCCTTCAACTCCCAAAGCGACGGTCTGACGGAGATCGCTGAAATGAAGCTGGGCTTTCGTCTCCCGGTGGACTTTCCAGTCGGAGAATTCAGGAAATTCCTCACCGGCGCCGCCGGCACGGCGTTGCTCTCGTTTAGTGGAGGCGAGCTGGCCGTTCGTAAGGAAAAATCCAACAGCCTGGTACGTGCTTTTCTGGCAGCAATCCGTCGGTGGGAGGGCCAACCCAAGTTCAAAGTGAAGACAGGTACCTCCGACATGAACGTGGTCGCCAGCTCCTGGACGTGTCCCATGCTGGCCTACGGCCCCGGAGATTCCGCTCTGGATCACACGCCCGACGAGCACATCGAAATCGAGGAGTACGCCCGCGCCGTCAACGTGTTAGAATCGGCTTTGCGGCAACTGTAGCGCATCGGGAACCAAGGATATGACCAGCATCCAAACGGACAAACCCGCCTTCTCCGCCAGCACCGAAAAAGAGGAACAGTTGGTGGCGATTCTGCGGGAACTCGACTCCGTGATCGTGGGTTTCAGCGGAGGAGTCGACAGTTCCTACCTGGCCTACATGGCCAATCGGGAATTGGGAAGGAACGCGCTTTGCGTCACCGCCGAGAGTCCCTCCTATCCGAGCTTCCAGCGGCGAGAGACCGCAGAGTTTGTGGCCCGGTACGGCCTCAACCATCTCGTCATTCAGTCGGAGGAGCTGGATAACTTTCAGTACCGCGAGAACTCTCCCAGTCGCTGCTACTTCTGCAAGGATGAGCTGTTCACCAAGCTGGAGGCGCTTGCAGGCGAAAGAGGCTATCGTTTCGTGCTGGACGGAACGAACTACGACGACGTTGGAGACTACCGTCCAGGGCGTAAAGCGGCAGCCGAGCATTCTGTTCGCAGTCCTCTGCTGGAAGCGCGAATGACAAAGCTGGACATCCGAGAGCTGTCCCGCCGGGCCGGACTGCCGACCTGGGACAAACCCGCGCTGCCCTGCCTTTCTTCCCGATTTCCTTACGGCACAGCCATATCTGCCGAGAAGCTTTCGATCGTCGATCGGGGTGAGAACATCTTGCGCGATTTCGGTTTCAAGGTCTTTCGGGTCCGCTACCACGAAGAACTGGTGCGGCTGGAATTCGCTCCCGAGGAGTTGCCCACCGCGTTGAACATGACGATGGCTGCCATTCTAGTTAAGAAGTTCAAGGAGCTGGGCTTTAAGTTCGTCACGATCGACCTGGAGGGCTACCGATCTGGCGCTCTCAATGAGGTCTTGCCCATCTATCGGCATTCCTCATAGAAGTCATTTCCCGTTACTTTCCGAGGCTCGCGTTGTTGGATCCGGTAGGCAAAGCGGAATTGGAACAGAGTGTCCGCACGGTGCGGGTGATTCACACCGCCATGGTGGTGTCGATCCTCGCATACCTCGGCATTGCTTATGTTGTCCTGAGTCGGCGCGACCCTGTCCCGGGTGGGGAAGGTATTCTGGCTTCGGTGCTCTACGTGCTGTCGGGTCTGACGATCGTTGGCGTTTTTGCCGTGCGCCGCCTGGTGCTTCCTGCCCCGGATGAGCTCAAGACCGCCTCAGGTGATTCGTCCGAGATGATTTCCAAGTATCGGATGGGGTCCATCATCTCGTTCGTTCTATGCGAGGCCATTGCTCTGTACGGCTTGGTACTGGCCTTTGTCAGTGGGTCAATGGCGCATTTGCTGCGTCTGGCGGCAGTCTCAATTGTCCTACTCCTTTTCCTCTATCCTCGGAATATTGAATAGTTCCTCATGATGAGAGTCGCGGTCGTAGGTTCGGGCGGACGTGAGCATGCTTTGGCTTGGAAGATCGCTCAGTCGCCCCGGGTCCGGGAAGTCTACTGCATCCCCGGCAACGGCGGCACTGCCACTGAATTCGAGAACCTCCCTTCCCCAGGCGACGACTTCACAGCCTGGGCCGACTTCGCCGTTAAGCAGGAGATCGGCCTGACGGTGGTTGGTCCGGAGGCCCCTCTGACTCAAGGAATTGTGGACTGCTTCGAGCGCCGAGGTCTCCGCATCATCGGTCCTACAGCGGCCGCGGCCCGCTTGGAGGGCAGTAAAATTTTCGCCAAGGAGTTCATGGGGCGACATGGGATTCCAACCAGCCCGTTTTTGAAGGCGGAATCCCCAGAAGAGGCCTTGCAGGCCGTTCGGCACGGCGGGCTCGGTTTTCCGTTAGTGATCAAAGCGGATGGCCTGGCAGCCGGGAAGGGCGTCGTGATCACGGATACCCGGCAAGAGGCCGAACGTGTCATTCGCTTGATGATGGAGCAGCGGAGCCTTGGGCAATCGGGAGATCGGGTCATCCTGGAGCAATTTCTGCGCGGAGAGGAATTGTCGTTCCTCGTTTTCAGCGATGGCCTCCACATCCTGCCTATGAGCCCATCCCAAGACCACAAGACCATCTATGAAGGAGATACCGGTCCTAATACCGGTGGCATGGGTGCCTACTCAGCGGACTGGCTCTTGAGCCAAGAGGACCGGCAACGGATATTGGACTCGATTGTTCTGCCCACGATCGAGGGCATGGCTGCAGAGGGAACGCCCTACCGTGGAGTCCTCTATTTCGGTCTGATGATGACCGAGGGCGGACCCCAACTGTTGGAGTTCAATGCAAGGATGGGCGATCCAGAGACCCAACCCATTTTGTTTCGGCTGCAGACAGACCTTCTGGAAGTCTTCGAGGCGATACTCGATCAGCGATTAGACCGCTTCACGCTCAGCTGGGACGAGGGGTGCAGTGTTTGCGTCGTTCTGGCCTCGGGCGGTTATCCAGGCAGTTATGAGACCGGGAAACAGATCTCCGGAATCCGCGAAGCCGAACAGCTTCCAAGTGTA
The DNA here is from genome assembly GCA_040753175.1 of Acidobacteriota bacterium. GTDB lineage: Bacteria > Acidobacteriota > Terriglobia > Versatilivoradales > Versatilivoraceae > JBFMEW01. The sequence continues at coordinate 173,023 of JBFMEW010000003.1, read as the reverse complement.
AAGGTGTTTCATGCGGGCACCGCCCTTCAAGATGGGAGGGTTGTTTCCGCGGGAGGCCGGGTGCTGGGAGTTACTGCGAAGGGGCCCAACCTGAAAAGCGCGATCAACACCGCCTACCGGGCCGTGGACTCCATCCATTTCCATAACATGCATTTTCGTCGCGACATTGGACACAAGGGACTCCTGAGAGAGCCTTAAGGCGCGTTCCTCTGAAGGATCACCATGGCCCGTGTCGGGCTCGACGCTCGTCTCGATGAAGAAGGTTCTGTTAGCGTTCGCGGCCCTGATCGCTTTTCTGGTTGCCTACCAGTTTCTTACCCTGCCGGACGTCTCAGTCCTCAAGAAAGAAAACCCGAAGGTCACGGCCTTGATGCAGCAGCGGTCTCGGGAAGCCGCCGCGCGCGGCAGAAAAGCCCGGCGGCTGCAGACCTGGGTTCGCTACGAGAACATTTCCAGCTACCTGAAATCAGCCGTGCTGATTGGGGAAGATGATGCGTTCTACCGACATGAGGGCATCGATTACACCCAAATAAAAGAAGCCTTCATCAAAAACTGGGAGAAGAAAAGCTTTGTTCGCGGGGGCAGCACAATCACCCAGCAGCTCGCCAAGAACCTTTACCTGTCAACCTCCAAGAATCCCCTCCGAAAGCTGCGGGAGTTCTTTATTGCGCGTGATTTGGAAGATCAGCTCAGCAAGCGGCGGATTTTCGAGATCTACCTGAACGTCATTGAGTGGGGAGATGGGATCTACGGCGTGGAAGCAGCCTCACACAGCTATTTTGGAAAGTCGGCCCGGGACCTCGACGCCCGCGAGGCCGTGCTCCTGGCAGCCGTGATTCCAAATCCCCGCCGGATGAACCCCAGCAAGATAACTCCCCGTCTGCGAAGCCGCGCGGAGATCATTCTTTCCAGAATGTTGCTCTACAAGCACATCACCGCGGAAGAGCATCAACGGGTTCGGGCCGGTCTGGCCGGCTGAGGTCCCACCTTACACCGGAGGGACTCCTGTCGCTTGTCCCTTCAAAAGCGGACAACTCAGCGTCGGATCGGCTGCTCCACCACCATTCCACTCACCACCTCGCGTGCGCGGACTATCCAGTTCCCTTCCGGGTCATTTAAGGCAAAGGGAATAGAAAACTGGGCGGAGCCGTCTTCGATCGTTACGTTCGACGAGTAATAGTGACGCGGCTCTCCAGACGGATCGAAGACCTGGATTTGAACTACAGAACGATCTACCGGTCGATTCCGCTCGTCCGAGAGCCGAATGCGCAGGTCAGGGTCCAGTTCCAGCTTGGCGATTTTGCCTGAACGCTCGACGAGCAGAACAGGCTCCTCGGGGGAAGCCTCGAGTTTTGGGGCCGCGATACCTCCTCGTAGCAAGTCATAGCGCACGCTTGTGGTCTCGGGAAGTGTCACAGTGGTTGGCTGCTTGGGCAGGAGGCCGATTAGCCTTGACTCACCAAACTCCCGAACCGTCATCAGGAACTCCCCTGTGACATCGAAGGCCTTGGGGACACCAATCTGACCTGGCCCGCTTTGCACAAATCCGCTGTGCTGCCCCTGCCAGGGAGGTGCCTTGCGCCAGCGACAACGTTCATCCATGCGACCTGTTTGCTCGTCGATGAACACCGTTCCGCCTCGCTTGGCAAACTGCTCAATAGCTCTTACTTCTTTATCCGAGAGAGCGATTGAATAGGGCAGGATTAAAACGCGGAAATTCTTTAAGGCTCCACTTTCGATCTGCGGCGTGGCTAAGAAGCGGAACTGCACTCCCTGTTTTTCCAGCTCCTGAACCCAGGCTTTGCGTCGGCGCATTAATTCCGAGAAGTTCTTCGAGGTTTCGGTTGCAGACACCACTTGGGCGTCAACTCGGCCATCAGTAATCCATGCGCCCCGGATGCTGGCCATCGAGAAGTGGATGGCAACGCCGTCCTCGCGAACCTTTGAGTTCATGAAGACCCGACCTATCCCCGACTGGATCTTGCCAAAAGCTTCGGCCAGAGCCTCACCCTGCTCGCTGAGAGTCAGGTCCGGATTCATCAGCGTGAAATGCCAGAAAATCGATGCTCCCGTATGGCCGTAAAACAATCGCTGCCATTGTTCAAACTGAGCGTCGTGTCCGGTCCGACCGTATCCTGTGAATCCCGTCAACAACAAGCCCGGCCGGAACAGGTGGTGCATCGGGTCCTGGTTTCCATGGGAGTACGGTTGAAGGTAGTCGACGATCTGGTCGATTTCGTACCAATTGCACCCGTTGTGGGGGGCCGGAAGTTGCGTCCCGGAGAATGACGCCCGACCGCGGGGATCAAGACTATGGAGCAGCCGCGTCGCTTTGGAAAACAGCTCGATGAACTCTCGTTCCATGTAGACCCGATGGTCCGACCAGGGTGCATAGTTGCCGTGTCTCTGGGCTTCCTCAGTCGTCATGGGCAGCACGGAGGCCCACTGGTCGAAGTGAGTTCCCCAAGTTGTGTTCAGATCTTCCAAGGTGCGGTATTCACTCTGCAGCCATCGCCGGAATCCGTCAAGGGCCTCCGGCGCCCAGTCGACGTCATAAGCGTCACCGTAGGCCGTCAGCGAAGACTCATCGGCCAGGTAATAGGCTAGGGGCCGCAGCGGCAGCAAACGGCCCAGGCGCTTCAAGAGTTCCTCCCTCAACTCATCGTCGAAACCGGGCTTTTGCAGCGTGATATCCCGAGTGATCCACTTCTTCTCGCCGGTCTGAAGATAGGCGGCCTTTCTCTTCAGGTAGTCCCCCCGGCGGTACCAGTAGATGCCGAAGGCTGGAAGATGGGCACTGGCCATGATTTTGAAATTTCGATCCGGTTCGTCCAGCGTCGTGATTCCGATACGCCTGAATTGTGCATCCAGGGCTGGAATCCACGGCTGGTAAGCTCCGGGACCGTACCAAGGCAAGACAATTTCGTAGTCAGTCCAATCCCTCGACGACGCAGCGAAAAGAACGGGGACCACTCTTGAAGCACTGCCTGCAGTCACTCGGACCACGCCAGAGTGAGTGAGGGGTCTGCCGGTTGTGAGCTGCACGACCTGTTTTCCGCCTCCGACTGCGGTGGTGGCCTTGGCGATGACGCGTCCGAATCCGTCGATCAGCTCAGCCCGAACCGCTCGGGAAGCCTGGACCTCGACTGAAACGTGGTCCCCCTCTGAAATCACCTCCTGGCCCACCTTGACGGAATCAACCCGGTCCGGGTTTGGCACATCGTGAACGGCGATCTGCCAATCCTCCGGCGACTGCTGCTCCACAAAATAACGGCCTGGAGCCAGCCAATGGAAACTGGGTGGTTTCTTTTTTCCGGATTGAAGGATCTTTCCCTGTTCGTTTCGGAGCCGCCAGACGGACTCTGCTCCAGAGAAGTCAGGCACCTTGGCAGGCTCTCGTTTGGCAGCATAGATCACGGCTCGACAGAGCATCGAGTAGAAGTACTCCCAATACGTGTCCACGGAATGAACGCGTGCTTCCATCGGCATATGCCAACTCAGGCCGTGGTTGCGATATCCAAAAGCAATCACCCGTCCCTTACCCACTTGATGGACTGCTGCAACGGGCTCACCCTCCGGCGTTTCGATCAGGACCAGCGCACCTGGCGCGGCCCGGTACAGATAGTGGGAGAGATGCTCGAAGGGAAAACTCTCCACCGGAATGGCGCGGGTAAGGTAGTGCTGCCCGACCCGACGCCACGGCGTCTGTCGAGGTTGCCCTGGGCTAACGGGTTGAGAGGGGTCCTCAGGCAATATCACAGGTTTGGCGGGGATCAACGGTGAAAGGTCTCCCCCGGTTGGCGCTATCAGGATCAGCCCGCATCCTTCGCGGACTCGTCGATCCAGAGCCTTTCGCGACGCTTCGGTCAGCCTTTCCCAGCCGTGATGGACGGGAAGCAAGATTGCATCAAACACCTTGTCACTTGTGAGTTCCTGCTCCAAGTAGGAGTAAATTAGATGGAGATCTCCTTTCTCCGCCCGGGCACCATAGTCTTCTCCAAAAGCCATCGTCCATTTGTTGTTGTCCCATTCGGGATCAATCGTCACCGTAGAGAGTTCCAGAGACAAGCGCTGGGCCAACTCCACGATCGTGCGGCCTTCCCTTACACTGGGGACCGCCAACAAACGGATGGGCGCTCCGGGCAAGCTCGTGGCCCACTGGACATGCGGCGTTTCGATCGTCGGCGTATAAGGCGCTTCGAATCGAACTCCGCGGCCTTTGCGGGCTCCCATTCCGACGTCCTGAGCAGAAACCAGAGTCTGACAGAAAAGCCAAAGTGCGACGACTTGAACCCATTTCATGTTCATGGAGCTCACCTCCTGATTGATTCCGCTTCGCTTCCGAGCCGCTCACAGCTCTCTTCCAATCGCAGCCACGGCCGTGCAAACGGCGTCCCGACTGCGCCACATGGGAGAGGAAATTTCGGGATATGGTGGACGGGAGCTGGACCAGAAGATGTTCCGCTCGTGAGAGATCCTCCGCTGGCCTTTCACCTGACACTCTGGCCCCCCGAATCGCCACTCCCGTGCTGAACTGTCCGTTGAATGGCGGGAAGTTGATGCACGAAACGTCCAATCGGACGTCTGGCCTAAGTCTGTTGTGGGTAGCCGCAACCTCTGGGGCGAAGAAGTGAATCCTTCCTGACAGCCAGAGCTGGAGCGTTCTGTACCGCTTCTCACGGCAGCATCGAAATTTCGCTTGACCCCGAGGGCGTGGTCACAGTGGGTGCAGCCACATGATCGAGGCGGACAAACACCAGAGAGAAACAAGCCCGAAAGGAGTGCGTGCGGCGGATTTCAGGACGAGCGTTGTACTCCGTCAAAATGGCCGCAGCGGGCTTCCGTCACAAACCAGTGGAGCGCGGCTGGGGAGGGAAAACGCCGCACCACCGGCAGATGAAGACCAGCAATGCCTTGGCAGCGGCGATGGCCGAATCAATCTCCAAGAACTCGTCCGCGGCATGAGTGTTACTGCCGGTAGGACCCCATAGGACAGCTGGAACACCCGCCTGGTGGAAAACATACATATCGCATGGCGCCTCGAAACCAACCACTGGCACCGTTCGACCCAACGCACTTTCTGCGGCAGCTGCGAGTTCGATCACCAATGGCTCACTCCTCGAGATAGCTGAGCCCGGAAGCCAGCGGATGGGGAACTCCACTTCCGGCCTCGTGGGAAAGAGTTGAGGGGCCGACTCAGTCAGCGAGTCCAACCATTCAAGGAACTCGCGTTCCACATCGACCTGCTTCTCGCCAGGGGTCAACTGCCAATACATCTCGATGCGGCAGGCTTCCGGAATAGTAATAGGCTCGCCGGTGCCCCACGGGCCCGTAAAAACCTTCGTAATCGAGACCGGTACGGGATCTGTATGGTGGCTGTAGAGATCGTGGATCAGAGCTTGGCGCTTTCTTTTCTCGGCGAAGTCTTCCAGTCTGGCGAGGAAATATCGGAGGGGTTCCAAAATGCCTGTGGGGAACTTGCCCTCTGTGAGAACGCCACCCGATGCGCGCAACGTGAGCTGGGCGGTTCGGCCACCCCGCTGTGCCGGGCAAATCCTCAAAAAAGACGGTTCCGAGATGATGGCTGCATCGCCGTTGTATCCCTTGATGCGTCCGGCAATGGTGCCGTTGACGCCACCGAATTCCTCATCCACCACGGTTTCCACCACCAAGTCGCCTTCCAGGTCGATCTGAAGCTCATGCAAGACTTCGACCGCGAAGAGGTGAATGCCGACTCCTCCCTTCATGTCGTTGGAACCACGCCCGTAAAGGCGGTTTTCTTCGACCGAGCCACCGAAGGGATCGCGCCTCCAATCCTGCGTTCCCCGGGGAACGGTGTCCACGTGACCGCTCAACACAAGCGACCTGCCCCCGCCCCGCCCTTTCTTGCGGGCACCCACATTGGGTCGCCCCGTGTAGTTCCTCCCCGGCCAGTAGAGGGGATGTTCCCGTAACCCTCCAACCGAGGCCAGAGAATACAGCTCGGGACTCCAGCCCTGCCTGCAAAGAAAGTCGAAGACGTATCTCTGACAGGCCTCTTCGTAACCCAGCGGGGGGCGGTTCTCTGAAGGGATGCGCACCAGATCCTGAATGATGTTCACGAGCCGATGCGAACGGCGCTTCACATAGTCGCACAAGTCCTGTTCAAAGGATGCTGACGTTGGATCCATCAAAAGAACTCCATCCGAAAGAAGGCGTGAAGCACGAGAAGATTCCGCGAGAACAAACCCCTTGCGTTGCTCCGGTTACTTAGGAGTAGATTTTGATCTTGCCGACAATACGTGCAATGACTCCCGAGGGGCTCGGCGAATCGGGCAGCAGGCCGTGTTCGAGTGACGCGAAAAGTCCTAGGAGCTGGCCGAACATCACATCCAGAGGCGGACGGTACTCATCGGGCAAGGGCGAATCACCCGCCGGAATCAGGTGGTGATCCACCCAGCCGCTGAGCCGGGTTTCGGGTTCACAGGCAATCACGACTCGTTTCCTGGCCAGAGCCTTGGCACGGATCTCCTCCAGCAAATCCAGTTCGTAAGCTCTGCACTGCGCGTGAGAAGAAAGGAACCCGACCAGAAGAGTTTCCTTATCGATTGCAGACAACGGTCCATGACGCAAGCCCAGGTACGTTTCGGCAAAGGTGCACACCCTGCCCGCCGTCAGTTCCAGAACCTTCAAGGCCGATTCGCGGGCGACCCCAAACAAGGCTCCGGAGCCCAGAAAGCAGATCTTGCGGTAAGACTCCCGTGCCAACTGCTCCGCCGTGGCTGCCGCCACTTCAAGAAAGCCTTCGCCCCGAGTCACCAACTGAGACAACACGGCCGAGTACGATCCCAAGTCAGAAAGATGAGCCAGGCACTGGCCAGCCACGACCATGTTTGAATAAGAGGAAGTCATGGCCAACCCTTTGTCATTGGTCGCTTTATCCAAGACCAGGCAGCACACTCCGGGATGTCCACTGTACCGCCGGGCTAGAGCTCCCTGCTCACTGCAGGTCACCACCAGGTGGAAGACATTGGTGTAACAGTCCAGCAACCGCTCGACCACCGCCACGCCCTCGGGACTGTCTCCAGAACGGGAAAAGGAAACGCAAAGATACTTGTTTCCGGCAATGACGAAGCTATCCAGATGTGTCAGCAAGTTGGTACTGGCAATTGCCAAGGCCTGACATCGCCATTGGCGCCGGATTAGGTGGGCCAGCGACTGACCCACAAAGTCTGAGGTCCCTGCCCCAGTCAGGATGACAGTCGGATTGCCGTTGTGCCCGTTCGATCGATTCTTGGTGACGAAAGCCTGAATCTCGGCCTGCCGAGCCTTGAACAACTCGAAGGTCCTGCGCCATGTTTCCGGCTGTTGGACAATCTCGCCCGGAGTATGTAACACACCCTTGTCTTGTTTCTCCCGATCCGGCAGCGACAGAAGCTCAGAAAGCCTGCTCATGCATTCTTTATCCTTTCCCCAATCCCTCTCTCCAGCCCGGACATCTTAGCCGAAATCGCCCGGAACCGCCTCTGAGATCGTCCGGAGCAGCCTGCGGCCCAGGCTCAAAGTCCTCCTACCGGTCGCTCCGACTGACCGGGAAGAGGCGCCTCATTTCTGACTTGTCGCCGAAACAGTCCTTTCAAATCGGCCTGGTTCGGTTGAGCAGTGGTCCCGCCGGGCTTTCGTGTGGAGAGCGCACCACAAGCGTTACCCATGCGCAGGCAATCCACTATGTCGCGACCTTCGAGGAACCCGGTTATGAATCCGGCCGCGAAGGAGTCCCCTGCACCGGTCGTGTCGACCGGACTCACCTGGAACCCCGGCATGAACGTAACCTTCCTATTCTGGACAGCGGCCGCTCCCGCCGGGCCCATCTTGATGACAGCGCAGGGAACCTGACCAGCCAAGTGCTGGAGGGCCTGCCAGGTTTCCGCGCAGCCTGTCAACTGATGAGCCTCCTGTTCGTTGAGGAAAAGGATATCCGTCTCGGCGAAAACTTTGTTGATTGCCGGCTCCCAAGATTGAGAAGGATCCGAATTAGGGTCAAACGAGGTTGAAAGTCCCATTTGGCGGGCCTTCTTAAGCAGTGTTGGAAATCGGTCCTTGAGGCCGCTTTGAAGAAAATAGGAGGTGAGATGCAGATGGCGGTGCCCTGCAAACAGCGAAGGATCGATATCACGATAGCGGAGCTTGGCAATGGCCCCTAAATAAGTGACCAAAGCCCGATCTCGTGCCGTACTTAGCGACAAGGTGACGCCAGTCTTGGTTTTTGCGTCCCTCTTGACGTAACGGGTAGAAATCCCCCTGGTCTTTAAGGCATCCAGGCAGAACCGGCCGAAATCATCCTGTCCTACCTTGCTGATGAAAGTAACGGGCACTCCCAACTGGGCCACACCACAGGCAAATATGGCGGAAGCGCTCCCCAAAGTCAGTTCCAGATCTTCAGCCAGGATTTCGCTCCCCATAATCGGCTCAGTTTGGAGCCCCGCTGCGACCAAGTCGACATTCAGTTCACCGATGACCATCACCTTGGGAAGACGGTTTCTTTTCATGATCCTGGCTCTCTCAGTTTGAGTGGAAACCTAGTGAGGGCGTGAGTTCAGCTTTCACCTTGGTCCAGAGTACAAGTTGGAGTGGCAATGCCTACTGCCGGAAAGCCTGGGCCTGAGAACAAATACCGGGCCCTTCCCATCGTTCCTATGGAAACCAATCGGAATGACGTTCGAATCAGTCGGGATGAGGGGTATTCTTTGATGGGACCTCCGTCATTCGCCTCGCGCGGCAGCTGGTCATCGAGTCGTTCTCCGGCTTTCCAAGCGACGGGCTAAGTACCGATCCCCAGCAGGCGGGCCGCGTTTTGAAAATAGACCTTGTGCAGGATGACTTCAGGCAGGCCCAAGCCCGATATGCGCCATCGCCCTTGCGGCGGGACGGGAGCCGGGGCATAGTCAAAGTATTCGTCTTCCGTTTCCAGGAAACGGTAGTAGATCTCGTAAAGCTTCTCTCCAAAAATCTGTTGCGGTGTTTCGAAACCATCCGGCACTGCATCGGTTCCGAAGAGAATCCGGTCTTGGTATTTGTCAAAGAACTTCCGTGCCAGGCGCGGCTGGCGCCCCAATTCTCCGATGCGGGCGCCAATTTCGACGTGCACATTCGGATACTTGTCGAGCCACTGGGAAACCCAGGCCAGATCTTCTGAATTCCCCACGTGCAGAAAGATGAACTGCGTTTTGGGATGACGGGAAACCATGCGAATTCTGGCCTCCTGCAGTTCCCGGTTCGACGGGAAGTCCTTTCCGTGGAAGGACCAGTCCGGGTGCGCACTCAATTCTTCGTATCGCTCGTTGAAGCGATCGATGGGCAAGAAGAAGGCCTCGGGATCGGAGGTGTGGATGGCCACCGGCATCTGGTTTGCCCCAGCTGCTTCCCACATCGGGTCGAAGCGCCGGTCATCCACGGCAACTAATCTTCCCGTCTTCACCTGCTCTCGAAGGTACAAGCCGAGCGTCTTGAGAATTTTCAATCCCTTAGCTCCGGCCTTCTTCGCCCTTTCGATTTCATCGGCTTGGAACTGGGGATATCCGGGATCCTGAATCTTGTCGAACCAAGGCTCGGTGAAGATGGCAAACCGCTCGGGATGGTCTTTCTGAAAATAGCCGACGTTCTTCTCGAGCGCCTGACCATAGCCCCCAGTCAGGTTGACCATCATCCGGAGGTTTTTGGCATCCATAACCTTCAACAAATCCGCCGGTGTCGCCAGGAATTTGGGCTGATTTTCCTGCCCTCTCCCTCCCGTCCACGACAGGTGCGTATGAATGTCGATCACCGGAAAGCGCGAGCGGGCGACCTTCGTTTCAGGAACGTGGAGCATGCTTCTGGGCTCGAAGTCTTTCAGGAGCAGTCCGCTCTTGGCGTTACCATGGGCGACGTCCTGCTTTGAGGGCTCAGCCAGGCCAGAGCCAGAAACAAGGAATCCTGCAGAAACGCCTCTCAACAGTTGTCTTCGATTCATCATCGCTGATAAGTCCTCGGAATTCGCTGCCTCGAAATTCAGCGGCCAGCACTGGCCGGACGGGGTTATCCTGAATCCGATTTATGGGGAACTTGGAGGAAGTCTGGGTCTTGCGGGACGTCCTCGCAGGCTTTAGACCAGCAGCACATCCACTCCTTCAGCCCTCAAGGCCGACTGAATGCTCTCTGGAAGGTTGCGATCGCTAATCACCTTGTCCATCTCAAACACCGAAACGATTCGGGACAAACTGTGCTTGCCAAACTTGCTGGAGTCAGCCACCAGAATCTTCTCCCGTGCGATTTGCACCATAGCCCGGTTTACGTGCGATTCCTCGAGATTGGGGGTGGTTAGCCCGAAATTCAGGTCGCAGGCATCGACTCCGATGAAGAGTTTGTCTGCCAGCAAGTGCTTTAGCATGTCGGTGGCAAAGTGACCTACCACGGAGAAGGAGTTCCTCCGAACCACCCCGCCCAGCAGAATGACTTCGATATCCGCCAACCCAAGGATTTCCATCGCCACGTTGATCGCGTTCGTAATCACCTTGAGGTTCTTCTTATTTCGGATATGTCGGGCGATTTGCTGGGTCGTGGTGCCGGAATCCAGGATGATCGTCTCTCCGTTATTGACCAAAGCAGCGGCCGCCGCACCAATTCGCTGTTTTTCAGCCGCGTGCAGCTTGGCTTTTTCGTACAGGGAAGGATCCACGCGCACGGTCTCCGGTGTGATGGCGCCACCATGCGCCCGCTGCAAGTGACCGCGCTCGTGCAACTTTCTGAGGTCGTTACGGATAGTGACTTCTGAGGTGTTGAATCGACGGCTTAACTCCCTGACGCGGACCTTCCCGTTTTCCTGAATCAGCTGCAGGATCTGTGTCCGCCTCTCTTCGCTAAGCATAAGTTCACTCTGGAGCCGTGTTTTAGGCCTCCCTGAGACTCCACCTTCCCCAGGTGACTTCTGCTGCAGGTGACTCGCCACCCTTGGGGTCGTAATACTACACTTCACTAAGTGTTTGTCAAGTTTGAATGAAACGTCAAGTGGCCGAGTTTCAAATGGAATCGAAACCAGAAGATATCGTTTCGAAAGAACGAGATATTCCAAAGTTCGTATTGAGAGCTCCCATATTTCGTAGCAAAAGCGCTGTCTGAACAGGATCGGTGATCTCTCGGTTTGCCCAACAAAGGGTTGACAACAAGACAGATAGTGGGCTTATCTGCCCAGCGAGTCAGTTCCTGGAGCTCGCTGGCGTTAGGCACCAGCATCTCTCTTCGAAGTTGTGGAAGCACAGCGCCGTGCTGCCTGTCCGCGGGCCAAGGCGGCATTGAGAGTCGGAGGCGCTCAAATCGGAGTGGGGCTTGCCGCAGCCAGCTCGTTGCGATAGAGTAGCCGAGTTCTGCCGGTCTTCCATTGTTTGAGCTATGACCATCCAACAGGATCCCGAGCTGGAGGTTCTTATCGACGAATCAACTCTTCAGCGCCGGGTGAAAGAACTTGGACAGCAGATCAGGCAAGACTATGAAGGTAGACCCCTACACTTGATTGGAATACTGAAGGGAGCCTGCATTTTCCTGTCCGATCTGATTCGTTATTTGCCTTTAAATATCTCAATCGATTTCATGGCGGTTTCGAGCTACGGGGATGATCTGCATTCCACTGGCGAAGTGCAGATCTTGAAGGACCTGGATTCGAGTATCCAAGGGCGGGAAGTGTTGCTGGTTGAGGACATTCTGGATACGGGGCTGACCTTGGATTTCTTGTATCGAACGCTGTCGGAGCGTCGGCCCCAGTCCCTCAAGATTGCGGCTTTGTTGAGCAAGCCGGCGCGGCGGATCAAGCCGGTGAACGCTGCGTATATCGGCTTCGAAATTCCGAACGCTTTCGTCGTCGGATATGGTCTCGATTACGCCGAGAGGTATCGAAATCTCTGCAACATCAGCGTGATCAAATCCCATGAGTAAGAAGGTATTGACCGAAGAAGATGTCCGGAGGGTGGGTCCAGGCAGCCCTTGCTATGTTGAGCCGGGGACGATTGTTACGCCACTTGCCCAGGAAATTGCACATGAACGCCAGAATCAGATTCTGGTGGCGGTGGATTCTTCCGAGCTTGCCGAGCGGAAAGCCTACAACCGGAGGCTGGCTCTAGGAGCCGATCATGCAGGCTGGCGTCTCAAAGAAGAGTTGAAGGTTTATCTGGAGCGCAACGGCTACTCGGTGCACGATTGCGGGACGAGCAGTCAGGATCCAGTGGATTACCCCGACTATGCTCTGAAGGTGGCATCGGGGGTGCTGGAGGGAAAAGCCTTTCGGGGGATCATGATCGACGGCGTAGGCACGGGGTCCTGCATCGTGGCCAATAAGGTGCCCGGGATTCGCGCGGCCAACTGCTACGACCAACTCACGGCCCGAAACAGCCGCCAGCACAATGACTCCAATCTTCTGACCCTCGGCGGGCAAATTCTCAGCTTCGAGTTGGCCAGCCAGATTGTGATGACCTGGCTCACCACCTCTTTTGCCGGCGGACGACACGAGATAAGGGTTTCCAGGATTGCGGATGTGGAGCAGCAGTTCTGTCGATCTTGCGTGACCGTTGTCCCGGGCGACGTTTCCTGCGCCCTCTGAATCTCTTCCTGCGCTTCCGACCGAGCCCTGGCGATTCCTGTGCAAAAACCAATGGACCGAACCAAACTGGAGCCCTGGGTACGGGCCATCGCTGAAGAAATCCTGCAAGCTGTCCATCTCCCTCCGGACACGCGGGAGTCAGCAGGTTCCACCTGTCCATGGTGCGCCTCGGAGTGTCAGGGCAGGTGCACAGGCACTGTTTCTGAAATGGTCAGACAGGGCGCTGATCGGATTTCGGCTCGCACCTCGGCGGTTGCGATTCAGCCCGAGTTCGCAAGTCTAATCGATCACACCTTGTTGAGAGCCGACGCTACCAGCCAGGATATCGCCAAACTCTGCCACGAAGCCCTGGAGTACCGCTTTGCCAGCGCATGTATCAACCCGGCCTTCGTGCCCTTGGCCGCGCAGCTTCTCCGCGACAGCTGCGTTAAAGTGTGTGCGGTGGCCGGCTTCCCGCTTGGAGCAACCTATCCGGAGGTCAAGGCCTTCGAGGCGGAGTGCGCTGTCTTGAACGGTGCGCACGAAGTGGACATGGTGATCAACATCGGGGCCCTGAAATCCAGAGATCTTGCGCTCGTGGAGCGAGACATCCGAATGGTCGTCGATGCCTGTCACAGAGGGCAGGCCATCTGTAAGGTCATCATCGAAACGGCCTACCTGGATGATGACGAGAAGATCTCGGCTTGCAGTTTGGCCCGGGCCGGGGGCGCTGACTTCGTGAAGACCTCAACGGGGTTCGGGCCATCGGGCGCGTCCGCCCAAGATGTGGCCCTCATGAGGCGGGCGGTGGGGACCGGCATGGGCATTAAGGCGGCCGGCGGAATTCGAGATCTCAAGTCCGCCCGCGAAATGATTCAATCCGGAGCGACTCGTATTGGCGCCAGCGCCAGCGTAAAGATCGTCCAAGAATTGAGCCGCCAGACACCAGGCTCCGTCCCGGATTCTTACACCTGGACCGGCACCGGAAACGACTACTACTGATTCTCATGTCGCAGCAATACTCAAGTCATTCCTTTGGCAGAATATGAGTCAAGCAGTGCCCCCCTTCGGGACCGAACTCAATAATCAGGAACAAATCCTGGCAGTCATGGTGGAGATGAGTCGTGAGATCAACGCGATTCTCTCTCTCGACGAGCTCCTCCAGCGTATCGCGGAGTTGACCCGACAGTTTATTGACTATCAAATTTTCGCCATTTTGCTGGTTGACGAGACCAGCGAAGACCTCTATTTCCGATTCACGATCGGTTATCCCCCGGAAATCAAGAACAAACACATTAAATTTGGCGAGGGGTTGGTAGGCACCGCTGCCGAAAAAAGGGAAGCGGTTCTAGTGGCCGATGTGACAAAGGACTCCCGCTATATCAACGTGGTCAGGGAAGTCCGGTCCGAATTGGCCATTCCTCTGATTTCCCGCAACCGGGTCGTCGGTGTATTGGATATCGAGAGCCCGCACCCAAACTATTTCACGCCTCATCATCAAAAGGTCCTGACGCTGCTTGCCTCGCAACTGGCCGTAGCCATCGAGAACGCTCATCTATACCAGAATCTGGTCGCGAAGTCCGAGATGTTGGAGACACTCCACGAGATCGGAAAGGAGCTGGCTTCGATTCTGGATCTCCAACAGCTGCTCAAGCGAGTGGCCGAGTTGATTCGCCCCATCATGAACTACCACATCTTCTCGATCATGCTGGTCCATGAGGAAGAGCAGGTTCTGAAGGCCTATCTCTCGGTCAAGCACAATCGCGATGCAATTGAAAAAAACAAGATTCCGCTTGGTAAGGGCCTGGTGGGGACTGCGGTCAGGAAGAAAAGACCTCTCCGAATCAACGATGTCAGCAGGGACCCCCGCTACATCAATCTCATTCCGGAGACCAAGTCGGAGTTGGTGGTACCCCTGATTTACAAAGACAAAGCCATCGGCGTCTTCGATCTCCAAAGTCCCTACCTGAACGGCTTCAGCCCGTTTCAGGAGCAGATGCTGGTGACTCTGGCCAGCCACGTGGCCGTAGCGATCGAAAACGCCCGCCTCTATGAGCGAGCCGTAACTGCTGAAGCCAAGCTGGATCGGGAGTTGAAGTTCGCCAGGGAAATTCAATACAGCCTGATCACCGACAAGTTCCCGCAGCTACCGGGAGTGACCTTCTGGGCCGAGTTTCGTCCCGCGCGAATCCTGGGAGGAGACTTATATGATTTCTTCACCTATGAGGACAATTGTGTGGCCATTGCCGTTGGAGATGTGTCGGGGAAAGGGGCCCCGGCTGCTCTCTACGGAGCTCTCGCCAGCGGCATTCTGAGGACCCGAGCCGGGCGGCGGCCTTCGCCTGCCGAAATGCTGCGCCTCGTCAATCTTTCGCTACGCCAGCGCGCTATCGAAGGGCGATTCATGACCCTTTGTTATGCGACCTTTGATGCCGAAACCAGAATTCTCAGACTGTCCAACTCCGGAGCCCCTCCACCGATCTTCTGTCAGGCTGGCAAAGCGCAAGTCATGACGGTGGAAGGGTTCCCGTTGGGCCTCTTCGATCAAGCCGAGTACCAGGAGCGGGAAATCCTGGTCACACCGGGAGACGCCGTCGTGTTCTTTACTGACGGGTTGCTGGAAGCACGGGATCCTGCCGGCGAGGAATTTGGACTGGAGCGCCTTATGGAGGTGGTCGAAGCGAACTTTCAGCTGGAAGCTAAGAAGCTGGCCGAAAAGATCCTCAGCAACATCGAAGCTTTTTCCCTCGACAAACGGAAACTTGATGACCAGACCCTGGTGGTATTGAAGGTTGAGGGCCGTAAGTCGCAAACGCGCAAGAGTGAGGACGGCAAATGATCGAAGGACGGTTTAGGGGTATCTGAAGGTGGGTTGCAAGTTGCGTTATTCCTTGGTTTCCTGCAGATCCTTGTCGCCTTTCTTCATGGAGTTCTTGAAGTTTCGGATTCCTTCACCGATGCCCTTACCGATCTCAGGAAGCCGCTTCGCTCCGAAGAGAAAAAAAACGATCACAAGGATGATGATAAGTTCGGGAAATCCTATCCTGGGCATATCCCCTCCATGCTGGCACAGCCGCTGGACCGAAGCTGAGTCTCGGTTCCAGTCTAGTTAAATTCCGCAACGATATCAAATGATTTATGGTGCCAGTCGAGCCGGGTTGTTCAACTTGACCCAGTCACCATCTTTCTCCTGAATCCCTTCACAGATAGCGAGGATGCCGTTATGAAAGCCATTAGAATCGAACGCGTGGGAGGTCCAGAGGTTTTGAAACTGGCTGACGTTCCGACCGCGGAGCCGAGCGCCAACCAAGTTCTGATCAGGCATCGAGCCATCGGTGTCAACTTCATCGATGTGTACCATCGAACGGGACTGTACAAGCTGAATCTGCCGTTTACTCCCGGCATGGAGGGCTCTGGAGTGGTTGAGGCGGTGGGCCCCGATGCTTCAGGTGTGCAACCGGGGGATCGAGTTGCCTACGCCATGGCCCTGGGATCCTACTCGGAGTATGCCCTCGTACCGGCCCACCAGATTGTGCCCCTGCCTCCGACGCTCAGCTTCGAGCTGGGTGCGGCGGCTCTCCTACAGGGAATGACGGCGCATTATCTCACCGAGTCAAGCTATCCGGTCAAGCAGGGCGACAGCGTGCTGGTTCACGCGGCTGCTGGAGGTGCGGGCTTGCTCGTGGTGCAAATGGCCAAGAGGCGGGGAGCCAGGGTCTTTGGCACCGTCTCGACGCCGGCAAAAGCCGGGCTGGCCCAACAGGCTGGGGCCGACGAAGTTATCCTCTACACCCAAGAGGACTTTGAGTCCGAGGTCAAGCGGTTGACGGATGGAAAGGGCGTCCAAGTCGTCTATGACTCAGTCGGGCGAACAACCTTTGAGAAAAGCCTCAACTGCCTTGCCCCACGAGGAGTGCTGGTCTTGTTCGGTCAGTCCAGCGGTCCGGTTCCTCCGGTCGATCCCGGGACTCTGATGGGCAAGGGTTCCTTGTTTCTCACTCGGCCGACCCTTGCTCATTACTCGGCGTCACGTGACGAGCTCCTGTGGCGAGCCGGAGATCTCTTCTCATGGATGGACTCAGGCGAAGTCAAAGTTCGCATCGGACAGGTTCTTCCACTGGCCGACGCCTCAGAAGCTCATCGCCGACTGGAGGGAAGACAGACCTCCGGCAAACTTCTTCTCGTGCCATGATGGAGTTGGTTTCTAAGTCGATCGCACGCGCCTTTGTAGAAGGAATTGCTGCAGCGTCAGGGAGTCGACGTGGGAGAGCAGGATGAACAAGCTCAAAGACAGGAAGACACCATCCCGCAGGAGGGTAATGGCCCCGATGGTCTCCTGAGTCGGACCAAAGCATCCGCAGGTGATATTCAATCCGCGAACCCAGGCCGAAATCATGCCAACCAAGAAGGCAGTGAGCATCGCAGTCGAAAGGGCTGCTGCGCTTCTGACAAAAATCCCCAAAATGAGCAAGATGCCACAAAACCACTCGACCCAGGGAAGCGTCACCGCCACATATCTCACAATAAGGGGAGAAGAAAAGATCTGGTAAGCAAGAATGGTTTCTGCGAAGGATCGTGGATCGAGAATTTTCCCGAAGCTGGCATAAAGAAAGATCGAGCCCAGGACCAGGCGGCAGGCAAAAAGAAACTTTGCATCTCGAAGCCAGGAAGGAGTTTTTATCATAGGTTGTTTGACTCCTTTGCCAGTGCAACCGTCTCGCGGCCTGCGTCATGAGGAGCACAGCAGGCTACGGACCCAATGAAGGGGGAAAGCTTCAGTCGGCAGGTGCGGCAGCTGCAGAGCCGACCGAAAGACGGGGGCGGCATGCGATCAAGAGTTGCCGGGCTCCGAAAAACTGATGCCCGGTCCCTTCTCGATCGGGTTACCTCCCAAAGTCCAGCTGCTATAACCGCCCCAAAAGACTCTGACTTTCTCGTAGCCGTTGCGCTTTAACGATTCAGCGAGTGTTCGAGACAAGCTGCAATCAGTTCCACTGCAATAGACGACGATCTCAGTGTCCTTTGGAAAACGCTTGGAGAAGAGGGGAAAGGCCTTGTCAAACTGGAGGGCCGCCAGATGCAATGCACCTGGAATCCTCCCTTCCTGGTATTCTTTGGCGGTCCGGCCGTCGAGCAAAACACATCGCCCCACCTGCTTCAGACTCTGGAGCTCGCTGAGTTCAATTCCTTCGAGAGGCCCCGCGGTAGCTGCCTGGGCTGCTGAAATAGGCTTGAAGCGGGTGCCCTGGGCCGTTGGATCATATTCGAAATAGGCAGCCTGAGGCCCGGCAATGAAGGATCGGTTAAGTGAGACTCCAATCCAGGCCGCTGCCAGGATGATCCCAATATCAATCAGCACCAGTTTAAGGATTCCAAGCATTCTTCGATCTGATTTCGGTGTGTCCATATGGCCTTCCCATCAGGCAAGGATACCAAGCATCCCTCGATAGATCGGTTGTTGTCCCACTGAGGTTTAGTCTGGCACGATCCCCCTACCGCGCCCGTTGATCCGGATGCGGGGGGCATCCGGTCGCAGGGCGACTTGTGATATATTCCAGAATCATACAAGACCAGCGCAGGAGAATGCATGTCAAGAAAATCGTTCCTCTTCCCGCCAGGCATCTGGGTTTTTCTTGCCGGATCCTTGTTTGGAGCAGCCCTTTCCGCTGGCTCAATGTCTCACGAACCCAAGGCGAAAACAGTTCTGGAAAACGATAGGGTGTTAGTCCAAGAGCTGCATTATACTCAGGGTACGCGTCGCCCCGGGCACATCCGAAGCCATGACCAGGTGATCGTGTTCCTGGATGACGCGCATTATGAAGTCTCCCATCCGAACGGCCGAAAAGAGAGTCGCACCCGGAAGAGGGGAGATGTCATCTGGCACTCTCAAGGCGAATCGGCACCGCTTCTGACCTCACTGAGCGAAAAGAGCTACCATACGCTTGTAGTCTATCTCAAGTAACGCACGGCTGCTTTGCGTGGGTGATGGGTTGCAACCTGTCGGACCATGCGGTGAGCGGCCCGACGAGCAAGGACCCTCTGATCGGCAAGTTCCATGAGACTTCTTTCCGTCGGGAATGATTCAGATACCGTAAGGTTGCTCGAAAGCTATTGTCTGCAGGAAGGCCACCATTTGGGCGTGGCAGGTTCGATTGAACTGGCAGAGAAGGCCATCCGCGAGCGGCCGCCCGACCTCCTGTTGTTGGCGATCAACAGGGAAAGCCGCAGGTGGCGGAACCTGATCGATACGGCCAAACAGATGAACACTCTTCCCGCGCTGATTTGCGTAGGCAACCACAGTGAGCAAGATGTTTCGTGCGCTTCGGAGATGAAACCCGTGGGATACTTGGTAACTCCCGTGCATGGTGCCGTCCTGAGGATGGTCTGCCGCCAAGTGCAGGACAAGCTGGACATGGAGAGAAGAATCTTGGAGGCCCGGGCCGAGTCGAATGAGATTCAGGAGGACCTGGTCGAATCCCTCCGCCGACAGAAAGAGATTATCTCGGAGAAGGAACTGACGTATCGGGAGTTGCTCATCGCTTATTCACGACTGCAGGAACTGAATCAGCAGAGAAACAACTTCATGGCCATGGCCACACACGAATTGCGAACGCCGGTTACGATCATGAAGGGATATCATCGAATCTTGCTGGATGAGCGCCTTGGGGCCTTGAAGCCCCAACAGAAGGAGGTTTTGCTGGAATCTGAGGAGAGCTGTAACCGGCTGATTAAGATCATTAACTCCATGCTTGATCTGTCGCGGATTGAGGCCGGCAAACTCGACTTGGTCTATCAGGAGGCAGACTTCGCCAGCAACCTCAAGCTCGTTGCTCAGCAGCTGAAGGAAAGCTGCAAGCGAAAAGGACTCTCTCTGGAAGTGAAGGTGGAAAGAAAACTTCCACGCATTCGTTTCGATCGGGACCGCGTCAACCAAGTACTGACCAACCTCGTGGAGAACTCCATCAAATACACTCCAGCGGGAGGCCGGATCTATGTCAGGGCAGGCACTTGTTTTTGGGATAGAAGTCAGCCCCTACCTGTCTTGCAGGAGTTGAAGTTTTCGGGGGACGGTCCTCCGGTTTCCCAATCCTGGAACGCCCTGCTGGTAGAGGTGGGGGACACCGGAATCGGAATCTCATCGGAACACCAGCAGGAGATCTTCGAGCAGTTTACTCAAGTGTCCACTAATCAGATGAATCGGTCCGGACTGGGCTTGGGCTTGGCCATTTCGAAACGGATCATCGACGCTCATGGGGGCAAGATCTGGGTCGACAGCCAGCCAAACATGGGTAGCCGGTTCCGATTCTTGTTGCCCTTAAAACCGGACGTTGGCTCCAACACAACGTCCCAATCAGAGAACGACTAAACGAACTGCATGCCGTCAGCAAACATGAACGAACCAACATCCATTCTGGTCGTCGACGACGAGGAGGGTATCAGGAACTATCTGAAGACCCTTCTCAAGTTAAAAGGATATGAAGTCAACACAGTGGAAAGCGGCACGGAGGCCTTGGAGTACTTCTCCTCGAACCCCTCGCCTTCGCTGGTGCTGCTGGATATCCTCATGCCTGAAATCGATGGGCTGGAGACTCTGAAACGACTCCGCAAGGCGGAAAAGGAAGTCCCGGTCATCATGCTTTCGTGCATTGGCGAGACGCGGACCATCGTGGAAGCGATGCGCTCGGGAGCGACCGATTACCTCAACAAGCCTTTTGAGGAGACAGAACTGGAAATCGCCATTTTGAAGGCCTTGGATCGAAAGAAGCTGGTGGAGGAAAACAAGCTTCTGCGGCAACAGAACGATCAGCTGTCCGAAACTTACCGGTTTGTCGTCTGCAACCCAAAGATGCTCCGGGTTCGCGAACTGATTGGCCAGATTGCAAACACGGATGTTACCGTGTTCATTCAGGGGGAAAGCGGGGTGGGCAAGGAGATCATTGCACGGGAAATCCATCAGGGCTCCACCCGCCGCGACAAGCCCTTTGTTAAGGTCAACTGTGCCGCCCTACCGTCGGAGCTGTTGGAAAGCGAACTTTTCGGCTACGAGAGGGGGGCCTTTACCGGTGCCGTTCGCATGAAGCAGGGAAAGTTCGAGCTGGCCAATTTTGGGACGCTCTTTCTGGACGAAATCGGAGACATGGCGCCGGCTCTGCAGGCAAAGCTACTACACGTGCTCCAGGACAACGAATACTCGCGCCTGGGAGGAAAGAAGAACGTGATCGTGGACGTTCGGATCTTGGCCGCCACCAACCAGAACCTGGAACAGGCCATGAGTGAGGGACGTTTCCGGGAGGACCTCTACTATCGACTTAATGTGGTCAATATCACCATCCCACCTTTGAGGGAACGCAAGGACGAAGTTCCACTGCTGGTGGACCACTTCCTCAGCAAGCATCATCGCAAGTACAACAGCGACGTGATTTCAATCAGTCCGCGTGTGATGGAATACTTCATGGAGTACGACTGGCCGGGGAATATCCGAGAACTGGAGAACGTGGTTAAACGTCTCGTTATCCTCAGCAACGAGGACCAGATCGTTGAGGAACTAACGAGCAAGATTCAGGCCCGAAGAAAGGCCGAGAGAGTCGCCCTGCAAAACCAGTTGACGGAAGACATTGTGGATGATGGAGCTGCCGTGAGCCTGAAGCACATGAGCCGAAACCTGACTTCGAGCGCGGAAAAAGAGGTGATCCTCCGGGCCCTCCAGCAGACACAGTGGAACCGAAAGCAAGCGGCTGCCATGCTCAATGTGAGCTATAAGACCCTCCTCAATAAGATCCGCAAGCTGGACATCAAATAGCGACTCGTCTGTCCGCAGGAGTTTCCGTCCCAACGACCTCCGGCCCCAGGAATCCCACTATTTCAAAACAAGCTGAACCAAGGACAAAAGGCTTGATGCTGTAAAGGGCTTGGGCAGGAACAGCACACACCCGGAAGAGAAGCTCTTCTTGACCATGTCTGCTTCTTTGCTGGCGGTAATCATGATGATCGGGATATCTTTCAGGCGGGGGTCCTTCTTGATGACCTGGGCTAAAGCATTACCATCCATCTCCGGCATCAAGGCGTCGGTGATAATGGCATCCACCTGCTCCACCTTCAGCAGAGAGATCGCCAGTTCCCCATTGAGAGCCGTCGAGACCCGGTAGTCCCGCTGGCTCAGAATCGTCTTCACCAACGAGAGGATGTTCTTGTCATCGTCGACAACCAGAATGTGTTTTTGGGACATTGGCAGAGTCTACCGTACGAGGCCGAACGTCCAAAAGGGCTACTCGCTTGAGGGCATGCCCGCTACAGAGGCAACCGCGTCTCGGGGGGGCGCAGCTGATCGATCGGCAACGAGTGGGATGATTCTAAACCAAACGGTCTCAAAAGCAACTCAAATGTGCGATCCAGCTTCCGAACAAGGGGTCGAGGCCATTGTCTGAAGCCCGATAGGAGGCTTAATCGCAGTGAGAATGAAAGCAGACCGGGTCGCCTTCCTTCCTAGAACGATTCAGCTTTTCTTGCCGATCTGGTTGGTCGGTCCCCTGATTTTGTCAGCCGCGCAACCGACCTCTCTCGTCGGAGAAGCCGAAGCGCTTCTGCGCCAAGGGGACCTTAACGGCGCCAAGAGACTCTTGGACACCGGAACCGGACAGGGGCAGCTGTCCGGAGCGGCCCGGGCCCTGCGAGCGCAAATTGCACTCCTTGAGGACGATCTGGCCACGATGGAAAAGCAACTCCGGCTGGCTCTTCGTGGAGATTCCAAGATCCCCTCGGTACGAACGACTTACGGTCACTACCTGCTTCGCGAGGGCGACTTCGACGCCGCTGAGCGGGAGTTTCTTAAGAGCCTGAAACTGAATCCCAAGCAAGCATGGGCTTTGGTTGGTTTGGGGCGCTTGGCCTTGAGTCAGGGCCGGCCCCGGGATGCCCTGGCAAAGTTTGAGGACGCCGCGCAACTGGACCCTTCCATGGAAGATGCTTACTTCTACTCCAGCGAAGCCTATGGAGCCATTCAGGATGTACCCAATCAGATTGCGTCGCTGGAGCGGTACCTGGCGCTGAAGCCGAAGTGGCATCCAACCCGGGCACAGAACGCGGAGGGATTGCTGCAATTCTTCAAGAGCCTCGATTATCGGGCCGGACTGGCCAGAATACAGGATCTCTCAAGGGCATACGAAGTCGAATTCCAGCCGTTTTTTGGATTGATGATTGTTGAGGGATTCGTCAATGGTGAGGGCCCCTTCCGCTTCCTGGTTGATACGGGGGCGACGTCGACAGTTCTTTCCGAGGCTCTGCTAAAGGAGTTGAAAATCCCCTCGCTGGCCACAGCCACAGTCAAATGTGTGGGAGGTGACGGAACGATACGCACCCAAATGAGTCGTTTGGATCGATTCAAGCTGGGAGACCTTGAAATCAAAGACCTTCCGGTGGCATCGTTCGATAACACGATTTTTGCTGAGCTCATCGACGGCGTTGTCAGTACCGCAGATCTTTCGCGGTTTTTGATTACTCTGGACTATCCCGACCATCGAATCCTGCTGACTCCCCGCCCGGAGGACACAGCCAAGAAGCATTCTCTGCCGGAACGATCCAGCGAGCGAATCAAGTTCAGGACTCTGGGCAACCTGGTCCTCGTCCCAGTTGCTCTCAACCAGACCCAGTCGCGCAACTTTCTCTTGGACACGGGGGCGGTGATGAGCACCTTGTCGAAAAGACAAGCATCACTCCTTGGCGTCAATGACAGCACACCCAACTCGCGGGTCGACCTCCAGTTTGCCGGGGCTTGTGGAGTGACCCAGTCGGTTTTGTCGGTGGAGAACGTAGAACTCGGCATCCGCCAGTTCAAACAGCAGTATGCTCAAATCTTGGCTGTTGAACTCAAAGAGATTAGTCGGGAGATCCAGACCGAGGTATCCGGCATTGTTGGAAGCGACTTTCTGAGCCGGTATCGAGTCACCATCGACTACGACGCAGCCACTCTGCTGCTGGAGAGCGAGACTTCACGCTAAGCGACCAGTCCGATGGTGGCGATCATGCGTCCGGTCCTTCCCGATTCGGCTCTGTGAGAGAAAAACAACTCCTGATGGCAGGCTGTGCAGGGCGGGTCGGAGAAGATCCTTTCCGCCTTCAACCCCGCCTCCAAGAGCTGATTCAAACAGGCAGCGGGCAGATCCAGTCTGAGGGGACCTCGTGACGCTCCTGATTCACCGGGAGCCAGTTGTCTGCCGCCCGGAGTTTCCGGTAGAAATCCGATATCGGTTCCCATCTCGTCCCGAAAAGCCTGCAGGACCTCCAGCCCCACCTCGTAACAACACGACCGGATGCAGGGGCCAACCACCGCCAGGCAATCGGCGGGATCCACGTGCAAATCAGTCTTCATCCGAGCGACGACGTTTTGAGCAATTCGCTTTGCGGTACCACGCCAGCCCGCATGGACGACCGCCACGGCCCGTCGTTGCGGTGCCGCAATCAGAACGGGCATACAGTCGGCGGTCTGAACGCCCAGTAAGACTCCCGGCACATCTGAGACCAGGCCATCTGCTTCCTCGCAGACAGGCGAAGCGGGCGGGGCCTTAATGGTGATGACCCGGTTCGAGTGAATCTGCCTAACCAGAATCACGTCGGCTGGGATTTTCCCACCGGCACTCCAGACCGCCGAGACGAAATCCCGGCGATTCCTCAAGATGAGGTCCCTGTTTTCGTTTCCGTTAAAGCCCAGATTAAAGTCTGAGACATCGTTCGGCCTGCGCCGAAGGCTGAAACCGTGCCTCAACCACTTGAAGGGCTCCAGACTTTGATGGTATAAGAAGGTCCCGCAATCGGAGCGCTGAAAGTTGTTGTCCATTGGGGTCTTCAGGAGTTTGTCCGCGTGATTCTGGGCGTCGGCATCGATATTGTGGAGATCGAGAAGTTGCGCTTGGCCATGATGCGGCGGGGAGAACGCTTGCGTAACCGAGCCTTCACCCCCTATGAGATCGAATACTGCGAAGACCGAGCCAACAAGTTCCAGCATTACGCGGCCCGCTTCGCAGCCAAGGAGGCCGTCTTCAAGGCCATCGGCTCAGGGTGGCGCGATGGAGTGGGCTGGCATGATGTCGAAGTGCAAAACGCACTGAATGGGAGGCCCAGTCTGGTGTTGTCAGGAAAAACCCTTGAATTTGCCGACCGCCTGGGTGCCCGCCACTGTTGGGTCAGTCTGAGCCATACCGACGAATACGCCGTGGCTCAGGTTGTCCTGGAAAGCTAAGCTGGTCGCCCTTTCCACCGATCCCTTCACTCCCTGATCCGTCAAGCCCGTCACCATTACTTCGAACAGTCGGTTGGGAAGGATGTTGCTCTCTACCAGCTCCACTTTCAGATAATTCGAAGTGAGGGCCTCTCGGGTTCCCGGCTGTTTCTCTGAGTCAAGGCTAATGGCCGAGAGCGTCCTTCCGAGAAAGGTCGCTCGAAAATCGTGGTTCTTGATCGTGCCGATTGTTCGCAACTCACGGCTTCGTCGCTGCATCGTTGGGGGAGGTACCTCCGGACTCAGCTGGAGGGATGCCGTGCCGGGACGGCTTGAATAGGGGAAGACGTGCAGATAAGTGAGCGGCGCCGCTGCAAGCAGCGACTGCGTGAATTTGTGGTCTTCTTCGGACTCAGTGGGAAAGCCAACCATCACATCCGCCCCGATCGCCGCATCGGGACACGCCTTCCGAATTCTCCGGGTGAGGTTTAAGTACTCCTCCGCCGTGTAAGGTCGCCGCATCAGCCGTAGAATCCGATCGGAACCGCTCTGCAGCGGCACATGAAAATGCCGCGCCATTCTGTCGGACGAGGCAATCAGGTCAATGATCTCCTCGGTCATTTCCAGTGGTTCGACTGAGCTCAGCCTGAGTCGTTGCAGGCGTTCCCGCGACAGAATCAAGCGAATCAGGGATGCCAGGTTCTGTCCATCCCCCCAATCACGCCCATAGCCGCCCAAATGGATTCCGGTCAGAACGATTTCTTGAAAGCCCTGGTCGAGCAGCCGGTCCACCTGCCGGAGCACCTCCGTTGGCGGAAGACTGCGCGAGTTTCCCCGTACATAAGGAATCACACAGTAGGAACAGCGGTAGCTGCAGCCATCCTGCACCTTCAGTACAGGGCGGGTGCGCCCTCCTCCGGCAAAGTCGGAGATGGCGCGCAAACGGGTGGATTCGAAGATACTGCTGCAATAGACAGCTGCCCCTGAGGAATCGCTCGGGAGCGGTCCCGAGGAAAGTGAAACCTCCGACGCGGGCAGATGATGCTGCATGACTAAAGGCACCAGGTGCTCTTTGTGGGAATTGCCGACGACACAGGTCACCCCTTCGAGGTTGGCCAGCTCTTCAGGGGCCCTCTGCGCGTAACAACCGGTAACCACAATGCGCGCGCGGGGGTTTTCACGGTGGATCCTGCGGATGGCTTGACGGGCCTCGGCATCCGCGGCATGAGTGACGGTACAGGTGTTTACCACCACCAGGTCCGACGTTTCCCAGTTCTCAGATTTCTTCAGCCCGCTGTCTCGAAAGGCCTGCTCAACTGCCGCTCCATCGGCCTGAGTCGCTCGACAACCAAAGTTGATTACATTGAATGTGGGCTTCGTCATCCCGTCAAAGGAACCTCTGTCACAAACCGTTAGAGGATAACAGAGCGTTGAAGAAACGCCAACCATCGCCGGTGGCAACGGTGACAACGGTAGCAAGGCACGACCAAAATCTCGTGAGACAACGATCGCGCAGAATGGATTCAGGGCTGCGTCGGAACCACCGTCGCGCGCACAATCTCGATGCGATCTTTTGGCTGAGCATTCTTGCCGAGACGAACCGACGCAATTCTCTTGACCACGTCCATCCCTGAAATGACTTTGCCGAAGACCGTGTACTTCTCGTCCAGGCTCTTTTGTCGCGACAGACAAATGAAGAAGGATGACTCTGCGCTGTCGGGATCTTCCCCGCGCGCCATCGAGACTGTCCCTTCCTCGTGCTCAAGGCGGCTGAATTCTGCGCTCAGTTGTCGGACATGCCGCGAGCGTTCTTCTGCCGGTATCTGCGGCACTCGGGTCCGGACGTCCCCACCCTGAATCACAAAGCTCGGGACGATCCGATGCTAGGCCGTGTGATCGTAAAAGCCAAGTTGAGACAGGCGCAGGAAATTTCGAACATGTTCGGGTGCGAAGTGTGGAAAGAGATCGATCTCAATATCCCCCAATGAGGTAACCAGCAGGACCCGGTACTTGTTAAGCTCCGCCTTGGGTGTATTGGCGAAAGGCAAGGCATCTGACTTGGTCTCAGGACTTCGCTGGCTAGCCGCAGCCAGGCAGGCGACAGACAAGACGGGAGCCAGCAGAAGTAGGGTGAGTGAGCGCATCTCGGTGATGGCCAACCAGAATGCCAGCTGAAAACAGGTGAGCGGTACCCTGTAGCGGGCGGATCGCCTTTCCCAGACCTCCGCCCGCTCCCTTCAATCCGGAAGATAGCTGTCAATCTCCCAGACTTTCCGCGCAGTGCCGCACGCAGGAATGTCGGAAAACGGCCACCGACCTTCCGGTTGCTTCCGCCCGCGACGTTTAGCGGCGGGTAGCGAGATCATATACTAAACCGGCGACTCCACCCGAGGCGGCTCCAACGGCAGCGCCTTTCCTCCCTCCGGCGATTGCACCGATTCCGGCCCCGGCCCCGGCACTGCCGGCGATGATGAGGGCCGACTCTTGCCAGGATCGCTGTCGTTGGACCCGAGTGTCGGTGGACCTAGGGACCCTCCGCGGTGGAGCTGATTCGTAGACGGTCTGGACCGCGCGTACAGGCACAGGTCGAATCGATCCGTAATCGTACATCGAAGGGTTTCCCTGAGCGCTGGTTCGCACGTTGATGATAATGGGGGCTGCCCGACCCTCGAGGCCCGCGGCAGGCTGGATGGCTACTTGAGTCCCATCTGCGGAGACCAGAATCGGGCGCTGAACGCCTGTTCTTTCCGTCAATGGGTTGGAAATGAAACTGGCCAGAACCATTCCTGTGGCGACCAATCCAACCGCAATGAGGGTGATGCCGACTGTGCGTTTCATAGTGGTTCCCTCCCTGATGGAATTGTCCGAAGTGACTGCCGGCTGGGCTCGGACGACCCAGCCACTTCAAAACGCATACAACACCCCCCAAGAACCTTAGAATTCTTTGCAGCAATTGCCCATCCATGACAAAGGCCGAGAATCCCTTCCGCCGCAAGCCATTAATTTGGGACCGGTTGACCCAGTGCACGCTTTAAGATTTTGGCCGCGCTGTCCGTCGAACTTGTGAATTTCCTACGGCCTCCTGGTAGAAATTTCGGGCGGCCCTATGGAACGGGAATCCCCCACCCGGCGTTGAACCTTTTTGATCCCAACGTGGAATGTTTCGCCGGCGGCGTCACAGCGATACGATCTCGCCCCTGATGTCTCCCTCCTCCTCGACAAAGAGCAGACCAATCGTCTGCTTCAGCTTGAAACGCCGGGGTCCCGCACTGCCGGGATTAAAGAACAGGATGCCGTCTACCTCCGCGAGACAGGGCACGTGGCTATGGCCGAAGACCACCACGTCCGGTCCTATCGCGTTCAGTTTCTGGGCCCATCCCGGCCTGAGTCGGTGCGGATCGCCCAGAATATGCGTGACGAACACCCGGGCGGGGCCCACCTCGACAATCTGCTCCGCTTCCAGAGAGGCAAAAGCCGCGCCCTCGTCTACATTACCCTTCACGGCAACGACGGGTGCCAGCTGCTGCAGCTCGTGGAGTACTTTCAACCCCCCAACGTCTCCCGCATGAAGGATCTGGTGAACGCCACGAAAATGGGGGATCACGCGGGGATCGAATCGGCCGTGAGTGTCGGAGATAATTCCGGCAACGACTCTGGGCATTTCAGCGAAAACGGGTTCCAAATGTCATGCTATACTTTGCAGGCTGCCGATTCCCTACGGCGAACCCTGGGGAAGGATCCGCCCCAATCGAGTCCTTCAAGCCAGCCTTCTGCATGAAAACCGAACGAATCTCTGAGTTTACGATCAGCCGGCTGTCAATCTACCTCCGCTGCCTGAACCAGCTCCACGCTGCCGGCGTCACCACGATCTCCTCTCAAGCCCTGGCCGAGCAGTTCCAGTTGAACTCCGCTCAGATCCGTAAGGATCTCACCTATTTCGGGGAGTTTGGAGTTCGTGGTGTCGGATACAACGTGGCGGAGCTGCGAAGATGCCTGCGCGCCATCCTTGGTCTGGAAGTTTTCCATCGGGTAGGGATCGTGGGTGCCGGAAACCTCGGCATTGCCCTTGCCAATTACCGGGGGTTTGATCCCAAGAACTTTCGGGTCGTTGCTCTCTTTGACAAAGACCTGACTCGCGTGGGAGAAACCACCCGCAGCGGCGTCTTCGTGTACCACGTTAAGGATTTCAAGGATATCGTCGCCCGAGAGCAAATTACGATCGGCGTGATCTGCGTGCCTGCCGACGAAGCGCAAGGCGTCGTCGACATGATGGTCGATGCCGGCATCACGGCGATTCTCAACTT
Organism: Acidobacteriota bacterium; assembly: GCA_040753175.1. Classification (GTDB taxonomy): domain Bacteria; phylum Acidobacteriota; class Terriglobia; order Versatilivoradales; family Versatilivoraceae; genus JBFMEW01. The sequence continues at coordinate 143,925 of JBFMEW010000003.1, read as the reverse complement.
TGCTCCCGGCCGCCTGACCACTGAGCCCGGCGTCAGGTTGAAGAGCATGGACTTGGCCATCTCCTTCGAAAGCCTGGCTTATTTTCTGGCGCGGCCGCAGCAGGAGTCAACCTCAGATCTCGGAGATTTCTTGGTGGCTGATCCCGAGGATGAGGCGGTGCAGAAATAAAAGGGCGACCCAGAGGATTCGAGCGGATTGATGGAGCTTTGGAAAGCTGCTAGAATCCAGCCTTTCTTTGGATCGTCGCTGGTTTGCTCCGCCTCACGCCTTAGCGCGCCATATCCTCGACCCCAACCTTCATGAGTCACAGCACTGACCAGCATCGAAAGGACATCGTAGAAATCGGAAGGCGTGTTTACCGATTGGGTTATGTGGCCGCCTACGACGGAAACATCAGTGTGCGCCTGGACGACGGAAACATCCTGGTCACCCCCTCAGCCATCAGCAAGGGGTACATGACAGAGAACGACCTGGTCATTGTGGACCCGGACGGAAAGAAAATCAGCGGTGAGCGGAAGGCATCGTCGGAAAGTGCGATGCACCTGTTGATTTACAAATTGCGTCCGGATGTGCGGGCTGTTGTCCATGCCCATCCACCTTGTGCTACGGGCTATGCCGCGGCTGGAATCCCGCTCAACAAGGCCTTGGTTTCGGAGATCGTCATGGTCTTGGGTTGTGTGCCGCTGGCTCCCTATGGCACCACCGGTACTCCGGAGCTGACAGAGGCCATTCGACCGCTGATTCCGAATCACGATGCCGTTCTGCTCGCGAATCACGGAGTGGTGACCTATGGGGCGGATGTGTTTCAGGCTCACGGGAAAATGGAGACGGTCGAGCATTTCGCCCGAATCAGCCTGGTAGCCAGGATCCTTGGAAAAGAAGTTTTGCTGAGTCCCGAGGATGTGGGTAAACTGATGCTCGCCCGCGAGAAGTACGGCTTGAAAACTCCCTTGCCGATCGGCGAAGCGTGCCCGCGAGTCTCAGGAGACGACGAGCCCACATTCATCGTGACTCGGTCGCAGCTGGTGGACTTGGTTCAGTCTGCGCTGGACGAGCTTCAAACCGCAAAGCCATGAGAGGTAGCTCACGACATTTCCCGCACAATCTAACGAGAGGATAACAACGATGGGAGAAGCCCTAGGAATGATTGAAACCCGCGGATTGGTCGCCATGATTGAGGCCGCAGACGCGATGGTCAAGGCCGCCAAAGTGACGCTCGTCGGCTGGGAGAAGATTGGTTCTGGTTACGTGACGGCCATCGTCCGCGGCGATGTGGCTGCAGTGAAGGCGGCCACAGACGCGGGTGCGGCTGCGGCTCGGCGTGTGGGCGAGCTCATCAGCGTGCACGTCATCCCGAGACCTCACTCCAATCTGGAGGACGTTTTGCCGATTGGCAAAGCCAGCAAGTAGCCCATCCGGTCCGGCTTGAATTCAGGTAGCGATCCATGCTTTTGGCTCGAGTGGTTGGTACGGTTGTCGCGACCCGCAAAGATCCCCGTCTTGAGGGCAAGAAGCTGCTGGTTGTCAGGCTGGTGGATCCGTCCGGTCAAGACGAACCCGGCTATCTCATCGCTGTCGACACGGTGAGTGCCGGCTACAGAGAGAAGGTTCTGGTGGTGTCCGGAAGCTCGGCCAGAATGGCGGGTGGCTGCAAGGATTGTCCCGTGGACACGGCCATTGTGGGGATTGTCGATCACGTCGAGCTCGGTTGAATCGGCGTGGTGCCGGCTCTTTCAGCGATATGCAGATTGGACGCATTGTCGGGACGGTGGTCTGCACGATCAAGAACAGCCCACTGGAAGGCAAGAAGCTGCTCTTGATTCAGCCCCTGGACTCGGCCGGGAACCGCCGGGGCAGAGTCATCGTGGGAGTGGATGCGGTTGGGGCGGGGGTCGGTGAGACGGTGTATTGGTGTCGGGGTCGGGAAGCCAGTATGCCGTGGTACCCGGAGCAGGAGGTCCCCACGGAAACCTCCATTGTGGGCATTGTCGACACCATCACGGTCGATTAGAGTCATGCTGATGGGAAAAGTCATTGGCGAGGTGGTTGCCACGCGCAAGCACAACAGCCACGAGGGGCAGAAACTGCTGTACGTTCAGATCCTGAATCTCGATGGATCCGAGCGTGGCGTGCCGGTAGTGGCCGTCGATTCAGCCGATGCCGGAGTTGGCGACCAGGTATTGGTGGCCCAGGAAGGCTGGTCGGCCATGACTTCCGTAGGTCGTCCCAATTCGCCCATCGATATGTCGGTCATTGGCGTGATCGACGCCCTCGAGCTGTCGGAATGAACCAGGAAGCCCTGATCGAGCAAATTGTCCGGCGTGTCCTGCACAGATTGGAGGAGGAAGGCTCTCTTTTACCGTCTGCACCCCAGCCGGATCTCCCGGTGCCCGCTGCCTCTGGGCTCGACGATCTGTATCGGCAGTACCGGGAGCGCTATGCTCACCCTTGTCCATCCCAGGAGCGCCTCGTCCCGGTTCCCCAACCCAACGAATCGCTGCACGAATGGATTCATCCCTCGACCTGCATCTACGAAGTTCATCGCCCCTGTGACGATTGCGGGCGCTGCCAGATGCGCGGGTTTTAGAGGTCGCAATGATCGCCCGCCTTTCGGGAACCCTGTTCAGCAAACAACCCAATCACTTGGTGGTCGATGTCAACGGCGTCGGCTATGAGCTGGTGGTCCCGCTCTCAACCTACTACGAAGTCGGCGAGCCGGGAACCGCCGTCCAGCTCTTGGTGTATACGCACGTTCGCGAGGACATCCTGGCACTGTTTGGATTCAAGACCGCCAAGGAAAAGGAAGTGTTCGAACATCTGACTTCGGTTTCGGGAATTGGTCCCAAGCTAGGGGTGACCATCCTCTCGGGTATGAGTGTCGAAGAGCTGGTTCCGGCCATCTGCCAAGGCAACCTGTCCCGTTTGACATCAATTCCCGGCGTCGGCAAGAAAACTGCCGAGCGGCTGGTCGTCGAGCTCAGAGACAAGCTTTCGAAGCTCACCCTGTCCTCGGAGGACAGGACCGCTCTCGAGCCTTCCCTTCCTCAGCAACAAGAGGATGTTCTTTCGGCCCTGGTGAATCTCGGCTACGCCAAACCGCAGGCTGAACGAGCTGTGCAAAAAGTATTGAGTTCCTCCGATCCTCACCTCTCCTTTGAAATCATTCTAAAGAAGACCCTGCAGGAACTCACTCGTTAGACCCTCTCTCCCCGTCTTTTCAGACAGGGGCGCGCATTGAAGGCCATGGGGCTTTGTGTTAACGTTGCTTTGATCTTCATCGACGCTGAGATTTCCTTTCCGTCATCGTTATGAACCCAGATCGCATCACCTCAGGCCAGGCTCTGGACGAAGAAAAGACTTTTGAACTCAGCCTTCGTCCCCGCTTTCTGGGAGAATACATCGGTCAACAGCAAATCAAGGACAATCTGGAGATTGCCATTCAGGCCGCGCGATCACGCGGGGAGGCGCTCGACCACGTTCTTCTCTATGGCCCTCCTGGCCTTGGCAAAACGACCCTCGCCACTGTGATTGCCAACGAACTTGGCGTGGGGTTGAAGATGACCTCTGGTCCGATTATTCAGATCAAAGGTGAACTCACTGCCATCCTGACCAATCTGCAGGAACACGATGTCCTGTTTATCGACGAAATCCATCGTCTCCAGCCTCAAATTGAGGAAATCCTTTACCCGGCGATGGAAGACTTCAAAATCGACGTCATGATCGGCCAGGGACCAAGCGCTCGTAGCCACACCCTTCCGCTGCCGAAGTTCACGCTGATCGGCGCCACGACTCGAGCCGGCTTGATCACGGGCCCCTTGCGGTCTCGCTTCGGAATTGTCCACCGCCTGGACTTCTATACCGACCAGGACCTGGGCGTTATCGTGAATCGCTCGGCTGAGATCCTTGGAGTCCCGATCGTAGCGGAGGGCGCCGAGGAAATCGCCCGCCGCTCCCGCGGAACACCTCGCGTGGCCAATCGCCTCTTGCGCCGTTGCAGAGATTATGCCCAGGTCAAGGCCGACGGTACGATCACGCCTGAAAACGCCGGAAAAGCCTTGGCGATGCTGGCCATCGATGACAATGGTTTCGACGAAATGGACAAGCGACTGTTGAGGACGATCATCGACCGGTTCTCGGGGGGGCCTGTGGGCATTGGTTCCCTAGCCGCCGCCTTGAGCGAAGAGGTGGATGCCATCGAAGACATCTATGAACCCTTCTTGATTCAAAAGGGGTTCCTTCACCGCACCCCAAGAGGTCGGGTCGCCACCCGATTGGCTTATGAGCACTTCGGGCTCTCGCCCGTGCCAGGCTCGCTGAACCTCTTCTGAGAGCGAGTACCATGCCTGCTGTCCATCTAGGACTGGGTTCCAACCTTGGCAATAAGGGACGCAATCTGGCGCAGGCTTGCTCGATTCTCTCGGAATTAGGCGTCACCATTCACACGCGCTCACCCATTTACGCCACCGAGCCGGTCGGTTTCCAGCAACAGGACTGGTTCTTGAACCAGGCTCTCGCCGTGGAGGTGGACGTCGATGCGCGCACGCTCCTGCAAGCCTGTCTTCAGGTGGAATCCAGGATGGGCCGCCAACGCCAGGTTCCTGGCGGACCGAGAGCAATCGATTTGGACGTTCTGCTCTATGACGATTTGGTCGCGCATGAACCCGATCTGATTATTCCTCATCCCCGCATGCACCTCCGACGATTTGTTCTGGTCCCATTGGCTGTCATTGCCCCCCAGGTCATTCACCCGGTTCTCGGCAAGACCATCGAGCGCTTGGCCGCAGAGTGTCCAGATTCGTCTCAGGTGATCCCTGTGGGCTCGTTGGGACCGGATTTGCACTAGGTTTTGATGCAAATTACCGATATCATTGTGGACGTGCCATCACAGGTAGGTAAACAGGGCCTGCCATTTCTGGGAAGGAGTCATTGGTCGAAAGATGTTTGGCAAGAAAGAAACGATCGCTGTGGAGAGCCCTCAAGGCGAACAAGAAATCGCTTCAGTGCCTCAAGAAAATCGGCGCAAATCCGCTCTGAGGGAGTGGACTGAAAGCTTGGTGTTCAGCCTGATCTTCGTTTTCTTTTTTACCAACTTCGTGGCCCAAGCCACCCAGGTTCCCACCGAGTCGATGAAACCAACGATTTTGGTGGGTGACCACTTTTTTCTGGACAAGTTCGCTTTTCCCGCGAACTACCCGGCCTTCGTCACCCGGTTTCTTCCAACTCGGGAAATCAACCGTGGGGATATTGTGGCGTTCAAATCCCCGGAAAACCCCAGGATTCCGTTTATCAAGCGAGCCGTCGGCCTGCCGGGCGAGACGATAGAGATTGTCGACAAGGTGGTCTTCATCAATGGCAAGCCTCTCGATGAGCCGTACAAGTTCTTCCAGGATGACACCATCTACGAAAAGGGGAGCGGCATACCGCGTGAGTACGTGGTGCGGGACAACTTCGGCCCGCTGACGATACCCTCCAACTCCTATTTCATGATGGGCGACAACCGGGACAACAGCAACGACAGCCGTTATTGGGGAGTGGTGAGCGGCGACAACGTCATCGGGAAACCTCTGTTCATCTATTGGTCGTATGAGGCAGATCCTTACGACCCGAGTCCTAAATCCATCCTGGATTACGCCAAGGACTACGCCTCCGTGATAGTCAATTTCTTCCCCAGAACCCGGTGGTCCCGCACGGGCAAGCTGCTCAGATAGCTTTCTGACGGCGGTTTAGCGGAAAGCGGTGCTAGGCGTTACCGGAGTAGGTGGGGGAGGTCTCCGCGACCCGCGACAGCCGGCGAGCGAGAACCTTAGCCAGAATGGCTCCCGTGTGGGATGCCCGGTGGGCGGCGACCGTTTCGGGAGGGCCGCAAACAACCAGCTTCCCGCCGCCTTCTCCTCCCTCTGGGCCGAGATCAATGATCCAGTCGGCCGTCTTGATGACGTCGATGTTGTGCTCGATGATGATGACGGTATTGCCGAGATTGGTGAGCTTGTTCAACACTTCCAGCAACTTCTTCACATCTTCGAAATGGAGCCCAGTGGTTGGCTCGTCCAGAATGTAGAGCGTCCGCCCAGTGGCTCGGCGACTTAGTTCTTTGGCCAGCTTGATGCGTTGGGCTTCGCCTCCCGACAGCGTGGTAGCGGACTGTCCCAGATGAATATAGCCGAGCCCAACATCCGCCAGTGTCTGAAGTTTGGCCTTAATCGTGGGAAAGTTCTCCAAGATTTCCAAGGCCTCGCTCACGGTCATCTCCAGGATGTCGGCGATGGAGTGCCCCTTGTATTTCACGACTAGGGTCTCCCGGTTATACCGATGGCCCCGACACACCTCGCACTCCACAAACACATCCGGCAGGAAATTCATCTCGATCCGCCGAAGGCCATCTCCCTGGCAGGCCTCGCATCGGCCGCCCTTGACGTTAAAACTGAAGCGTCCGGCTTTGTAACCGCGCTCGCGTGATTCAGGCAGGGTGGCAAAGACATCGCGAATCGCCGAGAATAAGCCCGTGTAGGTGGCGGGATTGGAGCGCGGGGTTCGACCGATGGGCGACTGGTCGATCTCGATCACCTTGTCGATCAGTTCCGCGCCCAGAAGTTCCCTAAAAGGACCCGGTTCGGCCGTGGCCCGGTAGAGCCGCCTGGCCAGGGCACGGTACAGGATGTCGTTTACAAGCGACGACTTCCCCGAACCCGAAACGCCAGTGACGACGGTGAGCAACCCCAACGGGAACGAGACGTCCAGGTTCTTCAGGTTGTTGTGGGAGGCGGCCTTGATCGTCAAGGCTGATCCATTGGGCTGGCGTCGCACATCGGGAACGGGGATGGCTTTCTGGCCTGAGACATAAGCCCCGGTCAGAGAACGTGGTGCTCTGGCAATCTCCGCCGCAGGCCCCTGCGCGATCAGCTCTCCGCCGGCTCGGCCGGCACCGGGACCAAGGTCAATCACAAAGTCCGCGCGGCGAATGGTGTCTTCGTCGTGTTCCACCACCAGCACCGTGTTTCCCAGGTCTCTGAGTTGCTCGAGCATGGAAAGCAGACGCTGATTGTCGCGATTGTGCAGACCGACGGACGGCTCGTCCAGGACATAGAGAACGCCGCGCAGTTTGGACCCGATTTGAGCCGCCAGTCGAATGCGTTGCCCCTCCCCCCCGGACAAGGTCGTTGCAGACCGATCGAGGCTGAGATAGCTCAAGCCGACTACATCAAGAAAGGTCAGACGCTCGAGGATTTCTTCAAGGATCCTGCCCGCGACGATCTGCTCCCTGCCCGAGAGCTGAATCTTCCGCATGACCTCCAGCGCTGAACCCACGGGCAGGGCGGTTAGATCCGCGATGGAGTGCGCTGCTACTTTGATCGCCAGACTTTCCGGACGCAAGCGCCGCCCTGTGCAGGCCGAGCATACCTTGGCCACCATGAAAGCTTCGGAGTCGTCTCCTAAGTCGTCCTGCAGCAACTTGAGCAGCCCGGTGGACAGTCGCTTGCTGCTCGGCAGACCGTGCCACGCCGCCGTTTGAACTTTGATCGGGAGGTTCTCCAGCGGCTCCCGAAAATCAACCCGAAAGAACTCGCCCAATTCCTGAAGATAATGGCGGGCCCGTACAGGGAGTCCGTCGCTCCAAGGGATTAATCCGTCATTGAGCAACGACTTTGAGGGATCTGGGAAGATCCGCTCCGGGCTTAGCTCAAACTGATAGCCGAGGCCAGAGCACACCGGGCACGCCCCAAAGCGGCTGTTGAAGGAGAAGGTTCTGGGTTCTACCGCGGGAATGGACAAACCGCAGTCCACGCACGCCAGCTTCTCGGAATAAAGCTTCTCCTCTCCGTTCACGATCGCCAGAATCACCATGCCCCGGGCCAGCTTCATAGCCGCTTCCACCGACGATTCCAGTCGTTTCTCGCTACCCGGCTTGATCAACAATCGATCGACAACGACTTCGATCGTGTGATTTCGGGTCTTGTCCAGACGAGGGGTCTCCTCCTCAAGGCTGACCAGGCGCCCATCAATACGGGCCCGCAAAAATCCCTCCTTGAGCAGGTCTTCCAGCAATCTCCTGAACTCTCCCTTGCGCGACCGCACCACGGGGGCAAGGACCATGACCCGCTCACCTTCGGGCAATAAATGGATCGACTCCATAATCTGCCGCACGGTCTGTCTGGCGATCGGGCGCCCGCACCTGTAACAATGCGGGACCCCAATGGAGGAGTAGAGCAGACGCAGATAGTCGTAGATTTCAGTGATGGTGCCAACCGTGGAACGGGGACTGCGGCTGGTGGTTTTCTGTTCGATCGAGATCGCCGGACTCAGTCCTTCAATGGAATCGACATCAGGACGTTCCATCTGGTCCAAAAACTGGCGGGCATAGGCCGAGAGGGACTCGACGTACCGGCGCTGCCCTTCAGCGTAGACCGTGTCGAACGCCAAACTGGACTTGCCGGATCCGCTAAGGCCCGTGATGACAGTCAGCTTGTTTCGGGGGATTTCGACGTTGAGGTTTTTGAGATTGTGCTGGCGGGCTCCCCGGATAACGATCTTGTTTAAGGCCATTTCTCAGGACATGCTGCACTGTGGGATGATTCACGGAAATCAGAAACCTTAATCTTATGCAGAGCTGAAAACCAGCGTCAAGGAATTTGGGGAATGTTTCCTCCCGCGCTTGCCGTTCTCGTCGCGCACGGCACTCAATCCAGGCTCCGTTCGACACGGTCTGCATCAGGTACAGATCCTTTGGGGCGGCGTCTCGCAATCCTCTGCTGGCGATCGAATCTCAATGAATGCGTTAGGCTAAAATAGAACGCGATCGGCAGACTGATCAGAAGAATCCAATCAAATGGGGGCGGCTCTTGCGATCCAGAGATCGTCTGGTTAGAATACCGCGTTGGTTGGCGCCGCGGACCGGCGGCTGTGGCGGGCTTCCCCTGATCTGGAGCGAAAGGGGCAGCCTCCTCTCTAAGTCGTTCGAAGATTATTGGAGCTTCCCCGGCTTCGTTCGAACGCGCATGACATTCACCCCAGACAAGTCGGTCGAGCCTGAGTTCAACAGCCCAGGGCTCTACTTCGTATCGCGGGAAGGGTGGGTAGGATGACAGCTTCTATACAAACTGGGAATCCGGAAGTCATGATCGAGGCACGTGGATTGAGCAAGTTCTACGGGGACTTTGCTGCCATTCGTGATGTGTCCTTGTCGATCCCCCAAGGCCAGGTCGCGGCCTTTCTGGGGCCGAACGGCGCCGGCAAATCGACGACCATGAAGATCCTGACGGGCTATTCTGTCCCCAGTGAAGGCTCCGCCTGGGTGGCGGGTCTCAACGTTGCGACCCATAGAATTCAAGCTGCCCGCCGCATTGGCTACCTGCCGGAAAACGGCCCCCTCTATCCCGAAATGACTCCGCGAGAGCTCTTGCATTTCTTGGGGGAAGCCCGGGGCCTTTCCAAGCTGAAACTCAAAGAACGAATCGAGGCGGTGGTGGGTCAGTGCAACCTCCATTCGGTCCTGGAGAAGAGCATCGGCAAGCTCTCCAAAGGATACCGTCAGCGCGTCGGCCTGGCCCAGGCCCTTCTTCACGATCCGGACATTCTGATCATGGATGAGCCCACCAGTGGACTTGACCCCAACCAGATTTACGACGTGCGCCAGCTGATCCGTGAGCTAGGCAAGGAGAAAACCATCCTGCTTTCAACCCACATCCTGCAGGAAGTCGAGGCCGTTGCGGACCATGTCATTCTGATTAATGAGGGTCGCGTGGTCTTTGATGGGTCTCCCACCGAGATGGCCGCAGGCGAGAGCCTGGAGCAGGCCTTCTACCGGCTCACTGGAAAAGTCACGGACACCAGTGCCCCCGAGGCTCCGGCTCCATTGCGTCCCATGGCTGCGCCCGAGCTGGGTGCGGAGGCTCCGCGCGAGGAATCCGCCTGCCTGACCACCGATCCAGATCCACCGGAGGACGAATCAGGCAAGGAGGTGAGCGAATGAAATCTGGCTGGGGGCTGTCAAAGGCCCTGATCAAGCGGGAGCTTCTGAGCTACTTCAGCAGTCCAACGGGTTACGTGTTCATCGCGCTGTTCGTTTTCCTCAGTGCGGTAGCCGCGTTCTGGCAGGAGTCCTTCTTCACCAACAACCTCGCTAATCTGGATCAGCTCAATCAGGTGTTTCCCTATTTACTGGTCTTTTTCGTCCCGGCCATCACCATGAGTGCCTGGGCGGAGGAACGGAAGAACGGAACCGATGAACTGCTCCTGACCTTGCCGGCCCACGACTTTGGAATTGTATTGGGGAAGTACCTGGCTGCTCTCTCCATCTACACCGTTTCACTCGTCTTCTCACTGAGCCACGTGGTGGTACTGGCTTGGCTGGGCAGCCCCGATTCGGGACTGATGGTCTCAACCTACCTCGGCTACTGGCTGATGGGAGCCGCGCTCTTGGCCTTAGGAATGGTTGCCTCACTGATGACCAGCAATCTCACGATTGCTTTCATCCTGGGCTCGCTGCTTTGCGCGGCGCCGGTTTTCATTGACCACGCCGGCGTCATTCTAACCGGAAGTCTGCAAAGATTCGCCGAGAGCTTCTCTTTTCGCCAACAGTTTCGAGACCTGGCTTCCGGAGTGGTCACTCTCTCATCAGTGGCTTACTTCGTCACCTTTGCCGCCGTCATGCTCTATATCAATACCGTCGTCCTGGGTCGTCGCCACTGGCCCACCCAACGTGGTTCGATACGCCTCGGGCCGCACTATCTCGTTCGTTCCCTAGCCTTGGTCGTGGGGGTGGTCAGTATGACGGTGCTGCTTAACCGCATCGGAGGTAGAATCGATGTGACGGCTGAACAGATCCATTCGTTGTCGGACGACACGCGCCGCCTCATCGCCAGCCTGGATCCCGCCCGTCCCGTTTTCATCCATGCTTACCTTAGTCCACAAGTCCCGAAATCTTTCCTGGAGGCCCGAAATAATATCGTAGCCGTGCTGCGGGAGTTCGACGCCGTCGGCCAGGGCCGCGTTCACGCGCGGATTGTTGAAACCGAGAAGTATACCGCCGAGGCCCGCGAAGCCCAGGAGCGATTCAACATTCGGGCCCACGAGGTCCCCCCTTCACAACAAAGTGCGGGCAGTGAGAGTGAAATCTTCATGGGTTTGGCTTTCAGCTGTTCTACGGAGGAGTTTGTGATCCCCTTCTTCGATGCCGGACTGCCCGTCGAATATGAATTGATGCGGTCCATCCGGGTGGTTTCTCAAGCCAAACGAAAGAAGATCGGGATCCTACAAACGGGTGCAAAGCTGTTTGGCGGCTTTGACTTCGAATCGCGCCGGCAAGCCACGGATTGGTCCATTGTGGCCGAACTGCGGAAGCAGTATGAAGTCGTTCAGGTTCCGCCCGATCAGGCGTACCCCGAGGATTTGGATGTGATTCTGGTAGCACTTCCTCACTCTCTTTCTCCAGTTCAGTTGGATCGCTTGATTGAACAGGTCAAAAAAGGACATCCATTGCTGCTACTTGCCGACCCGCTCCCTGCCTTCAATCCGGATCTGTCCCCTCAACAGCCCCCTTCGAATCCTTTTCTGCCTGCGGCTCCTAAACGTTCTATCACGAACATCAAGCCATTGCTGGATGTGCTGGGAGTATCTTGGGCTTCTGATCAGATCGTTTGGGATCGGTACAACCCCCATCCCCAATTCAGGAGTCTGCCTCTGGAGGTTGTTTTCATCAGTGCCGGAAACCCGGATTCCGGGGCCTTCAACTTTGAAGAGCCCACCGTTTCGGGTCTTCAAGAGGTTGTATTGATTTATGCGGGGGTCCTCAAGCCCAACGGCAACAGTTCTATTGCCTTCAGCCCCCTGCTGCGAACCGGCAAGGATTCGGGAACGACTCGATGGTCCCGATTGGTGCAGTCGTCGCTGTTCGGCATCCAGCTTGCCACCAACTTGCCTCATGAACCCGACCCCGAATCGTATGTCGTGGCGGCCAGAGCCAGGGGACTTGGTGAAGCCAGCCGACTCAATGCCATCGTGATCGCCGATGTCGACATGATGGGAGAGCAATTCTTCCAGCTGAGGCGAGAAGGAGTTGAAACCTTGAGGCTCGACAACGTCACGTTTCTGCTCAATGCAGTGGATCAACTGGCCGGCGACGAATCCTTCATCGCGCTGCGCAAGCGCCGCCCTCGCCACCGCACGCTGGAGGCTGTGGAGGCACGAACCCGAACCTACGAAGAGCAGCGACTCAGGGAGACACGGGAAGCCCAAAAGAACGCAGAACTCAGGCTTAATGAGGCCCAATCCCGGCTGGATCGGGCCGTTGAAACCCTTCGAAATCGAACGGATTTGGATGAGCAGACCAAGAGCATCATGATTGCCAACCAGCAGAAAGTGGAAAGTCGACGGCTGAATGTGGCTCGGGCCAATATCGAGGACGAAAAACAGCGGCAGATCGAAAACAGCCGCGCTGAGATGGAAACCTCCATCCGAAGGATCCAGAATGCCATCAAACTGATGGCTGTGGGCTTGCCGCCAGTTCCAGCTTTTCTCCTCTTCCTGATGGTATCGCTGCGACGCCTGCGTCGCGAGAAGCTGGGTGTACGAGCGGACCGGCTGGTCTTGCGGTAGCAGGAAACACAATGATCGCTTCCATGACTGGTGACCAGGCAGTGGAAGTTAACGTCGATCCGGCATTGCTGCCGGAGTGTCAACTTGGGGATCTCTTATGCGCGAACTCCTGAAAACCGCGCTGTTTTGTGCCGTTGCGGTTTTGCTGGCTGCGTTGGCGATGACCTTTGATCCGGAACGATCGACTCCAGAGATATTTACCGATCAGGGTGAGTTGTTCTACCCGGCCTTCACCGACCCTCAAGCTCCCAAGATCATTGAGGTCATTGATTACGACGAATCCACCGCTACCGCTCGTCCCTTGAAGGTCGAATTCAAAAACAGGCGCTGGACTCTTCCTTCTCACTATGGCTATCCGGCAGATGCGGAAACCCGCCTCGCCAGTACGGCCGCAGCCCTGATGGAATTGAAGAAGGACATGATCGTGTCCGACAGGACTGAAGACCAGGCCAAGTTTGGGGTCATCGACCCTCTTGACCAAAATGCCACCAGCCTGACGGGGAGAGGGCAACGGGTTACCCTGCGCGACGGGAACGGAACGTTACTGGCCGACTTCGTGATCGGCAAGAAAGCTCCGGACAAAGCAGGGTACCGCTACATGCGCGTTCCTGGCAGCAGGCGGACCTACCTGGTCAGGACCGATGCGGAGGTGTCCTCCCGATTTGAAGACTGGATCGAGACCGACCTCCTAAGGATTGACGCCAGCCAGCTGCGCAAGATCACCGTTAACAGCTACTCAATAAACGAGACCTTCGGGGTTTTGGAGAATGTGGAAAGTGTCGTGTTGGTCAAGGATGGGAACCGTTGGGCCTTGAGTGGGGGTGGTGCTCCCCGGAAGGCCCGAGTGGATGAACTGGTTAACGCCCTCGATAACCTCCGAATTGTCGACGTTCAACCCAAACCAAGGGGTCTGAGCCAAGACCTCAAGACGCCGGAAGGCATTCGGCTGTCACCAGAGTCCATGATTTCGCTGCGTCAGAAAGGTTTCTTCCTGACTCCGTTTGGGCAGTTGCTGTCTAACGAAGGCGAGTTACTCGTGGAAACCGCCAATGGGCTTCAGTACACTCTTCGTTTTGGCGAAGTCGCCTCGGGCGGCCTCGCCACTTCCACGTCGCCATCCGAATCGAGCACGCCACCGGCTGATTCCACGCCCGAAAAGGAAGCCAAGGATCAGAAGGAAGATAAGTCCGACTCCGACATCAGCCTGACGGAACGGCGATATCTCTTCGTCACCGTCAGCTACAGCGAAGAGAGGGCCCAAAAGTACGGCGGTGGCACAGGCAGGTCTCTCGAACGCGAACTGCGGAACCGATTTGCCGATTGGTACTACATCATTTCCGGCGTCGATTTCAGCAAGCTTCGGCCTCGAAAGCGCGATCTGGCAGGGGGATAACCCTGATCCCACTGAAGCCGCCCGGATGATCACCGCCTTACCACCGACCCCCGCGGGCTGAGCGGAGGCATCTTGCCCCGATCGCTAATCTTGACCGCCTCCATTGATCCGCGGCGCGGCCCGATCAGCCTGTTCGCCATTTCGGACATTTTGTCTTAACTCGACTCCCTCGACTCTTCCAGCTCAACATTATCATTTTGATTATCAATCACTTAAAATTTGGCAAGACAGCTGCTTAAGATCTGGCGAAGTTTGCTGATGACTTGATCTGGAAACGGGGCAGCAGAGGAATGGGAACCGTGGCAGAAGAAACCGAAATCCTTGATGGCATGGTGGAAGCCGAGCTTTATGTGAAATACCAGTGCTTCGCCCAGGCTAAGGCGATACTGGAGGAAATCCTCGAAACGGCTCCTCGTTACCTGCCAGCCAAAGAAGCCCTGAGAGATATCTTCCGAAAAACGGGCGAGACTGAAAAAGCAGCAGAAGTGACTCGCGAAATCGCCCACATTTCGGAGGAAATAGCGGCTGAGCGGAGGCCCGTCGGCACGGAAGGCCAATCCAAAGACGCGAAAGATAAGCGTCAGCTGGTGGAGCGCATCGATGGCATCATTCGGGAAATCTATGATTCCACGAAACTGTCGGACATTCTCAAGGTCTCGGCGCAACGCCTTCTGGAGTCCTTGCGGGCGGATCGATGTGTGATCATCAGGCTGGGACAGAACAAGGGAGCGACCGCCAGCTTCGAGCTCTGTCAGCCGGGACTGGCCTCGTCTCTGGACAGCAGGACGGCCAAACTGAACTTCCTCATCCACAAGAAGGTCACCGCTGTTTCGGAAGCGATGGCCATCGATCAGGTTCATCAGGATCCAACCCTTCAAGAGTGTCGGTCGGTCCTCGAGGACCTGAAGATTCAATCCATTCTGGCTTGTTCATTGGTCTACAAATCCAATCCCATCGGCATGGTGATCATTCACCGCTGCGGCGGACCGACGGAGTGGAGTGAACAAGAGAAGATTCTCTTCTCAACGGTAGCCGGTCACGTCGCGGTGGCGATCAGCAACGCCCAGCAGCTCGACGCCATTCAAGCGATGGCCATTACCGACAAGCTGACTGGAGTGTATAACCGACGGTTTTTCGAGGAGCGGTTGTCTGCGGAGCTAACCAACGCCCAGCAGCAGCGCTACCCACTGTGTCTGGCCATCCTCGACATCGATCATTTCAAAAGTGTCAACGACAGTTTCGGTCATGCTGCTGGGGATCGAGTGCTCCACAAGCTGGGGTTCCTCCTAAAAACGAACCTTCGCAAAGGCAACGTGGTGGCCCGCTTTGGAGGCGAAGAGTTCTGCGTCATTCTTCCCAACACAAAGATGTCTACGGGTCACGCCATCATGGAGAACCTCCGCAAGTTGATCGAATCGTCGTTGGCATCCGAGGGCGGTGGGCCTATCACCATTAGTGCCGGTGTGGCCGAGGCCCAATTCTCGGGTTCGTCTCCAGTGGGCGAGATTCAAAAGGTTCTTATTCATGCAGCTGATGAGCAACTGTATCAAGCCAAGCGGTCCGGGCGTAATCGTGTTTGCTCACACCACACCAATCCTACGAAAACTCCATAACATGGTCAGCGAACCCACGAATCCATTTCTGCAAGAAAAGCGCATACAGATTCTCACCATGGGGGGCCTGCTGTTTCTGATGGTGTTTGCCTGGGAGATGAGCTCGTTGCCTCGAGCACTGAGCCTCTGGGCTCTGTTGCCCGTGGCCGTCGGGGCCTGGCTGGTGGAGCGACGAATCGAGCTTCCTTTGGTTTCCCCGCCTATTCACGTCTATCACTTTGTCATCCTGGCCACCGCGCTTGTGCTGGGACCGACGACGGGTACCTTGGTCACCCTCATGGTTCTCGCCGTGGGTTTGGCCCGAACAACACTGCGCTTCCCATCGCAAGCCACGAGTCAAATGCTTCACAGCCTTCCCGCCCTTCTTTCGATCTGGCTTGTCAGCAAGCTCTACGTTGCTGGGCACGATCTGGGATGGTGGGGGGCGGCCGGCTCCTTGCTGCCGGGGGGAATCATAACCGGCAGCTATTTCTTCATTTACACAGCCCTGGCGACTGGAAGGGCCTGGTTGGAGGGGGTGGTTGAATGGATGACGCATTGGAGAAAGCGTTACTTCATCCCTTCGCTTCTCGTGTTGTCGATGGTCGCAGGCGCCGCCTTGGTAGACCGCTTCGCCCAGAGACTCGGCAGTCAAATCTACCTTCTGGCGATACCCTTCTTGCTTTTTGTGTGGACCACCTACAGCATTTACTCCACGACTTTGGGCGAGACCGCTCAGAAGCTGAAGGAACACACGCGCTTGCAGATGTCGATCATCGAGACTCTGGCACTCGCCATTGATGCGAAGGACCACACGACTCACGGCCATGTCCGCCGAGTCCAGGCTTACGCGCTCGGCATTGCCAAGAGCCTCGGCATCGACGACCCCGACGATATGGGAGCCCTGCGTGCGGCCGCTTTGCTTCACGACATTGGGAAACTGGCCATCCCCGAATACATCCTCTCCAAGCCGGGGAAGCTAAGTGAGTCGGAATACGCCAAGATGGTGAGACACGTCGAAATTGGAGCCAACATTCTTGAGCCGATCCAGTTTCCTTACCCCGTCGTTCCAATCGTACGCCATCACCATGAGCGGTACGATGGGTCGGGTTATCCCTTCCACCTGAGACAAGAACAGATCCCTCTGGGTTCGCGAATCCTGGCGGTAGCCGACACCTTCGATGCGCTGACGGCTCCTCGACCCTATCGGTCTCCCTTGTCGGTATCCGACGCCATCGAAGTCATTGAGAAGGAGGCCGGGAAAGCCTACGATCCCGAAGTCGTCCGCGCTTTTTCGAGAGTTGCCAGACCACTCGCCGAGCAGGTGGCTCTGATGGATACCAGCCGGTATGGCAGCAAGACGCACCTGCCGGAAACGAGGGTTGAATCATCCGAGGAGCATAAGCTCTGGTTGCACGCAAAGAGCATCAACGAGATCGCTTCAGCACAGCAAGAGATTTACACCCTCTATGAGATCTTCCAAACCGTTGGAAAGAGCCTGAATACCGAAGACACCATGCGGGTCATCTGCAGTAAACTGCAGTCGCTGGTTCCCTTCTCCAGCTGTGTGGTCTACCTTCAAAAGAAGGATTCGGATTCCATCTTTCCGTCGCTCGTCACCGGAGAATTCGCGGACCAGCTAACCAAGAATCATCTGGTTTTAGGCGAGGGCTTGACGGGATATGTCGTGGCTTTCGGCAAACCCGTCACTAATGCCGACCCCAGCCTGGATTTCAGCAACTTACCCTATCTGGAGCGTCCCCATCAGCTCATCAACTCGTTGATCTTTCCACTCAAGACGGATAACAGTGCCTTTGGCGCCATCGCCCTCTACTCGACCGCGCGGGACGGGCGCACTTATTCCGATGAGCACGTGCGGCTCATGGAGACCGTCGTCGGGCAAGCCGCCACATTCATCCACAATGCGATCTCTTTCGAGTCCTATGCCGCCAATTCGCTGACCGATCCCCTGACCGGAATGCCGAACTCGCGCTTCATGTTCATGGCCTTCGAACAGAACGTGAAGAAAGCAGAACGGCACAAAGAGAAGCTTGTGGTGCTCGTCATGGACCTGAACAACTTCAAAGAGATCAACGACAAGTACGGCCATAAGATTGGCGACGAAGTCCTGATCAAAGTCAGCAGAATTCTGCAAAAGGAAATGCGGAAGTACGACACTTGCATCCGGTACGCGGGCGATGAATTCGTGGCCTTCCTTTACAATACGAACCGAGATGTGGCTGAGAAGATCGTGTTACGCATTAAACGCTCGGTGTCTGCTCTGGTGATCAAGGTTCGGTCGGGCAAAGAGGTGCGCTTGGGCATCAGCGTTGGGATGTCGATCTATCCTGAAGATGGAGCCGAGCTGAACCAATTATTCACCGTGGCCGACTCGCAAATGTACAACGACAAATACTTGAGCAAAGCCGGGCAGCACGCGGACGGGCCACAGTCCGGCGAACCCCTCATCGTTGAGGACGAGATCCAATTCTCCAGAATTAACTGAAGTCGGTCGCACGACTCGCCTGTCGTAGCCGAAAACGCGTTAGCTGAATTCTCGCTCCAGGTGGAGCAGGCGCTCCGTCGCCCGCTTCTCGAACCCACGCACGTGATGAACGCACGACGGGGACGGCGGTCCCCCACGTGCTTGTTGAACGCACGACGGAGCGCGCGTCCCACCTGGGTCCTGACCTCGCGCCGCGTGGTGGAGCAGGAGATAACGCCGGTTCGCGACAGAAAGGAGCTAGGCGGCAGACCCCCCTTGTTTCCCCTTGTCAGGGCACAAGCGACCCGTGATCCAGTTCTTGCGCCGGTTCGGGACTGCCTGTGCTTTGGTGCGTCCATGGTTTGAAATTCCTTTTTCAGCCCTTTTTCGTTACCATTCCAAGCATGATCAAGGTGATCCTGCTCGATCTTGGCAAGGTGATTATCAACTTCGACTACCAAAAGGCTGCGGCTGAGATCCAGCGATTCACCGATGCATCCCTCCAGGAGATGTCTGAGGTTTTTCTTGACGGAGATCTCATCTATCGCTACGAGACGGGCCGGATGTCTTCGAGCGAGTTCTACCAGGTCGTTTCCAGACGACTTCGTCTGAACGTCTCAGCCAGCCAGTTCAAGGATCTGTGGGGAAGCATGTTTCTGGAGGAGCCTTTGCTATCCGATGCCCTGCTGGAAGCCTTAAAGCAGAAGTACCGGCTCATTCTCCTTTCGAACACCAACGAAATCCATTTCCAGTACGTCCAAGAGCGATATCCCATTCTCAGACACGTCTCCGAACACGTATTGTCCTTCCGTGAGGGCACCATGAAACCCGAGCCGGAGATCTATCAGGCTGCGATTCGCAAAGCCGGAGTGGCTCCGGATCGCATCTTCTTTACCGATGACCGTGCCGACAACGTGGCGGCAGCCCGTCAATTGGGAATTCAAGCCGCACAGTTTCAAGGCGAGCAGCAACTCAGAACTCAGTTACAGGAAATCGGAATCCACCTCAACCCATTTTAAGGGCCTCGAAGGTCACCCTTCGATCATTGATGCGATTCTTGGTTCTCAGCGATATTCACTCCAATCTGGAAGCCTTGGAAGCCGTGCTGGATCGGTCGCAAGGGGAATACGACCAGGTCATTTGTTGCGGGGACCTGGTGGGCTACGGTCCGAGTCCCAATGAAGTGACCGAAGTGGTCAGAGGCCTGAATCCGCTGATTGTCCGGGGAAACCACGACAAGGCAGCCCTGGGTCTGGTGGATCTCTCCCTATTCAACCCGCTGGCCAAGAGAGCCGCCTTGTGGACCCAGAATGCCCTGGCGAGTCCAAACCTGGAATACCTGAGGAACGTTCCGATGGGCCCGGCGCACCGGGACGGAATTTCGGTGGTACACGGTTCTTTTCGAGACGAGGATGAGTACTTGCTCGATCTGGAGGAAGCCCTGCAAAGCCTCCAGGAAGCACCCCATCCATTAACCTTCTTCGGGCATACCCACGTTCAGGGTGGATTCGTGCTTTTTGGCGACGGACGAGCGGGCCTGCTGAACCCCGACATCCGTCGGGGTCTGAGCGAAAGTCAACTCTCCATCGAGCCCGCCAACAAATATCTCGTTAATCCCGGTTCGGTGGGCCAGCCTCGAGACTATGACCCCAGGGCTGCATTTGTCATCTTTGATCAAAGTCAAGGTCTGGTCCGCTATTTTCGCGTGCCTTATCCCATCGAACGGACCCAGGCGCGCATGCGCGGGACGGATCTTCCAAACTACCTCATTGAACGATTGAGTATGGGTCGGTGACACCGCGTCGGTGGGGTCAGTTTCTCTTGAGCACAAGACGCGCCACCTCCACTTGAGGCACGCGATAATTCCAGTCGCGAGGGAGGTGCTCGAATCCCACCTGAAAGGTGGTTGAGGCGCCAGCCTCCAAGGCTCGAACCCCCCGATAGTCCACAGCCGCCCGCGTCTCCTTGAGGACAACCTGCCCCAGAGAGTCTTTAAAGAGGAAAGTCAATTCGACTCTTTGAAGCACTCTCTCGCCGGTGTTGGTCAGCGTGCCGCGAACGTAATAGAAGTTGTCTCCCAGGTAGTTCTCACCTTGCGCCAATCCCAGGTTCGAGAGCCCAATCTTCTCTTTATAAGCCTCTGCCAGCGCGGCATCCTCGGGATGTTCCGAGCCTCCACGACATCCCGGAACCATCTGCAACAGAATCAGGAGAACGATACTCCAGCGGCGCTCAAGGAAGGAAAATGTCATGGGCAAGCGATGAATCGATCGTTGGGCAGCCCAACCTTTTCGAGCAAAGGAACTTGGGCCTGTTTACGGCGTGCAATTGCCGATGAAGTCAGAATCGGTGCCGACCATTACCACCCGCATGAGGGCAAACCCTTCAGGTTTCAACGCCTCAGCCGGTGAAAAAGTAGCACTTCAACCGGGAGCTGTCAAACCCGCGCGGCTGGCGCGAATCGGACCCGGCCCTCTTCGCGAGGGATCTCAGGACTCCGCGGAGTGAGGCCCCCAGACAGCCCAGATGATCCTGCCACAGGTCGTCACCACTCCGCGATGGTTCCATCCTCGTTGCGCCACACTGGAGAGTGCCAGTCGTGCCCAACACGCGCCGCGGCACGGACTTTTTCCTCATCGACTTCGATTCCGAGTCCCGGCAGGTGGGGAAGTTCCACATAGCCGTCTTTGAATCGGAACACAGCGGGGTCCACCAGGTAGTCGAGCAGATCACTTCCTTGGTTGTAGTGGATGCCGAGGCTTTGTTCCTGGATAAAGGCGTTGGGGGTGCAGCTATCCAGTTGAAGGCATGCAGCCAGTGCGATGGG
This sequence comes from Acidobacteriota bacterium, assembly GCA_040753175.1. Lineage (GTDB taxonomy): Bacteria > Acidobacteriota > Terriglobia > Versatilivoradales > Versatilivoraceae > JBFMEW01. Next base: position 123,036 of record JBFMEW010000003.1, on the reverse strand, counting down.
ACCCAGGGGGCAATGTGGAGCCACGGCCACGTCGTAGGCCTCAGCCATGGCGGCGATCTTCCGGCATTCCAGGATGCCGCCCGCATGGGAGAGGTCGGGCTGGATGATGTCTGCCCCGCCTCGTTCAAACAGCGATTTGAACTCCCATCGGCTGAACATCCTTTCCCCCGTCGCGATCGGAATGGAAGTGTGTCTTGCGATCTCGGGCAAAAGTTCATTGTGCTCCGGCAACACCGGTTCTTCGATGAACATCAGCCGGTACGGTTCAAGAGCTTTGGCCAGCACCTTGGCCATGGCTCGATGGACGCGGCCATGGAAATCCAGAGCGATCCCCACTTCCGGCCCGACCGCCGCGCGCACGGCTTGCACCCGCTCCAAAACCGCGTCGATCTTGGAGTGGCTGTCTACGTAGTGAAGCTCGGCCGTGGCATTCATCTTGAGGGCCGTTACGCCGGTCTCGACGAGTCGGGAGGCCTGCTCGCCTGCTTCTTGCGGCCGGTCTCCTCCAATCCAGGAATAGACGCGGATTCGGTCGCGAACGGCTCCACCCAGAAGTTCATAGACAGGCGCTTCATAGTATTTCCCCTTGATGTCCCACAAGGCCTGTTCAATCCCGGCGATGGCACTCATCAGCACCGGCCCACCCCGATAGAACCCGCCGCGATAGAGCGCCTGGAAGTGATCCTCGATTCGCAGCGGATCGCGGCCGATCAGATAGTTCTTCATCTCCTCCACGGCGGTATGGATCGTGTCGGCACGGCCTTCCAGGACCGGTTCTCCCCAACCCATTAGTCCTTCATCCGTGGTGACCTTGAGAAACAACCAACGGGGAGGGACCTTAAACAACTCCATTTGCGTAATCTTCACACCTTCTCCTTTCAGTTGTGAGGGAATAAGCGAAGCCCCCTTGCTGACTTTCGCCACGCAAGACACCGCAGGCCACATCCTCGTTTTCACGTGACTTATTTTCAAGTACGAAAATCGCTGTCCAGTTTTCGGTAGTACGCGTCGCCGGTCGGTGGTAGAAAATCAAACGTCAGTATACCGCCGAAGGGTGACTGGGAGTGAACGCATGACAAACCTGCCCCCGACCCAGGAGATGGAGAAGGCTTATCGAAGGCGGGATGCCTCTTACGACGGCATCTTCTTCCTGGCCGTGCGAACCACCGGGATTTTCTGCCGGCCCTCCTGCGCCGCCAGGAAGCCGCTGGCCTCGAACGTGGAATACTTCTGCACCGCCCGTGAAGCCATCGTGGCCGGATATCGGCCCTGCAAACGATGTTTTCCGATGCAGGTGGATGGAACGCCGCCGGATTGGATTGCCGGGTTGATGCACCGGGTCGACACGGATCCGGAAGCGCGATTTCGGGACACCGACCTGCGAGCGTTGGGTTTGGATCCCGTCCGCGTCCGGCGCTTCTTTCGGAAGCACTTCGGCATAACTTTTCAGGCATACTCGAGAGGCATACGTATGAGCAAGGCGTTACAGCAGATTCGAAAGGGAGCTGACCTGGATGATGTCACTCTCGGACATGGCTATGAATCCCACAGCGGTTTCCGGGAGGCCTTTTCCAAGACGTTCGGGCGTCCTCCGGGAAGGAGCCGCCACGAAGGGTGCGTGGTCACCGGCTGGGTTGAGAGTCCTCTGGGACCCCTGGTGGCGGCGGCGACAGATTTGGGCGTTTGCCTGCTGGAGTTCACGGAGCGCAGCATGCTGGAGGCTCAGCACGCCGCCTTGCGTCGTTTGTTCGATTGTGCCATCGTGCCTGGCGAAAACGACCACCTCAGACAACTCAAGCAAGAACTGGCGGCGTACTTTGAGGGTCGTCTCCGGCGCTTCACCGTTCCGCTGGTTTACCCGGGAACACCTTTCCAGCAGCAGGTTTGGGAGGCATTGCTGGGAATCCCATACGGAGAGACTTGCTCGTACGAGACGCTGGCCCTGCGGCTGGGCATGCCGGGCGCCCAGCGCGCCGTCGGCCACGCCAACGGACAGAACCGCATCGCCGTCGTCATTCCATGCCATCGCGTCATCAACAAGAGTGGGGCGCTGGGCGGCTATGGCGGGGGATTGTGGCGAAAAAAACTGCTGCTGGATCTGGAAAAAGGCCAGGGGCGCTTGCTCTAGCCCAATGGGTGAAGGGACTCCATCCGAGACTGCCGGTTTCAGGCAAAGATCTTGAGAATCTGCTTTTGGACGTCGCTTAGTTCCCGCTGAGCCCGCTCCACTTCGCGAATCTTCTCTTCCAGCTTGCGCAAGAGGACCGTCTTCTCCAGGCCGTTGCGGATGATGAGCTTGAGGTCGTCATTATTCCAAGGCTTTTCGATGTACTGGTACAAGCCCACATCGTTGATGGCCTTGATGGCGTTCTCCTTGTCCGCGTAGCCGGTCAGCAGGATTCGTGGCACCTGCGGATACTTCTCCTTGACCCGGCCCAGAAACGTGATCCCGTCCATGTCCGGCATGAGGTAGTCGCTGATCACCAGGTCGACATTTTGGTGGTCCAGCTCCCGCAGGGCTTTGGTGGGGGAGGTGTAAGTCAAAACGTTGTAGTCGGTCTCGATAGCCAGAAAGGACTTGATCGACGTCAAGACCATCTCCTCGTCATCAACGAGCAGGATCGTGATGGGATCAGCTTGGGGCATTCTGGCTCCTTGACAGCAGGATCGGCAGCGTGATCGTGAAAGTCGTTCCCTTTCCGAGCTCACTTTCGACGTGGATTGTACCACGATGGTCCTGGATTATCTTGTAGCAGATGGACAGACCCAATCCGGTTCCCACTCCCACTCCCTTCGTCGTGAACCCCGGATCAAAAATCTTGGAGACGTTCTCGGGACTGATGCCGGAGCCGGTATCGCTGATCATCACCTTGACCCAATTCCCTTCCTGCTGCGTCCGGATGGTGATTGTTCCCTTGCCTCGGATCGCCTGTTCTGCATTGACCAGAATGTTCATGAAGACCTGGTTCAGCCGATTGGGATAGCACTCAATTTCCGGGAGGGTTCCGTACTCTTTCACGACCTCGATGCGATTCTTGAGCTGATGATGCACCAGCGTCAGGGTACTCTCGATCCCATCGTGGATGTCGACCCGCTTCCGCTCTGCCTCGTCCAGGCGGGCGAAGTTTTTCAGGCTGCGGATCATGTTCATGATCCGATCGCAGGCGATGCGATTGTTGCGATTGATCTCCTCCAGAATCCCCATGATCTTCACCACTTCCGGGTTTTGGCGAACTTCCATGGGGCACTGCTCGCAGTTGAGAAAATCGCGCATCTTGCTGACGGACCGGATCAGAATATCGTTGTTGCTGTTGATCGAACCAATAGGCGTGTTGATTTCATGCGCAATGCCCGCCACCAGCAACCCCAGTGAAGCCATCTTTTCAGACTGGATAAGCTGGGTCTGGGCTTCTTTGATCTGACGGTTGACTTCCTCAAGCTCGCGCGCATAGTCCAGAATCTTCTGCTCGGCCCGCTTCTGTTCGGTCAGGTCATTGACGATCACAAAGACCTGCTCTTTCACCCGGAAGGGGGCAAAGGTGAACTCGAGGATACGCCCTCGAAACTCACCCTTCAGATCGAAGGCCGTGGAGTGGTTCTTCAACAGCTCGTCAATATGGACCTGAACGTCGGGGGGCAAGAGCTGAGAGGCCTTCTCCACCGGCAAGCGGACTTGGTCCAGCATGCTTCGAAATGCCGGGTTCATGTAAAGAACGTTTCCCTTCCGGTCGCACCGAATCACCGGAAACGGGCAAGCCTCCGAAAACTCGGCCATGTCCCGGATCTCTTCATTCAGTTTCTTCTCGGCCGTGACGTCCGTGTGGAGGGAGAGGCGGCCCAGCCGTTTTCCCGAACTGTCCATAACCGGCCGGGAGTAAAACCAGATGGTCCGGGGTTGGGGCTGCACCAGATTCAACTCACGACGCACGACGGCCCCCTCGCTCGTGAACAGCTCCTGAAAAAACTGTTGCAACTCTCGGGCCTGAGCCATGCAGCAGTGCGCGTACTGCTGAATCTGTTGAATGTTCATGCCGACCAAGTCGTAGCCCTCGCAGCCATAGATCTTCTTGAACGCTTGATTCACCGCCCGAATCCGCCCTTGCTCGTCGATCAGGATCATCCCGTCGACTGCCGAGTCAATTGCGGCCGTCAACCAGGTTGAAAGCTCCTCATGCCGCCTTTCCAGCTCCTTCAACTGTTCATGGATGGATGATTGGGTCATAACTTGTCGGGTTCCAGCCGTCTGGAAGAGCCGCCGTTCCGGCCTGCGGGCCGCGCGTCAACTTCCAATCAGGCGTTTGATTCGTTGGACCAGCGCTTTGAAAATGCTCTGCGTGATCTCGATGTGATCAGAGAGCAGGTCGAAAAACTCCTCTTGTTCAATCTTCAGTAGATGAACGTCTTCGATGGCCGTTGCCGTCATCAGTCGGGGCTCACTGTCAAACAGTGCCCAAGTGCCAAATGCGTCCTTCTCTCCGGCAATCAGAATCTCCTGGTCTCCCCGGTGAAGGCGCACGCGGCCACTCACCACCAGGTACATGGCATCAGCGGGTTCGTCTTCGTTGAAGACAACGGAGCCCTTGAGCTGATGAAGTTCCTTTGCAATCGAGCCGATATAGGCCAGCTCCTCCGTCGTGGAGTGGTTGAAAATATCAACGTGCTGGAGGAACAATACCTTGTCAACGATCGTCAGCATAAACGAATCAGACAGCCTTCGGCTTCAAGTGGTGATGTGACCCTTCGAGATTGTGAGTTGGGAGCACGCTGTCTTCTCATCTATGCTCTGCTCTCCACCTGCAGGCGTCGCCAGCTCCAGGCCGCCGTCTCTCTGACGAAAGGATCGGGATCCTGCATCGAGCGTTGAACAGGGCCGGCGAGTTCTGAAAGCTGAAAACAACCAGCCGCGTACACGGAGATGGTCTTCAGCCAGGGGTCTTTCCCGGCGATGAGCTGCTCCAGATGATCGTGCCGAGGCGTCATCTGCAGGCCGAAATACTGGGAGCCGTTTTGAGCCATGACCTCAAACGACGACTCCTCAAGAATGGGAAACAACAATTGCTTCAACTTGGGCACGAGCAAGTTGTCCAGGAACTCGATGGCACTGGCCCGCTGGTGCGATTTTCGACTGCGGAGGCCATTGTAGGCCGAGTAGATGTCCGCCGGAGGATAGCGCAGTCCGAGCAAACGAAAGACCCGCTCCAGCTTCTGATCCATTCGCTCCTGCAGGGCTTTCACCAGCAACTGCACCACCGGCTGCTGGATCTGATCCTCCCGATCCTTGAATCGGAGGATGAAAGCAAACCGATAGTAATCTTTTAATTCCTCCAGAATCAACGAGTCCACCACTTGATCGTCGAACTTTAATTCCGGAAAGGAGGAGCGCATCTTGTTCAGCGCCTTCAGCACTCGATAGCCGAGGAACTGGTCGGCCAAGTCGACGCTGGAAGTCAGCGCGTCAACAGCCTCCTGGCTGCGGATCTGCGATAGGATCTTGGGAATGGCGGCACGTACCACCATCGACTCACTGGGATCGTTGAGGTAATCCCTGAGTGTTCCGACGATTCGGGTGCCGAACTTGAGCAGAGCATCGCGAGCCTCGGCGCGAAGGTGTCGGTTCTCCAGCTTGCGAATGATGCGCGGCACAGCCTCCCGCATCTGGTTCCGACCGGCGCTGTGCATGGCATTTTTCACCACTTCATGCGACTCATCCTCGAGCAACCCTCCCAAATGGCGCTGCAGGGGTGAGGAGGCGTCCAGCAAACCCAGGGCTGCGGCCGCCGCGATTCGGGCCGTCTCGCGGTGAGGCCCCCTCTCTCCAAGGGCGGTTGCGAAGAACTCCTCATCAATAAGCAGCTCCGACTCCCAACGGTACTTTGACAGACAACCGATCGCCGCGCTGACGATGGAGTAGTCCCTCTCCCGCAGAAATCCCTTGAGCTGCTCCGGAGGCGCGATGTCGGAAGCCAGGCACAGGTAGTGAATGGCCTCGATACGAACCTGAAGATCCGAATCCTGCAGCAGCCTTCCGACCGGTTGCGTCAATTCTCTGTCGCCGTGGCCCGAAAGTTTTTCCAAAGCCAGAGCGCGAACTTTTGCCGAGGGATGAGACAGCAACGGCTTGACGTGCTCCAGCCAAAGCTCCGGAGTGACGTCCTCCAGCAGATCCATCGCGTAAATCACCTGGCGTTCTTCGGCACTGTTCAGCACCTTCACCAGGGCTGCGATGGAAGCGCTGTCTGAAATCGAAATTCTCAGCTGCTCCGGCTCGATGGTCTTTTTTTCGAGGGCTAGGCGGAAAGCGTTCAGGTACTCCCGCTTGATCACGATAGAGAGACCCAGCCAGACAATGATCAAAGCCGAAGCCATCACGCTCAACCCGGTCACTTCGAATGCCAGAACGCCCGTCAGCAGCCACAAGAGCACTCCACCCAGCCCTCGTCCGAGGCGGTCGATGAACATGTCGATGAAGCCCTTGACCTGAGCCTTGACGGCCATCGGCACCGGAAGAAACAAAAGCTCGATGCCGGAGCGGTGAATCGAGTAGCGGAAGCTGCCATCACTGATCTTGAGAAAACCGACCGCCAGCAGACTGGGCTGAAAAGCCAGGATAGAGGAGCCCAATAGAAGGCCGAGGGGTTGAAACAAGATCGAAACACCCACGCCGAAGCGCTTGAGGATGCGGCCCGTCAGGAACATCTGGAACAGCAGAGAAAAGATGCTGACGTAGGCAAACAGCGCCCCCAGGAACGAAGTCAGCTCGTCCTGATTATCGAAGATGTCGTTGGAGATGAACTTGAGTTGGTAATCGACGAAGGATTCCACAATTACGGCAACGGTGAGGATGACCGCAATCATGGTGAGGTGCCTGGATTTCATGATCAAACCCAGCATCCGCCCCGTCTCGCCGCCGCGGGCCTGCTCCTCCGGCTTCCCTTGATAGTCGCTGGGAGGCCAGGCTGAAGTGCGCCAAACCCGCTCCAAACACAAAACCGAGAGACCCATGAATCCGCCACACCAGAGCAGGAGGTTGGAAGTCCCAAACCAGCCGGCTCCGTACTGGGTAAATACTCCACCCAGGATGCCGCCCAACACTCCGCCGGCTCCGATGAAAGCGAACAACCGCTTGGCTTCGCGAGGATTGAAAACAAAGTTGGCCAGGAGCCAGAACTGGGAGGCGGTCACCGCTCCGAACACGCTGACCCAGATGTACAGCACGTAAAACATCCAGGGCCAGTCGTACTCCAGGAGCCAGCGAAATCCAACGAAGCCGGCGACCGAGATCAGAGATGTGAAACGAATCAACCGGACCACCGGCGTTCCCAGAGCGGCTCTGGAGTAGATCGATGAGACCACACCGACCACCACGGCAATCAGGATGTAAACGAACGGAAGTTGTTCGGCGCCGAGTTTTTTGAGAAACAGGGCATCCCTCACCGACTTGGTTGTGATGTAGCAGCCGATGATGAGGAGCAGATAGGAGAACATCAAAAGCGTTCGAAGATATTCCCCTTCCCGGATGTCGAAGAGTCGGGTTAGAAGTCTGCGGATTGTCAGCATGACGAAAGAGCCAAGAGTCCCGCCGGCGCGCGGTTTCCTAAGTCTACGGGCACTCTGAGGTGGATGCAAACCGGATTTCCAGACGCGTCCCGGCTGCAGGAGTCGCCCGCAAACGGCAGACACGAGAGATCCCGGGTGAGCTCTTCGAGTCGAAAGGCGCTCAAGGTGCCTTCGGATGTGGGCATGGCTGCAATACTGCTCACTATCCCGGCCCTAGGCACATTATAATGGGAAGCAGATCATGGCGTTTTCGAAGCCCAGGAACCCATTGTGTCGCGGTTGTCCGTGATCGACCGTAGCCCCCGCCCCTTCTATGAATGATCCTCAAACCGCCAGTTCGCCGCCGTCGGCTTTCGCAGAAGCCTGGGATCGCTTCGAATCGGAATTCAGGTCGGCCCATCGCCGCTTAGTGACCGAACTGGAGTCGTGCTGGAAGGACTTGCACGGGATCTTAAGGGAGCAGTTTGCGCTGACCGATTCCCTGGCCGAGTCGGCTCCCACTCCGGAATCGCCTCTGAGCTTGGGATGGGTCAATGATCAGCGGTCTTCCCTGGGGCAGTCCCTGTTGCAGTCGCCCCATGCCATTCTCCTGAAAAAATCACCTCAGCGACGAGCGGCGGCCGCCATCGAGAGTTACGAACGCGACCTTTCCGCATTGTTGAACGGTCTGCCGGAAAGCCTCAGTGTCAGCCCACTTCAGGTAAGCCAGTCCCTGGGCAGCAAGCTCGCTTTCAAACGCCGCATGGCCTCGCTGCGGCGCAAGGCCAAGTTGCTGCCCCTGCAATTGATTGTGAGCAATGTCTTCAGCCAGCTCCTCCCCAGACGTCTGGCCCTGGAGGGGGAATACCTCGTCACCATGACCCGGCTGATTCGTTGCTTGAAGCAAAACTGGAACCTGGCCAGCTTTGAGCTGGATTCCCGGCTTGCCGGGCAGGCCATTTCCCTCCAAACGTTTCAAGAAGAGAAAACCAAGCTGCGCAATGGCGCCGCCACACTTTTCCGCCAGGCGGGGAGCAGCCTGGATGCCTGGAGAAACTGGCAGGTTGAGTTTGAGGCAAGGCTGCAAAGGAGGGTGCTCTCCCACGTCCTTTGGACGCGTCGAGCCCGTCCCCTTCCCGAGGTCGATCCTCTCCCGGCTCACCTCAGCCATTGGCTGCAGCAGTTTCGGTCCGTCGAAACGGAGATCAACCTGGAACTCTCACTGCACGCGGAGGAGCGCACCATTCTCAGCCTCTTCGCCCAGAGCCTCGACACCATGTCGCAGGAAGGTGTGGAAATCGCCGAGGAATTGGGGGCCTTTCTCGGTTGGATCAAGGAGGCCGCAGCACGCCAGGCCGGAACGCCCCCTTCCCTGAAGAGCTACATCGTCCCCTCGGCCACCAGAATGTCCGCCCTGGTTCGGGCGGCTAAGACGGAGCTGGACGCCCTTCCCGAAAGCGTGGAGGTCTACACGGCCTATTCCGCGCGCCCGCGAAAGCGGCCCAAACTGAGAATGCTTGAACCCGCTAAGGCCTGGATGGAATCGTTCGGTCGCAACGGTCGTCCAAGTATCAGCCGTGTTCTTCAGGAGGTGGAAAGCCACCACAAGAGGACCGTCCAGGAGATGGAACGAGCCTACGAAGCCGTGGCCTTCAGCCTGGAGGAGGCTCAACTCGGCCACCAGGATGCCCAGGTTGTCGGCGAGGTGCTGCAAAATGCGGCCTCGTTGCTTGAGCACAGCCGCACCAGCATGCCCAAGTGGCGCCCGTCAGGCGAGGAACGCATCGCCAGGGCCCTTTTGCGAGTGTTTCTGGAATGTCGCCTGGTGCTCAGTCAACACCGTTTGAGCGTTTGGCTTGCCCTGCTCCGTCACGACGTGGGCCGGGCCTGGACCCTCGTCAGTCAGCGGGCGCTGGCCAGTTGGGGCAAGGCCCTCCAAGGTGGGATCCAGCACACTGGAAGACTGCTGGGCCATCTGCTGGCGTACATCGGCTGGCGTCCTGCCGCGAAATCCGGGCAAGTGGATGTAGTCACCCGCCCGCTGCTCCCGGACGAGTTCGTCGCCGATCTGAGCGAGCGACCCATCCCGGCCATCTACCGGAGGTTGTTCCGATACGAGGCGATTCAAGATCCTCGCTTCCTGGTGGGGAGGGAGGAGGAAATGAATGCCGTCTCCCAAGCCAGAAATCTCTGGGAGCGTGGTCGCTCTGTGAGCGTGATCATCGTCGGAGAACGGGGCAGCGGGAAAACCAGCCTGATCAACTGCGCCCAGGAACAATGCCTCAAAGGGCTCGAAATCGTGCGAGGAGAGTTCGGCCGCCGGCTCCTTTCGGAAGCCGATCTCCACGTCTTTCTCGGCCATCTGTTGGGCGTTGCCGACATCTCGCAACTGGAGCCGCATCTCAAGGAACGGCGCCCGGTGATCATTCTGGAAGAGCTGGAACGCAGCTTCCTGAGACAGGTGGGGCATTATGGAGCCATTCGGGCTTTACAGCGGGTGATCGCAGCCACCTGTTCCTCCGCCTTCTGGATGCTGGCCATCAACCAGGTCGCCTTCCGTTTCCTGGACGCGTCGGTAAGATTGGGCGATAGCTTCTCGCACAGGGTCAACGCGGCGACCGCTACCAGCGAATCGTTGCGCCAGGCCATCCTGTTGCGCCACAACCTCTCGGGGCTTCGCCTGCATTTTGCCGCCCCTCCCGACACCAGCCGATGGCCGGCTCGAGTCCTTCGCCGCGAAGTGGCGGCAGAGGACGTTTTCTTCGAGCGGCTTACCAGCGAGTCCGGTGGTGTCTTCCGCACGGCTTTCGAAATCTGGCTTAGTCATATTTCCTCGGCGGACGCCGGAGTCGTGCGAATGAAACCCTTGCTGCCGGTGGACCTCAGTCCGGTCATCAACGCCCTCGATACAGGCGCCCTTTTCACACTGGTTGCGATCCTGCAGCATGGCGGTCTGACCGCGGAGGAACACTCCCGCATCTTTCAAGTCCTGCCGGCTTCCAGCCAGGCACAGCTGGATGAGCTGTTGGCCCGGGAGATCATCGAGCCTGATCCCGGTCGAGACGGTCTGCGCGTCAGGCCGGAGGCCGGGAGAGTCGTGCAGGAAGCTCTGTACCGGCGCAATCTGCTATGATCTCAGTTCTCCGGGCCGGTCCAGCGCACAGGTCGTGCCGACGTCGGCGTCGGCATGTTCCGTTGCGTTCCGTTTTGAGAGGAGATGCCCCATGATCAGCGAATCCTGCCTGGTTTGGCTCCTCCAGGTTCAGCTGCCGAAGGATCTGGAAGTCCTGCAGAAGTTCACCCTTCGGAACGTCCTCGAGGCCATCCTGGTCTTTCTTCTGGCGTATGTGCTGGTCCGGTTCAGTGCCGCGCTCGCCGAGTCCATGAGCCAGCGAGCCCCGCGGGCCCGGTTCTTTTTCAAGATGGCGGCCACTTTGCTGCGTTTTTTCTTTTGGATCGTGGCCAGTATCGTCATCCTGAATATCTTTTCCCCTTCCCGGGAGACCCTGCTGGCGGTGCTGGCTTCGGTAGGAATCGCGCTGGGCTTGGGTGCCCAGGACCTGATCAAGAACCTGATCGGTGGAATTGTGATTCTGGCTGATCGTCCTTATCAGCTCGGCGATCGGGTCAAGATCGGCGAGGCATATGGTGAAATCGATCATATCGGGCTGCGCAGCACGAAGCTGACCACACCAGATGACACGCGGGTGACCATCCCCAACTCCGACATCCTCACCGGGCAGGCCTGGAACGCCAACTCCGGGGTTCCTGATTGCCAGGTGGTGACAGACCTCTACCTGCCGCACGATGTGGACCCCGTGCAGGCTCAGCAGATTGGGCTGGAAGCGGCCTACAGTTCGCCTTACGTTCTGCTCGCAAAACCGGTCGTGGTCCTGCTGCAGGACGGATTTGAGGCGCGCCCCTACCTTCGCCTGCGGGTCAAGGCCTACGTTTTTGACCATCGCAACGAGCCCAAGTTCCAAAGCGATATCACGCTACGAGCCAAGGCCGAGTTCCTGCGGCGGGGGTGGATTCTTCGCTGGACACGCTATCATGAGGAGCTGCCGGAGACACGTTGACCCAGTGCTCGATGCCTCGGAGCAGCACTCTTCTTCTTGGACGGAAGAAAACTGTGCTGACCCGCCTGGAATGGATCATCCGGTTGTCCTGTCTGCGCTTCGCCTCGCAGGATGAGTCACCAAGGAGCGGCTTATGAAGTTCCGAGTCGGAACTTACAATGTCAATAACCTCTTCGAGAGATCGGCGGTCATGCAGTTGGAGGGTTTTTCGGTGGATGCCGCCGAAATCTTGGGCGACGTGGCCCGGCTGAACGAACTGCTCGAGGAGAACTCGTACAAGGATGCAGTGGGACAGGAAATTGTGTCACTCCTGGAAAAATACCAGCTTCACAAGGATCTGCCTACCCGCTGGTTCAGCATCGTCGAAGTCCGCAAGAAACTCTTCAGTCGCAAACAGGACGGCAGTGGCGTCAATCTGGTGGCCAAAGGGAGGAACAGCTGGCTGGGGTGGGTGGAGTTGACGCGAGAGACGGTGCAGGAGACCAGCACCGAAAACACCGCGCGAGTGATTCGGGAGGTTCAAGCCGACATTCTGTGCCTGGTCGAGGTCGAGAGCCGGCCGACGCTGCAACGGTTCAACGAGGTTCTGCTGGAGGCCTTCAAGGCCCGCTTCAAGTACAACCTGCTGGTGGATGGCAACGATCAGCGCGGCATCGACGTGGGAATCCTGAGTAACTATCCGATTCGCTCGGTCCGCAGCCACATTCACGATACCTACAAGGCTGCCAACGGCCGGGTCTACGAAATATTCAGTCGGGATTGTGCTGAATATGAGGTCCTGCTGCCGCAAGACAAAGTCTGCTGGGTTTTGTGCAACCACTTCAAAAGCAAAGGATACGGCAGCCAGCGCAGCAGCGACGCCAAACGCGCCCGCCAGGCCAAGCGAGTGAAGCAGATTCTGAGTCGATTCGATCTGGCACAGGAACTGGTGGTGGTCGCCGGGGATTTGAACGATACGCCGGATAGCCCGCCACTCCAACACTTGTTGCAGACCAATGACCTCATCGATGCTTTGGGCTCGCCCAAACTCCAGGGGCCGCGCTGGACCTATCAGGACGGAGCGAACCAGATTGACTACCTGCTGGTCTCCAAAGCCCTCTTCCAGAAGCTGGCCGCCGTGGGCATCGAACGGCGTGGAATTTACAGCCGGGATGATTTCGACGGGCAGTTTCCCCATTTTCCCGAGGTCGACGGAAAGGTCTCGCAAGCGTCCGACCATGCCGCCGTCTGGGCTGAGTTTGATGTGTGACGGTTGACGGTTTCCGAATGCCGCGACCCGGTCTTCTCGGCTCTGTGCCTGGGGAGATGCTACAGCCGCGAGAGGTTCTTGCCATGTTCCAAGCACACCCATTTGACCGAGCCGCCCGCTGATCGATCATGTCCCTGGCCACTGACTCCTGGTTCCACCCTTCCCGCCGGGCATTCCGGTTTACGGTATTGCTGTTTGCCAGTTTCCTGACCTACGGGAGCTACTTTGCCTACGACAGCATCGGCGCGATCCCCAAGCAGTTGATGAACGCCTGGTCAGTCGATCAGTCCGCGATTGGAGGGCTGTATTCAATCTACAGTCTGGCGGCGATTCTCACGCTTCTGCTCGGCGGTGTGCTGACGGATCGAATTGGAACGCGCAAGGCCAGCTTGTTGTTTTCAGGACTGGTGACCGCGGGTGCCGCGACCGTGGCTCTGGCTCCCAACGTTACGGTGGCCTATGCCGGAAGGTTCCTTTTCGGTTGGGGATCGGAATCGCTGATCGTGGCGCAGAACACCATCCTGGCTCGGTGGTTTCAAGGCAAGGAACTGGCGCTGGCTTTTGGGGTGACATTGACCATCAGCCGCTTGGGGACGCTGTTCAGTTTCAACACGGAGGCCTTGATCGCTGAGCGATACAGCTACTCGGTGGCCCTCTGGGCCGGAGCCTTGTTCTGTCTGATCAGCCTCCTCGGCAATCTCATTTACATTGTCATGGACCGGCTCGGCGAAAGGCTGTTGGGTCTTGCCGACGGGTCGGCGGGAGACCGCATCGTTCTGGGCGACCTTCGCCGCTTTTCCTCGGCCTACTGGTATGTCACCTTCCTGTGTCTGACCTTCTACTCGGCCATCTTTCCGTTCACCGCTCTTTCCACCGATTTCTTCGCAGAAAAATGGGGGCTGCCTGCCTCGTCGGGCAGCAGCGGAGGCTTTTTTGCGGCCGCTTTCGACAACTTCCGCCACATGTTCTCAACGGCGCCTGGAACGTCGTCGATCATCACGTTTGCCTCGATGGTGTTCGCTCCTTTTGCAGGCAGCCTGGTGGACCGCATCGGCAAGCGCGCCAGCCTGATGCTTTTGGGATCCTTGCTCATGATCCCTTCTTATCTCCTGCTGGCGTTCACCCAGCTTCCGCCCCTGATCTCCATGATTCTGCTGGGAGGCTCCTTCGTGCTGGTGCCGGCCGCAATGTGGCCCTCCATTCCACTGATCATCGAGAAAAACCGCGTGGGGACCGCCTACGGCTTGATGAACATGATCCAGAACGTCGGTCTCATGACCTTTCCCTACCTGAACGGCCGGCTGCGGGTCCTGACCAGCGACTACACCTGGAGCATGTTGATGTTCGCCAGTCTGGGAATCGTTGGGCTGGTTTTTGCCCTGGCCCTGAAACGGGCCGACCAGGCTGAAGGAAGCGTATTGGAATCGCCTTGAGCGGCGGGTTCACTCCGGCGCCGAGGCGCCCAGAACGAGGACTCGTATAGACGAGGGCAGTTTTGGAGATCGATAGACCCGTTGGGTGGCCACCTGAAAGTCCGCGTCTGTGGCGTCGTTGATATTCAGAAACTTCTGTGGATTGACATTGATCAGCGGAAACCAGGTACTCTGGATCTGGACCATCACCCGATGACCGCGGCGGAAGGTGTGAAACAGATCGGAGACGGTGAACTCGACCTTCGCGGGACGATTGGGAACGAACGGTTCCGGCTTGTCGAGGCTGTTGCGGAACTTGCCGCGCAGCACTTCTCCCCGCACAAGCTGCTGATAGCCGCCCAGCGCGTTTTTGACCTCTCCTTTGGCGTCCGGAAACCGATCCGGATAGACATCGATCAGCTTCACAATCCAATCCGAATCGGTCCCGGTGGTTGAGACTTGCAGCTGAGGAACGATGGGGCCCACCAAAGTCAGGTCGTTTTCCAATACCTCCGTTTGGTACACCAGAACATCGGGGCGGCGGCCGGCAAAGCGCTGATCATCGACCATGTAGCGTTGCGCCATCCCCGGCGATATGCCGGGAATGAACGGAACCGGTTTCTTCGGATCGCTCAGGTACTCATCGAACTCGCCCGGATCGGAAGCTGCCGGGCCCTCGAAAGACAGCTTTCCAGCGGCGCGAAGATAGAGCGATCGGGGCGAGGCCTCCTGAGGAGGCCACACCTCAAACCGCCGCCACTGGTTGGTGCCGGTCTCAAAGACCGAGGCCTCCGGCAGGTCCAGTTTGCCTTTGTCCTTCAGAAAGTAGTTGAAGAAGGGGAACTCAATGTTCGTTCGGTAGAATTCCGACGTGGAAGCGTCGAAGCGCACGTCGCCCAGGGAATCACCCTTGCTCTTGCCTCCCCAACCGCCGTGGACCCAGGGGCCCATCACGAGGATGTTGAAAGCCCCCGGGCTTTGCGTCTCCACGGCCCGGTAAACTTCCAGTGCCCCAAAAAGGTTTTCAGCGTCATACCACCCGCCGACCGTCATGACGGCCGGCTGAATCCGCTTCAAGTGTGGGCGGATATTGCGAGCCTTCCACCAGTCATCCCGAGCCTCGCGCTTCATCAGCTCGCTCCAGAACGGAATCTTGTCTTTGAAGTACTGCTCGTTGATGTTTCGCATGGAACCGAGGCGGAGGAAGAATTCATAGCCGTCCTCGGTGCCTCGATCAATGGGCGTTTCCGGCGATACCGTGGTGGGCTTGGAAAACGGCCAGCCCGATCCGGAAAACCATCCGAAGGCATGAGCCAGCAGGAAGGCGCCATTGTGATGCCAGTCGTCGGAAGCAAACCAGTCGGCGACCGGAGCCTGGGGCGAGGCCGCCTTCAGTGCCGGATGGGCATCGATCATCCCGGTGGTCACATAGAACCCGGGATAGGACACGCCCCACATCCCGACCCGGCCATTGTTTCCGGGGATATTCTTGAGGAGCCAACTGATCGTGTCATAGGTATCGGTGCTTTCGTCAATCTCTTGCGGGCTGCTCTTGCCGGGACGATGGGGCCGCACGTGCACGAACTCTCCCTCGGACATCCAGCGGCCCCGCACATCCTGGTAAGCAAAGATGTATTTCTCCTCGGCGAAAAGGGAAGAAGGCCCCAGGTTTTCACGATAGGCATCCGATCCGTAAGGGCCCACGTTGTAAGGAGTACGAAGGAGCAGAATCGGAAACGAGGTGGAACGATCTTTGGGAACGTAAACGGAGGTGAAAAGGCGCACCCCATCCCGCATTGGAACGTAGTGTTCGTATTTGGTGTAGTGCTCCTTCACGTACTGCAGACCCTGTCCCCATCCGCTGCCGGCCGGCAGCCAGAGCAGGATTGCCAGACAGGCACTCTTCCAAAGCATCAGACGTCGCGTCATGGTGTCTCCCAAAAGGTGATGGCTAAGATTGGATGGTGCGGTGCCTCAAGACGGACTGACGAGAAAGCAAGTCCTCCGCCGGGCGATTCGTTTCGTTCGGTGGCGGGCTGGGTTCAGGGCCGCCTTACTCCGTTGCCACGGCGTAGGGCAGCGGACGGCCTTCCAATCCCGCCTGAAGATTTGCAGCCGCCATTTCACCCATGCGGCGGCGGGTCCGAACCGTGGCGCTCCCCAGGTGAGGTGTGAGGACCACGTTGTTCAGCCGCAACAGCGCATGAGCCCGAGGCAGCGGCTCCGGATCGGTGACATCCAGGCCGGCTCCCGCAATCCATTTCTCCTCCAGAGCCCGCACCAGAGCAGAGGTCTGCACCACGGGCCCGCGGGCAACGTTGATCAGGATGGCGTCCGGTCTCATTCGCCGAAGCTCGGCTTCGCCGATCATTCCGGTCGTCTCAGCCGTCAGTGGGAGGTTCAGGCTCACGAAGTGCGATTGCTCCAGCAATTCGTTCAGTCCGGCGCACTCGACGCCCAACTCCTCTTCGGCACGCGTGTCCCGCCTTCGGTTGTGATAGAGCACGCGCATATCAAAGGCTCGCGCCCGCCTGGCCACCTGCTTCCCGATGCGGCCCAGCCCCACAATCCCCAGCGTGCTGCCAAAAACCTCCAAGCCCAGCCATCGTCCGGGATCGAAAGTTGTGAACTCCGGGCTGCGGGCAAAGCGGTCGCCCACCACCACGTTTCGCGCGCAAGCCAGCAGCAACGCCAAGGTCAGGTCAGCGGTGGCCCCATCCAATACACCGGGCGTGTTGCCGATGGGGATGTGTTGGGCGGCGGCCGCCTTCAAATCGATGTGGTCCACTCCAACGCCAAAATTACTCACCACTTTCAGAGCGGGGAGCCGCCTCAGGAACGCTTCGTCGATCAAGGGATGAGCATAGGTGTAGACTCCTTCCACCTGGCGAAGTTCTTCGCCGGAACGTCCGTCCAGCCAATCCCACGGAATCGTCACGCAAAAGGGAGTCAGGAGTTCCCCCAGAAAGGAAGGCAAAGGCAGGTCCACCAGTACTTTCGGCAACTTGTTCACAATAAAGATTCCTGCGGACAGGACGGATCAGATCGAGCGCGAATTATGACACGCGTCGCGGCGGCTGCCAAGCCTCCCTCTTCCCGACTCGACCGAAAGACCTGGCCCGCCAAGGCACCTGTAGTGGTTCAGAGCAAAGTTTGTGTATAGTAATGGCCAGTCGACCGCTGTCGAGGCATGACTGATGAGGCTTCGCTCTCCACAACATCGGTGCCAATCCATCCTGGCTGCCGCCACGCTTTGCCTGTTGCTCGCAACCAGCGAGTTGAAAGCCGAGGACAAGCCCCTCCCTCTTTTTGACGGCAGAACGTTTGAAAACTGGGAAGGTGACACTGAGAAGTCGTTTCGAATCGAAGATGGCGCCATCGTGGGAGGCACTGTTCAAGCCGCCATTCCCCGCAACGAGTTCCTGTGCACCAGGAGATCGTTTGGAAACTTCGTACTCCGGTTGAAGTTCAGGCTGGTCGGAGACAAGACGAACGCCGGGGTTCAGTTCCGATCAAGGCGAATTCCGAACCACCACGAAGTCAGCGGGTACCAGGCCGACTTGGGAAACCCGGGGTGGTGGGGTTGCCTCTACGACGAGTCGCGACGCAACCAGGTACTGGCCCAGTCGGACATGGCTGCGCTGCGGAAGACACTCAGAACAGACGACTGGAATGACTATCGGATTCAGGTTGAAGGCCGCCGGATTCGGCTCTTCATCAACGGTGTTGAGACCATTGACTACACCGAAAAGGATGAATCCATCGAACAGAACGGAGTCCTCTGCCTTCAAATCCATGGAGGCCCGCCCGGCGAAGCCTGGTACAAAGACATCTCCATCCAGGAATTGCCCTGACACGCATCCACCCACGGAATCTGCCGGCGTGCGACGGATAATCCGGAGTCGGTTCTGAGGTGTGTGATGGTGAGAAAGATCTTACAGAATCTCTGCCTGGCAGTTCTGATACATCCCCTCAATTGGGTAGATGCCCAGCCAGTATCGCTTCAGATGGACCCTTCACTTGGCGGTGCCTCGCGGTTGAAGCGGCTTCTCCCCATTGACCCCAACACGCGACCAGAGTCCGGGCTTGGTGGCTGTGGCCCCTCACGCCACGCTCATCGATGCACCTGATCAAGCAGATCCCCAAAGAACACACCGACGGGCCGAGTGTGTCCTCGTTGGTTTCCCAAAAGTCACGTCGCCGATTTTTCGCGCAGCAGGCTGGTGACTTCTTCGTAGCATCTGGGGCAGATGGCGTACCGGAGCCGTGGCGGTTCAGAGAGAGTAAAGGCTCGCACGCGGACCAGGGCTTGCTCCACTTCGACCCACTCGCTGGCGGTCACCCTGATATGTTTGCAGGAGCTGCACATCCAGACGGTGAGGCCCGTCCGCCGGGTGGTGGGAGAATCCAGAACCGGAGCCTGGTAAGATTCGGCCCGTAAGAGACGGCCCTCCAGTTCAACTCCAGCCCGGGGGGCGGTGCGGACGGTCAGCGACATGAAGCGCCGCTGCTCGGGAGAATCGCAGCGGAACGGAAGGATGAATTCGGACGGCTGCTTTCGTACCCTCTCAAAGAGCTGTTGATACAGAACTCGCGTGGCCTGGTCGGCGATGAATCCCCAAACGGGCTTGCCCAGCACCATCTCTTCGGTGAGGTGGGGGGCGCCGTTCTCCTGAGCGAAGGCCAGCCATTCCCGACTCACGAATGTGATCTGATCCTGAGCGTCCAAAAGGTAGCGGTAGGGCCCGATTCTCTGAATCATCGCCCCTCTCTTGGGTGGGGTTGGACGCATTCTACCTCTCTTGCCGGGAAAGAACGGCATAAAATGAGACCGCCCTAGACCTCTCAGGTTATCCGGGACATTTTTTTCTGGGGGTGTTTTCTGAGCACGGCGATACAAACCGACTCCTCGGATCGCTTGCAGCGCTTTTGGACCGAGCAGCTCTACCGTGAATACGAGAGCCTCTGCTACCAGTACCGCCTGGGCCTGTCAAAGCCCGCCATCGAGGTGGCTCCCATGGCCGGCGGTTGGGGAAGCTGGGATCCCGTCAGCCGAACCATTCGACTGGCAACCCGGCTCATTTCCAACTATTCCTGGGACATCGTGCTGGAGATTCTCAAACATGAAGTCGCTCACCAGATGGTGACGGACATTCACCGATCGGACGAAACTCATGGACCGTTGTTCCGGGAAGCATGCGATCGGCTGTGCGTGGCGAGCTGGGCCGCTCACGCAGGGGTCGATCTGGGTCAGCCCCTCATTCATTGGAGAGACACGCCGGCAGGCGGGCGCGAGGAGCGGCTTCTGAAAAAGGCCGAGAAGCTTCTGGCCCTGGCCACTTCCGGAAATGAGCATGAGGCGGCCCTGGCCATGCAGCGCGTGCAGCAGCTGTACCAGCGCCATAACCTGGAGCGAATCAAAGCCCGGGAGCAGGCCGGACAGGTCTACCTGTTGATCCAGATGGGGAAAAAAAGGATCGAGCGGCATGAGTCCCTGATCGCTTCGATCCTGGTGGAGCACTTCTCCGTCGAGGTCATTCATACCAGTTTGTACGATGCCGCCCGTCTCAGCGAGTACAAGGCCCTGGAGCTTTTGGGGACGCCGGAAAACGTTCGAATGGCGGAATACGTGTTTCATTTCCTGCAGAACCAAAGTCAATTGCTGTGGCAGCGCTATCGATCGCAAACCGGCAAGGACGCGCGCAACAGGCGGTCTTACCTCCTGGGTCTGCTGAACGGCTTTCGTGAGAAGCTCGAACAACACCGCTCCCAACCGCACCCCTGGTCCTTGGACGGCGGCTCTGCACAAGCGCTGGTACGCCTGATGAAGAGCGAAAAGCGGCGCCTCAATGCATTTGTGCGGCAGCGCCATCCCCGTCTGTTCCGGAAGCACTGGGGTCGGCGCCGCCACGATCGGCAGGCCTATGTCGCCGGCGTTGCGGAGGGACGAAACCTGACCTTGAACAAACCGCTGAGTTCCTCAGCGCGCAACCGTGGCCTTCTCCTGAAAAGCTGAAAGCCAGGTCCCGGCCTCCGTGGCCAACCGGCTTTCTGTTGCTGGAATCGCTCGTTTGCTCCAGGTGGAGCGGGCGCTCCGCCGCCCGCTTCTGGAACGCGCGGCGGAGCGTGCGTTTCAGTGCGCCTGAAAGCGCGTTTGGTCAGAGAGGTGGAAGTCCTCTTCAGGTATACGCTCTCCGGCCTGTAACCGACTGCAACTGCGTCGCCGTGAGGCGGGGTGGGAAGCAGCAGGAGGTGAACGATTAGTCCGTAGGCAAACGAACTCGATTCGGCCTGAAAGCTGGCGAGCCTGCTGGAGAAAGGTGAAGCCCGGACCCACGGGAGTGGGAAGCCCGACACGCTGAGAGGGTGGTTGGAGACGGAATGATCGGAGGGCCAGATGCGTGAATCAGAGAGACCTGTACACCACCCAAGACACGCTGTTCATGCAGCGGCCGAAGAGCCGGGCGGACAGGAGCCAGAGCCTCCATAGTAGCGGAGAAGCCCCGTAACGGGGATAGAGCCAAGGGAGGCAGGGAGGTGGAGGCACAACGGCGAGCGAAACAGACTCTCAACCAGCGTGAGTGCCCTCGGGCTAAGCAAGCTGGAGCGGCTTCAGCGGATGGCAGGCTGAAGACACTGTGGCGATCAAAGTTAGGGATGTTGACGACCCCATGGCGAAAAATGGGCAGAGGACGTTTCGTGGCCAGTCAGGCGGATCTCTTCCGCTTGATGAGCCATTGGTCAATCCTTAACCAGGTAAAACCACCGACTGGAGAGCCGTATGCGGGAGATCCGCCTGTACGGTTCGGAGGGAGGGGGAGCAGCAAGCTCTCCCTCCCCCTATCCTGAGCCCTCACATCACGGAGAACCCGCTGCGCCATACCGCTCGGCGACTCTACCCACCCCGGCGGGGTGAGCCTTTTTGCGCGTTACCCTCATAGAAGTGGAGAGGATCCCTGAGATTCTGTAGCTCTCGGTAATAGTAGAGCGGCGTAGGGTGCTTTCCCTCGAATTGCAGCCTTCTTAGGAATTCAACCTCTTGGTCGGTAATGTCGCGACTGAGGGAAGGATCCTGGAGGAACTGCTTAAGTCCTGGCTCCTGGCCGGGCTCGGATTCCGGTTCCCGTTCGACAAACTCAAATCTCCTGGCATGCCTTGGCGAAACCCTCCTGTTTAAGACGATTTCGACACTGAACGTGGCAAGATCGATGTCCCACGATTCGATGACCGGATCCAGAAAGTGCACGCAGTCTTCAACAGAAAGATCGAGAACATCGGTGTCCAGAAATTCAAGTATGGCCACCCGAAATTCTTCGTAGTTTCTGTTGCTGAGCCCAGCCATTAGATGAAGCCAATCCTCACTGTCCAGTTCCTCTTTTGCGATCTTCTTGACCACGTCCAACAGCTTTTGCGTGATCAACCGCTCGAGCTCTCCAAACGGCTGCTTCTCGAGAATCGTGCGAACTTGGTTTTGTTTTTCCGATTTGCATTTTCGAATCACCAGTTCACGGACTCCCTTGAACAGGGGCGCCGCTGGATCCACGAATTTCCTCTTCAGATGTTCCTGCCGCTGCGTGTTCGCCAGCTTTTGGAGCTCGCCATCGGGAAACTTCAAGAGAGCTCCGATCCGTTCATAGATGTCGGTCCGGCCGGGTGCAGGTGGCGCTTTCCTCCGACTTAGCAGCTGCGAAATGTACGACTCTGTCACCTGAGCGGACTTGGCAAGGTCTCTCTGCTCAAGACCCAATTCTTGCATCCGGTGTCTGATTACTAAGGAGAAATCCACCACAGAGTCCTCCGATGGTTATCTCATTTTAATAAATTAGTTGGCATCATCTCAGGTTTTAGTTGACAAAGTAAAGTTAATTAACCGATTATGGTGAACCAAGTGAGTCGCTTAAGCCGATTTCCGGGTCGCGTGAGCTAAATCGGGTTATCTGAAAGAGGGTGGACCGTGTGTGGCCCTTGTGTTCCTCCGCAGTCTTGCCGTTCCGGACCAGGGAATCGGTGCTGACTCCCAGTAGATTTGCACGGATCGCGAAAGGATGCTGCCATGTACGTCCAGTATATCGGTTTCGAGGTTGGATCCAATTCCCGTACTTACACATTTCATGTGGTTCGTCCCCTCCAGAAGCCGGCAGAGTTCACTGTGAGAGTGAACTCAGAGGTTTTTCTGTCCTCAGCGTTGAAATTTCAGGATGGTCCCGGCATCTGCTTTGAACGGTTGAAACAGGAGCTGCAGGAGGCAACCGAGGGGGCAAGAGTTGATTCCCATTTGCGTATCGAGACGAAGGACGTTCACCACTACCTGGAGCGGCATTATCCGAAGCGCCGGTTCGGCAAGCTCCTCTGAAACGGTCAAGCCCATCTTAAGTTGGCCAGAGTCCACTTCGATCACGGCTCAATTCGACTCGCGGAATCTTCCATTAACGGGCCCCGGAGGGCAGGTTGAACGGGGTCGATCGCAACAACTGTCGCCCGAACGGCGGAGAAAGAAAACGGTGGAACCTCGAATCACCGGCGAGAGAGCTTTTCTTGAACGGCTCGATCGCGGAAAACAGCATCGAGGTCGAATCCGGGCTTAACCGAGGAGGCGCTCGTTGGCGACTTCGGGAGCCGTCGATGCTGAAAGATTTGCTGGATGCAGTCGGTTCCGACGCGCTTCAACCCTGGCTGCTGGTCGAAGATTGCAGAACTGTCGGCTGAGGCCCTGCTGTTTTATACAGCCACAATCGAAGCCAGCAAAAGTCGAGCGACATTCTCAAGGAGATGAGGTCATGACTGACGGCGGCGAAGGATTGGAAAAGAGGATTTGGCAGAAGATTATTCAGCAAAACATGCTGCGCCTTGGCGTCGATGTCAGTGAATCTGAGTGTTACATCTTGGACCCGAAGCGGAATCAGTCTGTCGAGATTCACTTCGGAAACAGGAAGACGATGAACCCTGGCGGTGAGCCCTCTGAAACGTGGAGCGCCGTCGGTCGGAAAGGCGACAGCTTGGAAACGTCAAGCGCAGACTACCTTATCTTGGAAAGATCCCCACGAGTCAGGAGATTCAAGCAGTACATTCCTTGGAAAAACATTCTGCAAATTGCATTTCCCGAAGCCACTGCTGAGCCTCCTCCGCCAGAGGGTGAAGACCAGCCATAGCTAATTGCTCTGGATCATCGATCCACTCACGTATTTTCAGCCGGCGGGTCGACCCGCGTTGGCATTCGGGAGTCCGACGAACCTCTCAATCTTCAACCCGAATGGGTTGAATCGTACTCTAAACCTGCAATGATGAAACCGAATAGAATTCTGTCAGCCTGGGGCAAGATCCTTACCGGTCGAGTTCCGATTTTGTCGATTGAGGTCACTCGGGAATGCCCCCTGGCCTGTCCAGGCTGCTATGCCTATGGCGACAATCATTTGGGCGGGGGAGTGACTCTCCGCCAACTGAGCGACTTGCGCGGTGACGCATTGGTTGAAGGAGTGATTAGGCAAGTGGAACGACATTCCCCTCTTCAGGTCTCTCTGGTCGGTGGCGAGCCGTTGGTTCGGCACAGGGAGCTTAGCAGGATCTTGCCGATTCTGAGCCAAAAGGGTGTCTTCACGATGGTGGTCACCAGCGGCGTGATCCCCATTCCGGTGGAGTGGATGGACATTCCAAAAGCCAAGATCGTAGTCTCCGTGGACGGTCTTCCAGCCGAGCATGATGTGCGTCGCAAACCCGCCACCTATGAAAGGATCCTGCGCAACATCGAAGGTCGGCGAGTGGACATCAGCTGGGTGATTACTCAGCCGATGATGCAAAGGCCTGGATACCTGGAAGAGTATCTGGATTTTTGGACTCGTCGATCCGAGATCAACCGGATCGGTCTGAGCATCTACACTCCTCAGCTCGGCGAACGGAGCCCCGAGATGCTGACGCCCAAGGCCCGGCAGGATTTGATCGGGCAACTACCGGAGTTGAAGCGCTGCTATCCAGCCCTATCGATGAGCGACGGCATGGCTGCAGCCTTCGCCACGCCGCCATCCTCCCCCCAGGAGTGTACCTTTTCCCAATTGTCGGTCAACTACACAGCCGATCTCAAGAGTCGTGTCGAGCCTTGCGTTTTCGGAGGAACGCCAGACTGCACCCAGTGCGGCTGTGCGGCAACAGCTGCTTTCCATTGGATTGGAAACCTGCGATTCGGTCCCTTGAAAATCTCACAAATGATGAAGGCCTCGATTGCGGTGGGTTCGTGGGTCAATCAAATGAGGCCCTCCTTGAGCGAAGGACTGAGATGGAACGGTGCCAAAGAGTCTGAGAAAACTCCTTCAAGTTCCACACAGACTTAGAAGCGGATTTGAGTGCCGAGCATCTCAGTAGACTCACGCGGGGATCCTCACGGCCTGCTTCTACCTGCGGACGACCCACGCTCTGCGGCGCTGTCGGACTTACCTCATGCGCAAAACAAGCAAACCTTTTGCCCTTCGAACTGGCTTGGCTGGGCCCGCTGAGCCAAGTAGCAAATCAGCGCTTCTCGTCTCATCTCCCCTGTTGCAACCTTGTGAAGGATGGAGCGTTGTTCCTCTATTATGGCCTTGATTCACGTTTGTTTGGCATGAGGGAGAACCCCGGCCCTGGCCACGGCAACCAGGCCCCAGGCTCCCCAGGCGGCAATGGCTGGCAGCACGGCCCAATAAGCGGTTTCGTCGGCAATGTTCCATCCGGGTGCACCGCGGGCATCGACCAACGCAGCCAGGCACACGATGGGCCAGTACACGGTGATTCCCAGCGCGGCCGCCATCCAGATCCGTCCCCATCGCGTGCCGCGAAAATGACCGACCAGCCCCGCCAGCAGAATGGGGATGTAAATCAGCAGGTCTCCCAATGCGAAGCCATACCAGAACGCGGTACCCACCTTGGTGATCGCTTCCGCGGGCTCCTGAGTGCCCATTGCCACTCCCAGCTCGTAGCCGAATGCTGGGATGCCTTGCGCATAGATCAGGTAGGCCAGAAGGACCCATCCGGGGATCTGAAGGGCCCAAAAAGATGACGTGGATTGCCGGGTTGTCATGGTCATCGTGGCTGCCCCAACGACTCGATGTTCGCCCCAGGCGGAAGCGGAAGCGAGGCCGGAGCGGGGGCCGCAGGAAGTCGGCAGCAAGTGCGTTGAGTTCGGTGCGGGGAGGCCTGGTGCTATACGGTAACGACGCGTTCCTCGGGCGGTTTGCTCAGCCGGCAGGCTGAGTCACCGTGCGTGCGACACGCTCCCGCAAGTTATGTTTTTTGACGGCCCCTTGTCTCGTCTCTTCATCCTACCATGCGCCGCTGTCGAGGAGACCGTTCTGCAGGCAACACCGTTCATCGCCGGACTGCGGCGGAGGCAGCTTGTCGGCCCAGGTGCGGGCAATGATGGGCGTCGCTTCATTCTCCAGCCAGCTCGCTGATTTTGCAGACCGTTCGCCAGTTGCGATCCGTCATGGCCACGCCCAGCAGTTTCTCGGCGCTTGCGGCGAGCTTGGATCGCCCCACCCCTTCCGGCGCGTGGAGATAGAACACGCCGTCGTCGAGATGAAACCTTTCGCTGCCCTTCTTGAGGCTGTTGAGTTTTTCCAGGTCGGGATTCTTGGGTGCGGCGGCTAAAAAGCCCAGATGCAGACTGCCTGGATCGGCCTCCGCTTCGGGGAACGGATTGTTGGCCATGGCCCGGCGCAGAGCGGCCAGGCTGAGAAGGAAAACCTGGGGTTGAAAACCGTGACGCATCTGGATTTCAGTCGGCAACTGCCTGGCCAGCCGCGCCAGGTTCTTCTCCGCGGCCTGGAACACCGCGTTTCCGCTCTGGATATAGGTTCTGACCTGTCTGGCACCCAGCCCTTCCAGAAGAGCCGCCAGCTCCTTCATCGGCAAGGCGTTTTTGCCGCCAACGTTGATCCCTCTGAAAAGCGCCACGTAAGTCTTCATGCGATCACTGTTCGAGGCACACGGTTTCAAACGCTCAACGGAGGCTCGATCGAAAAGGCGCACCGGCGGTGACGGCCGGCTTCATCCTGTGAGGCCCTTCCTCTCCTGCCTTGATAGGCACTGGGTCTCGCTCAAGATAGGCTCCGCGCGCAGCGTTTGTGTGAAACCGACCGCGCCAAAGGCGATTTCGCCTCCCTTGGGCCAGTTCAGGCGGATCCGCCAGCTGTAGTAGGGGCGATCAAGGTACACCTTCTGATTCGGGATTCGTTCCCGCTCGACATCGTCGATTGAGACGGGATGCAATGCGGTTTGAAAACCGGAACGTCCCCAATCGATGTCGATCTGTGGATCCGTGATGCCGTGGAAGACAAGGGTCGCGGGGGCCACCCGGAACCGACCTCCTCCGCCGGGGCTGCAGATCCAATCCACGATGAAATCGATGTCGAGTGCGAGATCGCTGGTCCAGTCGTCTTGATCGGGGTTGCCGGCGCGCAGCTCGACCGCCCAGATGTGGCAGTCATGCCAGGAAAGACGCTCGAAGTCGGCTTCGGTGTAGATCACGGTTTGCCTGACTGACCATCCGGCCAAGTTGCCCTGCCCCTCGGTTCGTTCTCGCCGCAAATCGGTTTGCCCATGGCAGGCGGATGGACGTCTGTGTTCGAGATCAACAGGGAAAGGCTCCGTCAGGCCGTACGATGGGTGCTCGTCCCGAAACTCTCCGGAAAGCCATCGAGGCTGGAAGGAGACCCTCGCTTCAGACCCGCCACCGAGCCTCAGCGCAGGCGCCCACAGGAGGTTCGACCGGCCGGCGGCTGCTTCTATGAGTCACCCTTTCCTCGCAAGCAGGAGGCGCTCTGCCAGATCGGTGATCACCCAATCTTCCACAATGAGACCCTTGTGGAACCGACTGGTCACCATGTCGCGCCACACAATCGGGCGACCGGTGGGAGGGAAGCCCTTAAAATCACCCTGGTGCGTGGCCCGCAGGGTTCGTTGCCAGGCAACGCGGTCTCTGCCCTCCACGAGAATTTCGACTTCGACTTTGAGATCCGGAAAGGCTCGCCGATACATCCGGGCGACTTTTCGAACGACGTCGTGCCCCCCTGTCACGTCCTGGTCAGTGAGGTGAGCGACGTAGTCCGGCGCGAAGAAGTCGCCAATTGCATGCAGGTTCCCGTTGGCCAGAAGCACCGAGTTGGCGGCCTGGATTCTTGAGGCAAGCGACGGGCTCATGGAACAGCTCCTTCCTTGTGACACGGGACGCTCACCGCATTCTAACCACCCCGTTCACTGGGAGCAAATGGTCCACCGCAGCACGACGGCCCGTTCCCAGCACCGCGTCGGACCTCTGATTCACCTCAACGTCTTCCTGTTCATCAGCAGTCGCGCGAGAACCAATCTCCACCCTGTTGCGATCAACTTGAAGTTGCAGGTACGAGACGAGGTCAACAAGCTAGAGAAGCGCTGCGTCAGAACGGTCAGCTAAGTTTGTGTGCTCGATCCCAGGGGAGAGGTTTCCAACGCACCGCAACTGCGCGCCTGTCTTGATACGTTCCGGAAAGTCATCGAGGTTGAAACAAGACCATCTACTCCGAACCGCTGGCCCGCCATAAGTGTTTCGTCAAACCCCGGTCTGCAAGCCGCTGTGCGAAACAGAGACAGTAACTAGACTAAGACTAGGAAGTCGCCGGCCAATATCAGCGTTGATCCTGCGACAGTCTCTCTTTGGTTCTATATCGTCCACCAGTGATGACGTTTTTGTTTCGCCCTAGGAAAGCCTTCTCAAGGATTATGCGACCTGAGTTAGATCTGTTCTATCTCGCAGGACTCAGATAACTCCTCAAGGAACTCCGGCTTCAAAAAACGCAAATAGGGTGCAATTTCCTGAATTTTCTTTCGCAACTCGGAAAATGCAATGAAACGACAGACCTCTGAAAGCGGAGGCTCGAGCTTCGAAAAAGTAGGTCTATTGATCTCAGTGAGCACCTTGTCCCGTCGGTCATCTGGGGCGACAAGATAAAGAGGAATGTTGAGATTCGGCTGCATTGCAGCTAAGTCGGACATCCTCAACAGTCCTGAATATACGGAAGTCGTGCTTTCGATTTCAAAAGCCGCCAAAATGGAACTACCCTTCAGCCATAAGACGTCTATTAGTTCAATAGTTCGGTTTGTTGCCTCGTCAAACTGCAAGGGTAGTTCAACCTTTAGCCTCGGGATTTCTGAAAAGCGCTGTCCATTGAACTCGCAGCTTCGATCATTCCTCGCTACCCAAACGTCAAAGCCCATGTCCGACCCCAGCATCAACAGCAGAAATTGAATCTCCGTGTGCTCTCTAGGCTCCCTTGTGGTCGTGGGCTTCTCTGTTGTCAGTTCTTCACCTTCAGGTACGGTTACTGGACCGATTTTGGCGGTTAGAGTCCTCGGTCTGCGAGCTAACTTAGCTCTATCAATAGGTCGAATCTTCGGGTTCGATTGCGCGCTACGAAGTGCGGCTGCCACTGCCTCTCCATCTGACTGCTTCCACCTCGTGGGAGAACCACGAAAGTGACCTGTCCACGCGACAGGACTCGACGCTTCAAGAAAGCAACTTAACCGATCGCGAAGATCGTAGACTGGTACCGCAGTTTCGGGAGTCAAAGTAATGAACGGTTCCACGCGAACCCTACATGGGAATGTTTGATCTTTCCAAATAACGGCCGTGTCTTTGTACGGTTCAGATTCGACCTCAAGTACTCCAATAAAACGAGAAACCCCGGTCAAATAACAGAGTAAGTAGTCACCTTTACGGATTTTCTGAACGGTTGTCCAGCGGCTTTCACGGAAACCTGACACCTTTCCGCCAGCATCAAGAAACTCTTTCCAAGTTGTGCCTGTAAACAGATCGAGCCAATAATTTCTTGGAGGCATTTACTGATCTTTCCTTAGTGACGACGATTCCATTTTGTAGGCATGACGAATGCTTTGCCCACCGCGTTCTTCAGCGGTGGGGTAAAAGCACGGGAAGGCCTTCAACTACTTGAGACTGATGCTATTGAAGAAATCCTCATATGCGGGCCGACGCAGTTCTTCCACCGTTGCAGCGGTGAGCGTGATGCTGAAATAACCGTCCGTAGCCTCCAAGATCAGAAGGTGGTGCGGAGAGGGCTTGTCCTTCTCTCTTCCGTATAGCTCTATACTGAAGAAGTTCATTTTCACCGGATCGAGTCCTGACGGCTGCCAACGTGCGGCTTGACAGTCAGGGAATTGTGTCATCGTATTCTGGATGTCCAGCCTCGCGAAGTTCTTAAGGTTTGCTAGCCCTTGCTTGGAAAGATCTTTCTTTTGGAATGCAATGGTGACCACCCGGTCCGCGTTTTCTATGCTCTTTCCATCAGGGACGATTACAGCATGCAACCCGAGTTTTTTGGCAGCCTGCTCATCCTTCATCCAATCTGCCGGTGGCACAAACGACAGGACCTGCCGGCTCTTCTGACCTTCCTGATACCCAGGGCCAAGGATGACCTTGTTCTCGTCCGTGACAACGGAAAGCAACCCCAATGGGCGGACACAAAGGACAGCCAGAATCACGATGGTGCTAAGCCGTGTTTTGATCACAAGGTCCCTCTGGCTTCGGAAAAAGACCCAGCCAGTTGATCCGTTTGCTGATGTGCGACAGTCTGAGCCACCCAAGGCGAAGGATCGAAAGCGAAAACCGCACAGAGAAAATACGAGCAGAGCTTAGCGAGCCAGGACTGGAATGTCAACTGGGGCCTAATGAAGATAATGGGGATAGTGGGAACGAAGTTGTAGCCAGGGCACAGCTAAGGGTGGAACGAAGGATGTGATGGCCGGGTTCAGCCTTGTCTCTCGGAACTACACGATGCTCACCTGAAAGCACTGCAATCACAGTTATCGAGTCGTGCTAGAAGATTCAGGGATAAAACATAGCCCAGGTAAACGCTTGCTGCTTGGATTCGGTCGGGCTGGTCACTTGCTGTGTGGAGTATGTCTTGCCATTTGGCCGACAGTCCGTGCAGCGTAACGGCAGGAATGCCTTTCTTCTTGAACGATAACGAATCCGCAGCGGCGATAGCGACAGGTGCTGAGGAGATCGGTACTTTCGCCTTGTCGGCCACCGTACGAGTGAACTTCTCCAGGGAGATTGTTGACACATTCGAGAGAATCTGAGGTATGGCAAGGCCGAAGCTGTCGAGGTTGACCATGGCGCAGTAAGAGCTGCGCTCCGCCTTCGGAATGGATCCCGCCATTGCCATCGATCCCTCGAGACCTGCCTCCTCACGCCCGAACCCGACGAACAGGACCGTGCGCTGTGGCCGAATCTGGCGAGACGTCCTGTAGACATGCGAAAGAATAACAACACCTGTCCAGTTATCAATTGCGCCGCAGCCGAGATCGGATTTATCGTAATGGGCCCCGATAACGATGTAGCCCTCAGCGCTGCCAGGGAGAGTCACAATAACATTCTTCCCTTTCTTGAACTCGACGATGCGAATATCGGCTTCGCTTGCGCCGGCTCGCTTGAATAGCGCGGTAATGGCCTCCAGTCGGTCCTGATCTGAACACGGCCCCTGGACCGCATCTGCGTAGATTTGCTCCTGAGTTGAGTACGTGAGTTCGTTGCCCACTGCAACCCGGGCCAACATCAACGACGAACAAACAACCAGCGATAGAGAGAGGGCTCTATTCACTTTCACTTCCAATATCGATCAGATTAAGCCCGCTACTTGGCTAAAGCGACCGAACGGTTCTCAGCTAAGCTGCCGCGCCGCCCACTACCAGAAGTGACAGAGACCGATCTGCAAGCTTGGGCCGCAGCTTGAGGCGAAGGGCCTGGTTTCATGTTCCCCACCCACCGCGGCTTGTGCGCGCCCGAGACCTGGTCGAAGTCCCAGCAACGCTCGTGGCTAGATGCCTGTCAAAATATGTTCGCTGCTGGATGCCCGGCTGCATCGACTGACGCCGAGTCGATGCTTGCGCGTTCCAGGTCGGCGCCATCACCCTCAGGTCCTGCTCATCCTGCACCGGGACGACCGTACTTGACGGATGCGCGTCCAGACCAACGTAATCGTGTCCCGCAGGGCTTTTCCTTCCTTATGGTTCAGAGTCTTCAAACACCTCCAAACTACCGCAGAGCAACGGTGGCCTTTCATATTGGGCCACCTTCTTGCGCACGATCTCTGCCAAATCGCCATATGAGACTGCCGGTCCCGCCAGCTTTTCCAAGCCGCTGAGAGAGATTGAGACCTGATTACGCATGCGCGCGTCAAGGTGCGTAGTAGGCACAACGAAAAAACGCCATTGATTAACGTTTAAGGGATCGATGCTTCTCTTATCCTGATGGGCCAATAAGGCAAAAACGTAAACCTGCGCCTGCCGACGGGCCTGCTTCGCTAGAGCATTAGTGCGGGCATCCCACGCTCGCGTCTTTGGAATGCGAAAACTGACTCGGGATAAGCGCTTTTGGGTCCAGCTCTGGACAAAGGCGGCCGACTTTACTTCGACAGTGATCCCTTCTGGTGTGGTTAGGTCAACAGCATCCCACTCATTTCGGACGCCATCTAGTGTAACTCCAAGCGCATTAGCCACTAGGAACTCCGCGAAAACGCCGCGAGTGGCGTTACTTACCAGATCGGATGAACTCCACCGCCAGAAATCGAGCAGAGGCGGTCCGCAGACGAAACCATCTGAATGGAGCGTTTCGTTGCCGGTGCGACGGCCAGGGACCAGATCTGGAAGTTCGTTCGTCATCGAAATCTCTGAAGGCTGGCTAACGGAACAGGGTTCAGGCGCGCCGGCGCTCGTGGCCGCCGCGGAGGGTCACCTCCTCGGCCAGAGCGAAGTCGTTTACTTCCGGATGCTCCTAGTCTACCAGTTGCACTGTTTGGTGAGCCTGTCCGGCCGCAGTTTGGACCGGCACGCCGTATGGCAAGAGCTGGTAGGTGCGTAGGTTGGCCTGGTAGAGCGTGCTGCCGGTTGCGTCGGCCGCCGTCTCCAGCTTCTGCAGCGCGGCGGAAATCTGTGCGTCGCTACAGCCGCGCGCGCTGAGATTGACCCGCAGCAGCGCCGTCTCGATGTTGCGGTTGTCGGGCCGGTCAGTCCAATCGCCCAGATAGCGGTAACCCAGGCAGTCTGCGTGCGCCTTGTGGGTGAAAAGCGCGACCACGCGATTCTGGGTGCGGCGCTCGGAGCGAGCCTGGCCAGTCATCTTTCTTCAGCCTCCCCAATCAATGCCGTGCCCTTTTCGGTCCGGCGATACTTCTGCAGCGGGCTATTCGGCCTTTCGGGAATCGTCATCTCGATGAGGCCACGCTCCAGCGCCGGCAGTAGATAGGCTTTGCGAAAATGCTCGTCATCTTTAAGTGCCAGCGCTTTCTGCAAGTCACGCCGGGACAGCGGCGTTTTCAGGGCGCGCAACAGCCGGACTTCCGGGGTGACTTCCGGGGTGACTTCCGGGGTGACTTCCGGGGTGACCTGCCCTGTACTTTCCTCTCCCTCGACTTTACGCCGGATGGTCGTAATCCACATGCCGCTCTCCACGCGGAATTCCGGTTCATCGAGCCCCGCCGCGCGGCAGCGTTCAATCATGTCACGGATGCCGGTGCCCATGCGTTCGATGTACTTCGCCAGGTACATCGGTTCGGCGATCAGGGGATTGGCCGGCACAGAAGGATGAGGCCCCTTGAGTTTCTCCAGCGTGAGCGTCGGCGGGAGCGTGCCCGGGTTCCAGACCTCCAGCCGATCCTTGAACAGCATCACCTGGACGCTGGCATTGCTGGTGTAATCACGGTGGCAGACGGCGTTGACGATGGCCTCGGCCACGGCCTCCTGCGGAATCTCGTAGGCGGTCGGCGCCTGGGTGCTTTCCGCCCGCGTCCCGACCCAGAGATCGATCTTGGACAGCACGAAGTCCTTGACCTGATCGACCAACTCGAACACGGTTCCCTTGTACACCTGATACGACGGGATGGGCTTGACGGCCTCAAAGCCATGAAAGTGAGCGCACCGGACTTCAGAAGCTGAAAGAAAGCGCTGCGGCGACCTGCCGAACAGCAGGATGGCCGCGTGCGTGGGCCGGCTGCGGTCGAGCAGATTGAGGTGCGCCAGCACGGCTTCGGCAGGCGTGTTCTCCGGCAGCGGGAAGCTGCGGCCGCGCCGGGCCAGAATCAGAAACCGGGAGATCCGCTCGAAGTCGAGATCTTCCAGCGTGGCATCCCGGCAGAAGGTGGCGTCGAAGGGCGTGAAGCGGATGAGTTCGCGCTCTTCCAGCACACGCACCAGAGCGGCATAGACTGCCGCGATCAGCTCTGCGCCGGTCACAAACCGCCGGCGGATCAATGCGCTGCCCGCCCTGCGGACCAGCGCCTGCATCTTGGGATGTCGGGCCGCATCGTTGGCGCCTTTCACGAAAATCAGCCTGGGCTTTCCCGCTTCACCAGCAGCCTCGAACTCCCGCTCCGTCGGCGAAACACCTTGCGCAGCCTCGACGCCGTAGTCGTTGCCGAAAAGGCCGATGTACAAGTTGCAGCGCTCGACCTCGTCGAGATAGAGAGCGTCGGGCCGCCGGTCGGCCGCGGGCACCTCCTCGAACAGAAAGACCTCAAAAAAACGCCGCATCAGCGCATCGCCCCGCAGGTAATCGCGCAGCGCCGCCCGCTCGATGGCGAACTCCTTCTGCACGCTGCTCAGGAAAATGCGCAGAGGGATCATACCGGCTGAATCCTCCCGGTCTGCTGGTCCTGGATGATCGCTGGCTTCGTCTCGCGGGTCTTGGCACGGCGGGATTCGAGGGCGCTGCGTTTGAACAGCATGGATTGCATCCGTTCCTGCAGTTGGCGGACGGACCAGGGTTCCAGACGGCACAGCTCGACGTAGAAGTCCCGTTTGAGCGGGTCGTCCAAGGCTGCGATCAGGCGCAAGTGCAGCCAGTTCAATTGTGCACACAGTGTGTGCACAATATGCGCGTCGGAATACACCTGGGCCAAACAGATGCACCAGCCCGAGTGGCGCACGCTCCATCCGCGCCCATGTGTGGCGGTCAAGTGTCTCGGCAGTGCGGAGACAATCTCTTCCCCGTACTCTGCCCGCCGGCCGAGGATGTCCTGGTTAATGCGCCCGCCGACCCGCCAATACAGCAGCGTCAACTCCGCATTCACCGCCGCAGCGCCGCGTTGCCGTGCGCTATCGATCAGTTCCCGCAATTCCGCGACGAGCGCGTTGCTTTCGGGATGGGACGGAGGCGCGAGATCGCTCATACGAGTCGAATCCTCCCGGTCAGCAGTTCCTGCATCATCGCCTGCTTGAGATCGCGGGTCTTGGCCCGGCGCGCTTCGAGCGCTTCGATCTCGGCGTCCATGTCGGAGAGAACGGCGACGATGGCCATTTGTTCCTTGGAATCTGCGTCGGAGCCTTGAGTTCCTGCATTCCCCCCAGAATCGCGCTCTGGCGATTCTTTTTGAACTCGCTTTCAAGCTGGTAGGTCACAATGATCTTGTCTGCAACGGCTTCTGCATGGTTGAGCAGCGCCAAGCTGGCGTCGTTCCTCGACCGATAGAAATCCAGCCAAATGTTTGTGTCAATGAACAGGAGCTTTGTGATCGCCATGTCGTACTCTTGTTCTAACTGCTAGGCATGAGCGGCGGCTCGTTTTTTTCGCCGGCTGCCCCACACCTTTGTTAGCCAGCTTGTTGGACTAGCCGCCCCATTTCAAAATCGACGTAGCGATTGATCTTCGTTTCGTATCCATCGCTGAACGTAACGCGACAAGTACAGAGGAATGGTCCATATGCGGAGGTCGATACTCCGATACGCCCAGCTTTCTGCTTTTCCTTGAAAACTCTGTTTCCCCACATGTGTCCGAAGAAGAAATCGGCGTGCTTGATGTCTCCCAAATCCTCGGACTTGTGCTTTATTAAGTAGATGAAAATGTCGAACTCCTGTCCCGGATCTTTCGATGGCGAGAGCACATGGGTCAGAAACACGCCTCGGTTCTTTCGGTAGATTTCCTCGCGTTCAGCTGCCCAACTGTCTTGAACGCTGGGTGCCGCCTCGTCGTGATTGCTAGCTGTGCCGGGAGCAACATATTCCAACCCCTTTAGATCCTCGCCTATCTCGATCGGGCCTGCTTTGAATGATGCTCCTCGCTCAATTCTTTTTCGTAATGCCACGATCAGCGAGGCGCCATCGGATCGAAACAGGAAAACCCCGCAGATGATCAATAACACCCAGATGACTGTCTGCACCAGTGGGACGAAGGGAGCAAGAGACTTGATGAGTTCTATGTTCATCTCAAACCCGATGGGCGGCGGTCTGACATGGTATCGCTGTACGTCTCATGGGTAGCAGCCTTCTGCACAACGACTTCACTCCTGCTCACTCCCAATCACTTGCCTTGAACTCCGGATAAGTGCTCGCCACACGATAGACGACTCACCTTAGCCTATTCTGCCGCAGGATAGGCTGCAGAAGGGTCACTTCTACAACTTGTCACCCGGACTGAGTGCTCCGTGGCCAGCCGGGTCTAAGACTTGCGTATCAATCATCGTCGCCTTGACATCCCTGTGATCTGGCAGTTTTCTACAGCGTCTGATTCTGAGTGGAGGCTGCCACATGCTGCTTGACGACCAAGTGCGTGAGAAAGTGAATCACCTCTGCCTTAACCAACTCGGCGGGAGGCCGTTTTCCATGGAACAGAGCGAAGCGGCGAATCCGGCCGAGGTAAAACTATTCGTTTCGGAGGCTGTTATGCCGCGCTCGGATGTTTTCGCGCACGCGATTCAAAAGCTTGGGTAGCGGAGCTTCCCTTCGATCCAATCGAATCGCCTGCCGATGAGCCACCCAAGGCGAAGGATCGAAAACGAAAACCGCACAGAGAAATTACGAGCAGAGCTTAGCGAGCCAGGACTGGATTGTCAACCGGGGACTACTGGGGATAGTGTCTGTTGCCAAGGGACAACTTGCCAACGTGGGTCGGCGTTCTCGATGTCACGGTGGCGCTGCTGCTGGCGGGCGTACGGATCGCGATGGAGATCGCCGGCCGAGGCCTCGTCGACGCCAACTCCCTGCAGAGGCGAGCGGGAGATGCAGCGCGATGCGATACCCGCGACAACTGGTTCGACCGTTCTTCTCCATGAACGCGACCTATCTTCGTGCTGAAATCCAAAGAGAGTCCCGGAACCCTTTCGTTTTAGAGGGTCGATAACTGAGTGGGAGGTAGCTTCGCCAATCATCCGAATGAGAACCAGACCACCGGCGTTGCAAGGATTCTCATTCCAGTTTGCCCGTTCCCAGTTGATTCAGATTCTAAGCCTGGCGATGACGCGCAGGATCATCGCAACGGCAGGGGTCAAGCTTGAGCGGTGTGAGTCTTGATAGAGCCCTGTTGTGCGAGCCGTTTCCTGGGAAGCTGCCCGGTTAACTATTTGTATAGAACCTGTGTGTCGAGCGCCATGCCGAACAAGAGTTGGTGCCGACGTTGGAGTTCGTGCAACTCGTTGGCGCTGAAGCGCTCGGCGGAGGGAAGCGAGCGTGTGAAAATGCTCTTCGGGCCAAGGTAAAGAAGCGCGTCAGCAACCTCTTCCAGCTGCGGCGGGTGGGTGACCACGACCTGTTCAGTTTCCGACCGGCCACCACCAACCCGTGTTCTCGTAGGTGGTTTCGGCCCGACGTTGGGCAACCCTCCCAGCCAGGTGCCACGCAGCAGCGATAGCGAGGGTATCGGTCCGGTTGCGAGGCGTTCCTCCATCATGGCTGAATCGCGGAACTGGCCGAAGTAAGTCAGCACAACAAACGCGCTGCCAGGATGCTTCCCCTCCACGAAGGTGATGGCGTTCTCCAGCGGACGGCCAGTCACATGGCGGCGGCTTATATGAAAATCGCCCATGACCACGAGCGCGGTGCGTCCTTTGGCCAGCACCTCACGCTCGAGGACGGCCGCGCAGAAGGAGTCGCGCGAGAGGAACGGGGCAGCGTCATTCAAGGTGCGGACCTTGGCCCAGTCGATGGGTGGGTCACAGGCCAGTACACGTATCTTCTGCTTCTTCGGCAAGCTCTGGTTGCGCTCGCGCACGGCGGCGAAGAACCGCTCATAGACTGGCGCGTGCCACAGGCCATTCACCACCGTTGTGTCTGCCCAAACCCTGCGCAGCTCGGTGAGCGGGACAGCACGGCCCGCCATGTACCGATCGAGCGTGGGCTGGTGCAGGGAGTTGCCGAACTCGACAACGATGTCGTCGACCTTGGCAGCGAACCCTGGCCGGGCAATAAGGGACAATAGGAATGTCTTATCCTGCTCTAGACGGTGACCTTCCCCGACGGCCACAATTGAGTGTTCCTCGAAGGCCGAAAGGATCCCTCCGATGGCGTCTACGGGCTGGCCGTGGGCAGCGCCAACGAATACCCAGGCAACCGCCGTGATTTTGAGCAGGCAGCTAACGAGATATCGCCGATGCATCATTGTGCCCAGCTCGGTAACTAAGCCGAGCGCTTTGTGGAAGACACCGGCACATCTCTCGCTGAGTTCGAACCCGCGGACTCCAGCGCTTAAGAGATCGAAGGTCGGCAACTCGAGATCGTCCATACTGTTCCCTCAGCTTAGTCTAATGCCCAGCCAGTCGAGCGTAATCCGACGTTCACCGCAATGTCAGCCAT
Organism: Acidobacteriota bacterium; assembly: GCA_040753175.1. GTDB lineage: Bacteria > Acidobacteriota > Terriglobia > Versatilivoradales > Versatilivoraceae > JBFMEW01. Next base: position 85,183 of record JBFMEW010000003.1, on the reverse strand, counting down.
GTAATCACTCGCTCCGCATCCGCATCGGATGGAAACACGGGATAGAACACTTCTTCGATCCGGCCTGCGCGAATAATGATCGTGAGGCGCTTGATGAGCTCGACACCGGCGACCACAAAGGTCGGAAGGCGCAAGGCCCTCGCAAAGGTGAGCTGTGCGTCGCTCAGCAACGGAAACGGGAGGTGCAGCCTGTGAGCGGCCTCGGTTTGATACTCCGTGTCTTGGGTGCTCAGCCCGTACACTTTGGCACCCAACGCCAGGAGTTCGCTGAAGCGGTCACGATAAGCGCAGGACTGAGGCGTGCAGCCGCGTGCCCCCGGGATGGCGTTCCAGGCTGCTATGCCGCCCGGTGGTTCCTGACCGGGCCGACCCGTTCTTGGATAGCCGTACACGACCACCCACGACGCCTCTTCCTTCGAGAGATCGACTGTTGTTCCCGAAGTGGCGGGCAAGGCCAGCGGCGGAAGGATAGCTCCGCGCAGGTGATCGCAGGCTCCATCGTCCTGCGGAACCGGTAAATCCGTGGGGAGAGAGTAAAGATCGTCCACCGGCCTGTTTGACTAACACTTCGGGCGGACACCGGGCGTCGAAGCTGGAGTGCCGCGACTGCTCATCATTATCTAACCTCGGGTCATCCTGGAGCGACCGCTTTGGTCTGTCCGGGACCATCCTTGAGTTGCACGATGGATCAGCGGCTGAGCTGCTGCAGTAACTGACCACCGGAATCTTCATTTGAGCCCTTGCTTGGTGGCCTAGCGGCTACAGACTAAGCCTCGCCTGGATCTTAGCTAAGGCGCTTATCATAGCAGTGGTACATGACGCGTCCCGTGCCGCCCATTGACTCAGCAAACCTTCTGGATCTGGTATTGTCCTCGTTCACAGGATAATAGAATGCTTGCTTCAGACCTCGCTCTTCATACCGACGATAGAGAGCGACGGCAAGGGCCTGTGCGAGTCCGTTTCCCTTATGTTCTGGCAACACGCCGATGCCGACCAGCCCCGCTCTGCTGTAGCGACCTGCCTGAAACAGGAGCTTGATGATCTGAAGTGGTCCAAGCTTACCCTTAAATGAGCGAAACAGAGGGCTCCAGTCAGGGAAACCCAGGCACCAACCCGCCGGTTTTCCGTCGATTTCGCCGATCAGCACCTGACGGGTATCGAGCACCGGCTTGAGCGGATCGAAGAACTCGTGAAGCTCTTCACTGGTGTAGGGGTGAAACTCCCACTCTTCTTTGAAGGTCTCGTTCAACAGCTGTCCGAGACTCTCCAGGTCTTGATTCCAGTGCTTCTTGCTGACGGGACGCACGGTGACCGCATCATTTCCGGCGGCCCGTTCTCTGAAGGCGCGATATTGGTCAGATGCGAAATCGATTGTGTAGTACCAAAAGGGGTAGGTCGGGTGGTAGGCGCAGGCGACAAAATACTCGGCGTAGTAAGGAGGATGCCAGAGAAATGGAAACATCGGTTCCTCATCAAAGGCCGCCGAAAGGAGGCCCGCACCAAGGACTGCGGCTCCGTTGTATGGAGCGATGACGCGAGTCACCCCACGCTTTTTGAGCCATGCTTCGGCTTCATCAAACATGGCCAGCACCAGCCCACGGCATTCGGCGGCCGCAGCAAAATGACCGATGAATCCGACGGCTTCGTTCTTAGCTTGCTGATACCGGTGATTTATCTTGGCCGTACATCTTGCCAAATCCTGGTTTCCGTTGGACGCGACAAAAAGCGCGACCTCCATTTCACTGAAAAACTTGGATTGCCTGGAGAGACGCTTGACCACATCCGCATCGATCTCAGAGACGAACAGAGGATTCGAACCAACCAGCTCGCGCTCAAGTGCGACAAAGCGCTTCAACGCCTCCGTATCAGTGGTAGAGATCTCTCGAATGGATTCTTTGCTCATTTCGTGTCTCTCCCTAATAGGTTGATCCCTCGCCCCGGGGTGAAGTTTGTTTTCTTGACTCGGCGAGGCCTGATAGCTGGCGGGCGAGGTCAGGATCGAGTTATTTGATTCAGGATGTCGGCTCCAAAACTGCGCCTCACAACCTCAGCCCTGGTTCTGTGAATGGACATCTGATCCAAAAACTCGTCCGGAAAGCCTTCCGTGCGTAACGCCTTACGAACCGAAGCCTCCAGACTTGCTGCCTTGATCTCGGGCTTGTCTAGATCGGAGGGCGTCGGGAACACCAAATACAGGGATATCTGACGAGGGGCCGCCGGATCGGATATTTCCAGCAAGCCGATTCCTGTCATCTCATACCGCGAGTTGAATGAACGGACGACACTGTCCACCGCAGCCCTCATGCTGAGGTTAGGCGCTTCCGCCTGTCGTGGCTGCCTGTTCCGCTGATCCTCTCGCCGGCCTGGACTCAATCGCGGACTGCGACGAGGTTTTGCTGCCAGTATCCAGCGCCAAACGATGCGAACCATATTCTAAGACCGCGACAGTGGTGAAGAGCGTGCCAAAGAAGCCAAGCAACCCAACGACCAGCCAATAACGGCCGGGGTTCTCCGCTCGGCTGTATAGCCTATTGGGGCGGATGTACTGGTGCCCAGCAGTATTGCCCCGAATTCTGGCGTCGCTGGGAAAGTTTGTAACAACAGCTCCTTCCACCAATGCCCAGGTGAGAAGGCCAAAGCACAATACGGCTAGAGCGGAAAGCCCAACGGCGGCCAGCAGATGTCGGTGTTTCTTAGTCATTGGGAGAGTTTGCCCGCCTCCGTGTTCATGCCCAACGCCGCACGAGATAACCCCCGACTGGAAGCCGAGCGGAAACCCATACGCACCGCTCGTCGGTTGCAGCAGGGTATCATGGCGTCCCGGCGCCTGTTCACCACCATCCCATGCGGTCTCGTCGGGTGCCGATCTGTGCCGCCTGATGCCGCGCATGCCACACATCAACCTGGACAAGACAATCCAGGGATATCCTATCCCATGCCGGATGCCGGCCGTTGTAGTCGGTTGTTGGGCAAACTGTTTCCTGTCATGCCGGTTTGATGTTGCGGTTCGTGCGGAACACGTTCTCCGGATCCCATTTCCCTTTGATCTTTCCGAGCCGTTGCAGGGCCTTGCCGAGCGCGGCCTCGATGCGATCCTGACCTTCGTCTGCCGTCTGGAAGTTGATGTATGTCCCCCCGGTCGAGAACGGTTTCATATCCGCCCACGCCGCCCGGGCCCACTCCATATTGATAGAATCCGCTTCCGCTCCCTCCCATGAGCCGGCGACATTGAGCACGAAGCGTGCATCGCGGTTGCCGGCGGGAGAGTGATCTGCTTCGCGTTGGTTCAGAGCCCCGCCAATCTGGAAGAAGATCACGGCCGAGTGAGGCGACGGGATTTTTGAGGCATGCTTGATGAATTTCTCACACAAGGCCGGTTCAATGCGTGCGAGGTACTCGCTCTTCCAGTAGTAGCGCCTGCCCTTCGGCTGCGTGGCATCGAGCAGTCTCTGCAGCTGCACATAGGGTCGGCGCACGAGGATATCGCCGACGGGACTGCCAAACGACTTGATGGGTGCCACGAGTTTCTCGCCCTCCTCGGGTTTGCCGCTATAGCAGGCCAGGATGGCGACAATCAGCTTGCCATGCATGTCCTTGGGGAGCCACGGCGCCGGCGGAGCTGGGCGCATGAGGGTGACGAGGGTGAGCTCGGGCGGAGCCGTCTCGGCGAGTGTCCGATACAACTCCAGCACCGCCGGCGCCTCGCGGGCAGGCCAAGCCACAATCCCACCCACGACCTCCGGACCGACTTCGTAGAGCGCATAATCGATGCCGGTCACGACGCCGAAGTTGCCCCCGCCGCCGCACAGTCCCCAGAAGAGGTCGGCGTTTTCCTCGTTGCTCGCGCGCACCAGTCGTCCATCGGCGGTCACCACATCCATCCCGATAACCGTGTCGGACGTCCAGCCCCAGCGCCTGGTGAGATAGCCGAAGCCACCGCCCAGAGTGAGTCCGGCGATGCCGGTCAGTGAGACGAAGCCGAGAACGGAGGCGAGTCCGTGCAGCTGGGTTTCGCCATCCACATCCCCGAGCAGGCAACCGGCTTGGGCATGGGCGATCCGTCTCTCTTTGTCCACCCAGACGCCGCGCATCAGCGACATGTCGAGCATCAGCGCGTCATCCGCGGTGGCCAGACCGGCAATATTGTGACCGCCACCTTTGATGCAGAGCAGGAGATCATGCTTCCGTGCAAACTGCACGCAGGTGATCACATCGGCGACGCCGAGGCATCGCGCAACCAACGTCGGCTTTTTGTCGGTCATGGCATTCCACACCGTTCGGGACTCATCATATCGGACGTCGCCCGGCAGGAGCACCGGCCCACGCAGGCGCGCTTTCAGCTCGTCGATCGTGTCCTGCTTCAGGTCGATCTCGCCACCTTTTAACATTCTTACTTTCATATGTGTATTCCTCGCACGTGATCGGTCAGACGTCCAAGTGCCTTATCGTAAATGCCCAATATGCCGAACGGTCTGCCGCTCAGCCGCCGGGTTTCTCTCCGGCCGGCTGGAACGGCGGGTTAGGCCGTCGTGGATTGTGGGTTCGGTCAGTCTGAGGTGCTTCAGTGATGACCATAGGGAAGGAGCGATTTCCTCGCACAGGTCCATATAATTGACACACAGTTCGGACAATTGCCATCCGTCTGGTCCAACGTAACCTCTATCCGTTGGTAGTACGAATGTGTTCCCACGTAACCTCGCGTTCCATTGAGTTGTGAATTCTGCGGTGCCGCAGCTGTGGCCTTGTTTACAAGCGCAGGGTCTAGGCAGGAAGGCCCACATACTCGACGTGACTGACGGATTCGGGAAAGGGTAAGCCGTCTTCCCGCAGGCCACACCGATGCATCGCGATGGCTCGACGAATCCGCTGGTCGATCTCTTCTCGAGTGCGACCGGTCGCGAGGCAGCCCGGAAGATGAGGAACATATGCCGCGTAGTTCTGCTTTGATTCTTCGATGGCGTACCGGATTTTGGCTCGTTTCATTCCTTCAGCCCTGCCTGTATGGGGATGCTGTGCAGCGTGCCAGGCGGGAGATCATCGTTTGGTTCTCCGTAACTCCTCCGACCTGGCTCGGATGGGTGAAGACGCCAGCCATCAGACTTTCAGCCGGGTCTGAGCTTCACGCACCATCATGCGTACACTCTAGTCCGGACTTCGCTGGCCGTCAACGAAAACGCCGCTGTTGAAGCCGGCCTGCTCCGCAACACCAATCAAATCCTTGGAGTCCAGATAGAGGTGTCAGCAGGCCACTGGAGGCGAGTGTTCGGCGGCAATGGGTTCAGATGGACTTGTTGTAGCAGTAATCCAGTTCGCCGCAGGTGGGGCCGAACTCAGCTTTTGTCCCGTCCGATGATTTCTCTAGTGAGTCTTCGCACTGCTCTATCCTGCCAGACGAGTCCAATACCAATTCCGAAGACGATCACTGGGCCGGCGACTAAAAGCCGTCCCCAGCCACTGCTGATGAAGTGGAAAATTGCGAGCGCAAAGACTATCGTCAGGATTACGCAAAGACAAACGCGCCACTCGAGCAGTATGGTGAAAAAGCCATCGACCAACGTGAGAAAGGATGGTTTATGCAGCCGTCCCATGCCATTCCTGATTTGGCCCAACGATTCTCAGTTCAGCAGCTTGACCACCCAAACGGTGCCAGGATGACAACCCACTCCAGGGCCGCCCAGAAGCATCCGAGGAGAAATAGTCCGCGCCTTCCACCGCCGGTATCCTCGCTGGTTGTTCATCCGGCAGCCGGGAGATCGTGTCTTTGAGTTTATTCCCGAAGTGTGTGTGCTCCCGGGCATGCCAACGTCGAAGCTTAGCGACCGCGGAGGCGGCCGAAGCCCACTGTCGCGACCGTGTGTTGACGATTCAGGCCCCAGCAGCAGGTGTTAGATGTGTCAGGACGCAAATCCACCGGCCGCCGGTTTTCACATAAATGTCGGTCACCCACTCGTCGGCACGGATCGGCTCGCCTTTGTACATGCCGGTGTTGCGGCCCCGCCCGGTCACGACTGCCACCTCGCCATAAACCCGGATGCGGCCAATGTCTTTGGTCATGCTGTCGTGGCTTAAGATGCCCTGACTGACGGCTTGCAGGAATCGCTCACGAGGCACTGGACCCGCCTCGGGTGTCACCAGCACCCAATCGTCGGAGATACACGCCGAGATTTGGGTGATGTCATTCGAGACGACAGCACGATTGAAGGCTTCCTCTACAGCTTCCAGTTCCCTGACATAGCTTTCGCTCATCGCAAGCTCCTTATTCTGTTAACGCTCGACGTTCGACATGAGTGACGGCCGGAGGTACTTGGCCCGAAGTTGTCCCTCCGATTGTAACCGAACGCTTGAGGCTCCACTGGGATGTTAAGTCTCGCCGGCCATGCGCAATGCCCAATCTGAAGGCCCACCTGCAGGCGCAAGGCTATGCAGGGATGGCCTCGACGATGGCCAGCGTGCTCGGCGTCATCGTGATATGGGTCAGTTGCAGCCCTGCCTTCCCGAAGAGCTCCCTGAACTCCTGCTCCGTGCGTTCGCGGCCTTCGGCGAGGACCATCATGAGGATATCCATCACCTTGCCAGGATGCCCGGCGTTGCCCGCGGGAACGACAGCGTCGACCACCAAGAGCCGGGCGCGATCGCTCATCGCCGCGCGGCAGCAACGCAGAATGCGCACGCATTGCTCGTCACTCCAGTCGTGCAGGATGCGTTTCAACAAATAGAGATCTCCGCCCGCCGGCACCGCCTGGAAGAAATCGCCACCGCCCGCCGCCCATCGCTCAGAGACGGTTTCTTTGCTGAGGTAGACGGGGTTGCGGACAACCTCTGGCAGGTCAAACAGGGTTCCCCGGACGTTCGGGTGGCGCTTGAGGATTTCCCCCAGCAATCCGCCCTGGCCGCCTCCAACATCCACGATATGGCCGAAGCGGGCGTAGTCGTAAGCCCCGGCAATGACGGGGTTCTCGGCCGTGGCGAAGTTCGCCATACCGCGATCGAACCACTGACCGCACGCGGGGTGGTCCCGCAGATAGTCGAAGAACCCCATGCCGTGCTGGCGCTGGAACGCCGGCTCGCCCGTCATAATGCTGTGCCGTAAGGCCCCCACGGCATGTCACCAGGACCCGTCGCCGGTCACCTCACCACACAGCAGCACCCCATCGCGCATCACGCCCAGCTGGAGCAGCCCTGCTGCTGGCGTGGTCACAATGCGCCCCTGCTCATCTTCGGCGAAGATGCCCTGCGCGGCCAGCGTCCGCAGCAACCGGGACAGTGATGCCCGATGCGCACCTGTGCCGGCGCAAAGCTCCTCGACGGTTTTCGGACCGTCCTTGAGTAGATCAGCAATTCCCAGCTCAGCGGCCACGTGCAGGCTCCGGGAGACCAGATACCCCAGCGCCATGTTCATGATCACTTCAACTGGAGAAGGGCTTGGGTGAGTGCCGGGCATTGTGGTTGCAGTCATCGTGGAATCTCCTTATGCCTAGGTGCTTCAGTCGCAATGTATATACGGAACCGACGGCGAATTTGGATGTGCCGGGATAAGAGACCTGACAGGCTATCGCTGTAGGCCTCATGGCCTGCAGGCTATTCTGACGGGCTTTTTCTGCGCAAAAACGTTCCATCTTGCTCGTTCCCAATCACTTGAACTCCGGATCGCTGTTTGGTGCAGAATGGACGGCTCGCGGCAGCCTTTTCTGCCGCGGGATCGGCGGCAGAAGGGTTGCGTCTCCGAAGAGTCCTCCCTCGACTGGATTCGCCGCTTCATTTTCTTTTCCCTGGCAAACGGCGGTAACGCCGCACGCGGACGGCTTCGCGGATCCTCGTTCAAACGGTCAAGCGCAACATCGAGCGTTTCCCCGAGGACCTCATGTTCCAGCTGAGCCAGGAAGAATATGATTCTTTAAGATCACAAATTGTGACCTTAAAGACCGGACTAGGGCAGCATCGGAAATACCTTCTCTACGCTTTCACCAAGCCAGGCGTGGCAATGCTCTCTGGCCTCCTTCGCAGCGGACCTGCCATCCTCGTCAACGTAGAGATCATGCGCGTCTTCGTTCGCCTGCGCCGCATGCTGGCCGACAACGCCGAGCTCTGGCCTAAGCTCGCCGCCCTGGAGCGCAAGCACGATGAGCAGTTCAACTTTCGACGCCATCCGCGCCCTGATGGAGAATGAGGATAAGCCGAGGCGGAAAATCGGGTTCTCGGCGGCGAGGGAATGATGAAGCGGTTCACCGTAACGCTACGCGAGCAACAGGCCGAGGCAGCGAAGTTGGACGCCGCGATTGCCATTAAGCTGAAGGAGCTTGGGTATGGCGAGTGACCGTCTTGCAGACGAATGTGTCGTCGTGTTTGGCATGCCCGGCGTGGGCTTGAGAACGGATCAGGAATTGATGGGGCAAAGGACCATCGCTATTCCCACCTGGTGCCTTCCCACCAAAAGGAAGCCATCGAGCGCCTTGTGTCGCCCACGGCGCGCGTGGTTACCGAGGCACCAACCGGCACCAGAACTGCCACTAGCGATTTTGAGAGAGCTTCAGGAGGATCGAGCGAAACCGCTCAAGTCCATTAGAATGTTGGTGCCGGAGGGGGGACTTGAACCCCCACGTGGGGTAACCCACGCTAGATTTTGAGTCTAGTGCGTCTGCCAATTCCGCCACTCCGGCTCGTGCTGCAGGCAGGTTCAACTCGGGTGCAGGGCCGCTGACATCAGGAGAATCCCGCTGCTCAGTCTGGTCGGGGGGGGCCTCCACGAAGACCCTCCAGGGAATCCTTTTCTTTTTGCCAGCGGGGCTGCGGCCTGAGCTACAACGTCGTGCAACTTAGCATGCTCCTGGTGGTTTGTAAATGCTGTCCTGAAGCCGGAACCGACAACGCAGCCGGGGCATCGCCCAATCCCAGGCAGGCTTGCTCCCCTGCGAAGCCCAGCGCGTCCGAAAAGCTTGGCGCTGAACCCCCTCGGGTCCGACAGGAATCGCGTTACGGATTCCGCCGACTCCGCTGAATCGTCCGGGGTCTGTTTTGGAGCGCGTTCCTCTGAAGGAGTAATGGATCAGGGGCACGAACGGCCAGGTAACCGAAAGCGCAATGCAGCGCCTTTCCTAATTAAAGGCCGGCCTACAGCCTGAGGTGAGGCAGACTGGAACTTCTGGTTTCCTGCGGTCGCTAGAGGAGAGATCTGGCAGCGCGGGCCAGGGTGGTTAATCAGAATTCCCAGTATGGAAACCGTCGCGGTATCCAAGAGCGAAGGAGCAGTTGGGCTCTTTCTGTTCATCGGCCATCGACAGCAATAGCCGATGCTCCTCCTCGGTACCCCACGCTTTTCCGTGGAAGGCCCTTCTCAGCCCACGCTTGTACCCATTCCAGTAATCCTTGTTCTCATCTCTTTTCTCGAGCATCACGGCTCTCGCCATCTCGGTGATGAACTGCACGCGCGTGAGCCGTCTTTTGGATTCTACGTGTAACATGGCAGTGGCCTCATCACGTTCAAGAGGCGCCGGGGGTAACGATAATCGCTCCATTCCTTCTCGCTGGTACTGGCTCATGCGACTTCACCTGTCATCAAGTCCTCGCGGAGGGCTGCAGGCGTCTATGTCCAGGATGGTAGCCTTGAGAAACACCGGGATTGAAGACCCACTGAAATGAACGGGTAGATAATAGCACAGGGGCCTGTCACGCAAGAAATCAAATAAGCTCTCGCTTAAAAACTCGATGGCAAGAACCTTTGCCAGATCCCAAGCCCTCCTGTGAGAATAGCCCTTTCGAATCACAAGCCATCTCCAACAAGGCACTTACCAGTAGATCAACGACTCCTTCACTTCAGAAGAACATGTTGATTTTTTAATCACTCGGACCACGCATCTGTGCTATTATTCGCTCCTCAATCACAGGGGTCCCTCAAGAAAATCGACTCTCAGTTCATCAAGGTCAGGACAACATGTCCTTAACCGCTATTGCGCCATGGATACTCATCCCATGCGTGTCACAGAACGTCGATTGTTGCTGGTTTTGAATCACGACCTGCAGAAAACGGCTCCCCCGGAGTGTGACTGTCGCTTTGTCCGGATCAAGAAGTTGGAAACGTTTGAGAACGGGTGCAACTGGACAGTGGACCAGGATTGCCTGGTCTGCCGTGCCGGCACCCTCGAGCAATGCCTGCCAGTAGCTCGCCGCGTTGCCGAGGGTGTGCGGACACTATACAACCTCAAGGAGGAGTCGCCAAGCGATGGACGAGGAGGTCCCAGAACGAGCGCTGCGCAGCCAGCCGCGGGTCTCGATCAGGAGCCCGATTACAGTCAGTGGAATTGACGCCACGGGGCACTATTTCAGCACTTCAGCTGAAGTCATTAACGGCAGCGCTGACGGGTTGGGTCTTCTGTTGGATCGGGAGCTGCATCCCTTTACCTCACTTGTACTCTCGATTCCGCGCGAGGGACGTGTCTTTCAGATCGAAAGCGAGGTCCGCCACGTTACCTCTTGCGACCGGGGCAAAGTGATCGGGGTGCACTTTCGGAAAACCGCGCTGATCTGAGTTTCAACGGCATATCGGATGTAGCGGGGGATGGGTCAGACCCTGCTGCACAAGGGGTAGGTGGAGCGAGTCTTGCCGCAGACCACAACGTGGACAGCCGTCTGCCGTCGGTTTGGATTGGTCATGACGATGGAGGCGATCCGAACCCTCTCCGAACACCAGCCCGGCTCCGCCCCACGGAGTCTGGCCACCAACGCCCGGCAGACCGTCCGAGAGAGTTCACTTCGTCAGTTCCTGAATCCAGATGTTCCGGAATTCCACCCGGCTACCGTGACCCAGGAAGCCGATATGTCCCCCACTGCGTGCCAGGCCTGGGTGCTTCTTGATAACTTCGGGATCGGTGATCGCATCCAGATCGGCATCCAGGATCGTGGCTCCGTTCAGAATCACTTTGATGTGACGGCCGTTCGCGACGATCTCCTCCGTGTTCCACTCACCGGGCTTCTTAAGATGGCCGAGCTTGGCCGGCACGACGTCGTAAATTGATCCGTGATATTGGGCCGGTCGCAGTTTGCCCTGGTATTTGGGGGAGTCGTTGTCGAGAATCTGAATCTCCATCCCCGCGTATGCGGCATCGCCCTGCAGTGGCGCGCGAATGCCAACGCCGTTGTTGCCTCCCTCTTCCAGGTGAAACTCAAAGTGCAGGATGAAATCGGAGTACTCCTTGACCGTGAATAGATTGCCTCCCCCATCGGCCGGACAGACCAGCAGTCCATCTTCGACCAGGTAGCCCGACCCGTGTTTGGCCACCTGGGTCCAGCCCTCCAACGTTTTTCCGTCAAAAAGCGACACTCTCTCCGACGCTTGAACCGGCGTCGCACAGACCATCGAAACCAGCACCGCAACCATCACACTCCAGCGCCTCATGGAACGCTCCTTTGAAAAACACAACCAGGAATTAGACCGGGCGGCAGCAATCCTCTGGACCGTGCCTGCTGCCATCCCAGAAAATCGTTAAAAAGACCGCAAGAAACGCCTTCTCCTTCGTCTTGGAGGCAAAAGTAGGCAATACCAAGACTCGGAGGTTTTGTCATGTGGCGTTTTCTCTTCCTCCACACTCTACTTCTGTTGATCCCTGGAACAGGCCTCAAGGCTTCACAGCATCACAGTTTTGAAATGCAGATTCTGGTGGACGGCTCGCCCCTTCCCGCATACTACCATCAAGGCACCACCTACATCGAGGCTCTCAAGAACAAAGAGTACACTGTTCGTTTGACCAACCCTTTGGGGGTCCGGGTGGCTGTGGCGCTTTCGGTGGACGGGCTGAACTCGATTGATGCCCGTCACACAGATGCCTGGTCGGCCTCCAAGTGGGTCCTGAATCCCTATGAGACCATTACCATCCAGGGATGGCAGATGAATCAGAGCCAGGCCCGGCAGTTCTTTTTCACGACTGAAGACAAGTCCTATGGAGCCAAGCTGGGCAAAACCCAAAATCTGGGTGTGATCGCAGCCGTCTTCTTCCAGGAAAAGCGGTCTTTTCCCTATCCCGTCTTCCAGTCAGGGGAGGAGGAGCCTCGGATGGGGGCGTCTGAGCGGGAAGGAAGCCGATCCAAAAAGCTTCCCGCTCCGCAGGCCAGTTCTGCCGACCAGGCAGCCGGCGCTTCGCTTCCGAAAAAGGACGAATATGCGGCCACGGGCATTGGCCGGCGTACCCAACACGATGTACGTTGGGTTTCCATGGAGCTTGACCCCGAACCGGTGGCGCGTTTGAATCTTCGCTACGAATTCCGTTCGGTCCTGACCCGACTGGGAGTTCTGCCCCCGCTTGTGACTCAGAATGCCATCGAGAGGCGCCAGCGAGCCCGCGGGTTCCAGGATGACCGTTTCTGTCCCGAGCCGTTGGACTAAGGCGAGTCTTGTGGGGCCATGTCACAGGACGCAGGCTGAAGCGGATCTGGTGCGAGGCTGTTCTGAGCGTCACCATCTCTTGCCACCCCGCTCCCCAATACCCTCCTGTCCAAGCGGGACCTGCGCTGGCGGGCCTTGCGGTGGAGCAGTGGATGCGCCGAATCTGATGGCTGTTCACAGGTGTGCGCCGCAGTACTTGCAATGGATCGCATCCAGATCATGGCCTTCAGCATGGCAATGAGGGCACGGGTGTTTCCCAACCTGTTTTCTGACGGCCTGCGAGAGCTCGACCGTGACAATCCCGGTTGGGACTGCGATGATCCCGAAGCCCGCAATCATGATGGCCGATGCCAGAACCTTTCCGAGTGGGGTTTGTGGAGACAGGTCACCATAGCCGACGGTGGTCATGGTCACAATCGCCCAGTAAATGCTCGTGGGGATGTCGGTGAATCCGTTGCGCTCGCCTTCAATGACGTACATGAGGGAGCCGACCACGACAACCATCGACATCACCGCCAGCAGAAAGACACTGATTTTTTGGCGACTGGCGATCAACGCGTTCCTGATCACGTGCGCCTCACTGAGGTATTCGGTGAGTTTGAAGATGCGGAAAACCCGCAGGAGCCGCAAGATCCGGATAACCAGCAGGTACTGCGTGCCAGGCAGAAATAGACTCAGATAGGTGGGGATGACGGCCAGCAGATCAACAACCCCAAAAAAGCTCACTGCATAACGAATCGCCCGGCGGACACTGAGCAGCCGCAACAGGTACTCCAGCGAAAACAGAAGCGTAAAGAACCACTCCACAACGTACAGGGCGTCTCCATAGACGGCCCGGATGCTCCGGACGCTTTCCAGGAGTACGGCCGTCACACTGAGGAGAATGGCCCAGATGAGGGCCACGTCGAACGCTTTGCCGGCCGGAGTCTCTGCCTCGAAGATCACCTCGTGCAGGAAGCCCCGCCAGGGAGCCGAAGGCCGATTCAAATGGTGTGTAGACATACCCAAGAATCTACGCAGGAAAGGTGGCCGGCGCAATGAATTTGCTTGAGAGCTGCGAGCCGCGCAACTCGCTTGGCGGGCTCAGGCCAGGCGGCTTCCAGCCGGATAGACGGCGGCCTCAGCCGATCGCTCGGGCTTAGCGGCCGATGCCCAGTTCCTTGAGCTTCTGCTGGAGGCTCTGCCTGTGAAGTCCGATCTCGGCGGCCGTCCGGCTGATATTGCCCTGGTTGCGCTTGAGCCGCTCGCTCAGGTACTGGATCTCGAACTGTCGCTTGGCTTCTTTGTAAGGCATCTCGGCCAGCGCGGTCGATCCCGCCGAAGAGCTGTCCAGGCCAAGCGAGGCCGGCTGGGGCCGCCTGATCTCTTCCGGCAAGTCGCCGACTTCAATGCATCCGGAGCGGTTCAGGACCACACATCCTTCAATGACATTCCGCAGCTCGCGCAGGTTACCCGGCCAGAAGTGGGCCTTCAGCAGGGCCAAGGCCTCCGGACTGACCGTCAGCAGGGGTTTGTTGTGGCGAGCTGCATAGATCCTGCAAAAGGCGCCGATCAGCAAGGGCAGGTCTTCCATGCGGGCACGCAGTGGCGGCAGGTCGAGCGTGACCACCTTCAGGCGGTACAACAGATCCTGTCGAAATCGCCCCCCTTCGACCTCCGAAGCCAGGTTTTTGTGGGTAGCGCTGACGACGCGGACGTCCACCGTAATCGTCGCGTTCCCGCCGAGGCGCTGAATCGTTCGGTCTTCCAGCACCCGCAGAACCTTGGCTTGAGTCAAGGCGTTCATATCGCCAATCTCGTCCAGGAAGATCGTCCCGCCATGGGCTTGCTCGAACTTTCCTTTTCGCTGGTCGTTGGCGCCGGTGAAAGCGCCCTTCTCATGCCCGAACAGCTCGCTCTCGATCAACGCGTCGGGCAGAGCCGCGCAGTTGACCGCCACGAAAGGCTTCTTGGCCCGACCACTGCGCTCGTGAATCTCGCGGGCCAGCAGTTCCTTGCCTGTTCCGCTTTCGCCCTGGATCAGGATCGTGACGTCGGTTTCTCCGGCCTGGGCCGCGGTCTCGAACAAGCGGCGCATCACCGCTCCTTTCCCGATCATCCGGCCGAACTGTCCGTCGGGCAGGACCTGTTGTTTGAGGGAGCGATTCTCATCCAGAAGGGCGAGTCGCTCCAGGGCCCGGTTCACCGCCAGTCTCAGCTCTTCGACTTCGAAAGGCTTGATGATGTAGTCGTAAGCTCCGGCTTTCATGGCTTCCACGGCCACTTTGGCCGTGCCGTAGGCGGTGATGACCACCGTCAAGGGCCGATGTGTTTCGGCTTCCAGGCTCTTCAACAGCGAAATCCCGTCTTCCCCGGGCATGTTGATGTCGGCCAGCATGAGGTCAGGGCGATGTTGTTTGATCAGAACCCGGGCCGTGTCGGCGTCGGGCGCTTCGAGAATGTGGGTGTCCCGATTCTCCAGCGCCCTGCGAATGCCGTATCGGGCGGCTTCTTCGTCGTCTACCACCAGAATCTTCTTCATCCGAAAGTCACTCTCCCTCACCACGTACGGTCGTTGAGACCTGTGGCGCCTGTCGCGCCGGGAACTCATCAGAAGCTAGGCCGATCATGGGGAGGGTCACCTCGAAGCGCGTCCCACCCCGGTCTGAAGCGGGACTCACGCATTCGATCAGCCCGCCCAGATCCAGCAGCCGGCGATGAACGACCGCCAGCCCCAGCCCTGTTCCCTTTTGCTTGGTCGTGAAAAAGGGTTTGAAAATCTGCTTGCGAATGTCGGGCGGAATTCCGGGACCTTCATCGGCAACGGAGATCTGGACCCTCGAACCACCAGATGACTGAACCAGGGCGTAATCGACCGTGACGGAAGTCTGAGCCGGGGCAACTTCCACGGCGTTGACAACGAGGTTCTGAAAGATTTCAGTCAGCACTTCTTCCGGCCCCGGAACCATGACCTGCCGCGGGCCTCGCCGAAGAACCACTTGCGCTCCTTTGCGTTCGGCCTCGCTCTTGAAAACCAGGCAAACCCGTTCCAGCACACCATTCAACAGGACCGGCTGGCTGGAGCGTGGAGTGGGTTTGGAGAACCTGAGCAGCTGGCCCACGCTGTCGCTGAGCCGGTCAATCTCGCTGTTGATCAACGACAGGTCTTTACCATACGTCAGGCCGGCAGTGCCGTCCTCCTTCATCACCTGCACGATCGTCTTGATGGAGCTGAGCGGATTCTTGATGTTGTGGGCCACAGTTGCCGCCATTTGCCCTAAAGCGGCCATCTTGTCCCGCTCCGCCAGTTCCCGCTCGAGTCGAATCTTGTCTTCCGCCAGTCGGCAGTTCTCGACCGCCGCAACGATTTGCGTGGACAGAAACCTCAGAGCGGCCTGCTGCTCCGGGGTCAGAGATCCCGTGGGAGTCTGGATCCGGATTTCGCCCAACGGTACCTCGCCTTTGAACAGCGGTATGGGTTGGTCCTCCGTCTGGGGCCGGGGTGCGGGAGCCACCGCAGGCTGCGCTCCGGCATCGTAGAGCACCACCCTGGCCGACGAGAGCCCCAGCTCTTTTTGCAACAGGTCATCCATGAAGTCCAGCAGCTGCTGGACTTCCACGGTCGTTCGGGAGGTTTGCTCCAGGCGGGTGGCCAGGGTTTCATACTTCGACACTTCCACAGAAAAGATGTTTTTGACCGAGCGGTCGAGCCAGCGCTTGATGGGGTGCGACAATCCAAACAGCGCCAGGATCATCGCCACCTCGACGACGAATCCGGGAAAACCATAGGTGCTCTCGATGAAGGTCCCCAGACCCCGCACACTGGATAGATACACCAACAACAGGAGGATGCCGGTCAGGGAATAGCCCAGGCTCTTTTCAATTGCGATTTCAAGGAAGTTGTAGCGGAAAATCGAGTACCCCAGCAGGCTGCAGGGAATGATCGACCAGAGCATCAGCACCGTTTCGTAGAAACCGTCCCGGTGCAGGCGCTCCGCGAGGTCGCCACCGAAGTACACGTGCGCGAGAAGCAGCGCCACCCCCACAAAGACCAGGATCAAGACGGTGAACACCTGCTTTTCTCCGGCCTTTCGGCTTTGTCGCCGTATCCAGCCCTGGAGCGAGGCAGAGGCCAGCAGGCTCAGCGCAAACCAGGCCGCGAAGGGCCTGGCATAGGCACCGGCAGCAAGGACCGACTCCTCGTAGTTGCGGTCCAGAAAGGAAAGCAGAGCATCCGGCAAAGCCAGGAGCGGCAAGTATAGCGCCACTTCACAGATTCGGGTGAGGCGGGTTTGAGGCCAGCCAAGATGGGCTTGCAGATAGGCCAGGTGAGCATGCAGCAGCAGGGAGGGAATGGCCGCCAAAGCCATTACCGCCATGACTTCGGGAATGAGCGACAGCAAGAAACGGTTGAGCTGCGTGGTGGTGGTTTGGAACAGCAGGGAAAAGAAATTGCAGACGTTCCAGACCAGCAAGCAGGCGAGTAACGAAAGAAACAGCGCCTCGAGTTTCTTGATGCGAAGGTAACGTCTGATCAGGATGAAGAGGGAAAGCTGCAGGGCCACGCCAACTGCAAAGCCGATCAGCTTGAAGGCCCACAGGAGTTTCATGCTTGTCGGACCCGTCTGGTTGGTCCAGAAAAGGATCTATGCATTCGAAGCGGGCCCGGAACTAGGGGCTAAACCCACCGGCCTCTTCAAATTGGTGCGACAGATTGAGCAGCCGCTTTTCGTCGAAGTGCCTGCCCAGGAGTTGCACGCCAATGGGCAGGCCTTCCGGGGTTTTGCCGCAGGGTAGGGAAATGCCGGGAACGCCTACCAAATTCGCCGTGATCGTAAAGATATCGGAAAGGTACATGGCGAGCGGGTCTTCGCTTTTCTCCCCGAGTCGGAAGGGCGGTGTGGGGGAGGTAGGGGTCAGAATGAAATCGGCCCTTTCAAATGCTCTTTCAAAGTCCTGCTTGATCAAGGTGCGAACCTTTTGGGCCTTGAGGTAGTAGGCATCATAGTAGCCCGAGCTGAGCACAAAGGTTCCCAGCATGATCCGTCGCTTCACCTCCGCCCCGAATCCTGCGTCACGCGTCTGCTGGTACATGTCGCGCAGATTGCCGCCGTTGATGCGCAGTCCGTAACGAACCCCATCAAACCGAGCCAGGTTGGAACTCGCCTCGGCCATGGCCAGCACGTAGTAACAGGCGATGGCGTATTCGGTGTGCGGAAGCTCAATCTCCACCAAAGCGCATCCGAGTTCTTCAAACTTGCGCAAGGCCCGGTCGATTCGATCTTTGACAACGTCCGCAATGCCACTTCGGAAATACTCTTTGGGCAAGCCAATTTTCAACCCTTTGACAGGGGCATTGAGTCCCTCCAGGTAGTCCGGCACGTTGATTTCAAGCGAGGTGGAGTCATGTGGATCTTTGCCCGCGATCACGCCCAGTATGGCCGCCACGTCACACACGTGCCCGGCCAAGGGTCCGATCTGGTCCAGCGACGAGCCGAACGCGACCAATCCGTAGCGGGAAACACGGCTATAGGTCGGTTTAAGTCCGACCACGCCGCAAAAGGAAGCAGGCTGGCGGATCGACCCCCCGGTATCGGAACCCAGAGCCGCAACGGCCATCTCGCCGCCAACGGCCGCCGCCGATCCACCGCTGGAACCTCCGGGGACGTAGTCCAAGTCGTGAGGATTGCGGGTAGGGAAGAAGGCCGAGTTCTCCGTCGAAGAGCCCATGGCAAACTCGTCCAGGTTCGTCTTGCCCAAAAACACGGCTCCAGCGGCCCTCAACCGTTCAATGACCGTGGCATCGTAGAGAGCCACGTAGTGCTCCAGAATCTTCGAACCGCAGGTACAGCGCAGGCCCTGCAACGAGATGTTGTCCTTAATGGCCATCGGCAGCCCGGCCAGCGGCGGGAGGGGATGCCCTTCCTGCCGCAGCTGGTCGATGCGGTCAGCCTGTTTGAGAGCCGCTTCGGGATTCCAATGAATATAGGCCCGGACCTGCGGGTCCCGGCGCTCAATGCTGTCCAGGAACAATCGGCAGATCTCGCGAGCCGAGGCTTGCCCTTGTGAAAGAAGCCGACGAATGGCGGGAACGCTGTACTCTTTGAACTCCACGATTGACCTCTTAGGTGCTTGACGGTGTCTTCCCCTGGCCTCACGGGAAATGGCGGCCGAGCGCTAGCGATCGGCAATGACCTTTGGAACCTTGAAGTGGCCGGAACCCGAGGCCGGACTGTTCTTGAGAGAGTCTTCCTGGGAGAAGGTCACGTGAGGCTCATCCGGCCGGAGACTGTAGTTTTGTTCGGTCGTATGAACCACCTGGGCTGTGGGCTCCACACCATCGGTCTCGAGCGCATTGAGCTGCTCTACATACTCCAGGATGGAGTTCAGCTGCCCGATGAACTTCTTCTTTTCGTCTCCCGTTATGGCCAGATGGGCTAGATTGGCGACGTATTCGACTTTGCTTTCGTCGATCTTCATGTAGGGCACCTATTTCGGACGATTGAAGTAAGAGGAAGCGGCGGCGGCGAGTTGTCGTGACAGATCCGCATCCTGAATCGAGTCCAAGGGCAGAGCGATCTCCTGACGCACTGTCTGGGCGGACGTGGCTTGAGCGGGACGAGGCCGATCGGGTTCCTGCTGCACTCGAACTTCCACCCCCCGAATCAGAGCTTGACCGATCGCCCCATTCACCCTGTTTCGAATCTCGCCGCGCAGTTTCAGTACCTCCCGCTTCCAGAGATGGGAAGGAACCGCGACGATCAGGGTGCTCTGGTGCAGCCGCACCGGCCGGACCTTTTGGGCCAGCGCCTCTCCCATGATCTGCTTCCAGAATGATGTGATCAGGTTTTCCCGGAGTTCCGTCTGGTGCAGCCAGGGTTGAAACAGCGCTGGTAACAGTCTCGTCAGGTCTTTCATCATCGGCTCCAGCCGGCGGCCGTCCCAAGGGCGATCAATGTTTCACCTTAGCCCAGTAAGGTGCGAATTCAAACTCCGGGCTGTTGGTCTTCGTGTGGCAGGTAAGACACACCGTGGAACCCACCTTCATCATTTTCGATTGGCCGGGATCGTTCGCATGCGCATTCCCCGGACCGTGACAAGCCTCACACTGAACATTGGCCAGATGGGGGGTTTGCAGCAGGTCCACGAATCCACCGCTCATTCCGGCGCCGGTAACATGACACCCGACGCAACTGGTATCGAATTCCTTCTTTTGCTGCTTGAGGATGTCAATCGCATGGGCGTGCTTCGATTTTTCCCACACCGCATGGGCTTCGCTGTGACACCCGATGCATTTCGCAGTCGTTCCGAAAAGAGTGGTCTGCCGGAGGCCATTACCGTTTCCCTGGACAATCTCATTCTGAACCTTCGAGATTTCACTTTTGGCTTTGGCTACAAAGCCGGCCATCTCCGGATCGTCCGCCACCTCACGAGTGAGGTAGTGAAAGAAATTGTTGACCTCCAGCTCGTGATCTCCGGTGATCTGGAATCGCAGATCGCCCAGCATTTTTCCCTCATCTTCCGCGTAGATGACGGTAGACTGGCTGATCTTGGCCGGGAACTGAGCCGTCTGGTGCTTGAACCCGGTGAGGATGACGTTGATCTGACTGTGATCGATGGCCAGCTGGACAGCATCCCTGGCGGGCAGACAGGCCACAACCACCAGGAAATCGCACTTGCTTTTCGCCTCCGGCACCCATCGCTTAGCGGCCGCCTTGACATCCGTCCAGAGGTAGCCCTGCTCCTCGGTATCCAAGTAGCTGTCCCGCCCGGCCAGGCCGAGAAATCCCAAACGAAAGGGACGCTCCCTGCCGGGAATGTCGAGATTCTTGATCACGTACGGTTGCAACAGCAGCTCTCCGCTCGCGGCAGAAGTCAAATTGGCGGAGATGAAGCGGTCCGATTTCGCGGGATCCACATTCAGAGCCAGCAACTCGGGGTAATCGTCCTCGCCCACGTTGATGACGTCGACTCCCAGCTGCTTCATCCCGTCCCAGAGCCACTTGTTTTTGACGAAGCGGTCCGGGCCGACGCCCTGCAGAAAGTTTCCCACTTCCACCTGGAGCAACGGCTTTCCCGAAAAACGACGCTGAATTCCCTTGATCACTTCAGCACGGCGAGCAAGACCGCCCGCGGGATTGCGCGGTCAGCCACAGGGCTCAAGGTTGCCCCGGACGTTGCCCGTGTACAGGATGCTGAAGTTGAAATTGGGATCTTCGGGATTGGCGCCGGGGGGTGATTGGGTTTGTGCCTGAAAGCCGACCCACCAGGCACAAACGGACACCGCGGAAGCGATCAGAAATCTCCACAGCACCGATGCGTTTCCATGTTTCAAAGACAATCTCACAGAACCTCGACAGTTCCTCTTTTGGCCAACGAAAAGTGTTTTATCATACCGGTTTGAACGTTGTAAAGGAAGCCTCCCCGGGGGCATTGGAAATCCGCCGATCATGATACAGCTGCAGCATCGAACAGGCTATATACCGCTGATTCTGGCCTCGGCTTCCCCGCGACGCACTGAACTGTTGCGGCTGCTGGTCCAGGACTTTGAATCACAGCCGGCGGAGATCGACGAATCGCCGCGTCCAAGCGAGACGGCCGCCGCGCTGGTTGAACGGCTTGCGCTGGAGAAAGCTCAGGTGGCATCGAGATCCAGGCCGGAGGCGTTGGTCATCGGCGCGGACACCGTGGTCGTGCTGGAGGGCGAGGTCCTGGGCAAGCCCCTCAATGGTGAGCAAGCGCAGGGGATGCTGACCCGGCTCAGTGGACGCACGCACGAGGTTCTCACTGGAGTCTCCCTGGCTTATGGCGGGCAGGCAGAGATCGCGACGGCCCAGACCCAGGTGACCTTTTCTCATCTGTCAGACCGGGAGATTCGGGACTACGTAGCCACTGGTGAACCGCTGGACAAAGCCGGAGCCTATGGCATTCAAGGCTACGGCTCCCGCTTCGTGGAAAAAGTGGACGGTTGCTACTTCAACGTGGTTGGTTTGCCGGTCTCTCTGCTTTATCGAATGCTCAAACGGACTGGATTCCGGTTTCATGGATAACCTGTCTTTGGAGGCCCTGGTCAGGGAGGTGCGACCGACCGTGGTCGGGCAGGTTCTGCACCGAATCCGGTTGTCGCAGGAGCACGTGTTGCTGCTCGACTTTCAAGGCCGCGGCAGGCTGCAACTAGCCGTCTCGCTCGATCCTGTCGCTCCTCTCTTGTTTCTCACGGAAAAGAAGTTCGGATCCGAGACGGGAGCTCAGGACTGGATCTTGCTCCTGCGAAAGTACTTGGAGCGGGGACGGGTCGTCGCGCTCGACAAAGAACTGGACGACCGGGTCATCGTGGTAAAAGTCGAAAGCACTTCCTTCGGAAGCCCAGGCCCGGAGCGATACTCCCTGGTTCTTGAGCTGATTCCCAACAAGACCAACGCACACTTGCTTGGACCGGAGGACGAAAGTCTCGGTGCCTGGCGCTTGAGGCCTCCGGTTTCACAGCGGCTTCCCGGCGCGGGTTCAAGTGGGCCGCCCGGAACATCCATCGCCAGCCTGACCCGAGAGCCTTTTCTTCAACTTTTTCAGAGGCCGGTCACGGTGGATGGCCAGCCGGACTTGACTCCCGACGGAACGCTCGATGGCCTTCGGAACTTCCTCTCCCAGCACCGGATCGCGGGATTCAGTCCGCGATTCATAACCGAAATCCTGGCCAAGGCCGGTCCTGAACCGGAATCCCTTTGGGAGGAGATGCAGCGTCTGCTGATTCGCGTGCAGGAAGGGCCTTGTGCTCCGCGCTTGTACTTTCTTCAAAAGAGTTCTTCAAAGGGGGCAACCGGCGAGGTGCTTTTCTTGGCGCCTTTTCCGTTGCAGTCGCTGCAGGGATCGGCCCATCGCGATTTCGCCTCCATGCGCGAGGCGGCCGTCTGGATGTTCGAGCACCAACGCAGCCGGCTGGCGCTCGCAACTCGGCGACAGGCTTGTGTGGCGGCTCTTCAGTCCAAGATTCAAAAGAAGCAGCGCCTGCTCTCAAACCTGGAGGCCGATCTTGGCGGTCATCAGGAACGCATGGCTTACAAGAAATACTCGGATCTCCTGTTTGCCCAGCCGGAGAAGTCTCCGTCTGGACGCGGTGAGGTGAGGGTGACCGACCTCTTTGATCCAGACCAGAGGCCATTGATTATCCCTCTGGACGAACGGCTTTCGCTGGTGGACAACGCCAGGCGCTACGCGGTCCTCTATCAAAAGGCGAACCGCGCCATTCCTCAGCTCGCAAAGCGCGTCGCGGCCATTCGAGCTGAATTGGAGGCATTGGGAGAACGGCATCGGAAGACTTTGGCCGCCCGGACCGCGGAAGAACTGGATCAATTGGAGGGGCAGCGACCGCTGCGCCGGTCCGGCAGCCAACGAACCAGTCCGATGTCTCATCAGCGCGATTCAGGGCGAGGGGAGCCGGGTCAATCCCGAGGGCTGTTGCAACGGGTGGCCAAGCAGTTTGCTTCCTCAGAAGGGTGGGCGATTTGGGTGGGGAAGAGCGGCCGGGACAACGACATCCTCACTTTCAAAGTGGCGTCCAGCGAGGACTTTTGGTTTCACGTGGGAGGTTACGGCGGGTCCCACGTCATTCTCAGAAACCCCGAGAAGTCAAGCGCCCCGCCCCGCCAGTCGATACTGGAAGCGGCGCAGCTGGCCGCCTATTTCAGCCAGGCCCGCAATGCCCCAAAGGTCGAAGTTCACTACACCCAGAGAAAATTCGTCTCAAAGCCGAAAGGAGCTAAAGCGGGACTGGTGCGACTTCGTGAGTATCGCTCCGTCTCGGTTCGCCCTCAGCTGCCGAGGAGTGCCGCGGACAACCATGAGCTTCCGACGGGAGACAGGTAGGCTATAATGGCCCGCGTTGTGTCCGGAAGAGGCGGTTGGGGTGGAATGCAACCCAACCGATGAATGCAAGGCTGCCCCGGGGAAGCGACAGCGGTAGATTCCCTAAGGGGTGAAACCGGATCTTCCGAGAAGTCTAGGGACTTGCTTTGGTTTGGATCGGTTTCGATGCGAAGATGCTTCGAGATTCGATCCTTCTTGGGTTTGCCGGCGCTTAGACAAGGATGGGCGAGAATTGCTCTATGAAGGAACTTCTTCAGAAAATTGAATCCAAGCAGGTACAGGTTGGGGTTATCGGCATGGGCTACGTGGGGCTGCCGCTGGCGACCGAGATCGCCAATGCGGGTATCCCGGTCATCGGCTTCGATGTCGATGAAGCCAAAGTGAACCAAATCAATCAGGGAGCCTCTTATATTCCAGATGTGCCCTCCGCCCTCGTCTCGAAACATGTGCAGGACGGTCGCTTCCGGGCGGTCACGGATTTTGGGATGCTGGAACAGGTGAACGCCATCATTATTTGCGTTCCAACGCCGCTCGGGAAGACCAAAGACCCGGACCTGTCGATGGTCGTTTCCGCAGTCGAAAAAATCAGTGAACACCTGAGGCCCAACCAGTTGATTGTTCTGGAGAGCACGACGTATCCCGGAACCACCGAAGAACTGCTTTTGCCCAAGCTGGAAGAATCGGGACTCAGGGCGGGCCGGGATTTCTTCCTGGCTTTTTCACCCGAGCGGGTGGATCCCGGCAATCCCGTGTATCAGACGCACAATACCCCCAAGGTCATTGGGGGCGTCACTCCGCAATGCCTGGAAGTGGCCTGCAAGCTCTACCAGCATTTCATCGCCAAGGTCGTTCCGGTCTCCTCATCCCGATGCGCCGAGATGGTCAAGCTTCTGGAGAATACCTTTCGCTCCGTCAACATCGGACTGGTGAACGAGGTGGCGTTAATGTGCGACCGGCTCGGGGTGGATGTTTGGGAGGTCATCGATGCCGCCGCCACCAAGCCGTTTGGGTTTATGCCGTTCCAACCTGGGCCGGGGTTGGGAGGACACTGCATTCCCATCGATCCGCTCTACCTCTCCTGGAAGTTGAAAACCTTGAACTATCGCGCCCGCTTTATCGAGTTGGCGAGCGAGATCAACGCCGACATGCCCCACTACGTGGTGAACAAGGTGAACGACTTGCTGAACGAATCAGCCAAGTCAGTCAAGAACTCGAAGGTACTGGTGGTGGGAGTCAGTTACAAGAAGGACATTGACGACCTTCGTGAGTCGCCAGCCCTAGACGTCATTCAACTGCTCAAGAACCGCGGGGCCAAGGTGATGTATCACGACCCCTATGTGCCGGAGGTCTCCCTGGACACTATCACGCTCCTCTCCACCGACCTCGAGGAGGCTCTGTCACAGGCCGATTGCACGGTCATCGTGACCAACCACAGCGTCCTCGACTATCAAAAGATTGTGGATCTTTCCAAGGCCGTGCTGGATACACGCAACGCCACCAAGGGAATCAAGAGCTCAAAAGTCCACAAACTATAGAACGTTGGTGGATCGCCCCAGTCAGCGTTTGTTGCGGACTTCCCCTGCGGGCGGGTGCAGCCGGCGAAAGAGTCTCACAAAATCGTCGAGACTCAGCGCTTCGGCCCGCACTGCAGTTGGCCATCCCTCTTCCCTCAGGATTGTTTCCAGATCTATTGAAGCAACGGTGCCTCTCAGGCAGTTGCGAAGAGTCTTGCGTCGCTGGGAAAAGCTTTGACTCAGGAATTTGAAAAACGCATCCGTGGCGCCGGGATCCAGAGGTCGATCAGGTTTTGGCTTCAGAGGGACCACGGCCGAGTCCACTTTGGGGACCGGCCAAAAACAACGACTGGGCACACGGAAGGGAGACTCCACTTCGAAGGACCACTGCACCAGCAGGGTGAGCAGGCCGTAAGCTTTGGTAGCCGGCTGGGCTCTCAGGCGCTCCGCGACTTCCGCTTGCACCATGACCACGGCGCGCTCCACCGAGTTTGAGTGGCGGCCCAGGTGACGAAGAATGGGCGAGGTGATGTAGTAAGGAAGGTTCCCGACTATCTTCCACCGAATTTCTCGGCCGCGCGTTTCGCCCAGCCCGCTGAAATCCAGGTCCAGAACGTCCTGGTTCAGGATCGACACACCCGGTAACGCGAACTCCACGCTGAGCTTGTGAGCCAGTTCCGAATCCAGCTCGACTCCCACAAATCGCCTCACCTGTCCGGCCAAATGCCGCGTGAGGATGCCGGTTCCACAACCTATTTCGATGACGGAGTCCTCCTCGGACAGATCCAGCAAGGCCACGATCTTAGAAACCGTGCGCTGGTCCCTCAGGAAGTTCTGACCGAGACTTTTTTTGGGGCGCATATCGGTGGTCAATGAGAGGTGAGGGGCCCCAGGGTGCTGGATCTTATCGTCCCGCTCCAGTTGCCACACGGGGGGTGTCCCGAAGCGGCAGTCAGCCGTTCTCGTTCATCCGAGCAGTCTGCGCGATCCGGTTTTTCGACGAACCTGCCGGGAGCCGTGGGAGCCTCAAGGCGCTTGCGCTGAGAGGTTAAATCCGATACCGTTACCTGCTGCGCTCCCAACGATGACGCCAACAGGGAGCGTGGCGACGGCGTGCTTCAAACTCCGCTCGACGACCTTCAGGATACCAAATGCGCATTCTGTACGCAGCCTCCGAAGCGGTTCCTTTTGCCAAAACCGGAGGATTAGCAGATGTCATTGGAGCACTCCCCAAGTACATCCATCAGCTGGGCCACCGGTGTGTCGTCCTCCTTCCCCGGTATCGCGGAATTCGGAGCCGGAGGGTTGTCCTGCCGAGTCTGACCATTCCGATGGGAGATTCGTTGGGATTTTGTTCGATTCACGAGGCCGAGTCGGATTCGGGAGTGCGAGTCTTTCTGGTCGATCAGCCCGGGTACTACGACCGTGATTCGCTTTACCGGCACGACAACGTGGATTACGCGGACAACGCCGAGCGCTTTGCGTTCTTTTCGCTGGCCGCAGTGGAATTTGCCAAACGGGCGCCCCACGCACCGGATGTCCTTCATTGTCATGACTGGCAAACCGCTCTGGTTCCCGTCTACCTCAAGACTCTGTACCGGGATGATCCGTTCTTCCAACGCACGCG
This sequence comes from Acidobacteriota bacterium, assembly GCA_040753175.1. Classification (GTDB taxonomy): domain Bacteria; phylum Acidobacteriota; class Terriglobia; order Versatilivoradales; family Versatilivoraceae; genus JBFMEW01. The sequence continues at coordinate 58,827 of JBFMEW010000003.1, read as the reverse complement.
CACCCTCCTGACCATTCACAATTTGGCTTATCAGGGGGTTTTCCCCAGGACGATGATGCGGCGAGCGGCCCTTCCTGATTCTCTATTCGATCCGGAGAGGCTCGAGTTCTACGGCAATGTCAATTTCCTGAAGGGGGGATTGCTCTTTGCAGATCGGCTTTCGACGGTCAGCCACCGCTACAGCCAGGAGATTCGAACGCCGGAATTCGGATGCGGCCTGGAAGGAGTGCTGTTGAAGCGGGCCCACGACCTCACGGGAATTCTAAATGGGGTGGACTATTCGGCCTGGGATCCTTCCAAAGACCCTTGGCTGGCGGAGCGATATGCCAGTGACAACCTCGAGGGGAAGAAGGCCTGCAAGCTCGATCTCATGGCCGAGTTTGAAATCGAGTCCGACCCGGATCGTCCGCTCATCGGGATTATCTCCAGACTCACAGATCAAAAAGGCTTCGATCTGTTGCTGGAAGTGGGCGAGATCATCCTCCAGGACGGCGTCTCAATGGTGATTCTGGGCACGGGAGACGAAAAATACAGCCGGTTCTTTCTGGAACTCCAGCGTAAGTATCCGAAGTTCATGGGCGTCAAGATCGCTTACGACGAGGCTCTGGCCCACAAGATCGAAGCCGGTTCAGACATGTTCCTCATGCCCTCGCGCTTCGAGCCCTGTGGCCTCAATCAGATCTATTCCCTGAAGTACGGCACGGTCCCCATCGTAAGAGGGACGGGCGGCCTGGACGACACCATTACCGACTACCAGGCGCTTTCCGGTAATGGCTTCAAGTTCAGCCACTATACATCATCGGAGCTCTTGCGGACCGTTCGGCGCGCGCTGGAGGTCTATCGGAATCCGGAGCGCTGGCAGGCTCTGATCCGGCGGGCCATGGAGATGGACTTTTCCTGGCAGCGATCCGCCCGCCGATATCACGAACTTTACGAGTCTTTGATTTTGAATGTGTAAAGAACCGTCCTATAATGCCGGGTCGGCACCGGTGAGTCGAGTGCCGGTCGCCGCCGTAACTACCGAGTTATCTGCACAGCCGGTCACAGTCATTTTTCGCTGACATACTTTCGCCGTCGGAGGATGGATTGATGGGTTCTAATACTGTGGAGTTGACCGATGGAAATTTCGAGTCTGAGGTCCTGAAATCCGAGATTCCGGTCTTGGTGGATTTCTGGGCTGAGTGGTGTGCCCCGTGCCGGGCCATCGCACCAACCGTGGAAGCGGTAGCCTCGGAGTACAAGGGGAAGGCCAAGATCGGGAAGCTGAACGTCGATCAGAATGTCACGGTGGCGTCGCGGTACAACATCAAGGGCATTCCCACTCTGCTTCTCTTCAAGAATGGGGCGGTAAGGGAGCAGATCGTGGGCTCCACAACGCGGGAGTCAATCGCACGAATCATCGACAAACACTTGTGACCCGGCGCGGGAAGCCATTTACGTCGTTCGCACTTTAAGAGTTGCTCACGGAAATCCATGTCTAATGTCATTGTCATCGGCGCCCAGTGGGGGGATGAAGGCAAGGGGAAAATTGTCGACATCCTCACCGAGAAGTTTGACGTCGTCACGCGTTACCAGGGAGGGCATAACGCCGGCCATACCGTCATCGTCAAGAAGAAGAAATTTGTTTTGCATCTGATCCCCTCCGGAATTCTTCACGGTGCCAAGGTCTGCGTGATCGGGCAAGGCGTGGTTCTGGATCCACGTGCGTTGCTGGACGAAATCGAATCCTTGGAAGAGGCCGGGGTCCAGGTCAGCGGCAACCTGTACGTGAGCAACCGGGCCCATCTGATTCTGCCCTACCACCGGGCGGTGGAAAAAGCGGCGGAAGAAGCCCGAGGCGACAAGAAGATCGGGACCACCTCTCGCGGCATCGGTCCGGCATACGAAGACAAAACCGGCCGGCGCGGTGTTCGGGTCATCGATTTGTTCGACCCGGAAGAACTCCGGAACACCATATTCAGCGTGGCGGCTGAAAAGAATCACATCATGCGGGCACTCTACGATTCGCCGCCGCTCGACGCCGCAAAGATCTACGACGAATATCTGGCCTTTGCCCCGCGACTGCGGCCGTTCGTGGCTGACACCTCCCAACTGATGAATGGCTGGATCCGCTCGGGGAAAAGCATCTTGTTCGAGGGCGCCCAGGGAACGCTGCTGGACATCGACCACGGCACCTATCCGTACGTGACCTCTTCGAGCGCCTCCGCCGGGGGCGCCTGTATTGGCGCCGGAGTGGCTCCATCGTTGATTAACGGAACCATTGGGATCGCCAAAGCCTACACCACCAGAGTGGGTGGCGGTCCGTTTCCCACCGAGATCCCGGGTGCCCTGGGGGAACAGATTCGCAAGACGGGGGATGAATATGGCGCCTCCACCGGCCGTCCTCGACGGTGCGGATGGTTTGATGGCCCGGCGACACGTTACTCGGCCTTGATCAACAATCTGCAGGGTATAGCCCTCACCAAGTTGGATGTGCTCGATGAAATCGCCGAGATTCAGGTTTGTGTGGGTTATCGCTATAAAGGATCGGAGCTGAAGGAGTTTCCTGCGGAGGTCAAAGTTCTGGAGGCGGTTGAGCCCATCTACCGCACTGTCAAGGGTTGGACGTGCCGAACGTCAGGCCTGCAAGACTATGCTGCGCTGCCGGCCCCCGCCAAGGATTACGTGAAGCTGCTTTCCGACATCATTCAAACCGAAATATCTCTCATCTCCACCGGACCCGACCGCGAGGAGACCATCCTCGTTCCCAACTCCTGGGTTGAGGGACAGCTCTATCGCCGATAGCCGGGCTGGCGACCAGGGTCTATGGCGGCGCTGGTTTAGGGGGTGAGCTCTCTCAGGGCCACCGCCGCGCCACCACGGCTCTTGCTGACGTCGGCCGCCTGCATGAAAGCGAACATCTCCAGGGTCTCTTCCGGGTTCACCGGAGCCACTCCGCTTTGGAAGAACTTGACGATTTCCACCAGCAGAGGCCGGTAGCTGAAGGCCCTGGGCTCCGAATGCTGAATGCCTTTTTCGCCGAACACCGTCATTCCGTAGTCGCTCTCACCCTTTCTGATTCCGCGCATGACACCGATTCGTCCGTCTTTCCACTTGCCCACCACCACGTCCGCGCCCTCGCTGTGGACACGGGTCACGGACTCACAGCCCGGTCCCATCACAGTAAACAACAACTCCACGGCATGAATGCCGTACCACATCAGATCCGGATGATGGGGTTCGGTTGGGGAGGGGCCGAACGTGTGGCATCCGAGGATCTTGCCGGTCTGGTCTGAAGATTTTAAGCGCCTGGCTTCTTCCCAGAACCGCAGGCTGGAGGAAGAGAACCAGGGCACGCCCGCTTCTCGGGCCAGTCGAGCAATCTCGCGGGCATCACCGTAGCTGGCCGCCAGAGGTTTATCGATGAAGACCGGTTTTCGAGCGGCCAAGACGGGCTTCACCTGCTCCAGATGGGGCCTTCCATCGACACTCTCCAGCAGGATGGCATCCACTCGCCGGCAAAGAGCCGCGATGTCGTCGACGATTTCGATCTTCCATTTGTCCCGAAGCTCGGTGGTGAACTGCTCGATGCGATTCCGGCTGGCATCGATGTCTGGGCTGCCTCCCTTGAAAGCTGCAACCACCCGAGCGCCAGGCACATGATCGGGATGCGAGCGGTCATTGAGGAGTCGGGTGAAGGCGATGACGTGGGAGGTGTCGAGTCCGATGATACCCAGACGGATCTCGGGTGGCTTGGCAGCCTGAGCCCGCGTCTGGGAAATCATTCCCACCCCGAACAGACTCACGATACAGCCGATCACTGAGAGCTTACGGACTGATACACGCATGAGGCCTCCCCCTTTGTCAGTTCAGTGGACTTGATCCGATGTGTCGCGCTCAGTGCGGCCCCCCCAGGTCAAGCGGTTCGTCCTCGCCGGGCAACTCAGAAGAAAGCAGTTCACGTTCCTGGTGAGGATGCCGTTCCAGGGGGGTGATCTCAGCGATCTCCTTTCGGACACCCACGCCCAGATCCTTGAACTTGCGGGCCGCCACAAAAACTCTCGATTCCAGTGAGCGCGAGGCGCTGTTGTAGGCCTCGACGCTTCTTTCCAGCGACCGGCCCAGGGCCACGAAATGGCCCGAGAGAGTGGCCAACCGTTCGTGGAGAGCCTTGCCCAGGTCGCTGATTTGCTGGGCGCTCTGCGCAATCTTGTCTTGTCGCCAACCGTAAGCCACGGCGCGCAGTAACGCGATCAGCGTCGAGGGAGTGGCCAGGATTACCCGCTGGTTCACCCCCTGTTCAAAAAGCTGGGGATCCTGCTCCACCGCGGCGCTGTAAAAGGATTCCCCCGGAATAAACAGCACCACAAACTCCGGTGTCGATTCCAGACTGTCCCAGTAGGCTTTGCTGCCCAGGTTCCTCAGGTGCTCCCGAATCTGGCGGGCGTGAGCTTTCAGCAGCGTTTGGCGGGAGCTTTCATCCGTAGCTTCCAGGGCATCGAGGTAGGCCTGCAGAGGTGCCTTGGCATCCAGCACAATCTGGCGGCCCGCCGGCAAATAAACGATCAAATCCGGTCTCAGCCTGCCGTTTTCGGTTTCGAGACTCACCTGCTCCACAAAATCGCAGTACTCCGTCATCCCGGCCAGTTCCACAACCCGCCGCAAGGCCAATTCACCCCAGCGGCCGCGAACCTGGGGTGTCCGAAGCGCCTTCACCAGATTCCCCGTTTCTGCTTGCAGCCGCTGCTGGGACTCCACCAGCTGCTTGACCTGCTCGGACAACCCTCCATAGGCTTCACTTCGCGATTTTTCCAAAGCTTGAACTTGCTGTTCGTACCGGTCCAGGGATTCCTTCAAGGGAGCCACCAGTACCTCCACGGCCTTTTGTCTCTCTTCCAATTCGCTTTGGGCCTGGCCCTGAAACTTCTCCAGGGCGGACTGGGCCAGCGTCAGAAAGGCCGCGTTATTGGTTTGCAGCGCCTCGGCAGAAAGAGCTTTGAATGCATCGCGCAGGTTGTCTCGAGCCGCTTCCATCTCCTTTTGAAGCAGCTGCAGTCTTTCCTGAGCAGAGCGACGCTGTTCCTCCAGCAGCGTCTCCAGTTCTGCCCGCTCGCTTCTCAGGTGGCCGAGTTGCTCCAGGAGCTTGCTTCGCTCAGCCTCCAGTTCGCGAGCGTTCTGCTCCAGAACGGGCACGCGCTGGGCTCTCTCCGCGGCGGCCGAACGGACTTCTATTTCGCGACTGAGTTGGGCCCGGGCGCTCTCGAGCTGAGCGGTCAGGGTTTCCAGGTCCTGTTGCTTCTTTTCCAGGTCCTGTTTTTGAAGGGTCAGTCGCTCGGACAGTGCGGCTGACTGGGAACGGAACTGAGACTCGGCCTCCGCCCAAGCCGCTCTGTGTCGGGCCTTGAGGAGCCAGTAGGCCACCAGCGCTCCAAGAAGACCTCCGATGCTCAAGCTCAAAACCCAGATCCCAGGGTACGCGTCGCTCATTCTCTCTCCACACCCACCACCTCGACGGTCTCCTTTCGCTCGCGAAGAGTGACACGCAAGGGGCGGCTCCACTTGGGATGGTCCGGGCTGAAACTCACGATTTCGGCCATGGCGAACCTCGAATCTTGAAAGGAGGGGCCGAGCAGTGACTCCGACGGAATCACTAGAGACGGTTGCGAGACGGTGATGCTCGAGCCAACCGGTATGGCCTTCTCGTGAAGGTTGTCGAACTGATACCACTGGACCTGGTATCGCTCCGCCGGCGTTGCGCGGCTGAGTCGAACCGAAGCGTTGTCAAAAACAAGCAGACCGTCCTTCACTTCGAAACGATCCAGGGGATTCAACTGGTTCAACCAGAACTCTCCCACCTTGTCCCGCCGCTTGATGAGGCACTGAATGAGGTATTCCTCAGCCTCACGGTGGCTCAGCTGCCCGGTCTTGACGATGCCTCGGATCTGCTCGTCGGTGAAGGCCATCACAATGCGAGCCGCCCAAAAGGCGTCTTCGTCCTGCATGCGGAGGAAGGCCGGGTTCGGATATTCCGGCTTCCATTTCTCCGGCTGAAAAAAGTCGGCTTCGAAGTTCCCGATGGAGGGATAGTCCGGATAGTTCACCCTGATCCAGGGTCTCAGCCAGAGACCGAGGGAAAAGAGGCTCTTGAAGGTCGGACCGGGTTCCCACAGATACTCGTTTCCCGCCCGGGGCTTTTGCGCGAAGATCGAGCCGCTGCCCAGGCAGGATCCAAAATCAAACAGATAATGCCGGATGAACTGACGCCCGTTTTCAGCGACGAGAGCGTCGAACGTGTTCACGCTCCGGGAGTCGTCGTGATTCAGCCACGCGCTGAAGACTCGCAGCCCGCGCAATTCGCGCCGGTGCTCGTGAGGGAAGATATCATTGGGATCATCCGATCGGGACCCGTAATAACGGTACTCGCCCACCGGCTTGCCGGGAAGGAACTTACTGGCCACGGCCCGATAGCGCCCGTCAGGTCCCTTCCAGGCCTGGCTCAGGATCTCGTCGATGTCCGCTTCAGTGATCGGGCGCACCCGGCCCATGAGGTCCTCAATCTCCCCGGTGGGACTCATCTTGAGCTGGTCGCGCGAAAAATGAACAATGTAGTCTTCCGCCACAAAATATCCGATGGCGTAAAAGAACTTGGTACAGATGACTTCGGCGGATGTAGCCATTTCCGGGTTGCTGAGCGGATCGAATTTCAACTGGAAGACAGTTCCATTCGAATCCACGATGCGAAGCCCGGGTGTAATGCCGCCCACTTTGTTACGAATCACCTGCCAGGTTCCGGCCTGCGGCCCTCCGCAATCCGGCCCGCGCGCCAAGTCCTCGATCGACATCGGGTGCAGCCCATGCCGGTTGGTGAACCAGCTGGAATTCGGAACTTCGCCCAGCGTATTGATGTTGAGGGCTCGAGGTCGGGTCCGGTCACCCGGCCCGAAGAAGGTGTTTTCGAGAAAGTCATAGTAGTCCGCCACTCTGGCGCGCTTGGGCGTGGGAATGTCCAGATCGTCCTCATCCTGCCAAATCGGATCGTCGGCCCGGAACTTCTGAGCCAAGAGCTCTGGCCCAGATAGCCAGATCAGAACCATCAGCAGAAGGAATCTGGTGGGTATCATCAGGTGGACGGCCGACTTTCCTCGTGAGGTCGATCTCTTGCCGGAAGGGAACACCCCGCGGTGGTCCCGCGAGCTTCCACGCCTCTGAAGCTTTGGACACAAGGATTCCTGGCCGGCTTCAAAAAGCAGGTCCAAACTTGAAGAAGATCCGTTTGCCTTCATTACCGAATCCGACGTCAATTCTCAGAAAGACGGACTTGATTGTGTTGAACCGGAAGCCAAATCCCACATCGGTTTTGAGGTCTTTGAAGTCGATATCCGAGCGGCGGCGGGTTACTTTTCCGGCATCCCCGAATATGGCCATGTCCAGTCCCGAAAAGGCTTCCCATCGATACTCCAGGTTCAGGAGTAGAAGGTTCTGATCGCGAAAGCGGAATTCGCGGAACCCTCGCAGGGTTTCCGACCCACCCAGCACGTCCATCATGTAAAAGGGAACCGACTGGCTGGGACTCACATCCGCAAGGGATGTGCGGGCCCGAAAGGCGATCACTCGTTTCTTCTGAAAGAAAGGAAAGTACTGCTGGACCTCGGCGTCGATGCGGCGGAAAGTGTGCAGATCCAGATTCCTGTCGTCATAGTAGGAAAAGGTGACGCCGTAGAAACCTCCTGCATGGGCATTGCCCGGCTCATCCCGATAGTCCACCTGAGCGAAAGCCTGCGTGCGGTAGAAGTCGGTTTGTCGATCCAGCCCCGGTACCTCTGATGAGGCGAAGACCTGCTCGGTGCTCCGAAACCTCCTGTCGGTCCCTCTGCCCACGTTGTTCTTAATATAGCCCTGACGGAAGCCGGTAGCCAGCCAACGTGTCCAATTGACTCCCATGGTGAACTCAAACAGGGAGTCCTCCAATGCATAAGACGTGCGATCGCTTCTTCGGGAATTAGGGCCCAGACCGAAAAAATCCTCCTGCGGGTAACTTCGGTATCGGGAGTAAAACTCGGTGAAGAGCCGACCGTTCACCAGCCGGGGAGCGCCCAGCTTCAGATCGTAGAACTGGTAGGTCCGAGTGGAGATGGCTCCGGAGGTTTCGAAAACAACATTACCGCGGGCCAGAGAGGGGGCATAACGAAGCCCACCGGCAAATCCCGAACCGGTGCTCAGTCCTCCCAGCTTGGGGTGCCATCCGTTCCATCCAGCGGAGAGCCGTTGCAGGATCTTCTCCCTTTGGATGTACAGCATGGCATTTTCAAGTCCACTGCGGCGGTCCTGATGCAGGTTCTTACTCTTCTCAATTCGTTTCTGCTTCCAGATCTCCTGACGTGTCAATTCCGGGTCTTCGGCACCCAGGACCCTCACGAAGGGACCAATCAGAAGAGCCAACACCAGCACTGTCAGTGCGACGTTCCGCCGACAGCGAACACGATGAACCAGTTTTCTGTTCGGCCGATACCCGGTGCACCGGTCATTCATCGAAGACATCCACTCCTTGCAGCTCGAGTTGTGGCGGGTGGAATCAAAAGATCAGTCGGTTTGCAACTCCGCGCGATTGAAGGGTCCAATCCGGACAGGGTTGATCGGCTCGCCGCCGGCGGTTCCGGAAGCCTTTATTCAGTTGTGACGGGGATTATGTCACCTCAAAATTCGGGTGGCAAGGCAAAAGCCCTCGACTCCTGCCAGCCGCTTTTGGGAGGTTGTTGCCTGTAGGCAGGGAGTTCTGACTCCCTGCGACCCGGGGCCAGGAAGACCAAAAAAGGAATTCATGGGTGAGGATCGCCTCCGAGTAGAGCGCCGGCTCGCCGCAATTGCGCGACATCTGATCTTTTTCGAGTGCCTGCCGATTAGATAGGCAGCATCCCAGCCTGCAGTCATTAGGGGAAACAGCCCATGGGATTCAATCAAGGCACGTCCAATCCGTTACCCCAGTTCAAGGAGCGGCGCGGCTTCTACCAAGACGTGATGAACTACCGCGACACTCCAGCCGTGTCCCTGACGTCCGACAATATCGCGGCGTTTCTCGATTGCTATGGGAAAGTTAAGAACTCTTTGGGGTACGCCTGCTACACCGAAGTTTCCCGGAGCCTCCGGGTGGAACCTCAAGCGGTCATGCGGCACGTGAAGTACCTGCACATTCACTCTCTTGAGTGGGAAGTCCGATTCTCCAATAACCGGAACAACGAAAACGTCTATTTCAAGCTGATTCCCAAGGATAGGTCAGCGGGTAGGCCAAGCCAAACCAAGGCATCCGATCCATCAGGGTACAGGGTCGAAGATTGACCCCCGCAAGAAGAGGGGTTGAGCCTTCGGCAACAGCGAAGTCAAAGAAGAGGGCGGCACGAGCCCGGCCAGATCCGAGCTGTCCGGGGACGGTTGCAGGTCTGCGCAGTCCAGTCGAAAGGTCTTTTTGTTCCATCTTCCGTTGACATGGAAGCGAAGCTCAATGCGCTCCGTCTGGGCTAGCTGGACGTGGCCTTCGAGACCCGGGTGATCGGCTGGAATGAAGTAGATTCTCTTGTTGACCGTTTCTCCTGCCTTGACCGCGACTGGTGTAAAGTGGGTAATGACTTCGCGACGTGCGAAGTTCAGTCCCCCTGCCGGTCTGCCTTCGCACAGGGCATGAGGGCGAAACCTCTTGGGCTGCAAGCTACTTGCCGGGCCGGTGACATTTGCCTCGAGGTCAAAGAGCACCACCGGTGTTCGCCCCGGATTCAAAAAAGTGAACTCCAAGGCCAGTGTCGACCGGCGCTCGCCCAACAAAGATATGACCGGCGGATACACCAGGAGGCGGTAGGGAGAAACGCGGGTCACCCAAAGCGTGTAAAGCGAGACGCCCAAAGCCACCGCCGACAAAACGAGTGAGAACATTTCCAACATCAGCGCTCCACCGTCCGATAGTCACTTTATCGGTCCAGGAAGTCAGTGGATTAATTGCTCTCCAGTCGAAGTTCTCTCACTGTCCTCTCAACGTCGCGTGCGCCCGGATGATGCCGTCACCTGGCCGGCCCCGCCGGGCCCCGCACACCTTCTATTAGAAGAGGTTATTAAGCGACTCGGCTAGTGTAGGATGGGCAAAAATGGCGTCGTGAAGGTGGCCGGCCGTCAAGTTTCCAAGCATGGCCAGCTGGATTTGGGACATGATCTCACCGCCTTCGATACCGAGCACGGCGCAGCCCAAAATCTTTCCTGTCTGAGCTTCGACGACCGCCTTCATGAAGCCACGTGACTCATCGACCTCCAAAGCCCGGGCCACATAACTCATGGGCATCTTGACCACACGCACGTCAAGGCTCCGGCTGCGAGCCTCGGCTTCGCTCAGGCCGATTCGCCCCAGCTGCGGATCGATGTAAACCGTGTAGGGAACCAACCGGTCTCGAGTGGTAGCTCGCCCACCATCAAGCAGGTTTGTTTTCAAAATCCGAAAGTCATCATAGGAAATGTGAGTGAAGGCTGGACCGCCCTTGACATCACCGATTGCGTAAATGTCTGGAACGTTGGTTTCCAGGAACTCATTAACACGGACAAAACCCTTCGAATCCGTGTCCACTCCCGCAGCCTTCAGATTCAGAGACTCAGTATTCGGTACCCGACCGGGTGCAACGAGTAAATGAGAGCCTTCCAGCAGGCGATCTCCTGTGGGCATCCGAACTTTCAGGCGCAGCCCTTTTCCGGCAGCGGGCTCTTCCACCCCTGTTGCTTCAGCCTGTAAGAGAATTTCGACACCGTCCTCCCGCAAGACGGAGGCGACTGCCTCTGCCACGTCGGAGTCCTCGCGAGCCAGCAGCTGCCGTCCACGCTGAACGATGGTCACCCGGCTGCCGAATCGGCGGAACATCTGTCCAAATTCCAGTCCAATGTAGCCGCCGCCCAGCACCAGCAGGTGCTCGGGTACCTGATCCAGCTCCATGATGGAGGTGGAATCCAACCAGGGAACCTCCTTCAATCCAGGCAGCGGTGGAACGGCCGGTCGGCCACCCGTATTGATAAACAATTTCCGGCTCTTCAGGCGTGTTGTGCGTCCGTCGTGGAGTCTGACCTCCACCGTGGTGGGATCAACAAAACCGGCCTCACCCTCCACAAAGTCCAGACCGGGCGTTTCGCGGACTCGGCGCTCGCTGCCGCCCCGAAAGCTCTCAACGATCTCACGTTTCCGTTGGCGGACCCGTGTCATGTCGATCTCGACGCTTCCAACCTTGACTCCGTAGTCAGCGGCGCGGCGGGCGAGGTAAGCAACCCGCGCACTGGCCACCATGGTCTTGGTAGGGGTGCATCCATAGTTGACGCAGGTGCCTCCCACGTACTGCCGTTCCACCAGAGCCGTCTTCCATCCAGCTGCCGCCAAAGCGAGAGCCAGCGGCTTGCCGGCCTGTCCGGATCCGACAATCAATCCATCGTATTCTTGAGTGTGAGATTGCGACTGAGCCATTGGCATCTCCCTGTCAGCGCTCGATTGGCGCAAAGCCAGCCGAAACTTAACACTGGACCGGAAAACAGCGGTCAGTTCTCATCGTGCCATGCTGGCCGTGGCACCCATGCGATCGGACTGGACGATTGTCTCAGCACTTCCGTATTTCTGGACGCGCCACAAGGAATCGGTGAAGTACCGTCTCGAATCCTGAACGTGCTGCTCGACTTCGAAGCCGGTTTCTCGAGCCAGCTGCTCGATATCGAAAGTTGAGTACTTGTAGGAATACTCGGTGTGAACAGGCTCCCACGGTTGAAAGGAAAACGATCGTCCAATCGCTTCGATGAACACACTTTGTTGCTCCTGACTGACCAGATAGCTTTCCATGGCACCGGAAAACACGTTGTAGGTGCCGAAATGACGAAACTTGCCGACATCGAAAGTACCGCCCAGCTCGCGATTGATGCGGCGCAACAAATTGAGATTGAACTCGCGGGTCAGCCCTTGGCGGTCATTATAGGCTTGCAGCAGCAGATCAATGTCCTTTTTCATGTCGAAACCGATCAAGACACCATCGTCATGATTGAGACAGTTCCAGAGATTCCGCAGGAAAAAGCAGGCACCCGCGTGAGTGAAGTTGCCAATGGAAGAACCCAGGAACAGGACCAGGTTTCGGCGACGGTGTCGCCGGTTGAGCCATTTCAGCCCGTTGAAATAATCCGTCACCAGTCCATTGACTTCCAATTGTGGAAACAACTCTCCCAGAGACTTCACCAGGTTGGCCATGGCCGGCTCGGAAATGTCGATGGGCACATACTGCATGGCCAGCCCGGCGCCGATGAACTCCTCCAGCAGGACAATGGTTTTCTGACTGAACCCGGCTCCCAGTTCGACCAGGTTCAGAGGCCGGTCACCAGCGAAAGCCAGGAAGTCCTGCCGCCGGCGCTTAAGAATCTCGAGTTCCCGCTCCGTCAGATAGTACTCAGGCAACTTCGAAATCTGACGAAACAGCTCGCTCCCGCGGGCGTCATAGAAATATTTGGAAGGCAGAGATTTGGGCGTCGACGACAGCCCTACCAGAACATCGAGCGCAAAATTGTCTTGCTCATTGAAGGAATCGTGATGGTCGGATGCCTGAAGAACCTTGTATCTGGCGGGCACTGATTCACCTCCTGTCGTCCCAACTAGGGATCTGAAGCCAGTCGAATGCCGCTGAACTGCCAGCGCTTGTCACATTGAAAAAAATTCCGGTAGGTCGGACGGATATGACTGCGGGGGGTGGCACACGATCCCCCGCGCAAAACCATCTGGTTGATCATGAATTTCCCATTGTATTCACCCAGCGGTCCCCGTTCTTGCTGGTAGCCGGGGTAAGGAAGATAAGAGCTGTTGGTCCACTCCCAAACCCCGCCCAGCAGTTGATGGAACGCTGCGTCCGCAGAACCCGGACGACTTGGAACCGGATGCCATGTTGCATCTTCCAGCAGCGACCCACGCGGTTGGGAACCCGCTTTTCCGGCAGCGACTTCCCACTCGAACTCGGACGGCAAACGCTTTCCCGCCCATCTGGCGAAGGCCGCCGCTTCGTAAAAACTCACATGACAGACGGGCTCGTCGGGCGCAACGGTACGAGTCCCGGACAGCGTGAAGATCCGCCAGTTCCCCTCGACGTGCTCCCAATAGAGTGGGGCCTGCCAACGCTCGCTGCAAACGGCGTCCCACCCATCGGAAAGCCACAACAGCGGATTCTGGTAGCCGCCGTCTTGCATGAATTCGAGGTACTCGCGGCAGCTGACGGGCCGATTCATCAGCAAGAAATCTCCGAGCATCACGCGGTGGCGGGGACGTTCATTGTCCCAGGCAAAGCCCTCGGGGCCGGCTCCGATCTCGAAGACCCCTCCCGCCACTGGAACGAATCGGGCAGGCCCGCTGGCGCCCTCGGCAGCCCCGTTCCTCTCAGCTACCCGATAGGCGGGTCGCAGTGGATTGCTGCCCAAAATATGCTTGATGTCGGTGACCAGCAGTTCCTGATGTTGTTGCTCGTGATGAAGACCCAACTCCACCAGGGGCGATACCTGCTGGAAGGATTCCTGGTCCGCCTTCTCCAGGAACGTGTGCATCTGGTCATCGACCGCACTCCGATAGGTGCGGATCTCTTGGACCGTCGGTCGAGAAAGAGTCCCGCGCACCTCCCGGCGAACCCGATCTCCAAAACTTTGGTAATACGAGTTAAAGAGAAAGGCATAAAGCTCGTGGAAAGGCCGGTATTCGGCTAGGAACCGGCCGAGAATGACCTGCTCGAAAAACCAGGTGGTGTGCCCGAGATGCCATTTGGGCGGGCTGACATCCGGCATAGACTGAATCACATGGTCTTCCGTGCAAAGGGGTTGGCACAGACGTTCGGTGGTCTTGCGGACCGTGTGGTAGAAATCAATCAGCTCAGACTTGTTCACGAAGCAAGCCCCTTCGAGGTTCTCTGAATCAGTGTGCCGGCCGAGGCGACCAGCCGATCTATCCAGGATAAGCCCTAGCCATGAGAGAATCTAGGTCAAATAGGCCTTTCAGACTAGAGACTGGTGCCGGCGAACGCTCAATGTTCCGGTGAGCGAGAGACTCCCGACTTTCCCAAAAAGGCGGCGGCATCCGTCAGGGGCCGATGTTGCAGGTCCACCATTCTGTTGGCCTCCCGCATGGCCTCGTTCGGAATAGCACCAATCAGCGGAGTCAGCGCCGCAACCAAGTCATTGCGCTCGGCCGCAGCCGGTGACAAAAGGAGCACAGCATCGTAAGGGGGAAGTGCTCCGAGCGGATCTTGCAGCACCACCAGGTCGTAATCCGCAATCCTGCCATCGGTGGAGTAAGCCGAGATAACATCCACCGAGCGGGCTTGAATGGCTGCATACATCAGGCTCGGATCGAACGTTCTCTGTTCGGCGAATCGGAGCGCATACTTCCTTTGCAGCGCAGCCCACTCCGGGCGACTGAGAAACTCGTAGTCGCTTCCTAGGTCTAATACCGGAGCGAAGGCGGATAATTCCGAAAGCGACGTGATTTTCTTGGCTTGAGCCAATTCTTTCCTGACGGCCAAGGCATAGGTATTCTCGAAGCCCAACGGACCCAACAGCTTCACTTGATGCTCTTCGTCTAACCAGCGGCCCAACTCCTGCAACAAATGGTTCCTCTCCGGTGTGTCGGAGCGCTTCATGATGTTGGCCCAAAGAGTGCCGGAGTAGTCCACGTAGCAATCCACGCTTCCGCCGGCAAGGGCTTCAAAGAGGATGGTGGAGCCCATACTTGATTTGCTGGTCGCCTCCAAACCGGCCCGCTTCAGCGTGGTGGTCAGCAACTCGGCCAGGATGTACTGCTCCGTAAACGTTTTGGCTCCCACCACCACCGGGGCGGACCGTGCGGCACCGGACTTGCGGGTCTTAAGGGCCAGAGGCGTCAACCCAATCAGGAACACGAGGAGCAAGCCGGCGGCAGCTGTCCAACCAAGCCGCGGGCTCCGCCGCCGGGCTGCTCTCTCGAGCAATCGAATCAACTGGTCCAACCCCAGCGCCAGGGCTGCGGCCGCCACACATCCAACCAGAACGGCAGCCGGGTTTTGGGTCTGCAGTCCGGAGAAGATGTGGTTTCCCAAACTGGTCGCACCCACCGGCGTCGCCAGCGTGGCGGTTCCCACCACCCAGACTGCGGAGGTGCGAATACCGGCGATGATGACCGGCGCGGCCAGGGGAAGCTCCACGCGAAACAATTGCTGCGAGGTTGTCATTCCAATCCCACGCGCGGCTTCGATGACTGAGCGCTCAACACCTAGAATTCCCGTTATGGTGTTATGGAGGATAGGCAGCATGCTGTACAAGAGCAAAGCCAGGAACGCCGGCAGGAAACCGATTTGGCCCAGGAGCGGGACCATCAGCGCCAGCAAGGCAAGGCCCGGAATGGTTTGCACTACGCTGGCGAACGTCAAGGTCGGCCACTGCAGGGCCTTCACACGCGTGACGAAGACCGCCAGCGGAAAACAGACGAGGACACCGGCCACCAGGGCGGACAGGCTCAGCAACAAATGACTGGCCAGCGTGTCTGGCAAGAGGGCCAGCTCTTGAAGGACCCGGGAACTCACGATGGCATTGCTCCCATGATGCCTGCTAATCGGGCCATATGGCGGCGCGGCGTTTCCAGCAGGGTGGAGACATGCGGATGGGCCGGTTCAGTCAACAACTGCTTTGGCGTTCCCACTTGCAGCAGGCGCCCCTCCTGCATGACGGCAATCCGGTCCGCCATCACCAGGGCTTCGGTCATGTCGTGAGTCACCATGATGACCGTAAGACCGAAGGCAGTCTGAAGGGCCTTGAATTCGCTTTGCATTCCATCCCGCGTGACGGGATCGAGCGCACCAAAAGGCTCATCCATGAGCATGATCTTAGGCCGGGCAGCCAGCGCGCGAGCCACCCCGACCCGCTGCTGTTGCCCGCCCGACAACTGCTCCGGCAGTCGACCGCGAAACTCTTCGGGGGGCAATCCCACCAGCCTGAGCAGTTCGTCAATGCGGGCTACGACGCGATCCCTGGCCCAACCCAGCAAGTGAAGGACGATGGCCACGTTTTCAGCCACCGTCATGTGGGGGAAAAGACCGATGCCCTGGAAAACATAGCCGATAGAGCGCCGCAGTTGGACCGGATCAATGTTCATCACATTCTTTCCGTCAACGACAACCTGTCCGCTGGAAGGCTCTGCCAGACGATTGATCATTTTGAGTGTCGTCGTCTTGCCGCAACCGGACTCACCCACCAGCACCAAAAATTCGCCGGCGGCAACCTCCAGGCTTAATCCGGAGACCGCAGGCTCTTCGGACTTGCCGTAGGTCTTGGATACCTGATCGAGATGAATGATGCTCATCGTCTCGCATGAAAACATCAGAGGATTTCGGGGCCCGCATCCCCGCGGTTCGTCCATTCTAGCATTGCCCAGCGATCCTCCAGCCAGGAAGGCGTCCGGAAGAACCTCGATTTGACTCCTCGTTGAATTCAGAGAGCAAACCGTCGCTTCATGCTGGAGCTTCCGACAAGGCCTGTCACGATCGGTGTCACAATCCTACCGTTGTTCCATCGTTCTCAGAGTTCATCTCTCCTGACATCTTTCATCGTTTTCTCCCTTGCTAACCTCGGTCATCCGTTTGTTTCTGCGTTGGGCTTCCGGAAGGCGGCTTCTCCAGCGTCGGACACCTCGACCCACTTCGGGTCAGGCGAGGCCTCGGCCTGGTAGTTATCGTGCCAGTTCCACCACTTGTACGGCGGCGTCTGGGGGTAACCCTCCGGGGAGTCCTCCCAAGTTTCCTGACGGCCGAGCGGCGTGATATCCAGGTAGCTCCAGGTGGTCCCCATTGCCTCGTCGCCGCGGCTGTTGACGAAGTACGTGCGGAACACCTTGTCGTCGTGGCGGATGAACACGTTGTGGCCGTGCCATTCATCGACAGCGAGGTCCGCGTCGAAGCTGTCGGTGATGCTGTACCACGGTATCTTCCAACTCATTCGTGCCTTCAGGCGCTCGATATCCTTTAGGGGTGCGCGCGAGGCGAACGCGAGCGTGGTGTCGCGCGCGTTCAGATGGGCCAGGTGGGCCACCTGATCGGCGACCAGGGAGCACCCGCGGCAGGCGTGCTCGGGCCAACCAAACACGCCGGGCTCGAAGAAGGCGCGATAGACGATCAACTGGCGGCGGCCCTCGAACAACTCGAGCAGGCTCACCTTGCCCTTGGGCCCTTCAAACGCGTACTTCTTCTCCACGACCACCCACGGCATCCGGCGACGCTCAGCGGCCAGCGCGTCACGGGCGCGGGTCAAAGCCTTCTCCTTCACGAGAAGCCGCTGGCGCGAGGTTTCCCACTCCTGCGGCGTCACGATCGGGGGTGTGTTCATTGCGAGAGGCCCTGTCCCTTGTTCCTTGTCTCTTTCCTTGCTTGGTGCCATCTGATTTCTATTCTCCTTGCCTTACCTTGGATTCCCAATGTGTTGGAGCCCAGGTTCTCTTTGTCTATGCCTTAGGGCAATCGCTGTCTGTTGTGGCGGCATGACTGCGATATCGATCCGATGGATCCGTGTCTCGTCATCTCTCTTCTCTCCTTCAGACTCTTTCTCGATGCGACCTGACGGTCACAGTCATGGTTTAGACTTAACACCGGATCTTGACTGAATGGGAGTGACAAGTTTGGCGGGATTCCCATCGACTGACTGATCGGGGGCATGGGGATCACGCGACTTGAGAAATTACCGGCTGCGTGTTAGCGTTGCCCAGTTGGCGTTCAGACGGTGCGCCTGTTCGTCTTGCGGCAATGGATTCTCGAAGGAGAAAGGAAGGCATATGAAGAGAGAAGACTGCATCCTGTTCAGTGGCGGGGCCCAGGGAGCTGAAGCTGAGTTTGGCGCAAATGCCGAACGCTTTGGTGTTGAGGAAGTCAACTTCACTTTCGAGGGCCACAAAATCCAAAGGCGTCGTGGCCTACGGGTCCTGAACCATGAGGAGTTAGAAAATGGGGATGTCAGCCTCGCCTACGTGTCTCGCCTGATGAACCGCCGCTATACCGATAGTCCCATTTTCCGAAAGATCCTGCAGAGTATCTGGCACCAGATCAACAGTGGCCAGGAAATCTACGTGATTGGCTGGATTCTGGACGATAAGACCGTGAAGGGCGGAACCGGATGGGGAGCGGAATTTGCCAAACTCTGCAACAAGCCTCTTTTTGTTTTCGATCAGCAGAAAGCATGCTGGTTTCAGTGGGATGAACGGAATTGGATGGCGTGCCCCGCAGGTGAACCGGTTATCCGCCACATCCATTTTACGGGAACGGGAACTCGCTTTTTAGAAGACAGCGGTCGAAAAGCCATCGAGGACCTCTTTCGCCGGTCATTTTCCTAAGCTCCAGCCAGGTAGAGATGTGAGACCCTGGTGTGAATCTGGCCGACATGAGGAGGATTGTGGGTTGAGGCTCATTTTGGGCCAGCAGAGACGAAAAGACGATTCTGGAAGGACCGGCCAAGTGGTGACTGCGAAAGCCTCTCTATGAGGAAGGGAATTCAACTTTCAATCAGTCTGGGTCTCACCGTGCTGATCGGGTATCTGATTTACCGCGGCGTTCCGGACTGGGGACAGGCCTGGGATGTGATGTTGAACGCCCGGGCCCGCTATCTGATCCTGGCATTCGCATTCGTCATGCTGCACATGGTCTTTCGCTCCCTTCGCTGGGGCGTCCTGCTCTCGCCCGTCAAGCGCAAGATCTCGCTGCGCAACCTCTTCTCCCTCACCCTGGTGAAGTACACCATCAACGTGATCCCACCGCGAGCAGGGGAAGTCGTCGCCTCGGTGGTCCTGGCCAAGAAGGAGAAAATCTCGTCTGCTTCCGTGATTGCGGCGTCACTGCTCGAACGGATCCTGGACATCATGACCGTCATGGTCATTTTCGGCTTTTACATCTCTTTCCTGGCACACCGTTATCCCCCAGATTCAGAGCGGGGGAAAGACATCCTGCTGGCTATCCAGGCTTATTCGACCAAGGGCTTTGTAGTGCTTTGTCTCGGCTTTCTGTTTCTGGGGCTGGTCCTCAAGAACAGTCATTGGCTGGAGATCCTTCCCGCCAAACTCCGCTCCATCCTACTGCCCTTCCTGGAAGGATTTCGCGCGCTCCAGCAGGGCGGCGCCTTGCTCTGGACGGTGGCGTTCTCGCTGGCCATCTGGACCGCCATTACGCTCCAGCTGTGGTGCTTGATGAATGCCTATCTGCAAGGCTTTCCGTTTGTGGGAGCGGTGTTTTTGATGGCCGTTACGGTGGTGGGTGTGGCGATTCCGACTCCCGGCGGAGTGGGCGGATTCCAGTTCTTCATGGACCTAACCTTGGTCAATTTCTTTTCCGCTTTTCTGTCCTCGCAGGATCCTCACTCCCAGGCTGCCGGAATCAGCAATGGCAGCTATTTGGTTTCCATGGTGCCGGTGATCCTTATTGGCCTCTATTTTCTGAACCGCGAGGGGTTGTCGCTGAGTCGCATCTCGGAATTTGCCCACCAGGCAGAGATGCCGGTGCGCAAGCCTGAGGAATCCGCGGTTCGATGACGGGTATCATTCGTCCTCCGGATTCTCAATTCCTCGCCAGCCTACCGAGAGCGAAAGGCAGGAGCGCTCAGGAGGCAAGGTTTCGCGGCATCATTTGGACTTGACGGCATGGCCGCCAAACTCGTTGCGCAAGGCGGCCAGGACCTTTGCGGAAAAGGAATCATCCTGGCGGGAACGAAAACGCGTTTGGAGGGACAGGGTCAAGACCGGCGCCGGCACGCTCTTCTCAATCGACTCCATCACGGTCCATCGGCCTTCACCCGAGTCCTCCACATAGCCCCGAATCGATGCCAGCTCCGGGTCTTTGGCAAAAGCTCTCTCAGCCAGCTCGAGTAACCAGGAACGCACCACGCTTCCGTGGTTCCATAAGCCGGCAACCTTTTGAAGATCGATCTCGAACTCGGATGCTTTGAGGAGCTCGAAACCTTCCCCGTAAGCCTGCATCATCCCGTACTCAATGCCGTTGTGAATCATCTTGGTGAAATGGCCCGCCCCACTGGGGCCGATGTATGCATACCCCTGATCCGGAGCAAGCGTTTTGAAGATCGGCTCAAGCCGCTGGAAGATCTGCTTCTCTCCGCCGATCATGAGGCAGTAGCCCACCTCCAAACCCCAAATTCCCCCGCTGGTTCCGACGTCCAGATAGTGGATCTGCTGTCTATGGAGTTCTTGAGCCCGGCGCTTTGAGTCCTTGTAATAGGAGTTTCCCCCGTCAATGAGAACGTCATCCGCCGAAAGGTGGGGGAGCAGCTGACGAATGGTTTCCGTCACGGCCTCTCCGGCCGGCACCATCATCCAGATGGCTCTGGGCTTGGCCAGACTCCCAACGAGTTCTGGGAGGGATCCGGCCCCGGTCGCACCTTTCTGCTCGATCGCTTTTACCGCGCCCGGACTCTGGTCAAAGCCCGACACGTGATGGCCGCCGTTGAGCAAGCGCTGAGTCATGTTGGCTCCCATTCGCCCCAGGCCAATGATTCCGAGTTCCATGTTATGTCTCCTGTTTGACTTGAAGTGTCGTGAGAGCCCTATCGCGAGATGTGGCCCCGGGAGTCCGATACAAGGCTGTCTCCGTCAATCTAAGGCGAAAGCGGCGGAGGCTGGCTCCCGGTAAACTCCGCCGAGCCAGATCGGCCTCAGCTCTCGGAAAGCCAACACGGCTGCTGAGCAGTTGGGCGGCTGTCGTAGGAACCGGATTTTCTGTCAAAGTCCGCCGCGAGTCTTTCTCAAGCCGGTTGCGCCTCTGGCCCCTTCTCCGTCCGATACCGGCCTTGGCTCTCACCCTTCAGGCTCGCTTAAGGGTCTCTCGTTTTTCCGACAGGCTCTTCATCAGCACGTCGAACGATTCCGCAAAAAGCCTCACCCCGTCGTCTTGAAGCTTGCCGGTGACGGCCTTCATATCGATTCCCACTTCAGCCAACTGGGCGAACACTTGCTCGGCATCGTCCAGATTTTCTTCCAGGCTGAGGCGCACTTTGCCGTGATCTCGAAATGCGGTGATGGTTGCGGGAGGCATGGTATCTACTGTATCGGGTCCCACCAGCTCCTCGGCATACAGCACGTCCCGATAGCGCGGGTTCTTGGTGCTGGTGCTGGCCCACAACGGGCGCTGAACGCGGGCCCCCTTGGCTCTCAAAGATTGAAACTCGGGTCCCCCGAAGATTTCCCGGAAACGACGGTAGACCAGCCGGGCATTGGCGATGGCCGTCTTCCCTAGCAGAGCCTCCAGTCGCCTGCTGTCGGCGCCGGGCTTTGCCATTCGTTCTTCGAGAAGCTTGTCCACCACGGTATCGACGCGGCTTACGAAGAAACTGGCGACTGAGGACACAGTGAGGGGGCGGCCGGCTTGTTCCAGCCGTCGCAGTCCACGCAAGTAGGCACTGGCCACTTGGACGTAATGGTCCATCGAAAACATCAAGGTAACGTTAACGTTGATGCCCTCGCCAATCAGCTGCTCGATGGCGGGAAGGCCCTCCGGTGTCGCCGGGACTTTGATCATCAGGTTGGGTCGATTCACCCGGTTCCACAACCGGCGGGCCTCCTGGATGGTGGCCTCGGTTTCCCGGGCCAACTTGGGAGAAACCTCCAGGCTGATGAATCCGTCCTGGCCCTGAGTTTCACGGTACGCGGGTAGGAAAAGGTCCGCTCCACGCTGAATGTCGTCGGTCACCAAGGCCTCATAGACGGCCTCGACTTCCGCGCCGGACTTCACCAGAGACCGAATGGCGTCATCGTAATGGTTGCTGCCGTTAATTGCCTTTTCGAAGATGGTGGGGTTGGAAGTTACTCCGCGCAGCCCGTCATCTCCTATCAGGCGCAGCAACTCGCCGGTCTGAAGCATTTCACGGCTGATATTGTCGCACCAGACACTTTGGCCCAGGTTTTGAAGCTCAACCAGGGGATTGGCGACTCGGGTATTTGATTGACGAATCATTTTGGAGTTCTCCTTTGAGCAACCTTGGCGGATTCACCGCTGCATCCGCGACCAGCTCCAGTCGGCGGCCGGGATCAGGAGCCGGACCTGGCTGGGTTGGGAAGCTTCTGAGTTTCGATCTGGACAATCTTGGCCAGTCGCCGCTGGTGACGCTCCTCTCCTGTGAAGCGGGCATCCAGCCAGGCACGCAGGATTTCCATAGCCAGCTCCGGTCCAATCACGCGTCCTCCGAGACACAGGACGTTGACGTCGTCGTGTTGGACGCCTTGGCGCGCCGTATAGGTGTCCATGCACAAGCAAGCGCGAATGCCGGGCAGCTTGTTGGCGGTGATGCACGCGCCCACACCGCTGCCGCATACCAGCAGGCCCCGATCTGCCCGGCCCGCGATAACGGCCTCCCCCACGGCTTTGGCGTAGTCGGGATAATCCACCGGATCGTCATTGTAGGTTCCGAGATCCTCCACGGCATGCCCCAGCTTCCTGAGGAACTCCACCAGTCGCTCCTTCAAGGGATATCCTGCATGATCTGCACCCACCACCACTCGCATGAAGCCTCCGCTTTTGAGGAGTGTCTCGACTCTGTCGGACTTCCTGAATTTAACCACAAAGCGCAGCGGGCTCAAAGCCCATCGGTCCGCCGGCGCCAGGTGCTTCAGTCGTACAGCAGTTGGTAGAGCTTCTGTTGTCTCGTGATCCCTTCCTGGTAGCGTGCGTGGCGTTCCTCGTCTGGATGATAGATTTGCCCGGTGGGAGCCGGCAACGTGGCACCGTCGGAAACGATCCCCAAGGCCTCCAAGGCCATCAAGGCGGCACCACGGCTGGAGGCCTCCGGGACCTCCGAGGCGATCACCGGCCTCCCCAAAACGTCGGCCATGATCTGAATCCAGAGAGGCGCTCTGAGCAGGGCTCCGCCCGAAGCAATCACTTCGTGGAGGTCGGGCACGGCCGGGTTCAGCAACCCAGCGATGTTTGCAAAACGATAGGCCACCGATTCCAGCGCGGCGCGCAGGATATCCCAAGGCGTTGAGTGCAGACTCAACCCTACAATGGCGGCTCGGGCGTGGGCCTTCCATTGAGGACTGCGTTCCCCAGCCAGGAACGGCAGGATCGTGAGCCCGTGCGCATCAGGCTTCATGCCGGCCAGTCGATCTTCCAGGTCTGCCACAGCCCCTTCCAATCGCAGGGTCTCAAGCAACCAGTCGAATAGAAGGCCCCCATTGCTCAACGCTCCGCCGATCAAAAAGCGGGATCGATCGAGGTGGTAACACCACAATCCCCACGGAATGGTCACGGAGTCCGTTCTCCAGAGTACGCGCATGGCTCCGGAAGTCCCGACCATTAAGGCAGCTCGGTCCTGACTGTGGCAGCCGCAGCCCAAGTTACTGCAGGCACCGTCCCCCAGGGCCGGGAACCAGCTGCTGCGATGGAGAGCGGGCCACCGTTCGGCGAACTCGGGCAAAAGCTCAGTCTGGGGGGTGTTGAAGTCGGCCAGAGGCGACAATTGCTCCGTCTCCAACTGAAGCACGCCGAGAAGTTCGCGATCCCAATCGCAACGATTTTGGTCAAATAAGCCCGTCCCCGAAGCCATTGAGAAACTGCAGACTGCCGCACCGAAGAGCCTGGTCTCCAAAAATTCTCCCACCGACACCCAGCGTACGACCCGGGAGACCAATTCGGGCCGAGACTTCTGCAGCCAAAGGATCTTGGCTGGAAGATAACTGGTGTGAAAGACGCAACCCGTCCTGGAATGGACTTGTCTTTCGTCGAGCCGTTCCTTGAGTTCCTGCGCGGCCAAGAGGCTTCGTGTATCGGCCCAGGAATAAATGGGAGTGACCGGATGATGGCCGGCGTCGATCCCCAACAGGTTGTGCCAGAACGTAGAAATCGCCACACCCGCAGGGCGAATGCCGCGGTCTTTGAGCCTGGCCGCCACCTGGTCCAGGCACTCAAAGACCAGGTTAGTCAAGAAGGAGGCATCGACTTCAACACCCCCGTCAGCGGTGGTGTTGAACTCATAACTGCGATGAGCTGCCAGTCCCTTGACGGGATTTGCCTCAGCGTCATAAACAATTGCACGCACGGAAGAACTGCCGACGTCGATCGACAGCACCGTGGCAGTGAGGTCATTTTCAGTAAAGCTCATAGCCTTTCAGGGAAGCCGGTTTGGTTCTTGGCGCGAACAGTGTGGAGCCGGTGGTGGTTTACCCCATCGGCAGACGGCTTTCTATGCTTCGGGAGACTGTGGCCGGTTCAACCCACCGGATCGCAGTGTGGGTGACCTGTCGGATGGCACCACCTCCTGCCGGCGCTGCAACCGGTTCTGGGACGAGAAGCTGCTGAAAAAGCTGGCTGGAGAGAAACATTCCATTAATAGTAGATCACTCTAGGGCGATTCCGGTTCCGAAACTTAAGGATCATCGCCATTCCGGCGACGAATCCACCGATGTGCGCCCACCAGGCCGTACCGCCCCCGTCGGCGCCCGCCGCCGACAGAGAAATCGCACCGCTGAAGAACTGCATGACAAACCAGAATCCCAGGAAAATCAGAGCCGGCAATTCGACCAACTGAACGAAGAAAAGGACTGGCACCAGCGTCAGAATTCGAGCGCCTGGAAACAGCACCAGGTAGGCTCCCAGGACACCGGCGATTGCGCCGCTGGCTCCAACGGTCGGCAACTGGGAAGAAGGGTTGGTGAGAATATGCAAAAGCGAAGCCGCCAGGCCCGACACCAGGTAAAAACCGAGGTAACGCAAATGTCCCAGACGGTCCTCGATGTTGTCTCCGAAGACCCAGAGATACAGCATGTTTCCGAGGAAATGCAGCCACCCGCCATGCAGAAACATAGAGGTCAAGAGAGGCAATAGCGCTTCCACGGCTCCCACGGATTCCCAATGGGCTGAGTTCAAGAGGAAAGCAGGAACCACGCCGTAGATGTAAAGAAACTGCGTCAGTACCCGTCTTCCGAGAGAGAGCTCATACAGAAAGACGAGCGCGTTCGACACGATCAGAGCGACCGTGATAAATGGCACAGTTCGAGAGCGGTTGAGGTCCCTGAGCGGAATCATGACGATATCGAGTCCTCATTGTAATGCATCCAGCAGTCCTGCGACACCAGCGAACCCCAGGAGCGCCTGAGCCGCCAGCGATAAAGCGGCCCGAACT
This sequence comes from Acidobacteriota bacterium, assembly GCA_040753175.1. GTDB lineage: Bacteria > Acidobacteriota > Terriglobia > Versatilivoradales > Versatilivoraceae > JBFMEW01. The sequence goes on along the minus strand of JBFMEW010000003.1, from coordinate 33,693 downwards.
CCGAGCCGACGTCAGACGATCGAGCTTGTAGCGGGAGAACTCAACGTAGAGAGGGGGCTCTGACTGGTGCCGGTCTGCTCGCACTGCCCCTGGAAGACCCGGTGACAGTCATGGTCGGATGCCGGCGACGGCCAGGCGCATCCGGTACAGACCCTTTCTGGCAGTCATGTAAAGCGTCTTGGCGTCCGCATCCCCCCAGTGGCAGTTAGCAGGTACCTCAATTGGTTTGATTGTCCCCAGGTGCTTGCCCTGAGCCGAAAACACCCACACCCCGCCGGGTCCCGTGGCGTAAACGTTGCCATTGCGATCGACCTTGAGGCCGTCGGGCAGTCCCTCCTCGGTCTCCTTTGTCACATCCGCGAACACCCGCGGCCTGGCCAAAGATCCGTCCGCCTCAACTGAAAAGGCCATCCACAGCTTCTTCTCCGGGTCGGAGTTCGCGACGTAAAGGGTCTTTTCATCGGGGGAGAAGGCCAAGCCGTTGGGCCGGGACAATTCTCGAGTCAATAACTGTAGCTGTCCGTCCGGCGTGAGCCGGTACACACCCTGAAAGTCCAACTCCTTGGCAGCTTCGTCAAACAAGCCATACGGTGGATCCGTGAAATACAGACTCCCGTCTGATCGGTACACGGCATCATTGGGACTGTTGAGCCGCTTCCCTTCAAACTTGTCAACGAGTACGGTGACCGTACCGTCCTTTTCGAGTCGGGTGACTCTCCGGTCTCCATGCTCACAGATGACCAGGCGTCCCTCCTTGTCCAGGGTCAAGCCATTGGAACCAATGTAGGCTCCAGGCGGGGCATCTAATCCAGCGTAGCCGCTGGGTTTGCGGATGGTTTCCACCAGCCCGTCGGGGGTCCATTTCATGATGGCATTGTTGGGAATGTCGCTGAACAGAAGACCGACTTGGCCTTCCTTGACCCACACGGGACCCTCGGTGAACCCAAATCCATCGGCCAACTTCTCGATAGCAGCCTCGGATGGAACGATCTCGTTCAAAGCCGGATCGAGCTGCAGCACGAAACCATCGCCTGCAGGGCGGGATCGAGGTGGCTCAGGTTTGGGAGAACAAGAAAGACAGACGCCGGACAGGAGCAGCAGCAAACTCAGCAAACGAATCTTCATGGGTGAACCTCCCCTGCGCGGGCAAACGTGGGAAGACCATAGCGGAAGGGGAAAGGAAACACAAGCTCAGAGTATCTTGGGGGGGACGGAGTGTTTTCCCAGGAGGGCAGGCAACGAAGCGGCTCAGCTTCGGCTCTGGGAAACCAGACGAGGGGAAGACTCCTGTCCCGATTTGGGACTGCGAAACCGGTAGCCCACCCCGATGACGGTATCGATATAGTCTTCGGCGCCGGGGCCCAGTTTCTTTCGAATCCGGCGGATGTGCACGTCCACCGTGCGGGATTCACCGTAGTAGTTGTAGCCCCACACCGCGTCCAGGATCTTGTCCCGAGACAAGACGCGGCCCGCATTCTGTATGAGAAGCTTCAGCAGGTTGAATTCCTTGAAGGTCAGCTTGGGTTCGCGGCCGTTGAAGCGGATGATGTAGTCGGCAAAATGAATGAAGAGCCTCCCATCGTCGAAGACTTGGACCGACTCCGATTCGGCTTCCTTGCGGCGAATCACACTACGGACCCGGGCCACCAGTTCCCGAATCCCGAAGGGCTTGGTGATGTAGTCCGCGGCTCCCAGCTCCAGCCCCAGCACCTTGTCGGATTCGCTGGCTCGGGCCGTCAGCATGACGATAGGAATGTCCCGGGTCTGGACGTCCCGTTGCAACATCCGGCAAATCTCGTACCCGTTCAGACCAGGCAAGCCGAGATCCAGGATGATCAGAGTCGGCTTGGTCTGAATGGCGACATTGAGTCCTTCGTCTCCCGTTTTAGCGACGATGACTGAAAAGCCGCGCTCTTTCTCCAAGTTGTAGCGAACCGCTTCGGCGATGTCCTTGTCGTCTTCGATGATCAGAATTCGCTTACTCATCGCTTACGCTGGCCTTTTCGACAGCATGATGCCGGATGTCTCTTCCCAAAACCATGTAGATAACGTCCTCGGCGATGTTGGTAGCATGATCTGCAATGCGCTCCAAGTTTCGAGAGATCAAAATGAGATCGAGGGCCTGCTGAATGAAGGTCGGATCCTTGATCATGGAGGCGATCAGTTCCCGGAAGGCGACGTCCCGATATCGGTCCACCTCGTCATCCCTCAGGACCACCTCCTGTGCCAATCGGCTGTCGCGACCGACGAAACAGTCGAGAGCATTCTTCACCATCGTTTGGGCGGTGTGCGCCATACCCAGAATGTCAACCGGAGGGCCAAACCGCGGATGAGTGATAATCGATAGCGCTCGCTGGGCGATGTTCACTGCCTGGTCACCCATCCGCTCGAGATCACTGTTGATCTTCATCGTAGCGGTGATGAGACGGAGATCCACGGCCATGGGTTGTTGAAGGGCCAGAAGCTGAAGCGCGCGGTCATCGAGTTCCAGATGCAGGTCGTTGATCTGCGGCTCGATTCGGGTGATCACCTCACCGGCCAGCGATTCGTCCCGGGAATTCAGACTCTCTATGCTCAGGCGAATGGCCTTTTCAACGAGGCTACCCATGTAGAGCATCCTCTCGGTAAGCTGTTCAAGCTGTTCTACGAAATGACGGGACATAAAAATCAGGTGACCTCATCGCAGCGGCACTGCTTGAGATGTTTATCCAAACCGTCCAGTGATGTAATCCTCAGTTTCCTTTCGCGTCGGATTGGTGAAGATCTTGGAAGTGAGATCAAACTCGATTAATTCACCCATCAGGAAGAACGCGGTGTAATCTGAGACGCGAGCCGCCTGCTGCATATTGTGTGTGACCAGAACAATGGTATAGCTCCTCTTGAGCTCGAAGATCAGTTCTTCGATCTTCGCGGTAGAAATCGGATCGAGGGCGGAGGCTGGCTCGTCCATCAGAAGAATGTCCGGTCGGACAGCCAATGACCTTGCGATACATAGGCGCTGCTGCTGTCCTCCCGACAGTGAGAGGGCCGAAGCGTGCAACCGGTCCTTGACTTCCTCCCAAAGTGCTGCATCGCGGAGGCTCTTCTCAACAATTTCCTCAATGTCCGCCTTCTTACGCTGATAGCCGTTGATCTTCACGCCGTAGGCGACATTTTCGTAGACCGACTTCGGGAACGGATTTGATTTCTGGAAAATCATTCCGATCTTGCGTCGGACCAGAATTGGGTCCACTGATCGATCGTAAAGATTTACTCCATCGACCAGAATCCGACCCCGCAGCCTGGCCCCCGGGATCAGCTCATTCATTCGATTCAAAATGCGCAGGAAGGTCGATTTTCCGCATCCCGACGGGCCGATGAGCGCCGTGATCTGGTTTTCGAGGATACTTAAGCTGACGTCGGACAGGACTTGGTGGTTCCCGTAAGAGAAAGAAATGTCTTCCGCCACGATTTTTTTGGACGCATTGATCGTCTCCTTGCATTCCGCGCTGCTTCGAGCCGGAACGCGGACCATGAGTTTGGGTTTGGCGGTCGCAGCGGTCATCCGTTTCTCCTTAGTCTAAATCGCATCTGGGTACGGACGAGAATGGCCAGCAGGTTGAGAAGAAACGTAAGCCCCAGCAGGACAAAGACAGTCGAGTAAAGAATTGGCTTGGTAGCATCCACATCCGGCGATTGGGTGGACAGCACATAAACATGATAGCCGAGTTCCATAAACTGAGAATTGAGTTTGTGGGGAAGCTCAGGGACAAAATAAGCTGCCCCGGTGAACAGAATCGGTGCGACTTCTCCGGCTCCACGACTCACCGCCAGAATGCCGCCTGTCAGGATACCTGATACGGCATTTGGCAATACCACTCGTATGATCGTCTGAAACTTGGTGGCTCCCAGAGCCAGACTCGCTTCGCGCAGTTCTACCGGAATGGCCCGCAGCGTGTCTTCAGTGGTCAGAATCACAACTGGAAGAGTTAGCACGGCCAGCGTTAGGGCCGCCCAGATAATAGCCGGTTGGCCAAACGTCAAAGTTCCGCCAAAGAAGAGGCGGTCCACGTTCCCCCCCACAAACTTGACGAAGAATCCCAATCCGAACAATCCAAACACGATCGACGGCACTCCTGCGAGGTTACTGACCGCCAGACGAGTGAGCTTGTAGAAGGGAGAGGACAGGTCGCTGTACTCGCTCAGGTAAATGGCAACCATGACGCCTACGGGGACGACCGCGATCGTCATCAGAAGAACGAGGAGCACAGTTCCGTAGATGGCCGGAAAGATGCCGCCCTGTGTCATTCCTTGTTCCGGAGCGGAGGTCAAAAATGCCCAGCTTAGATTCCCTTTCCCATGAATGGTAATGTTGGCGAGGACCAGCACGACCATCGCCACAATGATCAAGCAGGCCAAACCTGAGAGAAAGCGGAACAAGTTTCCGGAGTAGTCTGTCTTGGTACTGTTCATCGCATGTAAAGTTGCCGGCCTAGGTTCCCTGCATCCTTCGCTTAATTCTCCCAGACCAGAATTCGCCTAGGAAGTTCAGCCCAAAAGTCAGCACCAAGAGTGATCCGCCCAGGAGAAACAGAACGTGGTAGTGTGGGCTCCCGAAGACTACCTCACCGAGTTCGGCGGCGATCGTAGCCGAAACCGTTCGAACCGAGTCAGCCAGATTCCAGGAGAAAACCGCGGCATTGCCGGAGGCCATCAGAACGATCATTGTTTCGCCAATGGCTCGTCCAAAGCCAAGCACCAGCGCTGCGAAGATCCCTGGAAAAGCGGCAGGAAGAACTACCGACCAAGCTGTTTGCCAGGGTGTGACCCCAAGGGCTAGGGAGGCTTCGCGATAGCTGCGCGGCACCGAAGAGAGGGCATCTTCACTGACCGTATAGATGATGGGAACGATCGCCAAGCCCAAGGCCAATCCCGCGTTGATCGCGTTGAGACGGTAGTCGAAATCGAAAACGTCTTGCAACCATGTGGCTAGGACAATGAGCGCCAAAAATCCCAGAACCACCGAAGGAATGCCTGCCAGCAGTTCAATGACTGGCTTGATCAGCTCCCTTAACCATCCTGGAGCGAATTCGGCCGTATACACGGCTGCGGCAATGGAGAGCGGAGCCGCAACCAGGAGAGCGATTAGAGTCACCTTCAAGCTGCCCAAGAACAACGGGGCCAGGCTGTATTTGGGTTCTTCAGAGACAGGTTGCCAGACGAACGGCAACGGAGCTTCCTCCGTACCGTATTCCTGTGGCAGAAACAGATTACTCCAGGAGGCCTCCTTTTGGACTTCTGCACTCGTGAACATGGGGAGAGCCTCTTTCCCCAGGTAGATGAAGATCAGGAGGATGACTGCAATCGACAGAATGGCGTTGAGCTGAATCACCTTGGCAAACAGCAAATCGCGTGTTCGAGCCCCACCAAATCCGCGGGATACACCACGAAAGGTCTCTAGCGAGTGAGCTTGCCTAGCCGATTTGATTTGGACGTTCATTTTTGCTGCCCGCCAGGGGCTGAAGTACCAGCGTTCTTAACGACACCCTTTCTCGGAAGAGGGTAATAACCCACCTCCTTCACAATGGCTTGCCCTTCGGGACTCAGGACCCAGTCAGTTAAACTCTTGGCTTCGCCTGACGGATCTCCTGCGAAATACCAGAAAAGGCTTCGGCTGACCGGATACTTTCCGGACAGTACGTTCTCCATCGACGGAATTAGCGACGGACCGGTGTCGGTCGATTTTACCCGCACCAGCTTGATGCCTTTGCTGTACGCTATTCCACCATAGCCAATCGCTTTGACGTCTTTCGAGACGGCATTAACCACTGCGGCTGTGCCTGGCAGCGTTTGCGTTCTGGGATGGAAGTCCTGGTTTTCGAGGACGTGTTCCTTAAAAAATGCGTAAGTCCCAGAGTTGTTCTCGCGACCGTACATCACGATTCGAAGGTCTTGGCCACCCACCTGCTTCCAATTCGAGACGGCTCCGGTGTAGATTCCTTTCAACTGACTGAGCGAGAGTTCATCGACCGAATTGGAAGGGTGAAGGTAGATGGCCAGCCCGTCAATAGCCACTGCAATTTCGACAGGGTCTTTACCCCATTTCTGGCGAATCGCTTGTCGTTCCCTTTGGGTAATCGGACGGGAGGATTCGCAGATATCTGTGGTTCCGTTGATGAGGGCGGCGATACCCGTTCCGGACCCCCCGCCAGTGACTTGGATTCTGGATTCGGGGACCTTCTTCATGTACAGCTCTGCCCAGCGCTGTCCTAGGAGAACCATTGTGTCTGAACCTTTTATGGTGACCGAGCGGTTCTGAGCGTACTCGGCCTCTGGAAACAGGGCCAGAAAGATGAGACCAAAGAAGGAGAGGTTGTGGAGACACTGTTTGATCATGCTAGTTTTCACCTTATTGGTTGTAAAAGATGCAAGTTACTGTCTTGTGACATCCAGGTAAACTTCGTGTTAAATGCACCCGCCGGCCCGGCCAGCTACTGCGTTCAGAACTTGAACTCGATTTGTCCGCGATATCGGAACAGGGTAGGAGTCCCTCGGGGCACGGAAACGAGGAAGTTTTCCGCCGGGTTACTGCCACGGAGGGGGTGCTGGAAGAAGAAGAGATTCTGAAGCGTGACTCTCTTTGCCAATCCGTAATCAACACGCACGTGGTGACTGGTCACGTTCACACCGCTTCCAATTCCGACGTTGTCATCGGTTAGGTACGAGATCATTGAATTCGCGTCCTTGAGGGCGTAGAAGTACAGGAAACGAAGGTCCCCCGCCTTCTCGACCTGGCCGAATTCCACGGAGCCCATGAAAGCGTCGCGGTAGCGAGAGGTCCCAATGTTTCGGGACAACTGTATGCCAAAAATCAGGGGCATTTCACGATCCGCCAAGCGGATATGGGGTGCCTGAAGCTCGTGTTTGAAATGCAGAATTCGAAAGGCCGAGGCGGCGAACATCGTGCCTTCAGGGTTCGCCACGGCTGAGCCTCTTCCCGAAATAGGACTCGGCAACGTAAGCCCCAGAACGGGACTAACGAGCAGCGCAACGCCGTCAGGAGTTCCAGCCAGGGCCAGTTGGTTCGCATTCCGGTAAACTTGCAGGTCCATCTGCCAATGCTGGTTAAAGCCTCCCTTGATCGTGTTGTTGAGCGAAACTCCCTGGTGAAACAGCTGGCTGCTTCGAGCCTGTGACCCCACTGCGAAACCGGCTTTGGCCAGCGGGCTTTCCGGTTGGATGACCGCGACTGTGGGGTTCGTAAGATTGTACTGGGCGGCTCTGAGCTCGAAATTCTGGATCGGCCCGGTTCGGACAGGCAAGGTCCATCGCTCAGCAATGCCGCTGAGGCGGGTGTCATCATCAAAGAGGAAACGAGACTGGTCAGCGAAAATGTTTTCCATCCGCCCGACACGAAACGACAAGTTGGGAGTCATGCGATGATCAATGTACGCCTCGGCAAGACTGAAGGGGTGCTTGGAGATCACCCCGCTCATATCCTGATCGTTGGTCAAACCATTCTGAAAAGGGCCAGTGGACAACTGAAAATGCAGTTTGGTATTCGGCGAAAGGTCTTTGTCTGTATTCCAGCGAAACCGATATCGCCCTCGGACGTTGTGAACGGCTCCCAAAGATGCTCCCGCGGCCCTTTCAATGACGTCGAAGCGGATCCGGAAATCACCGCTGAATTTCAGACCACCCCAGGCCATATCGGAGGAGTCCTTGCGTGCCGGTGACTCAGTGCGCGCAGCAATTTCCTGGGCCCCCCCGGCGGGGACCAGGGCTGCATCAGCCGGGCTTCCCGACTGCAACACTGACGCCGTTGTGGCGGGCTCCTTCTCCGCCGTTGTGGGGGTCGGTTGGTTAACCCCGCTCAAGAGTTGATCCAACACTCGCTGCTGTTTCGACACCTGGGCGCTGAGATCCTGAATCATCAGTCGCTGCTCTTCGACCAGGGCCTTCAACTCCTTGATCTCGGCGCCACCGTCCGCCGCAAGAATATCCGTTGAGAGGTACGGCGCGGCGAAGAGCAGCCAGGCCAGAGTGATGTGCAGCCGTAGAGGCGGCGCGAGGCGGAAGGCGTTCCACATGGGTGCTCCTTAGGTCTGATTTCCAGAGTGCGTGGTTGCAGGATCAGACAAAGTTACCTGAGCGTTACAAATTCGTGAACACAATATGAGCAGCACGTGTCATAGAGATGAATTTTGTGTGAACTTTGTGTGAACTCTCGCAGCGGGTGGGCTGTCAGCCTTGTCCGACGGGTCCGTCCCGCGGTGGCATTTCAGGCCGTGGCGCAAACATCCGGACGAGGTCTGTGCTCGGTTGTCCTGCCCGGAAAGGCGTGCAAAGTCAGCAGGACGAGTGTGGTTCGGTGGTTTTACAGCCGGTAGGGAGCTGGTTGAAGGAAGGGCAGGAGCAAGGTAAAGCGAGTGAGCTCAGCAATTGACTTGGATATCATCCCCGTCGACGCGAACCGGGTAAGAGCTGACCCGAGCGTTGGGGTTGGTACGGCAGGCACCCGTCGTCACTTCGTACTGCCAGCGGTGCCAAGGACAGGTGATCAGCGTGCCTTCAAGCTGGCCTTCGGCCAGGGGGCCGCCTCGGTGGACACAGGTGTTGTCAATGGCATAGAAAGTCCCGTTGATGCAAAATAACGCGATGGTCTTGCCACTGACTTCAAAGGACTTGCCTTGTCCCTCGGCTATGTCGCCCCTTCTTGCCACCGAAACGAATTCGGCCATCTGACTCCTCCGTCCGAGAATCTATGGTGCCCGCCCGTAAGCTGCCGAGGCCTCCGCTATTGAACCACGACCTCCGCTCTCAGCGAAGGCTGCGGCTGTTTCTGAGTTCGAGGCAAATCTCCTTCGCGGCCCGACGGGCCTCGTCGACTGCACTGGGCGCAAAGGAAATGGCCGCTACGACGGGATGGCCTCCGCCACCGTAGCGCTCGCAGATCGCAGCCAGGTTGTGGCGGCGCTCCGAACGGCTCCACGGATTCCAGCCTACAGACACCTTCATGCGGGTGGGCGTGCTCATGACGCTGACGCTGTAGGTGGCTTCTGGATAAAGGTAGTATGGAATGAACTTGTTGTACCCTTCCGCGTCGTGCCCAACCAGGTCGAAAAATATCACCCCGTGAGCAAACTCAGCGTTCTCCTGAATAATCCGAATGTTTTCGGAGTGACGCAAGGCGAGGGGCTCGTAACGTTCCAGCACCGACTTCTGGGTAGCGACTTCACTGAGTGGGTGATAAGCCAGCTGCCGGATGATTCCGTGCAGAAAGGCCGCATCCTTGTTCGTTTCAATCACTGCGGCGAGCTTCTGAGCGGGAGCTTTCACCTCCACGGCCGTGAGTGCATCCGCATACTGGGCGCCGTCGATGACGTCGGCCCAAGAGACCAGTTCGTCCAGCATCGGGCAATCGAAACCAAACTGTTGGTGAGCGATCTGGTAAATGAACTTGGTGCAGGACTTGAACGAAGGATCATAGAACTTTCTGCCACTTCGGTTCTGCCGAAAATGAGCCTCGTCCTCGGGGGTCAAGAAGGCACTGTGGTGATGATCAAACCACCAAGTGAGTCGAGAAGTGCTGGCATATTTGAAGTCCACGATGGCGTTTTCGTCCCCGCTGAACAGCTCCTCGTGGAACTGGTCGCCGGCTTGGTGGGCCATACCGACCAGCGAGATCTCTGCCTGGGGATTCATCTTTTCTCTGTAAAAACGCAGAAACACCGCAGCCGATGACGAGCCGTCAAAGCAGTTGTCGTGGTACAGAACGTTCAATCTCATGGTTTGAATTTCCCGATTCTATAAACATCGATTCTGAAGCGCCGGGGCCGCCGCAATGCAACCCGGAGGTTCCGTCAGCGACGGGTCGATCATGCGACTCCAGAAACCGCGATCTGCCGGCCCTTCCCATGTAAGCTCAGCAAAAAGGCCACGGCCATAAACAGGCTCCCGGTGAGGTAGGGATACTGGAAGCCAAACCGGTCAAAAGTGAAACCACCCCACACGGGACCCAGGATGCGGGCGAGGCTGGCCAGGGATTGAGCCATGCCCAGGGTACCGCCTTGGTCATCCTGACCACTCAACTGAGAGATCAGGCTTGTGATGGAGGGCCCGGCGGCGCCATGCCCGAAAGACAGAGCCACCAGCACCAGCAACAAGGTAGCCAGCCCGGCCGCGTAAGGTAGCAGCGCCAGACTGAGAACCATGCTGAACAAACCGATCCTCACCAGGCGTTGCTCGCCGAACCGTTTCACCAGCAGTCCGATAAAGCCTCCCTGCATCACCGTGATGAGAACTCCAATGTAGGCGAACAGCAGCCCGTTATGATGAGCGTTATATCCGAACTTTCTCTCGGTCATCAGAGCGAACGTCGCTTCGAGATTAGCGAACGCAAACGTGGCGATGAAAAAAAGAGCCAGATATAGGCCCAGCTCCTGGTATCGGAGAGTCCTGCCCAGACGGCCAAGATTCCATCCCTTGGACTTGGATCGATTTCCCTCTGGTTTCAACGTCTCGGGCAGGAATTGGGTGGCGGCCACGAAGTTGCAGAAAGCCAAGCCTGAAGCAAAAAAAGCGGGCACACCGTATCCGAATGGGCTGAGCAATCCGCCGATGGCCGGGCCGAAGATGAAGCCCAGTCCATAGGCCGCGCCGATCAAGCCCATTCCCCTAGCCCGGTTTTGAGGCTCGGTGGAATCGGCGATGTTGGCTTGGGCTGTGGCGATGTTGGCGCCAGCAATTCCGGCGAAGATCCGCGACAGGAACAAGACCGGCAGGGTATTGGCCGCTCCGAAGATGAGGTAGGAAACCGACGACCCCAACAGTCCCACCAGAATGACGGGTCGCCTCCCAACCCGATCGGAAAACCAGCCCCAGAACGGAGCAAAAAGAAACTGCATGAGCGAATAAGACGTCGACAGCAGTCCCACCATCAGAGCGGTGGCTCCGAAACTTTCTGCATAGAAAGGCAGAATGGGAAGAACGATGCCGAAGCCGACCAAGTCGAGGAACACCGTGACAAATAGGATGAGCAGCGGTGATTTCTTCATTCTGCTTGAACGGGAGCTCCTTCAATACATTGCCAACGCCGGCGGGCCACCTAATGAATTCTGACCGTTGTTCCTCCGAACACATCCACCACCGAACCCGTCATGATCGCGGAGTCGAGCGAAGCCAGGAAAACCGCGACCCGCGCCACATCCTGTGGACGAAGCTTGACGGGAAGTCGTGGCTGCGAGGCCGAGTCCTCAATCCACTGCGAATGAACCTGGCCTGGGCAAATGACGTTGACATTGATGTTAAAACCAATGACCTCTTTGGCCAGGGATTGGGTAAGGCCGATCACACCGAACTTCGAGGCACAATGGGCGGCCAGATTGGCGTCGGCCACCTTCCCGTGGATTGAGGAGATATTGATGATGTTCCCCTGGCGGCGGGGCATCATCTCCCGCAACACTGACTTACAGCAGAGGAAAATCCCCTTCAAGTTGGTGTCGATCGTCTCGTCCCATTCGTCGGCACTGAGTTCGGTCAACTTCTTATAGACAAAGACTCCAGCGCTGTTGACCAGAATATCGATTTGGCCGAAGTGACTGCATGCCTTCCGGACCATGCGATCGACGTCCTGTGCCCGCGAGACGTCGGTCGGAACAGCCAGCCCTTTGGCCCCCAAAGCTTCGATTTCTCGTGCCACTTTGTCGATCGTTTCGCGAGTGCGCCCAGCCAGAACCAGCGAGGCTCCTTCCGCAGCGTAGGCCAATGCAATGGCTCTTCCGATACCGCTGCCCGCGCCTGTTACGATCGCTACTTTACCTTCGAGCTTCATCCTTCGATTCCGACTGCTTTCCCACGTCGAATTGGACCGGGCCAGAGAAAACACAAAAATCTAACAGAGACGGGAGGCCAGAACAAGCTCTTTCAGCCTCGGCAGCCTGGTGTTGACCCCTGCAGGCAGAAGAATGGTCACGGCTCCATCACTCCGGACACGACCTAAACATGAACACATTCGAGCCTAGAGACTCCTCCCGCCACCGTGCGACTCCTCATGGAAGCCTGCCGAACCGGCTTGATCGCCGCACAGCCGAAACAGTGTGATTTCAGGGCGGACGTTGAACCGAACCTGAATGAGATGCCCAAGTCCGCGATTGATGTAGAGCCGCCGGTTGCCGGCCAAATCAAACTCCCCGGCCGTGTATCGGCGGTTGCGCACCGGCAGCAACGGCGGAGGCAGAAACGGGGGCTTGCATTGCCCTCCGTGAGTATGACCGGCCAGAATCCAGCCGGTGAATGCATCCCACACGGGCAAGTCCGCAGCATCCGGGTTGTGGCAGAGAACGACGAGGGACGAATTCCCTTTGTGGGCTGCCAGAATCGACTCCGGGCCGAAGTGCGGTCCCCACAGATCCTCCAACCCCACAAACGTCAACCCCTGCAGATGGATGGCCTGATTTCGGAGGATGGTGGCGCCCGCGTCTCGGACTGCGGCGGTGACCTGATCGGCCACTTCCCCCATGCGCCAACCCCGTCCATAATCATGGTTCCCAAGAACGCCGACCGTGCCGAGCCGACCGTGCGGCAGATGCTCCAAAACCCTCTGCAGTGGTCCAAGCTGAAACGGCTCACGGTAGGTGATCCAGTCGCCCGTGATGGTGACAAAGTCGGGACGCAATCTCTGCACTCGACGAAAGACCTCGATCAGGTAGTTCGAGTCAACCCGCGGCCCCACATGAAGATCGCTTAGGTGGACCAGGGTTTTCCCTTCCAGTGTGCCGGGCAGCAAGGGAATCAGCAGGTCACGACGAACCAGATCCACCCAGTGCGGCTCGATTTGCCAACCGTAGAAGCCGGCGGCGGTTGGGGTCAGGACCGAACCCCAGAGGGCTAGTTTTGCGAAACGTCGACGGGAGAGCATCCTGTCTTGCCGGTCATTGCGAGGCCCGACCGAAGTCGTCGGACCCTTTTTGACAAGTTCGAAAACCATCTCTTATACTTCTTCCTCCGGTGCAGTGCACGTCACAATTCAGGGGCACACCATTAACAGACGACTCCAACACCAGCATCCCGAGACCCTGGTAGTCAAGGGCGCCCGCGTTCACAACCTGAAGAACATTCACTGCGAAATCGACCACAACTCCTTAACGGTCATTACGGGCGTCAGCGGATCAGGCAAATCCAGTCTGGCCTTCGACACGTTGTATGCGGAAGGGCAGCGCCGCTACATAGAATCGATGTCGGCCTACGCCCGCCAGTTTCTGGAGCGCATTGAGAAGCCGGACGTGGACGAAGTCCTGGGGATTGCTCCGGCCATTGCCATCAAGCAGAAGAACTCCGTTCGCAACCCGCGCTCCACCGTTGGAACCGTCACTGAAATCTACGATTACCTCCGTCTGCTGTATTCTCGTGTCGGAAAGACTTTCTGCTGGCAATGCCAGCAGGAAGTACGGCGCGACTTGCTTGAGGATGCCGCTCAAGTGCTCCTTTCCCTTCCACCTGAAACCCGGATCTATGTGCTCTTTCCGCTCACAGCCTACCGAAAATATGTCGAGTTGAAGACCTTGGTCACGAAGGAGCGCAAGGGGCGCAAATCCAAAGACCGTTCCGCCGAGCTCTTTCAGTCCGTGTTGCACGACCTGCGCAAACACGGGTTCATGCGGCTTTATCAGAACAGAACCATTTTCGACCTGTCTTCCCCGGAAGCGATCCTCAGTCTGGACTTGTCCGGCGATCTGGAAGTCTTGGTCGACCGGATTGTCATCCGTCACGACATTCGCCAGCGGCTGATGGATACGCTCGAGACCTGCTATCACGAGGGCAGCGGGCAGGCCATCATTGAGATCGTGGGGCTTCCCGAGCAGACGGAAACCTCCGACGGCAAAGGCGCTCTCCAGGTCGTGCCCCGCTACCGTCAGCTCCGGCCGGTACTGAAGCAGGGCGATCGTTTCGTTTTTAACGAACGTTTCACTTGCCAGAACTGCAACATCCAGTTCGAAGATCCGGAGCCACGCCTGTTTTCCTTTAACAGTCCCTTTGGAGCTTGTCCCCACTGCCAGGGGTTCGGGAATACGATCGATTTTGACCCCAACCTGGTGGTTCCCGACAAGCGCAAAACGCTGCAAGAAGGTGCGATTGAACCCTGGACTAAACCGCGCTACCGCTCGCTGCTTGCCGAGTTTAAAAGATTTTGCAGGCGGCGAGGCATTCCGCTGGACGTTCCCTATGAATCGCTGACGCCCGAGCAAAAGGAGCTGATTCACCTGGGGGACGACACTTTCATCGGCATCCAGCGGTTTTTTGATCACCTGGAAACGAAGAAGTATAAGTTGTATATCCGGGTTTTCCTGAGCCGGTATCGGGGATACACGCTGTGCGGTGCCTGCCAGGGAGCGAGGCTTCGACGCGAGGCACGGGCGGTCAAGTTGGCCGGCAAGCCGATCAACGAAGTGACGGCTATGACTGTCGCCGAGGCGCATCGCTTCTTTCAGCACATCACTTTGTCGCCCTTTGAAGCAACTGTCGGTCAACGAATCCTGGATGAAATCCGGAACCGCCTGACCTTTTTGTTCGACGTCGGTCTCGACTACTTGAGCCTGGATCGCCTGGCCTCGACGCTGTCGGGGGGCGAAGCTCAGCGCATTCAGCTGGCCACCTCCCTGGGGGCCTCGCTGGTGGGCGCCCTCTACGTCTTGGACGAGCCTTCGATCGGACTCCATCCGCGCGACAACGCCCGTCTGATCGGGATACTCAAGAACCTGCGAGATCTCGGCAACACTGTGCTGGTGGTCGAGCACGAGTCCGAAATGATGAGGGCCTCGGACCGCATTATCGACTTGGGACCCGGGGCCGGAGAGCAAGGCGGCCAGGTCGTCTTTTCCGGAACCTACCCGGAACTGCTCAATACTTCGCAGTCGCTCACCGGCCGTTACCTGAAGGGTGATCTCAAGATTCATGTTCCAGCTGTCCGGCTGACCCCCAAGTCCCGCTGGCTTCGCATATTTGGGGCCAGCGAACACAATCTGAAGGGCGTCGACGTCGAAATACCTCTAGGCTTGATGACCTGCATTACCGGGGTGTCCGGTTCGGGCAAGTCGACGTTGGTGCATGAAGTCCTCTACCAGGCCATTAAGGCTGCGCGCGGAGAAGCGACTCCCCGCGAGAACTACCAGCGCATGGAGGGCGACCAGTGGCTGGAGGATGTGATCCTGGTGGATCAGTCACCCATCGGCCGCACACCGCGCTCCAACCCAATCACCTACATCAAAGCCTTCGATGTCATCCGCGAACTTTTCGCTTCCACTCGGGAAGCGCGGGCTCAGTCCTTTGGTCCCGGCTACTTCTCGTTCAATCTGCCTGGAGGGCGCTGTGAAACCTGCGAAGGAGACGGCACCGTCACGGTGGAGATGCAATTCCTGGCGGACGTTGAGTTGATCTGCGAGGATTGCAAGGGCCAGCGCTTCAAACCCGCCGTGCTCGATGTTCGCTACAAGGGCCGAAATATTTTCGAGGTCCTGCAGATGACCGTTCGGGAGGCGCTGACTTTCTTTTCGTCGTTTCCGAAGATCACGAACCGGCTCAAGGTCCTTCAGGATGTTGGACTGGGCTACTTGCGGCTCGGACAGTCTGCCACCACCCTGTCGGGAGGTGAGGCTCAGCGGGTCAAGCTGGCTTACTACCTCTCTCGACAGATCAACCAGAAGACACTCTTCATTTTCGACGAGCCTACCACGGGCCTGCACTTCGACGACATCCACAAACTGCTGCTGGCTCTTCGCAAGCTGATCGAGTCCGGAGCCACCTTGGTGATCATCGAGCACAACCTGGATGTCATCAAGACAGCAGACTGGGTCATTGATCTGGGCCCGGAAGGGGGAAATCGGGGTGGCCAGGTAGTCGGGGCGGGCCCTCCTGAAGACATTGCCCGCCTTCCGCACAGCTACACGGGGCAGTACCTCAAAACGGTCCTCGTTAACCCGTGAGTGATCGACGGGATTCGTCGTCGGTCGTGCCTATGCGTTATCTGCTGGCGTTTACATTGCTGTTGTCCTTGGCGCTTTCCAATCCGGCGCAGGCGGACCAGAACGCGACGCCGCCGACTTCGAAGCCGGGGACTCAGCAGCCTCCCGAATCCCCCTTGCGGCACCTGGAGACCGCCGAACGGTTGAGTCAGGAGAAGCGGTTCAAAGAGGCCGTTGTCGAATATCGTCTTTTCCTCAAGAGCAACCCGGACCAGGAGGCTGCGCATTTCGGACTGGCCTTTGCCCTCTCGCAAATTGGCGATGAAGCGGCCGCGATTGACGCATACCTCTCCGCACTTCGGATCAACCCCAGCTTGTGGCAGGCTGAATTAAATCTTGGGCTGATTTATCTGAATCAGCAGAAGCCCGCCGACGCTCTGTTTCATCTGGAGCGAGCCCGAATCCTCCAGCCCACCAGCTTCAACACCCAATTGTTTTGTTCCCGGGCGCAGGAAGCGCTGGGGAAGCTGTCGGAATCGGAGTCCGGGTATCTCGCCGCTCGGGAGCTAGCCAAGACGGAGGGCGAGAAGTATGAAGCTCATGCTTCGTTGGCGCTGTTGTACGCCAAACAGAAAGCGATCGACAAACTGCAATCCCAGCTTGAGACGATCCAAGCCCTGAAATCTCCCGACCCCCGCGCTCTCTATCTCGATTTGGCGGGAATCCTCTATCGTCACGATGATTTCGAAGCGGCGCTGTCGGTCTTAAACCGATTGCCTTCCGACTTTGCCCAGGATCCCGAGTTGCAGGAGCTGCGCGGACGCCTCTTGCTTCGGCTCCAGGATTTCGAGAAGGCACTTGCGGCTTTCAAAAGCGCGCTTGCCCTGCAAGACCAGCCGAAGAGGCGCGAGTCGCTTTGGCTGCTGATGGCCGACGCCAACCGCCAGCTGGAACGCCCGGAAGAGGTCCTCGCTTGTCTTCAGCAAGCGGCCGGCACCTCCCAGGACCCGGATCTGCACTTCCAGCTTGCCACCGAGTATCTGAAGAGGCGCCAGTTTGATCCTGCGGCACGCGAGTTCCTGACCACCTTGAAGCTTCAACCGGAGCGCAGCGAATGCTACAGTAACCTCGGGACGGTTTTCATGCTGCAGGAAAATTATCCTCTGGCCATCTCGGCTTTGAGCAAGTTCAAGGAACTCCGGCCGGATGTTCCCGGAACCTACTTCTACTTAGGGCTAGCGTTCGACAAACTAGCGGATGCTGAAAACGCTTACGCTCATTATCAGCGCTTCCTGGAGCTGGACGCTGGGAAGTCGGACAAACAGACGTTCCAAGCTACTGAGCGAATGAAGGTACTGGCACGGAAGCTGAAGAGGAGGAACTGATTCGTTTGAAGAGGATTTCTGCACTCGGAAAGACCATGCGCGCACTGCTTCTTCTACTCGTTTTGAACACGCTGCCACTCATGCTGGTCGGCGAGGCGGAATCAGATAAACTCCAGCGAGAATATCAAAAGCAGGACGATAAACTGGCGCGCCAGTCGAATCCGATCAAACGAGCCAAGATCTTGATCAAAATGTCGCAAATCGACATGAAGGAAGTGGCTTTGCAGGTTCAAAACGGTGACTTGGCTGCGGCCGACGAGTTTCTCAAACGCTACATCGATACGATCGAGCGTGTACGTCAGGCCTTGAAGGACTCTCAGCGTAATGCCCGCAAGAATCCGTCCGGGTTCAAAGAGTTCGAGATCTCTTTGCGCAAGCAGCTCCGCCAGCTCGAAGACTTCAGAAGCAGCTACTCCTTCGACCAGCGAGAGCTTGTGGACAAGGCCATTCAAACCGCCCAGGACCATCAGCAGGAAATGCTGGGAGCCATCTTCGGATTGGATCCAGCCAACCTGAAACAGGAAGCCAAACAGAAAGGGCCCGCCAAATGAAGCAGGTGAGGCATCAGCTGGAGATCAAAACCATTTGCTTGAAAGTGGGGTTTCTCATCGTGTTCCTGCTCGATGTTGGCCTGGGGCGAGCGGCTCCCGAGCGAAACGATGATTACCTGACGTTCGAGGAGGTTGAGCGATTGCGGGACGCCCAGGATCCGCCGGAGAGGATCAAGCTGTTGGTCCGGTTTCTGGAACTCCGGCTTGACAAGGCCAAGGCCTTGAAAGACGGCCCCGCGGCGGCCGTCTCAGATAAGACTCAAGAGCCGACCCAGAAGGACAAGCAACCCTCGCAAGAGGATTCTCACAAATCCCTTGGCGACCTGCTGGAAGAGTACCTTCAATGTCTCGATGAGCTCGGTATGAACCTGGAGAATTACTCCGATTTCGCCATCGAGCCGAAACCCTACATCAAGTCGTTGAAGGGCCTGGACGAAGCGCTGTCCAAGCAGAAGGCTTGGCTCGACCAGATCACCCCAGCTGCCTCTCGTTCTGAAAGGGTCGTGCTCAAGGACATCGAAGACGCCCTTAAAGAGATCCAGAGCGACCTGCAATCCGAGATCGCCCGGTCCGAGCACCAGTTGAAGCTGATGAAGGAGTCCACAAAGCGAAAACGGAACCCCGAAAAGTGATGACAGCCTCCCAATCCTGCGAATCAGCGGTTTCCACGGAAGTGCTGCGGGAAATCTTTCAGCAATCCTACAGTGAGCTGGCGTTCGGCATCTTCACTCCTTCCGTTCGGGTTGAGTTCTATCCCTTTGTGGGAGTCAATCACACCATCCGATTCAACAAGGGCCATCTGCTGATCCGGGTCAGCGACCTGTTCACCGAGGCGCCCCGGGAAGTACTGAAAGCGCTCTCGGTGATTCTGATCTGCAAACTGTTTCGTCGCCAGGTTCCTTCACTCGCGTCCTCCACCTACCGCGATTATGTCAATTCCTTTGAGATACGACATAAACTGGAGGAAACGCGAGCTGTCCGAGGCCGCAAGCGAATGCTGGACCCCAGAGGTGATCACTTCGATCTGGGCCAGCTCTTTGCACGGTTGAACCAAGAGTATTTCGATGACCGCTTGAATGACGTGGTTTTGGGGTGGAGCTCCCGTCGCAGCCGTCGCATCCTGGGCCATTTTGACCCCTCCCACCATTCCATCACCATCAGCCGCCTTTTAGACAGCTGGAGCGTTCCTGAATTCGTTGTGTCTTACGTCCTGTTCCACGAGATGCTCCATGCCCGCTTCTCAAGATCTTCAAATTTCGACCTCAAGCACCGCCACTCGCCGCAGTTCAAGGAGGAGGAAAGAAAGTATCGGGCCTATGCAGAAGCCAACGAGTGGCTGAAAAACCATTTGTGATCATTTCAGCCCCGGTCCGGTGAACCGGTCCGCTGGCTGCGTTCTGCATTCAAGGTGGCGCCACCCCTCACTCGACTTAACGCACCCTTGCTGCCGCCAAAGGGGAAGAGGTGCTGGACAAGACGCCACCATCAGCGAGATTCAACAGCGAGACACCCATGCCTATCCGAACCGTCAAGAGCCGCCTGTTCTTCAAGATAATGGGTTCTTATGTCCTTCTGCTGGTCGCGGTGCTGGGGGTCTTGAACGTCTTGGTCGCCCAGCGAATGCGAGAGAATTATGTCCAGCAGGAACGCGATAACTTGAAGCAGACTGCAGCTTTTCTGGCTAACTGGCTTCCGGCGGACCAGACAGAGTACCAGTCTTGGGCTGACACCCACGGTAATCCGCTGGGGATTCGGATCACGATCATCCATAAAGAGGGCCAGGTTTTGGCGGACAACCAGTTTGACCGGGTTCAAATGGACAATCATGCCACCCGCCCGGAGATCGCTTCGGCGGCCCGATCCGGCCTGGGCACCAGCATCCGGTTCAGCCGGACCCTGGGAAAGAACGAATTGTATCTCGCCTATCGGGTCCCCGATTCCCCAAGTCCCGGCTTGATACTCCGAGTGGCTGTTCCACTCCAGGAAATCTCAGAGGGTTACCGGCCCCTCCAACGTTCGATTCTGATTACTTCCCTGCTGGCTTTCGCGCTGGCTCTTGCTCTCGGATACCGTTTCACCCGCTCGCTCACGGGCCGAATCCAGCAAATCCAGGAGTTTTCGCATAGCGTGGCCCGCGGAAACCTCAACGCCCGCATCCGCGATCCGAAGGGCGACGAGCTGGGACACCTGTCGCGTTCGCTGAACCGCACGGCTGATGCCATGCAGTCTTACATCAGCGAGCTGAAATCGGAGAAGAACAGAATCGCTGCCCTTCTGGAGGCCATGCGAGCCGGCATTCTGGCTACCGACCGGGAGGAACGAGTCACGCTCATGAATGCCGCCTTGGGACGGATTCTCGGGCTGAATCCCACGGACAGCCTTGGACGAAAAGTGATTGAGGTGGTTCGCGACTCGGAGCTGAAAGGAATCCTGGCTCGTGCTTTGCGGGAGGGCCGTGAAATCTCGGCCACCATGGAAATCAACCTGGCTTTGCCACGCGTTTTTGAAGTTGTGGCCGTTCCACTGTGCGAATCGAACTCGGAGCCGCAAGGTGTGGTCGCCGTTTTGCACGACATTACCCAGCTCAAGAAGCTTGAGAACATTCGTAAGGACTTTGTGGCCAACGTTTCTCATGAGCTTCGAACGCCGTTGACATCGATCCAGGGATTTGCCGAAACACTCCTCGACGGCGCGCTGGAAGACCGCAAGAACAACCGGCGCTTCCTTGAAATCATCCGGAGTCACGCCGTGCAGCTGGGCAACTTAACCCAGGACCTGCTGACCTTGGCCAGCCTGGAGGCCGCCGCCTTCACGCTTCGTCGCTCGCTGGTTGACCTGTCCGCGTTGGTGCAGGAAGTGGTGGAGAGTACCAGCTTGCTCCGCACCCAGAAACGAATTGAGCTGTCTGTTACAATTGCGGATTCTGTGCCGCCCGTACAGGCTGACGGGGAGAAGCTGCGCCAGGTACTGATGAACCTTCTCGACAACGCGATCAAGTTCACTCCGGAAGCAGGGCGAATCTGGATCGAGGTTGCTCGGCGGCAAGGGGAGGATAGCGTAGAGCTGCACGTGCGCGACACCGGACCCGGAATTCCTTCATCAGACCTGCCCAGAGTGTTCGAGCGTTTCTATCGGGTGGACAAAGCTCGATCTCGTGACCAGGGGGGAACCGGGCTCGGTTTGGCGATCGTTAGACATATTGTCGAAGCTCATCAGGGACGGGTGGAGGCCAAGAGCATCTTGGGAGAGGGAGCCGACTTCATCGTGACCCTGCCCATCGGTAATTCCGGAGACTCGCGGAGTCCGGAAGAACGAGCCGTGTCCGTCAAGGCCTGAATTTGTCTGCGGCTTCTTGAAGTGCGTTAGTTAAGATCAGAGCGCCGAGTCCCGCGGCAAGCTCTCAACAAATGGGGGAGCCATGAGAGTTTTCTTGCTCAGACACGGTATTGCCGAGCCGGCCGGAGCTCAAAACCAATATCAGGATGCGCTGAGAGCTTTGACTGCCGAGGGCATTTCGAAGATGGCCAAAGCCAGTCAGGGTCTCAAGCGCATGGGTGTGAATTTTGACCTGGTGGCGAGCAGCCCTTTGGTTCGTGCCAGGCAGACGGCGGAGATCGTGGCGGATGCGCTCCGAATCGAGGAATCCCTGGAAATCTGGGAGGAGCTGCTGCCCGAGGCTTCGGCAGAATCGGTCCTCGAAAAACTAGGCGCATTTCGGCAACGCCGGCAAGTTTTGCTGGTGGGCCATCAACCTTCCATGGGCTTTCTGGCGTCGCGTCTGATCTTTGGCAAGAGTACGATCTGCCTGGACTTCAAGAAGGGCGGACTGTGTGGCGTCGAACTCACGCAGGTTCCGCCCAATCAGCCGGCCACGTTGCTCTGGGTCCTTCCGCCCAAGTTCTTGCGGCTTCTGGGCGACAAGTGAATCCTGTCTGGGATACCTTGCTCGCGCGTCTTCCCATATGACAGCTCCACTCACTCACGGTTGGGTACTGGATTCGGGGGGGGCGGGGCGCGGTGCATGGCAGGGAGGGGTCCTCTTCGAGTTCATGAAGTGGACCCGGGAAAATGGGTGTTACCCGCAGATCAGCATGGGGGCTTCGGCCGGAGGCTATGCCGCGGCTGATGTGGCCACGGGAACTGAGCAGACCGTATTAAAAGGCTGGACCCGCTGGGGCCGCGATGTCCAACCTCCGGCCGATAAGGTTCCCGTGGAATACCGAAGCTTTTGGGGGGCCGGACAGTTCCGTCTTCACCTGCGATCTTCCATCCGATATGTGATGGCGGAAAGTGAAGTGGCCGGCGTCTTTGATTCTCATCGGGAGAAGAGACTGCTGATCTTCACGACGCGCGTCCGTCGCCGTGACGGACGGGCAATCGGCTCAGGAGATGATCTTCGCTTTTTTGGGAAATCGCTCACGCGAAAGCTTCCGAGAAAGCTCAAGTATTTGCCGAACCTGTACCACGAAGATCCGGTGGTGTTCGCCTGGAACCTTCCAGCCGAGTTGGCCTCTGAGTACGTTCGTCCCCTCTCTCCTCTCAACTATCACGCCGTCATTGAAGCCTCCTGTCTGGTCCCCCTGGCAATGGGCTCACCTCTGCGGCCCTTCGAAGTCAACGGTTCGTCTCTTTCGCCTGCGAAATGGCCCAATGACGAGAACGCCGTCTTCATGGACGGCGGCTACACGCTGAAAATGCCAATGGCCATTCTCGCTCGGGACGAACGCTTCTGCGGATTGGCACGGTGGAGTCAGGCTGACAAAACCCTAGTCTTCTGTTGCGATCCGAGCGGCAATCTTTGGGAGACGAGTGCCCGCCTGCGAAACCTTAACCACGATCCGGAGGTCGTCAGGGCTATTCGCGAGAATCGTCTTTGGGTGATTTATCCCGACCACACCGTGGAAGCTGGTTTTCTTTGCCACGACAATCCGGTCATCATGCGGACGTTCGAACGTGGCCGCGAGCAAGCCCGGCGGCTGTTGCGTTCCGATGCCATGAGGCGGTTCCTCACTTCCTGAAGCTGCAGGGCTTTCTTTCGGCCGTCATGACTGAGTGGGGCTACTCGGCCAGGGCGGCCGAGCAGCGAACCATGTGCCGCTTCGCAACGGTCCGCCCCAAGCCCCTCAAGACAGTCTGTCTGATTGGTCTACAAGTTCTTTTGAGGCATAGAGATAGAGAGGATACGTTGCCTTCCGGCCTTTCAGTGCCCCAAGGCGTGAGGCCGAGCCATGGGGTTCCTTTTGACATCCCGAATCAACGGTTCATCCCGCAAGCCATACAGATCGAAGCAATGACGTTGACGACCGGCGGATTTAGAGGCAGTCTGTCAGTTGAGGCAGCGTTCTATTGTGCAGGAAGCCCCCCTTTGGAGCCGCGATTTCAAGAGCCAGTTTCTGAATTCCTGAAACCTGGGCGGAATCGACTTCCAAGTACCGGTGGCCAATCTTTCTCCAAGGAGACTCGACTATGAAACGGTATGCGCTTTGGTTGGTGGTTTTGTTGTTCGCTGTGGGGTCCGGGCAATCGGTCCGGTCGGACGATGAGAGGGGCAGGCCGCTGCGGGCGAAACTCTCGGGGGCTCAGGAGGTGAACTCGAAATCGACGACGGGCAAAGGAGCCTTCGAGGCCCGTGTAAATGAAACCGATACAGCGGTTGATTACAAGCTGGAGTGGCAGGACCTCGAAGGAGCGACAGTGCTGCAGTCCCACATCCACTTCGGCCAGCGGGGCGTGAATGGGGGGATCATGATTTGGTTGTGCGGCAGTGCCAGTAATCCCGGGCCCGCCGGCACGCCCGTTTGCCCGGGCCCGCTGAACGGTACTCTGGAAGGATCATTTTCGGCCGCTAACGTGGTCGGCCCCGCTGACCAGGGGATCGCCGCCACCGAGTTTGCTGAGGCCCTGAAGGCGATCCGCTCCGGTTTGGCCTATGTCAACGTGCACACCGACAAGTTCCCGGGCGGTGAAATCCGCGGCCAGATTCGGGGGAAGGGCTTCCGGCCTTTTGACGACGTTCCAGGCCAGGCCTTCGGTCATGACCACAGTGGTCGGGGCGGCAATAATCGCGATTGAATCCGATCGCCTCGGTGATTGCGGCAGCATGCCCAGACACCGCCACCGGCTGGCTGGCATGCCGCTGTTCCTATCGCCAATTCGCGGGGAGGCACACATGGAGCACGTTCACGTCCGTGCCTCTCCTGAGCGGTTGCATAGTCCTCATCTTAAAACCTGACGACAGCCTTCCTCCATACTGAAAGCTGCTTCCCGTCCCTGCTCGAACTGGCCCGGCGCATGGTGACCGGAACGACGGGGCTTTTTTTCCGCCCAGCACTTGCCACATTCAGGGTCGATCATCTTGCAGGCCGAGCCGGAAAGCCTGGATCATCGAAGTCATATACCCCGGCAAACGGGTTGAATTGAGCCCGGACACGGGCCAGGCGGCGGACGAGGCTGGGATGGGAAACGGTGATAGCTCGAATCAGCGCCTGGAATTCCCGATCGCGTCGCCAACTGCTGGGATACAGAAGCGGTGCGGTGCCGTGGTCGCCACGGAGTTGGCGGAAAGGGCCACGTTCCGAGGTATAGACGTTCGTGATCAGCACAGCGAAGAACTCCTCTTGCGTGTCGAAGCCCCGACGCATGGGGAGTCCGGTCTCTCGGCCGGACATTTGCCGAAGTGCATGAACCATCTCATGCAGTAGGACCTCTCCCGACTCTTCCCCGGGCAGGGGAGGCATCACACCCGTCGCAGCAGCCCAGTTGTTGCGGGCCGTTGGATCCCATGCCGGGAGGCGATCATCGCCCCAGGTCTTGGGACTATAGCGGATGACGACATTGCTCCCCCTCCCGGTTCCGTGCCCCCAAGCTGCTTCATGATGCCCGTCCTCTGCGTCGCGAACCGGATGAAAAGGCGCCGTAGCGGCCCGATCATCGGCGGGAGAAGCGGTGGCATTACGACTTTGACGCAGCCACGGTCGGATTCGAAGACGTTTGGGTCTACTCCAGATTTCGTTGATGACAGCGCGACCGGTGTCGAAGGCTAACACGCTCAGGAGTTCGGTGTGCACGTCGGATTCGTATCTGGTGATTTTGACCGGGCGTTGCAGGGAAGTTCCATCAATGACGACATTCGGTCCGAAACCACGGGGCATGTTCCACCTCCTTTCAGCTGCGAGCCTGATCTGGTGACGATCGGAACCGGGCAGGGTTGGTCCGAGGCGTCACGGCAAGTCCCGAGAGCCGCCGATTTGAAAAAGGGGATTATCGCCAAAGGGCGTTGTCTTGCCCGCGTCCTTCGCGGATCGAGCCGACGACGCACGAGGGCTCGATCTTCCGGCCTTTGTGGTGGCGCGTTACCCGATCAGTCTCAATGGGATGAATTCTGAGCCTTGCCCAGCCGCATTGCAGGACGCCTTCCAGCTCGCTTTGAAGCGACAGGGGTACCGCTGGATGTCTCCCCTCCATGCGTCGGAGTCGTGCTGGAACCCGCCGGCCCTATGCCACGGCCAAACTCTAGCGCAAAGCCTCCAAAAACGCTCTCATTTCGCGAAGCACCAGGTCCTGGTTAGAGAGGAAGATATAGTAGTTCGCCTTCGGCACTTCGATCACGCGTGCCGCGGGAACGCCGTCCGTGAGGTCCCGGATATGCTTCTTCACAATCGCCAGATGGATGGCGTGGTTCCGTTCCAGCGCCGCCCGTTCGTCGGAGGTTTGGGGCTGGTACTGGGTCTCGTAGTCAGCCAGAGTACCGGCGTAGGCAAAAAAGGCCAGGACGGGCACGCGAATGCTGGCATAGGCCGGCTTTTGTTTCCCCTGAAAGATGGCATCACGGACCCAGCTGGGAGCGGCGGACCATCCCATGGTTCCGTCAGAGTTGGAGACAAACAACTGGCGCAGCTCAGCCTCTGGAAAGACGATTCCCTGTGCCCGCGCCTGCCATGCCCGGTAGGCCTGGAACGATCGGTGATCGGGAGGCGCTGGGCCGGCTTGCATGGTCCCCGGAAGTCGTTTCCGGAGGGCATCGAGTTCGGAGGGATCAACGCCGATGGCGGGCCAGAGGCCCGCGCCGAGAGTCGGGTCTTCGGCTGAATTCAGGTAAACCAATGCGCCGATCCTCTCGGAGTGCTCGGCGCCGATAGTGCTTAAATCCTGGCCCCCGAAAGAGTGGCCGGCCAGGACCGGGGCCCTCAGTTTGAGCGCGGCCAGAACCTCGAGAACGTCGGCTGCGGAACGTTTCGCCGTGTAGCCCGAATCCGGCCGGCTGGAAGCGCCGTATCCCCGCCTCGTGATTCCATAAACGTGGCAGGCCTGGGAGAGCACCTCAGCGAACTCATCAAAAATGTGCGCCGTATTGTAGCCGGCCAGTAACACCACGTCCCGCCCGGCCCCGCCCCAATCCAGCACCTCCAGGCGAACGCCTTCTCCTACGGTCACGAACTTCACCTGGTGCTTCGACGCATCCTGCCAGGAGCGGGACTCCTGGGCTTCGGCGCCGCGGCCAGCCAGCAACATCAGAGTCATTACGAAGAGCTCGACCCTTCCCCGCCCTCGGCGGAACCTGAAGTCGGGTCGACTCTCCGAGAGCCCTGTCTTCGAAATGGGCATGGCTGGGTACCGACCACTCATGGGAACCTCCGTTGTCAGTCGACTTTCGCTCCACCCAGCGAAGCCGTGGCCAGCGTGCCTCCCAGTCCCATCGTTTCCACGACGGAGGAAGGCACAATAACCATGGATCCACGCTCTTTGATGGCCTCGTACAGCATGTTCATGGCCCGCAGGTGAAGGGCCACCGGGTTGTTCTGATAGGTCAGTGCGGCCGCCGAGAACTTTTCCGAGATTTCTGTTTCCGCCTGACCGAGAATGTTGCGTGCCTGGCGCTCCCGCTCGGCCTGGGCCTGCCGCGACATGGCGTCTTCCAGGGCTTGCGGGATACGCACATCACGGATCTCGACGGACTGGATGGTGATTCCCCAGGCGGTGGTCTTCTCATCCAGAATCCGCTGCAGTTCGCGTCCGAGCGATTCCCGCTCCGTAATCATCTGGGCCAGCTCATGGCGCCCAATCGTTTCTCGTAGGCCCGTTTGGGCGCTGAGGGCGATAGCTTGGACGAAGTCCTCCACTTCCAGAATCGACTTCTCCACATTCCAGACCAGCCAGAAGACAATGGCATCCACGTTGACGGGAACCGTATCGCGCGTGAGCGTGGACTCCGCGGTGACGTTGGAGACGCGAACTCGCTGATCGACGAACCGGCTCAGCCTGTCGACAAGCGGAACGATGTGAAAGAGCCCGGGACCACGTAGGCCGAGGTAGCGACCCAGCCGCAGCACGGCCACCTTTTCCCATGGATCCGCCACCTTGATCGAAAACAGCCAATACAAGCCCAGCAGCCCGCCTACGAACAGCGGCTCCCGGCTTCCGAACAGCAACGATAGGCCGGCCCCGCTACCCACTGAGATCGCCAACAGCGCCACGGCCACACCACTCGTCCGATATTGATTGCGATCCTTTCGCATGGATTCTACCCCCTCTTTTTTCCTGTTTCTCTTCGCAGTTCTTGCAGCTGCTCGATCATCTCGTCAACCGTGAATCCTTCGCCGCCCGCCCGCGCGATGACCTCTCCCACCAGCTGATTGAGGCGGCGCTCCCGCTCGGCTTTGGCGCGGGGAACCGTCTGGTGGCTGATGAACGTGCCCGTACCCTGCTGGGTCTCCAGCACTCCCCGAATCTCGAGTTCACGATAGGCCCGAATGACCGTGTTGGGGTTAATGGCCAGGTCGACGGCCAGTTGACGAACCGTCGGCAGCTGGTCGCCTGCGTTCAACATAGTCGCGGCGATGCCTCCCAGAACCTGGTCGATGATCTGACGGTACACTGGAACGCCGCTGCGCTGGTCCAGGCTGAACCGGAAAGGCGCATTCTTCTTTTGGGCGGCCTGCATCATAGAACTATAGTGTTATAGTTCTATATAACAATCAACCATTTTTTCGGTACCTGCCGCGCCCGTCCCGTCCAGCACTCCTGGCAGCTGGAAAAAGCACCCTGACGCGGCTTGGCGAAAGCAAAAACCAAGCGGGAACCCGGGCGCTTCATTCGTTTCTCACAAGATGGCCTGGCCACTGGAGAAAGAAACCTCTGGCGACCAGGGCTTTGCAGGGATCGCAGCTTGCGACCAGGTGCTTCTTTGACGTCATCTTGTACAGGAAGCGGAGAAGAGGTTCGCGCTCTCCGCTTGACAACGGGTTACAGCACCTCCTGCGATAGGGTAAAATTTCAGAGGTTCGGACAAACGAACTCCCACGATCATGGAGAGTGCCATGCACCGACGTCAGTTTGTGGGTCTTGCAGCGGCGGGTGCCGCTAACCTGCTGGCGGGGCGGAGTACGATTCAGGCCGCCGACAAGCGACTCGATCTCCGAGGCGCTTACTCCTCGCCCAAATCATTCTGGGAAAGCGGTGCTCGATTAAACGAGTACGGCATCAATGCCGTCTTTGTCCATGCCGGCTCCCTTACCGAGGCGCTGATTGCACGGGCCCGCTCGGAGGGCGCGCGGGTTTTCGCCGAGTTCCCGACGTTGAATGGAAAAGAGTGGCTGATGGGGCGGGAGGGCAGCCAGAACAGCGTGGTGGAGGAGCATGCCGAGGCCTGGCCGATCGACTCCGAGGGCAAACGCTCGCCCATGCAGAGTTGGTTCATGGGAATCTGCCCTACCAACGAGGCCTTCATGAGCCACCGCCTCGAAGAGCTCAAACAGTTGGTCACCTCCCGTCAGATCGACGGCGTGTGGCTCGACTATTTGCACTGGCATGCCCAGTTTGAAGATCCGAAGCCTGGTTTGCCGGAGACCTGCTTCAACGACAGTTGCATCAGCCAATTCCAGAGAGACGCACGGATCGAGCTGAAGGGAACCACAGCGGAGGAGCGGGCTAAGGAGATTCTGTCGCGTCACCAGTTACACTGGAGGGACTGGCGCTGCCGGACGCTGATGGACTTTGCCCGACGGTGCCGCGAGGTGATCTGGGAGCACGCTCCGCACCTGCTGGTGGGGTGCTACCACTGCGGCTGGCGTGACGACGAGTTTCAAGGTGCTCGACGCAAGATACTTGGACTGGACGTCGGCATGATGGCTGATGTGTTCGATGTGCTGAGCCCCATGCTTTACCACGGCCGCTCCAGTCAATCTCCCGGTTGGGTGGAGCGAAATGTCAAATGGTGGAGTCACCAACTGGGATTGCGCGGCGAACCAGCGGAAAGACTGAAGTTATGGCCGATCGTGCAGGCCTGGAGCGACCCGGAAGGACGCCGGGTCAGTGCCGAGGAATTCGAACGCGTGCTGACCGGTGGAATGGCCTCCGGCGCCACGGGGGTCATGATGTTTACGCTCGGCGCGGTGACCGAGGATCCGCGAAAGATGGCCACGCTCAAAAAGGTGTATCTGCCGATGCAGTCGGACTAGCGTCCCCTGGCGGTAGATTGGGCTGAGCGCAACGGTGAGACGATCACTCTGCTCAAAACACTCCCGCCCAGTCGTCGGCGCCCTGAGTGAAGCGTCAACGGCAGACCGAGCCTTATAACTTGCGTGTTTTCCAAGTGAACAGGTATCCTCTTTTGTGAATGTCGGCAGGCCCTCGCGCCCTTGCAAGGCACAATCATCCTAAGATTGATCATCATCTCGATCGAGCTCTCATCCGCAATCCGAGGAACGATATGACTGCGTACCTTAAGAGAATCTCCCTCCTATGTCTTTTCGGCGTGTTGCCGATGCGCTGCCTTCTGGCTGCAGATTGGCCGGAATGGCGCGGTCCCAACCGCGATGGAATATCTTTGGAACGGGGACTCCCTTCCAAATGGTCTCCGGCGGGTGACAGTCTGGCCTGGAAAGCACCTTTCGGCGGGCGCTCAGCCCCGGTCGTGTTGGGAGACCACGTCTATCTACAAAACTCCGCCGGCGCGGGAGCCACGCTTCAGGAGCGGGTCATTTGCTTCCACGCGGACACCGGGAAACTGCTTTGGGAGCACCCGTTCAATGTTTACCTGAGCGATGTCCCTCCGCACCGGGTGGGTTGGGCTTCTCCTGCCGCGGACCCGGAGACTGGCCAGGTCTATGTTTTTGGAGTCGGTGGTACCTTGATGGGTCTTACCCGCGACGGCAAAGTGCTTTGGGAACGGTCTCTGTCGGAGGAATTCGGCTTGGTCACGACTCACGGCGGACGTACCGTTTCACCGGTTGTAGAGGGGAATCTAGTCATCGTAAGCGGGATTAGTTCAGGTTGGGGTAACCAGGCCCGGGGCAGCCACCGGTTCATGGCCTTCGATAAGCGGACAGGCGAGACCATCTGGGTCAGTTCCCCGGGTGGGCGGCCCTTTGATACCACTTATTCTCCCCCCATCGTGGCTGAAGTTGGCGGGCTGCGTCTGTTTATTGCGGGCGGAAGCGACGGGACCATTCATGCTCTGAAACCCCAAACCGGAGAACCGGTCTGGAAGTATGAGATTAGCAAGCGAGGGATCAACACCGGCGTGGTACTCAAGGGAAACGTCGCCTTCGTCTCGCATTCCGAAGAAAATTGGGATACCAACGACATGGGTCTTTTGGCCGCGGTGGACGCGGGTAGCAAAGGCACTCTCGGCAAAGAGCAGGTCAAATGGGCATTGAAGGGGTTCCAAGGTGGGTTCTCCTCTCCGGTCGTAGATGGGGATCGCATCTACCAGATCGACAACGGGTCCAATCTGTTTGCCTTCGACGTCAACACCGGAAAGAGCCTGTGGATGCAGAATCTGGGCACAATCCAAAAGTCCTCACCGGTCCTGGCCGACGGCAAGCTGTACGCCGGGACTGAAAACGGTAAGTTTTTCATTCTGAAGCCGGAGGCAACTGGCTGCCAGATCCTCGACGAGGATTGGCTGGGAACGGAGACGGAACCGGAAGCCATCATCGGATCGCCGGCGGTCGCCAACGGCCGAATCTATCTGGTCAGCAGCGAGGCCCTTTATTGCATCGGCAAAAAAGGGACCTCCAAAGCCTCCACTCGAAAGGCTCCACCCGCCAAGTCGCGACCGGCGTCCAGTTCATCCGCTGCTCCCGCTCACCTCCAGGTCGTGCCCACTGAACTCGTTCTTCAGCCTGGTGAAAGTGTTCAGTTCCACGCCCGTCTGTTCGATGATCGAGGTCAGTTGATCAAGGAAACTGAGGCGTCCTGGTCCCTCGAGCAGCTGCAAGGTGACTTGTCCGCTGGAAAGTTTACAGCTTCTTCGAAGCCCGTGGGCCAGGCGGGCCAGGTCAAGGCCACCCTGGGTGGACTTTCCGGCGTCGCCCGTCTGAGAGTCATTCCACCTCTTCCGTGGGGAGAGACGTTCGACGAGATGAAGGTTGGCTCTGCCCCTGGCTACTGGATCAATTGTGCCGGTAAGTTTGTGGTTCGAGAGGAAAATGGGAAAAAGGTTTTGGTGAAGCTGGCGGACAACCCCTTCACCAAACGAGCTCGAGCCTATCTGGGCCTTCCCCACTGGTCTAACTACACCGTGGAAGCCGATGTCCTGGCTACCGAGCGACGCCGGCAGATGGGAGATGCGGGCGTTGTGGCCCAACGCTATGCACTGGTTCTGTTCGGCAACAGCCAAAAGTTGGAGTTACAGCCCTGGCAGCCCGAAACGGCACGCACCGTCTCAAAGCCATTTAGCTGGAAAGCCGGTACCTGGTACCGGATGAAGCTGAAGGTCGAACCATCTGCCGATGGTCACGTCCTGGCGCGCGGGAAGGTTTGGCTGACCACCGAAGCAGAGCCGGAAGGATGGATGATCGAGCGTGTTGATCCCATTCCCAATCGGCAGGGGAGCCCGGGCCTCTATGCCGATGCTCCCTTTGAGGTGTTCTTTGACAATGTCAGAGTTCATCCCAATTGATCGTCTGAGTGCCGCCATTGATCTATATTGAGGAGTCTATGAAACGATTTGTGAAATTCATGCGATGCATCACACCTATGTCTCTGGTGGGAGGCCTTGCCGCTCTCCTTGGCATGACCATCGGCGCCGGAAAACTCTTGGCCGATGGGCTCACCACCGCTCATGCCGGGGACTGGCCCATGTGGGGAGGAAAGCCGGATCGAAACATGGTTTCGGATATGAAGGGGTTGCCGGTTACCTGGGATGTGGCCAGCAAGAAGAACGTCAAGTGGGTGGCCACGCTGGGGTCGCAAAGTTACGGCAACGCAACCGTGGCTGGTGGAATGGTGTTTGTCGGT
Source organism: Acidobacteriota bacterium (assembly GCA_040753175.1). Classification (GTDB taxonomy): domain Bacteria; phylum Acidobacteriota; class Terriglobia; order Versatilivoradales; family Versatilivoraceae; genus JBFMEW01. The sequence goes on along the minus strand of JBFMEW010000003.1, from coordinate 1,578 downwards.
ACCAACAACGAGGCGGTGCGCGATCCCAAACAGCCGGGCGACCGCGGGGTCCTGATGGCCTTTCGTGAAGGGGATGGGGAGTTCCTGTGGCAGATCACCCACGAAAAGCTGGCTTCAGGGCGTGTCAATGACTGGCCCTTCCAGGGAATCGCCTCCTCGCCGTTGGTGATCGGGAAACACCTCTACTATGTGTCCAACCGTTGCGAGGTGCTTTGCCTGGACATCGAAGGATTTCGGGACGGCGAGAACGACGGTCCTTACAAGGAAGAGAAACTCACAGGACAGTTCGATGCTGATATCGTCTGGAAGTTCGACATGATGGAGGAAGTGGGCGCCTTCCCTCACAATCTGGCCAACTCGTCTCCAGTCGTTTTTGGGGATCTGATCTACGTCAGCACTTCCAACGGGCAGGATGAAAGCCATGTGAACATTCCTTCTCCCAGAGCGCCGGCCATCATTGCCTTGAACCGGAGTACGGGGGAGCTGGTCTGGGAAGACAACTCCGTTGAAGACCGCATCCTGCACGGACAGTGGTCCTCTCCCGCGGTCGGAAACATCGGGGGCGTGGATCAGGTCGTGCACGGTCAGGGGGACGGCTGGATTCGGGGATATGAGGCGCTTACCGGAAAGAAACTCTGGGAATTCGACAGCAATCCCAAGGATTCCGTCTGGCCCAAGACCCGCAACGAGGTTATCGCCACACCGGTCATTTACGACAACCTGGTCTATATTGCTAACGGTCAGGATCCTGAGCATGGGGAAGGAGTGGGTCACCTTTACTGCATTGACGCCACGAAACGAGGAGACATCACCGAGACCGGACGCGTGTGGCATTACGACAAGATTCGCCGCTCCATTTCAACAGCCGCAATCAAGGACGGGCTGATCTACTATCCCGACTTCAGCGGGTTCCTGCACTGCCTGGATGCCAAGACCGGAAAGGAGTATTGGGTCCACGACATGTTGGCGGCCGTTTGGGGCTCTCCCTTAGTTGTGGATGGGAGGGTCTATCTGGGCGACGAGGACGGCGATGTGGTCGTCCTGAAGGCAGCCAAAGAAAAAGAGTTGCTGGGCGAGTACAACATGGGAAGCTCGGTGTATTCGAGCCCGGTGCCGGCGAATGGCGTGCTTTTTATCACCAACCGCAATCACCTGTTTGCCCTGGCCCAGCAATGAGTTCGACTAGCGAGCCGTGGGGGCGTCCTCCGGGGGCCGAGCGGTTGCCTCTGGTCGTTTCACCGTAAGGCCCAGCGGTCCTCCAGCCTGTTTGGGGGAAACACGAATGTCTCCAGAGACTGAACGCCGGTAGACCGTCCCAAGGTGAATGGACTTCAGCGTCGATTCACACCACCCTGATCGGTAAAATCTCTCCCCTGCCGGGCCCACTGAATCAACAACCCCGCATGCCAGCCAGGTCGTTTGAAATAAAGGGGCTACTGCCCCTTCTTCCTCCTAGCCTAACTTTCGCAGTTGGTGAGATTATTGATCCCCAAGTGGTTTATTTTCAATCACGGTGTTCCAAAAGTCTTCACTACAGTTTCAATCGTTTGAGGCCCTCCCAGCTTTGCTTGACTTCAG